>NZ_JBIUXT010000028.1:0-1733 GCF_044744145.1 Streptomyces sp. NPDC087422 | reverse complement strand
TCCCCGGACCAGTGCGTCATCAAAGCACAGCACTACTTCGTCAAGGGCATGATCGACATACCGGTCACCGACAGCGACGATGTGTTCTCCTGGGGCGTCTGGATCTCCGTCAGCCGCGAGAACTTCTCCCACGCGACGGACCTGTGGGACACACCAGGACGCGAGTCCGCGAATCCGTACTTCGGATGGCTGACCACCGAGTTGCCCCTCTACTCGCCCAGCACCATCAACCTGAAGACCCACGTCCACACACGGCCTGTCGGTGAGCGCCCTACATCGAACTCGAACCCACCGACCATCCCCTGGCCATCGAGCAGCGCACCGGCATCACCCTGAAGCGCGTCCGCGAGATAGCCGAAGCCGTACTGCACCCCACCGACTCTGAATCCGGATGACTTGCGATCTGACGCTGGCCTAGCGTTCCACCCATGACCTCCCTGGACAGCGACACCGACGACAAGCCCGGCATCACCATTCGCTGCCAGGACAACCCGGCCGTCGGCGTGAAATTCTGCGATCGGTTCAGCTTCGACGAAGACTCCGTGCACTATGCCGTCGAGCTGTGGGCTCCTGGTCTTGCCGCTCGTGTCAACGAGGTCGTGGCCTGGACTTGGGACAGCGATCTCGTCCCGTTCCTGGAGGAACTGGCCAGAGACTACCGAGGCTGGAACGGCGAGCGGGCCTGGCAGACCAACGACCAGGACTTGGCAGTAACGGCGGTCTTCCGTTCCGGAGGCCACGTCGGGCTGACCTGGACACTGCGCCCCTGGCCGAAGGCCGCCGGCGGCTGGACCGCCTCGGTGACCACATGGTTGGAAGCCGGCGAGCAGATGACCTCGCTGGCGTCCGACATCCAGCAATTCCTCGACGGCGCACAGCCGTGACCGCCGATCTGCGCATCACCTGGACTCTGGACGGGCACGGTTGGGCCGACTGCGTCGTCGAGGCCCCTCAGACGAGGGGCGAACTCACCTCGTCCTACATCACCGGCACTCCTGAGGATCTCCTAACGGCGGTGGCCCGCCTGGTTGCCGGAGAGACCGAGACCCGCGCTCAGTTCGAGTCCGAGCCAACCGCCTACCGATGGGTCTTCTACCGCGAGGACGATGACGTTTGGATCCGGGTGCTGGAACTGCCCAACGGGAGCGACCACGACAACAGAGGGACCGAGGTCTGGTCCGGCCAGACCGACGTCGACCAGCTCGCCCGAGCCATGATCCGCTGCTTCGACGAGGTGGCACGGACCTACGGCGAGAGCGGCTACCGCGGGAAGTGGGGAGAGCACTTCCCCAGAGCCGAGCTCAAAGCCCTCAGGCGGCTCTGGCACTCTCGTGAACGCCCCGAAGACGTATGAGCTGGACACCGCTCACTGCTCAGGTTGAGTGAGACGAACGGCCCCGCCCTGTCTCACCCAACCTGAACTATCCCAGGCCGGGGTGGCCCACCTCTACGGAGACTGGTCAACGCCGACAGCCGCAACCCGCAACAGCGAGGCGATCCCCGCAAGTTCGAATTCTGACCTGGGAAAACGCCAAGGTTCCAACGATGTTCCTGTCATGAACGACTCACAAACAGGCACTCAACTTGTTTTTTAACGACCGTGTCGGTTCGGCGAGTTGAGGGCCTTCTGACCAGCGAGGGCCGGGACGACAGCAGTGCGGCCTTGGTGTGATCATGTGCGTTGTCGAGACGCTGTTGATCACGCCAAGGCCGCGAGGGTGAGTCTGCTGCAC
>NZ_JBIUXT010000027.1:1688-3133 GCF_044744145.1 Streptomyces sp. NPDC087422 | reverse complement strand
GGTGGGCTGGTTGTTTCAGAACCACACAGTGAACGCGAGCAACAATGGACAAGCCCTCGGCCTATTAGTACCAGTCAGCTCCACCCCTCACAGGGCTTCCACATCTGGCCTATCAACCCAGTCGTCTACTGGGAGCCTTAACCCCTCAAAGGGGGTGGGAGTCCTCATCTCGAAGCAGGCTTCCCGCTTAGATGCTTTCAGCGGTTATCCCTCCCGAACGTAGCCAACCAGCCATGCCCTTGGCAGGACAACTGGCACACCAGAGGTTCGTCCGTCCCGGTCCTCTCGTACTAGGGACAGCCCTTCTCAAGACTCCTACGCGCACAGCGGATAGGGACCGAACTGTCTCACGACGTTCTAAACCCAGCTCGCGTACCGCTTTAATGGGCGAACAGCCCAACCCTTGGGACCGACTCCAGCCCCAGGATGCGACGAGCCGACATCGAGGTGCCAAACCATCCCGTCGATATGGACTCTTGGGGAAGATCAGCCTGTTATCCCCGGGGTACCTTTTATCCGTTGAGCGACGGCGCTTCCACAAGCCACCGCCGGATCACTAGTCCCTACTTTCGTACCTGCTCGACCCGTCAGTCTCACAGTCAAGCTCCCTTGTGCACTTACACTCAACACCTGATTGCCAACCAGGCTGAGGGAACCTTTGGGCGCCTCCGTTACCCTTTAGGAGGCAACCGCCCCAGTTAAACTACCCACCAGACACTGTCCCTGATCCGGATCACGGACCGAGGTTAGACATCCAGCACGACCAGAGTGGTATTTCAACGACGACTCCCCGATAGCTGGCGCTACCGGCTCACAGTCTCCCACCTATCCTACACAAGCCGAACCGAACACCAATATCAAGCTATAGTAAAGGTCCCGGGGTCTTTCCGTCCTGCTGCGCGAAACGAGCATCTTTACTCGTAGTGCAATTTCACCGGGCCTATGGTTGAGACAGTCGAGAAGTCGTTACGCCATTCGTGCAGGTCGGAACTTACCCGACAAGGAATTTCGCTACCTTAGGATGGTTATAGTTACCACCGCCGTTTACTGGCGCTTAAGTTCTCAGCTTCGCCACACCGAAATGTGACTAACCGGTCCCCTTAACGTTCCAGCACCGGGCAGGCGTCAGTCCGTATACATCGCCTTACGGCTTCGCACGGACCTGTGTTTTTAGTAAACAGTCGCTTCTCGCTGGTCTCTGCGGCCACACCCAGCTCAAGGAGTACATCCCGTCACCAGACATGGCCCCCCTTCTCCCGAAGTTACGGGGGCATTTTGCCGAGTTCCTTAACCATAGTTCACCCGAACGCCTCGGTATTCTCTACCTGACCACCTGAGTCGGTTTAGGGTACGGGCCGCCATGAAACTCGCTAGAGGCTTTTCTCGACAGCATAGGATCATCCACTTCACCACAATCGGCTCGGCATCAGGTCTCACCCATACGT
>NZ_JBIUXT010000027.1:0-1596 GCF_044744145.1 Streptomyces sp. NPDC087422 | reverse complement strand
AAATCAGGGGCGGCTTCACGGACTTAGCATCGCAACGTTCAGTACTGGGCGTTTCAAAGCGGGTACCGGAATATCAACCGGTTGTCCATCGACTACGCCTGTCGGCCTCGCCTTAGGTCCCGACTTACCCTGGGCAGATCAGCTTGACCCAGGAACCCTTAGTCAATCGGCGCACCAGTTTCCCACTGGTGTATCGCTACTCATGCCTGCATTCTCACTCGTGAACCGTCCACCACTGCCTTCCGGCGCGGCTTCACCCGGCACACGACGCTCCCCTACCCATCCACACTCCCGTTGGGGATATTGTGTGAATGACACGACTTCGGCGGTACGCTTGAGCCCCGCTACATTGTCGGCGCGGAATCACTTGACCAGTGAGCTATTACGCACTCTTTCAAGGGTGGCTGCTTCTAAGCCAACCTCCTGGTTGTCTCTGCGACTCCACATCCTTTCCCACTTAGCGTACGCTTAGGGGCCTTAGTCGATGCTCTGGGCTGTTTCCCTCTCGACCATGGAGCTTATCCCCCACAGTCTCACTGCCGCGCTCTCACTTACCGGCATTCGGAGTTTGGCTAAGGTCAGTAACCCGGCAGGGCCCATCGCCTATCCAGTGCTCTACCTCCGGCAAGAAACACACGACGCTGCACCTAAATGCATTTCGGGGAGAACCAGCTATCACGGAGTTTGATTGGCCTTTCACCCCTAACCACAGGTCATCCCCCAGGTTTTCAACCCTGGTGGGTTCGGTCCTCCACGACCTCTTACAGCCGCTTCAACCTGCCCATGGCTAGATCACTCCGCTTCGGGTCTTGAGCACGCTACTACACCGCCCTATTCGGACTCGCTTTCGCTACGGCTACCCCACACGGGTTAACCTCGCAACGCACCGCAAACTCGCAGGCTCATTCTTCAAAAGGCACGCAGTCACGACTGAAGTTCCGAAGAACAACAGCGACGCTCCCACGGCTTGTAGGCACACGGTTTCAGGTACTATTTCACTCCGCTCCCGCGGTACTTTTCACCATTCCCTCACGGTACTATCCGCTATCGGTCACCAGGGAATATTTAGGCTTAACGGGTGGTCCCGCCAGATTCACACGGGATTTCTCGGGCCCCGTGCTACTTGGGTGGCTCTCAAGAGAGCCGCCAGTGTTTCGGCTACGGGGGTCTTACCCTCTACGCCGGACCTTTCGCATGTCCTTCGCCTACACCAACGGTTTCTTACTCTCCGGCCAGTCGGCAGACTGACCAAGAAAGCTCCCACGACCCCGCATGCGCAACCCCTGCCGGGTATCACACGCATACGGTTTAGCCTGATCCAGTTTCGCTCGCCACTACTCCCGGAATCACGGTTGTTTTCTCTTCCTGCGGGTACTGAGATGTTTCACTTCCCCGCGTTCCCTCCACATACCCTATGTGTTCAGGTATGGGTGACAGCCCATGACGACTGCCGGGTTTCCCCATTCGGACACCCCCGGATCACAGCTCGGTTGACAGCTCCCCGGGGCCTATCGCGGCCTCCCACGTCCTTCATCGGTTCCTGGTGCCAAGGCATCCACCGTGCGCCCTTAAAAACTTGGCCACAGATGCTCGCGT
>NZ_JBIUXT010000026.1:0-7842 GCF_044744145.1 Streptomyces sp. NPDC087422 | reverse complement strand
CCAGGCCACACCCCGCCCCCGCTCATCCACCCGAAACAACTGCACAACCCCAGCACAACCAAGATCAAAAAAACCATGATCATCGGCACGTCATAAGATCACCGCGTTCACGACCGTCGCCGACACGATGCGCGACCGGCTCTGCAAGCTCCCCCAGGACGAGCGCGAGGAGATCGAGGAGGCCAGCTCGATCCTGCGGAAGGTCCGGGCCACTCGGGACCACAAGCTGCTGCCGCTGACCGTGATCCGCGAGGAGGCCTCAGATTCCTGTTGAGACATCCCAGAAGTCTTCTCGGACACCTGCTGAGGTCCTCAAAGCCGCACGTCAGCGGGACAGTGCAGACAAGCGGGGACGCGTCCTGAAGGCTGTCCAGGACATGCTCCGGGACAAGCGCCCCGTCACTTTTGCCGCGGTCGCCCGGGAAGCCGGCGTCTCCAGCTGGCTCGTCTATGCCCCTGGCCTGCGTGAACGCATCGATCAGGCACGGGTCCGCCAGGGTGCCCAAGGCCACCAGGACCAGCAGAGCGGGCGGAAGGTCTCCACCACCAGCGAGCAGACCGATCTGCTTCTCGTTCGACAGGAGATCAAGCGGCTCCGGACCGAGAACGGCCAGCTGCGGCAACAAGCCCGCACCCATCTGGGACAGCAGGTCGAACAGCTCGGCAACCACGACCTGGTCGACCGCGTGAACGAGCTCGCGGAGGAGAACCTCCGGTTGTCCACGGCAGAACGGCAAGCGACCACTCAGAATGCGGAACTGCCGCAGCGGGTCGCCGAGCTCGAAGATGACCTCGCCGCCGCCCGCACCAGCCTCCGCCGCATGATCCGCAACGAGAATCGTCCCTGATCCAGTGCGTCACGGCCAGCCGATGGCACCCCGAGAAAAGCCCTGCGGCGGCGGAGCCGTTGACGACTACGATCACCCGATGACGACCCTCCGATACCCCGCCAAGCCCCACCCTGGAGATCGCGTTGCGGTCCTCTCCCCCTCGTCCGGCCTGCCCGGGCTCCTGCCCATGCCCTACGAACTGGGACTACGCAGGCTCCAGAATGACTTCGGGCTGGAGACGGTGGAGTACCCCACGACTCGCCGGATGGGCGCGACCCCACAAGAACGCGCCGCCGATATCCACGCGGCCTTCGCCGACCCCCAGGTCAAAGCAGTGATCTCCAGCATCGGCGGCGACGACCAGATCAGCGTGCTCCCGCACCTCGACCGCGGTCTTCTCCGCGCCAACCCCAAGCCCTTCTTCGGCTACAGCGACAACACCAACCTGCTGATTTTCCTCCGGAACCTAGGCATCGTCGGCTACCACGGTGGTTCGGTAATGGTCGAGCTCGGACGGCCCGGCGCCATGCACCCGCTGACCGAAGAATCCCTCCGGGCGGCCCTGTTCACGTCGGGCGAGTACGAGCTCACGCCCTCCAAAGCTTCCGGAGACGTCAACCGCTCCTGGGAGGACCCGCAGACGTTCGAAGCCGAACCGGAGATGGAACCCGCCGGGGGATGGACCTGGAACAACGCTGACCGGGTAATCGAAGGGAGCAGTTGGGGCGGCAACCTGGAGATCCTGTCCTGGTTGCTGATGGCCAACCGCGAAATACAACAGGCCGACACCTACTCCGGCAACGTCCTCTTCCTGGAGACATCCGAAGAAATGCCGGGAGCAGAGGAGGTCTACCGAATTCTGCGCAACATGGGCGAACGCGGACTCCTCCGCCAGTTCCTGGCGCTACTGATGGGCCGGGCCAAGAGCTGGTCATTCGAACAACGGCTGACCGTCCAGGAGCGAACGGACTTCCGGCAGCAACAGCGCGAAGCCGTCCTGCGGGCACTCAGCCAGTACGCCCCCGACACGATGACGGTGTTCGACGTCGACCTGGGCCACACAGACCCGCAGATCGTCATCCCCTACGGCGGTCGTATCCGAGTCGACGGCCCAGCACGTCGAATCAGTGTCACCTACTGATCCATCCGCTGGGTTCTGCGGAACGCACTTCTTGGGCGTTCCAGGCACTGATCAAGATCGCGGACATCCCGGTGAGACGCGCACTCAATCGCTCTGCCAGCAGGCCGTACCTAACGTGCATCACACCATCGCATGCCTGTGAACTGCATAAAGACCTGCGCAACCCCAGATAATGATGGTCCGCAGCGCGGTGACGAAGTAGACGACGCGGACGTCGTCGACGTCGTCGCGGTAGTCGCGCAGACCCGGATGCGAGCCGGGGATCGGGGTGCCGGCGTCGGGGTCGACGGACAGCACCGCCAGGGCGCGGTCCAGGGCGAGCAGTTCGGCTTCGTCGGTCTGGGCCTCGATCTGCTTCTCCGCAGACTCCGAGAAGGTGATCCTCGCCCGCGGGTGGGAGTGCCGTGGCATCAGGCGACGTGGCCGCGGGCGGCGTGGAGCTGCGCGAGCTTGCGTTCGCGCAGCTCCTCCCACGGCGTGCAGTCCTCGGGGTCGGGCAGGCCGTTGAGCGCGATGTCCTCGAGGACGGCGGCCGGGCGGTCGGCGTCCTCACGGGTGCGGGCCGCGTACGCGCGCAGCGCCTCCGCGCCGTCCGGTGTCAGCGCCTCCCGGCCGGGCGCCGGTGTCGGGGCGGCTTCGTCGTGTTCAAGCTCGCTCATCTTCGACTCCAGAAGCTTTGGTCCGTCCACGGTAGCGCCGTATGCCTTGTCACCGGGACGAGTTGGTATACCGCTGGCCGAAGCGGATCGTCAGGTGCGTCGGAGTGCGGGGAAGCGGTCGTACTTGGGATCCCCGGGGTGCACGACGGACTCGATGCGCTCGGGTGGGACGGGCTCGAAGTACAGAACGTCGGCATCGGCCTCCTCGTTGCCCAGCGCCTTCCCGACGAAGGTGTTGATCAGCGACTTATAGATACGGTGCTTCCCCGGGTCGGACAGGTCCAGCAGCGCGGTGACGATCGTCGGCCTGCCCATGGTGCGCAGCTTCCGTCCGATCTCCGGGTGGGTCTCGCAGTACAGCCAGTAGATCGCCTCGCCGCCCCAGAAGGTCAGCAGCCGCTCGCCGCTGTCGACGTTGTGCACCATCGCGGCCTCGGACAGGGTGAAACACACCTGATCAGCTCGTCTCCCCCACCGGCTGGGCTGGGGGGTGAGGCAGTTCTTCTCCCGGATGAGGGTGTGTTCTTCGGCGGTGAACAGCCCGCGCTCGTACGCCTGGTCCAGCCGCTCGTTGACGAGGTCGACGGTCAGGAGCCGCAGTCCCTGGGCACGGACGGCGTCGTCCTCGTAGTCGAGCAACCGCGTGCAGTGCCGCGCCCGGACCAGGCACCCGCTCAGCAGCCGGCGCGCCTGGTCCTCCTCGTCGTACAGGTCGAGATCCACCGAAAGGGTCACGTCATCGAGGTGCGCGTCGTCCGCGAGCCGACGCACGACGTCGGCGAAAGGCGCGGGCCAGGTTGTGGGGTCGTCGACGTCAACAACCGGCTGCGCGGGAGAAGAACTCACCCCGCCGATTCTGCCGTGGCCGAAGAACGGATGTCGCCCCTGCGGGGCGCGGGGTGGTCGACCCGGCTCTTCCGAAAATCCCGGCGCCGACCATTTCACTCTGAAAAATAGCCATGAAAACTTCAAATAGCTACTTAGAGAACATAAGACTCATATCGGGCACCACCTCACGGTGTCTGGTCTCGGCATCGCTCAGTCGACTCAACGGCAGAGGTCGGAGGCGCAGGTCCTGCTGCTCTGCCATCAGCCCCCCACCTGGCCAGGGCTTTCCTCCGGTGCCCGCTCGTCACCGCAGCACTGGGATATGTTTGGTTCCATGTCGATCCGTCATATCGTAGTGGAATGTAGCAGTCCACTGATGCAAGCTAAATTCTGGCGCGCCGCGCTTGGCCTCTCCGAGGTTCAAAAAGAGAATTGCCTGATCAAACTTCCCGGCACAGGAGATGGGTGCGCCATTTTTTTCACCGAAGTCAGTGGTGATCGACCTACACGGGGCCCGTTTCTTCTCCGGCTCGCTCCGGACACAGGGACGCTTTCTGACGAAGTCAGACGTCTTACCGGTTTAGGCGCCACCGTCATCGAAAAAGTTCACCAGGGCTGGGGGATCGGCCAGGTCACCATGTCGGATCCGGAGGGGAACGAGTTCTTTGTCGAATCCGGCGACCACGAAGTAAAAGAAGCAGAATCAAGAATGTCAGGGAGTCGGAAGTCCGAAGATCAATTCTGGGAAGGCGTGGAGCCTCAGATTTCCGGTGTTTCCTACTCCGCCAGGATCACCATCCCGTGAGGACCGAGGATTTCTAAGATTATTGACGGGTCATGCCGTAGATTGCGTGAACGGCTGTTGGGGTGCGGCCGGGCGGAACTTGCCCGTATCTCCAAGCCGCACCCCTCTCTCAGCTCCGTGACGGCCGTTGAGAACGTCTCACTCGCAGGGCCTGGTGACCTTGTTTCCGTAGTGAGGTGTTCCGGCGACTTGAGCGCCAACCTGGATCGTCAGGGTAGAAAGTACCTGGTAACTTGCGTTACCCCGGCCGCTCGGGCACCCGTAAGGTTTTGTGTTGACCTTCTTGTTCGGGGTGCAGGGGCCCCACCCCGAATCTCCGTGGGCCACGGTTGCTATCGTGCCCGTGGGAAAGACCTTTTCCAGGTCAGTTGTCACACGGCACGCATCCGGGGCGGGACTAGTGCATTTGGTGATCCAACTCGACCCGTAGAGAGGGCCGCCGCTTACAACGAAGAACGGGTCTTCGATGTAAGCGTCGCATCCGATATTAACCTGCGGGCCAACTATCTCAGTTGAGATCTTGATGCCCGGCGTCGAAGTTGCGGAAGCATTTGTGGCGAGTCCTGTGAGCGGGACCGCCAAAAGCAGGGCGACGCTTCCCTTGAGGATGGTGCGAGTCGAAATCATTCTTCTCCTTGTCTCCGCCTGCTGAATTAACCCTCTGTGCGGCGGGGCGTGTATGACTCGGAAGAAGTTAGTGACAAGCGACTCGATCACACAAGGTGAAGGCGTCATTTGGCTAGATGACGATTCGGAACAACTGCCTCCGTTTCATCCGCCAACCTGCCTCTTCATGGTGGTTGCATCAATTTATCTTTCCCCGTGCTTGGCTTGATTTTTTGCATCTCCCGATGTGTTCTTGTTGGAATTTGGACTATCGAAACCTTGACCACCAACGTTCGGTGAGCAGGGGTCTCGCGCGAGCCCCCTGCTCACGCAGCGCTCCGTTTATGGCCTCCCGGACGCTTGCCCGGGTCTGGGAGTGGAGGGCGAACAGAGAAGTAGCCCGGCTAAGTTGCTACCCAGGAACGCGGCGCTGTGTGTATGAGGTGCAGCGCCGTTGCGGTGCCCCGAGGTGGGAGGGGCGTTACATCGCTTCCGGGTGAACTCCGCCCGCTCCAGGCCCTCGTGGATCTGCCCCCGCGCCGCTGCTGGCGGGCGGTGTGCGGGCTGGGTGTTGGTCAGTCGTTATGCCCGTACGGTCCGGCCGATGCCCTGCCAGGTGAACGAGCCTGTTTACTGCTTTAGCTTGTCGTTTAACCTCCGCCCTCATGGATGCTCGGCTGCGACGATCAAGAAGTTGGGGAGGTGGACGTAGCTCTCGATGCCGGGTTCGGTGTCCGCTGTCTCCCGCGCGATGTCGGGTTCGAGGCCCGGCTCGGCGATCTCGCGCAGTCGGCATCCGAGCGCGGCCAGTTCGTTGAGGTAGGCCGAGATCGGCCGGTGGAAGTCGGTTGCGTGGGTGAGGCGGATCTCGTACTCCTCCAGGTACCGGCGCAGGCGGTACTCCCCATGTTTGCGCCAGGTGGCGAGCAGTTGCTCGAAGGCGGGGTGGTTGACCGAGAACAGGAACAGCCCGCCAGGTCGCAGGGCTTGCACGCAGGCTCGCATGGCGGGCTTCCAGTCGGGGATGGCGGGCAGCACCATGCTGCAGACGACGGCGTCGTACCCGCTGCCCAGGTCTGGTAGCCGGGTCAGGTCGGCTTGGATGTAGTGGATGCCCTGCTGGAGGGCAAGCTCCTTCTCCTGGTTGTAGGTGAACATCGCGTCGGTGGGCTCGACGCCGGTGACGTGGGCGCCGCGAGTGGCCAGCATGCGGCTGAAGTAGCCCTGGCCGCATCCGGCATCCAGGACGCGTCGGCCCCGCACGTCACCGAGCATGCGCAGCAGCACCGGGTTGATCAGATGGCGTTTGGCGAAGTCGCCGTCCGGCTCCATCGCCTCCATTGCCTCGCGGGGCATGGTGTTCCACTGCTGGACGGCGGCTTCGTTGTTCGGATGTGTGGTCACCGGCGGGAGCGTAGTCCGGCTGGCGGCGCGGCTTAGCTCCTTTTTGGTGGTGGGCCGGGCGGGCATATGCCTCACCGGTGGCCAGGACACGTCCGACGTCGTGCCGTGCTACCGGTCGGCGGTTCTTCGAGCCGGGCGGTCGGCCGGGTCCGGGGCGGGTGGGTTTCGGTGCACCGGCCGGCGAACCCGTTCTCGTGCGGAGGTTCCGGAACCCACGCCGGACGCGAGCGGGCGTGAGCTTGTGCGGGGGCGCTGGCTTCTCCCAGGGCCGCCGCAGGTCGGTGGCGAGGGGGCGGGCGAGGCGGAGTTGGGTGTGGGCGGCGATGATCAGCCAGGTCCAGCGATCTGCGGCGGCCGAGTCGCGGAGTCGGGGCCGGGTCCAGCCGAGGGTCTGTTTGAGCATGCGGAAGGTGTGCTCGATGTCGAAGCGTCGCAGGAACGCCTGCCAGCAGCGGTCGATGTCGGCAGGGGTGGCGCCGGTGCGTGACCACCAGAGCCAGACCGGCTTGTTCACCCCGCCGGAGGGCAGGTGTTCGACGGCCAGGCGGATGACGGTGCCCTCGATGACCGGCAGCGGACCGTCGTGGTCGAGCCAGGCGGCCCGCTGGGTCAACCTGGGGTGCAGCCGGTCCCACGCCTGGGCGGTGGCCTTGCCGTAGAGGCGGGTGTCGGTGACCGTGACGGTCTGTTCCTGGCCCCAGGTGGCGGGGTCGCCGAAGACGAACTCTCCGCCGTGCTTGGGTAGCCGCCCGCCCTTCGGGTGGGCCCGGTAGAACTCCTCCCACGAGGGCGCCGGGCCGCGCATCACCCGGTCCGACCGGGTCCGGCCCAGGACCTCGACCGGCAGACCGGACAGCAGGTAGGCGATGCGCGGCGCGTCGTAGCCTGCGTCCAGCACAATCAGGATGTCCGGATCACCCTCGGTCCACTGGCCCGCCGCGACGAGCCGTTCGATCACCTCACGGACCTGGCGGGCGGTGACCGCCGCCAGGTCGGCGCCGGGCGTGAGACGGACCGCGTCCAGGATCGCGGACCAGGAAGTGCGGCCGGTCTCCAGCGCGACGACGACCGAGTACGGCCAGCCGGGCATCATCTGGTGCTTGGCGTTGCCGCGGCCGTAGGTGTGGCAGAACGAGCGGTCCGGCACGGTCCCGGCGTCGGGTCGAAGCCACGGCGAGACGTCCACGGCCAGGACCAGCCGCCCGTCAGCCGCCCGCGGCAGCGGCACCCCGGCCAGAACCCGCCGCAGTCGGCCGACATCGAGCCCGCCGCGGTTCAGGCCCGCGTAGAGGGAACCGTGACCCCGGCGGTGTTCCGGTGCCAGCGCGAGGTCGACCAGCGACCGCACCGGCCCGTCCGTGCACAGCACGGCGTCTGCCAGCTCGAACAGCGCGTCCGCGCGGGCGGTCAGACAGTCATAGAAGTCGGTCCGGAACCGGGACAACACGGTCAGGGACTCGACGCGTACAGCGTCGTGCAGCAGACTCACCCTCGCGGCCTTGGCGTGATCAACAGCGTCTCGACAACGCACATGATCACACCAAGGCCGCACTGCTGTCGTCCCGGCCC
>NZ_JBIUXT010000025.1:0-13537 GCF_044744145.1 Streptomyces sp. NPDC087422 | reverse complement strand
AACGGGCCTATCCAGGAGGGCTCCGACGCCGTGATCACACCAGCCACGACAAGATCATCTCACCCCTGACCAGCAGTTACGGGACAGCCTCTAGGACGTGTCGTTCGGATCATCGTGCTGACCAGATGAAGATGGCGGCGAGGCGGAGTCCGGCGAGGTAGATGGTGGCGGTCTTGTCGTAGCGGGTGGCCAGGCCGCGCCATTGGATGAGCTTGTTGATGCAGCGTTCGACGGTGTTGCGCTGTTTGTACGCGTCGCGGTCGAAGGACGGTGGCCTGCCGCCCCGGCCGCCCCGGCTGCCGCGGCGTTTGCGGCTGGCGGCCTGGTCAGCGGGCTGCACTGGCCGTCGGCGGCCAGGTTGATCTTCGTGGTCAGTCCACCGCGGGACCGGCCGAGGGCATGATCTTTCGGCTCGCAGGCTGGGGCCCCTTTTGACGGGCCCCGGCGGCGTGCTGGTGAGCGCGTACGATCGTGGAGACGACGGCGACGACCCAGTCCAGGTCGCCTTCGGCGTCGGCCTGGGCGAGCAGCGCGGACAAGACCCTCTCCCAAGTGCCGTCCGCCGCCCAGGTCCGCAACCGGTTGTGGACGCCCTTCCAGAACCCGAAGCGTTCGGGCAGGTCCATCCACGGCGTGCCAGTGCGGTTCTTGAACGCGATCGCATCGATCACCTGCCGGTGATCACGCCACCGCCCACCCCACTCCGGCGTCCGG
Organism: Streptomyces sp. NPDC087422; assembly: GCF_044744145.1. Taxonomy (NCBI): domain Bacteria; kingdom Bacillati; phylum Actinomycetota; class Actinomycetes; order Kitasatosporales; family Streptomycetaceae; genus Streptomyces; species Streptomyces sp. NPDC087422. The sequence continues at coordinate 12,823 of NZ_JBIUXT010000025.1, read as the reverse complement.
TCAGGAAGCAACGGCTCAATCCGGGCCCACTGAGCGTCAGTTCACGACACACATCAATCAACGATCAGATGATCCTTAAAAAAATCGCCCTAGACGAGGGGCAGGCCGCCGCCGAGGTGCACGCCGAAACTGCGGTGGCGGAGAGCAGGACGGGCAGGGTTCGCCGCAGCCGGGATTATGCCGCCTGGGGCGGGGCTCGCCCGCAACACCGTGTTCAGTTCCGCGAGCAGGACGCGGTGACGCCGGAAGGCAATCAGGAGGCGGGAGTTTTAGTCAACATCGTTGCAGTTGACACTGGCGCCTTGGTCGCTGCCATCTGAGTAGTCCCAGCCCACTACGGCATAGCACTCTGCTATGTGGCTGCCCGTCCAGTAGTAGAAATGAGTCCTGGCGTTGAAATACTCGCCGTCGGGCTGCTCGACCGAAACTGATCCGGCATCCCAGTACAGCGCACCGCGAGGAAGGTTGCGGTTGCTAATGCCCGGACTCCCGTCCGGAAAATGCTCGATTTCGATATCATTATCGGTGTATGGGTCAGTGGATGTGACCTCGCTCGATGCGTGTGAGGTATCGAAGTGAAGCTCCGCGTAGGCGGTCTTGTTGCACTGATCGAAGCCCTGGTAGAACACGCCGATGTGTTGACCGTCGGCCACCAGACTTTTGATCTGACCCACCGTGCGAAGGCAGGATGCGGCGCTTGCGGATTCGGCCGTAAGCAGAGGCAGCGAGCCTCCGGCGAGGGCCGTAATCGCGGTGACGGCGAGGATGCCTGATGTTTTCCGGAGCCTGATCACGATCTCTGTTACCTCCTAGAGGGCGACAGGTCTGGCGGTAGTTCGCAGAGAAGCGCGGGTTCTGGGTGCGTCCGGTGCGTCAGCCAAGACGTTGTCCGGAGACCGCCCACCCGTGAAGACGCTAAGCACAGGGGTCCTTCGACCGTCCTAGATTCGTCCTAGTGCGTGGTCAGCCGGGTGCATCATCGACTTCTGGCAGCCAGTGAGAACGCCAGCTGTCACTCCACGGCGTAGTGTGAGCAGCTTGCGCGCCGCCGTACGCCTCGGGCGCCACGAGGCATACACATCGGTGCCGGTGACCGACGACCCGGAAGTGGCCCACATCTGGTACGAGTCGCTGCGGGCACAGGGGGTGGGGCCACCGTGGCTAGGTCATTTCCTTCGGATCATCTGATCGTTGGTTGATGTGTGTCGTTGACTGATGCGCAGTGGGCGCGGATAGAGCCGTTGTTGCCGGACCGGACACCGAGGCGGGGCGGGCGGTGGCGTGATCACCGGCAGGTGATCGACGCGATCGCCTGGAAGTTCCAGACCGGGTCACAGTGGGTGCATCTCCCCGCGGAGTACGGTTCGTGGAAGGGCGTCTATACGCGGCTGAGGAACTGGGCCATCGACGGCACCTGGGATCGAGTTTTCACCGCCCTACTGGCCCAGGCCGATGCTGACGGCGAGTTGGACTGGGTCGTCGCGGTGGACTCCACGGTCGTGCGCGTGCACCAGCATGGTGCCGGGGCCCGGAAAAGGGGGCCTCGGCTGACGAGCGGGCCGACCACGCGATCGGACGGTCGCGTGGTGGGCTGACCACGAAGGTCCATCTCGCCGCTGACAGCCGCTGCCGCCCTCTGTGCTTCGTGCTCACGCCCGGCCAGGCAGGAGTCGCGCTGGCGTTCGACCACGTGATGGCTGCCATCCGGGTCCCGCGTCGGGTTGGCAGGCCCAGGACCAGAGGCCCTTCATGGTGCTGGCTGACAAGGCGTACTCGTCACGGGCCATCCGGGACCATCTGCGAAGGCGCGGAGTACGGACCGTGATTCCTCAACCCGCCGACCAGATCGCCAACCGCAAGCGCAGAGGACGCGGCGGCGGGCGGCCGCCCGGATTCGACCGCGCGGCCTACAAGCGACGCAATACCGTCGAACGCTGCATCAATCGCCTCAAGCAATGGCGCGGTCTCGCCACCCGCTACGAGAAGACCGCCACGGTCTACCGCGCCGGCCTCCTCATCGCGGGCATCTTTCTCTGGTCCGTCCGCTGAAGGACAGCCCGCTCAGGGGCGGAGACGTTCTCCCTGCGGATCGAAGCAGACGAGCTCATGCTCGCGGGCCAGCTCAGCGGCGTACTCCGACACCTCCTCGGCCTTGCCGTAAGACATGGTCAGGTACACGATCGGCCACGATGCCTCATTGATGACCGGTGTCGACGCCCACACGATGCTGCGGTCGATGCCATCCGGGTACCGTGCGACGAGGGCTTCCACGTACGCCACGATGCGCGGCGCCGGAGGCGCGACGACATCGTCCGACTCCAGGTAGCGCTCATAAAGCTCGTCGTACATCGAGACCGCTTGGCGGTCATCGAATGGACGGGTCGCCGTCCCACACAGCAAGGTCATAGCTCACAGACGCATCGTCGCAGGCAGCAGTTCTGTCAACGCCAGCAGGTCCTGCGACCGAATCTCCGCCAGTGATCCATAAGAGAGCTCGTAGAGCCGGACGCGGTCATGGCCGGGGCGCGGGGGAGGACGGGAGCGAGAACGCATGGCGTCCCGAGCCCACGCCGAAGGGCGCCCGGCCGTCGGGGAGGCGCACCTCGGCGCGGGTGTTCGGCGGGACCACGGCCGTGACGGTGAGGGTGCCCACCCTCGGTCCGCCAGCCGGCCTCCGCCCTGCCGTACGGCGTCTCGTGCGCGGCGGGGGCCCGGGTGAGACCGGCGCCGGGCACGGGCGCGACCCGGATGTGCCGCCAGCCGGGGGAGGCAGCGGCGAGCCCGGCGACCGTGCGGTGCAGCCAGTCGGCGACGGCGCCGAGCCGTTGGCGCTGGGTCGGCGGCAGCACGCAGCGGATCGCCAGCGCGTACGCCGTCTGCGTGTCGCAGGACAGCCGTCGGCCGGGCGGGACGAACTCCTCGGCGAACGCCGCCCGCGTGCGCGCCGCCAGCCTCCGGTACCCGCTCGCGTCCTGCTCCTCGCCCAGGATGTCGGCGATCCGCGCGAGCACGTCGGCCGACCGTACGAGGTAGGGGTTGGCGACCAGGTCCCCGTCGGTCCTGGCCGCGCCGGGATCCTCCGCGGGCGCGGCCGGGTCGAGCCAGTCGCCGAGCGGGAAATTCTGCCGCCACAGACCGCCGCCCTGCTCGGCCTTGACGGCGCTCCGGCCCACCCAGGCCGTCATGCCCGCGCCCCGGCCGCGGTGCCGCGCTCACACAACGACGGGGCGGCGGCGGGCGGATGACCGGGGGGCGGGGACACCGAGCAGGTGGGCGGGCGGTGGGGAATCGGGCCCTCCTCGGCTGGCTCTGGCGCACGAGCCTGCCCGTCGGGGCGGCTCGCAGGGGTGCGCGCTCCATGGTGACGGGAACACCCGCCCGCGGGCGGTGCGGAACGGGAAGCGGCGGCGGCCGGGTCCGGCAAGGGCGCTCGCCGCCGACCGGCGCCGTCGCGCCGCGCTCGCGGATTCGCACGCCGGACGCGGTCAGGGGACACCGACCTGGAAAACGTGCGCGAGCCGCGGTGCGGAACGTAGTCTCGAACACGTGAGTCGGCTGACGGGTGTTGAGCAAGAAGAGTGCGTGCGGTGCGCGGAGCTGGAGGCCCGGTTCAGGGATCCGTCGACCGTCAACCCCGGTGCGTATCTTTACGGTTGGGCCACCCACCAGCTCGACGACCACGACGCCGAGCCGGAACCCCTGCCCGACTGCCCCGAATGCGGCAAGTACGCGGCGGGACCCGGCACCGTCCACGCGCGGGTGTGGCAGCGCTGGGCGCGGACGCACTACATGCAGTGCACGCTCGCCCCGTACTGGAAGCCGTAGCGGGAGTCCGGCGGAAACCGTTCGCACCGCCACTGAGCTGGGAAAACAGCGTGCTGAGAGTCGGCTGCCGCGGGCTCCGGAACGGTCCCGAATGGCGCAATATGGACATATCGGATGTCATGGTACTAAGCGTGTGTCTCTCGTGACGCACAGCGACCGCCGGGGAAGTCTCACCCCTGGTAGTTCGGCAAAGGAATACGCACCATGTCATCTGATCCCAGCTCATCCCCCGACGAGCGATCCCCCATAGCCACGCGCGACGAGCCCAGGCACACCCTGCTCCGCACCGCGGCGACCACCCGCCCGCTGGCCGAAGTGGCCAGTCTGGTCAACCTCCTCAAGCAGAACGGCGAGTCGCCGAGTCCGGCCGACGAGGCACTGCGGCTGGCCGCCGTGTCCCGACCGGTCGACGAGGTACGGCAGTTGGTCGTCCTGCTCAACGAACCGCCGCACGCGGACGGCGAGGCCGGTACGACCCTGCGCGCGGCGGCCATGGGCCGTCCCATCGAGGACGTCGCCCACCTGGTCACCATCTTCGGCCCGGAGAGCGACGGCTCGCCGATCCGCGGCCCGGAGCCGACCGGCCCCGACACGTCAGGGCACGCCTGGCCGGAACAGCGACCCGAGGGGGAGGGGCAGGGCACCGACGAGCCGCCCGCCACGGGCGGCGGCGCGGGCCGCCTCGCCGGGCGCCGCCCCGGCTCGGGCCCCGCGCGGACCCGCCGCGCGGCGCCCGCCCTGGCCTCCGTCCTGCGCTGGCCCGCCGCCGTCGCGCTCCTCGCGGTCGCCGCGATCCACCTGCCCACCGACATCGCGGGCCTGCGCGCCGGCGACCTCGCGGCGGGTGTGTCCCTGGCCATCACCGTCCTCTGCCTGGTCCTGGCGGTCATGCTGACCGTGCAGGACACGGTCTGGACGTGGGCGGCCAGCGCGACCGCGGCCGTGGGCACGCTGGTGCTGCACTCGCTCGCCGCCGGCTTCGGGCCCGTGCACCTGCTCAGGGACAGCCTCGGCCGGTCCTTCGCCGGGTCCACCACAACGGTGCTGGCCTGCGCCGCGGTGGCGGCGGCCCTGGCGGGCTCCGCGCTGCTCCGCAGGCACAAGCCCGCGGTCGCCGCGACCGACGCCTGACGGCCCACAGGCGGTGCCAGCGGGCTGACGCCCGGCCGGTGCCGCCACGAATGGCGGCGGTCATTCGCCCGTCGGCGTGCGTGCAGCCGCCACGTGTGCCAAGGTAGAAGAGGTCCCGCAGCCACCCCCCCCGGCTGCGGGACCTTCGCTTGTCCGTTCCGCGGGTCCCGCGACGCGACGCCACGGCCCTCGGCCGCGCCCTGTGCGGACGCACGTCCTCCGCATACGCGTACGAACCGACACCCCCCGCGCCGGGGCATCGTGCTGCCGCCCGGGCCCCCGCCGGACCCCGACACGCGCCCCCGCCGCGCCCCGTCCTCCCCTTCCCGCCCGTCCCTCCCGTGCCGCCTGGACGATTCGGGCGTTGCCGGGGCACGACAGGGCGTACGGTCACTGGTGCGCCGAGCGGGGCGGCGGCGACAATCTGCTGACCAGGCGATCGACGTGTGCAGCGCACGACGGACCACACCAACGCGCACCGCCGGACGCACGACCGGGCGCACCGCGAGGAGCAGCCGTGATATCCGAGCCGGAACTGACGGGCGGACTCGACGAGCCCACGCCCGCGGACATGGTCTCCGACGGGGACCCCGCCCCCCGACCGGCCGCCTTCGGCCCGGGCGGCAGGCGCCTGTGGGCGGTCGGCCTCGGCGGCGCCATCGTCGCGTCCGCCGCGTGGGCGGGCGGCCTGTACGCGTACGGCCCGCGGCACAGCGGCGCACCGGACATGCACGGCTACGTCCTGCACGGCAGCCCGTGCGCGGGACTCACCCTCAAGCCGCTCACCGACGCGCTCAAGGCCACCGACACCCAGACCGTCTCACCCGCGGTGGTCCACCTCGGCCCCGCGCTCGACCAGATCCGCTGCACGATCGAGACCACGTCACCGATCCCGCTGCGCGGCGGCACGGCGCGTTACGAGGTGGTCGTCGGCGTCGACCTGCACAAGGCGACCGACCCCGCCGCCGAATTCGAGGACCAGCGCGACCTCGACACCGCCGACCTCATCCCCGTCACGACCACCGAATCCGTCCCCGACCTCGGGGACAAGGCGTACTTCCTCACCATCAACGCGGGGTCGCAGCAGCTCAAAGTCCTCGACGGCGGCGCGGTGTTCACCCTCACCCTCAACGGCTACAACTACCTCGCCACCAGCGTGGACGGGCAGCAGGGCGACAGCACCTCCGAGACCGACCTGCGGGCGTACCAGCCCGCGCTGATCGCCACGGTGCGCAACGTGATGAAGGGGCAGAAGTAGCGGGCACGGCGGCGGTGACGTCCCGGACGGACATGACAGTCGGGGCGGAGGCGGCGGCCACGCCGACCCGGGCCCCCGCCCCTATCGGGTGTCCTTGAGAGCCCCGCCGCCGGAGTACCCGCCGGGTCGCGGTCGCGTTGGGTAGTTTTGTGGCACGTCCTTCACAGCGGTCCAGGCCGGACCGCCTCCGGGCCGGCGACCGCCGTCCGGCGGCCCGGCCGCGCCGCCCACGATGCGGAGCAGCGCGATGACCACACCACGAGACCTGATCGTCGTCGCCATGGACGTGCCGCCCGACCTCCTCGTGGACCGCGGCGACCTCTCCCTCGCCCTGGCCGGGGCCGAGCTGATCGACCTCATCGCGGCGAAGGAGCTGACGCTGCGCGGCGACCGCGTGGTGCCCGTACCCCGGCCGGAGGGCGAGCGGCGCACCGCGGACCGGCTGCTGGGGGAGGCGCTGACGGCGTACGAGACGGCGACGCGCTCCGCGGAGGCCGCCGACCGCGACCCGGGCAGGGCGACGGACAAGGCGACGGAAAGAGCGGCGGGCGAGGCGGCGGACAGGCCGACGGGCAAGCGGGCGGAACCGGCCGCGGAGAGCGGCGCGGACGACAATCCGGGGGAGCGCGTCGAGGACTGGCTGTGGCGCCGGGGCCGGGACCTGCCGACCGCGTACATCGCCGCGCTCGAAGAGGACGGCACGCTGGTCCCCGAGCGGCACCGGCGCTGGGGCCTGCTCCCCACCAGCCGACGCGTCCTCGCCGACACGCCGGGTCGGCGCCGGGCGGCCCAGCACTGGGCGTCGGACGCGCCGGTCCTCAGGGCGCTCGCCACCCTCATCGGGGTCAAGGGCGACGAGCCGCCGCCGGACGAGGTCCCCACGGGCAGCCCGTCGCGGGTGGTGCTGCGCGCACTCCGGCACGCCGTCGAGGAGTTGGCCGAGGAGCGCCGTCTGCGCACCACCCGGCTCGACCGCGCCAACGCCACCTACCGCAGCCGCGGTTACTGACGGTCTGACGGTCGGTCACCCGCTCCCGATCAATCACGATTTAGGGGAGTGGACGGCCTGTTACGGGGTAGGCGACTCTTGCCCCGTGACACGGGGTGAGCAATTTTCCACGAGAGGCTGTGACGATGTCGGCCCACCCTGCCGCGCTGCGTGAACTGGTCGAGCGGTACGAGCACTTGAATTCCCAGAGCCCCGAGGTCCGCTCCGAGCCGCGGATCCGCGACCTCCTGCGTGACACCGCCTACACACTGTGCGTGGCGACCGGCACCGGCGAGATCGGCGCCGCGCTGGCCGCCGCCCGCGCCCTGCTCGCCGAAGCCGGGGACACCGAGGCGCTGGACGACGAGGCCGGAGACGCGACCACCGCCCTCGAAGCGGCGGCTTAGGGCCCCTCCTGAACCTCACGTCACCTCCAGAACCTCACGTCACCTCCCGCGCCCACGGGCGGCGGTACACGGACCGGCACATATCAGCTCCAAACCCGTTGTGAACCGGCCCGACGGGGCACACTCACCGCATGGCTGATCTTGACGACGACCCGGTGATGGTCTGCGCCGAATGCGGGCGCACCAGCGACTGGAACCCCACGACCTTCTGCTCGTGGGCGTGCTTCGACACCGAGCCGCGGCCGGGCGCACCCGAGGCGATGGCGTACTTCACCGGCACGGCCCCCGAGGACCCGGCCGACAGCGAGGAGTGAAGGGCCGCCTGCGCGCTGCCCCTCTAGCGTCCCGGCGTGCCGATAAGGCGGTCCCAGGCCGCCGCCAGCCCGCCCCGCCATGCCGTCCTGCCCGCCGCGATACGAGCCCGGCCCGCCCCTGGCGTGACGCTCGCGGTCACCCCCCGACGCGACGGCCGCACCCGCCCCCCTGTCCGATCCCTTGACGCGCGGGAGAGCGCTCTCATATGTTCCCCACGCACCGCATGAATGAAACGATTCACTCGCGTCTGCCGTTGAGTCACCCCCCACCTCGCACGGAGGCCGGAGCCATGTCCTTCCCCCATCCGCCGGGGCGACGATCGCCCTTATCCGCTTCCCGCCGCTTCAGGGTCGCGCTGTTCCTCGCGACCCTGTGCGCCGCCGTCGGCCTGTCGACCACGCCGCCCGCGTCCGCCGATGCCCGCACCTCCGAAGCCCGTACCGCCGCGGCCCCCGCGGTTCCGGCCGCCGCCCCCACCGCGCTCGCCGGCCGGTCGGCGGGCGACGCGTACATCTACGCCCCGCACAGCAGGACGCTCGCCCCGGTCGCGGTCAAGGGCACGTCCGGGTCCGTCACCTCACCGGGGAACGTGCTGTCGGGCGCCTCGACCCGCATCTCCGGGACGAACGCGTATCTGGTCCTCGACTTCGGCAAGGAGGTCGGCGGGCTGGTGACGCTGAGATTCGCCGGGGCGAGCGGCAGCGGGCAGCGGGTCGGCCTGGCCTTCAGCGAGTCGTCGCTGTACGTCGGCCCGGTCAGCGACTTGAGCAGCGGCACCGTGTACTCCGGTTCCGGCACCGACGGCGCGCTGACCGCGACCGTCGACGGCGCGGGCACGTACACCATGCCGACCGACAAACTGCGCGGCGGCTTCCGCTACTTGACGGTCTTCATGGGGACGTCCGGCTGGGTGGACCTCAACGGGGTCTCGCTGGCGTTCACCGGCGCGGCCGGGATGAGCGACCCCGCCGCGTACGCCAACTACTTCTATTCGAGCGACCCGCTGCTGAACAAGATCTGGTACGCCGGGGCCTACACCGTCCAGATGGACACGATCGCGCCCGACACCGGCCGCGCCTATCCGCCGCCCGCCTCCGGGTGGGAGAACAACGCCGTGATCGGCACGGGAGCGGGCATCCTCAGCGACGGCGCCAAGCGCGACCGCGCCGTCTGGCCCGGCGACCTCGGTGTGTCGACGCCCACCGAATACGTCTCGACCCATGACATCGCGTCCACCAAGAACGCCCTCAACAGCCTCTACCAGCACCAGAATTCCTCGACCGGTGAGCTGGAGTACGGCGGTCCGGCCGTCAACTTCTACGGCTCCGACACCTATCACACGTGGACGCTCATCGGGTCGGCGTCGTACTACACCTACTCCGCCGACAAGGCGTGGCTGGACTCGGTGTGGAGCCGCTACCGGCTCGGCATGTCCTTCATCACCGCGAAGATCGACGGCAACGGCCTGCTGAACGTCACCGGGACCAACGACTGGGCGCGCGGCGGCCAGGGCGGCGAGAACATCGAGGCCAACGCGCTGCTCTACGCGGCCCTCACCAGCGGTGCGACGCTCGCGTCCGTCGAGGGGGACACGACGGACGCCACCGCCTGGCGTCAGCGCGCGGCCACCGTGAAGTCCGCCGTCAACCAGCGGCTCTGGAACGGCGCGGTCGGCCTCTACCGCGACAACCCGACCAGCACGCTCTATCCGCAGGACGGCAACTCGCTCGCGGTCTGGTACGGGCTGACCGACAGCGCGGACAAGGACACCGCCATCGCGCATGCGCTCGCCGCCCGGTGGAACGACCACGGCGCGGCCAGCCCCGAGAAGGACGGCGGCGCCATCGGCACCTTCCCCGGATCGATGGAGGTCCAGGCCCACTTCGCGGCCGACGACGACATCAACGCGCTGGCCCTGATCCGCCGCGAGTGGGGCTACATGCTGGGCAGCCCCACGGGCACGGGAAGTACGTTCTGGGAGGGGTTCCGCTCCGACGGGTCCTTCGACTACGGCGGCACGTACATGAGCCTGGCGCACGGCTGGGGGACCGGACCGACCTCCGCCCTCACCTTCTACCTGCTGGGCCTGTCCCCGACCGGCACCGCTGCCTACGACTTCGTGCCGCACCCCGGCGACCTCGCCCACACCGAGGGCACCCTCACCATGCCGCAGGGCACGGTGACCGGCTCCTGGGACCGGGACACGGCCGCGGGCACCCTCACCGAGTCGCTGACGAGCCCGGCGGGGACCACCGGCCGGATCGGCGTACCCACCAACGGCTCCGCCGACGCCACCGTCACCGTCAACGGCGCCACCGTGTGGAGCGGCGGCGCCTTCCATCCGGGCGCGGGCATCAACGGCGGGTCGAGCGACGGCCGTTACGTCTACCTCACCGGCGTCCCCGCCGGGACGTACGCGGTGTCCGCCACCGGCCTCGGCGCCCCCGTGCCCTTCGCCACCTCGGTCGCGGGCACGACGCTGCCGACCGGCTACACCCTGTGCGCCGTCGAGGGCGGCACCTGCACCCCGTCCGGCAGCCAGGTCATGGCCTACGGCGCGGGCGCGTACGCCTACCGGTCCGTCAGCGGCGCGACGCTCTGCGCGGCCTCCGCCTTCGGCGGCGCCGACCCGGCGTACGGTGTACTGAAGTCCTGCTATCTCGCCCCGTCCGGCGGCCCCGCGGGCTACACCTCGTGCGCGGCGGAGAAGGGGACCTGCGCGGTCAGCGGCACCCGGGAGGTCGCCTACGGCGCGAACGGCGCCTTCCGCTTCCAGGTGGTCACCGGCAGCGTCGCCTGCACCAACGACGCCTTCGGCACCGACCCGTTGTACAACACGGCCAAGAGCTGCTGGGCCGCCCCGAACGGGCCGCCCGCGGGCAACTGGACGCAGTGCGCGGCCGAGAAGTCCGTCTGCGCGGCCACCGGATCGCAACCCGTCGCGTACGGCGCCGCGGGCGCGTTCTGGACCGGCCGCTCCAATGGCCCGACGACCTGCGGCAACGACACGATGGGGGTCGACCCGGTCTTCGGCGTGGCCAAGAGCTGCTCCACGTACGCGGGCGCCCCGCCCGGCTTTCCGGCGACCTGCTCGGCGGAGAACGGCAGTTGCGCCTTCACCGGCCGCAGGACCGTGGCGTACGGGGCGGCGGGCGACTACCTCTACGCGACGTTCACCGGGGGCACGCCCTGCACCACCGCGGCCTTCGGCGGCGGTGACCCGATCCCGAACGTCGCCAAATCCTGCTACCTGACGTCGTAGGGCGGACCCAAGCGGCGGACCGCGCAGGGGAGTTGCGAAACCACGCAAGTGGAATCCATGCATCCTGCGCGGTCATTTCTCGACCACGTCTTCCCCAAGGCGAACTGACGAAGGCAAAGCGGAGGTAGAGACTTCGCCCGGTCCCTGTATTGACGTGACCGCGTCACCCATAGTGGCGGTTCGGTGCCTCAGTCACCCCATCTGGCACCGCAGGCACCACTGCATCCGCAGGCCCCCAGGTAACCCACCACAGGAGGCAGTTCGTTGCGCATCACCCTGAATCCGGCGATACGTCGCGCCGGTCTACCCCTCACAGCGGTCGCCGCTCTGGCCGCTTCCGCGCTGGCCCTCACCCCGTCCGCCGTCGCGCAGACGCCGGCCGCCGCGCAGCCCGTCCACACCGCGCGGGCCTGTGCCACGCCCGCCAAGGCGGGCGACATGGCCTGTAAGGCGCTGCGCGTCACCAGCGGCACCGTGCACGCCGCGCGGACCACCACGGTCTCGCCGGACGCGGCCACCGCCGCCACGCCGTCGGGCTACGGTCCCACCGACCTGCGCGCCGCCTACGGCCTCACCTCGGCGGCGTCCACCAACGGCAGCGGCGAGACGGTCGCGATCGTCGACGCGTACGACGACCCCAACGCCGCCAGTGACCTGGCCGCCTACCGGTCGTACTACGGTCTGCCCGCCTGCACGGTGGCCAGCGGCTGCTTCAAGAAGGTGAGCCAGACCGGCTCCACCACGTCCCTGCCCAGCGCCGACTCGGGCTGGGCCGAGGAGATCTCCCTCGACCTGGACATGGCCAGCGCCATCTGCCCGAAGTGCAACATCCTCCTGGTCGAGGCCAGTTCCGCCTCCATGGCCAACCTCGGCAAGTCGGTCAACGAGGCCGTCGCCCTGGGCGCGAAGTTCGTCTCGAACAGCTACGGCGGTTCCGAGTCGTCCTCCGACACCAGCTACGACTCCTCGTACTTCAACCACCCCGGTGTCGCGATCACCGTCAGCGCCGGTGACTCCGGCTACGGCGCCGAGTACCCCGCGGCCTCGAAGTACGTGACCGCGGTCGGCGGCACCAACCTCAAGAAGTCGTCCACGACCCGCGGTTGGACGGAGACGGTCTGGTCCGGCTCCGGCTCCGGCTGCTCGGCCTACGACGCCAAGCAGTCCTGGCAGAAGGACACCGGCTGCTCCAAGCGGACCATCGCCGATGTCTCGGCGGTCGCCGACCCGGCCACCGGTGTCGCGGTCTACGACTCCTACGGCGTCACGGCCGGCTGGTACACCTTCGGCGGCACCAGCGTCTCCTCGCCGATCATCGCCTCGGTCTACGCGCTGGCGGGCAACCCGTCCTCCGGCTCGTACCCGACGTCCTTCCCGTACGCCCACACCACGGCGCTCAACGACGTGACCAGCGGTTCCAACGGAAGCTGCTCCGGCAGCTACCTGTGCACCGCCAAGGCCGGTTACGACGGTCCGACCGGTCTCGGCACCCCGGCCGGGACGACGGCCTTCGCGGGCTGACCTCCCGTTCCTCGCGGGCGGGGGGGGGCCCCCCCCCCCCGCCCCCCCCCCCCCCCCCCCCCCCCCCCCCCCCCCCCCCCCCCAGCCCGCCCCCCCGGCCCCCCCCCCGGCCCCCC
>NZ_JBIUXT010000024.1:0-18965 GCF_044744145.1 Streptomyces sp. NPDC087422 | reverse complement strand
ACGCTGTTGAGTTCTCAAGGAACGGAAGCTTCCTTCAGACCGTTTCACCGGCCCTCCGGGCTTTCCCTTCGTCGTGTCTCCGACTTTAGCAGAAGTTCACTGGTCGGAATTACCACTCGCGTTTCGGAGACACGGATGCCCGAACTGAGATTTCTCTCGGCTTGGGTGGTGTGTCTTCGTCGAGCGAAGCGACATGGATCCTAGTCGGTCACCAGCGGACCTGTCCAGCTCGTGACAACCGTTCTAACCTACCTCCCCGCCAACCTTGAGTCAACGGTTCACGGTGAGGAACTTTCAGACGGCCTCACGCGAAGGTCGACGGAGGGGTCTCCAGGTCTTCCAGCTCGATGCCGGGGGCCGCGAGGACCACGTCCCCGGCGATGTGGACGTCGTGCTGATCGCCGGTCGCGAGGTCGTTGACCTGGTATTCGTCCACAGCCAGCGGTCCGTTGTCAGTGGGGTGTGCTGTCCTGGTGATCAAGGACCAGGACTGGTCCACGGTGAGGGGCGCGAGCACGGGGGGCCGGAATGACACGAGACGTACGCGGGTGGCGGGGCCGCCGGGTTCCAGGCGGAGCAGTCGCGCGGTGGCGATCAGGAACGCGGGCGAGGCACCGGTGAAGGCGTGGGCGGCGGCGTTGCCCTCCTGGGCGTGTTCGCCGGTGGGGTCGGTACGGACCCAGGTGACGCCGTCGAGTGCGGCTCCACGTACCTGCCAGGCGGACGCGTGGAGTTCGAGGCGGATGGGGCGGCCGAGCTGGTCGAGGGTGAGGTCGACCGAGCCCGCGTGATCGCCGCCGGGGGTGGTGGTCTGCGCGGTGTAGCGCCAGCCGGAGGGGCCGGTGGCGCAGTGGAAGTGTTCTGCACCGAGGGGGGTGTGGTCGTGTGTGTCGTGGAACGAGTAACGGCCTCGGGGCATGGTGGGGTCTCGGTGTCTTTCGGTGTGCCGGTGACGTGCGAGGCCCCCGCCTCGGACGGGAGACGGGGGCCAGCGCGCGGTGGATCAGTAGCGGTAGTGGTCGGACTTGTAGGGGCCTTCGACCTTCACGCCGATGTAGGCGGCCTGCTCCGGGCGGAGCGTGGTGAGCTTGACGCCCAGCGCGTCCAGGTGGAGACGGGCGACCTTCTCGTCCAGGTGCTTGGGGAGCACGTAGACGCCGATCGGGTACTCCTCCGGCTTGGTGAACAGCTCGATCTGGGCCAGGGTCTGGTCCGCGAAGGAGTTGGACATCACGAAGGAGGGGTGGCCGGTCGCGTTGCCCAGGTTGAGCAGGCGGCCCTCGGACAGCACGATCAGTGTCTTGCCGTCGGGGAAGGTCCAGGTGTGGACCTGCGGCTTGACCTCGTCCTTGACGATGCCGGGGATCTTCGCGAGGCCGGCCATGTCGATCTCGTTGTCGAAGTGGCCGATGTTCCCGACGATGGCCTGGTGCTTCATCTTGGCCATGTCGGAGGCCAGGATGATGTCCTTGTTGCCGGTCGTGGTGACGAAGATGTCGGCGATGCCGACGACGTCGTCGAGGGTGGCGACCTGGTAGCCGTCCATCGCCGCCTGGAGCGCGCAGATCGGGTCGATCTCGGTGATGACGACGCGGGCGCCCTGGCCGCGCAGCGACTCCGCGCAGCCCTTGCCGACGTCGCCGTAGCCGCAGACCACGGCGACCTTGCCGCCGATGAGGACGTCGGTGGCGCGGTTGATGCCGTCGATCAGGGAGTGGCGGCAGCCGTACTTGTTGTCGAACTTCGACTTGGTGACCGCGTCGTTGACGTTGATCGCCGGGAAGAGCAGCGAGCCGTCCTGCTGCATCTCGTAGAGGCGGTGGACGCCGGTGGTGGTCTCCTCGGTGACGCCGCGGATCTCGGACGCGAGCTGCGTCCACTTCTGCGGGTTCTCCCCGAGGGTGCGGTTGAGGAGGCGGAGGACGAACTGCTCCTCCTCGCTCTCCGCGGTGGCCGGGTCCGGGGCGGCGCCGGCCTTCTCGAACTCGACGCCCTTGTGGACCAGGAGCGTGGCGTCGCCGCCGTCGTCCAGGATCATGTTGGGGCCGCCGGTGGCGGTGTTCGGCCAGGTCAGGGCCTGCTCCGTGCACCACCAGTACTCTTCGAGCGTCTCGCCCTTCCAGGCGAAGACGGGAATGCCCTGCGGGTTCTCCTCGGTGCCGTTCGGGCCGACGGCGATGGCCGCGGCCGCGTGGTCCTGGGTGGAGAAGATGTTGCAGGACGCCCAGCGGACCTCGGCGCCGAGGGCGACGAGGGTCTCGATCAGGACGGCGGTCTGCACGGTCATGTGCAGCGAGCCGGTGATCCGCGAGCCGGCCAGCGGCTGCGCGGCGGCGTACTCGTTGCGGATGGACATCAGGCCGGGCATCTCGTGCTCGGCGAGGGTGATCTCCTTGCGGCCGTAGGCGGCAAGCGAGAGGTCCGCGACCTTGAAGTCGGTGGCGGTGGTGGTCATATGAAGTGCTCCTCGGTGCTGCGGTCGAGGCGGACGTGGATACGGCGCGGCCACGGGGCGTGTACGGGGGTGCCCTCGTGCGGACACACCCGTCCCCTAGCGGCAGCGCAATCCGTCGGAGGCCCTCTCTCCCTCGGCCGGGCATCGCGAGATGACCCGCCCGACCGCCATCAGCAGCGACGTCTGGCTACGACAAAGCTACACCGGACGGGCGGTCCGCCCCAGTGCGCTTCCGGTCACCGGCCGCCAGGAGTCTGGTCCGGGTCGGGGCCCGCGGCGGCGGCCTGCTCGCTGTAGATGTCGGGTTCCAGGTAGACGACGCGGACGAAGGGTTCCGCGGCGCGGATGCGTTCCTCGGCGGCGTCGATGGCGCGGGCGACCTCGGCGGCGGTGTCGTCGTGCTGCACGGCGATCTTGGCGGCGACGAGGAGTTCTTCGGGGCCGAGGTGCAGGGTGCGCATGTGGATGACGCCGGTGACGGTGTCGCCGTCGACGACGGCGGCGCGGATCCTGGCCAGCGAGTCGGGTCCCGCGCCTTCGCCGATCAGCAGCGACTTGGTCTCGGCCGCGAGGACGAGGGCGATGGTGATGAGCAGCAGGCCGATGCAGAGGGTGCCGATGCCGTCCCAGACGCCGTCGCCGGTGGCGAGGGCGATGCCGACGCCGATCAGGGCGAGGACGAGGCCGATGAGGGCGCCGAAGTCCTCCAGGAGGACGACGGGGAGTTCGGGTGCCTTGGCGCGGCGGATGAACTCGGCCCAGGACTGCTTGCCGCGGGTGTGGTTGGACTCCTTGATGGCGGTGCGGAAGGAGTAGCCCTCGGCGATGATCGCGAAGACGAGGACGCCGACCGGCCAGTACCAGTGCTCGATCTCGTGCGGGTGGCGGATCTTCTCGTAGCCCTCGTAGAGCGCGAACATGCCGCCGACGGAGAACAGCACGATCGAGACGAGGAAGGCGTAGACGTAGCGTTCCCTGCCGTAGCCGAAGGGGTGCTCGTCGTTGGCGGCGCGCTTGGCCTTCTTGCCGCCGATCAGGAGAAGCGCCTGGTTGCCGGAGTCGGCGATGGAGTGCACGCCTTCGGCGAGCATCGAGGACGAGCCGCTGAACGCGAAGGCCACGAACTTGGCCACGGCGATGGCCAGGTTGGCGCTCAGCGCCGCGACGATCGCCCGTGTTCCGCCTGACGCGCTCATAGGTGCTGGGGTCCCTTTCGTCGGCCCGGGGTCTGTGTCTTGTCGTACCGGGCGTTGCGGACGCACATTGTTGCAGCCCGTCGGGCTTTTGGTGCGTCAGGCGGCCACGGTGGCCCGGAAGACGGTGCCTTCACCGGTCAGGGTGGTGCGCTCGCTCGCGGGGACGTACGCCGACTCACCGGGGGCCAGCGTCAAGGCGGTGCCGTCGCCGTCGCGCAGTTCGGCCCGGCCCGCGGTGCAGAGCAGGATCTGCGGGGTGCCGGAGTCGAGGGTGCGGGCCTGCGCGCCGGGGGCCAGGACGTAGCGGGAGAGCCGGAATTCGTCGATCGGCGCCGCGTACAGCTCTTCGCCGTCGGGGGCGGCCTCGGGGCGCAGGACGCCGGGGTCGCCGGCCTCGAAGCGGACGACGCGCAGCAGTTCGGGGACGTCGATGTGCTTGGGGGTGAGGCCGCAGCGCAGGACGTTGTCGGAGTTGGCCATGATCTCCACGCCGAGGCCGTCGAGGTAGGCGTGCGGGACGCCCGCGCCGAGGTAGAGGGCTTCGCCGGGTTGCAGGCGTACGTAGTTGAGCAGCATCGCGGCGATGACGCCGCGGTCGCCGGGGAAGCTGTGGGCGGCCTGGGCGTAGGCGGCGTAGTCCGCGGCGTAGGGGCTGTCGGTGGTGGACAGCCGGGCGGCGGCCTCGGCCGCGGCGGTGACGGACTCGGCCATCGCCTCGGGTTCCGCGGTGAGGACGGCGGCGAGGACTTCGCGCAGCGCCTTGTCCTCGGGGTGGGCGCGGAGGATGTCGGCGTAGGGCGCGAGGGCGGGGACGCCGAGGCCGTCGATGAGGTCGGCGGCGTCGGTGGGGCGGCGGAAGCCGCACAGTCCGTCGAACGGGGAGAGCGCCACGAGCATTTCGGGCTTGTGGTTGGCGTCCTTGTAGTTGCGGTCGGGGGCGTCGGTCGGGATGCCGCGGGCTTCCTCGTCGGCGAATCCGGCCTTGGCCTGCGCGAGGTCGGGGTGGACCTGGACGGAGAGCGGCGCGCCCGCGGCCAGCACCTTGAACAGGAAGGGCAGCCGGGGGCCGAAGCGCTTGACGGTGGTGTCGCCGAGTTCGGCGCGGGGGTCGGCCGCGATCACCGTGTCGAGTGCGACGGGGCCTTCGCCGCGGTCGATCCGGGAGGGCGCGCCGGGGTGGGCGCCCATCCACAGTTCGGCCTGGGGTTCGCCGGTCGGCGGTGTGCCGAGCAGTTCGGGGATGGCGGTGGTGGATCCCCAGGCGTAGGGGCGGATCGTGTTGGTGAGGCGGTTCATGCGGTCATGATCTCTCAGCCGAGGCGACGGTCAGGTAGACGGTGGCGAAATCCGCGAGGGCGATCAGTTCGGCCGCGGTGTCGAGCGGGCCGCCGGGGGCGGCGGCGATCTCGCTGAGCGGGGTGTCGTGGGCGTACGCCTGCTCGCGGGCGGCGGGGGTGGCGGGTCCGGGCTGCTCGGAGTTCTCCTGGAGGAGCACGATCCGCAGGCGCAGTCCTCCGGGTTCCTCGACGCGGTCGCGGAAGAAGTCCTCGGGGTCGGCGGCCAGGGCGAGGGCGCTGGCCTGGAGGGGGCCGTGGACGGTGAGCGCGGCGGGCAGTTCCGCGGTGAGCGCGGGCTGGCCCGCGCGGGTGCCGAGCACGGTCGCGAAGCGGCGGGCGGCCGTGGCGGAGAGCCGGCCCTGGCTCCACAACAGCGGGAGGGCGTCGGCCAGTTCGGCCGCGAGGGTCTTGGCCGGGTTGGTGTACGTGGCGATGGCGGGGCCGCAGCGGGCGGCGACCTCGTCGAGCCGGTCGGCGACGCCGTACAGCGCCTGGGTGGGTGCGCTCAGCAGGCCGATCCGGTCGGCGAGGGCGAGCAGCGGGGCGAGGAGCGCCCAGAAGGCGCCCGCGTCGTTGGCGGGGTCCTCGTCCGCGGGGTCCGCGCCGTTGCCGAAGGGCGCGGCGAACGGCAGGGCCATGCCGTGCACCTGTTCCACGGCTTCGGCGAGCGGCGCCTTGACCGGGGTGACGGCGGCGGCGGTGCAGCCGCGGCGGTAGGCCTGTTCCACGAGGTCGGTCAGGCCCTGCTCGCTGCCCTGCGGGGTGATGAGCAGCAGCAGGTCGAGCGGTCCCGCCCAGCCGGGCAGTGTCCAGCGGGACTGTTGCGGGGTGGGTCCTGTGGGCGGCAGCACCTCGACGGGGCAGGTGCCGGAGCCGAGGGCGACCAGCAGGTCGGCGACCGCGGCGGCGTCGGGTCCGCTGGCCGCGAGCAGGACGGTCCGGGGGCGGCCGTCGGGCCGCAGCGCGGTGACTCCGGCCTCTTCGGCCAGGCGCAGCGCGGTGCGTACGCGGGCGCCGGCGGCGGCGACGCCCAGCAGCAGTCCGCGGCTGTCCGCGCGGGCCAGCGCTTCGGGGTCCTCAAGCAGCGACTCGTCGAACAACGCGACCTCCCGGTCGGAAGCGGCCTGGTCAGGGTCGGCGGATGGATGGGGCGGACGGACGGTGCGGCGGTCGTGCGGGGGTGTCAGCGGGGGCGGCGGGCCTCGTCGACGAGGAGTACGGGGATGTCGTCGCGTACGGGGTAGGCGAGGCCGCACGTGTCGGAGGTGCAGACCAGCTCGTTCGCGTCGGCGTCCTCGCGGAGCGGGGCGTGGCACGCCGGGCAGGCGAGGATTTCCAGGAGGCTGGGTTCGACGAGCGGCATGGTGGGGTCCTCCGTGCTGGGTGCGGCGAGCGGCGAGGTGCCACCGCGCGCGGGACTGCGGTCGGGAAACGGCGGGCGCGTGCTCCGAGCGGTACGGTCCCGGGCCGGGCCGACGGCTCCCGCCGCGTACGTTCTCAGCCTATAGCCGTAGCGCCCGGCCCCGAGTGCGGCCTGTGGATAACTCCGGGCGCGCCCATGCGGTGACCGCGCTCGTACGGTGACGCGCCCATGCGGTGACCGCACCCGTACGGCGACCGGACCCGTACGACACCAGGCGCGTACGACGGCCGTCCCGCGTACCCCCGGCCGCGTAGGCCCCACCCCGCGTCGGGCCCGCGAGACCACGCGGGCTCAGGCCCTGACGATCGCCAGGACCTGGTCCCTGACGCGGGCCACGCCCTCCGCGTCGCGCGCCTCGACGTTGAGCCGCAGCAGCGGCTCGGTGTTGGAGGCGCGGAGGTTGAACCACCAGTCGGCGGAGGTGACGGTGAGCCCGTCCAATTCGTCGAAGGTGACACCGTCCTGGCCGGCGAAGGCGGCGCGGACCGCCGCGGTGCTCGCGGCCTGGTCGGCGACGGTGCTGTTGATCTCGCCGGAGCCCGCATAGCGGTCGTAGGCGGCGACGAGGGCGGACAGCGGGCCGTCCTGGGCGCCGAGGGCGGCCAGCAGGTGGAGGGCGGCGAGCATGCCGGTGTCGGCGTTCCAGAACTCGCGGAAGTAGTAATGCGCGGAGTGCTCGCCGCCGAAGACGGCGCCGGAGTCGGCCATTTCCTGCTTGATGAAGGAGTGGCCGACGCGGGTACGCACCGGGACGCCGCCGTGTTCCCTGACCACCTCGGGCACCGACCAGGACGTGATCAGATTGTGGATGATCGTGGCGCCGGGGTGCTTGGCCAGTTCGCGGGCGGCGACCAGCGCGGTCACCGCGGACGGGGAGACGGGTTCGCCGCGCTCGTCCACCGCGAAGCAGCGGTCGGCGTCGCCGTCGAAGGCCAGGCCGATGTCGGCGCCGGTCTCGCGGACCCGCGCCTGGAGGTCGACCAGATTCTTCGGGTCGAGCGGGTTGGCCTCGTGGTTGGGGAAGGTGCCGTCCAGTTCGAAGTACATCGGCACCAGGTCGACGGGCAGCCCGTCGAGGACGGTGGGCACGGTGTGGCCGCCCATGCCGTTGCCCGCGTCCACGACCACCTTGAGCGGCCGGATTCCGGAGAGGTCGACCAGCGAGCGCAGATAGGCGGCGTAGTCGCCGAGCACGTCGCGCCGCACCAGGGTGCCGGTTTCCACGTCGACGGCGGGGACGCCGTTCTCCAGCCATTTCTCCGCGAGCGCGCGGATGTCGGCGAGGCCGGTGTCCTGGCCGATGGGGGCGGCGCCCGCGCGGCACATCTTGATGCCGTTGTACCGCGCCGGGTTGTGACTGGCCGTGAACATGGCGCCGGGCAGGTCGAGTTGCCCGCTGGCGAAGTACAGCTCGTCGGTGGAGCACAGGCCGATCCCGGTGACGTCCGCGCCGCGGGAGGCGGCGCCGCGCGCGAAGGCGGCGGACAGGCCGGGGGACGAGGGCCGCATGTCGTGTCCGACGACGATCGCCGTGGCGTCGGTGACCGTGGCGAAGGCGGCGCCGAAGATCTCGGCGAGCGGCTCGTCCCACTGGTCGGGTACGACTCCGCGTACGTCGTAGGCCTTGACGAGCTGCGACAAATCGGCCACTGCACACCTCTGGTGAACTCTGGTGAAGGGTCGGAACGGCGCCGGTGGGCGGCGCGGTGGAGTTTCCACCACAACCTACCCCGATGGGGTGAGCGGAGTTTTTCGCCGCCGCCGCGACGCGAGGGGTGGCGTCACGGGAGCCCCGAAAGGGTCAACGGGACGGCGCGAGGGGCGGCTTGCGCGAGATGGGGACCGCGCGGTGGGGACGGGAGGTGAGGCCGGCTGCTACTGCTCGGGCGAGCGGAGCACGCGCAGATGGCCGCGGCGGGCCACTTCGAGCGGGTCGATGTCGCGCGGGCCAGGGCCCTGCTGGCGGCGCTCCTGGGGGCGGGCCGCCTCGCGCACCGCGTTGGCGAGCGCTTCGAGGTCGTCGCCGCTGGGCCCGACGGGACCGGTGTCCGTCGCCAGGCGGACGACTTCCCAGCCACGGGGCGCGGTCAGCCGCTCGGAGTGCTCGGAGCACAGGTCGTAGCAGTGCGGTTCCGCGTACGTGGCGAGCGGTCCGAGAACGGCGGTGGAGTCCGCGTAGACGTACGTCAGCGTCGCGACGGCGGGACGGCCGCATGCGGTGCGCGAACAGCGACGTACAAGGCTCACGAGGTTGGACGGTACCGCACTCTTGAGCGGGCCGCGACGACTCTCCGCCAGCTCACCCGGTCGTGTCGTCACGTGCCCCCGGAATCGTGCCGTGTGACGGCCGCCGCGCTGACCTGCGCGGACGGAAAACACATGGCAGGCGCGGCGCTGCGGGGCGGGAGGAGTACGACACGCGGTCACGGCCGGGAAAGGCGGCGGCTGGCGCATATGCGTCTGATCTATGGCCAGATGCTGACTGCGTGGTGTCCGTCCTGTGCGCACCCGGCGGGAGGGCTAGGCTCATCGCTGATGGAAAGCTCGGCACCTCCTCCTTCCGCACCCCGTCCGCGCCACCGCGACCGCCACGGACGTGGGATGCGCGGGCCCATCGCGCCCCCGCAGGTGCCGCTGGCGCTCAGCCGCGCCGACGCCTTCGACGACCTGGTGCGCGACGCCGCCGACCGGCTGGAAAGGCGCTGGCCGCAGCTCGCCGACGTCGAATTCGCCGTCCAGGAGGTGCCCTGGCCGCAGGACACCCCGCCGTCGGACGACGACACGGTGCCGCTGGGCCGTCTCATCGGCGCGGGCAAGGACCGGCCGAGCCGCATCGTGGTCTACCGGCGCCCGGTGGAGATCCGCGCCAAGACCCGCGACGAGCGGGCGCTCCTGGTGCACGAGATCGTCGTGGAGCAGGTCGCGGAGCTGCTCGGCCTGTCCCCCGAGAACGTCGACCCGAAGTACGGCGAGGACTGACACGGCCCGGCGCGGCCCCGACGCGGACCGCCCGCATATGGTGCGGCCCGCGCGGACCGCACCAGGTGCGGGAAAACGCTCTAGTGGTTGAGAATCCCCAGGTCGGCGCGGGCCGCGGGAACATCCACCATGCCGTGGTCGTCGGACATCGGCTGGATCGTGAACATCGGCACCCCGTCCAGCGGGAGCGCCAGCGTCCGTGAGGCGTAGACGCTTCCGCCGGAGACGCGCTCGACGGTCACGGCGAACGTGCCCTTGCCGGACGCGGGCAGCGGCGGCGGGACGGCGACGGTCGTCCCCGCCTTGACGCTGACCGTCTTCGACACCGGCTCACCGCCGGAGGATCCGGCCGACGCGGTGATCTTCACACTGGCGTCCTGGCCGACGGCGACCAGCGACAAGGTGGAGCCCTTGGTGCGGTTGTCGGCGACGGTGGAGCGGGTCTCGATCGCCGGGGTGGCGGGCAGGAACGCCATCTCCTGCTTGGCGCCCTTGCCGCGCGTCACCCGCAGGCCCGCCACCACGGGGACCGCCGCGTGGACCTGGCTGGAGGTGATGACCAGCGAACCCGCCTCGCCCTTGGTGAGGTCACCGAGGTCGACCGCGCTGGTCATACCGCTCTTGACGTGCAGCGTCTCGTGTCCCGCCGGGGTGATCGAGCCGGTCGGCGTCGCCAGCTTCAGCGTGAGGTCGGCGTCGTCGGAACCGGCCGCGTACACCACCAGGCGCACGGTCGCGGCGTCGGCGGGGATGCCGGGCAGTACCAGGCTGGTGGCGGGCTCGGCGGCCGGGGTCAGCCAGTCGCTGCCGAGCTTCTTGTCGATGGCCTGAACGGCCGCGCCGACCCGGCCGCTGCGCGCCACGACGTGCACGGTGAGGTCCTGCGCCTTGTCCGCGACCAGGGTGGACAGCAGCACCGGCTTGGCGGACTTGCCCGCCACGGTGACGCCGTCGCCGGTGGACGCCTTCAGCAGGCCGTCCTTGCCGTACAGCTCGATGTCGACGACCGCCGGGGTGTCGTCGGGGTTCACCAGGTGCAGGAAGTCCTGCCGGTCGGGTCCCGTGCTGGCGCCCGCGAACCAGAATTCGCTGTCCGGCGCCACGCAGGACGCGCCGAGCAGGCCGCGGCCCGCCCCGGTGTCCACGACGGTGGTCTGCTGGACGGTCCAGCCGGGCGCGAGCGGCCCGTCGGCCGTACCGATCAGCGCGGGCGCGTCGGGCTTGTCGGTGGAGCTGGTGGCGGGCTTGCCCGCGGCCTTCAGCGGGGTGAGCGCCTTGCCCTTGGGCGTCGCGGGGACCAGTTGCGCGCTGCCGGAGCCGGTCGCGCCCGCCGTCCCCTGCGGGGTGAACGAGGTGTAGGTGGTGTTGGCGAATTCCGACGAGGACGGCGCCGGGCACAGCAGATTGCTGCGCTGTACGGGCAGCCGGGCCGCGGAGGCCACCGGCGCGGTGTCCCGGTCGCCGCCGCCGGACACCACGGCAGCGCCGGTCAGTACGGCCAGGGCGGCGACGGCGCCCGCCAGGGAGATCGTGCTGCGGTTCACTGGTGGTCGCTCCCGTCGCGGCGCTGGTCGTCTTCGGCGTAGTACGGGGCGGCCGGGTCGGGGTACGCGGCCGGGTCGTAAGGCTGCTGTCCGCCGTACGGCGCCTGCCCGTCGTACTGCTGCTGCGGCTGCTGCTGGTCGTAACCCGCCGTCTCGTCGTAACCGGCCGCCTCTTCGTGGCCGGTCGTCGCGTACGGGTCGTAGGGCGGCGCGGGCTGCTGCGGGTAGCCGTACTGGTCGGTGTAGCCGACCTGCTGCTGCTCGTACGTGCCCGGCTCCGCCGCGTACTGCTGCTGCCCGTCCCACTGCTGCTGGGCGGGGTCGGTGCCGTAGCCGGGGTCCTGCCGCGGGTAGCCGTAGAACTGCTCGCCGGTGTCGGGGGCAGGCACCGCGTACGGGTCGTAACCGCCCTCAGAGGGGTCGTACGGGGTCTGCGGCGGCGCGTCGGGGCCCGCGGGCCCGTCCTGGCCCTGCCGGCCGTGATGGGCCTGCTGGGCCTGCTGGGCCTGCTGGGCCGCGTAGGCCGCCTGCTCCTGGCCCTCGGCCTCCGCGGCGTCGGGATCGGCCGCGGCGGCCTCGGCGTCGGCCGCCGCCTGGAGGCGGCGGGCGCGACGGCCCTCGCCCGCACCTTGTGCGGGAATCTGGACGGCGCTGGGCACGTCGGCCTCCGGCAGGTCGTCGTCGATCTCGCGGCGGCGGCCCGGCAGGGCCAGCACGATGACCACGAGCAGCAGCAGTCCCTGGGCGCCCAGCCAGAAGGTGTGGGTGAACGGCTCCTCATAGGTGACGTCCAGACGGCCGCCGGTGGCGGGCAGCTGGAAGCCCTGCGCCCAGCCGTCGACGGTCGTTCTGGGCAGCGCGGATCCGTTCAGGGTGGCGTGCCAGCCGGGCGCGGCGGAGTCCGCCAGGCGCAATACGCGGCCTTCGGGACCCGCGGGCACCGTGGTGTGCGCCTCGACCTTGCCTGCCGCGACGGCGACGGGCTGCGCGCCCTTGCTGGTGATCGCGATCCTGGAGACCGCGTCGTTGACGCGCCACAATTCGCTGCCGTCCGCCTGGCTCACCCGGGACAGGCCGGGGGTGCTGTCCAGGACGCGGCCCACCGAGCGCGGCGCGCCCTTCTGCGCCAGTACGTAGCGGATGGCGTATCCGGTGAGGCGGCTGCCCTGGTCGGCGCCGGAACCCGCCACCAGGTTGGCGACGACGGTGTCGAGTTCGCTGTCGCGGGACGCCTCCGCGGCCAGTTCGGCGTCGCCGATCCGCGCGCCCGCGCCGCGCACCAGGGAGTACGAGATGCGGCCCGCGGTGCCGTTGAGCACCAGGGTGCGGGCCTGGTCGCGGGAGGTGCTCTCCTCGGCGACGAAGGCGGGCACCTGCTGCGGGTCCTGGCGCTTGATGGGGCCGTTCGCGCCGTCGGCGACCCAGGTGAAGGCGGCCAGCAGCGGCGCGAGGGCCGCGGCCAGCGCGATCAGGCCCGCGACGGGCTGGCGCCAGCCGAAGCCGCTGGCGGCGATCCGCTCCTTGGCGCCTTCCGCGCCGATCGCGGCGGCGGCCAGCAGGGCGAGACCGTAGACGAGGGTGGCGGGGCCCGCCCACGCCTTGGTGTTCTCGATGACGGCGAAGAGCAGTCCGGTCGCGGCGGCGGCCCAGGCGGCGACGATCGCCGGGCGGCGTGTGTCGCGCATCAGGGCGGCGAGCGCGGCCAGGACGACGCCGATCAGCAGGAAGGCGGCGCCCGCCTTGGGTCCGCCGGGGCTGAGCATCAGCAGGTCGATGCCGGAGACGCCCTTGTCGCCGTACGGCAGTCCCGCCTCGTGCAGCAGGCGTCCGGGGTGCGCGAGCAGCGTCAGCGACCAGGGGGCGAGCAGCACGATCGGGGTGATCAGCAGGGCCGCGAAGCGCAGCAGCTGCGGGACCAGGAGCTGCTGCTGGCCGCGGGCCATGCGCCAGCCGAGGGTGGCGGCGGCCAGTGTCAGGGCGATCGGCCAGGTGACCGGGGTGAAGGCGGTGGTGAAGGTGAGCATCAGCGCCAGCGCCCAGGTGGAGCGCCAGCCGGGCCGTGCGCCGCGCTCGATCGCGCCGTCGCCGAGCTGGAGGCCCGCGGTGCCGACGGCGGCGCGCGCCATCAGCGGCAGCAGGATGGCCAGGACGGCGGTGCCGAGCCGTCCGGTGGCCAGCGCCCCGGTGGCGGCGGGCAGGAAGGCGTACGCGACCGACGCCCAGGCGCGCAGCAGGCGCGACTCGACGAGCGGGCGGGAGGCGAAGTAGGCGGTGATTCCGGCCAGCGGCACGGAGGCCACCAGCAGCAGGGTGAGGGTGAGTCCCGTGGAGCCGAAGAGCACGGTCGCGAAGAGCGCGAGGACCGCGATGTACGGGGGTGCGGCCTGGGTGCCGCCGGTGCCCAGCGCGTGCCAGGAACCGGCGTAGGTGCCCCACAGGTCGGAGGCGCCGGGGTCGGCGGGCAGCAGGGCGCCGCCGAAGAGGGCTCCCCCGCCGAGCAGTGAACGGCAGGCGGCGAGCGAGACGACGAGCAGGACGGCGAAGAGCACGGGGCCCGGCTTGCGGGCGACGCGCTTGAGCCGCGCGAATTGCTCGACTTCCAGGAAGTCGCCGTCCTCGTCGCCCGGTCCGGACTCGACGGAGCCGCCGTGGCGTCCCGCGGCGGCGGACGCGGCGTCCGCGCGGCCCGCGATGTTGCTGACGACCTGGTCGACGGTGGCGCGTACGGTCGCGCCGGGCGGCGGGAAGAGCGGTCGCAGTTCGGAGGGCGGTACGGTGCCGCGGCCTCTTCTGCGTCTGGCGGCCAGCACCCGTCCGGGGCGCAGCAGGACGCCGAGCAGTCCGACGATCTCGTCGACGGCCTGTCCCGGCACCTTGCCGACGAGATAGGCGAGCGTGCGCAATATGGTGCCGACGGCGATCCGCAGCATCACATAGGGCAGCAGCGGGCCGCGGGTGTTGGCCAGCAGGGTGTAGACGGCGCCGGCCTTGTCGACGCGGTGCGGGTTGACCGAGGAGCGGCCCGCGCAGTCGACCGGACGGCGCTCGCGGGAGGCGGCCTCGGCGTGCCACATGACGGCGTCGGGGGCGACCAGCACGGTGTGGCCCGCCGCTTGGGCGCGCCAGCAGAAGTCGACGTCGTCGCGCATCAGGGGCAGCCTGCGGTCGAATCCGCCCAGCTCCTCCCACACGTCGCGGCGCACCAGCATGCCCGCGGACGACACGGCGAGCACCGGGCGGGTCTGGTCGTGCTGGCCCTGGTCCTGCTCGCGGCGTTCGAGCGCGGTCCAACGGCGACCGCTGCGGGCGATGCTGACGCCGACTTCGAGGAGCTGCCTGCGGTCGAACCAGCTCCGCAGCTTGGGGCCGATGATCGAGGCGGACGGCGAGGCGTCCGCGGTGCGCAGCAGGGCGGCGAGCGCTCCGGGGTCGGGCTCGCAGTCGTCGTGCAGCAGCCACAGCCACTGGACGGGGTCGCCGTGCGGCTGCTCGGGCTCGTCGTACGCGTCGTCGTTCCAACTGCGGCTGACCGGGTCCCAGCCACTGCGGCGTCCCAGGTACGGCAACTGCTCGGCGCTGAGCGGCGCGGCGACCCTGGCGGCCTCCTCGACGGCGGCGCCGAAGCCGGTGCGGCGGGCCAGGTGCAGGACGCGCTGGTCGCCGAGGGAGTCGGCGAGCAGCCGCGCGGAGTCGTCCGCGCTGCCGGTGTCGGCGGCGATCACGTCCTGGACAGGGCGGTCCTGGGAGAGCAGGCCGGCGAGGGCTTTGGGCAGCCAGCGCGCGCCGTCGTGCGCGACGAGCACGGCGGTGACGACGTGGCGCGGGAACTCAGGGATGCCGGCCGGGAAGAAGGCCGGTGCTGGGCTGTTCACGGACATCGAGGTTCGGGCCCCGGTTCGCTGGACTGCGGTTGACGCATCGGCCGCCGGCGGCGGGGAACGTCTCGGACGGGCCCCCACACTAACGGCTTACACCGGGGGCTCCGTCCGAGTGTGAGAACAACGGCAGCCCGCCTCCCGTGCCGGTGGGCGCGGAAAGCGGGCTGTACGCGGGCTGGAAGCGGGGTGTGCGGGAGCTGTGATCGGGCCGGTGCGCGGTGCCGCGCGAGGGGTCGGGGGCGCGGTCAGGGCTCGGTCGGCGCCCTGCCGCGGACCCGGTCCTGGGACCGGTCGTCGGCCCGGTCGCGTGGGTCAGACGACGCCCTTCTTCAGGCGGCGGCGCTCCCGCTCGGACAGGCCGCCCCAGATGCCGAAGCGTTCGTCGTTGGCCAGGGCGTACTCCAGGCAGTCGGAACGGACTTCACAGGCGAGGCAGACTTTCTTCGCCTCACGCGTGGAACCGCCCTTTTCCGGGAAGAACGACTCGGGGTCGGTCTGCGCACACAGCGCGCGCTCCTGCCAGCCGAGTTCCTCGTCGGCCTCTTCGGCCAGCAGCAACTGGAACTGCTCGGTCATGCGCGCCCCTCGTCTGTCGTGCTTCCCCGTGATGTTGCCGTCACCATGAGCGGCCTAACGACACGAGTGAAATTACAAGTGTGCCGATCCGGGCCAGTCAAGCCGAGATCTGCTATTGGGCCCGTTATTCACTCCGCTGAACCAAGAGGTGACAGAAAGTGTTGATATCGGCCTAAAATCCGGTATCCGTCAACCATGGTCCCGCCGATCCACCGTTCACACCTCGTCAGACGCCTTGGCGACGCGCCACGTTCCGCCATTCGGGTGAAGCGTTGTGGATCACATTCCGATCACAGAAGCACAACAGCACAACGTGCTCTTCATGCGGTTGGGCACCACATATCCGCACACTTCTGCGCACAAACCTTTCACCAACCGTTCCAGCCGGATCAGGTGAAAGATTCGCGACATTCCGGACATCCGGTTGACAAGGTACGGGCGGGACCGGTCTCCTTGACGGCATGCCTGCTGAGCACCACGCGCCTACCCGGACTCGCCGTCGCGAGTCCCGCTGCGTCGCGCTCGCCCAGAGCTGTTGTCGTTCCTGTTGTTGCCGCTGAGCCCCCTGCCCAGGACCTGTCACGGACCTGGCACCGCCTAGCCACTCGCGCATCACGAGGAACACACCTTCATGTACAGCGATGTCTCGATCGCCGGTGACCCGCTCGCCCTTCCCCACCTGCTCCCCCCGGTGCCGCAACATCCACGCACCGTCGCGGAGTTCGCCGGGCTCGCCCGCTCCATCGCCGCCGACCGCGAGCGATGGGCCCCCCAGGTGCGCTACGACGCCACCACCCGCTGGTACGCGCGGCTGCGCCGCGGACCCGGCTACGAGGTGTGGCTGCTGAGCTGGCTGCCCGGTCAGAGCAGCGGGCTGCACGACCACGGCCTGTCGTCCGGTGTGCTCACCGTGCTCCAAGGCGCACTGCGCGAGCGGGCGCTGCCGGATGCGAGCACGGGCGCCTCGGGCGGCGTCGGCCGCGAGGTCAACCGGGTGCTGTCGGCGGGCGCGCAGCGTGCCTTCGCGCCCGGTTACGTCCACGAGGTCGTCAACGACGCGCTGGAACCCGCGGTGAGCCTGCACGTCTACTTCCCCGGCCTCACCAAGATGACCCCGTACGCCTGCACGTCCGCCGCCCCGCAGGCCGATACCTCACGGGCCGCCGCGGCGGGCTGACAGACTGGGAACCATGCGAATCGTGGTTCTGGCCGGAGGTATTGGAGGGGCGCGCTTTCTGCGCGGCCTGAAGGCAGCGGCGCCGGAGGCGGAGATCACCGTCATCGGCAACACCGGAGACGACATCCATCTGTTCGGTTTGAAGGTCTGCCCCGACCTCGACACCGTGATGTACACCCTCGGCGGCGGCATCCACGAGGAGCAGGGCTGGGGGCGGGCCGAGGAGACCTTCGCGGTCAAGGAGGAACTCGCCGCGTACGGCGTGGGCCCCGAGTGGTTCGGTCTCGGCGACCGGGACTTCGCCACCCACATCGTGCGCACACAGATGATCGGCGCGGGCTACCCGCTCAGCGCCGTCACCGAAGCGCTGTGCGCCCGCTGGAAGCCCGGCGTGCGGCTCATCCCGATGTCCGACGACCGGATCGAGACCCACGTGCTGGTCGAGATCGACGGCGAGCGCAAGGCCGTTCACTTCCAGGAGTACTGGGTACGGCTGCGCGCCTCCGTCCCCGCGCACGCCGTCGTGCCGGTCGGCGCGGAGGGCGCCAAGCCCGCGCCCGGCGTCCTGGAGGCGATCGGCGAGGCGGACGTCATCGTCTTCCCGCCGTCCAACCCCGTCGTCAGCATCGGCACCATCCTCGCCGTGCCCGGCATCCGCGAGGCCATCGCCGAGGCCGGGGTACCGGTCGTCGGCCTCTCCCCGCTCATCGGCGACGCCCCCGTGCGCGGCATGGCCGACAAGGTGCTGGCCGCCGTCGGGGTCGAGTCGACGGCCGCGGCCGTCGCCGCGCACTACGGCTCCGGGCTGCTCGACGGCTGGCTGGTCGACACCGTCGACGCCGCCGCCGTCCCCGAGGTCGAGGCCGCCGGAATCCGCTGCCGGGCCATCCCGCTGCTCATGGACGGCCCCGAGGCCACGGCCCAGATGGCCAGGGAGGCGCTGACGCTCGCCGAGGAGGTACGGGCATGAACGCGCCGCGCTACGAGGTGTTCGCCGTCCCCGGCATCGGCGAGGTGCAGCCGGGCGCCGACATCGCCAAACTCATCGCCGCCACCGGGACCGAACTCGCCGACGGCGACGTCCTGCTGGTCACCTCCAAGATCGTCAGCAAGGCCGAGGGCCGGATCGTCAACGCCGACGACCGCGAGGCCGCCATCGACGCCGAGGCCGTACGCCTCGTCGCCCGACGCGGACCCACCCGCATCGTCGAGACCCGGCACGGCTTCGTCATGGCCGCGGCGGGCGTCGACGCCTCCAACACCGCGGCGGGAACCATCCTTCTGCTCCCCGAGGACCCCGACGCCTCCGCCCGGCGCGTCCGGGACGGCCTCCGCGAGATCCTCGGCGTACGCGTCGGCGTCATCGTCACCGACACCTTCGGGCGGCCCTGGCGCGAAGGTCTCACCGACGTCGCCATCGGCGCCGCCGGGGTCCGCGTCCTGGACGACCTCCGCGGCGGTCTCGACAGCCACGGCAACCTCATGTCCGTGACGGTGACCGCCACCGGGGACGAACTGGCCGCCGCCGGGGACCTGGTCAAGGGGAAGGTCGGGGGGGTGCCGGTGGCCGTCGTACGGGGGCTCGGCGAGGTCGTCGCCGCCGAGGGCGCTCTCGCCGACGGCGACGATTCCGGCGCGCGGCCTCTTGTGCGGGCCGCCGCCAACGACATGTTCCGGCTCGGCACCTCCGAGGCCGTACGCGAGGCCGTCTCGCTGCGGCGGACGGTACGGGAGTTCACCGACGACGCGGTCGACCCCGCCGCCGTTCGACGTGCCGTCGCGCTCGCCGTCACCGCGCCCGCCCCCCACCACACCACTCCGTGGCGGTTCGTTCTCCTGGAGTCGGCCGAGACACGGGAGCGGTTGCTCGACGCCATGCGGGACGCCTGGGCGGCGGACCTGCGGCGCGACGGTTTCTCCGAGGAGTCCGTGGCACGGCGGCTTCGGCGGGGGGACGTGCTGCGGCGCGCTCCTTATCTCGTCGTGCCGTGCCTTGTCGCCGACGGGGCTCACGCCTATCCGGATGCGCGGCGGGGGGCCGCGGAGCGGGAGATGTTCGTGGTGGCGGTGGGGGCGGCCGTCGAGAACTTTCTTGTGGCGCTTGCCGGGGAGGGGCTTGGCTCCGCGTGGGTTTCCTCGACGATGTTCTGCCGTGACGTCGTCCGCGACGTGCTTCGGCTTCCCGCCGATTGGGATCCCATGGGGGCCGTGGCCATTGGGCGGCCGGCCGCCGCGCCGGCCGTTCGGCCGGCTCGCGATTCCGCGGCCTTCATCGCCGTTCGCTGAGCCCCCTCCGGGGGGGTTGTCTTTGCCCGCCCGCCCACCCGTGCGGGTGTTTTCTTCGTCTGCGGGTGCCGCTTGTGCCTGGTCGGTGCCGGTCCGGGGTACCTCCTCGAAATC
>NZ_JBIUXT010000023.1:0-20310 GCF_044744145.1 Streptomyces sp. NPDC087422 | reverse complement strand
CCCGCGGAGCGGGTACCACAGCGCTGCGCGCTGTGCAGCGCAGCGCCTCGCTGCGCTCTGCGTGACCACGCTTCGCGTGGTCTGCCCGGCTTCGCCGGGCCACCCCCTCCGCTTCGCTCCAGGGGTGAGGCTCCGTCACCTGGGCCGCTGCGCGGGCCGGGTGACGGATTTGGTCCCTCGCTCCGCTCGGGATCAGGCGGAGCGCTCCGCGCTCCGTAGCAGCTGCCGAGAAAGGCTTAAGGCTTGCAGGGGCGGGCGCCGAGCCAGCCCCTGAGGAGGGATCAGAGCTGTTGGATGAGGACCCATACGGCGACCGCCAGGAACACCACGCCGATTATCCTTTGCACCGCATAGCCCCTGGCCGTGGGCTCTGTCCCTGCAGGATCTCTCACCCAGCCCTCCTGCAGGCGCCTGTTCGCTCTCCACAACAACTGAGGTCGGAACACCTGGAGCACGCCCATCACAAGGAAGATGCACGCGACCACTACGAGCATGGGGCCACGCGCACCGTCTCCGGATGCTAGCTGCACGAACGGGTTCTGATTCATGAGCACCGCATGCCCCCGGTTGACCTGGAAACACGGCCCAGCAAACCGGCAGGATAGGCGTACCCGCACCCCGCACACGGTCGGGCAACAAGCGGGCTAGCGGTCCTTCGCGGGGAAGGCCGGCTTCTTCCGGCCGCCCCTGTTGCGCTGAAGCTGGTACCACGTCAGGAGGAAGAGGCAAGGGAACAGGAGAGCAAGCGGAATGTCGCCGCACAGTTCCCGGGCCGTCTCCCCCTTCGCGGCGAGATCAGAGAAAAACACAGTGACAGCCAGCAACGACAAGACCCCATAGACCCAGCAGCCCAAACGCAGCATTCGCACATTCGGGCCGGACAGCAGGTACCGGGCTATGCGGTGTTCTTTCATGCCTGGCTTCTGCCCGGGCGGGAGGCCCAACAACCGGGCCAGCAAGCTAGGAGGGAGGAGGTCAGGGCTGCTGACTGCGGTACAACGTCAGCCATACGCCAATAACGGCTGCAGTCGTAAGCAGCACAGCGCTGGTGATCATCACCGCCAGAGCCATACCCGTCATGCCCCCAAGGAGGAGGCCGGTCAGGAAGCCTGCGTAAAAGACCGCCAAGCTCAACACCCACAGGCGAATCGACCAACGCCGCCGTCTTCCCAGGCGGGCCGGGCTGGCAGTGTTCACAGGTTCGTCCATGCCTGCCTCCTGCCCTACGAACAGCACACTCATCATCCCCACAGTGCGGGGGCAGGGCCGACCCAGGTGGGCTCGCTCGCGCGGGTTCCAGCGTACTGCGTGCATCAGAATGATGCAGCATGTACTGTTGGCGGAAAAATGGGACAGCCTCTGGCCATCGGGAAGCCTTCCCCGGTATTCGATAGGAATGATTGCCGATGACCGGCCACGGAGAATCCAGCGGAGCAGACCCTGACCTGAGCAGCGATTCTGTGCGCAGGGTGACACAGCACCAGACCTCTGGTGTCGATGCCCGGTTGCGGCTCTTCGCGCTCCTGGAGGCACAGGGCGCGCCGGACGGCCTGGTGGCCGCGCTGGAGGCCGGGGCGGTCGCCGGTGCGCAGAGCGAGGTGGTGGGGCTGGGGGGGCATGGTGCCGCGCTCGCGTGGGCCGGTGTTCGAGGACAGCTGGGACGCCGGGGTGACGGCCGTGAGCGAGGCCTTGGTGGGCATCGCGGACCGGGACTGGTCGCGGCGGGGCGGCCGGTCAGCCAGGGCTGCTGAACTGGCTGTACGTCTTGCGGATGTGAGGCGGGGTGAGCGGGCCGGGCTGGAGCGCCTGGAGGCGTTCGTCCGGCAGGCGGTCCTGCCGCGTACGTACCCGAACGCCATGGAGCGCCGTCGGGTCCTGGAGGCGCTGGGCGAGGCGGGCGGGCTGTGCAACGCCCGCACGATCGAGTACGCCACCGGCGACGTCATCGTGTGCACCCGTGAGGCCGGCCACTACGAGGGCGACGCCCCGCGGCGCGAGGAACCGGAGGGCTGGCACAAATGCAACGTGGCCACCTGGATTGACGACCGGCCCTATAACCACCCGCACAAGATCGCCTGAATTCGCGTAAGGGGAGGCAAGGAAAATGTCTGCGATTCATCTCAAGGAACACCAGGTGAAGCAGAAGGCGGCTGTCCGGAAGTGGGTCGGATTCCCCGCAAGATCATCTGTGCCCGAGCGGGGGGAGCGGGGCACCATCGTGTCCGCGACCGGTTCCGGTAAAACGATCATGGCTGCTGCGAGCGCGCTGGAGTCCTTCCCGGACGGCAGGATCCTGGTCACCGTCCCGACGCTGGACCTGCTGGTGCAGACCGCCCAGGCGTGGCGGGCGGTGGGCCACCGCTCCCCGATGGTCGCGGTGTGCTCCCTGGAGGGGGACACAGTGCTGGGCGAGTTGGGTGTGCGGAGCACCACCAATCCGATCCAGCTCGCCCTGTGGGCCGGGTCCGGGCCGGTCGTGGCGTTCGCCACGTACGCCTCTCTCGTGGACCGCGAGGATCCGGACGCGTCGGGGCGGGAGAAGGTGCGCGGGCCGCTGGAGGCCGCCCTGGCGGGCGGGGACCGGCTCTACGGCCAGCGCATGAACGGTTTTTCGCTCGCGATCGTGGACGAGGCCCACGGTACGGCGGGTGATCTCGGACGGCCGTGGGCGGCGATCCACGACAACGCGCGCATCCCCGCGGACTTCCGCCTCTACCTCACCGCCACCCCCCGCATCCTGGCGCCGGTCCGCAAGCAGAAGGATGCGGACGGCCAGGCACCGTTGCTGGCTTCGATGTCTGATGACCCGGAGGGAACCTTCGGGGCCTGGCTTCCCGGCGCGGAGCTGGGGCTCTCGGAAGCTGTGGAGCGGGGAATCCTTGCGGGGTTCGAGATCGACGTGCTGGAGATCCGCGACCCTTCGCCGATCCTGGGGCTGTCGGAGGAGTCGCTGCGGGGCCGGCGCCTGGCGCTGCTGCAGACCGCGCTCCTGGAGCACGCGGCCGCGCACAACCTGCGCACCGTCATGACGTTCCACCAGCGGGTGGAGGAAGCCGAGGCGTTCGCGGAGAAACTGCCCGAGACCGCCGCGGAGCTGTACGCCACCGAGATGTCCGATGAGGACTTGGCGGAGGCGGACAAGAAGGTGAAGCGCCTGCCCGCGTCGTCGATCGGCGCGGAACTGTACGACCTGGAGGCCGGCCGCCACGTCCCCCCGGACCGGGTGTGGTCCGCGTGGCTGTGCGGCGACCACACCGTCGCCGAACGCCGCGAGGCGCTGCGGCAGTTCGCAGGCGGCATCGACGCCAACAGCTGCCGCGTCCACCGCGCCTTCCTGGCAAGCGTTCGCGTCCTCGGGGAGGGCGTCGACATCCGCGGCGAGCGGGGTGTAGAGGCGATCTGCTTCGCCGACACCCGCGGCTCCCAGGTCGAGATCGTCCAGAACATCGGCCGCGCGCTGCGCCCCAACCCCGACGGCACCACCAAGGTCGCCCGCATCATCGTGCCGTGTTTCCTCCAGGCCGGGGAGGACCCGAACGACATGGTCGCCTCCGCCAGCTTCGCCCCCCTCGCAGCGGTGCTCCAGGGGCTCCGCTCGCATGACGAGCGCCTGGTGGAGCAGCTCGCCTCCCGCGCCCTCACCCGCGGAAAGCGCAAGGTCCACGTGCACCGTGACCAGGACGGCCGGATCACCGGGGCTGGCAGCGAGGGCGACGGCCAGGACCAGGAGCAGGACGACACGCAGGCCGCCGTCGAGTCGGCGCTGCTGCACTTCGCCAGCCCCCGCGACGCAGCCACCATCGCCGCGTTCCTGCGCACCCGCGTCTACACGCCCGACTCGCTGGTGTGGCTGGAGGGCTACCGGGCCCTGGTCCGGTGGCGGGCGGAGAACGAGATCACCGGCCTGCACGCCGTCCCGTATGACACCGAGACGGCCGTGGGGGTGACGGCGGACTTCCCGCTGGGGCGGTGGGTTCATCAGCAGAGGAAGGCGGCGCGGGCCGGGGAGCTGGAGCCGCGCCGCAAGGAGCTGCTGGACGAACCGGCCGCCGGGATGGTCTGGGAGCCGGGTGAGGAGGCGTGGGAGGCCAAGCTGTCCGCACTGCGGTCCTACCGGCGGGCCACCGGCCATCTCGCGCCGCGTCAGGACGCGGTGTGGGGCGAGGGCGAGTCGATGGTGCCCATCGGGCAGCACATGGCCAACCTGCGCAGAAAGGGAGCGAAGAACGGGCTCGGCAAGGACCCGGAACGGGCCGCCGTGCGCGCGGCGCAGCTCGCGGAGATCGACCCGGACTGGGACTGCCCCTGGCCGCTGGACTGGCAGCGCCACTACCGGGTGCTGGCCGACATCGCCGAAGACGAGGGCGGCCTGCCCTACCTCGCGGCGGGCGTGATCTGGGACGGCGACGACATCGGCAAGTGGCGGTGGCGGCAACAGGAACCCGGCACCTGGAAGCAGCTGCTGCCCGAGCAGCAGGAGCGGCTGACCGCGCTCGGAATCAACGCCCCTGTGGCCCCGTCTCCCGCCCCGGCAGCCGGGGGCACGGCGAACAGGGCAGGCAAGGCGGCGCAAGCGTTCCAGCGGGGCCTGGCAGCCCTCACGCAGTGGGTGGAGCGGGAAGGCCAGCGGGCGGTCCCGCGCGGACACGGTGAGCAGATCACGGTCGACGGCGAGACGGAACCGGTGACGGTGAAGCTGGGTGTGTGGATTTCGAACACCAAGAGCCGCCGCGACAAACTCACGCCAGAGCAGCTGGGCGCGCTGCGGGGGCTGGGCGTCGAATGGGCGTAGAACCGTCGGGGGCGACCGAGGTGGCAGCACGGTCGCCCCGCCGACTCATACCGAGGGCAAGGTGAGCTTGAGCTGGTCCGGATCGGCGAGCAGCCTCATGAGCCACAGGAGCGCAATGTTCGCCAGTCCACGCGGAAGGTGACCTGTGTGGGACAGCAGTATGGCCTTCTCTTCGGGGGTGTGGTTCATGTAGGAGTGCAGGCTGTTGCGATCCAAGCTCATATACCCAGCCGTAGCGCTGTCCCAAGAACGGTCTACGCTGCCGTTCTTTCCGGGGAGCCCGGCAAGACCGTTGGACCCTACGTAACGCCCAGGAGCGAATCCATCTTTGACCTGGGCGAGAGCCTCTACGCCCCGGCGGCAGGCTGGCAGGGCCACTGCAGCGACGTCAGGCGGAAGCTTCTGGCTGAGCCAGTCGAACGCTTTGGACGCTTTGCTCGGCGTGACGGCTACGTTGAATTTTCTCATCCTCATGCCTTCCATGGCGTTCAGAGCGTCGTAGGCGGCGCGTAGCCGTGTGGTCTCGTTCTGCTCGGTGGCCAGCATGACTTCGCCGACGTCTCGCAGGACACGTTCGAGGCTGGCGAGGTACTGCCAGTGGCGGCCTGGATCGTATGTGCTGGTGTTCCCTGCAAAGCGTGCCGGGTCGGTTGCAATAACCAGGACCTGGTTAAGGCGGGCGGTCCACCAGGTAAGGAAGGCGCTCAGCTGACTTCCGGTGAGGTCGGGGCGATTCTGGCCGCTGCGCTGGTAGGAGCCTGTGAAGCGCTCATCGCTGATCTTCAGCGCCTCCATGAGTTGGTTGCTGGGCCAGGTGGCTCCGGGGGCCAGGTCAGCGAAGGACCAGATCCCCACTGCGCGAATCCGGGGTCCTGGTACCGCGTAGACGTACGGGGCCAGGATGCTCAGTGCGGCACCGAGGTACGACTGCGCGCCGAATATCCCGCCGGTAGCCAGTGCCCGTGCGGCGGGAAGTCCGTCACTGGCGTCTCCAGCGAGCGCTGGGTTGTTCTCCACTGAGATGAGGCCTCGGATGAGGGTGTAGCGGCTAACGAGTTCTTGCGACATGTAGATGACGGACAGTTGCGAGTCCGGGAAGGCCGGGACGGCGCGGTTGTCGAAGAACTCCCGCATCACCCCAGGCAGGTCCGCAGGGAGTGTCTGCAGGAAGAGCAGTTCGAACTCCGCTACGCGAGATGCCAAGTCGTCCTGGTAGCGAAGCCGCTGAATCGTCTCGCTTATGGGAGTCCAGCCCGGGGGCTGCTCGGAGAGAGACGCGAGATGGCGGAAGGCGTCGGGACCGCGGACCGGAACGGGCCTGGCGTCCAGCAGGACAGGGGTCCGGTGGGTGTACGACTCTTCGGTGCGAAGCCGGTACGCCGTCCCGTCCCGGCGGACCTGCCATCCCGCGGTGCTCAGGTATCGAGTGACAGACGTGGTCATGGGTGTCGACGGCTCGAAGCCGATCCAGCCGTTGCCCGTGGAGGGGGCAGATCTTGTCGGCCCCTGCGGCCCCCGAAGCGTGGAACGTCGGCTCATGGTCATGCCCCCGCCGGGTCCGCGGTGGCGAGCGTGTACAGGCTGAGGACCTCGCCACAAACGATGTACGTGTTCAACGCGCACAGGTTGGCAGTCTCGATCGCGACCTCTGCATGGACTGCCTTGTTCGTCATCTTGTCGACCGCCGCGAAGCGATCGTGCAGACCCGCGACGATGGCATCGACCAGTTCGCGCTTGGAATCGCTTTGGATGACTCGCTTAGTGAACTCGAACAGCCGGTTGCGGTAGCTTGGCTCGTCGAGCTTATGCCCGCCCTCGGCGGGTTCCTTCTGCGCAGGAAGTACGTGATCAACGACTGCTTTGAGGATGCGGCGGCACGTCGTGATGGCCTGTGACAGTTCTTCGGTGACGTCCCGTTCGGGTGCGTTGTCAGCTGCTTCCTGGAGTCGGCGGTAGATGGCACTGAACTGTTGGAGCAGGTCGGGCACACCATCAGCGAGCAGCGCGTCAACCTTGACGCGGTAGCGGCCGAAGATGGACTCGTTGATGCCGCTGTAGTCGAGGCGGCGCTCCCAGGAACACAGCAGGGCGAACGTCAGCTGCCGGGTCCGAGCGATGATCCGTGTCGAGCGTTGCCGCGTGGTCAGGTCGCTGCCGTAGTCGATCTTCTCGCCGCTCTCCTTGAGATTACTGAGTTCCTTATCCCAGAACTCCAGCTCGGCGAGCGAGTGGGGGTCGATGTTGTCACTGCCGTCGATCTTGCGATCATTCATCCATGCCGCAGCGGCCTGCTCTGCGGGTCCCGTCATCGACCCCCAGGCCGAGGGATCGGCCATGAGCATGCGCGAGATCTCACCGTTCGTCTCGCGGTCCCCGCCCGTAGGTTTGAGGTCCAGCGCAAGCCGCACCGCGTACTTGGTGTCGCCCATCAGGTTCGCGATCCGCACGGCGCGGCGGACCGATACCTCCAAGGGATCCTCATCGAAGGAGTCCAGTGCTGTCCGAACGAGCTTGAGAAGGTAATCGCTGGCTGCCACCCCAGAACCTTATGGATGCCGGCGAAGCCTTGCGCACCGTATTAACGCTTTTGTGCGCCGGGCCGCGACCAGTCGGGCGCAGGCGTAGCCGCCTCCGGGCAGTGTGGATAGCCAGACCCGCGCACCAGGCCCCCAGGCAGCAGATACTCTCGGGGGCCCGG
Source organism: Streptomyces sp. NPDC087422 (assembly GCF_044744145.1). Classification (NCBI taxonomy): domain Bacteria; kingdom Bacillati; phylum Actinomycetota; class Actinomycetes; order Kitasatosporales; family Streptomycetaceae; genus Streptomyces; species Streptomyces sp. NPDC087422. Next base: position 12,820 of record NZ_JBIUXT010000023.1, on the reverse strand, counting down.
TGCTGTGCCGGCCCACGCGCGGAGGTGGGTCCGCGGCCTATGTGATACTTCCGGCATGGCTTTGCGTTCTCCCTTGTATCTGGACACGGACACGCTTCTCGGGCACGCGGACTACCACGAAGTCGAGGTGTCGCAGCGTGAGGAGATCGTGGAGAAGACGACGAACCGGCGATCGGGCGGGGAAAGCTGAAGCTCGGCGCGGGCGGGATGGGTGCCGGGGCGGAGGCCTCGCGGGGAAGCGACGTGGAACGGCAGTCCACCTACAGCCTTGAGCCCAACTCGAAGGCGAAGATCAGCAAGGTCATCGACAGTCTGATTGCGATGGGCGCCGTCAAGTCCCGTCCTGCGCCGGAGACCGTTCTGGCCCGCGATGACCTGGTGGAGATCGAGGGAATCACGAGGATCACGTCGGCCAGTCACTTCGGCAAGCTTTTCTTCGTCCTGCGCCGGGTGCTGGAGGACATGGCCCTGGAAGACCTGCGGGACCTGCCTGCCGTGCTCGACGAGACAGACCCTGTCCTGCAGGAACAGATGAAGCGGGTCTACCTGCACAACGAATTGCCGCCTGTGCCGGTCCTGCTGGAACTTGAAGGATCCGGGCTGCCGCAGAAGGTGTATGTCAACGTGCGTCCGAACCATTTCATCGACGAGGCGTCCGCGGATCGCGTGGAAGGCGATCTCAGGGTTCTCGGCACGGTGTCCCGGATGGTCGACGGCTCACCCGACGGGTACCTCAGCGCGGAGGAGTGGCTGCTGTCGGGTTGGGAATTCATGCTGCGGCGGATCTTCATGACGCAGGTGGACGGGCTCCTAGCCCAGTTGCGCAGCAGCTGGGCGGACGTAGGGATTGCTCTGCCCGAAGAAGACGTCCGCGCCTACATCAGCGGACCGGCCATCGTCGTAGAAGCCATCGCCTTGTACTGACCCTGTCAGCTTGAGCAGCGGCACGGGCAGCCACCCGTCACGCGATCGTTCTCGTCGCCGGGTCAGGTGCCCGGCGGGTGGCTCCGGCATCGGTGGAGGGCCCGTGCGAACTGGCCGAACATCGCCGCCCGGTGAGCGCCGCTGACCCCGCGCAGGGACGCCAGCAGTCCGAGCAGCAGGACCATCGGCCGGCCCCAACGCGCGAGCAGGAACAGCGCCATGGCGGCAGGAGGCAGGCCGGCGAGCACGGCAGTCAAGGCGGTCGGCGTAGTGGCCGGCATGGTGATCGTTTCCTTCCCGGCGTCGCTGTGCGCGGCGCCTGGTGCCATCTCCTCACACCGCCCGGCGGCCTCCGGCTGGAACTTCGCGGGGCTGTAACGTGAGGCAGGTGACCCGCTCCGTGCCCTCCGGCGCCGATGCTGCGCTCATCGCCGCACTCGCCGACCTCGGACTGACCGTCTCCCAGGCCCAGTTGGAGCGTTGGCGGGCAGCGCACTATCTGCCGCCCCACCCCCGCGAGCACTTGGGGCGCGGCCAGGGCACCGTCTCGCACCTGCTGCCCCAGACCGTGGCCCGGGCCACGTGGCTGGCCGCAGCCTCCCGTCAGGGCCGGGCGCTGCCGGTGGCGGCGGCACGTGGAAGGACTTCCCGCTGGCTGGGGGCTGGGCGGTACTGCAGCACGCGGTACAGGCCGCGCCCGACCATGCCCTGCGCCGCGCGGTGGAACTGGTCACCGCCACATCCGCGGCCCTCGAACTGGTCCTCGTCCACCTCGGCCCCGCCGCCCAGGCCGGCCTGCCCGCGCCGCCGACCGGACTCGATGTCGAAGCAGTCCCGGACGCCATGGTCACGGCGTTGGCCGACCCCATGTGGGACGAGTGGGGCCGCCACATGCCCCTTGACGGCGGCAGCCCCGCCTGGCCCACCGTCGCCGCCTACCAGACCGCGCTCACTCTCCTTCTGCCCGGCCGGCCCGACGCCCTCGCCGGTTACCGAGAACGCACCGGGCAACTCATCCGCCACACCCAGAAGTCCGTCCAGCCGTAACCCTCCCCGGCCGCCCGTTGTCTTGGGCACGCCCCGGCACCAGCGCAGGAGCAGGTGAATCATGACCGAGTCCACTCCCCCGGGCCGTGTCCCCGGTGCCAGGACGCGGGAGCGGCGCCCGGCACATACCGATCAGGCCGCCGGTCCCCACAGTGCTGCCCAAGCCCAACCGGCCCTCCGGCCAGCGATGCTGCGGGTCGCCCCGGTGACCGGGGAGACGACGTGGTCGTACCTGTCCCGGCTCGCCAGGCGCTACGGCATGGAACCCGCCGCGCTGCTGCCCTGGTGGACCTGGACCGGTACCCGGCCGCGGGACCACGCCGGCCCGCGCGACGACACCGAGGTGCTGCTGAACCCGGCCGGCCAGCAGTTACTCGCCCAGATGGGCGGGCTCGGCGAACACGCATTGGCCCGGGCGCTGCCCGCGTTCGCCGACGAACCGCAGCCAGCCGAGGCGGTTTCCCCAGGCCAGGCCGGGGAAACCGAAGACTCCCGCAGCCCAGCGGGCCGGTGGAGAGTCGCTTCGGCCGGGGAACATGGGCCGGTGGCGTACGGGTGCCGGCTGTGCACGGCGGCGCGTACCGGCCACGACACCGTGGTGGTGCGGTACGTCGCGCCGTGGCAGCGGGCGTGCGCCCGCCACGAGCGGTGGATGCTCACCGCTGGGGACGGGCACCGCCACCGCAACCTCGACCTGCGCGCGGCCCCCGAGCTTGCCGCGGCGCAGCGGGCCTGGCCACAGGTGGCCCGGCAGGCGGCCGCTGCCGGGGCCGATCCCGGGCGGGTGTTCGCCCTGGCCCACGCCGTGGTCTGCGCGTGGTGGGAACAGGCCCTGAACTGGGAGCAGGAGCGGATCTGGCCGGCCCGGCTCCATGCGGTCGCAGGTGGGGACGCCGGACCGCGGTTTTGGTGGTGGCGGATCATCGCCCGCGACGCAGTGGTCTTCCCCGAAACCGTGGCGCTGGCCGCGGTGCTGCTCGACCCCGGCATGCAGGAGCGGATCTGGGAGGACCACGGGGCGGGCGGGCTGGTGCGCCCGTTCCGGCCGGACGGGGAGTTTTTCCGCGAACTCGCAGGCAGGCTGGGACGGCCCTGGCTGGCCGACGTCCGCCAGGCCCCGCAGACGGGGCTGGTGCTGGGCGGACCGCTGCATGCCGGGCCGCTGCTGGACTGTATGGGCGCGTTCACCCGCATCCGCCGCGGGCAGCAGCACCCCCAGGGGTACGGGCTGGACCCGTGGTGGCTGCGCGCCGACCACCGCCCCGCCTCAGCCCGGGTCCAACTGCGCGCCCTGGCCGAACAGGCCGCAGCCGCGCGCGGAAGCGGCAGCAGCGGCGGTGCCGGGCCGGGCCGGGCCGCGGCGCTGCGCTGCGCTGCGCCCATGGTCCGGCGCCTGTTCCGCGACCGACACGGCCGCGCCGCCGCCGCATACACCGCGCAGTGACCGGGACGGGCGTGGTCAGCAGGCAGCCGGGGGAGCGTCACGAGCAGGGCAGGGGTCTGCACTGACACCGGCAGCCGGCCTGCGCCATCATCGGCAGTCCGGGCGAACCGGGCGGTGTGCGGCGGAAGTTGGCCGAATTCGGCGGTCCGCGCGCACGGGCACGCTTGACCGGAGCACATGATCGACACGCACCACCCGCCGGGGCCCGGCGGCCCCGCCTTACCCCCGCCCCCGCAGCCGTTACCGTGGCCTCCGGCCGAAGCGGAGCGGGCGGCGGCCTCGGCGGAGGCGGTCTTCGCAGGCCCGGCGGGCAGTTGGTGCAGCGGCGGTGGGATCAGGCGGCCGGCGCGGTGCGGTGGGAGGACCAGCCGGCGGTGGCCCGGTTCCCGGTGGTGCCCGGGCGCAGCTGGGGTCCGGGGTGGTGGTCGGCGACGACCGGCGGGCACGTGATGCACGGCTCGGTGGCGATGCGCACCCAGCTGATGGTCCTGGACCGCGACCCTGCGGTGGTGTGGCTTGCGGCGCGGCCGGTGCGGCTGGTGTGGCGCGACCCGGGCGACGGGCGGCCCAGGTCGTGGGTGCCGCAGCTGTTCGCCCGCTACGCCGACGGCACCGGGCTGCTCGCCGACTGCCCTGCCGTACCGGACGCGGGCGGGATCCGGGCGCTGCGGGCCGCACAGATCGTGGCCGCGGCGTGTACGGCGGTGGGCTGGTCCTACCGGCGCTTGGCCCTGCCCGGTCCGGTGGTGACGGCGAACCTGAGGTGGCCGGCCGGCTACCGCCACCCCCGCAACGCCGGCACACCCGGCCTGGTCGCCGCCGTGACTGCAGCGTTCGCCGAGCCCGCTCCGCTGGAGGAGGGCGCGGCCGCATGCGGCGACCCGGTCGCGGTCCTGCCCGTCGTCTTCCACGCCCTGTGGACCGGCCGGCTGGACACGGCCCTGGACCGGCCGCTGCACCAGCGGTCCCTCGTCGGCCCGGGGAAACCGGCGCAGACGTCCGAACACGACCGGAACCAGGGGCGGGAGCGCAGCGCGCGGTGAGCAGCAACGGCGGTGCGCGGCGGGTGGAGCCCGGTGCGCAGGTAGTCTTCGACGGCCGCACCTGGCAGGTCGGCGCCCTGGTGGGTGCCACGGTCCGGCTGATCGACGAGGAGGGGGTCACGGCCTCGGTGCTGGCGTCCGTGCTCTTCGCCGACCCGGAGTTTCAGGTGGTCGGAGTTCCTCTGGCCGGGGCGCCGCAATGGGGGCTGTTCCAGACCGTTCCGCTGCCCGCGCAGGAGCGGGCGCTGGCCTGGCAGCGGCACATCCGTGAGGTCGAAACCGGCCTGCCCGGCGGGCCCGGCGACAGTGGCGTGCCCCGTCCCGAGTACGACCCCGGGCGGTGGACACTGGCGATGCGTGAGCAGGCCAAGGCCGAAGAACTGGCCGGCATGGGCTGGAGCCGGGTCTCCCGGGCCACGGTGCAGAAGATGCGCCTGGACTACCGCAAGCAGGGGCTGTGGGGCGTGGTCGACAAACGCTCCATGCGCCAGACGGCGGGCCGGGGGCGCGGCGACGAACGCGTGGCTGCCGCGGTGTTGGAGGCACTGCGCCGGCGGCGCGGTCGGTCCAGGACCAGCATCCGGCAGATCATCGAGCGACGGAGCAGATCCTCAACCACACCCACGGGCCGGGGCAGGTGCAACTGCCGGCCCGCTCCTCGCTGTACCGGCTGGTGAACGCCCTGGCCGATCCGCTGGAGCGGCCCGGCAGCCCCGCGCGGACCGCCACCGCGACGCGCCGCGGGTCCGTGCCCGAGCCCGCACTGCGGGCCGGTGAGAGGGTCCAGATCGCCACCGCCGGCCTGGATGTGACGGCGGTGGGCGATGACGGGCGCGCGGTGGCGGTGGAGGTGACGATCGCGCTGGACCTGGCGACCCGCTCCCTCCTGGCGGCCGGCTTGTGCCCGCAGGGCGACGGGCCGGTGGATCCCGGCGTGCTGCTGGCGGAGATGGCGGTGCCGCACCCGGTGCGCGCGAACTGGCCGACGGCGCTTCAGATGGGGCACGCCAGCGTGCCCTACGAGCGGCTGCTGGCCTTGGACGCGCGGCTTGAGGCGGCCGCCGCACGGCCGGTGGTGGTGCCCGAGACCCTGGTCGTCGACGGCGCAGGCACAACCGGGTCCGGCGGTTTCCTGGCCGCGTGCCAGACCCTGGGTGTCAGCGTTCAGATGGCCCCGCCCCGCCGGCCCGGGACCAAAGGCGCCGCCGAGCGCACCCTCGCCGCCGTGAACACGCTGTTCGCGCGGCACGTCGCCGGGCCGCCCGATACCACCGGCAGGGCCGGCCCGCGCACCCGCGGCGGCGCCCACCAGGCGCCGTGGAGTGTGCCGCAGCTGCAGGACCTGCTCGACGAATGGATCACCGCCTGCTGGCAGACCCGCCGGCACGAGGACCTGCGCCACCCCGCGATCAGCGGCGCGGCCCTGAGCCCGAACGAGATGTGGGGCGCGCTGGTGGCCTGGTGCGGATACGTGCCGGTCCCGCTGAGCGGCGCCGACTACCCCGAACTGCTGCCGGTGCGCTGGCAGGCCGTCACCGAACGCGGTATCCGCATCGGCCACCGCACCTACGACCACCCGTGCCTGGACGCCCACCGCGGCCAGCCCTCGCCTGTCGCCTCCCGCGGCGGGAAATGGGAGATCCACGCCCACCCCCACGACCCGCAGCACGTCTGGATCCGCCTGCCCGACGGCCACCTCCACGAAGTCCCGTGGATCCACCGCGACTACGCGCAGCGGCCGTTCGACGACGCCGTGCGGCGGCAGACCGTGCAGGTGGTGGAGCAGCGGACCACCCGCGCACAACACCAGGCCGACCTCACCGACGCCGCAGGGCAGCTCCTCACCCGCGCCCGGACCGGACCCGCCACCGGATCCGTCGCACTCGCAGGCGCGGGCCCGTTGGCACAGCGGCCGGCCCACGCGACGGCGGCCGGGCACGCCCGCCGGGCCGGTGCGGGCGGTGACGACGAAGGCAGCTCATCAGATGCCGGGCGAACGACGCCGGCGCAGGCTCAGACCGCGCCTGCGCACTGGGACACCGGCGAGGACAGCCTCGACGCCCTCGATAGCGGCGGTGTGGACGGCCAACCGGAAACGGGCCGGGGCGCGTTCGCGGTGTACGACGCCGACCTGGAGGCCGAGCAGTGGTGAGCGGACACGGCCCTGCGGGCGGCACTGCCACGACCGAACACGCCGCAGACGCCACAATGGCCGCCCCGGACGTCGGCGAGGTGCCCGCAGCGCGGCGCACGCGTCGGCCCCGGCGGGCCGAGCTGGGTGCCCGGGTGAGGTTCGAGGGCCGCATCTGGGAGGTGGTGGCCGTGGTGGGTGCCACGGTGCGGCTGGCCGGGCGGGACGGCGGCACCGCGTCGGTGCTGGCATCCCACCTGTTCGCCGATCCCGCGTTCGAGTTCGTCGGCACCGCCGGCCCGGCCCCCGCGCCGAGGTGGGGGCTGTTCGCGAGCGCGCCTGCGCGGGAGCGGGAGCGTGCCCTGGCCTGGCAGCGGCACATCCGCGAGATCGAGACCGGCCTGCCCGGCGGCCCCGGCAGCGGCGGGACCCCGCGGCCCGAGTACGACCCCAGCCGGCTGCTGGCGGACCGGGAGCAGGCCAAGGCCGACGAACTGGCGGCGCTGGGCTGGCCGCAGGCCAGTGTCGCCACCGTGCGGCGGATGCGGCGCCGCTACCGCGCGCAGGGCCTGTGGGGTCTGGTCGACCAGCGCAGTAGGCGGCCGGCCAGCCGCACCGGGCGCGCGGATGAGCGGGTGGTGGCCGCCGTGCGGGAAGCGCTGCGGCGCGAGCGCGGCCGCTCGAAAGGAACCCTGACCGGGCTGCGGACCCTGACCGGGCAGATCCTTCACGACGCGCACGGCCCCGGCGCGGTCGCGCTGCCGCCGGCCTCGACGTTCAACCGGCTGGTCCACGCCCTGGCCGACCCGCTGGAGCTGCCCGCCCGGCCCGCCCGCACCGCCACCACCCCGCCCCGGCCGTTCACGACGACCGTGGCGCTGCGGCCGGGAGAGATGGTCCAGGTCGACACCACCCGCCTGGATGTCATGGCCGTCGCCGCCGACGGCCGCCCGATGCGGCCCGAGCTGACCATCGCCGTCGACGTCGCGACCCGCTCGGTCCTGGCCGCGGTGCTGTGCGAGGAGGGCACCAAAGCCGTCGACGCCGCCCTGCTCCTGGCCGAGATGGCCGTCCCCCACCCGCTGCGACCCACCTGGCCGGCCGCGCTGGCCATCGCCCACGCCAACCTGCCCTACCAGCGGCTGCTCGCACTGGACCAGCGCCTGGAGCACGCCGCGGCACGCCCCGTCGTCGTGCCCGAGACGATCGTGGTGGACCGCGGCGCAGTGTTCATCTCCCACGCCTTCCTGGCCGCCTGCGAAACCCTGGGCACCAGCGTCCAGCCCGCCCCTCCCCGCACCCCGACCGCCAAGGGCTCGGTCGAGCGGACGTTCGGCGCGATCAACACCCTGCTCCTGCAGCACATCGCCGGCTACACCGGCTCCAACCCCACCCGCCGCGGCCCCCGCGCGGACGCAGAAGCCCGCTTCACCCTGCCCCAACTGCAAGACCTCCTCGACGAATGGATCACCGTGTGCTGGCAGAACCGCCGGCACGAAGCCCTGCGCCACCCCGTCCTGCCCAAGACCGCGCTCACCCCCAACGAGATGTGGGGCGCCCTGCTCGGCATCGCCGGGTACGTACCGCTGACCTTGACCCGGGCCGACTGGCTCGAACTGCTGCCGGTGCGGTGGAACGCCGTCACCGACCGCGGCATCCGCATCGACCACCGCACCTACGACGCGCCGTGCCTGAACGCCCACCGCGGCCAGCCCTCCCCCACCGCCTCCCGGCGCGGCCGGTGGGAGATCCACACCCACCCCCACGACCTGCGGCAGATCTGGATCCGCCTGCCCGACGGCCAGCTCCACGAAGTCCCGTGGATCCACCGCGACCACGTCCACCGGCCCTTCAACGACCGCGCCTGGCACCACATCCAGACCGCGCTCGCCCGCCGCGGCGACCGCGACCACCACGAAGCCGACCTCGCCGATGTCCTCGACCAACTGCTGCGCCAAGCCCGCCCCGCTATCTCAGCAATGCCCCCTCAGACACCCTCAGACCGCGAACCCACGACGGATACCGCCGCCCCTGCGAGCGGACCGGACACGGCCGGCGGCCAGGCACCGGCGCGTCTGGCCGAGCAGGACCACGGCGACAGCCTCGACGCCCTTGAATCCGCCGCCACCCGGGCCGGTCACCGCGAGGAGGACGGTGAACTCCACGACGAACCCGTCCCGCACCGGGGCGCGTTCGCGCTCTACGACGCCGCTTCGGAGGCCGACCAGTGGTGAACACCCCCCGCACCGGCACCCCCGCGGGCGCGGCGCAGCCGAATACGGAGCCGGGCGCGGTCACCACCTGGAACGGCTTCGCCCGCTTCGCCGCCGCCGCACCAACACCGCCCCGGCCCGGTGAACCGCCGCGCAGTCTGGAGCAGCGCCTTGCCTACCACTCGGCGTTCGTGACCGTGCGGACCCCGGCCATCGACACCCTCTCCACCAGCGTGCGGACCCTGATGATCCTGGGCCGGCACCAGAGCGTCACCGCCCGGCCCTCGGTGATCCTCACCGGCCCGGCCACCACCGGCAAAACCACCGCGCTGCTGCAGGTCGGCAAGGTCTGCCACCTCGCCCACACCCGCCGCGCCGCCCCCGGTGACGACACCGTGCCTGTCGCCTACGTCCTGGTGCCGCCCGCCGCCACCGCCAAATCCCTGGCCGCGGAGTTCGCCCGCTTCCTCGGCGTCCCGGTCGCCGCCCGCATGACCACCGCCCAGATCACCGGCGCGGTCTGCCACACCTACACCGCCGCCGGCGTGCAGCTGGTCCTTCTCGATGAGATCCACCGCCTCAACCCCCGTACCACCAGCGGCGCCGAGGCCGCCGACTGGCTCAAGGACGTCACCGAACGCGTCGGGGCGACGTTCGTCTACGCCGGCATCGACGTCACCGGCACCGCGTTGTTCAGCGGGGTCCGCGGCGCGCAGCTCGCCGGGCGCGCCTCCCTGATCGACTGCGGTGTCCTGCCCGCCCGCCACGCCGGCAGCGAGCCCTTCCGCGACCTGATCGCCGCCATGGAAAACGCCCTCGACCTGCGAGCGCACCGACCCGGCAGCCTGCCCCGCCTGGCCCCCTATCTTCACGAGCGCACCGCAGGCCGCATCGGCAGCCTCGCCCGCCTCATCCGCCAGGCCGCCATCGAAGCCCTCCTGAACGGCACCGAGAAGATCACCCGCACCAGCCTGGACACCATCAAGGCGGACCACCTCGCCGAAGAGCACTACCGCCCCCGCACCCCCACCCGCCGCCGCGCCGCAACCGGCCCTCCGCCCGGCAGCGGGCCACGCCCCGCGTGAGCCACGTCGCCATCACGCGGACGCAGACCGCGCCTGCCCGTACCGCAACCGCCTGGACGCAGCCGGCCCCGCCCGGACCGGGTGTCTTCCGCGTGCGGCCGCTGCCCGGCGAGGCCACCGCCTCCTACACCACCCGTCTCGCAGCCGCCTACCAACTCGCCCTGCCCCACCTGCTCGACGGCCTCGGCATCCACCTCGACCCCGGCCCACGCGGCACCGGCGGCGCTCTTCCCACCGCCGAACTCCACCTCGACCCCGCAGCCACGGCCCGCCTCGCCGCGCACGCCCGCACCCCCCCCAACCGCACCTGCTGCGCGCCCTACCGCGCCTCGCCCCGGGCCCGCACGAACAGTCCGCCCACACCGGCCGCGCCCCGGCGGGCCCGCCCGCCGCACACTGGCAGCCCCTGGAACCCGCACACCGCCCCGTGCGCACGTGCACCGCCTGCGTACTCCACCGCAGCCGCGGCGCCACCACCACCGCACGGGCCTACCCGCCCGACCACACCCCGGCCCTGTGCGCCCGCCACCAGCAAGCCGCCGCCGACCCCCGGCACACCGCCCCGCTCGACATCGCAGGCCTGCCCGAACTCACCCACGCCCACCACTTCCACCGGCGCCTGGCCCGCAGTCCCTCCTTCACCACCGCCCTGACCTGGGCCGCCACCATCACCACCCGCTGGTACGACCACCACCAACACCTACACACCCGATGGCAGGCCCGCCTGGCCCGGCTCACCACCACCAACCCCCACACCCGAAAAGGCCCGGCATCCCCCGCCCTGACCTGCCGGACCCTGATCACCTACCCCGAAACCCTCACCCTCGCCGCCGCCCTCACCCGCATCCCCCCACACGGCCTCACCCACAACGACCGATCAGGCTTCCTCCACCGCCTCGCCGGCCGACTGGAGTTGACCCACCTCACACCCGCCACCCACGACTCCCTCTGGACCCGCATCAACACACGCTGACCGCGCATCTCCCTCAAGGAACCGAGAGAGCAACTGCGCAAAACCCGCGCCCCACCCAGAACACCTGCACACACCTGAAAAGCCCAGCTCAATCCCCATCCCCAGCGAGCGCCCACCCCCACTCAGACGCCACCAGGCCACACCCCGCCCCCGCTCATCCACCCGAAACAACTGCACAACCCCAGCACAACCAAGATCAAAAAAACCATGATCATCGGCACGTCATAGTTGTCACCAGCGGAGAGGGATGAGCCGGCGATTCGGACCGGTCGAAGCAGTCTGGCTGTCACCAACAAGGCATTCGACTTGTCACATGCGCTCATGTGTACGGAGTGCGCAAGGACGGACCTAGGACGGATCTAGGACAGCAGCTCTTAGCCTCGACCTCGCACAACGTCCCCGTAACGAGCCGTCATGCACGAAAGCGCGTCACCGCCTCTCGGCGGCACTGCTCGCATGGGAGACAACCCGCCAAGCACACATCCTCAGGGGGAACCACATGAATCTCGCCCGAAAGCTGGCAACCGGAGCCATCGTGGCCGGCCTCACCACCGCCGGCGCCCTCGCTGCGACCCCGGCCAGCGCCACGGTCGTGAACTCCACGTGCAACCTGTCGTCCGTCGTCAACGTCTCTTACGGCTCGGGCGGCCACTACTGCTACGTCTGGGACGGTGGGAGCGCCAACACAGGCTGGATGAACATCGTGCATTCCACCCAGGTGTGCTCGAACAGCTACACGGGATACGTGCATGACACCTCGGGACACGATTGGAACTTCTACCGGGGCGCGTGCACGCCCACTTACGGGGCGAATCTGAGCTCGATCGTCTTCACCGGCAACTGAGTTGCATTGTCCCGGCGCCCGCGGCCACAGTACTGAGAAGCTGACGCCGAATTGACAGGGCGCCACGTGGGCGCGCATCTGACGGATCACGGTCCGCCAGGTGCGCGCCTTTCGCTTGCACTCGGGTTCTGTACGCGAGGCGAGCCTGCTGCCGCCGGAACAAAACCCGCTGACAACATGCCCGCCTCGGTGACAGCTGTCGCGCTTCGGCTCAGGCGGCCGGTAATTCGGTCTCCGTCGGGCGGCCCGCTCAGAACCGGAAATCTATGTATTCCACGTTGCTGAAAACCACCTCCGGACCCTGCGCACGCTCTCCGAATTTCTGGAAGTAGGCATATCCCAGAGCTTTGGCAACAAGCCCATACAACTCAGCTTCGGTCGCGCCCCGCTCGCGGGCGGCGAGGATGCGGCCCGCGTGGTCCGGTGAGACGGTCTGGGTGACGAGCCGGATTCGCGGGTCGTCGGTGGAACCGAGCGCGGCCCGGAACCAGAACCGGGCCCGGGCCTCGATCAGCAGGCCGCCGCTGCTGGCCGCCTGCTCGCGGACCCGGGCACGCACGCCCGGCTGCCAGTCCCGCGCGGTCTCCTCCTCCAACGCGGCCCGCAGCGCCTTCTGGGGCCGCTTGAGCTTGCCTGCGGGGTAGCGCTGCACCGTGCGGCGGGACGTGCCCAAACCGGCCGCCACAGCCGCCGTGGAGCCCTTCGCCCAGGGTCAGGAGGAACCGGAACTGCACGGCCGCGCCCTTCGGCACCGGCCGGGTGAACTCCGCCCGCTCCGCCGCCTTCAGACCGTCGTGGACCGCCTACGATGAGCGACGCCCCTTCCCGGCAGCTCGAATGCCGGGAAGGGGCGCTGTCGTACGGCCGTGGTCGGCCGGCCCGCCGGGGCTGTCAGTCGATGATGTCATCGTCGGTGTAGCCGTCCAGGATCTCTTCGACGGCGTCCCGGAGCTGCTGCGCGATGGCGTCGGCGACGTCTGGCGTGCAGATGATCTCCACACCGACATTGCGGAAGCCGGGGTCCCCGGACCAGTGCGTCATCAAAGCACAGCACTACTTCGTCAAGGGCATGATCGACATACCGGTCACCGACAGCGACGATGTGTTCTCCTGGGG
>NZ_JBIUXT010000022.1:0-26534 GCF_044744145.1 Streptomyces sp. NPDC087422 | reverse complement strand
GCGCCCGGGGCCCGCCCCCGGGTTTGGGCGGGGGGGGGGCCCCCCGCGGCCGGGGCGCCGGCCGGCGGTCTTTTGTTTTGCCGGGGGGGGGGGGGGGGGGGGGGGGGGGCGCCCCCCCCCCCACCAAAAGGGGTGAACGGGCGTAACTTCTCACACTGCCACGCGTTGATGTGACCTAAGGTGCGGTCACCATCACGCTCCGCAGTTCCCTGCGGTCCGCCCTGCGGGCCGCGGATTCGGCCGGGTCCAGCACCGGGACGGCCGCCAACAGGCCCTTGGTGTACGGGTCCTGAGGCGCGTCGTAGACCTCGTCGACCGTGCCGGACTCCACGATCCGGCCGCCGCGCATCACCGCGACGCGGTCGCTCACCTGCCGTACCACGGCGAGGTCGTGGGCGATGAAGACCAGCGACAGGCCGAGGTCGCGGCGGAGTTCCGCGAGCAGCGCGACGACCTGCGCCTGCGTGGTGACGTCCAGCGCGGAGACCGGCTCGTCGCACACGATGAGCTTCGGCTCGGGCGCCAGGGCCCGTGCGATACCGACGCGTTGGCGCTGCCCGCCGCTGAACTCGTGCGGGTACCTGTGGTACCACTCCGGGTCGAGGCCGACCCGCTCCAGCAGTTCCTTCACCCGGCCGACGACGGCCTTGTCGCTCAGCTCGCCCGCCGCCCGCAGCGGGTCCGCGATGGACTCGCCGATGCTGCGGCGCGGGTTGAGCGAGGAGACCGGGTCCTGGAAGACCATTTGCAGGTCGCGCCGCAGCGGGCGCAGCGCCTTGTCCCCCAGCCCGCCGATCTCCCGGCCCCGGTAGCGGATCTCGCCCGCGCTCGGGTCGAGCAGCCGCACGAGCATCCGCCCGAGCGTCGTCTTGCCGCTGCCGCTCTCGCCCACGATGCCGAGCGTCTCCCCGGCCCTGACCTGGAGCGACACGTCGTCCACGGCCGTGAGCCGCTGCCGTCCCTTGCCGAACTCCCGCCGCAGCGCGACCGCTTCCAGCAGGGGCTCGGCGCCGGGCTCTTCGGCCGTGCCCGTACGCGCGCCGCGTCCGCGTGGTGTCGCCGCGCCCACGGGCGCGGGAGCCGCGCCCGGCTCCCCGCCGTCCGTCGGCCGCGGGTCGATCCGGGGCACCGCCGACAGCAGCGCCCGCGTGTAGGCGTGCGCCGGGGCGGCCAGCACCTCGGCGACCGGACCGCGTTCGACGGCGGCGCCGTCCCGCATGACGAGGATGTCGTCCACGCTCCCGGCGACGACGCCCAGGTCGTGGGTGACGAGCAGCAGCCCCATGCCGGTCTCGGCCCGCAGTTCGTGCAGCAGGTCGAGGATCTGGGCCTGGACGGTGACGTCAAGGGCCGTCGTGGGCTCGTCGGCGATGAGCAGGCGCGGCTCGCACGCCAACGCCATGGCGATCAGGGCGCGTTGGCGCATGCCGCCGCTGAACTCGTGCGGCCGGGAGCGGGACCGGCGGGCGGCGTCGGGGATGCCGACGCGGTCCAGGACCTCGACGGCGCGGGCCCGCGCCGCGGCGCGCGAGCCGCGGTGGTGCACCCGGTAGACCTCGGCGATCTGGTCGCCGATGGCGTAGTAGGGGTCGAGCGAGGACAGCGGGTCCTGGAAGACCATGGCGGCGACCCCGCCGCGCAGCTCGCGCAACTCGGCGTCGTCCGCGCCGAGTACGTCGGTCCCGGCGACCCGTACGGTCCCGGAGACCCGCGCGCCCGTACCGCGGTGCAGGCCGAGCAGGGCGTACGCGGTCGCGCTCTTGCCGGAGCCCGACTCGCCGACGAGCCCGAGCGCGCCGCCCGCGCCGAGCGTGAAGTCCAGCCCGTCGACGGCCCGTACGGCCCCGCCCTCGGTGGGGAATTCGATCCGCAGTCCCGCGACCTCCACCAACGGGGCTTCCAGGTCGGTGAGTTGCCCGGTCATGCCAGTACCACCCGTCGGTCGGCCACCGCGTACAGCACGTCGGCGACAGCGTTGGCCACGACGACGGCCAGGCCCATGACCAGCACGATCCCGACCACCACCGGCACGTCCTTGATCTGTACGGACTGCACGAGCTGCTGCCCGAGTCCGGGGATGTTGAACAGCGTCTCGGTGAGCAGCGCGCCGCCGAACATCGTGCCGAGGTCCAGCGCGGACAGCGCGATCACCGGGGTCAGCGCGCCCCGCAGCGCGTGCCGTACGACGATGGCCCGCTCGCTGACGCCGTAGGCGCGGAAGGTGCGGATGTGGTCCTCCGCCAGCGTCTCCAGCATCGAACTGCGGGTCAGCCGGGCGTACTTGGCGGCCTCCACCAGGGCGAGCGCGAGCCAGGCCAGCAGCAGATTCCACGCCCACTGCTGCGGGTCCTCGGTGAGCGGGACGTACGAGGGGTACGGCAGCCACTGGAGCCAGGAGCAGAAGAGCAGGAGCAGCAGGATGCCCGTGATGAACACCGGGGTCGCTGTGCCGACCAACGTGAAGCCGGTCAGGGCCCGTTCGGTGACGGTGCCGCGCCGCAGCGCGGACAGCAGGCCGGTGCCGACGCCGATGACCAGCCACAGCACCATCGCGCCGAAGGCGAGCGACGCGGTGGCGGGCAGCTTCTCGCCGACCATCGACGTGACGAGTTCGCCGGTGCGGTAAGACTGGCCGAGGCAGGGCGCCGGGCAGTGCAGCACATCGGTGCCGGTGCTGTAGTCGTGACCGGCGACGATGCCGCTGAGGAAGTGCCAGAACTGCACGTACACCGGGTCGTCGAGGCCCATCTGGCCGCGGATCTGCACGATCTGCGCGGTCGAGCACTTGGGGCCGCAGGCCAGCCGGGCCGCGTCGCCGGGCGCGAGGTAGAAGCACGCGTAGAGCACGGCGGCCAGGACGAGGAGGACGACGAGGGCCTGGAAGAGCCGCCGCCCGAGGAAGCGGATCACGCGCCGTCCACCGCCTCGGCGCCCGAGGCGCGGCCAGCCGTATCCGTCGCGGCCGTGTCCGAGGAAGCCGCGTCCGCCTTCGCCGACTTCCGTCCCGTCCCCACCCGCAGCCTGCTGGCGACCCGCGGGTCCAGGGCCGTCCGCACACCGTCCGCGAAGACGGTGAAGGCGAGCACGGTCACGAAGAGCAGCAGGGCGGGCAGCAGGACGTACGCGGAGTCGGCCTGGTACCAGGTCGAGGCGCTGGAGAGCATCTGCCCCCAGGAGGGGGTGGGCGGGGTGACGCCGATGCCGAGGAAGGACAGGCCCGCCTCGGAGACGATGTTGGAGGGCAGCAGGATCGCCGCGTAGGTGACGACGGGCGCGACGAGCGCGGGCAGCAGTTCGCGGCGCGCGGTCCGCCACCGGCTGGAGCCCGCGAGCCGTGAAGCGGCCACGTAGTCGAGGGACTTGAGGGTGAGCACCTGCGCGCGGACGATCTTCGCGATGCCGCCCCAGGCGAGCAGCCCGAGGACCAGCATCAGCAGCACGGGCCGCGGGAAGCCGTCGGGGACGACCGCGAGCAGCGCGATGGCGAAGATCAGCGCGGGCATGGTGACGAAGACGTCGGTGATCCGGCTGAGCACGCTGTCGAGGAACCGGTTGCCCAGGCCCGCGCCCAGGCCGAGGGCCACGCCGAGCGCGACCTGGAGGACGGTGGCGCCGAGGGCCACGACGAGCGAGATCCGCGAGCCGTAGACGAGCCGGGCGAACAGGTCGCGTCCGGTGCCGGGTTCGAGGCCGAGCCAGTGGCTGCCGGAGACCCCGCCGAAGGTGCCGACCGGTACGCCGCCGGCCGCGGAGTCGACCAGGTCGGCGTGGTAGGTGGTGGTGTCCTGCCCTTCGAGCGCGGCGAGCAGCGGGGCCGCCACCGCGACCAGGACGAACAGGACGATGACGGCGCCGCCGACGAGGGCCGCGCGCTGTCCGCGCAGCCGCCGCCAGATCTGCCGGGCCCCGGAGGGGGGCGCCGCGGTGGCGGCGCCCTCCCCCGCGGCCGAGACGGCCGAGAGTGCTTCGACGGTCACGGACTACTTCACCGCGGCCTGCGAGATGTCCAGCACACCGGTCCAGTCGCTGATCACGACGTTCTTGATGTTCTTGCCGAACAGCCGCTTGTAGACGGGGTGGAAGAGCGGCACGGTGAGCGCCTGCTCGCCGATCCTCTTGTCCAGCGCGCCCCAGCGGACGGCGGCGGCCTTGAGGTCGGTGATCTTGTTGATCTGGTCGATCTCGTTGTTCACGGCCGGGTCGTCGAGCTGCGCGTTGTTGAAGTTGGCGCCGTCCTTGACGATCTGGCGGCCGTCGAAGATCGGGCCGAGGAAGGGGCCGCCGGACGGCCAGTCCGCGCCCCAGCCGGTGAGGAAGAAGCCGGGCTCGGTCTTCAGGGTGTGGATCTTGTCGGAGAAGGCCGCGTGCTCCTGGCCGTCGAGCTTGACGGTGATCCCGGCCGCCTTGAGCGCCTCCTGGACGGCGGTGGCGACCTCGGGGCCCTGCTCGTCGCCCTTGGTGACGTCGTGGGTGAGCGAGACGGTCAGGCCGTTGGGGTAACCGGCCTCCTTCAGCAGCTCCTTGGCCTTGGCCGGGTCACCGGTCTTGCCCGCGGGGAACGGGTCGTAGGCGGTGTAGCCGAAGGACGCCTGCGCGGGCAGGAAGGTGGTGGCCGGGTCGTTGAGCGACGAGCCGCCCTGCGCGTTGATCACCGTGGTGCGGTTGATCGCGTACGCGATGGCCTGCCGGACCTTGATGTCGTCGAACGGCTTCACCTTCGGGTTGAAGGCGATGTAGTCGGTGTAGCCGAAGTGCCCGGTGCCGACCCGCTGGGCGAGGTTCTTGTCGCCGGTCACCTTGGCCAGCTCGGCCGGGCCGAGATTGGTGTCGGTGGTGACCGCGTCCGCGTCCTTGCCGACGCCCGCCGACAGACGCTGGTTGATCACGGCCTGGTCGAGGCCGGACTGCACGTCGATGGTGTCGGGGTACGCCTTGCGCTGGTCGTCGGTGGCGGCCGACCAGTTGGGGTTGCGCTTCAGCACCAGGTGCTCGCCGTTGTTCTCGTTGCTGACCACCTTGTACGGGCCGGAGGAGACCGGGTGCGCCGCGTATTTGGTGCCGGTGTCCTTGGCCTTGGGCACCGGCGCGAAGGAGGTCTGCGTGGCGAGCAGCGGGAATTCGCCCTCGGGCTTGTTCAGGTGGAAGACGATGGTCTTCGCGTCGGGCGTCTCGATCGAGGACAGGCCCTTGGGGTCCTTGTACGGGCCCTGGTAGTCGGCCGCGCCGACCAGCCAGTCCCGCAGGTAGGGCGCGCCGCCGGACAGCTCGGCGGCGAAGGACCGCTCGATGTCGTACTTGATGTCGGCGGTGGTGATGGGCGAGCCGTCCTCGTACTTCAGGCCGTCCTTGAGGTGGTACGTCCACACCGTGGCGTCCTCGCTGGGCTCGCCGGTGGTGGTCGCCAGGTCGGGGACGACCTTGGCGCCCGCGGCGCCGTCGGCGCGGTTGCGGGTGGTGAGCGTCCGGTAGACCAGCGACGGCACGTTGCCGCCGCCGGAGGTGTAGAGCCGGGCGGGGTCGAAGTTCTCCTGCGCCTGGTTGTTCAGGACGTACAGCGTGCCGCCCTTGCCCGGCTTGCCGTCGCCGCCCGCCTTGGCGTCGTCACCGTTCTTGGGGCCGCAGGCGACGGCCCCTCCGGCAAGGGCCAGACCGACGGCGATCACGCCTATGCGGCGGGATGTGGAGGACAGTTGACGCATCAGAGGAACCTTTCGCGGCAGCGAGGAAGGGCGCGCACAGCGGTGCGCGCGGAAAAGCGGAATCGGGTCGTGACGTGCGGGACCGAAGGGTCCGGCCGGAGCAGCCCGTGGCGGAGGAGACGCCGTCCTGGGACGGCGGCCGGGCCTCTACGCGGTGGGGCTGGATGCGGTCAGCGACAGTGAACGTCGGCGACGCAGTGCGCGGCCACGCCGATGAGCGCCAGCTCGATGCCGGCGCGTGCATACGGATGTGCGTGGTGGTGCTGCATGGACAGAAGCGTGCAGCGACGCGACACCAATTGTCAAAGCCAGATCAATACGATCTCAAACGATCACTTATGGATTGCACCGCTGAGCGGGTCCGCGCCTACGGGATGCGGACGGCTCCGCCTACGGGTACGGCCACGCGTTCGGCTTGCAGGTGGGGCCGCCGTCGAGCGACAGGAATTTGGTCTGCTGCATCATCACCGGGGCCGGGGCGCCCTCCTTGGGACAGCCGACGTGGCTGTGCCCGAGACGGTGCCCGACCTCGTGGTTGATCAGCATCTGCCGGTACTCGTGCACCCGCGCGGCGCCGAATGTACTGGCGCCCTGCGCCCATCGGTAGGCGTTGATCATCGTGCGCGGAGTTGACGCGGAGTCACATGACACGTTCTCAACTGTCGTGTCCAGACCGGACTTCGCGCACCACTTCGCGGTGGTGCCGGGACTGGCGAGCGTAATGACGATGTCCGCGGGGCCGGTTGAGACCCGCTCGAAGGACATCTGTCCGCCGTGACCCCAACTCCGGCTGTCGTTCAGGGTCTTGAAGACGGTGTCGCTGAAGAGCTGCGCGTTCAGCGGCAGCCCGCGCTCGACGTCCACCCGGAAGCGCATGACCTTGCCCCTGCCCGGCGCGGCCTGGTGGCCGCCGACCGTGCTGAAGGCGCCGGACAGCCTCAGGTCCGGGTCCAGCGGGTACAGCTTGGCCATCAGCTCGTCGTACGTGGCGGCGGCGGGCGTCGCCGCCGGGGCCCCCGCGGGCGCGCTCGCGGCGCCGGGCGCGCGGTCCTGCGAGCGCGACGCCTCGTCGGCCGCCGAGCGCGTCGCGGTGTCCTTGCCGCTGTCCTCGCTGTGCCGTTTCTCACTTCCGCCGACCTGTCCCGCGACCACCACGGCGAGCACCGTGACGACGGCCGCGGCGGCGATCCCGCTGAGCGTGCGCCCCTTGCCGCCGGACTTGGTGTCCACGGACGTGCCCCCGTCCGCCTCCGGCTCCGGGTCCGGCTCGGGCGCGGCGGCCGGGCCGCCGGGCGGCGGGTCCGCGGGCCCTTCCGGCTCCTGCGGTCCGAAGGCGTCGAGGAATTCCTGCCGCGGGCGCGGGATCAGCCGGCCCGGCGCCTGCATCTGGCCGGGGCCGGGCGCCTGCGCGTGCCGGGCGTACGGGCCCTGCCCCTGGCCGAGCGCGGGTCCCGCGGGCGGGGAGCTCAGCGCGGACGCGGTGTCGTACGCCTCCCAGTCCTCCGCCCACTCGTCGACGAGGTCGAAGGGCAGCTCGCGGGTGCGCGGCGGCCCGGAGTAGCGGCCGGTGTCGGCCGCCCAGTCGTCGGCCGGGCCCCACGCGGTGTGCTCGCGGTGCTCGGGGTGGGCGGGCGCCGGACCGCCGTGGTCCTGCGGCCGGTACTGCGGGAAGCTGCCCGTGTCGTGGCCGGACAGCGGTCCTGGACCGCGGCGGCGGCGCCCGCTGCCGGGGACGCCGGGCCGCAGGGGTCCTGGGACGCCCGGCATTCCGGGCGCGCCCGGAATGCCGTTGTCACGGCCGTCCTGGCCGTCCCGCGCGCTGTGCTTACCCACGTCGCCCACCCACGTCCTCGATCAGCTCCCGGTCGCCTCGGCGCCGGCGGGCCCCGCGTCCGTACGGCCCCGGCCGTCGTCCTCGGCTTCCGCGACCTCGTCCTGGAGATCGCGGAAGCCCCGGGCCACCAGCTCGGGGTGCTCCATCATCGCCACATGGCCGCCGTCGGGGATGACCAGCAGCCGGGAATCGCGGAAAGCCCTGGCCGCCCGGCGGGCGACCTTGACCGAGACGAGCTTGTCCCGGCCTCCGTACACGAGCAGCGTAGGGGCGAGGACGCGCTCCGCCTGCCGCCACAGCGAATGCTGGCCACCGAGCGTGTACGCGTCCACGATCCCACGGGTGGAACGCACCATGACGTCCCAGAAATACGGCAGTTCGATCCGCCGCTGGTATTCGGCGACCGCGTCGGCGCGGGCCTGCTCGCCGGCCACCCCCGGGTCGCCGTAACAGAGCGCCAGCAGCTCCTGGGTCCTGCGCTCGGCCGGCCAGTTCCTCGTCGCGCGCAGATACAGCGCGGGGACGCCGGGCACCGAGAGCAGCCCGGTGGGCCAGGCGGTGCGCTGCGGCGGCAGCTCGGGGAGCGCGGGCGAGACCAGGGTGAGGGTGCGGACCAGGTCCGGCCGGGCGGCGGCGACCTTGACGGCCACCGCGCCGCCCAGCGAATTCCCGAAGAGGTGGACCGGGCCGCGCCGCTCGGCCTCCAGCAGCCGGACCACCGCCCGCGCGTGCCCCGGAATCGAGTAGTCGCCGTCGTCGGGCGGCGGGGAATGGCCGAATCCCGGCAGGTCCAGCGCCTGTCCCGCGACCCGGTCGGCCAGCGCGGCCATCAGCGCCGACCAGTTCTGCGAGGAGCCGCCGAGGCCGTGCACGAAGAGCGCGGGCGCCGTCCCCGGCCCGTCCGTACCGCGCGATCTGACCACCAGGGTGAGGCCGGGCAGGCTCGCCGTGTGCACCGATTCCCCCGGGGCGAGCCGCGGCCCGGGCGGGAGTACGACCGCCGGTTCTGCGGCCGTCTGGGGAACGTCGGTCGAGGGCATGGATGAATGTTACGAGACGATCACGCGTACGACCGCGTGTTCGCGGTCACAAGAACCTCCGCAAGGGCCGGAAGCCGCCACGCGCTCCGAGGGGCGCGCGCCGCACACCGCGGCCGGGAAGCCGCCATGCACGCGCCTGCCCGGCCGCCTAGGCTCAAGGGTGAGGCAAGAGAAGGAGGGGCCATGTCCGAGAACACCGGGAACGGTAGCGGGGACATCGAACGCTTCGAGCGTGAGGCCGACGAATTCGACGCCGCCCAGATCGCCCGCGACACCGATCTGGATCTGGAAGCGCCGGAGGCCGACACCGCGGAACAGCACGCGGAACTGCTCCAGCAGCACGACGAACCGATCATCGCGCGCCCCTCCCACCAGGTGGAAGAGGCGGATCCGGCCGACGCGGCGGAGCAGCGCAGGGTCGTCGCGCCGGACGAGGACGACTACCGCTGACGGTCGCCGCTCACCGACGGATTCCGCAGGCGCTCTCGCGCGGAGGTTCCAGGTAGTGAGAATGTGCGACCGCACGGCGCACAGGGTCGTTACTGAAAAGTACGATGGCCATCGCAGTGTTCTATCGTTCCTCACTTCAGATTTGGGAGGCGGCGTGACAGCCATCGAGCAAGCTCAGGCGAGGCCGCGCGGCACACGCCTGCCCCGCCGGGCCCGACGTGAACAATTGCTGGGCGCGGCCCAGGAAGTCTTCGTGGCGCAGGGTTACCACTCGGCCGCGATGGACGACATCGCCGAGCGGGCCGGCGTGAGCAAGCCCGTGCTCTACCAGCACTTCCCCGGCAAGCTGGAGCTCTACCTCGCGCTGCTCGACCAGCACTGCGAGTCCCTGCTGCACTCGGTGCGGACCGCGCTGGCGTCCACCACGGACAACAAGAAGCGCGTCGAGGCCACCATGGACGCGTACTTCGCGTACGTCGAGGACGAGGGCGGCGCCTTCCGGCTGGTCTTCGAGTCCGACCTGACCAACGAGCCCGCGGTCCGCGAGCGCGTCGACAAGGTCTCGCTCCAGTGCGCCGAGGCGATCAGCGAGGTCATCGCGGAGGACACCGGGCTCTCCCGCGACCAGTCGATGCTGCTGGCCGTCGGCCTCGGCGGTGTCTCCCAGGTCGTCGCCCGCTACTGGCTGGCGAGCAAGAGCACCGTGCCGCGCGACACCGCGGTGGACCTGCTGACCTCCCTGGCCTGGCGCGGTATCGCCGGATTCCCGCTGCACGGCGCGGAGGGCCACCACTGAGGCGGTGCCCCGCCGCCCGTCCGCGTCGCCCCGGGCCTGTTCGCTCACGGCGTTGCCGAGGTACGGATTTCCACCGGCCGCTCCGGGCTAGTCTTTGCTGCGTACGGCGCGAAACCAACCGCGCACACCGCCAGACCATCGGAGGTATCCAAGCCGTGGAGGTCAAGATCGGCGTGCAGCACGCGCCGCGCGAGATCAACATCGAGAGCGCGCAGTCCGTCGCGGAGGTCGAGCAGGCCGTCGCCGACGCGCTGTCCGGCGCCTCGAAGCTGCTGAGTCTGACGGATGAGCACGGCCGCAAGGTCCTGATCCCCGCCGACCGGCTCGCGTACGTGGAGATCGGCGAGCCGTCCGCCCGCAAGGTCGGTTTCGGCGCTTCGCTCTGAACGTCCGGCCCTGAAAGGGGCCGAAAGGGCGGCAACCGGTGCAACCGGTTGCCGCCCTTCGTTTTGTCCCGGCCTCCACAGGGGTAGGACCAGAGCGCACCGGTCCGTACCAGCCGTACCACCGGAAAGGGATCACGATGCTCTGGGAAGCCGTCGCCTACGTCGCCCTCGGGCTCGGCGCCGCCTACGCCGCCGCCCGCCTCTTCCCGCTCCGGCTCCCGTTGAGTCCGCTGCTGCTGGCCACAGGACCGATCGCCGCGCTGCTCGGCGGCCTCGTCACCCGCACGATCGTCGGCCCCGGCCACCCGGAGGCGACGCTGCCCGCCGCGCTGGCGGTGGGGGCGGCCATGCTGAGCGTCCTGGCCCGCCCGCCGAAGCGTGGCCGCCACGCCAAAGTGACCGCGTCGAGCGTCTGACGCGGCCACCGGCGTCCTCAGGAGTCGTGACGGGACCGGCCGTGACGGGGCGGAGAGTTTCGCGGTGAGGCGTTACGCGGCCAGGCCCAGCGCGGCCATCCGCTTGGTGTGCGCCTCGGTGATCCGCGAGAACATCCGTCCGACCTCCGCGAGGTCGAAGCCGTCGGCGACCCCGCCGACGAGCATGGTGGACAGCGCGTCGCGGTCGGCGACCACCCGCTGCGCCTGCGACAGGGCCTCGCCCATCAGCCGCCGCGCCCACAGCGCGAGCCGCCCGCCGACGCGCGGCTCGGCGGCGATGGCCGCGCGCACCTTCTCCACGGCGAAGGTCGCGTGCCCGGTGTCGTCCAGCACCGCGAGCACCAGCGTGCGCGTATCGGTGTCGAGCCGGGCGGCGACCTCGCGGTAGAAGTCGGAGGCGATGGAGTCGCCGACGTACGCCTTGACGAGCCCTTCGAGCCAGTCCGAGGGCGCGGTCTGCCGGTGGAATTCGTCGAGCGCGGCGCCGAAGGGCTGCATCGCCTTGTTCGCCGACTCGCCGATCTCGGTGAGCCGGTCGCGCAGCCGCTCGAAGTGGTGGAATTCGGCGGCGGCCATCGCGGCCAGCTCCGCCTTGTCCTCCAGGGTCGGCGCGAGTTTCGCGTCGTCCGCGAGCCGTTCGAAAGCGGCCAGCTCGCCGTACGCCAGGGCCCCGAGCAGATCGACGACGGCGGCCCGGTACTGCGGGTCCGCGGACGCGGCGGTCCAGTCCTGGGCGGCGATTCCGGTGGCGGGCGTGGTGTTCTCGTCAGGCGTCTCCATGCTGGGCACAATAGCCAAGTCGGAGCGGCCCGTACGCACCCGTGCGGTGATCTTCGCGGGGCCGGTGACAGGCCGATGACGTGCCGGTGCCGTCCCGAACGAAACATTTGATCGGGTGCAGCTACGTGTTTCCGGGGTAGAGTGGTATTGCACCCGCCGAAAATCGGCTTGCTTCCGATCCTCGGCGGGCGACGTATGCAACACCTGGATGCCCGGTCGGTGGCCCGATCGGCTCCGACACCGACCGCCCTCCTGACATCGGGAGGGGCCCACTCGCGACACGAGCGAGGGCAGCGGTCCCGCGCTGCACAGCCGCCCACGGCTGTACGACACCTCTGCGCGGTCAGTGACCGGCGTCGTCTTTTCCGCGACACGGCCGCTCGACCCCCCTCGCCGCACAGTGCCGCGTCTCACAGAAGAGGCAAGCATCCTGTCCACCACCACGACTTTCCGCAGTCTCGGCATCCTGGCCGAGACCGCCGAGGCCCTTGAGGCCGTCGGCATCGTCACCCCCTTCCCGATCCAGGAGATGACGCTCCCGGTCGCCCTCGCGGGCAACGACGTCATCGGCCAGGCCAAGACCGGCACGGGCAAGACCCTCGGTTTCGGTCTGCCGCTGCTGGAGCGCGTCACCGTGACCGCCGACGTCGAGGCCGGGCGCGCCACCGCCGACCGGCTCACCGACGCCCCGCAGGCCCTGGTCGTCGTCCCCACCCGCGAGCTGTGCCAGCAGGTCACCAACGACCTGCTGACGGCCGGCAAGGTCCGCAACGTACGCGTGCTCGCGATCTACGGCGGCCGGGCGTACGAGCCGCAGGTCGACGCGCTCAAGAAGGGCGTCGACGTGATCGTCGGCACCCCGGGCCGCCTGCTGGACCTCGCGGGCCAGAAGAAGCTCGATCTCAAGCACATCCGTTCGCTCGTCCTGGACGAGGCCGACGAGATGCTCGACCTGGGCTTCCTGCCCGACGTCGAGAAGATCATGGGCATGCTGCCGGTCAAGCGGCAGACGATGCTGTTCTCCGCGACCATGCCCGGCGCCGTGATCAACCTCGCCCGCCGCTACATGTCGCAGCCCACCCACATCCGCGCCACCGCGCCGGACGACGAGGGCGCGACCGTCGCGAACACCACGCAGCACGTCTTCCGCGCCCACTCGCTGGACAAGGTCGAGCTGGTCTCGCGCATCCTCCAGGCCGAGGGCCGCGGTCTCGCGATG
The DNA here is from genome assembly GCF_044744145.1 of Streptomyces sp. NPDC087422. Taxonomy (NCBI): domain Bacteria; kingdom Bacillati; phylum Actinomycetota; class Actinomycetes; order Kitasatosporales; family Streptomycetaceae; genus Streptomyces; species Streptomyces sp. NPDC087422. The sequence goes on along the minus strand of NZ_JBIUXT010000022.1, from coordinate 13,893 downwards.
ATCTTCTGCCGTACGAAGCGGACCGCCGCCGACGTCGCCGAGCAGTTGGAGAAGCGCGGTTTCGCCTCCGGCGCGGTCCACGGCGACCTCGGCCAGGGCGCGCGCGAGCAGGCGCTGCGGGCGTTCCGCAACGGCAAGGTCGACGTGCTGGTCTGCACCGACGTGGCCGCGCGCGGTATCGACGTCGAGGGCGTCACGCACGTCATCAACTACCAGACGCCCGAGGACGAGAAGACCTACCTCCACCGCATCGGCCGCACCGGCCGCGCGGGCGCCTCGGGTATCGCGATCACGCTGGTCGACTGGGACGACATCCCGCGCTGGCAGCTCATCAACAAGGCGCTGGTGCTGTCCTTCAACGACCCGGAGGAGACGTACTCGACGTCTCCGCACCTCTACGAGCTGCTGGGCATCCCGGTCGGCACGAAGGGGATACTGCCTCGGGCGGACCGGACGCGTGCCGGTCTCGACGCCGAGGTCGTCGAGGACCTGGGCGAGACCGGTGGCCGCGGCGCCCGCGGCAACGGCCGTCGGCCGGCCGGCGGCAAGCCCGCCGCCGCGCCCGTCGAGGACCGCCCGGCCCGTACGCGCACCCCGCGCCAGCGCCGCCGCACCCGCGGTGGCGAGGCCGCGTCCGGTGCGGCCCCCACGTCGGCCGTCGGCGCCGAGGCCGTGGAGTCCGCCGTCGCGGTCTCCCAGCCCGGTACGGACGAGGTGGCCGCGCCCCGCACCCCGCGCCGCCGTCGCCGTACGCGCGGCGCCGCTCCCGAGGCGGTCGCCGTGGAGACGGTGACGGCTGTCGAGCCGGTCCCCGCCGCTCCGGTCGCCGAGGAAGCCCCCAAGGCACCGCGCCGCCGCCTGCGCAAGGCCGCCGCTGAGCCGGTCGGTGCGCAGACTCCGGCCGCCGCCGCGGTGACCCCGGTGGTCGAGGAGGAAGCGCCCAAGGCCGCCCGCCGCCCGGCCCGCCGCTCGATCCTCAACGGCGAGCCCGAAGAGACCGCCGCCCCGGTCGCGGACGAGGCGCCCAAGACGCCGCGCCGCCGCACCCGCAAGGCGGTCGCCGAGGCGCCCGCCGCGGTGACCCCGGTGGTCGAGGAGGAAGCGCCCAAGGCCGCCCGCCGCCCGGCCCGCCGCTCGATCCTCAACGGCGAGCCCGAGGAGACCGCCGCCCCGGTCACCCCGGTCGCGGACGAGGCGCCCAAGACACCGCGCCGCCGCACCCGCAAGGCCGCGACGGCCGTCACCGCCGAGGTGCCCGCACCCGCGGTCGCGCCGGAGGCGGAGAGCACCGCGGACGCGCCGAAGCCGGTGCGCAAGCGGGCGCCCCGCAAGACCGCCGCCGCCGCTGCCGCGGCGGTCGAGGTCGCCGAGGTACCGGCTCCCGCCACCGCGGGGGACGAGGCGCCGAAGACCCCGCGCCGCCGTACCCGCAAGGCGGTCGCCGCGACGGCCGCGGACGAGGGCTGACCTCGGCCGTCTCCGCCGCCGCACCCGTACGGACGAACGCCCCCGGTCCCTCGGCCGGGGGCGTTCGCGTGCCGGGGACACCGGGATCGGGCGGAGGCAACCTGTCGGACATATGCACCGCGTAATCTCGGTTCATGAGCCGACCCACTGCCCTGGATCTGCCGGAGAACGTGTCCGCCCATCGGCTGGAGACGGCCCGCGGATCCTTCGCCGTACTCGACGCCTCCCCCGCCGCCGACGCCCCGCCGCGCGGCACCGCGCTGCTCGTGCCCGGCTTCACCGGCAGCAAGGAGGACTTCCTCCCGCTGCTCACCCCCCTGTCGGCGGCCGGTTTCCGGGTGGTGGCGGTGGACGGCCGCGGCCAGTACGAGTCGGGCGGCCCGCGTGAGGAGAGCGCCTACGCGCAGGGCGAGTTGGCGGCCGACGTGGTCGCGCAGACGGCGGCGCTCGCGGCGGCCGGCGGGGGCGGCCCCGTGCATCTGCTGGGCCACTCGCTGGGCGGTCTCGTCGTACGGGCGGCGGTGATCGACCAAGGTCCCGGCGCGTGGGCGTCGTTGACGCTGATGAGCACGGGTCCGGGTGCGATCTCCGAGGAACAACAGACCCGCACCCAGTTGTTGATCGATGTGCTGCCGGTGATGGATCTGGAGGCCGTCTGGCAGGCGATGCGGTCGATGGACGCGGAGAACGGCGAGCAGCCGGACACCCCGCCCGCCGTCGAGGCGTTTCTGCACCGCCGCTGGGTGACCACGCTGCCAGAGCAACTCGCTGTCACCGCACGGCAGTTGATGGACGAGCCGGACCGGGTGGACGAGCTGGCAGCGGCCGGGCCGCTGCCGAAGCTGGTGATCTCGGGCGAGGTCGACCATGTGTGGCCGCCGTCGTGGATGGACGCGATGGCGACTCGGCTGGGCGCCGAGCGCGCGGTGATCAAGGGCGCGGAGCACTCGCCGAACACCGAGCGTCCCGCCGAGACGGCGGCGGCGCTGATCGCCTTCTGGACCGGCGGCGCGGGGGCCGACGGCACAAGCCTTACCGGTGAGTAATTAGATCGAGAAAGTGTTTCTTTAGTCTAGGGAATGTTTTCGAGGGGGTGTTGGTTGACTACACATGTAACGAGCGACGAAGGGAGAAGCCCCATGCGCTTCGAGATCATGCGACTCGACGACCGAAACGGCAATGCCGTGGACAGCACCGTCGTGGACGCCTCCGCCGTCAACAAGATCGTGCAGCAGGCCGCTGCCATAGGCCAGCGCATCTACATCCGCCCCGCGGACTGACGACACCACAGGGCCTGGCCCACCGCATCGGCGCCCCGTACATGAAGACGTACGGGGCGCTTTCGCGTGTCCGGGGGCCCGGCGGGGGCCACGGGGGGCCGCGGCGGGGCCGCAGGAGGGCTCAGCCCTCGCCGTGGATGAAGCCGAAGATGCCGTTGGCGACCTGCTGGACGGCGATGGCCGACAGCAGCATGCCCGACAGCCGGGTCACCAGCACCACACCGCCCTCCTTGATCAGCCGGATGATCGCCAGCGAGTACCGCATCGTCAGCCACAGCACGGCGTGCATCGCGATGATCGCCACCCACACCGACATCTGCTGACCGAACCCGTCCGCGTGCTGCACCGCCAGGATCACGGTCACGATCGCGCCGGGGCCCGCCAGCAGCGGCATCCCCAGCGGCACCAGCGCGACGTTCACGTCCTTCGTCTGCGTCGGCTCGTCCGCCTTCCCGGTCAGCAGATCCAGCGCGATCAGCAGAAGCAGCAGCCCGCCCGCCACGCGCAGCGCGGGCACCGACACATGCAGATAGTCGAGGATCTGCTGCCCGCAGATCCCGAACACCGTGATCACCCCGAGCGCCACCAGCGCCGCCTGCCACGCCATCCGGCGCTGCACCTTCGTGGCGCGCCCCGAGGTCAGCGCGAGAAAAATGGGCGTGATACCGGGCGGATCCATGATCACGAAGAGCGTGACGAATACCGACCCGAAGAGGGTGACGTCGAACATGGGGCGACTTTCTGGTGAGGGGTGCGGGTCGGGCTGCGCCCGGCAGACGGCGTGTGGGGGACGGGCCCACCGGGCCGCGGCCACGGGGAGGCCGTCAGCCGACGTCACCTCCGCACGGGTGGCTGGGGGCGGGAAAACGCACCGCGCCGCGGGCGCGGAAGGGGGCCCCGGGGGCTCCCCGGAGCGAGGAGCGGGGTCACGTAGCGGCGCTAGACGGCGCTGATGGGCACCGCGCCCGTCGCCCGCCGGGCGATCTCGCGGTAGACCTCCGGGTCGGTGACGCAGTCGCCGAGACGGCAGGTCTTGCGACTGCCGTGATAGTCGCTCGACCCGGTGGCGAGCAGCCCCGTCTCGGCCGCGAAGGCCCGCAGCCGGGCCCGGGTCGGGGCGTCGTGGTCCACGTGGTCGACCTCGATGCCGTCGAGCCCGGCCGACGCCAGTTCCGCTATCGCCGACTCCGGTACGGTCTCGCCGCGCTTGTGCGCGCCGGGGTGCGCGAAGACGGTGACGCCGCCCGCGCCCTTGACCAGCCGTACCGCGTCGAAGGGGTCCAGCTCGTGCTTGGGTACGTAGGCCCGCCCGGCGTTCGTCAGCCAGTCGTCCGTGAAGGCGTCGGAGACGGTGGGGACCACGCCGAGCTCCACCATCGCGGTCGCGATGTGGGGGCGGCCGACGGAGCCGTCCCCGGCGATGGCGGCCACCCGCTCCCAGGTCACGGGCACGCCCAGCTCCTGGAGCTTCGCCACCATGGCCCGCGCCCTGGGCACCCGGTCGTCCCGTACCAGCTCCCGCTCCCGGTGCAGCTCCGGCTCCTCCGGGTCGAACAGGTACGCCAGCATGTGCATGCTGATCCCGTCGATCCGACAGGACAGCTCCGCGCCGGTGACCAGCGTCAACGGCACCGTCAGCTCGCGCAGCGCCGCCGTCGCCTCCGCGTATCCGCCCACCGTGTCGTGGTCCGTCAGCGCCACGACGTCCAGACCGGCCCCCGCCGCGTTCCGCACCAGCTCGGCGGGCGCGTCGGTGCCGTCACTCGCGGTGGAGTGAGCGTGCAAATCAATCCGCACCGGGGCGCTCCGCTGGGCAGTAGTGTCTTCTCGGCCAGCCGCCAGCATAAGCCTTCCCCCCACCCCACCCGCCGCTGCTCCGCCACCCCGCAACCCCCCGCCCCTGACGTGGCGCACGTCTTTCGCCCAGGCTGCGGGAGGGCCTGGTTTTTAGGGGCGCGGGGAACTGCGCCACCAGCCACGACGCTCCCGCAGGTCACCACCCGCCCCAGCGGGGCAATCCGGTTGTCCCCGGACCACCGGCCGGTGGGGGGTCGCCGCGCCCCGGGGGGGGACCGACTTGCGCAAGGCGGGGGTACGGGTGGGGGTGGCCCCCCGGGAGGGGCTAGGCGAGGAGGCGGGGGGAGAGGGCGCCGCAGGGGAGCATGTCGACCTCGGCCCCGGCGTCGCGGAGGTCGGTGAGGACGAGCTCGTCGTACATGAGGAGCCCGGTCTGCTCGGGCCAGACGATGGCCCAGAGCCAGAGCCCGCGGGCCTCGCCGGCGAAGACGACACGGTCGTCGGGAGCGCCGTTGACGTGCCAGAGCGGCGTCGGCCGCCCGGCGGCGAGCACCTTGGCGTGCGGAGGCTTGTCGACGCACATGCCGGGCCCCGGATCGGGCCCGGGAATCCCGGCGTGACGGGCGCCGAGCCCGACGCCCAACTCCTCGGCGATGAGCATGAGTTCACCGGGTCCGCCGAGCGGCCCGGGTCCCGAGCAGGCCACGGCGGTGGCCCGCCCGCCGCTGCGGTCGTCACCCGCGGCGGCGACACCGGAGAAGAGCCAGCCGACCGGCAGGGGCCACGGCATCCAGACGGGCACCTGGGCGCGGTGCACCACGACGCCGAGCGCCTCGACGCTCGGGGGCACGACGGGTTGCAGCGGATACACGGTCCCGTGCTCGTCGCACTGCCAGGAGTCGGCGAAGAGGCCGGGCGCTCGCACCCTGCCACCGCACTTCGGGCAACTGGGTTCGCCCCTCATAACGACCAACGGTCCTCCGGGTCCGTGCCCCCGTCAAGGACGATCACCCAGGTGGTTCAGCGACACCACGCGCCTGGCGGAGCGCGGGACGCGGCCGCGACCGGCGGCCCGGATCAGCCGAGGGCCACGGCCCCGCGCAGCGGATCGCGCAGGTCCGTGCCGTGCGAGAGCCAGCGTTCCTGGAGGGCGGCGGCGCCGTGCACCCGCTTCCAGGCGGCCTCGGTGTGGGTCATCGGCAGCAGCGGCAGGAAGCGGACGGGGTCGGGCGCCGGGTCGAGGGCGTCGAGCACCAGATCCTCGACCAGGCCCCCGCCCTCGGCGACGAGCACGGCGGAGAAGGGCGCGCCCGGCCAGAGCGGCTCGCCGACGTCCAGCGAGTTGCCGGGGGCGACGACGACCCCTTCGACCTGCGGAGAGGCGCCGAGTACGGCGAGCGGCCGCAGCACCTTGTCGGTTTCGGCCACACCGGCGCGTACCGACAGCAGCAGTTCGGCGCGCGGGCCGCGTACGGGATCGGCGATGGTGGCGAGAGGCTCGTTCATGGGCTGCGCCGACATCCCGAGGGTGGCGTATCGCAGCAGGTCACCGTCGCGGTAGCGGAGTACTTCGATGCGGTCGACGCCGAGGAACGTCACGGCGGCGCGCGCGTCCGGCGCGCCGAAGGCGGAGCGCAGTCGCGCCTCGACCAGCGTCAGGAGATCACCCATGCGGCGAGCATAGATCGCGTATGGAACCGGCCAAGCGCGGTCGAGCGGGCACGCGGACGCGCTAAGGTGGGGTGTTCATATACGACATCCCCCAGCGGGGCATGGCCGGAGGAGGTGGGGACTGCAGTGGATCCGAGTCGACCGTGCAGTACCGGCAGCTCTTCCGAACGCCGTCCCGTGATGTGAGCCTGCGCGCTACTTACCCGGCCCTTGTGCCGTGAAACGCGTGACCTCACGATCCTCACGATCTGCCCGCGGAGCGAATCCGCGTCGGAAGAGCGCCCTGAACTGCCTGGTGATCAGCCAGTACTGATCCCGTCCTGATCAGCATTCAGTGCGGCGTGATGCCGTCGGCCAGTCCGTGAAGGAGCTTGCCATGTCGATGATCCGTGATCTGCGCGCTGTCGTACGCCCCGCGCTGCGCAAGAGCACCGCGTCCTACGACTACGGGCCGACTCACGACGTCTCCGCCGCCGGCAGCGCGGTGGTGGACTGCGCGGTCTACCGCGACGGCGTGCGGTGCAGCGACACCGTCGGTCTCAGCGAGGCGCTGGCGAGCGTGCGGGCCGGGCGCAGCGGCGAGCAGTGCGACGGGCGCGACGGCTTCGTGTGGATCGGTCTGCACGAGCCGACCGAGCAGGAATTCGCCGGTATCGCCCAGGAGTTCGGCCTGCACCCGCTGGCGGTCGAGGACGCGGTCCACGCCCACCAGCGGCCGAAGCTGGAGCGGTACGACGACTCGCTGTTCACGGTCTTCAAGACGATCCGCTACGTCGAGCACGCCGAGCTGACCGCCACCAGCGAGGTGGTGGAGAGCGGCGAGGTGATGGTCTTCACCGGCCGGTATTTCGTGATCACCGTGCGGCACGGCAGCCACGGTTCGCTGCGCTCGCTGCGGCACCGCCTCGAGGACGACCCCGAGCTGCTGGCCAAGGGCCCGTCCGCGGTGCTGCACGCCATCGCCGACCAGGTCGTGGACGACTACCTGGCCGTCACCGAGGCCGTGCAGGACGACATCGACGAGGTCGAGATCGACGTCTTCTCGGCCGAGAACGGCAAGCCGTCGCGCGGCGGCGACGCGGGCCGGATCTACCAGCTCAAGCGCGAGGTGCTGGAGTTCAAGCGCGCGGTGGCGCCGCTGCTGCGGCCGATGCAGGTGCTCGGCGAGCGGCCGATGCGGCTGATCGACCCGGAGATCCAGAAGTACTTCCGCGACGTCGCCGACCACGTGGCCCGCGTCCACGAGCAGGTCATGGGCTTCGACGACCTGCTCAACTCGATCCTCCAGGCCAACCTCGCGCAGGCCACCGTCGTGCAGAACGAGGACATGCGCAAGATCACCGCCTGGGCGGCGATCCTGGCCGTCCCGACGATGATCACCGGCGTGTACGGGATGAACTTCGACACGATGCCGGAGCTGCGCTGGAAGTTCGGCTATCCGACCGTGCTGATCGGCATCGTGGCGATCTGTTACGTGATCCACCGCGGCTTCCGGCGCAACGGCTGGCTCTGACCCCGGCTCCGGCTCTGACCCCGGCTCCGACGCGGGTGCGCGCGGCGCTCAGGCGGTCTTCCTGCGGTCGGCGAGGATCACCAGGGCCAGGCCCACGAGGATCACGCAGAGCGCCGGGTAGGCGGACCAGGCCGGGATCTGGCCCAGCCACAGCGCGGCGATCAGCGCCGCGCCCGGCGTCTCCAGCAGGATCGCGGTGGAGGTGGTGGACGGGCCGAGGCCGCGTACCACCCGGTTGAGCAGCGAGTGCCCGAGCAGTTGCGCGACGACGGTGAGGGCGGCGATCTTCAGCCACGTACGGCCGTCGTAGCCGCCGAGCGCGGAACCGGAGACCAGGCAGGTGACCAGCAGGACCGCGGCGGTGGTCGCGTAGCAGACGTAGGTGTACGCGGTCGTGCTCGCGGTCCTGCGCACCTCGGAGCCGAGCAGGACGTATCCGGCGGCGGCGATGCCGCCGCCGAGGGCCAGGGCGTCGCCCGCGAGGGCCCGGGTGTCGGTGGACAGGTCGATGCCGGTGAGGATGACGACGCCCGCCACGGCGAGCGCGGTGCCCACCCACACCAGCCGGGGCGGCCGGTGGCCGCGTATCCGCAGGATGATCGTGGTCCAGATCGGCGTGGTGGTGCACAGGGCGGTCGAGGTGGCCACCGACGTCATCGACAGGCTCGGCAGCCACAGCCCGAAGTGCAGCGCGAGCACGACACCGGCGAGCACCGAGAGCGTCAGCGCCCTGCGGCCCATCCGCCGCAGTTCGGCGCGGCCCCGCCACAGCGCGAACGGGCTGAGGACGCCGACCGCCATCGCGTTCCGCCAGAAGGCGATGGCGAGCGCGGGCGCGGCCGTCGAGGCGATCAGCGGGGCCGACATCGAGACGCTGGCGATGGCCACGGTGAGCAGCGTGAAGTCCAGCGTCCGCGCGGCGGCGGGCTCGGCGCCCGGCCCTCCCGCGGCGGCGGGCCCCGTACCGGTGTCCGGCAGCGGAAGCGCGGCGGCGGGCTCGGCGGTCACGGGACTCCTCAGGCGGACGCGGTGCGGTGACAGGGACGGCCGAGGGTCGGACACCGGAGCGTCCGACACCGGGGGCGGACACGGTGCCGCGCCCGTCGGCAGCCACCAGCGTAAGGCCCATGGCGGGTCCACGTACCTGTCGGTCCGTACCGTGATACCGGCCGGGGTCCGCCGCCTGTGGCCAGCGCCTAAAGTGGCGGCATGACGACCGCTGTGAGCGCAGAGCAGACCGCCCTCGTCGAGGAGGCCACCAAGAAGTCGGGCCTGGTGTGGGTGGACGGCCAGGCGCTGTGGCACGCGTGGGTGGACGGCGCGATGTGCGTGGTCGGCGGCGGGCCCGTCGAGCAGCCGCTGCCGCCGGGGCTCGCCGACGGCGGGCGCGCCACGGTCGTCGTCCGCAGCAAGGACAAGGGCGGGCGGCTGGTGGCCTGGACGGCCCTGGTCGCCCTGCTGCCGCCGAGCGGCGAGGCGTGGGAGGCGGCCGTGGCGGAGCTGAAGGGCAAGCGGCTCAACTCCGTCGACGCCGAGACGGTCACCGAGCGCTGGGCCCGCGACTGCCGGGTCTTCCGGCTGGCGCCCGAGGGCGCTCCCGTCGAGCACCCCGGCGCGATGCCGGACGCCTCCGGCGCGGCGGTCCCGGTCGCGACCCCGGCCACGACCCGGCATCCGGTCCCGGCCGGTCTGCCGAAGCTGCTGGCCCGCCGCCGCAAGGCGTAGCGCGCCGGGCCCGGCTACTTCGTCGTCACCGATTTGCCGTAGTCGACCACCGAGGACTTGTTCGGCGCCGCGAGCGTGAAGTCCTCGCCCCAGTCGGAGAGGGTGAGCGTCCCCGCGTTGCCCGCGCGCTGGTAGCGCAGCGGGTAGGGCGTGCCCTTGAGGGAGACGTCCAGCGAGCCGCCCTTGGTGCCGTTGAGGGCGACGGTCCTGGTGTCGCCGACCTTGCGGTGGTCGCCGAGCTTGAGGTCGCCGTCGAGCACGAAGAGGTCGGCGAGCAGCACCTTCTTGTCGGTGAAGCCGCTGAACTGCTTGTACGCGGGGTCGTCGGTGGGCACCTTGACGTATTTGTCGTCGAGCTTCTGGGCGGCGGCCTTGCCGTTCTTGTCGGCGCCCGCGTCGCCGTAGAAGTCGGCGCCCGCCTTGAGGTAGAGGTCGGCGCCGACCCGCAGGAGCTGGAAGGTCGTGCCCTTGGTGGTGACCTCGCCGACGCCGCCGTTGTCCCGCAGCCGCATGTCGAGCCGGAAGCTCTGCCCCTTGCTGATCACCGTGCCCGCCAGGCGTACGGTCGGCGCGGTCTCGGCGGCGGTCTTCGCCTTCTGCTCGACGGTCGCCGGCGGCAGCTTGGCGACGCCGTTGGTGCCCGCGTCGGGGTCGCCGCCGAAGCCGAGGCATCCGGTGAGTACGGTCGCCGCGCACAGTGTTCCGAGAGCGGCGGCTGCGGTCCGGCGGCCGGGATACACGTGTTCTCGTCCTCCTGCGGAGACGGCGGGGGGCACCCCGGACGGGTCCGGGGAGGCGTCCAGAAGCTACCGCACGGTACCCCCGGCGAGCACCCCGTGGGGCGGGCAAGATCGGCTGGGAGTAGCCTGGCGACGGATGACGAGTGGACCGGAGCAGCCCTCCGTGGACCGGTAGGAGGCCCCCCGATGGCCGCAGGCAGCCCGCGGGTCTTCGTCTCCCATCTTTCGGGCGTCGCGGTCTTCGATCCGAACGGCGACCAGGTGGGCCGGGTCCGTGACGTCGTGGTGATGCTGCGGGTCGGCGGACGGCCGCCGCGGGTGCTCGGCCTGGTGGTCGAGGTGGTCAGCCGCCGCCGGATCTTCCTGCCCATGACGCGGGTCACCGGGGTCGAGTCCGGCCAGGTGATCACCACCGGGGTGCTGAACATGCGCCGCTTCGAGCAGCGGCCGACCGAGACGCTGGTGCTGGGCGAGCTGCTGGACCGCCGGGTGCGCCTGGTCGCCGAGGACCCGGGGCAGGACGCGGGGCAGGACGCCGGAGGGGACGGCGGGCAGGGCGCGGCGGACGCGGGCGCGGGCGAGTCCGGCGCGGAGGTCACCGTCCTCGACGTCTCCATGACCCAGCTCCCGGCCCGCCGCGACTGGGAGATCGACAAGGTCTTCGTCCGCCGCGGCAGGCCCGGGGCCCTGCGCCGCAAGGGAGCCACCCTCACCGTCGACTGGTCGGCGGTCACCGGCTTCCGGCTGGCCGAGGACGGCCAGGGCGCGGAGAACCTGGTGGCGACCTTCGAACAGCTCCGCCCGGCCGACCTGGCGAACGTCCTGCACCACCTGTCGCCCAAGCGGCGCGGCGAGGTGGCCGCGGCGCTCGACGACGACCGGCTGGCGGACGTCCTGGAGGAGCTGCCCGACGACGACCAGGTGGAGATCCTCAGCAAGCTCAAGGAGGAGCGCGCCGCGGACGTCCTGGAGGCGATGGACCCGGACGACGCCGCCGACCTGCTGGCCGAACTGCCCGCGGACGAGCAGGAACGACTCCTCACGCTGATGCAGCCGCAGGACGCGGCGGGCGTACGGCGGCTGCTGTCGTACGAGGAGCGGACCGCGGGCGGGCTGATGACTACCGAGCCGATCGTGCTGCGCCCTGACGCCACGGTCGCCGACGCGCTCGCCCGGATCCGCAACCCCGACCTGTCCCCCGCGCTGGCCGCGCAGGTCTACGTGTGCCGGCCGCCGGACGAGACGCCGACCGGCAAGTACCTGGGTCTGGTGCACTTCCAGCGGCTGCTGCGCGACCCGCCGTTCACGCTGCTCGCCTCGATCGTGGACACCGACCTCCAGCCGCTGACGCCCGACACCCCGCTGCCCGCGGTGACCAGCTATCTGGCGACGTACAACATGATCTCGGCGCCCGTGGTGAACGCGACCGGGGGGCTGCTGGGCGCGGTCACGGTGGACGACGTGCTGGACCACCTGCTGCCCGAGGACTGGCGCGAGACGGATCTGCACGGCGCGGTCGGGCCGCACGGGCACCACATGACGGACGACGGCACGGACGACGCGGCGGACGACGACGCGCGGGGCGGCATGACGGGGGTGGGCGACGATGGCGGCCGATGACCGCGACCGGGAGCGCTTCCGGCACCCGCCCGGCGCGACCGCCACCTCGCGCCCCCGCGTGCGGCTCGACCAGCCGCGCGCCCCGCGCCGCAGCCTGCTGCCGACGTACGACCCGGAGGCGTTCGGCAAGCTCTCCGAGCGCGTGGCCCGCTTCCTGGGCACCGGACGGTTCATCGTCTGGATGACGGTCCTCATCATCCTGTGGGTGCTGTGGAACATCTTCGCGCCGCCGTCGATCCGCTTCGACAACTACCCGTTCATCTTCCTGACCCTGATGCTGTCCCTCCAGGCGTCGTACGCGGCCCCGCTGATCCTGCTCGCGCAGAACCGGCAGGACGACCGGGACCGGGTCAACCTCGAACAGGACCGCAAGCAGGGCGAGCGGAGCATCGCCGACACCGAGTACCTGACCCGCGAGGTCGCGGCGCTGCGGATGAACCTCGGCGAGGTCGCCACCCGCGACTGGATCCGCTCCGAACTCCAGGACCTGCTCAAGGAGATCGAGGACCGGCAGGCCGGGGGCGGCCACGGCACGAGCCCCGGCGGCAGGCCCAGCGGCGGCAGGACCCACACCAAACGCGGCCCCGAGGCCAGGCGCGGCACGGACGGCGGGCACGGCTCCGGGACGGGCCCCGACTCCGGCCCCGGCTCGGACCCCGGCTCCGACGACGAGGGCAGTGACGAAGGCGACGGCCGGGGGCGCTGAACGGCGCTCGGCCACCGCCGTACCATCGACGTATGGCTACCGACACCGCAGTCTCCACGCCGACCGAAGACGCCGTGCGCGCCGCGCTCGCGACGGTGAACGACCCGGAGATCCACAAACCGATCACCGACCTCGGCATGGTCAAGTCCGTGGACATCGGCGCCGACGGCTCGGTCGCCGTCACCGTCTATCTCACGGTGTCCGGCTGCCCGATGCGCGACACCATCACCAACGCCGTCACGGCGGCGGTCGAGGGCGTCGCCGGGGTCACCTCGGTACAGGTCACGCTCGACGTGATGAGCGACGAGCAGCGCCGCGGCCTGGCGTCGTCGCTGCGCGGCGGGCAGGCGGAGCGCGAGATCCCGTTCGCCCAGCCGGGCTCGCTGACCCGCGTCTACGCCGTCGCGTCCGGCAAGGGCGGTGTCGGCAAGTCCTCGGTGACGGTCAACCTGGCGGCGGCGATGGCGGCCGACGGGCTGAAGGTCGGCGTGGTGGACGCGGACATCTACGGGCACAGCGTGCCGCGCATGCTCGGCGCGGACGGCCGGCCCACCCAGGTCGAGAACATGATCATGCCGCCGTCGGCGCACGGCGTGAAGGTCATCTCGATCGGCATGTTCACCCCCGGCAACGAGCCGGTGGTGTGGCGCGGGCCGATGCTGCACCGCGCGCTCCAGCAGTTCCTGGCGGACGTGTACTGGGGCGACCTCGACGTGCTGCTGCTCGACCTGCCGCCCGGCACCGGTGACATCGCCATCTCCGTCGCGCAGCTCGTGCCGAACGCGGAGATCCTGGTCGTCACGACCCCGCAGCAGGCGGCGGCCGAGGTCGCCGAGCGCGCCGGGTCGATCGCCGTGCAGACCCACCAGAAGATCGTCGGCGTGGTGGAGAACATGGCGGGCATGCCGTGCCCGCACTGCGACGAGGTCATCGACGTCTTCGGCTCGGGCGGCGGCGAGCGGGTCGCCGAGGGGCTGACCCGGATGACCGGCGCGACCGTGCCCGTCCTCGGGCAGATCCCCATCGACGTGCGGCTCCGCGAGGGCGGCGACGACGGGCGTCCGGTGGCGCTCAGCCACCCCGAGTCCCCCGCGGGCGCTGCCCTGCGGTCCATCGCGGGCAAGCTGGGCGGCCGTCAGCGCGGCCTGGCGGGGATGTCCCTGGGGATCACCCCGCGCAACAAGTTCTGAGCGCTCGGCGGCCGGGCGGGCGGCCCGGCCGCCGAGCGTACGGGACGGCGGGGGGGGGGGGGGGGGGGGTGGGGCCCCCCCCCCCCCCCCCGGGGGGGCCGCGGGGGGGGGGGGGGCGCCCCCGGGGGGGGGGCCGACCCGGAAAGGGGGCGCGGGCGGTGCACCGCCCCCGCCAGGCCCGAGC
>NZ_JBIUXT010000021.1:0-35386 GCF_044744145.1 Streptomyces sp. NPDC087422 | reverse complement strand
CCACCGTCAAGCAGGCCATCGGCATCGCCACCTGAGGCCCCCCCCGCCCCCCCCCCCCCCCCCCCCCCCCCCCCCCCCCCCGCGCGGCCCCCCCCCCCCCCCCCCCCCCCCCCCCCCCCCCACCGCCGTACCGGAATAACGTCTTCGCGCCGGGCGGACGCAGGTCCCGTGGGCGCCACCCGGCCGACATTCCGCTGTGGCCGAGCCAGGGAGAAAGGGGGCGTACACGTGCGTATCGCATTGCTCACCGAGGGTGGTTACCCGTACGCGCGAGGTGAAGGGGGTGCGTGGTGCGACCGGCTCGTCCGCGGTCTCGCGCACCACGAATTCGACGTGTACGCGCTCAGCCGGTCACCGCGGACGGAGGCGGGGGGCCGCGTCGAAGTGCCGTCGCACGTACGGCGGTTCCGCGCGGAACGCCTCTGGGGGGAGCCCCCGGCCGCCGCCCTCGCGCCGACGTGCGGCGGCGGCCGGGCGGCCAGACGCGCCAGACGCGCCGACTTCCTCACCCACTACCGCGACCTGGTCGCGGCGCTGGCCGGCGGCGCCGGGCTCGGCTCCGCCGACCGGGCGGACCGTTTCGCCTCCGGGCTGTACGGTCTCGCCGAGGTCGCCGCAGAACACGGCGGCCTGCCCGATCTGTTGCGCGGCGAGGACGCGCTCGCCGCCCTGGAGTCGGCGTGCCGCGCCCCCGGCGTGCGTCCCGTGCTCGGCGACATCGTCGTCACCGAACTCCTCGCCGTCGCCGAGTTGTTGGAGCGCCAGCTCAGGCCGCTGTCCGCGCCCTGGTACGGGTCGAGCGAACTGGGCGCCGTCGATGTCTGCCACGCCGTCTCCGGGGGCCCGGCGGCCTTGCCCGGCCTGCTGGCCAAACGGTTCTGCGGAACGCCGCTCATCGTCACCGAGTACACCGTGCGGGTACGGGAGGCGCTGCTCGGGAACCGCGCGGCCGGACTGGCCGGAGCCGTACGGGTGGTGCTCGGCGACTACCACCGGCTGCTCGCCGGGGAGAGCTACCGGCAGGCCGCGCTCGTCACGCCTGGCTCCACGCATGTGCGGCGCTGGCAGGAGCGGTGCGGGGCGCCGCGCGACCGGATGCGGACCATCCATCCGGGGATCGACGCGGCGCGCTTCGCCCTCGCGGGCGAGGCCGCCGAGGCCGAGGCCACCGCGCCCGCCGCGCACGCCGACCCCACGCTCGCCTGGGTCGGCAGGATCGATCCGGCCAAGGACCTCATCGCGCTGCTGCACGCCTTCCGCGCGATACGCGCGGACGAGCCGCGGGCGCGGCTGCGGATCTTCTACCTGCGGCTGCGGGCCGCCGACGAACGCGCGGCCTCCTACCTCGGGCACTGCCGGACGCTCGCCGCGCAGCTCTTCCCCTACGAGGCCGCCGACGCCAACGCCGTCGGTGAGAGTCCCGTGAGCTTCGAGGAGATCGGGTCGCCCGGCGCGCCCGAACTCGCCGACGCGTACGCCGCGGGCGACGTCGTGGTGCTCTCCAGCAGCGCGGAAGGCTTTCCGCTGAGCCTGGTCGAGGCGATGTTCTGCGGGCGGCCCACCGTGTCCACCGACGTGGGGGCCGTCCGCGAGGTCATCGGCGGCACCGGGCTCGTCGTGCCGCCGCGCAACCCCAAGGCGCTGGCGGACGCCGTCGTCGATCTGCTGCGCGGGCCCGAGCGGGCGTCGCGGCTCGGGGCGGCGGCCCGGGAGCGGGCGCTCGCGCTCTTCACCGTCACCCGGTGCGTGGACGCCTTCCGCGAGAGCTATCTCGACGTGGTCGCGCACCATCCCGTGCGGCGCGAGCCGCTGCTCGACGCGGCGGGCGATCCGCGGCCGTTCACGGCTCCCGCCGAGTCGCACGTCCCGGCCCGCCTGGCCCCCACCCCCGCCCACCCCGCCTGGTCCCGCACCCCCGAACCCGTAGGTGCCCCGTCCGCCTCCGGAGGCTCCCCCTCATGACCACGCCGACCCCCGCCCACGCCTTACTCACCCGCCTCACCGCCCAGGCCGCCCCGCCCGCCTCACCCCTGCGGCTCCCGCCCCACGACCCCGACGACCCCACCGCCATAGACATAGACGCCTACGACGACGAGGCCACCCCCCACTCCCTCGACGAGACGGTCACGGCCCTCTTCGGCGCCTCCCGCCTCCCGGCGCGGAACCCGGACTCCGACGAGCACCCGGCCGAGCTGCGTCCGGCCCCCCCGGACGGCGACCCGTCGCGCGTACGGTCCCGGACCGTCGTCGCGGACGACGCGCAACCGCCCGCCGCCGCGCCCGAGACCGCCCAGCCCCACCCCGCCGCCCCGACCCGCACAGATTCGTTCGGAGCCGCCTCCCCACCCGCCGCCGCGCCGCCAAGTCCGGACGCTTCCGCATCCGAAGTGCCCGTCGTGGACCGGGGCTTGGCGGTGCTTGGCGACCCCGCTCGCGAGCAGCGCGAGCCCCGCTCAGGCGCGGGCCACCGCGTTACCGACGAGCCGCAGGCCCACGCGGATTCGGCGCGGCGGCCCGAGTCGGGGCCGGTGAACCCGGGTGATGACGGGGCGCACGGCTTGCCTGACGCTCGCCTCGCGGACCCGGACAGCGCCGCATCGGTGAGCGGCGCGGGCCTCATGCGGGCCGAGACCCGCCCGGGCACGAACGTTTCCGTATCCGAAGTGGCTGTCGTGGACGGGGACTTGGTCCTGCCTGGCGGCCCCGCTCGCGAGCGGGACGGTTCGGTACCGGGCGGCCTGGACGCTGACGGCGGGTTGCGCTCGGGCGCGGGCCTCCGCGTTGCCGAGGGCCCCGAGGCGGAGGGCGATTCGGCGCGCGCGGGCGCAAACGCTTCCGTACTCGAAGTGCCGCCCCTGGAAGGGGACTTGGCCCTGCCTGGCGGCCCCGCTCGCGAGCGGCGCGGGCCGGTACCGGTCGGCTTGGACGCCGAGGGTGGGGAGCGGTCGGGTGCGGGGCGACGCGGTGCTGGGGCGGGGGCGGGTGGGGAGGCGCGGCCCGGAGGGCGGTTGGTGGGGATCGACGGCGGGCGACGGGCCGCGCGGGGCGGGCCGCAGGCCGGCGGACGGGTGGCGGACTTTCGGGCGGGGGCGCGGCCGGGCGCCGCGGACGAGCCGCGGCGCAGGGGGCCCGCCGACCCCGTACGGGGAGTGATGCACCGGCACGAGGCGCTGATCGCGGGCGCCGTGGACGAGTGGGAGATCGCGGCCGGGCTGGAAGCCCACGGCGTGACGGACGGAGCCGCGCGACGCCTGCGGCACCGGGACGTCTTCGGGCTCGCGGAGGAGCTGTACGCGCGGGTCCCGAGGGCGGTACGCCGACTGGAGGCGGCGCCGGGGGAGCGGGAACGGGCCCTGCCGCGCTGGCGGACCGGGGCCGCGCAGGCGGTGCCGGGCGCGGTGTGCGCGCTGGCGGCCGGAGCCCCCGGAAGCGTACGGCTGCCGCTGCTGGCGTTCGTCGCCGTCGTCGCGTGGGCCGCCGTACGGATCGGACCGCTGCGGGTCGAGCGCGGCGCGGGCGCCGCCGTATGGACGTACGGTCTGCTCGGCTACGCGCTGTACGCCGGGCACGCCACCGGCCGCACCGCCGGCGCCGCCACCCTCGCGGCGCTCACCTTCGCCCTGCTGCCCGCCGCGTACTGCGCGCACTGGCTCGCCGTCCGCTCCAGGGCCCAACTCGCCCCCAGCCACGGCCTGTCGGACTTCGCCGACGCCGTACGCCCCCGCCTGGCCGCGGCCCTCGCCGCGTACGCCGTCGCGCTGATCGCCCTGCTCGACACGGCCACCGCCGTCGCGGGCTCCGCGCCACTGGCCGGACCGGCCGCCCTCGGCCTGCTGCTCTTCGCCGCGCGCCTGCTGTCCGTGCACGGCTTCCCCGGCCACGCGGCGGCCGGTCTCGGGGCGGCCTGCGCCGCCGAGGCGCTGACCCTCGCCGCGACCCCCCTGCACCTCGGCCCTGCCCCCGCCACCGCGCAAGCCGTCATCTGCGGCGCCGCCGCACTCGTGCTGACCGCGCAGGCGTTCCGCGTGCTGCCCCGTGCCTCCGCGCACCGGCCGCCGCCGCGCCACCACCCCTGACCTCAGCAGAACGAACGACCAGGAGAACACCCCTTGACCAGGTACCGAACCGCCCCGACCCCGACCGCGGCCCGACGCCCGGCACGCCCCCTCCTCGTCCGCGAGGACGGCCTTCCGCCCCGCGGGCGCACGACGGGACACTCGGCGCAGGCACTCGGAGGCACGCGATGAGAGTGCTGCTGCTCGGAGCCGACGGCTTCCTCGGCCGGCATGTCGCGGAGCGGCTCCTCGCCGACCCCGCCGTCCAGCTCACCGCGCTCGGCAGGAGCGACGACGCGGATGTCCGCTTCGACCTGGCGAGCGGCGCGCCCGGCGTCCTCGCCAGGTTCCTGGACGCCGTGCACCCCGGAGTCGTGATCAACTGCGCCGGTACGACCAGGGGTGGCGCCCGCGAGCTGACCCGGCAGAACACCGTCGCCGTCGCCACCGTCTGCGAGGCGATGCGCCGCAGCCAGGTCGACGCCCGGCTCGTCCAGCTCGGCTGCGGCTCCGAGTACGGGCCCTCGCCGCAGGGCGCGTCCACCGGCGAGGACGCGGTGCCGCGCCCCGGCGGCCCGTACGGCGTCAGCAAGCTCGCCGCGACCGAACTGGTCCTCAGCTCAGGTCTCGACGCGGTGGTGCTGCGGGTGTTCAGCCCGGTCGGCCCCGGCACCCCGACCGGGGCCCCGCTCGGCCGGGTCGCCGAAACCCTGCGCCGCGCGATGCAGAACGGCGACGGCGAGCTGAAACTCGGCGGCCTCGGCGTCCAGCGCGACTTCATCGACGCCCGCGACGTGGCCCGCGCCGTGCACGCCGCGTCGCTGTCCGCCGCGCAGGGCGTGGTGAACATCGGCAGCGGCCGGGCCGTCCGGATGCGTGAGATGGCCGCGGCCCTCGCCCATGTGGCGGGCTACGAGGGCTCGCTGCACGAGCTGGACGAGACCCCCGCCTCCGCCGGGCCGCCCCCGTACCCCGACGGCTGCGGCGGCTGGCAGCAGGCCGACGTCCGTACCGCCAGGGACCGGCTCGGCTGGCGGCCCCGGATCGGCCTGGAGGAGTCCCTGGCCGATGTGTGGATGGAGGCGGCATGTCGCGTCTGACGCGACCGCACCAGTGGGGCACGGGACTGCGCCGCCGTGCGGGCGCGGGCCGGGACGCGATGGGCTTCGGCGTCCCGGCGTTCGCGCACCCGCTGGTCGCCCCCACCGAATGGGCCGAACTGGCCCGGCCGGGGGCGCCGCTGCACTGGGCCGCCTTCGACGTGGCCCGCGGCCCCGGTACGCGGCCCGACCCGCTGTACGGAGAGGTCGTCGGCCGCGTCCGTGAGAACGGCGTCCCGGTCCTCGGACTGCTGGACTGCCGCAACGGCACCCGGCCCTTCGGCGACCTGCTCGCCGACGCCTCCCACTACCTGGACTGGTACCGGGTCGACGGCTTCTACCTGGACCGCGCCCCGACCGGCCGCGCCGACGCCGCCGAGTGCCGCCGGGTGGTGACCACGCTGCGGGCACTGCTGCACGCGGACGACGAGGACACCGGGGGCACCGGGGGCACCGGGGGCACCGGGGGCACGGAGGGCGCGGAGGGCAACGAGGACGCCGCGGACAGCAGAGGCAGATGGGGCAGTGGGGCCAGTGGGGCCAGTGGGGCCAGCGGGAGAGCGGGAGCCGCCGCCTCGCGCCTGCCGGAGAGCGGCGGCGGCCAGATCGTCCTCGGCCACGGCGAGCACCCGTGGCCCGGATACGCCGAGCTGGCCGACCAGCTCGTCACCTTCTGCGGCCCCTGGACCAGTTACCGCTGGTCGGAGGCGCCGGAGTGGACGGCCGCGTACCCGCCGGAACGCTTCGTGCACCTGGTGCACGGCCTGCCCAGGTCCCATCTGGACACCGCCCTGCGGATCGCCCGCTGGCAGGGCGCGTCCACGGTGTGCCTCACCGACCGCACGGACCGGGACGGCGCCGACCCGTGGGCGGGCCTGGCCGGATACTGGCACGAAGCCGTCCGTATGCTGCGCAAACAGCCGTCGCCGAGCACGTAGCACCGGCGCGGCGGCCCCTCGGACCGGACACGGCCAGGGCGCGGCCGGAGCGTGACCGGGACGTGACCGGGATGTGAGCCGATTCCGTCTCGGTCCTCGGACCGGGTGTCTTGGAATGAAGACCGGCGTGGCAGTGTTGCAGGGACAGCACGTACCGCACGTACTGACTGATGACCGACCAACCGTATTGCTGAGGTCCCTGTGTCGCTGCCACCCCTGGTCGAGCCGGCCGCCGAGCTCTCCGTTGACGAGGTCCGCAGGTATTCGCGCCATCTGATCATCCCCGACGTGGGAATGGACGGCCAGAAGCGGCTGAAGAACGCCAAGGTGCTGTGTGTCGGCGCCGGCGGGCTCGGCTCTCCGGCCCTGATGTACCTGGCCGCCGCGGGCGTCGGCACGCTCGGCATCGTCGAATTCGACGAGGTCGACGAGTCGAACCTCCAGCGTCAGATCATCCACAGCCAGGCCGACATCGGCCGCTCGAAGGCCGAATCCGCCCGCGACTCCGTCAAGGGCATCAACCCGTACGTGAACGTCGTCCTGCACGAAGAGCGGCTCGAAGCCGAGAACGTGATGGAGATCTTCTCCCAGTACGACCTGATCGTCGACGGCACGGACAACTTCGCGACCCGCTACCTGGTCAACGACGCGTGCGTGCTGCTGGGCAAGCCCTACGTCTGGGGCTCCATCTACCGCTTCGACGGCCAGGCATCGGTCTTCTGGTCCGAGCACGGCCCCTGCTACCGCTGCCTCTACCCGGAGCCCCCGCCCCCCGGCATGGTCCCCTCCTGCGCCGAGGGCGGCGTCCTCGGCGTGCTGTGCGCGTCCATCGGCTCGATCCAGGTCACCGAGGCCATCAAGCTGCTCGCGGGCATCGGTGAGCCGCTGCTCGGCCGCCTGATGATCTACGACGCCCTGGAGATGACGTACCGCACGGTGAAGGTCCGCAAGGACCCGGACTGCGCGGTCTGCGGCGAGAACCCGACCGTCACCGAGCTGATCGACTACGAGGCGTTCTGCGGCGTCGTGTCCGAGGAGGCCCAGGAGGCCGCGCTCGGCTCGACCATCACTCCCAAGCAGCTCAAGGAGTGGATGGACGACGGCGAGAACATCGAGGTCATCGATGTCCGCGAGCCGAACGAGTACGAGATCGTCTCCATCCCCGGCGCGAAGCTCATCCCGAAGAACGAGTTCCTGATGGGCAGCGCCCTGGAGCACCTGCCGCAGGACAAGCGGATCGTCCTGCACTGCAAGACCGGTGTGCGCTCCGCGGAGGTCCTCGCCGTCCTGAAGTCCGCGGGCTTCTCCGACGCCGTGCACGTCGGCGGCGGCGTGATCGGCTGGGTCAACACGATCGAGCCCGACAAGCCCGTGTACTAAGCCAGTTGAAGCGGTCTCACGGCGGAGGGGCCCGGTGCCACGCACCGGGCCCCTCCGCCGTCCCGTCATGTCCTGTTGTTCCAGATGCCCTTGACGGTATCGAAACTGTGACGGACCCATGACCTGCCCATGAGAGAGCCGGGGGGCGAAGGAGGTAGCGTCAGGGGCTCCCGTGCGGAGTGATCCGTACGGAGCAGGGACATTTCACTGAGGGGGACCACTACGTGAAAACGCAGAAAAACCGGCGGACCGGACGGGGAATGAAGGCCAGGGCCGCCGCGGTGACGGCGGGCACGCTCGCCATGGTGCTGGGCGCCTCCGTCGCCGCCAGCGCCGAGGGCGGCTCGCCCGCGCTCACCACCGTCAAGGACGCGCAGAGCCACACCGCCGCACCCGGCGTCTCGACGTTCTCCACGAACGCCGCGCAGGACGACAAGATCTGGTCGTTCGGCATCGACGGCCGCGACTCCAGCGGCCGGATCTGGAGCTACCCGCCGAAGGCGAACGGCTTCGGCTCCCGCACCCAGACCGGCTACGGGATGGGCAGCGCCAACGCGTTCTTCAAGAACAACTCGGGCAACGACACGCACGTGAACGTCTACGCGCGGTTCGGCGGCACGCTCCGGATCTTCTCGGCGGCCTCGCCCGACGAGGGCACCGTGATCGGCACCGGCTGGAACGTCTACAACGCCTTCGTGACGCCGGGCAACGTCGGCGGCGCCGCCAACCCGGACCTGCTCGCCCGTGACAGCAGCGGCGTGCTGTGGCTCTACCTGTCCTACGCGGACGGCACGTTCGCCAAGAAGCGCAAGGTCGGCGGCGGGTGGAACACCTACAACCAGATCGCCGGCCGCGGTGACCTCACCGGTGACGGCAAGCCCGACATCGTGGCCCGCGACAGCAGCGGTGCGCTCTGGCTCTACAAGGGCACCGGCAACATCGACGCGCCGTTCGCCGCGCGGACGAAGATCGGCGGTGGGTGGAACACCTACAACAAGATCCTCAGCCTGGGCGACACCAGCGGTGACGGTCGCAACGACCTGATCGCCCGCGACACGTCGGGTGTCCTGTGGCTGTACAAGGGCACCGGCAACGCCGGCGCCCCGTTCGCGGCCCGCGTGAAGATCGGCGGCGGCTGGAACACGTACAACTACCTGTTCTAAGCCGCGCCGTCCTCCGGATCGCGCCGTTCAACCGTGAAACGAGGCCCGCCGCCCGGAACTCCTCCGGGCGGCGGGCCTCTCACATGGTCCGGTTCAGCGGTTGACGGTCTGGATCTCCTGGACCGTGACCGGGTGGTCCTGGGTGATCACACCGTTCGGCAGCGGCGGGTTGTCGGCCGCGCCGTCCGAACCGCGCCAGGAGACCTTCCAGGTGGCCGTCACGTTCAGGTCGTACGCGCCGGTGCTCTGCGTGGAGCGCCGATACGTCACACCGCACGGCGGGTTGCCGGTGGCGCCCTCGGTGTACGGGGCGCCGACCTGGCCGCCCTTGCCGATGGGGCACTCGGCGGAGGACGGGTACACGGTGGCGTCCGACGTCCCCGGATCGATGTGGACGCTGGTCGGCGTGGCCGTCGTCTCGGCCCACATGGCCTGCGCGCCGGGGATGTTGAGTTCGGCCCTGACGGTGACCGGCGCGTAGTTCTCGTTCAGCGTCACCCAGGTGGGCAGATTGACGGTCTGGGTGCCCACCGGATTCGTCCGGATGTCCACGCCCGGCACCTTGGTGTGCGCGAAGGCGAGCCGGGCCAGCATCTCCGTGGTGATCACGTTCGGCGTACCGGCGGGCGGGCGCTGGCCGTTGGGGACCCAGAAGGGCAGCGTGCCGTTGCAGTCGAAGCGGTCGGGGCTGTCGGAGTTGGGATTCGTCACCGGCCCCCAGAAAGCGCCCTTGCCCTGCTGGTCGAGATTGAAGTTCTTGTACGCCTTCTCGCCGTTGCCGCTCCAGGTCCTGCCCTCCGAATAGTGCTTCTTGTACTCGTCCATGGCCTGCATGGCGTAATTGGCCTGGCCCGGATACTCGTTGGTCTCCTTGACCTGCTTCTCGACCATCTTCTTGAATTCGGCGGGGCCGGCGACGGGGCCGATCCAGCACGGCGGCGGCGTCCACGTCACATTGTCGGCGGCGCCGAGCGAATGGCCTCCCGAGCCCTTCGTGCTGGTGTCCGTGGGATAGGTGACCTGGACGCCCGCGCTCAGATTGCCCTTGTCGTCACCCGAGCCGCTGGTCTTGCCGCCGGGCACGTCGGCGAAGGCCGGGGCGGCGACGGTGGCCGTGGCGGCCGTCACGAGGATCGCGGTGGCCGCGCCAAGAGCCGCACGGCGCAGGCCCGTTGCCGGGCCCGATGGGGTGGTCACTCCTTGCATTGCGTTGCCTTCGCTTTCGCATCGACGGACACGGCTTGCCACAGGTCGGCCCCCGCGGGGAACTTGGCCATGACGATCGTGAAGTACACGTAACTGCTGTCGGTGACCGCGGTGCCGAGGAGCTTGCCCGACCTGACGTCCTTGCCGTAGACCTTGCCCTGGAAGTCGCAGAAGCCGACCGTGGCGGCGGTCTTCGCCGAGGTCACCTTCACCGTGGGCCGGTAGAAGCGGTCGGTGCCGGTCTCGGTCCAGCCGCCGTCCACCGCCTGCCCGATCTGCGTACGGGCATACGCGGCGGCGCTGCCGCCCGGCTGCGCGTACTGCGCCACCAGCGGCTCGTTGACATTCCGCTTCACGATGCCGTGGGCGATGCTGCGCATGAAGTTGGCGGCGTTGCCCAGCGCGGCGGCCTCGGCGTGACCGGTCGGCGCGGGCCAGTCGAAGACCAGCTTCAGATCGCCCGGCAGCGCCAGGTTCGGATCCTGCGTCACGGGCGGCGCGGTCGGCTCGGCGGACGCCGACGCCGTGGGAGAGGCGGCCGTCGCGGTGGGGGAGGCGGTGTTCGCCGCATCCCCGTCGATCGTGTCGGAGCCGCCACCTCCACCGCCGCCGCAGGCGGACAGCGTCAGGACGGCGGTCGCCGTCAACGCGGCGGCCGTTGCGCCGCAGTGGACTCGCATGGTCAACGCTCCCGATCGGTGCTCACCGGGCACCGACGGGCACCGGCCGAACAACACATCGAACGCCGAACACCCCTTGGCCCCGTATCCAAGTGGAATCCAACGTACCCAAGGCGGCGGCCCGTGTTGAGAGGGGAAGTGTGCTGGTTCGGTCACGTGCGGGTCACCGCGACGGCACAGCCGCCGATTCCACCCGGATGCCGCGCAACCCGGCAAGGACACAACCCCTCCTAACGGATAGTCGGCGACCTATTGGATACAAGTGGTGGGTCCCGAACAAACGCCGTAAAAGCAGCGAATGGGCTCGAACGCGTCGAACACCGCGGAGAACACGACGACTTCGCGTGGCGCGGAGCACCCGAGCCCTCGAAGAACCTTCGAAAGGCAAGGCACGTCATGCAGCAGAGCCGCACCACCGGTACTCGTACCCGTACCGTCCGCCGTATCGCCCTCACCACGGCCGCGGTGGCGCTCGCGGTCGCCGTACCCGCCGCCGCGGCGCAGGCGCAGTCCCAGCCGCGGACCGCGTCCCACACGACCGGGCAGTCCCGCACGACCGGGCACGGGCACGCGGTCGCGCACCAGGCGCCCACGGCGCACAAGGCCCACAAGGGCGCCAAGGCCGAGCCGGTGATCGGCTCCGGCAGCCCGCAGTCCACGACGGGCCGCGTCGCCGACTTCTACGGGTCCTACATCGACGCCGTCTGGGACACCGACAGCGGCCACCTCGGCGCCGACCTGCGGTCGCACTTCCTGACCAAGGGCCTCCAGAAGAAGCTCGCCGCGTGGGAGAAGAAGAACCACGCGGACGGCGTGCTGCGCGCCCAGGACGTACCGACGGCGTGGCGCGTGACGTACGCGGGCAGCGGCGCGGGACACGCCTTCACCAATGTGCGCCTGACGTTCGGCGGGAAGGGCCACGAGACGTACCAGACGCTCAAGGTGCGGTCGGACCTGGCGACGAAGAAGATCTCCGACATCAAGTAGCGCGCGGGGCCCGCTGATTCGGTCCTTCGGACCGGCCGGCCGCGGAGTACGTCAACCCGCGTGCTACAGCTCGCCCTTGCGGGTGAGGTGGTGGAAGGAGACCCAGCCGGGCAGCACCGGCAGCCAGAAGGTCAGCAGCCGGAAGAAGAGCACGGCCGGAGTGGCGACCTCCTTCGGCAGCCCGGCGGCGATCAGGCCACCGGTGAGGGCGAGTTCGACGGCCCCGACGCCACCGGGGGTGGGCGCGGCGGACCCCAGCGCGTTGCCCGCGAGGAAGACGACGGCGATGGCCGCGTAACTGAGGTGGCCGCCGAAGGCCCGTACGCAGCCGTCCAGGCAGATCACGAAGGTGACCGTCAGCATCAGCGTGCCGCCGATGCCGGTGATCAGCTTCGCGGGCCGCTGGAGTACGTCCAGCATGCGCGGCACGACTCCGGCGAACAGCGCGCGTACCCGCGTCGAGACGAACTTCCGCAGCGCGGGCACCGCCGTGACGACCAGCACCAGCACGCCCGCGGTCAGCAGCCCGGCCATGACCGTACGGGACGGCGACAGCGACGGCGTCTTCTCCGTACCGGTGATGAAGCCGAACGCCATCAGCAGCACCACGTGCGAGCCGAGGCCGACGAGCTGGGAGGCGCCGACGCTCGCCACCGCCAGGCCGGGCCGTACGCCCGCCTTCTGCAAGTAGCGGGTGTTGAGCGCGACACCGCCGACCGCGGCCGGGGCGACCAGCTTCACGAACGACCCGGCGACCTGCGCGAGCACCGTCTTCACCAGCGACAGCCGCTCCGGTACGAACCCGGAGAGCGCGCACGCGGCGGCGACGTAACTGGCCGCGGAGCCGAGGACCGCGATCACCGCCCACCGCCAGTCGGCGTTGGCGATGGCGTCGCCGATCGGCACGGAACTGAGCTGGGACAGCAGGAAATACGCGGCGAAGGCGCCCGCGATCACCGTGATCAGCGTGCGCGGCTTGATGCGTTCGAGACGGACCGGCTCGACCGGCGCCTGCGGACGGATCAGCAGCACCTGCTGGCGGATGAGGGAGAGCAGGTCGTCCTCGCGGGCCTCCTCCAGCGCGTCCTCTATGGCCCGCTTCTCCGCCTTGCTCTCGGCCTTGCGCTCGGCCTTCCGGCCCGCCTTGAGCTTGCCCGCCTTGAGGTCCCCGGTCTTGAGGTCCCCTGCTCTGAGATCCCCGGTTCTGAGATCCCCGGCCTTGAGGTCCCCGGCTCTGAGGTCCCCTGGCGGCACCGCCGCCGTCGCGCCGCCGTGCGCCACATCGGCGCCGTGCGCGCGCTCCGCGGCCCGTGCCTCCTTCTCCGCCGCCGACGCCGCGAGCACCGCGTCCCGCTCGCGCTGCGCGCGGGCCCGCCCGAGCACCTTCAGACGCGCCCGGGTCTCCCGGCTCAGCGCGATCGGCTGGAGCAGCGGCAGCGAGTTGGCGACCCGGTCGGGACCGAGCACCGCGAGCCCCGAGGCCACCGCGCGCTCGGGCCCCACCCGCAGCGCCAGCGTCGTCAGCATCTGCGCGATGTCCATCCGCAGCACGATGTCCCCGGCCGCGATCTCACCGCCGCGCAGCTCGGTCAGCACGACCTTGCCGGAACGATCCACCAGCAGCGACTCACCGACCAGCCGCCGGTGCGCGATCCGCCGCGACTGGAGCGCCCGCACCTGCGTCCACGCCTCGCGCAGCAGGTCGTCGGTGATCTCGTCGTCCGCGAGCGAGTCGAACCGCCGGCCGCCGATGTGCTCGTAGACCAGCATCACCGCGTCGGGGCCCAGCTCGGAGGTGGCGATCAGCTTCGGCGCGTTGGCCCCGGCGGCGATGGCCGCGTACGCCAGCAGCGCCTCCTGCTCCAGCGCCTGCCGCAGCGACAGCAGACTGCGCCGCTGCGTGATCCCGCCGACCAGGGCGAGCCGCCGCCACAGCCGGTAGAAGAAACCGTGCGCCTGCTGCTCCCGGTCGACCACCGTGACGTCCAGCGGCGGGCCGTCCTCCAGCGTCACCAGATACGCCCGGCCGCGGTCGGAGTCCGCGGTCTCCGGGCCGTCCAGCTCGACCCGGCGCGCGGTCTGCGGCGCGAAGCCGACCCGGCGCAGGCCCGCGAGCAGGTGCTGCCCGGTCGGCCGGACGTTCGGCGAGCCGACCGCATAGACCGTGCCGTAGGCGACCGTCCAGCCGATCAGCACGGTCACGGCGATCGAGAACGGTGTCGTGTAGCCGCCGACCAGCACCGCGAAGGCGTCCAGCAGCAGCACGAACCACAGCGCGACCCGCCAGCGCGGTCTGCGCGCCATCCCGACCGCCGTCACATAGGCGATGACGGGCGCGAGATAGCCGTGCACGGGGTCGGTGAGGCCGGTGCCGCCGGGCGCGCTGTGGGTCAGCGCCTCCTGGATCGGATTCGGCGCGGAGCTGGTCACCCACAAGTCGGTGGCGAGCGCGGCGCCGTGCGCGAGGACGGCCGCCAGGACGCCGTCGGCGATCCGCAGCCCGTCCCGCTTGACCAGCCGCTCGATCGCGAAGGCGACCGGCACGATCAGTACGGCGATGCTCGCGGTCAGGCCCGCGAAGGACGACAGGGCGTCGGGCGCGTGGTCGGCGCCCTTGGAGATGTCCGTCTCCAGGCCGGTGGTCGTCGCGTGCGCGAAGCCCGCGATGGCCAGCACGACCGCGATGCCCAGCAGCCCGAACAGGAAGCGCATCAGGTCGGCGGGGCGGTGCACGCGGGCGGCGAGCAGCGGTTCGTCGACCAGGACGGTGCCGGGTCCCGGCCCTGGGGTCAGGGTGGGAGCGGGGCCGGGGGCGGTGCCGGACGCGGTGTCCGGGGTCTTCTCGGGCGTGGCGCCGGACACCGTGCCTGGCGTGGCGCCGGACGCGGTGCCGGACGCGGTGTCGGGTGTGGCCTCGGGCGTCGTGTCGTCTGCGGCGGCCCGGTCGGCGTCCGGGCCGGTGTCCGTCGCGGGTTCGGCCACGGCGTCACGCGTGGTGTCGGGCACGGGCAGGTCGGACAGGCGCGCCCTGTGGGCCCCGTTCGCGGCCGGCGCGGCGGGGTGCGCGGGCAGCGCGTCGGGGGCGCGGTCGGCCGGTCCGGCCTGCTCCGCGCCCGGCTGCTGCTCCCCAGCCGTCTCTTCTTCTTGATCTCGTATCACCAGTCACCGCCCGGACGATGGTGGCATGAGAGGTCTGCGAATGGGACCGGAACCCCCCGTTGTCGGTGGTCTGGGGCAGGATTGTTCGGATGAGCGAGGAGTACGACCCCGGTGCCCCCACGGAGTACGCGGAGCGGGTGCTGGACACCGTAGAACTGATCCCGCCCGGCCGCGTGATGACATACGGCGATGTCGCGGAATACCTGGGCGAAGGCGGTCCGCGACAGGTCGGCCGGGTCATGGCGCTGTACGGCGGCGGCGTGACCTGGTGGCGTGTCGTGCGCTCCGACGGGACGCTGCTGCCCGGCCACGAGCTGAGCGCGCTGGACGCGTACCGCGCCGAGGGCACCCCGCTGCGTGAGCGCGGCCCGGCCGCCGAGGGGCACATACCGCGCGTCGACATGCGCAGGGCCCGCTGGGACGGGGGCGCCGCCGACCTCGCGGGGGGCGGCAGCGGCTGACGGCCGGGGACTCATGTCCTCCAGCTTCCGTCATCGGCGCCGCCGCGATGGCATCGGCCGTCCGTACGGAGTACATCCCGCGCGTGGCGTAGCGTCGACAGCTCCCGTCCGGGAACGCGATCCCGGCGGCGTACGTGACCCGGTACGCGGTCCCGTGCGCGTCCCCGTACGACGGCCAGAGCCCGCGACCGACTACGTGACCGACCCCGCGACCGGTCCTGTGACCGACCTCCTGCCCGAGCTTGTGCCAGAGCCCGCGGCAGAATCCGTGACCGACCCCATGACCGACTACGTGACCGATCCCGCACCCGAATCCGTACGCGCATCTGATCCTGGCCCCGACAGAACCGGCGAACCACGTGACATCCTCCTCGGTCTCCTCCGCCTCCTCCGCCACCTCGGCAGTGCCGCACCAGGCGCACCGGGGTGCGGGCGGCGGGTACCGGTTGGTGCGGACGCCGCCGGTGGCCGCGACGCCTCCTGTGCTGGACGCGGCACAGCGCGCGGTGGTTGAGCACGGGCAGGGGCCGCTGCTGGTGCTGGCGGGGCCCGGCACCGGCAAGACGACCACGCTCGTCGAGGCGGTCACGGCGCGGGTGCGGGCCGGGACGGATCCCGACCGGATTCTCGTGCTCACCTTCAGCCGCAAGGCCGCCGTCGAGCTGCGCGACCGGCTGGCGGCGCGGGCGGCGGCGGAACCCGACGGTCCGGGCGGCGCGACCGGCGGAGTGGTGGCGCCGCATGCCACCACCTTCCACTCCTTCTGCTACGCCCTGGTCCGCGAGCACCAGGCGCCCGAGCTGTTCGCCGACCCGATCAGGCTGCTGTCGGGACCCGAGCAGGACCTGCTGGTCCGCGAGCTGCTGGCGGGAGAGGCCATGCTCGAACGCGACGGGCGCGGCAAATTCCGCTGGCCGGACGACCTGCGGGCCGCGCGCACCACGCGCGGATTCGCCGACGAGGTGCGCGCGGTGGTCGCGCGCAGCCGCGAACTGGGGCTCGGCCCGCGCGCCCTCGCGGACTTCGCCCGCCGCATCGGGCGGCCCGACTGGACCGCGGCGGCGGCCTTCCTGGACGAATACCTGGAGGTCAGCGACCTCCAGGGGGTCATCGACTACACCGAACTCGTCCACCGGGCCGCGCTGCTCGCCGAACGCCCCGAGACGCACCGGGAGCTGGCCGGGCGGTACGACGCCGTCTTCGTCGACGAGTACCAGGACACCGACCCGGCGCAGGTACGGCTCCTCCAGGCGCTGGCGGGGCAGGGCCGCACGCTGGTCGCCTTCGGCGACCCCGACCAGTCGATCTACGCCTTCCGCGGCGCCGACATCAACGGCATCCTCGACTTCCCCACCGACTTCCCGCCCCGCGACGCCAAGGCCGCCGCCGTCCGCGTCCTCACCGTCTCCCGCCGCGCCGGGGCCGAACTCCTGGACGCCACCCGGCGGCTCACCACCCGCATGCCGCTGCCCAAGCTGCCCGCCGCGGCCGTACGGCAGCACCGCGCGCTGCACGCCGTACGGTCCGACGGCGCGGTCGCCGTCCGCACGTATCCGACCTCCGGCGCGGAACTCGACGGTATCGCCGACACCCTGCGCCGCGCGCATCTCGAAGACGGCATCCCCTGGCACGACATGGCCGTCCTCCTGCGCTCCGCCTCGCCCCTCCCGGCCCTGCGCCGCGCCCTCACCACCTCCGGCGTCCCCGTCCACCTCGACGCCC
The DNA here is from genome assembly GCF_044744145.1 of Streptomyces sp. NPDC087422. NCBI lineage: Bacteria > Bacillati > Actinomycetota > Actinomycetes > Kitasatosporales > Streptomycetaceae > Streptomyces > Streptomyces sp. NPDC087422. The sequence continues at coordinate 18,535 of NZ_JBIUXT010000021.1, read as the reverse complement.
CCGACATCCCCCTCCACGCCGAGCCCGCCGTCGCCCCCCTCCTCCTCGCCCTCCGCCTCGCAGCCGAGTCGGCTGCCCCTGAGCCCCCCACCCTCCCCGGCGCCCCGGGAACGCCCGGCGGGGACGCAGACGCCGCTCGGCTTGGCGGCTTGGGAGCGTCCGGCGAGAACGCAGACGCCGCTCGGCCGGGTGGGCTGGGAGCGCCCGGCGGGGACGCGGACGCCGCTCTGCCCGGTGGGCCCGGAACGCCCGGCGGAGGCGTGGACTCCGCTCGGCCGGACGGCCTGGGAGCGCCCGGCGAGGACGCGGACGCCGTGCTGCCCGGTGGGCTGGGAGGGCCCGGCGCGTACTCGGCGTCGACGGCCGGCCCCGCCGAGCCCGGCCGATCGTCGGCCACCCTTTCCGGGCCTGCGCCGTTCGGCGGCCCGCAGGGGCGGGGTGAGGTCGCTGCTTCGTCGGCGGCACCCGACGGGTCTTCGCGGGGCGACGGGCGGGGGGTGGGGCGGGTGGTTGTTGGGGTGGAGGACGCCGTCGCGCTGCTGACGTCGCCGTTGGGGGGGATGGACGCCGCGGATCTGCGGCGGTTGGGGCGGGCGTTGCGGGAGGAGGAGCGGGCCGCGGGCCGCGCGGTACCGCGGGGGTCGGACGAGCTGATCGCGGAGGCGGTGGGGGAGCCGGAGCGGCTGGTGGCGCACGACCCGGCGTATGCGCGGGGGGCGCTGCGGGTGGGCGGGCTGCTGAGGGCCGCGCGGGACACGCTGGCGGGCGGCGGGACGGCGGAAGAGGCGCTGTGGGGCCTGTGGGACGGCTCGCCCTGGCCGGGGAGGCTTGAGCGGGCGGCGTTGCGGGGCGGGGCGGGCGGACGCCACGCCGACCGTGACCTGGACGCGGTGTGCGCGCTGTTCGAGACGGCGGCGCGGGCCGAGGAGCGCACCGGCGGCCGGGGCGCGCTGAACCTCATCGAGGAGCTGTCGGCGCACGACATCGTCGCCGACACGCTCGGCGGCCCGGCCGTACGCCCCGACGCCGTACGCCTGATGACCGCGCACCGGTCGAAGGGCCTGGAGTGGCGGCTCGTCGTGGTGGCCGGGGTGCAGGACGGCGTCTGGCCCGACCTGCGGCGGCGCGGCTCGCTGCTGGAGGCGGACCGGATCGGCACCGACGGCCTCGCGCCGCCGCTCAGCCAGGGCGCGCTCCTCGCGGAGGAACGGCGGCTGTTCTACGTGGCGGCCACCCGCGCCCGCGAGCGCCTGCTGGTCACGGCCGTGAAGTCGGCCAACGACGACGGCGACCAGCCCTCCCGCTTCCTGGCCGAGCTGGGCGTGCCCCCGCAGGACGTCACCCACCGCTCGCGCCGCCCGCTGGCCGTCGCGGCGCTCGTCGCCGAGCTGCGGGCCACCACCGTCGACCCCGCCGCGTCCCCGGCCCTGCGCGACGCCGCCGCGCGCCGGCTGGCCACGCTCGCGGCGCTCAACGACGACGGGTACGCGCTCGTGCCCGCCGCGCACCCCGACCGCTGGTGGGGCCTGTACGAGCCGACCCGCTCGACGGTCCCGCTGCGCGACCGCGACCAGCCCGTCGTCCTGTCCGGCAGCGCGCTCGACCAGCTCGCCAACACCTGCGCGCTCCAGTGGTTCCTCGGCCGCGAGGTCAAGGCGGAACCGCCGTCCACCGCCGCCCAGGGCTTCGGCAACGTCGTCCACGTCCTGGCCGACGAGGTCGCCTCGGGACGCGCCCCCGCCGACCTCGACGTCCTGATGGAACGGCTGGACTCGGTCTGGGACGCCCTCGCCTTCGACGCGCCGTGGAAGTCCCGGCAGGAGAAGGAGAACGCCCGCGCGGCCCTGGAGCGCTTCCTGCGCTGGCACGTCATGGAGCGCGGCCGTACCCCCGTCGCCACCGAGCACGGCTTCGACGTCACCTTGGAGGCGGGCGACGCCCGGGTACGGATCCGCGGCAGCATGGACCGCGTCGAGACCGACGCCGAGGGCAACGCGTACGTCGTCGACTTCAAGACCGGCCGTTCCAAGCCCACCGCGGCCGAGGTCACCCACCACCCGCAGCTCGCCGTCTACCAGCTCGCCGTGCGCGAAGGCGCCGTCGACCCGCTCTTCAACGACACCCGCCCGCCGTCCGGCGGCGCCGAACTCGTCCAGCTCAGGCTCGGCGCGACGCGCAAGGAGGGCGGCGAGACCGTACCGGCCGTGCAGCGCCAGGAACCGCTGGCGGGGGAGTGGGCGCAGGAGCTGCTGGCCGAGGCCGCGGGCCGCGTCCTGGACGAGCGCTTCACCCCGTCCACCGGCCAGCACTGCGCCAACTGCGCCTTCCGGGCGGCCTGTACGGCGCGACCGGAGGGACGCCAGGTGGTGGAGTGAACGACGGCCGCGCCCCGGTGCGAGCGACGGCCGTGCCCCGGTGTGAGTGACGGCCGCCGTACGGGCCGCCCAGCGTGCGGACGGCGGTGTCGTACGGATCGCGGAATGAGGGGTTCCGCCGCCACGGCTGTCGGCGGAGCCGGATAGCCTCACCCGAGTGGCAACCCCCCTCACCGACCCCGAGCAGCTCAAGGAGCTGCTGGGCATCCCGTTCACCCCGGAGCAGATGGCGTGCGTCACCGCACCCCTCGCGCCGGGCGTGATCGTGGCCGGGGCCGGGTCGGGGAAGACGACGGTGATGGCCGCGCGGGTGGTGTGGCTGACCGGCACCGGACAGGTGGCGCCCGAGCAGGTGCTGGGCCTGACCTTCACCAACAAGGCGGCGGGCGAGCTGTCCGAGCGGGTCCGCAGAGCCCTCGCGCGGGCCGGGATCACCGACCCCGACCCGGACCCGGCGGCGGAGGGCGACCCCGAACACCCGCCGGGCGACCCGCAGATCGCCACGTACCACTCCTTCGCCGGGCAGCTCCTGAAGGACCACGGGATGCGGATCGGCCTGGAGCCCGGCGCGCGGCTGCTCGCCGACGCCACCCGCTACCAGCTCGCCGCGAAGGTGCTGCGCCGCGCGCCGGGACCGTATCCGGCGCTCACCAAGGGCCTGCCCGCACTCGTCGGCGACCTGCTGGCGCTGGAAGGCGAACTGGCCGAGCACCTGGTGCCGGTCGAGCGGCTGACGGCGTACGACACGCGCCTGGCCGAGGAGCTGGCCGACATCGACCCTGCCACGCGCGGCTACGCCTGGGCGCGCGAGGTGAAGCAGGCGGTACGCGCCCGGCTCGACCTCGCCGGGCTCGCCGCCGACTACCGGGCGGAGAAGCGCTCCCGCGACCTGCTGGACTTCGGCGACCAGATCGCGCTGTCCGCGACGCTCGCGCAGGACAGGGCCGAGGTCGGCGCGATCCTGCGCGACCAGTACCGGGTGGTGCTGCTCGACGAGTACCAGGACACCTCCGTCGCCCAGCGGCTGCTGCTCGCCGGGCTGTTCGGCGGCGGCACCGGACACGCCGTCACCGCCGTCGGCGACCCCTGCCAGGCCATCTACGGCTGGCGCGGCGCCTCCGTGGCCAACCTCGACGACTTCCCCCGGCACTTCGCCCACGCCGACGGCCGCCCCGCCGACCGCTACTCGCTCAGCGAGAACCGCCGCTCCGGCGGGCGCCTGCTCGACCTCGCCAACACCCTCGCCGTCGAACTGCGCGCCCGCCACGAAGGCGTCGAGGCCCTGCGGCCCGCCCCCGGCGCCGAACGCGACGGGCTGGTGCGCTGCGCCCTGCTGCCCACCCAGGACGACGAGACGGCCTGGCTCGCCGACTCCATCGCCCACCTGGTGCGCACCGGCACCCCCGCGGGCGAGATCGCCGTCCTGTGCCGTACGGCCGCGCACTTCGCCGACTTCCACGCCGCGCTCGTCGCCCGCGACATCCCCGTCGAGGTCGTCGGCCTGTCCGGGCTGCTGCACCTGCCCGAGGTCGCCGACCTCGTCGCCGTCTGCGAAGTCCTGCACGACCCCACCGCGAACGCCGCCCTCGTCCGCCTCCTCACCGGCCCCCGCTGGCGGATCGGCCCCCGCGACCTGGCCCTCCTCGGCCGCCGCGCCCGGCAGCTCGTGCGGTACGGGGCCGCGGGGGACGGGCGCGATCCGCTGGCGGCGGCCGTCGAGGGCGTCGACCCGGCGGAGGTGATCTCGCTGGCGGACGCGCTGGAGACATTCCTCGCATCGGCGTCCCCGGGGTCCGACGGGAGCGACGGCCCGGACGACGACCTGCCGTTCTCGCCCGAGGCACGGGTCCGCTTCGCCCGGATCGCCGCGGAGATAAGGGATCTGCGGCGCGCGCTCGCCGACCCGCTGATGGACGTGCTCCACCGGGTCCTGGCCGTCACCGGCCTCGAAGTCGAGCTGTCCGCGTCCCCGCACGCGCTCGCCGCCCGCCGCCGCGAGACCCTGCACGCCTTCCTCGACATCGCCGCGGGCTTCGCCGCCCTCGACGGCGAGGCCACGCTGCTGGCCTTCCTCGGCTTCCTGCACACCGCCATCCAGTACGAGAAGGGCCTCGACAGCTCGCTGCCCGGCGGCGAGAACACCGTCAAGGTGCTCACCGCCCACAAGTCCAAGGGCCTGGAGTGGGACGTCGTGGCCGTGCCGGGCCTGGTCGCCAAGGGCTTCCCGAGCGAACGCGGACGCGAGCTGTGGCCCGCCAACGCGAAAGTGCTGCCGCACGGGCTGCGCGGCGACGCGGCCACCCTCCCGGACGTGGCCGAATGGAGCCGCGCCGGGCTCGACGGCTTCCGCGCGGCCATGAAGGAACACCAGCGCGTGGAGGAGCTGCGCCTCGGCTACGTCACCTTCACCCGCCCGCGCTCCCTGCTGCTGGGCTCCGGCCACCGGTGGGGCCCCACCCAGAAGAAGCCGTTCGAGCCGTCCGCCTTCCTCGAGGCCCTGCGCACCCACTGCGAGGCGGGCCACGGCGAGATCGAGCACTGGGCGGAGCCCCCGGCCGAGGACGAGCAGAATCCGGCCCTCGCCGCCCCTGTCGAGCCCCCCTGGCCGCTGCCCCTCGACCCGACCGCCCTGGAACGGCGGCGCCGGGCGGCGAAGACCGTCCTCACCTACCTGGAGTCCGGCGCGGGCTCCGACCCCGGCGCGGATTCCCCGGCGCCGCTGCCGTACGAGCCGACGTACGAGCCGTCGTACGAGCCGGACGATCAGCCGGACGACGAGCCGCCGTACGACGACGTGGGTGACATGGGCGACGTGGGTGACGTGGACGACGTCGCGGACTGGGACGCGCTCCCCACCCAGCGCCCGCCGGTACGGGAGCCTGACGGCGTACGCGAGGACGTACCGGCGCGCGGCCCCGTGGCGCAGGACGCACCCGTACGTGAACCGGCACGGGACGGTGAACCGGCACGGGACGGTGAACCCGCACGGGACGCTGAACCCGGTCTCGTAGCGGAAGAGGCGCGGCTGGTGGCGTCCTGGGACCGGGACCTCGACGCGCTCGCCGACGAGCTGCGGCGGGCGCGGGCGGGCGTACGGGACGTGCCGCTGCCCGCCGCGCTCACCGCGACGCAGCTGCTGCGGCTGGCCGCCGACCCCGACGGTCTCGCCCGCGACCTGGCCCGGCCCATGCCGCGCCCCCCGGCGCCCGCGGCCCGGCGCGGCACCCGCTTCCACGCGTGGGTCGAGTCGCGGTTCGACGCCCGCCCGCTCTTCGGGCCCGAAGACCTCCCCGGCATCGAGGGCGACGACGACATCGCCGACGAACGCGACCTCGCCGCGCTCAAGGACGCCTTCCTGCGCGGTCCGTACGCCGACCGCACCCCGTACCGGGTCGAATTCCCCTTCCACCTGGTCCTGGCGGGCCGCGTGATCCGCGGCCGGATGGACGCGGTGTACCGGGACGGCGACCGCTACGAGATCCTCGACTGGAAGACCGGCCGCGCCACCGACGCCGACCCCCTCCAGCTCGCCGTCTACCGCCTGGCCTGGTCGGAGCACCAGGGCGTCCCGCTCGACCGCGTCACCGCCGCCTTCCTCCACATCCGCACGGCGACGGTCATCCGGCCGCCGGACCTGCCGGACCGGGAGGGTCTTGAGCGGCTGCTGGGCCCGACCGCGGGAAAGCGGGGCCCGACCGCGTAAATCGGGACCACCCCCGCCAAGCTAGGCTGCACGTATGTGCACGACCACCGGGAGTTGAAAGCAGCCTTGACCGGATTCGACGCTATGTCGCAACCGCTCGCCCTCACCCACGAGGGCGTCGACCGAGCCGCGCACCACCGCCTGGACGAGGCGTGGCTGGCCGCTGCCTGGAGCCACCCGACAACCCGCGTCTTCGTCGTCTCCGGCGGCCAGGTGCTGGTCGAGGACGGGCCCGACGGGCGTACGGCCCTGGTGATGACCCCCGCCTTCGACGCCCCGGAAACCGAGACGCACCGCTACTTCCTGGGCACGGCCCCGGACGGCGTGCGCTACTTCGCGCTCCAGAAGGACACCCTTCCCGGCCGGATGGACGAGGAGGCGCGTCCCGCGGGGCTGCGCGAGGTCGGCGGGCTGCTGTCGCCGCTGGAAGCCGGACTCATGGTGCACGCGGTGGCGCTGGAGAACTGGCAGCGGATGCACCGCTTCTGCTCCCGCTGCGGCGAGCGCACCGTCATCGCCGCCGCGGGCCACATCCGCCGCTGCCCCGCCTGCGGCGCCGAGCACTACCCGCGTACGGACCCGGCCGTGATCATGCTGGTCACCGACGAGGAGGACCGCGCCCTGCTCGGCCGCCAGGTCCACTGGCCCGAAGGCCGCTTCTCGACCCTCGCCGGCTTCGTGGAGCCCGGTGAGTCCATCGAGCAGTCCGTACGCCGCGAGGTCTTCGAGGAGGCGGGCGTCGTCGTCGGCGACGTCGAGTACGTCGCCAGCCAGCCCTGGCCCTTCCCCTCCAGCCTCATGCTGGGCTTCAACGCCCACGCCACCTCGTCGAAGATCACCGTCGACGGCGAGGAGATCCACGAGGCCCGCTGGTTCTCCCGCGAGGACCTGCGCGCCGCCTTCGAGTCCGGCGAAGTGCTGCCGCCCTTCGGCATCTCCATCGCCGCCCGGCTCATCGAGCTCTGGTACGGCAAGCCCCTGCCCCGCCCCGGCGCCAACGCCTGAGCCTGCTGCTGCGCCAACGCCTGAGCCCTCAGCGGCAGCAACGCCTGAGCCCGCCGCGCCTCACGGCGACGACGGGCTCGTACGTACGGTGCGGGTCAGGCGCCGATCTTCTGCTTCACCTGCGCCAGCGACGGGTTGGTGAGGGTGGAGCCGTCGGGGAACAGCACGGTCGGCACCGTCTGGTTGCCGCCGTTCGCCTTCTCCACGAACTTCGCCGACTCCGCGTCCTCCTCGATGTTCACCTCGGTGTACGCGATGCCCTCGCGGTCCATCTGGCTCTTCAGCCGACGGCAGTAGCCACACCAGGTGGTGCTGTACATGGTCACGGTGCCCGACATCGCTTCTCGCTCCTCGTCGCCTGCGGGTGAAGGGGGTTCTGCGCCAGTAGAACACCATGGCGTGAGTGGGCATTCCGGGGGGCGGCCGGTCGGCCGCGAGGGGGTTACGGGGCGGCTTGCGGGTGCGGGTCCAGGGGCAGGTACCGGCGTGGGTTCCGGTGCGAGGTTCGCGGCGGGTTTCGCGGGCGGCTGTGGATAACTTCGCCGGGGTGTCGGTCGGACCTGGCAGAGTGGCGGGGTGACTGCGACAACCCACGAATCGCTCTTTCCCGCGCAACCCGACTCCGCGGACGCGGTGCTCGCCGGACTCGACCCCGAGCAGCGCGCCGTCGCGACGGCGCTGCACGGGCCGGTGTGCGTGCTGGCGGGGGCCGGTACGGGCAAGACCCGGGCGATCACGCACCGGATCGCGTACGGGGTGCGGGCCGGAATCCTGCAACCCGCGAGCGTGCTCGCGGTGACCTTCACCGCGCGCGCGGCGGGGGAGATGCGGGGGCGGCTGCGGCAGCTCGGCGCGGGCGGTGTGCAGGCACGGACGTTCCACTCCGCGGCACTGCGGCAGCTCCAGTACTTCTGGCCGCGGGCGATCGGCGGGGAGATCCCGCGGCTGGTGGAGCGCAAGGTGCAACTGGTGGCGGAGGCGGGAGCCCGCTGCCGGATCAGGCTGGACCGCAACGAACTGCGCGATGTCACCGGCGAGATCGAGTGGTGCAAGGTCACGCAGACGGTGCCGGAGGAGTACGCGGCCGCGGCGGCCAAGACCGGCCGTGACGTGCCGCGCGACCCGGCCGAGGTGGCGAAGATCTACACCACGTACGAACAGCTCAAGCGGGACCGCGGGGTGATCGACTTCGAGGACGTGCTGCTGCTGACCGTCGGGGTGCTCCAGGACCGGCCGGACGTGGCGGACACCGTGCGGTCGCAGTACCAGCACTTCGTGGTGGACGAGTACCAGGACGTCAGCCCGCTCCAGCAGCGGCTGCTGGAGCTGTGGCTCGGCGGCCGGGACGACCTGTGCGTGGTCGGCGACGCCTCGCAGACCATCTACTCCTTCACCGGCGCCACCCCCGACTTCCTGCTCGGCTTCCGCTCCCGGCACCCCGACGCGACCGTGGTCAAGCTGGTCCGCGACTACCGCTCCACCCCCCAGGTCGTCGGCCTCGCCAACGGCCTGCTCGGCAAGGCCCGCGGCCAGGCCGCCGCCCACCGGCTGGAACTCATCTCGCAGCGCGAGGCCGGACCCGAGCCGGTGTACTCCGAGTACGCGGACGAACCCGCGGAGGCCGAGGGCGCCGCGCGCCGGATCAAGGAGCTGATCGCCTCCGGCGTACGCCCCAGCGAGATCGCCGTCCTCTACCGGATCAACGCCCAGTCCGAGGTCTACGAGCAGGCGCTGGCCGACGCCGGGGTGCCATACCAGCTCCGCGGCGCGGAACGCTTCTTCGAACGGCCGGAGGTGCGCGAGGCCGGGCTGCTGCTGCGCGGCGCCGCCCGCGCGTCCACCGACCCGGAAGAGGCCGACAACACCGTGCCGCAGCAGGTGCGCGCGGTGCTCAGCTCCCGTGGCTGGGCCTCCGAGCCGCCGGCCGGCTCCGGGGCGGTACGGGACCGCTGGGAGTCGCTGGCCGCGCTGGTCCGGCTGTCGGAGGACTTCGCGGCGGCCCGGCGGGACGCCACCCTCTCGGACTTCGTCGCGGAGCTGGACGAGCGGGCCAACGCGCAGCACGCCCCGACCGTCGAGGGCGTCACGCTCGGCTCGCTGCACGCGGCCAAGGGCCTGGAGTGGGACGCGGTCTTCCTGGTCGGCCTCACCGAGGGCACGCTGCCGATCACCTACGCCAAGACCGACGAGCAGGTCGAGGAGGAGCGGCGGCTGCTGTACGTCGGGGTGACCAGGGCCCGGCTGCACCTGTCGCTGTCCTGGGCGCTGTCCCGCTCACCCGGCGGGCGCGGCGGGCGCAGGCCCTCGCGCTTCCTGGACGGGCTGCGCCCCGGCTCCGCGCCGCGCGGCGCACGCGGCGCGGGCGCGGGCGGCAGCGGCGGCGCGGAGCGCGGCTCCGGCGGTCGCAAGCGGCGCGGCCCGGTGCTGTGCCGGGTCTGCGGCCGGACGCTGTCCGAGGCGGGCGAGATCAAACTGATGCGCTGCGAGGACTGCCCCTCGGATCTCGACGAGGCGCTGTACGAACGGCTGCGCGAGTGGCGGATGGAACAGGCCAAGGCGCTCGGCCAGCCCGCGTACTGCGTCTTCACCGACAAGACGCTGCTGGCCATCGCCGAGGTCAGGCCGGGCGGCGAGGCGGAGTTGTCGCAGATCGCGGGGGTCGGCGCGCGGAAACTCGACAAGTTCGGCGCGGACGTTCTGGCGCTGTGCGCGGGGGAGGAACCGGGCGGAAACGAGGCCGCCGAAGGATCTTCCGAAGAAACTGAAGAAGAGGCGGAAAAATAGTTTGCGCATCCCGAGGAAGTCCCCATAGCCTTCGGGAGCACGGTCGAGAGCGGCTCTTCCAAGAGCGGGTCTGATCGTGATGTACTAGCAGTCCGTTCCATCCGCACTACGACGCCGAGAGGAGGCGAGCCCAATGATCAGCATCATGACCACCGTGAAAATGACCGATCGTTCGGTCGTCGCCACCTGCCCGCTCGGCGTCTCGCCGCGTGCCACCCGTCTGTCCTCCGCCCTGCTCCCGGTTCTGCCGATCCGTGAGCGGAACGAGCGACCGATGCAGGCGCCCGCGGCAGCGGTAGCGGCGAAGGTTCTGGCGCATGCCTCTGCCTTCGCGGCGGCGGCCAACGGCGCCGGCGCTGGTACCGCCAAGGCTGCGATCGAGGCCAAGGGCGCTATCGACGGCTTCGCCAGCGGCGGCTTCGCCAATGGCAATGGACAGCAGAAGACGCAGCAGTACGGCAAGTGGGCCTTCCGCGGGCTCGAACCCTGGAGTGATCCAGCCTGATAACGCATCAGGTCGGCGCCTCAGGGCCGCGGAATCCCAGACCGGGATCCGCGGCCCTTCTGTTTTCTCTCCAGACAGAAAGCCTGTTCCGCAGGACAGGCAGAAACAGAAAACCGGCCCACCGGCCGGACCGACAGACGAGGAACGAACCAACCGTGCCTACCGCCCAGCACGCCCCGTCCGGACCCCAGCCCGACCTGAACCGCTCGCCCGCAGAAGCACACCACGACCCGGAGACTCCCTTGCTGCCCCTCACCGAGCTCGACGACGAGATCGAGCGACTCGGCGTGCCCGTCCCGTGCCGCACCTACGACCCGGAGGTCTTCTTCGCCGAGTCGCCGGCGGACGTCGAGTACGCGAAGTCCCTGTGCCAGACCTGTCCCGTCCGTGAGGCCTGCCTCGCCGGGGCCAAGGACCGCCGCGAGCCCTGGGGTGTCTGGGGCGGCGAGCTGTTCATCCAGGGTGTAGTCGTGCCCCGCAAGCGGCCCCGTGGCCGTCCGCGCAAGGACGCGGTCGCGGTATGACCGCCAGGAGGACCCGGCCGACCCGGAACGTCAGGAAGGCCCGCACCACCCGAAGCGCCACCACGGCGCATCTGCCCGGAACGATTGACCGCCCACTCACGCTCGACCCGAAGAATCAGGCCCCGATGAACCCCACACTCACCGAGATCCCCGCAGCCCGTACTTCCGACGCCCCCGCGTCGTACCAGAACAGGAACCTCGAAATGCAACTCATGCCAGAAGCACTGGCGCGTGCCCATATGCAACAGCGCCTGTACGAGGCCGAACACGAACGAAGGTCCGTGCGGCTGCTCGCCGCCCGCCGACTCCAGCGCCGTGCCGAACGCGCCTCGCTCCGTGCCCGCCGGGCACTGGCGATGGCCGTCATGCAGTAACCAGTCAGGCAGTTACCAACATTTGACGCGGGGCCGGTCCGAAAGGACCGGCCCCGCGGTGCGTTACGGCGACAAACGCGGCGCATGCGGAGGTATCGTCAACCAGTGGATCAGAAGAACTCTCAGACCACGACCACGACCACGTGCGCCCGCTGCGGCGAGACCCACGATGGCCTGCCGCTGACGTGGACCTGCTCCGTCGAGAACGGACACCGCGTGTACTTCTGCGTCACGTGCGCGCGCCAGCACCTCCGCAGCATCGAGAGCCGCCTCGACTCCGCGTGGTGGTAGCGCGGCTCCCAACCGCCGGCCGCCCAGCCGCCCGGCCGCCCCAGCACCCAGCCTTCAGCGCCAGCCGTCCGCCGCCGCCCGGCGTCCGTGCCCGCTCAGGCCGACTCCGCCGTGCCCTCGGGGTCGAAGCCGGGGAGCCACGCGTTGAGCTCGTCGCGGAGCCGGACCGTCGCGCCGAGCTGGCACAGCACCCCGACGGTGCTGAGGGTGACGCGGTGGATCAGCAGATAGGAGGGCGGCAGATTGAGCTGCTTGCCGAGCTGGTGCGCGGGTGAGCGCGGGTCGGCGATCCGGGCCGCCTGAGCGCGCATCCACGCCCGGTCGAAGGTGAACTCCTCGCGCCCGGCCGGCTCGATGATCGGCCGCAGATAGTCCAGCACGGCCTCGGCGTCCAGCTTGATCGTCGGCTTTACGAAACCCTCCTGGCGGAGCATCGCGTAGACCTCGTCGGCGTCGCTCTCCAGGGCCAGCCGCAGGGCGGTGCCGATCGGCAGCGGCAGCCCCTCCGGCAGCCGGTCGACGGTGCCGAAGTCCAGCACGCCCAGCCGCCAGCCCTCGGCGGGCCCGTCGTCGACCAGCAGCCGGAAATTCCCCGGATGCGGATCGGCGTGCAGCAGCCCGGTGCGGGCGGGCCCGGCGAACAGGAAGTGCGCCAGGAGCTGCCCCGCGCGGTTCCGCATCTCCTGACTGCCCCCGGAGATCACCTCCGACATCGGCACGCCGTCCATCCACTCGGTGACCAGCACCTCGTCGGCCTGGTGCACCACATCCGGCACGTGGACGTCCGGGTCCTCGGCGAACTCCTCCGCGTGCGCGTGTTGCGCCCTGGCCTCCAGGGCGTAGTCCAGCTCCTCCTCGACCCGCTCGCGCAACTCCACCAGCAGCGGCTTCACGTCCACCCCCGGCACCAGCGGCCCGAACAGCCGTGCCACCCGGCCCAGTTGCGTCAAGTCGGACAGCAGCGCGTCGCCCGCCCCCGGATACTGGACCTTCACCGCCACCTTGCGCCCGTCGCTCCACACCGCCCGGTGCACCTGGCCGATCGACGCGGCGGCGGCCGGGGTGTCCTCGAACTCGCTGAACAGTGAGCGCCAGTCCTTGCCCAGCCGCTCCGCCAGCACCTTGTGCACGGTGCGGGCGGGCATCGGCGGGGCGGCCTCCTGGAGCTTGGTGAGCGCCGCCCGGTAGGGCCCGGCGATGTCCTCCGGCAGCGCCGACTCGAAGACCGACAGGGCCTGGCCGAACTTCATGGCCCCGCCCTTCAGCTCGCCGAGCACCTTGAAGAGCTGTTCCGCGGTCCGCTCCTGCAACTCGGTCGCGACCTCGTCGGCCGGTCTGCCCCCCAGCCGCTTTCCCAGTCCGAGCGTGGCCCGTCCGGCGAACCCGAGAGGGAGCGCCGCCAGCTTCGCGGTACGGGTCACAGCCTTGCGCGGAAGATCAGACATGCGCCCCTCATTTCCCGTCGGTCACATGGCCATTGTGCCCCCCGCCACCGGCGCCCCGTCCCAGCGAGCACCGGTTGTCGTCGGCTCCGCCGCTTTGCCCCCGTCTGCGTCGCCCCAGGTGTCCCGGCCGTCCCGCGCCCCGCGGGCGGTCCCGGCACCGCACCCGCAGCGGCTGTCACCGGGCAGTGCCCTGACCTTGGTGGTGAGCCGGGACAGCGACATCTCCACCCGGCCGCCTACCCCCGGCGCGACCCGTCCATCCAGGTGCGCCAGCACGTGTCCGGCCGCCAGCCCGGCCACCGAGGTGGCCAGCGCGATGTCGCAGGCGGGCACTGCGGGCTGCCGCCCCGACCTGAGCTGGGCCAGCATCCGGGGCCAGGCCGGGTCCTCGTCGGCCAGCCGCAGCCCCAGGCACTCCCCGCACGCCGTCCGACCCGGCAGCACCAGCGGACCGACCACGCCCGTCCCCTCGACCACACCCGTGTAGAGATGCGGCACCCCGGAGGCGACCAGCCGCCGGGACTCGCCCGGATCCGGCGCCCAGGCGTCCAGCCCGTCCCTCGGCGCGATCACCACCACCGTGGCGCCGGGTCTGCCGCGCTCGCCCGGCGTCGTACGCGGACCCGGCGCCGCCCGCCGTACCGCGCCACGGGCCGCCGCGTCCCGCCGGTCCCCGATGTGGTCGGCCGGGATGCCGCAGGGGCCGGTGTCCCACGGCTCGACGCGCCCGCTGTCCAGCACGTCCACCGAGCCCACCCCGGCCGCCGACAGCACCGAGGCCACGGCGGCGCCGACCCGCCCGGCCCCGTGCACCCGCACCCGTGCCGCCCTGCGGTGCCGTATCCGGCCCGCCGCCCCGCCGGGACCCGGGTGGACCACCGAGAGCGCCGCCAGATCGGGTCTGAGCCGGTCCAGGGCCGCCGTCCGGTGCCGTACCGCCTCCGCCAGCGCGCTGTGCGCCGCCGCGTCGTCCAGCACGCCGCCCTCGGCGAGCAGCCCCAGCAGCCGTCTGACCTGCGCGGGCCCGAGGCCCAGCGCACCCGCGTCACGGGTCAGCGTGTCGGCGCCGCGCGTCCCGTCGAGCAGGTCGAGAAAACCGGCCGCCGCGCCGTCGACCGGCTCCAGCACCACCGCGTGCGCCGGGTCCACCCCGAACTGCACGCTCTCCCTGTCCCGCCAACTGCGGCGCAGCGCGCTCTTGAGCATGGGACGCATGACCGTCACCCCCGTCCATCCGTTCACTCGATCCACCGGGAGGTCCACCAGGAGGTCCACCGGGAGGTCCACCAGGACGTCCGCAAGAAGGTCCACCGGGAGAGCCGCCCGCCGGCCAGCCCGTCCCGTCCATCCGGCCCGCCCGGCGAAATTCCCCATTCCGACTTCCCTCGTCACTCTCCGTAAGCGACAGAACTCAGCATGCCATTTCCCGGCGAAACTCCCGGAGAGTTATCCACAGGTTGTGGGGGATAGTCGTTCAATATGCGTATGAAGCGAGGTGATTCCCATGCGAACCGGCCGGGAGACGGGACTTCCCGGACACGCAGCGGGTAACGTCGAAGGCGTGTCCGCCGATCCAGCGCGTAGCCTCTCCAGCCAGCCCGCAAGCGGCCTACGGACCAATGCGGTGGAAGTGCGCCGCAGTGCCCGCAGGCGCCGAACGGTTTCGGCATATCGCGACGGCGACCGAACTGTCGTGCTGATTCCGGCCCGAATGTCGGCGGCCGAGGAGCAGCGCTGGGTGACCACGATGCTGGAGAAGCTGGCGGCGCAGGAGAGCCGCCGGATGCCCGGCGACGACGAGCTGGCCGCCCGCGCGGAACGGCTGTCCGAGCAGTATCTGCTCGGCCGGGCCGTGCCCGACACGGTCCGCTGGGTCACCAACCAGAATTCCCGCTGGGGCTCGTGCACGCCCTCCGAGGGCAGCATCCGCCTGTCGCACCGCCTCCAGGGGATGCCCGAGTACGTCATCGACTACGTGCTGCTGCACGAGCTGGCGCACCTGCTCGTGCCGGGACACGGCCCGAGCTTCTGGCGACTGCTGGAGAGCTATCCGCGCACCGAGCGCGCCCGCGGCTTCCTGGAGGGCGTCGTGGCGGCCGACCGGCTGCCGCATCCGCCCGGTTCCCGCGAGGAATAGCCGCTGTCGGCACGACCGGTTAGCCTGTCGCCACGTCGGCGCGGCAGCACAAGCGCCGCATCGCGAGCGCAGCAATGAGGGGATGGGGGACGGTCGTATCCATGGCCAGGGAATTCCAGCGTGGCCACAAGGCCAAGATCAGTGATCTGACGGCGGGGACGGATCTGTATGTCGGTGTGCAGATCTCCGGCCCCGGCCTGACCTTCGACATCAGTTGTTTCGGGCTCGACGACAAGGAACAACTGTCGGACGACCGTTACTTCATCTTCTTCAACCAGCCCAAGTCGCCCGAGGAGTCGATCCAGCTCCTCGGCGCCCAGTCCGGCGACACCGAGTCCTTCCGTGTCACTCTCGACCGCATACCGGCGAACGTGCACAAGCTGGCCTTCACCGCGACGATCGACGGCAACGGGCAGATGTCGCAGGTCGCCCCCGGTTATCTGCGGCTCGTCGCGGGCGGTGAGGAAGTCGCGCGGTACGCCTTCACCGGCGCGGAATTCACCACCGAACGCGCCGTGATGGTCGCGGACATCTATCTCAAGGACGTGTGGCGTTTCGCCGCCGTCGGCCAGGGCTTCGACGGCGGGCTCGACGCGCTGCTGCGGAATTTCGGCGGCGAGGTCGCCGAGGACGAGCCCGCCGCGCCCGAGCAGGCCGCGGCTCCCGGTTTCGCGCCGCCCGGCGCCGTACCCGGCTTCGCACCCCCGCCCGGCCCCGCGGCGGCCCCCGCTCCGGCCTTCGGAGCACCCGCGCCGGCCGCCCCCGTACCGCCCCCGGCTCCCGCGCCCGCCTTCGGCGCGCCTCCCGGCCCGCCCGCCGCGCCCGCGCCCCAGGGCTTCGCGCCGCCGCCCGGCAACCCCGGCCTCCACCAGGCGCCCACCATGGTCGCGCCCCTGACCGCGCCGCCCGGCCAGGCTCCGCCGGGACAGCCGCCCTTCGGCCAGGTCCCGCCGCCCGGCGCGCCCCCCGCCGCCCCCGGATTCGGCGGTCAGCCGCCCTTCGGCCAGGTGCCGGGCCAGCCGGGTCCCCCCGGCCCGCCCGGCGGCGGCTACGCGGCCCCCGCCGTCCCCGCGCAGAACGCGGGCCTCGCCGCCGCCATGCAGAAGTACCGCGAGACGCCCACCGGCCAGCGCTGGACGCAGCAGAATCCGAAGATGATGCGCGCCGACCTCGGCCAGGGCGGCGGCCAGCCGGTCCTCGCCCGCCAGGGCAGCATGGTGCTCTACCAGGGCAAAGTCGATTTCGGCTACAAGGGTGCCGGTTTCACCGGCCGCATCGTCGGCAACGCCACGGGCCAGGAGATGCAGCTCATGCGCTGCACCGGCGGCGGCCAGGTCTTCTTCGCGGAGAACGCCGCCTATCTGCACCCCATCGAGCTCCAGGGCGACGCCATCTGCGTCTCGGCGGAGAATGTGCTGGCCTTCGACGAATCCCTCCAGCACGAGGTGCGCAGGATCGAGGGCCACGGCATCCCCGGCGGCGCCCTGTTCACCATGCAGTTCCAGGGCACCGGCACGGTCATCGTGAAGACGCACGGCACCCCCGTGGTGCTGCCCGTCACCCCGACCACCTACGCGGACAGCAACGCGATCGTCGCCTGGTCGGCCGCCTCACAGGTGATCGTCTCCAGCCAGGTGCGGCTGCGCAGGACCGCGTATCCCGGCCACAGCGGCGAGACCGTGAACCTCCAGTTCCGTGGCGCCCCCGGTAATTTCATCGTCGTCCAGCCCTACGAGGTGTGACCCGCCATGGACCAGCAGATGATCGCGGGCTACGCACCGGCACCGGTGGCCGCCCGGATGGAGAACCACGGCTCGTCGATGCTCAAGGTCGCCATGGTGACCGGCCAGGACCTCTTCGCGCGCACCGGCTCGATGGTCGCCTACGAGGGCTTCGTGCAGTACGAGCCCAACCCGCCCGCCGTACGGCAGATGGCCTCGGCCTGGCTGACCGGCGAGAGCGCCCCGCTGATGAAATGCAGCGGTGACGGCCTGCTCTACCTCGCCGACTACGGCGCCGACGTGGTCTGCCTCAATCTCAACAACGAGTCGGTCTCCGTCAACGGCACGAATCTGCTCGCCTTCGACGCGCACCTCACCTGGGGTGTCGAACGGGTCAAGGGGCTGGCCAAATTCGCCGGTCAGGGCCTGTTCAACGTCGGGGTCAGCGGTCAGGGCTGGGTCGCGGTGACCTCGCGCGGCACGCCGATCGTGGTCGACTGCGGCAGCGGCGCCGACGAGACCTACGTCGACCCGGACGCGCTCGTCGCCTGGTCGTCGGGGCTGAAGATGAAGGCCAAGCGCAGCTTCAGGGCCGGGGCGCTGATCGGCCGCGGCAGCGGGGAGGCCTTCCAGATCGCCTTCTCCGGCCAGGGCTTCGTGGTCGTCCAGCCCAGCGAGGACAGCACTGACCGTCTCCGGATCCGGGGCTGAGGGGGAGCGACACCATCATGCAGAGCCCGCTTTTCGCATTCACCGAGGTCCAGAACCAGGACCACTACACCCTGCAGAATTCCTACCTCCTGCGGGTCCGCCTCGACGGCAACACCGGCCCCGACTGCCTGGCCCGCAAGGGCTCGATGGTCGCCTACCAGGGCATGATCGAATTCGACGGCGAGTACCAGTCGCAGGGCCAGCGCGGCGCCCGCCGCCACACCGGCGAGGGCCTCGACCTGATGCGCTGCTCCGGGCAGGGCACCGTCTACCTCGCCAACCTCGCCCAGCAGATCCACATCCTGGACGTCGACCACGAGGGCCTGACCGTCGACAGCGCGTACGTCCTCGCGCTCGACTCCGGGCTGCACTGGGACGTGATCGCGGTGGACAGCCAGTTCGGCCTGTCCGGCACGGGCGCGTACAACCTCAACATCTCGGGGCAGGGCAAGGTCGCCCTGATGACGTCGGGCAAGCCGCTGCTGATGCCGGTCACGCCCGACAAGTACGTGTCCTGCGACGCGGACGCCGTCGTCGCCTGGTCGACCAGCCTGCGCGTCCAGATGCAGGCCCAGACCAGCAGCTCCTCCGTCTTCCGCCGCCGCGGCAACACCGGCGAGGGCTGGGAGCTGAACTTCGTCGGCCAGGGATACGTCCTGGTCCAGCCCAGCGAGCTGATGCCGCCGCAGAACGCGGTGATCGGCCAGGGCGTACGCGCCCAGTACGGCATGGGCCCGCAGGGCCACGGTCAGAACCAGGGCAACATCTGGTCCAACTGACCTCGCCGTACGAGAGCCGCCGACCTCGTCGTACGAAGGCCGTGAAAAGCCGCACAAAAGAGGTGGGGGGGGGGGGGCCCCGGGGGGGGCGGCCCCCCCCGTTCCGGCCCGGGGCGGGGGGCGCCGGGAGGCCCCCCGTCACGGCCCCCACCGCCCGGTAGGGGCGGGGTGGGCCCCCCCC
>NZ_JBIUXT010000020.1:0-68003 GCF_044744145.1 Streptomyces sp. NPDC087422 | reverse complement strand
GATTTCGAGGAGGTACCCCGGACCGGCACCGACCAGGCACAAGCGGCACCCGCAGACGAAGAAAACACCCGCACGGGTGGGCGGGCGGGCAAAAAAGACACCACTTGACTTGTGAGCCACGCGATATATCGTGAATGCACGAGACGCGATATGTTGCGTCCCAAGGCGCACCCGAGGAGGGGCACGATGAGCGGCATGTCGTCGGACCGGACCGTGGCGGAGCCGGAAAAGTTCGTGTTCGAGGAGCCCGTCGACACCCTCTGCGTGCGCATCGTCAACGGCGCCGTGAACGTCGTCGGCACCGACGACGGCCCCGCACGGGTCGAGGTCACCGAGATCGACGGCCCGCCGCTGAAGGTGTACCACCGCGGCGGCACCCTCACCGTGACCTACGACGACCTGCCGTGGAAGGGCTTCCTGAAGTGGCTCGACCCCAAGGGCTGGCAGCGTCACGCGGTCGTGACGCTCGCCGTCCCGCAGCACACCAAGGTCGAAGTGGGAGTCGTCGGCGCCGGCGCCGTGATCTCCGGGATCGCCGGGGAGACCAGCGTCCAGGGGGTCAACGGGGACACGACCCTCGTCGGCCTCAGCGGCCCGGTGCGGGCCAACACCGTCGCGGGCAGCGTCGAGGCCCAGTCCGTCTCCGGCAGCCTGCGGATCAACACCGTCTCCGGTGACCTCACCGTGGTCGAGGGCAGCGGCGCCGAGGTCAAAGCGGACTCCGTGAGCGGCAACATGGTGCTCGACCTCGATCCGTCCGCGGGGGCGGACGTCCGGCTCACCAGCGTCTCCGGCGAGATCGCCATCCGTATCCCGGAACCGGGCGACGCGGAGGTCGACGCCAACACCACCAGCGGCCATGTCTCCTGCGCCTTCGACGAATTGCGCGTCACCGGGCAGTGGGGGGCCAAGCGCATCACCGGCCGGATCGGTTCCGGCGGGGCGCGCCTGAGAGCCACCACCGTCTCCGGCGCCATCGCCCTGCTGCGCAGGCCGCCGCTGGAGGACGCGCCCTCGTTCCGGAAGGACATCTGACATGGCGCCCGTCTTCGCCCACGGCCGACTCCGGCTCTACCTGCTCAAGCTGCTGGACGAGTCGCCCCGGCACGGCTACGAGGTGATCCGGCTGCTGGAAGAGCGTTTCCAGGGGCTGTATGCGCCCTCCGCGGGCACCGTCTACCCGCGGCTGGCGAAACTGGAGAAGGAGGGCCTGGTCACGCACTCCACCGAGGGCGGCCGCAAGGTCTACGCCCTCACCGACGCGGGCCGCGGCGAGCTGTCCGACCGCGCCGACGAGATCGCGGGCCTGGAGGCGGAGATCCGCGAGTCCGTCTCCACGCTGGCCGCCGAGATCCGCGAGGACGTCCGGGGCGCCGCCGGTGATCTGCGCCGCGAGGTGCGCGCCGCCGCGCAGGAGGCGCGTACGCCCCCGTCGCCCAAGCACGAGTGGCGCGAGCAGGCCGCGCGCGCCAAGGAGGAGAGCCGCCGGGCCAAGGAGGAGGCGCGCGACGCCCGCCGCCAGGCCAAGGCCGCGCGCGAGGAGGTCGAGCGGATCGCCCGCCAGGTCCAGGAGCAGGTGCAGTCGCACGTACGCTCCGGCGACTGGCAGGCGGGGCTGCGCGACGGTCTCGCCGAACTCACCAAGGAGCTGGGCCGGTTCGGCAAGGGCATGGACGTACCGACCACGCCCTGGGGCGCGCCCGGTACGCCCCCGGTCTGGGCCGACGCCACGGCCGAGCCCGCCCAGGAGACGGAGAAGGAGACGGAGGAGGAGACGGAGAGGGAAGGGAACACGTCGGCGACGTCGGACGCGGACACGGAAGCGCCCGAGCCCGCGGACGACGACACCCCGCCGTCCGCCGACCCCTTCCGCGACCTCGAACGCCTGGTGGACCGCTTCCGCGACGACATCCGCGACTCGGCCCGCGACCTGGGCGTCAACGACACCCAACTGCGCGAGGTGAGGCGCCACTTGTCCGCCGCGGCGGCGCACATCGCGGCGGCCCTGCACCTCCCGCCCACGTAACGCGGGCCGCTTACACGGTCAGCACGACCTTCCCGAACAGCTCCCCGGCGGCGAGCCGTTCGAAGCCCTCGCGGGCGCGGTCCAGCGGCAGTACGGAGTCGATCACCGGCCGTACGCCGCTGGCCGCGCAGAAGGCCAGCAGGTCCCGCAGCTCCTCCTTGGAGCCCATGGTCGAACCGACCACCTTCAGCTCCAGGAAGAAGATCCGGTTCAGCTCGGCGGCGGGCGGATTCTGCCCGCTGGTGGCGCCGGAGATGACGAGCGTGCCGCCGGGCCGCAGCGACTTGACCGAGTGCGACCAGGTCGCCGCCCCGACGGTCTCGATGACGGCGTCCACCCGCTCCGGCAGCCGCGCGCCCGATTCGTACACCGCGTGCGCGCCCAGTTCGAGCGCGCGCTCCCGCTTGGCCGCGTCCCGGCTGGTGGCGTGCACCCGCAGCCCGGCGGCGCGGGCCAGCACGATCGCGGCGGTGGCGACACCGCCGCCCGCGCCCTGCACGAGGACCGCGTCGCCCGGCCGTACCCCGGCGTTGGTGAAGAGCATGCGGTACGCGGTCAGCCACGCGGTCGGCAGGCAGGCCGCCTCCTCGAAGGAGAGTTCCTTCGGCTTGGGCAGCACATTCCAGGCCGGTACGGAGACCCGTTCGGCGAAGGTGCCCTGATAGTGCTCGGTGAGGATGGAGCGGCGCTCGGTGGGGCCGACCCCGTGACCGGTCTGGCCGATCACGGAGTGCAGCACCACCTCGTTGCCGTCCTCGTCGATCCCGGCGGCGTCGCAGCCGAGGATCATCGGCAGGCTCTCCCGGCCGAGGCCCACCCCGCGCAGCGACCACAGGTCGTGGTGGTTGAGCGAGGCGGCCTTGACCGTGACGGTGGTCCAGCCGGGGCGCTCCGACGGCTCCGGCCGCTCCCCCAACTCCAACCCGCTCAACGGCTTGTCGGCGTCAATACGTGCGGCGTATGCGGCATACATGCCGTCGACCCTACGGTCGGTCCCGGCGCCCGAGGAACCGCCACGGCATGTGACGCTCCGCGCACCCCGGGCCGCGGTCAGCGGCGCGCCACCCCTTCCGCCCGCGCGGCGGCGGCGACGGCCGCGGTCACGGCGGGGGCGACCCGCGGGTCGAAGGGCGACGGGATGACGCACTGCGGCGAGAGCTCGTCGGCGACGACGGCGGCCAGCGCCTCGGCGGCGGCGATCTTCATCCCCTCGGTGATGGCCGAGGCGCGCACCTGGAGGGCGCCCGCGAAGATCCCGGGGAAGGCGAGCACATTGTTGATCTGGTTCGGGAAGTCGCTGCGCCCGGTCGCCACGACCGCCGCGTACTTGTGCGCGACGTCCGGGTGGATCTCCGGCGTGGGGTTGGCCATCGCGAAGACGAACGCGCCACGGGCCATCGTGGCGACCGCGGACTCCGGGACCGTACCGCCGGAGACCCCGATGAAGACGTCGGCGCCGTCCAGCGCGGCCTCCAACGGCCCGGTGAGACCCGCCTTGTTCGTATACGAGGCCAGCTCGCGCTTGACCGGGTTCAGGTCGTCGCGTCCGGCGTGCACGATGCCCTTGCGGTCGGTGACGGCGACGTCGCCGATGCCCGCCTCGACGAGGATCTTGGCGATGGCGACCCCGGCCGCGCCCGCGCCGGAGATGACCGCGCGCAGGTCGCCGAGGGTACGGCCGGTGAGCGTGCAGGAGTTGCGCAGCGCGGCGAGGGTGACGACGGCGGTGCCGTGCTGGTCGTCGTGGAAGACCGGGATGTCCAGCCGCTCCTGGAGCTTGCGCTCGATCTCGAAGCAGCGGGGGGCGGAGATGTCCTCCAGGTTGACGCCGCCGAAGGACGGGGCGAGCCGGACCACGGTCTCCACGATCTCGTCCACGCCGGTGCAGGCCAGCGCGATCGGCACGGCGTCGACGCCGCCGAACTGCTTGAAGAGGATGGCCTTGCCCTCCATGACCGGCAGGGACGCCTCGGGGCCGATGTCGCCCAGGCCCAGCACCGCGGTGCCGTCGGTGACGACCGCGACGACCTGGGACTTCCAGGTGTAGTCGTGCACCAGCTCCGGCTTGTTCGCGATGGCGGTGCAGACCTCGGCGACACCGGGTGTGTACGCGAGCGACAAGTCGTCGGCGTCACGGACCGGCACGGTCGAGGTGACCTCCATCTTGCCGCCGCGGTGCAGGGCGAAGACCGGATCGATGGGGAACGCGTCGTCCGTACCGCTCATGCCGTCCGCACTGTCCGTACTGTCCGTACTGTCCGCATCGGTCCGGGGATTGACGATCTCCGCTGCCACTTTTTGACCCCTTTGTCTGAATGATGAATGAGGGTACTCCGCCCGAAGGGGGTGGAGGTGGGCTCGGCGTCCGCGTCACCAGGTACGAGTGAGCAAGGTGACGGCCGACGCCAGGCGCGCCGCACGCACGCCATGGGCCCCGGATGAGGGGTGAGGACCCGTTCTACCGGAAGTCGGTTCCGGCGACGAGTGGGAATTGATCGGCATGGCCTCCGCGTGGTCCGGCCTTGGTGTGCCGGCCTGGTGGAGGCCCGGGGATCGCCCGTTATCCGATTTTGACACAACGGGAACCCTGCCCGGGGGTGTCCGGATGGCAAGATGCACAGATCACACACGGTGGCGGTACTCGATGGCGTGTGCCATGTCCACTGCACGACCCCCTCACTTCCGCAGGAGGACACAGCGATGACCGCATGTACGACCCGGCGTTCGGCCGCTCTCACTCGTCTCACCGCGGTCGCCGCCATAGCGGTCGCCGGCACTCTGGTACTGACCGGATGCGGCGACCAGACCAAGAAGGACAAGCCCGCGAACACCGTCACCCCTAGTGGGACGGGGTCCTCGGCGACCTCGGCGGTCGCCCCGCTCTTCTCGAAGCTCCCCCAGAAGTACCAGGACTCCAAGACGATCAAGGTCGGCACGGACGCCTCCTACGCGCCGATGGAGCAGACCGAGAACGGCAAGATCGTCGGCATCGACCCGGACATCGCGGACGCGCTGGCCAAGCAGCTCGGCGTCACCTTCACGTTCACCAACGGCAAGTTCGACGGCCTGATCACCTCCATCTACACCGGCCGCTCGGACATCGTGATGTCCGCTATGAGCGACACGAAGGCCCGCCAGGGCGGTCTGGACGACAAGGGCAAGAAGATCGGCAAGGGCGTCGACTTCGTCGACTACTACACCTCCGGTTCCTCCCTGCTGGTGAAGAAGGGCAACCCGAAGGGCGTCAAGTCCCTGGCCGACGTGTGCGGGCAGACCGTGGCCGTCCAGCGCGGCACGATCTACGACGACGCGTTCGAGGCCCAGAAGAAGGAGTGCGGCTCCAAGGGCCTGACGATCCAGAAGTTCGACACCGACTCCGAGGCGCAGACCCGGGTGAAGGCGGGCGGCGCGGTCGCCGACCTCAACGACACGCCGGTGGCCGCGTACATCGCGCAGAAGTCCGGCAACGGCAACGACTTCGAGGTCGCGGGCTCCCCCGCCGACGCCGGTCCGTTCGGCATCGCGGTCAGCAAGGACAACACGCAGCTCAGGGACGCGCTGAAGGCGGCCATGGACGCGATCATCGCGGACGGCACCTACGCGCAGGTGCTGCAGAAG
Organism: Streptomyces sp. NPDC087422; assembly: GCF_044744145.1. Classification (NCBI taxonomy): domain Bacteria; kingdom Bacillati; phylum Actinomycetota; class Actinomycetes; order Kitasatosporales; family Streptomycetaceae; genus Streptomyces; species Streptomyces sp. NPDC087422. The sequence continues at coordinate 62,359 of NZ_JBIUXT010000020.1, read as the reverse complement.
TGGAACGCGAGCAGCGGCGCCATCGCGTCGGCCGCGATCAACGGCGGTTCCTGACGTGGCATCGGGCACACCGACCCCCTTCGAGAAACCATCGGGCGACACCCCGCCGCAGGACGCCCCGCCCCGGGACACCCCGCCGCGGGACCCGCTGCGGAAGGACACACGGCCGGCCACGCCGTACGAGGCCATCCGCGCGGTCCCGGTACGGCACTACGGGCGCTGGGTCAGCGCCGTCGTGGTGGTCGTGCTGCTGGGGTGGCTGGTCTACGCGTTCTCGCAGGGTGATGTCATCTGGGGCACGGTCGGGGACAAGGTCTTCGACCAGCAGGTGCTCAAGGGTCTGTGGCACACCGTCCTGATCAGTGTGTGCTCGATGGCGCTCGGCCTGGTGCTGGGCGTGCTCTTCGCGGTCATGCGGCTGTCGAAGAACCCGGTGACGGGGGCGGTGTCCTGGCTGTACATCTGGTTCTTCCGGGGCACCCCGGTGTACGTGCAGCTCCTGATGTGGTTCAACCTGTCGCTGATCTTCCCGGTGATCAACCTCGGGCCGATCTACAAGAACGACACCGTCGCCGTCATGACCCCCTTCGTGGCCGCCCTGCTGGGCCTCGGCCTCAACGAGGGCGCGTACATGGCGGAGATCGTGCGGGCCGGCATCCAGTCGGTGGACGAGGGCCAGACCGAGGCGGCGCACGCGCTCGGCATGACCGGCGGCAGGACCATGCGGCGGATCGTGCTGCCGCAGGCGATGCGCGTGATCATCCCGCCGACCGGCAACGAGTTCATCAACATGCTGAAGACCTCCTCGCTGGTGTCGGTGGTGCAGTACACCGAAGTGCTGCGCGCCACCTCCGACATCGGGTCCGACTCCGGCGCCGTGATGGAGATGCTGTTCGTGGCCTCCGTCTGGTACCTGGTGCTGACCAGCGTGTTCAGCGTCGGCCAGTTCTATCTGGAACGGCGTTACGCGCGTGGCTCGCTGCGGAGTCTGCCGCTCACGCCGTGGCAGAAGGTCATGTCCAACCTGTCCACCCTGCGCCGACCGAAGGTGGCCTGATGAGCGTCCAGCCGATGGTGAAGTCGGAGGCCGTCCACAAGTCGTTCGGCGCCGCGCACATTCTCAAGGGCATCGACCTGGAGGTCGCGCCCCGCGAGGTGTTCTGTCTGATCGGTCCCTCCGGTTCCGGCAAGTCCACCTTCCTGCGGTGCATCAACCACCTGGAACAGATCAACGCCGGGCGGCTGTGGGTCGACGGCGAACTGGTCGGCTACCGGCAGCAGGGCGACCGGCTGCACGAGTTGCGGGACCGCGAGGTCGCGGCCAAGCGCCGGGACATCGGGATGGTCTTCCAGCGGTTCAATCTCTTCCCGCACATGACGGCGATCGAGAACGTCATGGAGGGTCCGGTCCAGGTCAAGCGCGAGCCCAAGGCGGTGGCGCGGGAGCGCGCCGTACGGCTGCTCGACCGGGTCGGCCTCGGCGACAAGGCGGCGAACTACCCGTCGCAGCTCTCCGGCGGGCAGCAGCAGCGGGTGGCCATCGCGCGGGCGCTGGCCATGGAGCCGAAGCTGATGCTGTTCGACGAGCCGACGTCGGCGCTCGACCCGGAGCTGGTCGGCGACGTCCTCGACGTGATGCGGGGGCTGGCCGAGGACGGCATGACGATGATCGTGGTCACGCACGAGATGGGGTTCGCCCGTGAGGTGGGCGACGCTCTGGTCTTCATGGACGACGGTGTCGTCGTCGAGTCGGGTCATCCCCGGGAGGTGCTGGGCAATCCGCAGCACGAGCGCACGAGGGCCTTTCTATCAAAGGTACTGTGACGCGACGCGGGACCACAAGGGGGTACGGGCCTCGGGCCCGTACCCCCTCCGTCGTACGCCCGGCGTCAACTCCCGCGCGATCAGGGCTACTTGAGGCCGAGCACGAGGGCGTCGCTGGGCGAACTCCACACACCCCGGGCCTCGGAGAAGCCCGCCTCGCGCAGTGTGCGCGCGTGCCATTCGAGCGGCGGGGTGTCGCCGTCGGCGTGCTCGCCGTAGATCTCGAACCGCCTGGCGGTGGGCTCGGCGAGCACCGGGTCGGCGGCGGCGAGCTGCCACCACTGGCTCCAGTCCAGGGCGCCCTCGGCCTTGGCCCGGTCCATCCGGGCGTGCCGCTGCGCGCGGTCGGCCGCGTTGAGGACGGGGGTCGCCGGGTCCGGCATGTGGTCGGCGTTGAGGAAGACCCCGCCCTCGCGCACGAGTCCGGCGAGCTGCCCGTACAGCGTCCGGAGCGCGTCGCTGTGCAGCCAGTGCAGCGCGGTCGCGGTGAGCACGGCGTCGTACGAGTCGTGCGGCAGCTTCTCGGTCCAGCGCGGGTCCTTGAGGTCGGCGGTCACAAGGGTGACCCTGTCGTCCCCGGCGAAGGAACCGGCCGCGATGGCGAGCAGCGCGGGGTCCAGGTCGACGCCGGTGCTCCTGGCCGCCGGGAACCTCCGGAGCAGCCGGTCCGTGATACTTCCGGTACCGCACGCGAGGTCCAGCACCCTGGGCGCGGTGCCGACCAGTGCCTCGACCATGTCCAGCATCACCCGAAAGCGTTCCTCGCGGTCGGGCATGTACCACTCCTGCTGGCGGTCCCAGCTCCGCTGCCAGTCCTGCCAGACACTCTCCGTCGCCACAGCCACACCAGCCTCCGTTTCGTAATACCCTGATAGCCCGTTCAGCCATTACCGAGACTAGACCGCCCCCAGTAAGGACCACAAGTGGAACTGGCTTATTACTCGGAATACGCCGTGCGCCTCGTGAACACCGAGGAGCCCAAGCGCGGCACGGACGCGCTGACCTCGGTCGAGGCCGTACGGGAGTTGATCGGCGCCGGTACGCAGGCCGCCGCGCGGGCGGTCGACGCCGATGTGGCCCGGCTGCGGGCGGTACGTATCCGGCTGCGCGGGATCTTCGAGGCCGCCGACGAGGGCGACGAGGTCCGGGCGGTGGACCTGCTCAACGCGCTGATGCTGGAGTTCCCGGTCAGCCCGCAGATCTCCGGGCACGACTATCCGGACGACGCCACGGGACGCCCCGACTGGCACATGCACCTCGCCGACCACGCGGCGAACGCCGGCGCGTCGTACTCGGCCACCGCCTGCATGGGCCTGGCCGTCCAGCTCACCACGCTCGGCGTCGACCGGCTCGGCATCTGCGAGGCCGCGCCGTGCCGCAACGCGTACGTGGACACGTCGACCAACCGCTCCCGGCGCTACTGCTCCGACCGGTGCGCCACCCGCGCCAACGTCGCGGCCTACCGGGCCCGCAAGCGCCTGGAGAACGACCGGTCGGGCCGCAGCAGCCGCACGCAGGACGCCGCCCAGGAGGCCGCCCCCGCCACCGACCGCTGAACCTCGCCCGGTGGCCGGAACCGGCCCCGCGCACGCGCCATGACCAGCTCGTCGGGCACCGCGCCGAACTCCCGGCTGTCGTTCTCGACGAACGTGTTGTCGCCCAGCACCCACCAGCCGCCCTCGCGCCGCTCCACGGCACGCTTGACGATCAGCAGGTCCTGCTGCAACGGGTGCCGCAGCACCACCACGTCGCCCTCACGCACCTGCTCGGCGCCACTGGCGATCCGCTGGATCAGCAGCCAGTCCCCGTGCAGCAGCGTGGGTGCCATCGACGGACCAGTGACCTCGACCAACTGCCACGACAGCCTGGCCCCCTGCTCCCGCATCCTGCGCCTCCTGGTTCGTTCCTCCACCGACCCCAGAGTGGCACCAGACTTTTGTCCTAAGCCACCTGGGGCACCCGAGAAAACGACTCTCCCAGGGAGTAATCTCCCACGTGGAAAGACGATCACGAGGAAGGACAGCCATGTTCACTCGCCTGTTCGCGCCCAAGGTCAAGGTCAGCGCCCACTGCGACCTGCCCTGCGGCGTATACGACCCTGCCCAGGCCCGCATCGAGGCCGAGTCCGTCAAGGCGGTCCAGGAGAAGTACCAGGCCAACGAGGACGCGGACTTCCGCACCCGTGCCGTTCTGATCAAGGAGCAGCGCGCGGAGCTGGCCAAGCACCACGTCTCGGTGCTCTGGAGCGACTACTTCAAGCCCCCGCACTTCGAGAAGTACCCGGAGCTGCACCAGCTCGTCAACGACACCCTCAAGGCGCTCAGCGCGGCGAAGGCGTCGAACGACCCGGCGACCGGACAGAAGGCCCTGGACTACATCGCCCAGATCGACAAGATCTTCTGGGAGACCAAGCAGGCCTGACCCCCCGGTTCACCCCGGAGCGTCAACCGCCCGCGCCCGGCCGTCACCCATACGGCCGAGCGCGGGCGTTTTTCTAGTCCCCGTCATCATTCAAGAATGTGGCGTGCGCCACAGCGATGGGCTGTCACATCGTGCCGTCCGGCGCACTCTTATGTAGCGCCGGAGGAAACCGGCACGATCACAGAACGTCCCCGTCCGTCAGGTCCCCCGTACCGGCGGACGGGGGCTTTTTGTCTCGGGGCGCCCGCTCACAGGACGTCGGCCAGCTCCTGGAGCAGCCGCCGCTTGGGGCGCGCGCCGACCAGCACCTTGACCGGCTCGCCCGCGCGGAACAGCAGCAGCGTGGGCATCGACATCACGCCGTACGCGGCCTGGGTCGCCGGGTTGGCGTCGACGTCGAGCTGGACGATCCGCAGCCGGTGCGACTCCTCGGCGGCGATCTCGGCCAGCACCGGGGCGATCATCCGGCACGGCGGGCACCAGTCGGCGGTGAAGTCGACCAGGACGGGCAGGTCGGAGCCGAGCACCTCGGCGGCGAAGGTCGCGTCGGTGACGGCGGGGACGGATGTGGCGGTACTGGTCATGGTGAATCCCTTTCACTGACGGACAGTTCGCACATCGGCTCGGGGGCGTTCCCCACCCCGCCCGGCCCGGCCTCCAGCTCCGCGCGGGCGAGCTGGGCGGCGACCTGGGCCCGTACCTCCTGGAGCCGGTCGACGACCGCGTCCAGCTCGGCGAGCTTGCGCCGGTAGACCTCCAGCGAGGCGGCGCAGGTGTCCCCCGCCGGGTGCCCGGCGCGCAGGCAGTCCACGAACGGCCGGGTCTCCTCCAGGCCGAAGCCGAAGTCCTGGAGCACCCGGATCTGCTCCAGCAGCCGCAGATGCTCCTCGTCGTACGACCGGTACCCGTTGCCCGACCGGTCGGCCGGCGGCAGCAGGCCCAGGGACTCGTAGTAGCGGAGGGTCCGGGTGGTGGTGCCCGCCCGTTCCGCGAGTTCGCCGATGCGCATACGGACGACGTTAGACCTTGACGTACGCGTCAAGGCCAGGACGATTTCCGGCCGCGCTGGCAAAAAGTTCCAAGATTTACGTCCAGGTGGTTGCTTACTGCCAGTCCGGCTCGACAGGCTGCGCGGAGCAGTTTCTTGACGTACCCCCGACAGTTTTGCCCCGCACACCCCCGCACACGCCCCCGAACACCCCCGGACGACAGCCCCACCACGCAGACCCACGCACACGCGAGGAGCACGGATGCACCGCCCGCTCAGACAACCGCGCAGCCGCAGAACCCTCACCGTGGCCGCCGCGCTCTCCCTGCTGGCCGGCCTCTCGGTGACCGCCGTCACCACGACCTCCGCCACGGCGGACGACCCGCGGACCGCCCGGCAGGCGGAATTCACCGCGGCGGCCCACGAGTTCGGCGTACCGCTGCCCGTACTGGAAGCCGTGTCCTTCTACGAGACCCGGTGGGAGGCACACGCCGGGCAGTCCAACGCCGAGGCCGGATACGGCCCGATGAACCTGACGAACCTCACCGCCGGGGACCTCGACGCGGACGGCCTGACCACCCAGTCGCCGCGCTACGCCGACCTGTTGAAGGCCCCTGCCGAGCACACCGCCGCCGTCGCGGCCGGACTCCTCGGCACCGACACCGCCGCCGTGCAGAGCGACGAGACGCTGAACATCCGCGGCGGCGCCGCGCTCCTCGCCTCGTACGCCAAGGGCTACGGCCACGGCAGGCTGCCGCGTGACATCGACGGCTGGTACGCCGCCGCCGCCCGCTACAGCCAGTCGACCGAGAACAAGGTCGCGCAGACCTTCGCCGACGGCGTGTGGGACACGATGCGCGCCGGCGCGACCCGCACCACGCAGGACGGCCAGCACATCACCCTCGCGCCGACCGGGCACCTGCGCCCGAACCGCGACGACGTGCGCAAGCTGGGCCTGAAGGAGGTCACTCCGCCCAAGAGCTCTCGGAAGCCGGAGTGCCCCACGTCGCTGAACTGCGACTTCATACCCGGCGCGTACACCCTGCTCGACCCGTCGGACCTCGCGGACTACGGCAGCCACGACCTCGCCGACCGCCCCCACGGCAACCTCGACGTCCGCTACATCACGCTGCACAGCACCGACGAGACGTACGACGGCACGCTCGACCTCTTCCGCGACCCGACCTACGCGGCGGGCGCGCACTACGTCGTCCGCTCGCAGGACGGCCACGTCACGCAGATGATCCCCACCAAGGACATCGCGTGGGACAGCGCGAACCGCTCCTTCTACCAGCACTCGATCGGCATCGAGCAGGAGGGCTGGGCGACGCACGGCGCGAGCTGGTACAGCGAGAACCTGTACCGCTCCACCGCCCGGCTCGTGCGCTACCTCGCGGCGAAGTACGACATCCCGCTGGACCGCGCGCACATCCTCGGCCACGACAACATCCCCGGCGGCACCGAGAGCGGCGTCGCCACCCAGCACTGGGACCCCGGACCCGGCTGGGACTGGGAGCACTTCTTCGACCTGCTCGGCGCGCCGATCCGCGCGACCGCCAAGCCGGGCAGCGCCGTCGTCGCCATCAAGCCGGGCTACGCGCGCAACAAGCAGACCACCACGTACTGCGACGACGTGCAGGGCTACAAGCAGTTCCCCGGCCCGTACCGCGCCTTCGACTGCCCGGTGACGTCCACCGACGTCCCGTCGAGCTTCGTACCGCTCCACACCGCGCCCAGCACGAGCGCGCCGCTGGTCGCCGACCCGTATCTGCACCCGGACGGCAGCGCGGGCACCACCGCGATGAACGACTGGGGCGACAAGGCACCGGCCGGTGAGCAGTACGTCGTCGCCGAGCGCAGGCCCGGCTGGACCGCGATCTGGTGGGGCGGCACCGAGGCCTGGCTCCAGGACTCCGCGCAACACCCGGCCACCGTCCCGGTGAAGGCGTCCCGCATCGTCCCCAAGGCCGGGAAGACCTCGATCCCCGTCTACACCACGGCCTACCCCGAAGCCTCCGTCTACCCGCCGGACTTCGTGGCCTTCGAGGGCGGCGTCGCCCCCCGCGCCCAGCTCGCCCGCACCAAATACACCATCCCGGCAGGCCAGTCCTATGTCTCCGCCGGCCCCGCCGAGTACACCGACTCCTACTTCGCCATCTACTACGACGGCTCCGCCCCGTACGACCAGCACGATTTCGTCGGCACGACCAAGGTGTACGAGATCGTCTACAACCACCGCGTCGCCTTCGTGAACGCGGCCGACGTCGACGTCATCCCGGCCCACTAGCTTGGCTTGCAGCCCGCCATGTCCGAGCGCGCAGTTCCCCGCCCGGGCAGGCCGGCTTCTTCCGGCGCGCGGAGAACTGCGCCACCCGCCCTCACCGGCCGGTGGTCCGGCGACAACCGGCCTGCCCCGCTGGGGCGGGCGGTGACCTGCGGAAGCGCTTCGGCTGAGCGCGCAGTTCCCCGCGCCCCTACGGGGCGCAACCTTCCCCGTCCGGGCAAGCCGGGTTTCAGGGGCGCGGGGAACGGCGCGGCCAGCCCCCACCGGCCGGTGGACCGGCGACAACCGGACTGGCCCGGCGGGGCGGGTGGTGAGGTGCGGGAGCGTCGTGGCTGGTGGCGCAGTTCCCCGCGCCCCTACGGGGCGCAACCTTCCCCGTCCGGGCAAGCCGGGCTTTTCAGGGGCGCGGGGAACTGCGCGAGCAACCCACCACCGGCGGGTGGTCCGGACACCACCGAACTGCCCCACCGGGGCGGGCGGTGACGTGCGGAAGCGTCGTGGCTGAGCGCGCAGTTCCCCGCGCCCCTTAAAGGATCGGCTCGCCGCCCGAACGAAAGACGGTGCGCCCCGTCAGGGGCGCGGGGAACTGCGCGGGCAACCCACCACCGGCGGGTGGTCCGGGGACAACCGGACTGGCCCGGCGGGGCGGGTGGCACCACCGGGGTCAGCCGGTGCGGTCGCCCTCCAGGGCGGCGTGTGTGACGCGCAGGGCGCGGCTGGATGTGTCGAAGGTGCGCTGGGCGACGCAGACGAAGAAGCAGTCGACGACGACCAGTTGGCTGATGCGGCTGGCCATGGCGCCGGGACGGAACGTCGTCTCCCGGCCCGCCGAGACGAGAATGAAATCGGCGAGCCGGGCGGCGGTGGACAGCGGGTGGTTGGTGATCACCACGGTCGTGGCGCCCTCGGCGGCGGCGCGCCGCAACGGCGCGAGGACGTCACGGCTCTCGCCGGAGTGCGAGACGGCGAGGAAGACGTCCCCCGCCCCCAGGAGCACGGCGCTGGTGAGCGCCGACTGGGAGTCGCCGTGGGCGTGACAGGGCCGCCCGATACGCGCGAGCTTCTGCTGGAGGTCCTGGGCGACGAGGCCGGACGCCCCGACCCCGGCTATGTGCAGTTGCCCGCCGCCGCAGACGGCCTTCACGGCGCCCGCGAGCTGCTCGGGATCGAGCTGCGTGGCGGTCTCCAGCACCGCCTGCGACTCGGTGTGCACGAGCTTGGCGATCACCTCGGCGGGCGAGTCGTCCTCGGTGATCCCGGAGGTCAGCGTGGAGCGCGGCGCCTGCCGCGCGGCGGACGCGGCCAGCGCCAGCCGCAGCTCGGGGTATCCGGCGAAGCCCAGCGCCCGCGCGGTGCGGACGATCGACGACTCACTGGTGCCCGCCAGGGCGCTCAGCTCGGAGATCGTGCTGCGCGCGACCTGCGCCGGATCCTCCACGATCAGCGAGGCGATCCTGGCGGCGGCCGGGGTGAGCGAGGGCAGCAGCCCCCGCACCGTGGCGGTGAGCGCGTCACCGGCGTCACTGGCCGCAGTGACGCTGGCTGCTCTGGTGGCCGGTCGTCCCGGGACTTTTTCGTGCACGGGGAAAGAATGCACCGTGAATCCTCCGCGTGGGACCTGCCGGGAGGATTCTCTTGTGCCGTCAGGGGATCGTCGCGGCACCCGGCCGCCCCCGGCGAATGTCACACGTCCGGGTGACAATGTCGGCGTGACCCTACCGCCGCCCGCCGCCCCGGAATCCACCGGATCCGGTGCCGCCGACCCGCTGGACGCCCGGCTGCCGTCGCCGCTCGTCGAGGTGGCGGACGAACGCCTGGCCGCCCGCGGGGTGCGGCTCGCGCTCAAGCGGGACGACCTGATCCACCCCGACCTGCCGGGCAACAAATACCGCAAGCTGCGGCTGAATCTGGCCGCGGCGGCCGAGGCCGGGCACACCACGCTGCTCACCTTCGGCGGCGCCTACTCCAACCACCTGCGGGCGACGGCAGCGGCCGGTCGCCTGCTCGGTTTCCGCACCGTCGGCGTCGTGCGCGGCGACGAACTGGCCGACCGGCCGCTCAACCCCTCGCTGGCACGGGCCGCGGCCGACGGGATGCGGCTGGAATTCGTCGACCGGGCCACGTACCGCCGCAAGGCCGAGCCCGAGACGCTGGCCGCGCTCACCGACCGGTTCGGGCCCGCCTATGTGCTGCCCGAGGGCGGCAGCAACGCGCTGGCGGCCGTCGGCGCCGCCGAGCTGGGGCGCGAGCTGGACGGCGAGGCCGACGTGGTGGCGGTCGCCGTCGGCACCGGCGGCACCCTGGCCGGGCTCGCGGCCGGGCTCGGCCGGGCGGAGGCGATCGGCTTCCCCGTCCTGCGCGGCGGCGGCTTCCTGGCCGCCGAGGTGCTGCGGCTCCAGGAGGAGGCGTTCGGCGGCCGACGCGGCCGGTGGCGCCTCGACGACCGCTTCCACCACGGCGGCTACGCCCGTACCACCCCCGAACTCGACGCCTTCGCCGGCGACTTCGCCACCCGGCACGGACTGCGCCCCGAGCCGGTCTACGTGGCGAAGATGCTGCACGGCGTCCACTTTCTGGCCGAGGAGGGCGTCTTCCCGCCGGGCACCCGGGTGGCCGCGGTGATCACGGGCACCGACCCCGGAGGGACCGGATGATCATCGAGAGGGCGTACGCGCACATCCCCGCCGCCGAGGGCGACGACGAGTTCCGCGGGGACCGCTGGCCGTGGTCGGTCCCGGCCGTCGCCGGGCTGCTGCGCGACGGGCTGCGCTTCACCGCGCCCGTCACCTTCCTGGTCGGTGAGAACGGCTCGGGCAAGTCCACGCTGGTCGAGGCCATCGCCGAGGGCTTCGGCCTGGACCCGCACGGCGGCCGGGCGGGCTACCGCTACGTCTCGGACCGCCCCCGCTCCCCGCTCGGCGAGCGCATCCGCTTCGACACCACGGCGGCGGGCGGCCGGATGCTCGGCGGGCCGCGTACCGGCCGCCGCGGCTTCTTCCTGCGCGCCGAGACCGCGATGGACGCGCTCGGCCGCGAATTCCTGCCGGTGGAGTCCATGAGCCACGGCGAGGGCTTCCTGCTCGCCTTCCGGGAGCGCTTCAGCCACCCGGTGGGCCTGTACGTGCTGGACGAGCCGGAGTCCGCGCTGTCGTTCACGGCCTGTCTGCACCTGGTGGGCCTCATGCACGAGCTGGGCCGCTCCGGCGCGCAGATCATCTGCGCCACCCACTCCCCGCTGCTCACCGCGACCCCCGACGCGGCCATCCTGGAGGTGGGCGAGCGCGGTGTGCGCGAGACGGCCTGGGAGGACCTGGCGATCGTCGACCACTGGCGTCGCTATCTGGCCGACCCCCGCGCTTACCTGCGTCACATCATCGCGCCGTAACCTGGTGGCATGATCCGCACCGCGACCCCGGACGACGTCCCCGTGATCCACGCGCTGATCCGCGAACTCGCCGAGTACGAGCGGGCGCTGGAGGAGGCGCGGGCCACGCAGGAGCAGTTGCACGCGGCCCTGTTCGGCCCCGACGCGGTGGCGCACGCGCTGATCGCCGAGGAGCCCGCGAAGCCCGTGGCGGACGGTGCGGGCGACGGCTCAAGCGAGGGCGAGGGCGCGGGCTCGGACTCGGGCGCGGGCACCGTGGTCGGTTTCGCGCTGTGGTTCCGGAACTTCTCCACCTGGACCGGCACCCCCGGCCTCTACCTGGAGGATCTGTACGTACGCCCGCAGGCGCGCGGCGGCGGGCACGGCAAGGCGCTGCTGGCCGCGCTCGCGGCGGTCTGCGTGGAGCGCGGCTACGAGCGCTTCGAGTGGGCGGTCCTCGACTGGAACGAGAAGGCGCTGGGCGTCTACCGCTCCATCGGCGCCCGCCCGCAGGACGAGTGGACCGTACAGCGGCTTTCCGGCCCGGCGCTGGCCGAACTGGCCGCGCTGGCGCACGCTCGGTGAACCGGGCGGATTCTCATGCGAATTGAGTCGGCAGACCACTACCCACGGTCCGTGCTCGTGCGCTTACCATGGGTGACAGAGATACGGATACCGTACCGTTCCCCTACCGTGCGCCGTCCGGGCGACAGCGGGGTACGGATCGCGATAGCGTCGCTGCGAACCAGAGCAATCACTGTGTGCCACCGTGGAGGTGAGGGTGTCCCAGATCGCAGGCGAGCCCGGGTCGAAGGACTTCGTCGAGGTCCGGCTGCCCGCGGCGGGAGCCTATCTGTCAGTGCTGCGCACGGCCACGGCCGGACTCGCGGCACGGCTGGACTTCACCCTCGACGAGATCGAGGATCTGCGGATCGCCGTGGACGAGGCGTGCGCGATCCTGTTGCAGCAAGCCGTCCCCGGGTCCGTCCTGAGCTGTGTCTTCCGGCTCGTCGGGGACTCGTTGTGGGTGACCGTCTCCGCGCCCACCACCGACGGCAGGGCGCCGGAGCGGGACACCTTCGCGTGGACGGTGCTGTCGGCACTGGCCGGCGAGGTGGACTCCACCGTCGCCGAGGACAAGACCGTCAGCATCAGCCTCCACAAGAAGCGCGGCGCCGGTCCAGGGCTGTCGTGACTCTCGCGTGCGGGAAGACGGGGAATCGCCATGAGCGCTGAGCTATCCCGGGGTGAAGACCCCGGCACGCCCGCGGGCCACGACGAGGCGCACGACGCGCGTCAGTCGCCCGCGGTGCACGGCCGCGCCTCCGTACCGGCCCAACCCGATCCCGCGGGGCCGGCCGGGCGGCGGCACACGGCCAGGCAGCACCCCGAACCCGGCGGGGAGACCCGCACGGACGACCGTATGGACGGAATGGACGCGGCGCAGCAGGCGGAGCAGGCGGACCCCATGGAGCAGCAGGACCAGCGCGAGCAGCCGGAGCGGCCCGGACAGCCCGAGCCGCCCGAGCGACGGGACGCGCCGCCGGAGCAGCAGGCGGAGCCGGCCGGGCCCCCCTCCGCGCGCCAGGAGGCGGAGCCCCGGTCCGACGGGGAAGCCGACCAGGAGCCCGACCGGGGCTCCGACCGCGAGTCCGACGGGGAAGCCGACCGCGAGGAGCAGCGGGAGGCGCACGACCCGCACGACCGGGCGGGCGCCCGCGCCCTCTTCGTCGAGCTGAGCAAGCTGCCCGAGGGCTCCAACGAGCGGGCGGAGCTGCGCAATCAGCTCGTACGGATGCATCTGCCGCTGGTCGAGCACCTGGCCAGGCGGTTCCGCAACCGCGGTGAGCCGCTGGACGACCTGACGCAGGTGGCCACGATCGGGCTGATCAAGTCCGTGGACCGGTTCGACGTGGACCGCGGCGTGGAGTTCTCGACGTACGCGACCCCCACCGTGGTCGGCGAGATCAAACGTCACTTCAGGGACAAGGGCTGGGCGGTACGGGTGCCGCGCCGCCTCCAGGAGCTGCGGCTGGCGCTGACCACCGCGACCGGTGAGCTGTCCCAGCGGCACGGGCGGGCGCCGACGGTTCACGAGCTGGCCGAGCACCTGAAGATCTCCGAGGAGGAGGTGCTGGAGGGCCTGGAGTCCGCCAACGCCTACAGCACGCTCTCGCTGGACGTCCCGGACACCGACGACGAGTCGCCGGCCGTCGCCGACACCCTCGGCTCCGAGGACGAGGCGCTGGAGGGCGTGGAGTACCGCGAGTCCCTCAAGCCGCTGCTGGAACAGCTCCCGCCGCGTGAGAAGACGATTCTGCTGCTGCGCTTCTTCGGCAACATGACCCAGTCGCAGATCGCCCAGGAGGTCGGCATCTCGCAGATGCACGTCTCGCGTCTGCTGGCCCGCACGCTGGCCCAGCTCCGGGACAAGCTGCTGATCGAGGAGTAGCCCTCGCCGGGCGGGCGGCCGGCCATCAGGCCCGCCCGGGCGACCGGGACCCGCACGCCCGCGAGAGACCGGCCGCGGACCGCCGGGGCGCGCGGTCCGTCAGGACGCGCGGTCCGTCAGGACGCGCGGTCCGTCAGGACGCGCGGTCCGTCAGGACGCGCGGTCCGTCAGGACGCGCGGTCCGTCAGGACGGCGTCGGGCTGTCAGGACGACGTCCGGCTCATTCCCAGGGCGTCCGTGGTGGCCGGGTGGGCCAGGAGGACGAGGCAGGTCAGGGCGAGGGCGCCCAGGACCGCGCCGCCCGCGACGAAGCCGCCGCCGTCGCTGTGCAGCAGCGTCCAGGCGATCGGCAGCGACAGGAGCTGGATGATCAGCGCGGGCCCGCGACTCCACCGGCGGGCCTTGCGCAGCCCGTACGCGGCGCCGAGCGGGAAGCCCGCGAGGACGAGGACGAGCAGCCCGGCGAGCACGGCCTTGCCCGAGCCGCCGAAGAACATCGTGACGCCCCAGGCGACCACGGCCAGGCCCTCCACGGCGGCGACGGCGGCAGCGGCGGTCAGCCGCAGCGGCGGCGGTCCCGCGTCCGCGTCGGCGGCGGCCTTCGCGGCGGCGGCTGCCTCCCGCTCGCGCTCGGTGGGCTGTTCGCGCATCGGCGGCACGAACTTCTGCATCTTCTCCGCCACCCGCTGAGGCGGCTTCCGCGTCTTCTTCGAGGGCTGGCTCACACCGGCCAGCGTAGCCCGCTGTACCAGACGGTAGGTACGCTGTCGACCATGCGCGCTCTCCTCGTGGTCAACCCTGCCGCCACCACCACCAGCGCGCGGGTGCGTGATGTGATCAGTACCGCACTGGCGAGCGACCTCAAGCTGGACGTCGCGACGACCGAGTACCGCGGGCACGCGCGAGACCTCGCGCGGCGGGCCGCGGAAGGCGGCGAGGTGGGCCTGGTGGTCGCCCTCGGCGGCGACGGCACGGTCAACGAGGTGGTGAACGGGCTGCTGCACCACGGCCCCGACCCGGAGGCGCTGCCGCAGCTCGCGGTGGTGCCCGGCGGGTCCACCAATGTCTTCGCGCGAGCGCTCGGGCTGCCCAACGACGCGGTGGAGGCGACCGGCGCGCTGCTGGACGCGATGCGCGAGGGGTCCTCGCGGACGGTGGGGCTCGGTCTGGTGAGCGGGACGCCGGGCACCGAGGACGAAGGGGTGCCGCCGCGCTGGTTCACCTTCTGCGCGGGTCTGGGGTTCGACGCCGGGGTGGTCGGACGGGTCGAACAGCAGCGGGAGTTGGGCAAGCGCTCCACGCACGCGCTGTATTTGCGCCAGGTCGCACGTCAGTTTCTGGCCGATCCGCACCGCAGGCACGGCACGATCTCGTTGCAACGCCCGGACGGCGAACCGGTGTCGGGGCTCGCGATGGCGATAATCTGCAACACCTCGCCGTGGACCTATCTCGGGAACAGACCGGTGTACGCCTCCCCCGGCGCGTCCTTCGACACCGCCCTCGATCTGCTGGGCGTGACAAAGATGTCCATGGCCTCTGCCACGCGTTACTCGGCGCAATTGCTCCGTTCCACTCCGGAGCGGGGGCCGCGCGGGAAGAACGCGCTGGCGCTCCACGACCTGACCGACTTCACCTTGCAATCGCAGGCGGCACTGCCCTTCCAGGTGGACGGTGACCACCTGGGGCTGCGAACGAGCGCGACCTTCACAGGCGTACGCCGTGCACTGCGTGTGATTGTGTAAGTCGAAGAGCCTAAAGTCCTTTTACTCGAACGTTTAGACTGCCCTGCACCCCATGGAAGTACGGCTGTGACCGAGGCGACACCGAGGAATCCAAAAAAACTTCTCTGAAGGGGTTGTATCTCCAGCCGAGGTTTGCGAGTCTCTAGGTGGCGCTCGGGACGGTCTGACAACGACCCCCTTGAGAGCCCGAATCTTCTACCTCACTCAGCGGGACCAGCACCAGTGAAGACTGGGCGGCGTCCCGTTGCCTGCGTAGGGATTCGTGAAAGCGTTCACATTCACAAGCAACGTGCTTGTCACACAAGGAGTTGGAGCAGCCATGGACTGGCGTCACCGCGCCGTTTGCCGCGAGGAAGACCCCGAGCTCTTCTTCCCCATCGGCAACACCGGTCCTGCGCTGCTGCAGATCGAGGAAGCCAAGGCCGTCTGCCGCCGCTGCCCCGTCATGGAGCAGTGCCTGCAGTGGGCGCTGGAGAGTGGCCAGGACGCCGGTGTCTGGGGTGGCCTCAGCGAGGACGAGCGCCGCGCGATGAAGCGCCGCGCCGCTCGCAACCGGGCCCGCAACGCCAGCGCCTGACGCGCACTTACCGCTTCCCCCCGAGCCGCAGCGCGCAGCACCCACCAACACGCGCAGCACACAGCATCATGAAGGACCCCGACCTTCCAGGTCGGGGTCCTTTGCTGTGCCCTCGCGCAGGAAGGGCGAACTCTCAGCTCTCCAGGGGCAGTTCGAGGACGACGCGGGTGCCGCGCGGCTCGGCGGGGACCATGTCGAAGGTGCCGCCCAGTTCGCCGACCACGAGGGTGCGGACGATCTGGAGGCCGAGGTTGCCCGCTTCCTGGGCGTCGAAGCCGTCGGGCAGGCCCCGGCCGTCGTCCTGCACCGAGATGGTGATCCGCTCCCGGCCGCGGGTGGCGGTGACGTCCACCGTGCCCGACTCCCCCGGCCCGAAGCCGTGTTCGAGCGCGTTCTGGAGCAGTTCGGTCAGGACCATGGACAGCGGAGTGGCGATCTCGGCGGTCAGGATGCCGAACCGGCCGGTGCGGCGCGGGGTGACCCGGCCGGGTGAGATCTCCGCGACCATCGACAGCACGCGGTCGGCGATCTCGTCGAACTCGACCCGCTCGTCCAGGGTCTGGGAGAGCGTCTCGTGCACGATGGCGATCGACCCGACCCGGCGGACCGCCTCCTCCAGCGCCTCACGGGCGTTGTCGGAGTCCATCCGGCGTGCCTGGAGGCGCAGCAGCGCGGCGACCGTCTGGAGGTTGTTCTTCACCCGGTGGTGGATCTCCCGGATGGTGGCGTCCTTGGTCATCAACTCGCGCTCGCGGCGGCGCAGTTCCGTCACGTCCCGCAGCAGCACCAGCGAACCGGTGTGGACGCCCTTGGGCTTGAGCGGGATCGCGCGCAGCTGGATGACGCCGTCGCCGCCCTCGACCTCGAATTCGCGCGGCGCCCAGCCGCTGGCCAGCTTCACCAGCGCCTCGTCCACCGGGCCGCGGGCCGGGGCCAGTTCCGCGGTGGCCTTGCCCAGGTGGTGGCCGACCAGGTCGGCCGCCAGGCCCAGCCGGTGGTACGCCGACAGCGCGTTGGGGCTGGCGTACTGCACGAGCCCGTCCGCGTCCAGCCTGATCAGGCCGTCACCGGCGCGCGGTGAGGCGTCCATGTCGACCTGCTCGGCCGGGAACGGGAAGGCGCCCTGGGCGATCATCTGGGCCAGGTCGCTGGCGCTCTGCAAGTAGGTGAGTTCGAGACGGCTGGGGGTGCGTACGGTCAGCAGGTTGGTGTTGCGCGCGATCACCCCGAGGACCCGGCCGTCGCGGCGCACCGGGATCGACTCGACCCGTACCGGCACCTCCTCGCGCCACTCCGGGTCGCCCTCGCGGACGATACGGCCCTCGTCGAGCGCCATGTCCAGCAGCGGACGCCGCCCGCGCGGCACCAGGTGGCCGACCATGTCGTCCTGGTACGAGGTCGGCCCGGTGTTCGGCCGCATCTGCGCGACGGACACATACCGGGTGCCGTCGCGGGTGGGCACCCACAGCACGAGGTCGGCGAAGGACAGGTCGGAGAGCAGCTGCCACTCCGAGACGAGCAGATGAAGCCATTCGAGGTCGGAGTCGTCGAGGGCCGTGTGCTCGCGTACGAGGTCGTTCATGGAGGGCACGCCTGTGAGCGTACCGGCCGGGGAGGGGGGTGCGGGACGAGCCGTTTTCGGAGATGATTTCGCTGGAGGGTGCATCGACCCGCCGGGGGCCTGGCGAGGAAGCGTCGCCGGGAACCGTAGACAAGGCCGAATGGTCTAGTCCACAATGAAGCGTGACACCACGCGTGGCGCGTACCGCGCGTCGAACGTGGCACCTCGTGTGTCGCGTACACGCGTGGCATCAGACCTCCGTCCTCCCCGCACAGGAGGACGGACCGAGGCAAGGCGTTCTCTGCCCTGACTACGCCCTGACCTCAAGGTCGGCCCATCGCGCCGGGGGGAACCGCACACCCCGCCGGCCAGGCGCCGACGGCTGCTCCGGGCTGCGGTGCCGGCGGGGTTGAGGGTCCCCGCTGCGCACCGCGGCCCGTGGGTTTTTTCGGGGGGCTCTTTTGTGGGCGGGGGGGCTCTTTTGTGGGGGCGCCGTGGGGTGGGAGCCGTCTTTTGTGGGGGCGCCGTAATTCCCTTTTTATTGCCGCCCTCTCGCCTCCGGGCGCTTAGATCCGGTGCAACCACCTCGCGCACACGTGGCCCAGGGGCTCAGCCTCACGCGCAGCCGCACCCGAGCGGCGAACCCCGCCGCGCAGGCTCTCCACGAGGAGGCAGAGGACCAGCAGCTCCGCGGTGGAGGTCTGGGTGGCGGGCAGAGGTGCCCCGGCGCAGCGCCGACGGGGCCCTGCTCTGCTAGATTGGTCTATACCACACAAGTCCCCTCCAGAACGGCAGGCCCAGCGTGGAAGTTGTCATCGTCCCGGACGCCGCGGCAGGCGGCGAGCTGATCGCGGAGGCCATGGCCGCGCTGCTGCGCCGCAAGCCGGACGCTCTGCTCGGCGTGGCCACCGGATCCACCCCGCTGCCCATCTACGAGGCGCTGGCGGCGAAGGTCCGCTCGGGCGCCGTCGACGCGGCCCGTGCCCGCGTCTGCCAGCTCGACGAGTACGTCGGCCTGCCCACCGGCCACCCGGAGTCGTACCGCTCGGTCGTGCTGCGGGAGGTCGTGGAGCCGCTGGGGCTGTCGGAGAAGTCCTTCATGGGGCCCGACGGGGCCGCCGACGACGTGCAGGCCGCCTGCGAGGCGTACGACGCGGCGCTGGCCACGGCCGGCGGCGTCGACTTCCAGCTCCTGGGGATCGGCACCGACGGGCACATCGGCTTCAACGAGCCCTGCTCGTCGCTCGCCTCCAGGACCCGGATCAAGACGCTCACCGAGCAGACCAGGGTCGACAACGCCCGCTTCTTCGACGGCGACATCGAGCAGGTGCCGCACCACGTGATCACGCAGGGCATCGGCACCATCCTGGAGGCCCGGCACCTGGTGCTGCTCGCCACCGGCGAGGGCAAGGCGGAGGCCGTCGCGCAGACCGTCGAGGGGCCCGTCGCCGCCGTCGTTCCCGCCTCGGCGCTCCAGCTCCACCCGCACGCCACCGTGGTCGTGGACGAGGCCGCCGCCTCCAAGCTGAAGCTGGCCCCGTACTTCCGCGCCACCTTCGCGGCCAAGCCCGCCTGGCAGGGCGTCTAGGGCCTGCCCGGCGGAACGCGAAAGAGCGCCGGACGGACTGATCGCAGTCCGTCCGGCGCTCTGTCGTGTCAGACGGAGCCCGCGTCAGACGGAGCCCACGATGGCCTCGGCGGCGGCCGTGCCGCAGACGCGCGCCGCGCCGTGGGTGGCGATGTGGAGGGCGCCGGTGGCGGGCGCCTGGGGCACGCCCATCTCCACGACGACCGTGCTTGGGCGGCGGGAGACGACCGCCGCGAGCGCCTCGGACATCCAGCGGTGCCGGTGGGCGTCGCGGACGACGACGACGATCGTACGGTCGCCGGCCTCGTCGAGGAGTCCGGCGGCGAACGCCTCGGCGCCCAGCTCCTCCACCTCGCGGCCGGGGTAGGTGCCCGTGACCGTGCCCGGCAGGAGCCTGGCGAGGTCGGCGGCGATGCCCCAGGGGGTCACGTCGCCGACCGCGATGTTGGCGACCGGCGTGAGGGCGGCGACGTAGGGCGCCTCGGTGAGCGGGGTGAACTCGGCGCGGCGGGTGATCCGCAGGGCGCGGCGGGCCGCCTCCAGGCCGATGTCGGACTCCCCCGCCGGGGCGGCGGACGCGGTCCCCTCCGCTGCGGCCGCCCGCTCGGCGGCCCACACCTGGAGGTCGCGCACCCGGGCGGCGGCGTCGGCCAGCCGCTCGGCGGGGAGGTCGCCCTCGCGCACCGCGCGCACGATGGCGTCGCGGAGGCCGAGCACGGTCTGCTCGTCGGACAGGCCGCCGCCGACGCAGATCGCGTCGGCCCCGGCGGCCAGCGCCATGACGGTGCCGCGTTCGATGCCGTAGGCGGCGGAGATGGCCTGCATCTCGATGCCGTCGGTGACGATGAGGCCGTCGTAGCCGAGGCCGCCCTGCTCGCGCGGGGCGCGCAGCAGGCCGGTGAGGACGGCGGAGCTGAGCGTGCCCGGCAGGTCGGGGTCGAGGGCCGGGACGAGGATGTGAGCGCTCATCACGGCCTTGGTGCCGGCGGCGACGGCCGCCCTGAACGGCACGAGTTCGCGGTCGCGCAGGGTGTCGAGGTCGACGTCGATGCGCGGCATCGCGTGGTGCGAGTCGACGGCGGTGTCGCCGTGGCCGGGGAAGTGCTTGACGCTGGTCGCCACGCCCGCCGACTGCATTCCCTCCACGTAGGCGGCGGTGTTGCGCGCGACCAGTTCGGGCTCGGCGCCGAAGGAGCGGACGCCGATGACCGGGTTGCCGGGGTCGGAGTTGACGTCGGCGGACGGCGCCCAGTTGAGGTTGACGCCGCACGCGGCGAGCCTGCGGCCGAGTTCGGCGGCGACGGCCCGGGTGAGCTTGACGTCGTCGACGGCGCCGAGCGCGAGGTTGCCGGGGAAGGAGGAGCCGCCGCGCGCTTCGAGGCGGGTGACGTCGCCGCCCTCCTCGTCGGCGGCCACGAGCACGTCGGGCCGTACCGCGCGCAACTGGGCGGTGAGCCGGGCGACTTGCTCGGGCGACTCGATGTTGCGGGAGAACAGCGCGACCGCGCCGAGCCCTTCGGCGAGCAGCCGCAGCACCCAGTCGGGGGCCTCGGTGCCGCGGAAGCCGGGCTGGAGGACGGTGAGGGCGTCGCGGGCCAGGACGTCCGCGGGCGTGTCGACGGTAATGACGGTCATCCCTTCACCGCGCCTGCGGTCAGGCCGGAGGCCACCTTGCGCTGGACGAACAGGAAGAAGATCACGACGGGCAGGGCGATCAGGATCGAGCCCGCCATGAGGGCTCCGTAGTCCGTACCGCGCTGTCCGGTGAACTTCAGCAGCCAGATGCTCAACGTGTACTTGTCATTGTCCTGGAGAAGTACGTAGGCGAACAGGTACTCGTTCCAGGCGGTCATCAGCGCGTAGATCGACGCGGCGACCAGGCCGGGCGCGAGCAGCGGGAGGACGACGCGGCGGAACGCCTCCATCTGGCTGCACCCGTCGACCATCGCCGACTCCTCAAGCTCCTTGGGGATGTTGACGATGAAGCCGCGCAGCATCCACACGGCGAAGGGCAGGGTGCTCGCCGCGTAGACGACGATGACGCCCCAGTACTGGTTGAGGCCGCCCATCTTGTTGAGCTGGATGTAGATCGGGATCAGCATCGAGGTGGCCGGGATGAGCTGGATCACCAGCAGCGCGATGACCAGGCCGCGGCGGCCCCAGAACTTGAACCGGCCGATGGCGTACGCCGCGAGCAGGCCGATGCCGATGGCGATCACGACGCTGCACGCCGAGATGATCACGCTGCTCTTGACGTTGTCCCAGAAGTTGGGCATGTCCATCGCGCGCTTGAACTGGTTGAACGTGACGGAGCTGGGATAGAGCTTCTGGTGGTAGCTGAGGATCTCCTGGCTCGGGCGGAGCGCGGTGATGACCATCCAGTACACCGGGAAGCCCATGATCACGGTGACGATCAGGCCGAGCACGTTCCAGCCGTTGCGCTTCTTCTTCGGAGTGCGGTAGACGACTCCGGCCGTGGGGCCCTGGGTCGCGGGGCCGCTCTTGACAGCGGTGCTCACTCGACCTCTCCGATCTTCAGAAGCTGGCGCAGGTAGTAGACGGCGACACCCGACAGCAGCAGGACGGAGACCACGGAGATGGCCGCGCCCCGGCTGAAGGAGTTGGAGATGAACGCCTGGGTGTACGCGTACAGGCCGAGCGTCTGGTAGTCCTGCTCGGGCTGGCCGCCGCGCATCAGCAGGATCTGGCCGAGCACGCCGAAGTCCCAGATCACCGACAGGGTGCTGGTCATCACGAAGACCGGCTTGATGATCGGGAAGGTGACGTAGCGGAAGATGCCGAAGCCCTTGGCGCCGTCGATCCGCGCGGCCTCCTCCAGTTCCTTGGGGACCTGGGTGAGCGCCGCGTGCAGGCTGATGGCGATGAAGGGGATGGCGCCCCAGACGACCAGGACGGCGATGATCGCCATGCCGGTGGTCGGGTTGAGGAACCAGTTGTGCCGGGTGTAGTCGACGCCGGGCAGCCGGGTGAGGAGCTGGTTCACCAGGCCGTAGTCGGAGTCGAACATGAACTTGAAGACCGAGGTGGCGACCAGCAGCGGCATCGCCCACACGGCGATCATCACGCTGCTCATGGTGACCCGGACCCAGTTGGAGACCCGCTGCATCAGCAGCGCGATCAGCAGGCCGAGCGACATGGTGGCGACGACGCAGACGACGACGAAGACCACGGTGCGCAGCACCACGGCCCAGAACTCGCTGTCGCCGAGGATCGAGCTGTACTGGTCGAAGCCGACCCAGGGCGCCGCGACGCCGTTCCAGAGGTTGTTGCGGCGCTCGTCCTGGAAGGACAGCACGATGGTGTCGACGAGCGGGTAGCCCAGCACGCCGATCATGATCAGCAGCGCCGGAGCGATCAGCAGATACGGCAGCGATCTGCTCTGCCGGTTGCGCCCGGCGGCGCGGCCCGCTGTCGTGGCGGCCGGACCGGTCGAGCGCGGCGGCGGGATCTGCGGGCGGCCCCCCGTCACCGGCTCGGTGGCATGCGTGTCGGCGGCACTCATCCGCTCTGACCTTTCTTCGGTGTCCATGCCGGGATACCGGGGCGGGCGGCCCGCGACCGCGGACCGCCCTCCCCTGGTGACGACCGCCGTGTCAGGAGGCGGTGTTGATCAGCGAGTTGATCTTGTCGTCGGCGGCCTTGGTGGCGTCGGCGACGGACTTGCCCTTGAGGATGTCGAGCAGCATCGACTTGAGGATGCCCTGCTTCTCGATCGCGGCCCAGCCCGGTGCGATCGGCGTGAACCAGGCGTCCGGCACGGCGTTGGCCGCGGCGGCGGTGGCCGGGTCGGCCTTCATCGGCTCGAGCTGCTTGGTGTTGTTCGGCAGCGTCGCCTTGGTGACCAGCGCGGCTTCGTTCTTCTCGTCGGTGAAGTCCGCGATCCACTCCTTGGCGAGGTCCTTCACCTTGGACTTGTTGACCACGGCGAGGTCGGAGCCGCCGATGAAGGAGGGCAGCGCCTTGCCGTTCGGGCCGGGCATCGTGGCCGTCTTGATGACGTCCTTGAGCTTGGCGTTGCCGTTCGGCGGCGTGATGACCGAGCCGGACTCCCAGCCGTTGCCGTAGATGACGCCGGCCTTCTCGTGGGCCATGACGTTGGCGTGGTCCGCCTCGTCCTTGGTCTGGTCGCCGTGGTTGTACTTCTTCACCAGGTCGATGAAGTGCTGGATGCCCTGCTGCGCCTGCGGGCTCTCCAGGTCGGCGGTCCACTTGCTGCCGTCGGTCTTGGCGATCTGGCCGCCGTACGCCTTCACGTACGACATGGCCGCGTACCAGTACTGGCCGGGGAGGTAGAGCGGCGAGTACGTCTTGTCGCCGCCCTTCTTCGCCTCGATCTTGTCCAGGGCGGCGGTCAGCTCGTCCTCGGTGGCGGGGAAGGCGTCGGAGCCCGTACCGGCCTTGAAGTCGGCGGTGTTGTAGATCGCGACGCGGGCACCGGCGTAGTAGGGCGCGCAGTAGAGCTTGCCCTGGTAGGTGCAGGTGTCCTCGAGGCCCTTGATCCAGGTGTCCGAGTTCTGGAAGGTCTTCTTGTCCAGCTCGGCGAGAGCGCCGTTGAGGATGTACGTCTGGGTCTCGGTGTTGCCCAGCTCGACCACGTCGGGGGCGCTGGAACCGGAGAGCGCGGCGTCCAGCTTCTGGACCTTGTCGCTCCACTGCTGGTACTGGATCTTGAC
Organism: Streptomyces sp. NPDC087422; assembly: GCF_044744145.1. Lineage (NCBI taxonomy): Bacteria > Bacillati > Actinomycetota > Actinomycetes > Kitasatosporales > Streptomycetaceae > Streptomyces > Streptomyces sp. NPDC087422. The sequence continues at coordinate 38,864 of NZ_JBIUXT010000020.1, read as the reverse complement.
GTTGACCTTCGGGTACTTCGCCTTGAACTGGGCGGTGGTGTTCTGTACCAGCTCGGGCCAGGCGGTCTGCGCCTCGGCCATCAGCCAGACGGTCACCGTGCCGGTCTGGTCGGCCGGCTTCTCAGCGGCCTTGTCGTCCTTCTTGTCCGACCCACAGGCCGCAATACCAGCAATCATGGTCGCGACGCCGATCGCCGCGATGAGCTTGCGCTTCACGCCACCCTCCTCAGGATGCCCGAAACTCCCCCCACCACCCGAAATGTCGGCTACCGCGAGACACGTGTGCAGCCGCGTCCTGCTCGTGGGTCTGGGATTTGGTCGTTAATGGTTTAGACCAGTACCCGGAGCTTGGCCTAGACCTTTGGGGGTGTCAAGGGTGTATAAGAACCCATGTCGGCTCTGTTATCGGACCGACACCTGAGCGGGAAGCGACCACTACCGCCTCCCCGCTCCAGGTCAGGCCGTGCCACGATGTGAGCCGCATATAACGGAGGAGCCGGTGACGGCAGCACGACAGCAGTCGGGAGTAGACGTCATGGACAGCGACGCGGGCAGTGGCGCGGAGAGTACGGCGGGGACCGCGAGCACCGCGGGCCGTACCGCACGCGTGCCCAAGTACTACCGGCTCAAGCGGCATCTTCTGGACATCACCCAGACCATGCCCCCCGGCACGCCCGTACCGCCGGAGCGCACGCTGGCCACCGAGTTCGACACCTCGCGTACCACGGTCCGCCAGGCGCTCCAGGAACTCGTGGTCGAGGGCCGGCTCGAACGCATCCAGGGCAAAGGCACCTTCGTCGCCAAGCCGAAGGTCTCCCAGGCGCTCCAACTGACCTCGTACACCGAGGACATGCGCGCCCAGGGTCTCGAACCCACGTCCCAGCTCCTGGACATCGGCTACATCACTGCCGACGACCGGCTCGCCGGGCTGCTCGATATGAAGGCCGGCGGCCGGGTGCTGCGGATCGAGCGGCTGCGGCTGGCCAACAGCGAGCCGATGGCGATCGAGACGACGCACCTGTCGGCCAAGCGCTTCCCCGCGCTGCGCCGCAGCCTCGCCAAGTACACGTCCCTGTACACGGCGTTGGCCGAGGTCTACGACGTGCGGCTGGCCGAGGCGGAGGAGACCATCGAGACCTCGCTGGCCACCCCGCGCGAGGCCGGGCTGCTCGGCACCGACGTCGGCCTGCCGATGCTGATGCTCTCCCGGCACTCGATCGACACCGTCGGCGAACCGGTCGAGTGGGTGCGCTCGGTCTACCGCGGCGACCGCTACAAGTTCGTGGCACGACTGAGCCGCCCCACCGACTGAGACCGTCGGTTTGACTTCTCACGAGTGAGATCGCCGCACACATGGTGACGTGCGCTACTCCCCTCCCCTAGATTCCCGCGAGTCACACTCGTAGCTCTAGGGGACGGGAGCCGCACGTATGCCCGACGACCTATCACTTGAGGAACACCCCGCGCCGCCGCGGCGGCCGGTGGTCACCGCGTCGCGCGTGATCGCCGGGATATGCCTGGTCGCGCCCTTCGTGGCGCTGCTCTGGGTCAGCTCGTACTCGCGGCTCACCCCGAGGTTCATCGGCATCCCGTTCTTCTACTGGTACCAGATGGCGTGGGTGCCGGCGGCGGCGCTGCTGACGTACACCGCGTACGTCCTGGTGCGCCGCGAGGAGCGGGCGCGCAAGGGGGGTGCGGGCAAGTGACGAACGACGTGAACGGCGTGGCGCTCGGCGTCTGCGTCTTCTTCTTCCTCCTGGTCACGGTGATGGGCTTCCTCGCCGCCCGCTGGCGACGCGCGGAGAACGCCCTGCACCTGGACGAATGGGGCCTGGGCGGCCGGAGTTTCGGCACCTGGGTGACCTGGTTCCTGCTCGGCGGCGACCTCTACACCGCGTACACCTTCGTCGCCGTGCCCGCCGCGATCTACTCCGCGGGCGCCGCCGGGTTCTTCGCGGTCCCGTACACGATCATCACCTACCCGCTGGTGTTCCTCTTCCTGCCGCGGCTGTGGTCGGTCTCGCACAAGCACGGGTACGTGACCTCGTCGGACTTCATCCGCGGCCGGTTCGGGTCGAAGAGCCTGTCGGTCGCGATGGCGCTCACCGGGATCGTCGCGACCATGCCGTACATCGCGCTCCAACTCGTCGGCATCCAGGCCGTGCTGGACGTGATGGGCGTGGGCGGCGGCGACTCCACCAACTGGTTCGTCAAGGACCTGCCGCTGCTGATCGCCTTCGGTGTGCTGGCCGCGTACACGTACTCCTCGGGGCTGCGCGCGCCCGCGCTGATCGCCTTCGTCAAGGACGCGCTGATCTACATCGTCATCGCGGTCGCGATCATCTACATCCCCTACAAACTGGGCGGGTTCGGCGACATCTTCGACAAGGCGGACGCGGCCTACAAGGTGACCAACCCCGCCACCGGCAAGCCGCGCGGCTCACTGGTGTCGGCGCCGCAGGCCCAATGGGCGTACGCCACGCTCGCGATGGGCTCGGCGATGGCGCTCTTCCTGTACCCGCACTCGGTGACGGCCGTGCTCTCCGGAAAGAGCCGCAACACCATCCGCCGCAACACCACGATCCTGCCGCTGTATTCGCTGATGCTCGGCCTGCTGGCGATGCTCGGCTTCATGGCGCTGGCGGCGGGCGTCGGAAAGGGCGTCAAGGGCTACAACGCCCAACTGGCCATCCCCCAGCTCTTCGAGGACATGTTCCCCTCCTGGTTCGCCGGGGTGGCCTTCGCCGCCATCGCCATCGGCGCGCTGGTCCCGGCGGCGATCATGTCGATCGCGGCGGCCAACCTGTTCACCCGCAACATCTACAAGGACCTGTTCAAACCGGACGCCACCCCCGCGCAGGAGACCAAGGTCTCCAAGGCCGCGTCCCTGGTGGTCAAGGTCGGCGCGCTCGTCTTCGTGCTGTCGATGGACAAGACGGTCGCGATCAACTTCCAGCTCCTGGGCGGCATCTGGATCCTCCAGACCGTCCCGGCCATCGTCGGCGGCCTGTTCACCCGCTGGTTCCACCGCTGGGCGCTGCTGGCCGGCTGGGCGGCGGGCATGGCGTACGGCACGTGGAAGGCGTACGAGCAGACCAGCGCCAGCCAGTCGCACTTCGGCGGCAACTCCGCGAAGATCCCCGGCATCGGCGAGCTCGGCTACATCGGCCTCACCGCCTTCGTCCTGAACGCGGCGGTCGCGGTCGTCCTCACCCTGGTCCTGCGCGCCCTCAAGGCCCCCGACGGCGTGGACGAGACGGCGAAGGGCGACTACGTGGTGGAGGCGGAGGAGGCGGCGAAGGAGGCGGTTCCCGCACCGGCGTAGTAGAGCGCGAGGGGGCGGGTCCCGGGGGCGCGAGGCCGCGTTGTGGTGTGCGGCCCGCGCCTTGGGGACCAGCGCCTTGGGGACCCGCGCCTTGGGGACCCGCGCCTCAGCGCGAGGCGAAAGTGCGCCGGTACCCCTGCGGCGTGGTCCCCGTCCAGCGGGCGAAGTGATGCCGCATGGTCGCCGCGTTCCCGAACCCCGCGCGGAGCGCGACGGCGTCCATGGTGTGGTCGGTGGCCTCCAGCAACTCCCTTGCCAGCAGAACCCGTTGACCCAGCAGCCAGCGGTACGGGGTGGTGCCGGTCTCCTGCTGGAAGCGGCGGGCGAAGGTGCGCGGCGACATGTGGGCGCGGGCGGCCAGCTCCTCGACGGTCACCTCGCGGTCCAGGTGCCGTTCCATCCAGGACAGCACCCCGGCCACGGTGTCGCTCTGCCCGCGCGGCAGCGGCCGGTCCACGTACTGCGCCTGGCCGCCCTCGCGGTGCGGCGGCACCACCATGCGGCGGGCGATGCCGTTGGCGACGGCGCTGCCCTGCTCCTTGCGCACCAGGTGCAGGCAGGCGTCGATGCCGGAGGCCGTACCGGCCGAGGTGATCACCCCCGCGTCGTCCACGTACAGCACGTCGGACTCGACCTTGATCTGCGGGTACCGGCTCGCGAGGCGTTCCGCGTGCCGCCAGTGCGTGGCGCAGCGCCGGTCGTCGAGCATGCCGGAGGCGGCCAGCACGAAGACGCCCGAGCACACGCTGAGCACCGTCGCGCCGCGCTCCACGGCCCGGTTGAGCGCCGTGAGCACCTGCGGCGGGAAGTCCCGGTCGATGTACGAGTCCCCGGCCGGTACGGCGATCAGGTCCGCCTCGTCCAGCCGGTCCATGTCGCAGGAGGCCGACAGCTCGAACCCGGCGTGCGTGCGCAGCGTCGGGCCCTCGCCGGAGATCACCGCGAAGTCGTACACGGGCAGCCCGTCCTCGCTGCGGTCGAGGCCGAACACCTCGCAGATCACCCCGAGTTCGAAGGGGTGGACACCGTCGAGCAGTACCGCGGCCACGTTCTTCAGCATGCTCCCGAGGATGCCACTTGGCAGGATGTCGCGGTAGTACGGCGGTCCTGCCACTGTTCGCGGGTAAGCGGCGCGAGCACGATTGACCCATGACCGTTCTCCTGGACATCGCAGCCCTCTCCGCCCTCCTCCTCATCCTCTCCTTCGTCCCCGTCCTGGGCCTGCGCGCCGAGGCCAGGATCACCCGCCAGATCCGCGCGGCCGACGCCGCCCGCGAGGCCGAGGCGACACGCCGGGCGCACGCGAGACGCGCCGCGCGCGCGGACCGCGAACCGGACCGCGAACCGGAACGCGAACCAGGCCGCGAACCGGCCCTCACAGCGGTCGCGGCCCCGCGGATCTGAGGGCGCCGGAGGGAATAAAATCCCCTCCGGCGCTTGCGCGCCGACCTCGGCGACCCGCCCTCACGACACAACATCTGGGCTTCCACGCGAACCGCGGCACTACATGTATGCTCAACTTCGCTGTCGAGCAGGGGAAGCCGGTGCGAATCCGGCGCTGCCCCGCAACGGTGAGCGGGCGTACGCCCGCACAGCCCGAGGACCTGCCGCCAGCGCGCCCGTAGCGCCCACAAGCGACGGGCGCAGTTGTGTCCGGGCCTCGCGGATTGGGCCGGCGGACGCGTCGCGGCACGCCCATGCCTGAGCAGGGGTGCGCCTCCGCACGCGTACCCGCTCCTCCCCGCCTGGCCGTCGCCGCGTTCGAGGGAGAGAGCACCACCGTGACCATCGCGCCCGCAGACCCCGCTTCAGCCGAACTCCGCACCGTCGCCCCCCGGATTCCCTCGGCTCCCCCCTCCGGACCTCTCCCCGGACCTCCCGCCGGTCCCGACGAGGGCCCGGGCGCGGACCTGCTGCGTACGCTGGTGCGGCTCACCGCCGACCTGACCGACACCGACCCCGGCCGGGTCGCCGCCGCCGCGCTGCGCGGCCGTAACGCCGCCTCCGACGCGGCCGAGATGCACCGCCTGGCCACCGAGGCGGCGGCCGGGCTGATCTCCGAGGACCCGGCGTACTCGCGGCTGGCCGCCCGGCTGCTGACCTCGACCATCGCCGAAGAGGCCGCGGGCCAGGGCGCGGTGTCGTTCTCCGCGTCCGTCTCGGTCGGGCACCGCGAGGGCCTGATCGCCGACCGCACGGCCGCCTTCGTGGCCCTGCACAAGCCCCGGCTCGACGCGCTGGTGGACGAGGCGCTGGCCGCCGGCGCGGACGACCGCTTCGGCTACTTCGGCCTGCGCACCCTGCACAGCCGCTACCTGCTGCGGCACCCCATCACCCGTCAGGTGATCGAGACCCCGCAGCACTTCATGCTCCGCGTGGCCTGCGGTCTCGCCGAGGACGACTCGGTGCGCGCCGCCGAGGAAGTCGCCTCGCTCTACCGGCTGATGAGCGCGCTGGACTACCTGCCCAGCTCCCCCACCCTGTTCAACTCCGGCACCCGGCACCCGCAGATGTCCTCCTGCTACCTGCTGGACTCGCCGCTGGACGAGCTGGACTCGATCTACGACCGCTACCACCAGGTGGCGCGGCTGTCGAAGCACGCGGGCGGGATCGGCCTGTCCTACTCCCGGATCCGCTCGCGCGGTTCGCTGATCCGCGGCACCAACGGCCACTCCAACGGCATCGTGCCGTTCCTGAAGACGCTGGACGCGTCGGTGGCCGCGGTCAACCAGGGCGGCCGTCGCAAGGGCGCCGCGGCGGTCTACCTGGAGACCTGGCACTCCGACATCGAGGAGTTCCTCGAACTGCGCGACAACACCGGTGAGGACGCGCGCCGCACCCACAATCTGAACCTGGCGCACTGGATCCCGGACGAGTTCATGCGCCGCGTGGAGACCGACGCCGACTGGTCGCTGTTCTCGCCGTCCGACGTGCCGGAGCTGGTCGACCTGTGGGGCGACGACTTCGACGCCGCGTACCGCAGGGCCGAGGCCAAGGGCCTGGCGCAGCGCACGATCCCGGCGCGCGAGCTGTACGGCCGGATGATGCGGACCCTCGCGCAGACCGGCAACGGCTGGATCACCTTCAAGGACGCCTCGAACCGTACGGCCAACCAGACGGCGGAGCCCGGCCGTACCGTGCACTCCTCGAATCTGTGCACCGAGATCCTGGAGGTCACCGACGACGGCGAGACCGCGGTGTGCAACCTGGGTTCGGTGAACCTGGGCGCCTTCGCCACCCCGGGGGGCGGCGCGGGCGGCGAGATGGACTGGGAGCGGCTCGACGAGACCGTCAGGACCGCGGTGACCTTCCTCGACCGGGTCGTGGACATCAACTTCTACCCGACCGAGCAGGCGGGCCGCTCCAACGCCAAGTGGCGCCCGGTGGGCCTGGGCGTGATGGGTCTTCAGGACGTCTTCTTCAAGCTGCGGCTGCCCTTCGACTCGGCCGCGGCGCGCGAGCTGTCCACCCGGATCGCCGAGCGGATCATGCTCGCCGCGTACGAGGCGTCCTGCGACCTCGCCGAGCGGCAGGGCCCGCTGCCCGCCTGGGACAAGACCCGTACCGCCCGCGGTGTGCTGCACCCCGACCACTACGCGACCGAGCTGAACTGGCCGGAGCGCTGGACGGCGCTGCGCGCCCGGATCGCGGCCACCGGCATGCGCAATTCGCTGCTGCTGGCCATCGCGCCGACCGCGACCATCGCGTCCATCGCCGGTGTCTACGAGTGCATCGAGCCGCAGGTCTCCAACCTCTTCAAGCGCGAGACGCTGTCGGGTGAGTTCCTCCAGGTCAACTCGTACCTGGTCGCCGACCTCAAGCGGCTCGGCGTGTGGGACGCGCAGTCCCGCGAGGCGCTGCGCGAGGCCAACGGCTCGGTGAACGGCTTCAGTTGGATTCCGGCCGAGATCCGCGAGCTGTACCGCACGGCGTGGGAGATCCCGCAGCGCGGCCTGATCGACATGGCGGCGGCGCGTACGCCGTTCCTCGACCAGAGCCAGTCGCTGAACCTGTTCCTGGAGACGCCCACCATCGGCAAGCTCAGCTCGATGTACGCCTACGCCTGGAAGCAGGGCCTGAAGACGACGTACTACCTGCGGTCCCGGCCCGCGACCCGGATCGCCCGCGCGGCCCGCGCCCAGCAGCAGACGGCCGCCACCCCCGTCCCCGTACCGGTGATCGCCGACGCCGACGCGATCGCCTGCTCCCTTGAGAACCCCGAGTCCTGCGAGGCCTGCCAGTAATGACGTCCACCGACAAGAATCTGCTCGACCCGGGCTTCGAGCTGACCCTGCGTCCGATGCGCTACCCGGACTTCTACGAGCGCTACCGCGACGCGATCAAGAACACCTGGACCGTGGAGGAGGTCGACCTCCACTCCGACGTGTCCGACCTCGCCAAGCTCAGCCCCGCCGAGCAGCACATGATCGGCCGCCTGGTCGCGTTCTTCGCGACCGGTGACTCGATCGTCTCCAACAACCTGGTGCTCACGCTCTACAAGCACATCAACTCCCCCGAGGCGCGGCTGTACCTGTCCCGCCAGCTCTTCGAGGAGGCCGTGCACGTCCAGTTCTATCTGACGCTGCTCGACACCTACCTGCCCGATCCCGAGGACCGCGCGGCGGCCTTCGACGCGGTCGAGGAGATCCCCTCGATCCGCGAGAAGGCGCAGTTCTGCTTCCGCTGGATGGACTCGGTCGAGAAGATCGACCGCCTGGAGTCCAAGGCCGACCGCCGCCGCTTCCTGCTCAACCTGATCTGCTTCGCCGCGTGCATCGAGGGCCTGTTCTTCTACGGCGCCTTCGCGTACGTCTACTGGTTCCGCTCGCGCGGCCTGCTGCACGGGCTCGCGACCGGCACCAACTGGGTGTTCCGCGACGAGACCATGCACATGAGCTTCGCCTTCGACGTGGTCGACACCGTCCGCAAGGAGGAGCCGGACCTCTTCGACGAGCAGTTGCGGCAGCAGGTCACCGACATGCTGCGCGAAGCCGTCGAGGCCGAGCTCCAGTTCGGCCGCGACCTGTGCGGCGACGGCCTGCCCGGCATGAACACCGAGTCCATGCGCTCCTACCTGGAGTGCGTCGCCGACCAGCGCCTCGCCCGCCTCGGCTTCCCCCCGGTCTACGGCTCGGAGAACCCCTTCTCCTTCATGGAGTTGCAGGGCGTCCAGGAGCTGACGAACTTCTTCGAGCGCCGCCCGTCCGCCTACCAGGTCGCGGTGGAGGGCAGCTTCGCCCTGGACGAGGACTTCTAGACCCGGGGCCGGAACGGTCAACGGCGAAAGGGGCGGCGGAAGGCGATGAGCCTTCCGCCGCCCCTTTCCCGTCGGGCGGGCGGGCGGGCGGGGCGGGTCAGTCGTTGGGGACCGTCTCGAACTTCGGGGTGGCCTCGGCCATTTGCTTCATGACGTCTTTGCGGTCGCGCTTGGAGAGACGGTCGATGTAGAGGCGGCCGTAGAGGTGGTCGGTCTCGTGCTGGAGGCAGCGGGCGAAGTAGCCGCTGCCGTGGACGACGATCGGCTCGCCCTTGGCGTTCTGGCCGCGCACCACCGCGTAGTCGGGGCGGGCCAGTTCCATGTAGGCGCCGGGGACGGACAGGCAGCCCTCGTTGGAGTCGTCCAGGCGGCGCCGGTCGGCGGGCAGTTCGTCCAGTACGGGGTTGCAGACGACGCCGACGTGCCGGTTGTCGTCGTCGTCCGGGCAGTCGTAGACGAAGACCTTGAGGTCGACGCCGATCTGGTTGGCGGCCAGGCCCACGCCCTCGGCGGCGCGCTGGCTGGCGAACATGTCGGCGATCAGCGCGTCCAGGTCGTCGTCGAAGGACGTGACGTCCTTGCACTCCCGGTGCAGCACCGGGTTGCCGACCACGGTGATCGGGCGGACGGTGCCGCGCTCGCGGTACGCCAGTTCGCGCGCCTGCGCGTCGGTCACGTCGTCGAGGAAGCCTTCGGTGGCCGCGTCGTGGCTGTGCGCGTGGTCGTGGTCATGCCCGTGGTGGTGCTGGTGACCGTGGCCGTGCTCGGTGTGCTGCTGGGACATCTGCGCCGTACGCCTTCCGCGAACCCGTAAACGAACCCCCCTAGGGTACGGGCCCGCGCACGACGGTGTTCCCCACACCTCGTGGTTCGTCGCACCTCGCCGTTCGGGGCACGGGGTTCAGGGCATGCGGTTCAGCAGACCTCTTCGAGGTCCCGCCAGTCCCGGGTGTCCGGGCTGTCGGCGACCCAGCCGTCGAGCAGGCCGCGGACCAGGGACGCGGGGGCGGCGATCCCGCACTCGCGCTCCGGCGACCAGCGCACACCCGCGCTGTGGTGGCTGAGGTGGCCGGGGTGACCGGGCTCACCGTGGTCGTGCGGGTCGCGCGTGGCCATCGAGCCGTCGTCGGTGGGCATCCGGCTCTCCGAACAGGTGCGGCACAGCAGCCGGACGGACGACGACCAGTCCTCGGCCGCGTATCCGGCCTCCGCCGCCAGCCGCTCCAGCGCGTCGCGGTCGGCGGCCGTGTCCGCCTCGAGGAGCACCAGCCAGGTCGGCACCGGGGACGGCGCCCACAGCTCGATCTCGTCGAAGACGGGGTAGACCGCGCCGCCCGCGGTGTCGGCGGTGGCGCGCTCGCCGTGCGGGACGCCGTCGTGCAGCACGACCTCGCCCCAGCGGCGCCCGGACGACGGCAGCGGGATGGAGAGCACCTCGACCCGCGCCGGATCGAGCCTGCGGCCCCACACGACCTCGGCCTCGCCCTCGGGCGACAGCCGTACGGCGGCGCTGCCCAGCGGCAGCCGTACCGACTCCTCGCCGTTGTGACTCGCGGTGCCCGCGGGCATCCGCAGGCCGTACGCCTGCCAGGCGCGGCGGGCCAGCGGCCAGTCCTGCACGGCGGTGGCGGCGATGCCCAGGTTCCACCAGTCGGGGGAGCCGACCGGGCGGTCGAGCAGCGCCACCGCGCGCAGCCCGGCGATCCGGGCCTGCGCCCAGTCGTGCCGGAACTTGTGCAGCAGCGCGAGGTTGTACCAGGACTCCGACAGCCACGGCTCCAGATCGGCGGCTCGGGTCAGCAGCGCTCCGGCGTCCTCGTAACGGCCGTCGCCGATCAGCGAGAACGCCCGGTCAGTGGCCTGGCGCCACGTGGGCGACGGCCGGTGCCGCACTCTTCCGAAGATGTTCAACGTCGTTACCCGCCTGCCCGCTCAGCCGATCACTGCCAGGACGTCGCCTTCCCGCACCACTACGATCGCGTCCCCCCGTACGACTCCAACCTTGCACATTTTGGCCGTTGTCTCAGCCCGGCCGTCGCCCCCGTCCCCCGGGGCCGGCGACCCGGTCCGTGCGGTCCGCGGCTCCCCGGTGAGCGCGCTTCCTCACTCGACACCCTTGCCACTCCCGTGGGCATCCAACCATGCCCAGGTGGGGCGCCGTGCGAGCACCCTGGTGAGTGCCGCCACCACCTGCGGATCGTACTCACGTGCGGTCGCCAACCGCAGCCGCTCGACCGCCGCGAGCCGGTGGTCGAGGGCCGCGCCCGGCTCCCCCGTCAGGTCCTCGTAGGCGTTGACGGCCCGGACGATCCGGCCCGCCAACGGCTGTTCCCGGTACGGGTGCGCCTGCCGCTCCACGATCAGCGCCACCTCGGCCGGGGCGCCGGTCTGCCGCACCACCTCGCCGCCGAGCGCGGCGATGGCGCGCTGCCGCTCGCCGTCCAGCGGCTCCGTCGCCCCGCGCGGCACCGGGTCGACCAGCGAGAGCTGGCCGATGTCGTGCATCAGCGCCGCGTACTCCAGCAGCATCAGGTGGCGGGCGGGCAGGCCCAGCTCCCTGCCGACCGCCGTCGCCAGCTCGCTCACCCGCCGCGCGTGCCCCTCCGGTGTGTAGCCGGCCACCTCGGTGGCCCGCGCCAGCGACCCGATCGTCTGCCGGTACGTGGCCCGCACCGCCGCCTGGCCCCGCAGCGACATCTGCGCCAGCAGCAGTGGCGCCGCGGCCATCGGCAGCGCCCACAGCCCGGCCGTCGCGACCGCCAGCGCCATCACCACACCGCCCGCGCACACCGCGCTGGCCATTCCCGCCAGTGCCCGCACCTCGTCGCGCAGCGCCGGGGCGTACGGGTGGCCGGTCCTGGCCGCGCCCAGGGCCGCCGCCAGCGCCGCGTCGCACAGCGCCGTCAGGCCGAGGACCGCCAGGAGTGCGGCGGCGTACGCGGGGCCTTCGCCTCCCGCGAAGGGTTGGGCGCACACCCCGGCGAAGGTCGCTGCCGCGACCCGCCGCACCTCACCGTCCCCCTTGGCCCCCGGCCCCCCATGCCGCCCCGAACCCGGGCGCCCCTCCCCAAAAGGTCCCGCCCCCGCAGGAGGGTTCGCCTGCCCAGGAGGGTCCGCCCCGAAGGGGCGCGGGGAACTGCGCGGCCCGCCCCCACCGGCCGGTGGTCCGGAGACCACCGAACTGCCCCGCCGGGGCGGGTGGTGACCTGCGGGAGCATCGTGGCTGAGCGCGCAGTTCCCCGCGCCCCTACGGGGCACCCACCTGGGTGAGGGGGGCGGGGCGGGGGCGGCTGCGTGGCGGGGGCGGCTCAGGGTCAGCGGGACGGCGGCCGCGAGGGCGGAGACGGCCACGGTTTGGGCGAGGCCGTGGCGGCCCGGCGCCAGAAGGGCGTAGGCGAGAGCCGTCGCCGTGGCGAGAGGCGCGGTGTCGCGGTCGACGCCGAAGGCGAGAGGGGCGAGGGGGGCGGGAAGGCGGAAGGTGACGCCCACGGCGATGACGGCGGCGAAGGCGAGGGCGGTGCCGGGCGCGGAGAGGCCGGTGAGGGCGGTACGGGCGACGGCGGCGGCCGTCAGGGTGAGGGCGGCGCCGTACACGCCCCGGACGAGCCGGGCCCTCATCGCGGCACCGGCGCGGAGACGGCGGCCGGAAGAAGCAGCGGGCCCCGCCCGGCGGTGGTGGCGCCGACCGGCCCCGAGGCGGCCACCGGCCAGGAGTGGTGCGCCAGCGCACGCGTCAGGGCGGCGACCATCGCCGGGTCGAAGTGCGTACCGGCGCAGGCGTGGAGTTCGTCGAGCGCGGCGCGAACCGGCCGGGCGCGCCGGTAGGAGCGGGTGGACGTCATGGCGTCGAAGGCGTCCGCGACGGCGACCACGCGGGCGAATTCCGGGATCTGGTCGCCCGCGAGCCCGTGCGGGTAGCCGCTGCCGTCGAGGCGTTCGTGGTGGTGCAGGATCGCGTCCCGCGCCTCGCCGAGGAAGGCGATGCCGCGGACCATCTCGTGCCCGTACTCCGGGTGCAGCTCGACCACCCGCCGCTCGGCCGGGGTCAGCGGCCCGTTCTTGCGCAACAGGCGGGTGGGGACGCCGAGTTTGCCGATGTCGTGCAGGATTCCGGCGAACCGCAGGGCGTCGACGCGGGGTTCGGGCATGCCCAGCTCGCGGGCGATGAACACCGAGGCGCGGCCCACGCGTTCACTGTGCCCGCGCGTGTAGTGGTCCTTGATCTCGACGGCCTGGACGAGCGCGCGCACGGTCGCCCGGTGGGCGTCGCGTTCCCGGCGGGCGCGGGCGAATCCCCAGCAGGCCGCGTACATCGGCAGCGGTACGAGCACCGCGGCGAAGGCGCCGTAGCGGGCCTGCCACAGGACGGCGGTCATGAGGGCGACGAGGCCGTAGGTCAGGTGCGGGGCGAGGGCGCCGAGCAGCGGGGCGCCCCAGGCCGCGCGCGGTGTGCGGCCCTCGGCGGTGACCAGGACGGCGCCGGTGAGCGCGGTGGCGGTGACGCAGAGGACGAGCGCGGCGGCGGTCGCGGGCAGCAGCGCGTACGGCAGGTCGGCGGCGGCCAGCGCGCGGGGGCCGTCGAGCAGCCGGGCGGCGAGCGCGGCGGCCCAGACGGCGACGGCCAGGTGGGCGGCGCGCCACAGCCGCCGTACGCGGCGCGGCTCCTGCTCCACGCGGCCCGCGAGCGAGCCGGGGACGGCCACCAGCGCGGCGGCGGCCGGGGGCAGCAGCAGGGCGGCGGCCAGCAGGACGGGCAGGAACGGGCCGACGGCGGCGGGCGGGTGGCGGCCCGCGGCGCGGTCGGGGAGCACGCCGGGCTCGCACAGCGCGTACAGGGCGGCGAGTACGGCGACGGTCCCCCACGCGGTGGCGGGCCGCAGGGCGGGCGCGGCGCACAGCGTCCCGGCGGCGCACACGGCGGCCACGGTGACCCGTGCGGGTGTCGGCATGGCGGACACGAGAGGCGGCCTCCTCCGTACGCGAACGTGCGCGAACGCGCGGCGGGCGCGGCCCGATCGGCTCCCGGCCCGTTGAGAGTCAGGAGGATAGGGCCGCGCCCGTCGTGGAAGAGGCGTTTGCCGGGGTTGGGCCGTCCGTGGGACCCGACGCTCACCCGCACGGGTGACGTGAGGCGTATGCGCCCTCGTCCGAACGCCCGAACCCCGTCCACAAGCGCAACGGGGTACGAGCCGGGACGAAGGGGTGCCGGGAGGTGTCCCGGCGGTGGCCGACGGCGGCGGGGAAGCCCTGGCGCGCCCGGCGGTGGAGACAGGAGCTAGCGGGCCTCGGCCTCGGTCGGGGTGGCGAGGATGTCGGGCGCCTGGTCCGGGACCGGGGCGACCTCACCGGAGCGGATCAGCTCGATCCGCATCATGACCTTCGAACGGAGGTCGGTCGGCACGTCGTCGGAGCCGCAGCACCGCTTGACGAGCTTCTTGACGGCCTGTTCGAGGCCGTACTTCTCCAGGCACGGGTGGCACTCGTCGAAGTGCTCCTTGAACTTGGCGCAGCTCTCATCGGGCATCTCGTTGTCGAGGTACTCGTAGAGGTGACCGAGCACCTCCGAGCAGTCCGTCTCATGTGCGTCGCCGCAACTCATGAATCCGCGCCCTTCTCATCCGCCGCGCCCGCGGGTACAAGACCGCGGTCCCGCGCATAGTCCTCCAGCAGCTCACGCAACTGGCGACGCCCGCGGTGCAGCCGGGACATCACTGTGCCGATGGGTGTTCCCATGATGTCCGCGATCTCCTTGTAGGCAAAGCCCTCGACGTCCGCGAGGTAGACCGCGATGCGGAACTCCTCGGGGATCGTCTGCAACGCCGCCTTCACGTCGGAGTCGGGCAGGTGGTCGAGCGCCTGGGACTCCGCGGAGCGCAGGCCGGTCGACATATGGGATTCGGCTCGTGCGAGCTGCCAGTCCTCGATCTCCTCCGAGCCGCTGCGCAGCGGTTCGCGCTGCTTCTTGCGGTAGGAGTTGATGAAGCTGTTGGTGAGAATGCGGTAGAGCCACGCCTTGAGGTTGGTGCCCTCACGGAACTGGTGGAAGGAGGCGTACGCCTTCGCGTACGTCTCCTGGACGAGGTCTTCCGCGTCGGCCGGATTGCGGGTCATCCGCAGCGCGGCCGAGTACATCTGGTCGAGGAAGCCAAGGGCGTCCCGCTCGAAGCGCTCGGTGCGCTCCGCGCTGCTCTCCTGTGCTGCCTCACCGGACGCACTCGCGTTTTCCGCCGTGCTGTCGTCGGTGCCGGTGACCGCACCCACCTCCTCAGAAACGTCAGCGCGCCCAAAAGCGGCCACGCCTGTTCCGGAGGATATCCCGCTGGAGATCGACGTGCCGGATGCGCCCTTGCCGTCGTCCTTGACCGGCCATTCGGCCCAGTTCAGGTAGGGCGCGGCTGCGTCCGGTCGCGCGGTGGCCTGTGCGGCCTCTGCGCGGGACCGGCAAGCGGCTGAAACCATGCGGCTGCCTCTCTCACAGATCTCACGGATTGCTTCGTCAATGCGGGATCGAATCGTTCTGCCGATTCGCACAACACCGGTATCGCGCGGCTCATTCCCGGTGGCACAGGGGGCGCGCGGGCGGATCGCGCGGAAGTCGCACGGCGGTCGTCCGGAGTGCGCGCCGGGGTCGTACGGCAAACGTGCTTGCCGGTATGGCAAAATCGGCGCATGGCGGAGAAAGCACCCAGGGGCACGGACGACGGCGTCGAGCGCACTCTGGCCGAGGTCGGGCCGCGGTTGCGGGCGGCGCGGCTGGAGCGCGGGGTGACGCTGGCCGCGCTGGCGGAGGCGACCGGGATCTCGGTGAGCACCTTGTCGCGGCTGGAGTCGGGGCAGCGGCGCGCCACGCTCGAACTGCTGCTGCCGCTGGCCCGCGCGCACCAGATGCCGCTGGACGAGCTGGTGGGCGCGCCCGAGGTCGGCGACCCGCGGGTGCGCACGGTCCCGCGCAAGATGGACCACATGACGGTGCTGCCGCTGACCCGGCACCCGGGCGCGCTTCAGGCGTACAAGATGATCATCGAGCCGAACAAGCCCTGTGAGCAGCGCACCCACGAGGGCTACGAGTGGATCTACGTGCTCTCCGGGCGGCTGCGGCTGCTGCTCGCCGACAAGGATCTGGAGCTGCGGGCGGGCGAGGCAGCCGAGTTCGACACCCGGCTGCCGCACTGGTTCGGGCCCGCGGGGGACGAGACCGTCGAGGTGCTCAGCCTTTTCGGCCGCCAGGGCGAGCGGATGCATGTCCGAGCCCGGCCAGCCAGTCGCTGACGGCCCCGGTCAGCACGGCCAGCGCCGCGTCCTGCGTCAACTCCGCGCGCTTGGGTACGGCGAACGAGTGATCGCCGTACGGCACCTCGACCGGTTCGTACCCGGCGGGGAACTCCGCGGGCCGCCCGAAGGTGTCGTTGCCGCCCTGCACGATCAGCAGCGGCCCGGCCGCGACGCCCAGGTCCAGCTCGGCCGCGCGGGACTTCTCCGGCTTCCCCGGCGGGTGCAGCGGGAAGGACAGCGCGAGGACGGCCGCGGCGCCCAGCTCCTTCGCCGTACGGCAGGCCACCCGGGCGCCGGCGCTGCGTCCGCCCGCGACCACCGGCAGCCCCGGCTCCGCCAGCGC
Organism: Streptomyces sp. NPDC087422; assembly: GCF_044744145.1. NCBI lineage: Bacteria > Bacillati > Actinomycetota > Actinomycetes > Kitasatosporales > Streptomycetaceae > Streptomyces > Streptomyces sp. NPDC087422. Next base: position 22,667 of record NZ_JBIUXT010000020.1, on the reverse strand, counting down.
GGGCCACACCGCCGTCCACCCGGTGTCCAGCGTCTTGGGCGCGGGCGCCAGCTTCTTGCCCGCCACCCGCCAGGGCTGCTCGACCAGTGCCACGGTCACGCCGTGCGCGGGCAGCGCCGCCGCGAGCGCGGCCAGGTCGCGGGCCTCGATGCCGCCGCCCGCGCCGTGGCCGAGCGCGAGGACCGCGCGGGCGGCGCGGGCGCGGTGCCAGGTGACGCGGGCCTCGCCCGCGGGGGTGCCGACCGTTTCCACCGACCGCTCGGGGGACGGGGACGCTGTGTGTGCTGCGCGTGCTGTCATCAGAACAGCGTCTCCTCCTCGGGTGCCTCCAGCTCCGTCAGCAGCTCCGGTCCGTTGTTCTTCACACTGCTCACACCGGTGCCGACCGGATAGGCGCGCATCAGGCCGCCGGGCGGCGGGGCGAGCAGGGCGCCGAGCGCGTCGGGGTCGGTGGTGGCCGGGTCGAGCCAGGCGTTCCAGCGGTCGGGGGTCATCATCAGCGGCATCCGGGGGTGGATGTCGGTGAGCGAGCGCGGACCCTCGCCCGCGTATCCGGCCAGGGTGTCGGTCTCGGCCGCCGTGGTGATCACCGTGCAGGTGGCCCACCAGGCCATCGGGTGGTCGTCGGGCAGCGTCCGGTCGCGCCAGAACTCGTACAGCCCGGCCATCGCCATCACCGAGCCGTCGGCGGGCGTCACGAAATACGGCTGTTTGCGGGACCGCTTCTTCCTGCCCTGCTCCTCCAGCGCGCGCTCCTCGGGCGCCGTCACCCACTCGTAATAGCCGTCGGCGGGTATCAGGCAGCGCCGGGCGGTGAGCGCGCGGCGGAAGGACGGCTTCTCGTGCACCGTCTCGGCCCGCGCGTTGATCAGCTTGGCCGCTCCTTCCGGCGACTTGGCCCACGACGGGACCAGGCCCCAGCGCAGCACGCGCAACTGTCTGACCGGTTCCGGGGAACCGGAGTCGCGCACGGGACGGTCAAGCACCGCGTAGACGTCCTTCGTCGGCGCGACGTTCCAATCGGGGGCGATGGTCTCGGTGGGGTCCCACTTACGGACTTCGAAGAGTCCTGCGAGATCCTCTGGTTTCCGGCTCGCCGCATATCGACCGCACATAGGTGCCAGACTGCCACGACCGTGGACCCGAACGGCCCACGGTCCGCCCTTTCGCAAGCCCCCGGCGCTCCCCTCCACAGCCCCCTAGTAGCAAGGACTGGCCACGTCATGAACGTCGCGAGCGTCACCGAGATGTGGGACCGGCTGACGGGGACACAGCCCGATCCCTCGCGCTGGCTGATCGGCGCGACGGCGCTGCTCGCGCTGGCGGCCGTACTGCTGCGGCGGGTGTGGCACGTCACGCGCAACGCGGTGACGATCGCGCACGAGGGCGGTCACGGGCTGCTCGCGCTGCTGACCGGGCGGCGCCTGGAGGGCATACGCCTGCACTCGGACACCTCGGGCCTGACCGTCTCGCGCGGCAAGCCGCACGGCGTGGGCATGGTGCTGACGGCCGCCGCCGGGTACACCGCGCCGCCGCTGCTGGGCCTTGCGGGCGCGGGGCTGCTGGCATCCGGCCACATCACCGCGCTGCTGTGGGGCGCGACGGCGCTGCTGCTGGTCATGCTCGTGATGATCCGCAACGCGTACGGGGCGCTGACCGTGGTGGTCACCGGCGCGATCTTCCTGTTGGTGTCCTGGCTGACCAAGGCGCAGGTACAGGCGGCGTTCGCGTATCTGGTGGTGTGGTTCCTGCTGGTCGGCGGCGCGCGGCCGGTCGCCGAGCTGCAACGTACGCGGCGCCGTGAGCGCTCCGGCACCTCGGACGCGGACCAGCTCGCCCGGCTCACGCACACTCCGGCGGCCCTGTGGCTGCTCCTGTTCTACGCGGTCGCGATCTGCTCGCTGGTGGGCGGCGCCCGGTGGCTGCTCCTCCAATAACGCGGTGACCGCGGTGACGGGAGTGACGGGGAACACCCACCGTGACGGCCGTGGCCGCCCCGGCGGAGAGAACGGCCGGAGCAACGGGGGCAGACCGGCGCACAGACCCACGGCACTGGCCCCGCGCATGAGCCCGGCGCACGACCCCGGCGCATGTGGCCGAGAGTGACAGCACCTGTTTCCGGCAGATTTCGCCGCATTCGCCGTCCTATCTCCCTGTGCCTGAGCCACTACGCTTGGGCCCCATGAGCGACAGCACCGCGCAGACCGCCCTCTGGCCGGCCCCGACCGCGCCCCGCGCCGTGGACGCGACCGTCACGGTGCCCGGCTCGAAGTCGGTGACCAACCGCGCTCTGGTGCTCGCCGCGCACTCCACGGAACCCGGATGGGTGCGCCGTCCGCTGCGCAGCCGCGACACGGTCCTGATGGCCGACGCGCTGCGCGCCATGGGCGTGCAGATCGACGAGACGGTCAACCCGTCCGGCGGCGAGGCGTGGCGGATCATCCCCGCCGGGCTGCACGGCCCCGCCCGGATCGACGTCGGCAACGCGGGCACCGTGATGCGCTTCCTGCCGCCGGTCGCCGCGCTCGCCGACGGCCCGGTCCGCTTCGAGGGCGACGCGCGGGCGTACGAGCGTCCGCTGCACGGCGTGATCGACGCGCTGCGCGCGCTGGGGGCCAGGATCGACGACGAGGGCCGCGGCTCCCTGCCGCTGACCGTGAACGGCGCGGGCTCGCTGTCCGGCGGGAGCGTGTCCGTGGACGCGTCGTCGTCCTCGCAGTTCGTCAGCGCGCTGCTGCTGTCCGCGCCGCGCTTCAACCGGGGCCTCGAACTGCGGCACACCGGCCGCACCCTGCCGTCCCAGCCGCACATCCGGATGACCGTGGACATGCTGCGGAAGGCCGGCGCCAAGGTGGACGCCCCGCAGGACGGCGGCGCGCGCAATGTGTGGCGGGTGGCGCCGAGCGCGCTGCTCGGCCGGGACCTGACGGTGGAGCCCGACCTGTCCAACGCGGCGCCGTTCCTGGCCGCCGCGCTGATCACCGGCGGCCGGGTGACCATCCCGGACTGGCCGCGCCGCACCACCCAGCCGGGTGACGCGCTGCGCACGCTGTTCACCGCGATGGGCGGCTCGTACGAGCTGACCGAGCAGGGGCTGACGCTCAGCGGCACCGGCCGGGTGCTCGGCATCACCGCCGATCTGCACGAGGTCGGCGAGCTGACCCCGGTGATCGCGGCGGTCGCGGCGCTGGCCGAGGGCGAGAGCGTGCTGACCGGCATCGCGCATCTGCGGCTGCACGAGACCGACCGGCTGGCCGCGCTGGCCAAGGAGATCAACGAGCTGGGCGGTGACGTCACCGAGACCGAGGACGGCCTGCGCATCCGGCCGACCACCCTGCACGGCGGGGTCTTCCACACCTACGAGGACCACCGGCTGGCGACCGCCGCGGCCGTCCTGGGCCTGACCGTGGACGGCGTCCAGGTGGAGAACGTGGCGACGACCGCGAAGACCCTGCCCGAATTCCCCGAGCTGTGGACGGCGATGCTCGCGGGCCGCGCGCCCGCGCCGGGGATCTCCACGCCGGGCGCCGTCAGCCCTGGCGCCGCCGCACCGGAGACGACGGAGACAGCGGAGACAACCGGCACGGCGGACCCGACGGATACGGCGGACGCGACGGACACGGCGGACACAGCGGACACCACCGCACCGGGCCGGGGCTGAGGACCGCCGTGCGCCGCTACGGAAAGAACCCCGACGAGGACGACGTCAGAGTCCGCCCCAACGCCAAGGGCAACCGGCCGCGCAGCACGATCAGGCCCAAGCACGAGGACGCCGCCGAGGGCATGGTGCTGACCGTGGACCGCGGGCGGCTGACCGTGCTGGTCGACGACCGCGAGGTGGTCGCGATGAAGGCCCGCGAACTGGGCCGCAAGTCGATGGTGGTCGGCGACCGGGTCGCGGTCGTCGGCGACCTGTCGGGCGCGAAGGACACCCTGGCCCGGATCGTACGGATCGAGCCGCGCAAGTCGGTGCTGCGGCGGACGGCCGACGACGACGACCCGTTCGAGCGGGTGGTGGTCGCCAACGCCGACCAGCTCGCGATCGTCACGGCGCTGGCCGACCCCGAGCCGCGCCCCCGGATGATCGACCGCTGCCTGGTCGCGGCCTTCGACGCGGGCCTGAAGCCACTGCTGGTGCTCACCAAGTCCGATCTGGCCCCGGCCGCGCCGCTGTTGGAGACGTACGGCGCGCTGGACCTGGCGTATGTGGTGACCAACAGGGACGACTTCCTGACCGGCGGGGTCGACCAGATCCGCGAGCGGCTGGCCGGGCATGTGACGGCCTTCGTCGGCCACAGCGGCGTCGGAAAGACCACGCTGGTCAACGCGCTGGTGGAGCGTCAGCGCACCACCGGCTCGGTGAACGCGGTGACCGGGCGCGGCCGGCACACCACCACCTCGGCGCTCGCGCTGCCGCTGCCGGGCGACACGGGATGGGTGATCGACACTCCGGGCGTACGGTCGTTCGGCCTGCACCACATCGATCCGTCGCGGGTCATCCACGCCTTCCCCGACCTGGAGCCGGGCACCGAGGAGTGCCCGCGCGGCTGCTCGCACGACGAGCCGGAGTGCGCGCTGGACGCGTGGGTCGCGGCGGGGCACGCCGAGCCCGCCCGGCTGGACTCGCTGCGGCGGCTGCTGGCCACCCGCGAGCGGCGCGAGGGAGACTGACGCGCTTTCGGCGACCGGAGGGGCGGTTTCCGGGCAGGCTGTGTGATGATCGACAGCGCACACAGGTTTCGGAGACGGAGTGGGAACGGGAGGCACCCGATGGCCTGGCTGCTCGTGGTGGTCGCAGGCATCCTTGAGACGGGGTTCGCGGTCTGCCTCAAGCTGTCGCACGGCTTCACCCGTATCTGGCCGACCATCGCCTTCGCCCTGTTCGCGCTGGGCTCCTTCGGTCTGCTGACGCTGTCGCTGAAGAAGCTGGACGTCGGCCCGGCGTACGCCGTCTGGACCGGCATCGGCGCGGCGGGCACCGCGATCTACGGCATGATCTTCCTCGGCGACGTCGTCTCCACGCTGAAGATCGTGTCCATCTCGTTGGTGATCGCGGGCGTCATCGGCCTCCAGATCTCCGGCTCGGCGCACTGACGGTTCACGGGCGGCGCCCGCGCGGACCGTGCGCCGCTACGGCTCCTCCCCCGTCGCGGGCCACGACAGCAGGCTGCGGACGAGCTGCGCCACCCGCAGACACGCCTCCTCGTCACTGGCGGCGGGCGCGATCACGTACGACAGGGTGAGCCGGATCGCCGCCTCGCAGGCCCATCCGATGTCCTGGGGCCGCAGCCGCGGGTAGCCGCGGACGAGCGCGTCGACCGTACGGGCCTTGAGGGATTCGACCAGGCCGCCGTCGGCGCCGGTGAGGGCGGCGGCGACCACCGGGCTGCGCCGGGCGGACCGCAGGGTCCAGCCCGCGGCGCCCGCGAAGCACTCCCCCGCGTCGGCGCCGACCCGGCCCGCGGCGGCCAACTCGCGGTCGACACCGTCCAGATAGCCCTCGGTCTCGCGCCGGGCGAGGGCGCGCGCGAGCCCTTCCTTGCTGCTGAACTCGTTGTAGAGGGTCTGCCGCGACACCCCGGCCGCCGCCGCGACCTCGACCATCCGTACGGCTTCCCAGGGCCGGTCGCCGAGCGCGGCGAACGCCGCGTCCAGGAGCGATTCCCGCGCTGTAGGCATCATTGCCTCCAAGGCGCCACGAGGTGTCCGCGCGATGGCGCGGACAGCGGCCGTGCGGAAAGAATTGACGCGCTGTCCTGGTCTGTCAAGGTTGCGCGCAGGGCGGAGATGACCGGGACCAGGCGAGATCGCTACTGTTCGGCTTATGCCCGAATTCAACGACGATCTGCGCCTGGCCCACGTGCTGGCCGATGCCGCCGACGCCGCGACCATGGCCCGCTTCAAGGCGCTCGACCTCAAGGTCGAGACCAAGCCCGACCTGACGCCGGTGAGCGAGGCGGACAAGGCGGCCGAGGAGCTGATCCGGGGCCAGTTGGCGCGGGCGCGCCCGCGGGACGCGGTGCTCGGCGAGGAGTACGGCAGCCAGGGCGCGGGGCCGCGCCGCTGGGTGATCGACCCGATCGACGGCACCAAGAACTATGTGCGCGGCGTTCCGGTGTGGGCGACCCTGATCGCGCTGATGGTCCGCGGCGAGCAGGGCGACGAGAGCGTGGTCGGCGTGGTCTCCGCGCCCGCGCTCGGCCGCCGCTGGTGGGCGGCGAAGGGCGACGGCGCGTACACCGGCCGCAGCCTGTCGTCGGCGACCCGGCTGCACGTCTCGGGCGTGAGCCGGCTGGAGGACGCGTCGTTCGCGTACTCCTCGCTGAGCGGCTGGGAGGAGCGGGGGCGGCTCGACGGCTTCCTGCGCCTGTCGCGCGACGTCTGGCGCACCCGCGGCTACGGCGACTTCTGGCCGTACATGATGGTCGCCGAGGGTTCGGTGGACATCTGTGCGGAGCCCGAGCTGAGCATGTGGGACATGGCGGCCAACGACGTGATCGTGCGCGAGGCCGGTGGCCGCTTCACCTCGCTCGACGGCGAGCCGGGCCCCTTCGGCGGGAACGCGGCGGCCTCCAACGGCCTGCTGCACGAGGAGCTGCTGGGGTACGTGGGCGGTTCGGACGGCGTCGCCTAGCAGGTCGGAGCGGCGCGGCGCGAGCCGCGCGCGGCGGCGGGTCACCTCGCGGCGGGAGCTTCGCGCGCCCCCTTGCCGGTCCTCCGGGGGCGTGTGACTATGAAGGTGCCCCCGCTTGTGAACTTGTGAAACCGTTCACGCGAGCGTCTCCCGGCTCGCCGGACGGCGGTCCCGTGTGAGGGCTTCACACAAGGAGGTGCCCGTCCCATGCTGGTCCGCGACGCGATGAGCACGGTGGTACTCACCATCGGCCCCGCCCACACCCTCCGCCAGGCCGCCCAGTTGATGTCCGCCCGCCGAGTCGGCGCGGCCATAGTCCTCGACACCGACACCTGCGGTCTCGGCATCCTCACCGAGCGCGACGTCCTCGACGCGATCGGGGACGGTCTCAGCCCCGACCGCGAACTCGCCCACGCCCACACCACGACCGATGTCGTCTTCGCCGCCCCGCAGTGGACCCTCGACGAGGCCGCCGCCGCCATGCTGCACGGCGGTTTCCGTCACCTGGTCGTCCTTGAGGGCCGCGATCCGATCGGCGTGGTCTCCGTCCGCGACATCATCCGCTGCTGGTCCGCGCAGCGGCCCGCGACGCCGGCCGCGACGCCGTCCACGACACCGGCCGCGACCGCCCTGACCAGCGCGTAACCGCTTTTCGGAACGGCCGGCACGCTCGGCTTCGGAACGGCACGCACGCGCCTTCGGTTCCGCACGCGGACGCGCAGAAGAGGCCGGAGCCCTTTGGCGTCCGGCCTCTTCGGCCAACGGCGAGCGACGGGTCAGGTGCGGAGGGCCTGGACCGCTGCCTCCAGTCGCTTGCCGTAGTCGGGGTCCGCGCGGCGGAAGTTGTCGACGGCGCGCTCGACGACGTCCTCGCGGGAGACCTTGGCGATGAAGCCCGCCAGGTTGTCGATCAGCCGGGTCTTCTCGTCCTCGGACATGAGCCGGTACAGGGTGCCCGCCTGCCCGAAGTCGTCGTCCTCGGCGTGCGCGGGCGCGGCGGAGTACCGGGTCGCGCCGGACACCTCGACGGGCTCCCACAGCGGGCGGCCGGTCTCGGCCGGGCCGCCGAAGCTGTTCGGCTCGTAGTTCTTGGCACCCTGGTGGCGGCCGTCGTAGAGGGCGCCGTCCCTGCTGTGCGTCCGCGCCTCGGTGGCGTGCGGACGGTTGACCGGCAGGTGGTCGGCGTTGACGCCGACGCGGTAGCGGTGCGCGTCGCCGTACGCGAACAGGCGGCCCTGGAGCATCTTGTCCGGGGACGGGCCGATGCCGGGCACGAAGTGCGCGGGGCTGAAGACCGACTGCTCGACCTCGGCGAAGACGTTCTCCGGGTTGCGGTTCAGCTCCAGCCTGCCGATCTCGACCGGCGGGTAGTCCGCGTGCGGCCACACCTTGGTGAGGTCGAACGGGTTGAAGCGGTACGTGGCCGCGTCCGCCGCGGGCATGATCTGCACCTGTACGGTCCAGGACGGGAACGCGCCGCGCTCGATCGCCTCGCGCAGGTCGCGCTGGTGGGAGTCGGGGTCCATGCCCGAGACGCGCACGGCCTCCCCGGTGGCGAGGTTCCTGATCCCCTGGTCGGTCTTGAAGTGGTACTTGACCCAGAAGACCTCTCCGGCCTCGTTGTTCCACTGGTAGGTGTGCGAGCCGTAGCCGTTCATGTGCCGGTAGCTGGCCGGGATGCCGCGGTCGCCGAAGAGCCAGGTCACCTGGTGTGTCGACTCCGGGCTGAGCCCCCAGAAGTCCCAGACGTTGTCCGCCTCCTGGGAGCCGGTGTACGGGTCGCGCTTCTGGGTGTGGATGAAGTCGGGGAACTTCAGGGCGTCCTTGATGAAGAACACCGGGGTGTTGTTGCCGACGAGGTCGTAGTTGCCCTCCTCGGTGTAGAACTTCAGCGCGAAGCCGCGCGGGTCGCGGACGGCGTCGGCCGAGCCGAGGTTGCCCGCGACGGTGGAGAAGCGCAGGAACGTCTCGGTCCGCTTGCCGACCTCGGACAGGAACTTCGCCCGCGTCCAGCGCGAGACGTCCCGGGTCAGCGTGAAGGTGCCGTACGCACCGGCGCCGCGCGCGTGCACGACCCGCTCCGGGATGCGCTCGCGGTTGAAGTGCGCGAGCTTCTCCAGCAGGTGCTGGCTCTGGACGAGCACCGGGCCGCCGAGGCCCGCCGTCTCGCTGTTCTGGTTGTCCGCGACCGGCGCTCCGGCCTCCGTGGTCAGCGCACTCGTGGTCAGCGGACCCGTCTCCTGAACCGTCACGTGCTTCTCCTCCAGATCGTCCGGCCCCCCGGCATGCCCATCGGCTCGCGCCGGAGCCGATCCTACTCTGGACAATGTCTAAGTCAAGAAGAGAGCCAATAGAGGATGGGGGTCAGGAACAGACCCTTTCGATCCAGGTTGCCCCGCTGTTACCCTGGCTCGCATGAGCGACCTGCTGGAACGACTGCGCGAACGCGGCTGGCGGCTGACCGCCCAGCGGCGCGTGGTGGCGGAGGTCCTCGACGGCGACCATGTCCATCTCACCGCCGACGAGGTGCACGCGCGTGCCATCGCACGGCTGCCGGAGATCTCCCGCGCCACCGTGTACAACACGCTGGGCGAGATGGTGAGCATCGGCGAGATCATCGAGGTCGCCACCGACGGCCGCGCCAAGCGCTACGACCCCAACGCGCACCGGCCGCACCAGCACCTGGTCTGCTCCCGCTGCGGCACCATCCGCGACGTCCACCCGCACGGCGACCCGCTCGCGGCCCTCCCCCCGACCGAACGCTTCGGCTTCGCGGTCCAGGCGGCCGAGGTCACCTACCGGGGACTGTGCCCGGACTGCTCGTAGGCACGGTCCGCTCGCAGGCCCTGCCGCCGATCCGCTCGGCGGCCCTGCGTACGGCCGGTTCCGTACGGGTCCTGCCGACCCACAGGGTCTCCACCGGGACATCGGCCGGCACCCGGGCCAGCGCCTCGAACACCTCGCGCGCCACGCCCGGATCGGGGTCGGTCGCCAACGGGCCGAGCAGGCCGACCAGTTCGGCGGGCTTGGCCAGCCGTCCGATCGCGCGGGCGGCGGCCCTGCGCACCATCGGCGGCCAGTTCTCGGCATGATCGCGCTCGCGGGGTCCGAGCAGCCGGGTCAGCAGCGCCGCGTCGGAGGCGTCCCCGCACTCCCCGAGACCGGCCGCCAGTCCCGCGACGAGCCGGGGCGCGGTCGTCCTGCCGACCTTGCGGAGCTGCCTGCGGTAGACGTCGGCGGGCGGCTCCCCGCGCCGGTACAACTGCCAACGGGCCTGCGCCCGTACCATCCTGGCCCGGTCGGCCAGCGGCGCGACCAGCCGCGTGGCAGGCACGTCGCCGGGCAGCGCGGCCACCGCCAGCTCCCGTACGCCCGCGCCGCGCGCCCACATCAACCGGCCCGCCTGGTCGGGGTCGAGCTCCAGCAGCCGCTGCGCGCAGAGCCTGCGGCAGACCTGGTCGCGGTCGTGCAGCGCGGTCCGCAGCAGGTCGCCGCGGACGTAACTGCCGAGGTCCAGGGCGAGTTCGACGCCGAAGCGGCGGGCCAGCGGGTCGGAGTCGGCGGCCAGCGCCCGCACGGCGCGGCGGTGCGGAGGCTCGCTCAGCACCGCGCGGTACGAGGCGAGCAGCCCGCCCGCCCGGCGCCTGCCGCCGAGCCTGAGCAGCACGCGGACGGCAGCGGCCACCTCGTCCGGCGCGTTGCGGGCCACCAGGGCGGCGGTGGCGCGCTCGCTCACCTCCGGCACCCAGTCGACCGTCCGCAGGGCGAGCGCGGCCACGGCCAGCGGCCCGCCGCACCCGGCCAGGCTCTCGACGGCCCCGGCCCGCACCCGGCCGTCCTCGTCGAGCGAGGCCAGCAGCAGACGCAGCGGATCGACACCGGCGTGGCCGCCGGCGGCCCAGCGGTGGGCGCCGCCGCCGTGCCAGGGCCTGGCGTGCCGGTCGAGCAGCAGCAGGAGGTCCGCGGGAGCGTCGCCGAGCGCGGCGAGCGCGGCGGCCCTGTCGTACGGCGGTCCGTCCTCGACGACGGCGCGCAGGCCCGCGAGCAAGGTCACCGCGTCCTCGCGACGCCCGCCGAGCGCGGTCTCGCACCAGCGCTGCCAGCGTCCCGTGTCCACCACGGTGACACCCGCCTCGGATCGCCCTCGCCGCCTGCGCAGCAATCCCGCCTCCTCGCCCGTCGTACCCGACCAGGATCGCGCGCGAAGGTGCCGCGCCCAAGACGGTTCGGCGGGTCTTTGCCCGAATAAGAAGCCCGCACAAGGAGACTAAGAGAAAGCGCGCGGTGCCGCCGCGCGCGCAGCGCCCAGCGACCCGGCCCCGCAGCCCGGCCGACGACCGGTGTCGCACAGGAAGAAGGCCCGGAAGCCATTGGCTTCCGGGCCTTCTCTTTCCGTAGCGGGGACAGGATTTGAACCTGCGACCTCTGGGTTATGAGCCCAGCGAGCTACCGAGCTGCTCCACCCCGCGTCGTTGTGCCCTCACTGTAGACCAGCGTTCCTGACCAGCGCAAATCCATAGGCGGGCGGCCGTCGCAGCGGGTGGCCATTCCGGCTGAGGGGTGCCCCGGGCGGGGCGCCCCTCAGCCGGAAACGGTCAGGAACCGTACGGATGACCTGGTCAACCGCCGCTGACGACCGTCGGCTCACGCGGTCAGCTCGTGCTTGACCGCGGCGGTCAGCCGGGCCGCGCGCTCGGCGACCTCGGCGGGCCCGTAGGTGACCGCGCGGGAGCACCAGTGCTGCGCCTCGGCCAGCTCGCCGCGCCGGGCGGAGAGCAGCGCCATCCGCAGGGCGGCGCGGCCGTGCCCGGCGTCCGCGGCCCGCGTCCACCACAGGGCGGCCTCGGGCTCGGCGCCCTCGCGGGCCAGCAGCAGCCCGAGGTTGAAGGCCCCGTTGCGCGAACCGGCCTCGGCGGCCTGCCGGTACCAGTGCGCCGCGTCCACCACGTCCCCGCGCTTGGCGGCGCACATGCCGAGCCGTACCTGGGCGCGGCGGTGCCCCTGCCGGGCGGCCCGCTCGTACCACTCCTCGGCCTCGACGCTGCCCGTGGCCTCCGCGCCCGCGTCGCCCTCGTCCCGCTCGCGCTGCCTGCGCTCCAGGAGCGCGCCGAGCCGGAAGGCGGCCTCCGGGCTGCCGCCGCCCGCGGCGCACCGCAGGTGCCGCTCGGCGGCGTGGTGGTCGCCGTCGCGCTGGAGCGCGATGGCCACCTGGAGGGCGGCCTCGGCGTGCCCGGCGGCGGCGGCCCGCTCGTACCAGGCGCGCGCGGTGTCGGCCTCCTCGCGCCCGGCGTGCAGGATGCCGAGGTTGAAGGCGGCGTCGATGCTGCCCGCCTCCGCGGCCTTGGAGAACCACGGCTCGGCGCCCATCGCGTCGCCGCGCTGGAGCAGCAGCACGGCCAGCGCGTTGGCGGCCTCGCGGTGCCCGGCGTACGCGGCCTTGCGGTACCACTGCTCGGCCTGCGCGTTGCGGCTCTGGCCCGCGCAGAGCAGGCCGAGGTTGTAGGCGCCGTTGATGTCGCCCGCGTCCAGGGCCGTGCGGTACCAGCGCTCGGCGGTCTGCGTCTCGCCCTCCTGGGCGTGCAGCGCGCCGAGCGCGTTGGCGGCCTGGCCGTCGCCCGCCTGGGCGGCGCGCCGCCACCAGGTGGCGGCCTGGTCGATGTCGCCCGCGTCGCGCAGCAGGAACGCCAGCGCGCAGGCGGCCCGCGCCTCGCCGTCCCTGGCGGCCGTCAGATACCAGCGACCCGCCTCCGCCTGCTCGCCGCGCTCCTCCAGGAGCGTGCCCAGGCGCAGCGCGGCCCGCCGGTGGCGGCGCGCGGCGGCCTGCCGGTACCACTGCTCGGCCTCGTGGTTCTGGCCGCGCGCGGCGCATATCCGGGCGAGGCGGTACGCGGCCTCGCGGTGGCCGTGCTCGGCCGCGGCGCGGAACCAGCGCTCGGCGCCGCTCTCGCGCCGGTGGTCGAGCAGGTCGGCCAGCGCGTACGCGCCCAGCGTGTGGCCGGACTCGGCGGCCTGCCGCAGCCAGTACTCGGCCGCGGGCTCGTCGCCGCGCTCGCGGTAGTGCCGGCCCAGCGCGTGCGCGGCGGGCGCGGAGCCCGCCACGGCGGCGGTCCGCCACCAGTCGGCCGCCTCGTCGGCGTAACCGCGCTGGTGCAGCAGCAGGGCCAGGTTGTTGGCGGCGGCGCGGTCCCCGTGCGTGACGGCGGCGCGCAGGTACGGCTCCGCGCCGTCGAGGTCGCCGCGGCGCAGCAGCAGCGTGCCGAGCGCGCTCATGGCGTACGGGTCGCCGAGGTCGGCGGCGTGCCGGTGGCGCGCCTCGATCTCGGCCTCCTCGCGGAGCGCGAGGCCGTCCTCGTCGGTCGGTTCGGGAAGCCCGGGCAGGTCGTTGAGCCCGGCGGCCGGGGCCGGGGCCACGGCGGGCCCCAGGGACCGGGTGGCCACCGTCCCGGTGGACGCGGTGAGTTCGGCGGACGCGGGCTGCTCAGCCGACGGGCGCGGTGCGGGCAGCAGCGCGGTCGCGGTGACGGGCACGGTCGCGGACGCGGTCACGGGCGTCGAAGCCGACTCCTGGGCCAACCTTTCGGTCGACATGTCGACATCGCCCGTAGAACCACGCCGTTCGTGGATCTGACGAGTGTTCAGCAGTCTTGCACCATCCCCCATGAGGTCCATCGTCGCACCGTCCACTACCGCCGTACACCTGGTATACCGCAACCCGATTGGTCACTTCAGCGGTTTGTCGACTTCCCGACAAGGCGGCTTGCGAAACCCCGTTCACCGAACATCCCCCATATAAGTGAAGAGGGCCAAAGTCAGTTGACTTTGGCCCTCTTCGTACAGTAGCGGGGACAGGATTTGAACCTGCGACCTCTGGGTTATGAGCCCAGCGAGCTACCGAGCTGCTCCACCCCGCGTCGTTGTGTCCTCACCGTACCACGACGCGGAGTGTCACCCGATCAGCCCGCTTGTCGACCCATCAGGTCGATCGGCCCCGTCTTATGTCCCCTTGGCCGCCTTCTCCGCCTCCCGCGCCTGCTTCAGCGCCTCGGAGAGCTTCTTCTGCGCCTCGCCGTACGCCTGCCAGTCGCCCTTCTTCAGCGCCGCCTGACCGTCGTCGTACGCCTTCTGAGCGTCCGTCAGGGCCTGCTCCAGCGTCGCGTCGCCCGGTGGGCTGGTGGTCGGCGGGCTGGTCGTCGTCGGCGGCTGCGTGGTGTCGTCCGGCGGCGGCTTCGTCGTCGACTCGCCGTCGGGGCCGAACACCTCGTCCAGCGCGGCCTTCAGCGTGGGCTGGAAGCCGATCCGGTCGCCGAAGAGCACCACCACGCTCTTCATCAGCGGGTAGTTGTTGCCCGCGCCGCGTACGTACACCGGCTCCACGTACATCAGCCCGCCGTCCATCGGCACGGTGAGCAGATTGCCGTACTCCACGGTGGTGTCCGCGCCCGCCCGTTTGAGCTGGTTGATCTGCGGCGCGACCTTGTTGTCGGAGTTGAGCTTGGCCTGCACCTGTTTGGGCCCGTCGACCGTGGTGTTCGGCGGCAGTTGCAGCACTCTGATCGTGCCGTAGTCCTTGCTGGACGCGTCGGCGTTCACCGCCATGAACGCGCTCAGGTTGGAGCGGTCGTTCGGCGTGAAGGTGGACGTCAGCGAGAACGCCTGCTCCGACTGGTCGGGCATCTTCAGACTCAGGTAGTACGGCGGCACCGCCTTGCCCGTCTGGGCGGCCGGGTCGTCCGGGACCTCCCACACCTCACTGCCGGTGTAGAAGGTGGACGCCTTGGTGACGTGGTACTTGGTGAGCAGTTGCCGCTGCACCTTGAACAGGTCCTGCGGGTAGCGCAGGTGGTCCATCAGCTCGGCGCTGATCTTGTCCTTCGGCTGCACCGTGTGCGGGAACGCCTTCATCCACGTCTTGAGCACCGGGTCCTGGGTGTCCCACTGGTAGAGCGTGACCTCACCGGTGTACGCGTTCACGGTCGCCTTGACCGAGTTGCGGATGTAGTTGACCTGATTCTGCTGCGCGATGACGGACCGCTGGTCGTCGGTGAGCGAGTCGGTCGTGGTGTCGCCGAGCGTGGTGCGCGACGCGTACGGATAGCCGTTGGTGGTGGTGTACGCGTCGACGATCCACTCCACCTGGCCGTTGACCACGGCCGGGTACGGGTCGCCGTCGATGGTCAGCCAGGGCGCGACCGACTCCACCCGCTCCTTGGGAGTGCGGTTGTAGAGGATCTTCGAGCCCTTGCCGATCGCCCCCGAGTACAGGATCTGCGGCTCGCCGAACTGCACCGCGTACGCCGCCCGCGTCAGCGGGTTGGACAGGTCCACGCCGCTCTTGCCGGTGTACGTGAACGGTTTCTCGCCGCCCGCGTCGGTGTAGTCGATCTCCTGGGTCGGGCCGCCGACGATCGAGTACTGCGTCGTCCGCTCGCCGTAGTAGACCCGCTGCTCGTACGTGCCGAGCTGGCCGGTGGTCGGCAGGTCCTTCTCGGTGAAGGCCGGTGAGCCGTCACCGGACACGTCGGTGCCCTTGGCGGCGACGATGCCGTAGCCGTGGGTGTACTTGAAGTGGTCGTTGATCCAGTTGTTCTCGGGGATGCCGTTGATGTTCAGCTCGCGCAGGCCGACGACCGTGTCCTGCTCCTTGCCCTTGGCGTCGCTGTAGCGGTCGACGTCGAGCGTGGAGGGGAAGGCGTAGTAGCCGCGCGTCTGCTGCAACTGCTGGTACGTGGGCGAGACCACGTTCGGGTCCAGCACGCGCACGCTCGCCGTGGTGTCCGCGTCGGCCCGCAGCTTTTCCGTACTGGACTCGCTGGTGCCGCTGTACGGCTTCACCTGGCTGTCCTTGATGCCGTACGCGGCCCGCGTGGCATCGATGTTCTTCTGGATGTACGGCGCTTCCTTGGCCGCCTCGTTCGGCTGCACCTGGAACTTCTGCACGATGGCCGGGTAGAGGCCGCCGATCAGGATCGCCGAGAGCACCATCAGGCCGAAGCCGATCATCGGCAGCGACCAGGTGCGGCGCCAGAGGGTCGCGAAGAACAGCAGCGCGCAGATCACCGCGATGCAGAACAGGATCGTTTTGGCGGGCAGATACGCGTTCGCGTCCACGTACCGCAGACCGGTCCAGTTGTCGGTGGCCTTGAAGCCGCTGGACTTCACCGCGAGGCCGTAGCGGTCCAGCCAGTAGGCGACCGCCTTGAGCGAGATGAAGATGCCCAGCAGGACCGACAGATGCCCGGTGGCGGCGGCCGTGGCCCGGCCGCCGGGCGAGGTGATCCGCAGCCCGCCGTACAGGTAGTGCACCAGGGCGGCGGCGACCAGCGAGAGCACCACGGCCGCGAAGCCGAAGCTCAGCAGGAAGCGGTACCAGGGCAGGTCGAAGGCGTAGAAGGACACGTCCTTGTGGAACTGCGGGTCCTTGACGTTGAACTTCGTGGCGTTCGTCCACAGCAGCCACAGCCGCCACTGCCCCGAGGCCGATCCGCCGGCGATGAGCCCGACCACCGCGCAGACCCCGAGGAGCACCCACTTCTTGTACGGCGCGAGACCCATCCGGTAGCGGTCGAGGCTCTGCTGCTCCAGCGACATCGCGCTGAGCGGCGGGCGGAGCCGGTGTGCCAGATAGATGTTCACGCCGACCGCTCCGGCCATCAGCAGGCCGAAGACGAAGAACAGACCGACCTTGGTCCAGAGCGTGGTGGTGAAGACCGACGAGTAGTGAACCGATCGGTACCAGAGCCAGTCGGTCCAGAATCCCGCGAAGATCACGAACGCGATCATCAGACCGGCGAGCACGCCGATCGTGATGAGCAACGTCCGGGTCCGCCGGGATGGGCGGCCGACTCTGATCCGTGGCCCCGACGATCCTCCGCCGCGGTCCGGCATCTCGAATACCAAGGTGCGCACCTCGAATTGTCCGTATTTCTGGGGTGTCCCGGGTCGGACTCCCACTGGTGCAACTTACCTACGCTTTGGCCGGTTCCCGATTCCGGCAAGGGAAGAGGCAGGATACTGACCATGTCCAACAATGCGACCGATGGTGCACCGCTCGCGGCGAGCCCGCTGACCCGTGCCGTACTGGAAATCGACGAGTACGCGTCCGGCCTCGGCTGGGACCGGCCCGCACGGCTGTTCGCCCTTGTCGACACCGCGCAGCTCCGTACGCAGGAACCCGGCCTCGCCGATCAACTCGGCCTGACCGAGACGAACGAGACGGGGTCGCTGACCCCGATCGAGCAGGACGAGCTGCCGTCCGGCACGGCGCTCGACGAGTTCCTGGCGACGATCGCGTGGCCCGAGGTGATCGCGGGCTGCGCGCTGACCGTGGAGCGGCTGATGCTGCCGCCCGCCGCCGAGGCGGCCATTCCCGAGGGCCTGGACGACGCCTCGCTGGCCACGTGGGTGGCGGCGCATCCGCAGCGCCAGGAGGTGCGGATGACGGTCGCGGTGCTGCGGGACGGCGCGCGGGAGTCGGCCGTACGGCTGCGGGCCAAGGACACGCCGACCGAGGTGCTGACCGGTTCCGATCTGGTGCCGGGTCTGGCGGAGGCGCTGTCGGCGACCTTCGAGGTCTGAGCGGACCGGGACTGCGCCGGTCTCAGCTCTTGCAGCTCGGCAGCGCCGCGTCGTTGCCCGACTTGATGTCCTTCAGCGCCGCCAAGGCGTCGTCGAGGGTCTTCACCTTCACCAGGGTGAGGCCCGAGGGGATGCTCTTGGCGGCCTCTTCGCAGTTGTCGGCCGGGGTGAGGAAGAACTGCGCGCCCTTGTCGCGCGCGCCGATCGTCTTCAGGCTGATGCCGCCGATCGGTCCGACCTTGCCGTTGTCGTCGATGGTGCCGGTGCCCGCGACGAATTTGCCGCCGGTCAGGTCGTCGGGCGTCAGCTTGTCGATGATGCCGAGCGCGAACATCATGCCCGCGCTGGGTCCGCCGACGTCGGCGAGCTTGATGTCGATGGTGAACGGGTACAGGTGCTCGACGCCCGCCTGGATGCCGACCACGGCACGCGACGGGCCGCCGTCGTCCGAGGCGCGGGTGGTGATGGTCACCTTCCGCGTGGTGTCCAGCTTCTTCTTCGCGTCGGCGGCCGGGATGATCGTGAAGACCACCTTCTCGCCCGGCTTGTGCTTGGTGACCAGGCCCGCGACCTGGTCGGCCTTGGTGATCGCGGTGCCGTCGACGGCCTTGATCACATCGCCCGCGTGCAGTTCGCCTTCGGACGCCCCGCCGCTGACGACGGCCGCCACGATCACCCGTGAGGGCACGGGGATCTTCAGCGAGGTCAGCGCCGCGTACTTGGCGCTGTCCTGTGACTGGCTGAACTCCTCGGCGTTCTGCTGGTCGGCCTCCTGGGCCGTCTGCCCCTTCGGGTACAGCGTGTCGTGCTCCACGACCTTGTCGTCCCGCCGCGCCCAGCCGAGCAGGGACTCCACCAGGTTCATGGAGTAGTCGGCGCCGGTGACCCGCACGGTGGTCATGTTGAGGTGACCCGACGTCGCGTACGTCTTGTGGCCGCCGATCTGGATGACCATTTCGCCGTCGTAGCTCCCGAGCGTGTTCACCGTCGGTCCCGGCGACATCTCCGAGTACGGTGCGGGAGCCAGCAGCGCGATGCACAGCAGCGCTATCAGCGTCAGTGTCGAGGCGAGCAGCGTCGCGGTGCGGCGTGGCATGGCACGACCCTACGGGAACCGCCGGACAACCGGCCCGCGGGGTGAGTCCGGACGGGTACGCGGCCGTGCGGCGCCTGTTGTGCCGTCCCGGTGCCCGGTCCTCAGACCGTCTCGGTGTCCGGCTTCTCCGCCGACTCGGCCTGCATGGCCTGCCGGAACCGCTCGTACCCGGCGAGCGACGCGCCGTCCCCGGTGGTGCGGGTGTGCGACGCCCAGCGTGCCCAGACCGCGGCGAACACCGCGGCGACCAGCGGAATGAGCAACCAAGCGAGTGCTGCCACGTCGAACTCCCGACCCCACGTACACCAAAACGGACGTATGAGCAGATTAACCGCTCTGTGCACCAACGGCCCGGTGGGGTACGGGGTTACGCCCCCGCGCGTCGCTCACGATCCGCCGGACAGGCCCTAGACGCCGACCCATTCCTCGGTGCCGTCGGTGAACGTCTGGTGCTTCCAGATCGGGACCTCGCTCTTGAGGTCGTCGATGAAGCGGCGGCTGGCCTCGAACGCCTCGCCGCGGTGCGGGCAGGAGACGGCGACGATCACCGCGATGTCGCCGACCCGCAGTTCACCCACCCGGTGGACGGCGGCCAGCGCGCGTACCGGGTAGTCGGCGGCGATCTTCTCGGCGATCCCGCGCAGTTCGGCCTCCGCGCTGGGGTGCGCCGAGTACGCCAGACCGGTGACCTCGGCGGCCGAACCGCCGTCGTGGTCGCGTACCGTCCCGACGAACAGCGCCGTGCCGCCGGCCGCGTCGTCGCCGACCGAGGCGAAGACCTCGTCCAGCGACAGCGGGGTGTCGCGGATCGCGAGCAGCCGGATCGGACCGTCGGCGGCCCGGGCGCGGTCGGCGGGGGCGGCGTGTTCGTCGTGCGTGGATGCCATGCGGCACATGCTGCCTCATATGCCCGCGATACGGAAAGTGGCTTCCACCGCCGCGGGGCGACGGACACGCCTTCGGATCTATCGGATCTAGAGGCCGCGCCGCTTGCGGGCCCTGCGCACCAGCGCCGCCGTACCGACCAGCGCGACCGTGGCACCCGCCGCGCCCAGCGTCGTGGCGTCCTTGCGGCCGAGCCTGCGGCCCGCGAGCGAATTGCGGCCCTCGACCTCGGCGAGCAGCTCGGCCAGCACCTCCTCGTTGGACCACTGCGGGCGCCAGCCCGCCTCGTGCAGGCGGCTGCCGCTGACCACCCACGGGTGCATCGTGTACGCGAGGTCCCCCGCGGGCGACGGGGTCAGGCCGAGGCGGTGCAGCCGGGCGGCGGCGCCGAAGGCGATGGCCGCGGGCAGTTCCATGCGCCGGATCCCGGTCAGCTCCTCGATCTCCTCCTGCTCCAGCCAGCCGTCGCAGCCCACCGCCATCTCGCCGTCGACCTTCTCCAGGACGGCGTACTCCAGCGCCGACACCAGGTCCTCGACGTGGCAGAACTGCCAGCACGGCCTGCTGCCCGCCACCACCAGCAGCCGCGGCGACTCGAAGTAGCGGGTCAGCGCGGTGTCCGTGCCGCCGACCAGGACGGCCGGGCGCAGAACCGTCACATTGAGGCCGGGGTGGGCGCGCGGGGCACGGCGGCCGAGCCGTTCGATCTCCAGCAGGTCGTCCACGAAGCTGGCCTCCGAGGTGGCCCGCAGCGGGGCGTCCTCGGCGAGCGGCACGTCGTTGTCGGCCTGGGCGCCGTAGACCATCGCCGAGGTGCACAGCACCACACGGTGCACGCCCGCGGCAGCGGCGGCGGTCAGTACGGTCTGCGTACCGCGCACATTGAACGCGGACCGCGCCTTGGCGTCGGATTCCAGGTCCAGGTCGAGCGCGAGGTGGACGACGACGTCCGCGCCGCGCAATTTGTCGGCGATGACCGGGTCCCGCACGTCGAGCACCCGCCAGGTCGCACCGCGCACGTCACCGCGCCGTTCGTCGATCGCCACGACCTTCTTGACCTGGTCGGATTCCACGAGCCTGAGCGCCAGCTGGCGGCCCACGCCGGACGCGGCGCCGGTGATCGCGACCACCGGTCCCGACGCGGCCCTGCCCGCGCTCCGCTCTGGGCGAACGTGTCCTTCTGGGGAACTCACCGGGTGTCTCCCACGGTTGTTTCAAGTACGGGTGCGGCTGGCGCACGCCATCGGCGTGACGTCGGTACGCAGCCATCCTGCCTGACACGTGTCTAGGCTGGAGGTACTGCCCGTACACCGAGCCCGACACAACCCCAGCCCATCACAACACAGAGCCGAGGAATCCCGTGAGTGACAACCCATTCGGATTCGGCGTCCCTCCCGAGGAGCCCGAGGACGGGGACGACGGCCGGAAGAACAAGGGCGAAGGGGGCCAGGGCGGAGCGCCGAACCCGTTCGGCTTCGGTGGCGTCGGCGGCGGCGCCGCCGGCGACAACCCGTTCGCGGCGATGTTCGGCTCGCTCAACCCCAACGACCTGGGGGCCGCCTTCCAGCAGCTCGGCCAGATGCTGTCCTACGACGGCGGCCCGGTGAACTGGGACATGGCCAAGGACATCGCCCGCCAGACGGTCGCCCAGGGCACCCAGGACGGCGTCAAGGACGCGACCGTCGGCCGCGCCGACCGCTCGTGGGTCGAGGAGGCCGTACGGCTGGCGGATCTGTGGCTGGACAGCGCCACCTCGCTGCCGTCCGGGTCCGGCTCCGCGGTGGCCTGGAGCCGCGCGGAGTGGGTCGAGGCGACGCTTCCGGTGTGGAAGGAGCTGGTCGACCCGGTCGCCGAGCGCGTCGCCGGGGCGATGGGCGATGTGCTGCCCGAGGAGATGCAGGCCATGTCCGGCCCGCTGATCGGGATGATGCGCTCGATGGGAGGCGCGATGTTCGGCTCCCAGATCGGGCAGGCGCTCGGCACCCTGGCCGGTGAGGTCGTCGGCTCCACCGATGTCGGCCTGCCCCTGGGCCCGGCGGGCAAGGCGGCACTGCTCCCCGCGAATGTGACCGCCTTCGGCGAGGGCCTGGGCGTCCCGCAGGAGGAGGTGCGGCTCTACCTGGCGCTGCGCGAGAGCGCCCACCAGCGGCTCTTCGCGCATGTGCCGTGGCTGCGCGCGCATCTGTTCGGCGCCGTGGAGGGTTACGCGCGCGGGATCAAGGTCGACACCGCGCGGCTGGAGGAGGCGGTGGGGCAGCTCGACCCCTCGCAGCCCGAGCAGCTTCAGGAAGCGCTTCAGCAGGGCATGTTCCAGCCCGAGGACACCCCGGCGCAGAAGGCGGCGTTGGCCCGCCTGGAGACGGCCCTCGCGCTCGTCGAGGGCTGGGTGGACGCGGTCGTGCACGAGGCCGCCGCCCCGCACCTGCCGTCCGCGGGCGCGCTGCGCGAGACGCTGCGCCGCCGCCGCGCCACCGGCGGTCCCGCCGAGCAGACCTTCGCCACCCTGATCGGTCTTGAGCTGCGGCCCCGCAGGCTGCGGGACGCCTCCCGGCTGTGGGCCTCGCTGACCGACGCCCGCGGTGTCGACGGCCGCGACGGCCTGTGGGCGCACCCCGACATGCTGCCGACCGCCGCCGACCTGGACGACCCGGACGGCTTCGTGCACAGCGAGGGCGTCGACTTCTCCGAGCTGGACAAGATGCTCGGCGAGGCCGCGAGCGGCGGCGACCGCAAGCCCGAGGCGCCCGGCGACGCGGCCGACAAGGGCGAGAACCCCGACGAGGACGGCGACTCCGGCAAGTGAGCCTTCTGCACGCGGACGCGGTCGGCGTCCTGGAGCGGTGGAGTGCGCCCGACGAGGGGCAGGAGCGGCTGCGCGAGGAGTATCTGGCGCACCTGGCGGCGTATCCCGACGGCATGTGGAAGGCGTGCGCCGACGGGCACATCACGGCGAGCGCGCTGGTGGTCGACCCGCCGCGCGAGCGCGCCCTGCTGACGCTGCACGCCAAGCTGCGCCTGTGGCTCCAGACCGGCGGCCACTGCGAGCCGCAGGACACCACCCTGGCCGGGGCGGCGCTGCGGGAGAGCGCGGAGGAGTCCGGGATCGCCGGTCTCGGCCTGCTGCGGCCCGAGCCGGTGGCTCTGGACCGGCACCGTACGCCCTGCGCGTGGCATCTGGACGTGCAGTACGCGGTCGTCGCCCCCGAGGGCGCCGTCGAGGCGATCAGCGACGAGTCGCTGGATCTGCGCTGGTTCGGCTACGACGAGGTCGCGGCGGTCGCCGACAGCTCCGTACAGGCGCTGCTGGGCCGGATACGCGCGCTGACGCGGAGCGCCTGACACGGGCCGGAAAGAGGTGGGGGGGGGGGGGCCCCGGGGGGGGGGGCGCCCCCCGTTGTTTGGGGTTTTGACGGCCGGGGAGGACCAAGGGGGGGGGGCGCCGGAGGCGGGGGGGGGTTGGTCCCGAGGTTGGAAGGG
>NZ_JBIUXT010000019.1:48222-81679 GCF_044744145.1 Streptomyces sp. NPDC087422 | reverse complement strand
AGACTTCCTCCACACCTACAACCACCACCGCACCCACACCGCACTCGGCGGCCAGCCACCCATCACCCGCGTCAACAACCCTCCAGGTCAATACAGCTAGGCCCTAACGGCAGCGGCTCGCGCACCTGGCGCCTTTCTGCCCGGCACCGCCATCCCCGGGCAGGGAGGCGCCCCGCCATGTCCGGGCCCCGGCGGCCCGCGCGGGCGGACGGTCCGATTCCGCCCGCCGCGGCGGCGGAGTCCGGCCGACCCGTCGGGAAACCCTCCCGGCGTGGCGCGCGAAACAGGGTGGCCGATCGCCGGAGCAGGTGATCTGATGGACGTCGGGGACTGCCGACGCGGGGGCGCGGCGGCACCGAAGAGCCGGTCGAGGACAGGGGCGGGTCGATGTCGCAGGGGGATCCTGCCGGAGCGGTGCCGGAGTTGGAACCGCGGTCGGGCGCGGGGACCGACGAAGAGCACAAGAGCCAGTTGCTCGTACGGGAAGCGCTCTCGGTCATCGGCGCGGTCGTCCAGACGCTGATGGGACTCGTCGCCGACCTCCAGGCGTGGTGCGCGGTCCTGGAGCGCCGGGCGAATGAGGCGGTCGGCATCGACGCCCCGCCGCGGCGCAGGGAACTGGCCGACCACCAGGACCGGTTGGTCGCCGCGGAGTCCCTGCTGGCCAGAGCCCGCAGGGAACGAGAGGCGGCGGAGGAGCTGGCCGTCGGCGTCCGGCGGTCGGCCGTGGAGCAGGGCCGGGCCCGTACGCGACCTGGCCCGTCCCGCACCCCGGTCGTGGACGACGGTCCCGGCTCCGGGGCCGACGAGGGCTCCCGGGTGGGCGCCGCGATCGCCCGGCTGCGGGAATTCGACCTCGCGCTGGAGAGCGCCGACGAACAGCTCGAGGCGTACGACGCCCGGGCCGCCGCCGTACGCGTACTCGTGGAGCCCGGCCCCGAACCGGGTCCGGCCGACGACACCGCCGACGCCGTGACCGGATCGGCCGCGACGCCGAAGACGGCGGACGGCCGCGCGGACGGCTACTCGAAGGACGACCGGGAGACGGACGAGGCGGACCCGCCGGAGGACCGCAAGCCGCCGGCCCCGGTCTGGACGACCTGGTGCACCGTCCTGACCGGCTGCGGCCTGCTGCTCGCGGCCATACTGGCCGGTACCAGCTTCACCTACGCGCGCTGGGAGCACCCGGGCGCCGAGGCCGTGACCTGGTACGCGATCGGTGATCTGCTCGCCCTGTGCGTCGTCGTCTTCGTCGGCCTGATGGTGCTCGGCACCCTCGTGGAGCGCTACGAGCTGTCCACCCTGGGGGAGACCTCACTCGTCCTGGCGATCCTGCTGGTGGTGCCCGTGCTCGGGGTGGGGATGTGGCACCCCGAGGCGTTCGGCCATATGGGCATGTGGGGACGGTCGTTGGCGCGCTCGCTGGTGTGAGGCGCAGGCGAGCGCGTCGCGGGCCGCCGTGACGGTCAGTCGGTGCCGAGCGCTGAACGCAGCACGGTGACCGCCTGGTTGATCGCACCCTCCGCCGCCTGCGTGCCGCGCAGCGCGTTGAGCATCACGAAGTCGTGGATGATCGCGGGGTAGCGGGTCGCGGTGACGGCGACACCCGCCTGCCGGAGCTTGTCGGCGTACGCCTCGCCCTCGTCGCGCAGCACATCGGCCTCACCGGTGACGACCAGCGCGGGCGGCAGCCCGGTGAGCTGTTCCGTGGTGGCGCGCAGCGGGGACGCGGTGATCTCGGCGCGCTGCGCGGGGTCCTTCGTGTACTGGTCCCAGAACCACTGCATGCCGTCGCGGCGCAGGAAGTAACCGGTCGCGAACCGCTGGTACGAATCGGTGTCGAAGCTCGCGTCGGTGACCGGGTAGAACAGCACCTGCTGGACGAGCGGCACATCACCGCGCTCCTTGGCCATCAAGGTCAGCGCGGCGGCCATGTTGCCGCCGACCGAGTCACCGGCGACCGCGATACGGCTCGCGTCCAGACCCTTGGCCGCGCCGTCGGTGACGACCCAGCGGGCGACGGCGTAGTTCTGCTCGATCGCGACCGGGTAGCGGGCCTCGGGGGACAGGTCGTACTCGGGGAAGACCACCGCCGCGCCGACACCGGCCGCCAGTTCGCGCACCAGCCGGTCGTGGGTGTGGGCGTTGCCGAACACCCAGCCCGCGCCGTGGATGTAGAGGATCACCGGCAGCGTTCCGACGGCGCCCTTGGGACGGACGACGCGCACCCGTACGGACTCGGTCGGGCCGTCCTCGACGGTCACCCACTCCTCGTCCACCTCGGGCGCGTCGATCTCGCCGGACTGCACCTCGTCGACCGTCTTGCGGCCCGCCACGGGGCCGAGGTCGAACAGATACGGCGGGTTGGCCGTGGCGGCGGCGAATTCCGCGGCGGCCGGTTCCAGGACGGGTGCTGCGGGAGTGGACTCGGACATGACGGGGGCTCCTCGTGGGACGGAAGGGGAGGGACGGACGGTGTGGGCGTCGGCTCCGGGTGCGCTCCGGGCCGGCGTGTCGTGGTGGATCGTGCTCGGCCGTGCCCTGTCGTGCTCGGCAGGGCGAGCCAGCCACACTCCAGAAGACTAGGACACGATTAGCTCGTGTACAAGCTAATCGTGCACGTTGAAATTGCCTCATGGTGAAGCTAGGCTGATCGGTCGACCCCGTCACCCGTCCCCGAGGAGGGCCGCCCCGCATGGACAGCACGGAAGCCGCCGACGCCGAGCCCGCGTTCACCCTGCTCCTGGACGACCAGCTCTGCTTCGCGCTGTACGCGGCCTCCCGTGCGGTCACCAGCCGCTACCGTCCGCTGCTGGACGAGCTCGGCCTCACCTATCCGCAGTACCTGGTGCTGCTGGTGCTCTGGCAGCACGGCGACGTCCCGATCAAGGACGTCGGCGCCGCCCTGCAACTCGACTACGGCACCCTCACCCCGCTGATCAAGCGGCTGGAGGCGGCCGGTCTGGTCCGCCGCGAGCGCAGCGCCGAGGACGAGCGCACCGTCCGCGTCATCCTCACCGAGCGGGGCGACGCGCTGCGCGACCGGGCCCGCGACGTACCCCCCGCGATAGGCGCGGCGATGGGTCTGTCACCTCGGGAGACCGAGGCCGCCATGACCCTGTTGCGCCGTCTCGCGGACAACGTCTCGGCCGATCTCGCCCGCCGGTCGTAGACCTCGCCCACGCGCTCGGAAGGCTCTCCGAAACATTCGGGATTTCATCCCCTTGGAGGTGATCTCGCGGCTCGGCGGTTTTGTGGGTCAACCAATTCCTCCGGCTATTGATGCGCGTCTGCCTGCGGAAACGACTGGTGCCGCACGCCTGACTGGTGGCGAAGCTTTCGTAATCGGTGCCGAAAGTGTTGACACATGACGTGCTCCGCTCAACACTGTCGCGGCAGACGGTCCTCACGAGACGAGGAGGAAGCACGCACATGAACGACGCACCCGCACCCGCACCCCACATGAGCCGCAGGCGGCGCCCGTTAGGGCTGCTCAGCCGTTTCCGGCTGCTCATCAGCGGCGCCTGCGCGATAGCGCTGGTCGGCGTGGCCGCGCTCATCCTGCCCGGCACCGCCAACGCCGACACGATCATCACGTCGAACCAGACCGGCACCAACAACGGCTACTACTACTCGTTCTGGACCGACGGCGGCGGATCCGTCTCCATGAACCTGGGCTCCGGCGGCAACTACAGCACCTCGTGGAGCAATGCCGGCAACTTCGTCGCAGGCAAGGGCTGGGCCACCGGCGGACGCCGGAGCGTCGCCTACTCGGGCAGCTTCAACCCCTCGGGCAACGCCTACCTGTCGCTGTACGGATGGACGACGAATCCGCTGGTCGAGTACTACGTCGTCGACAACTACGGCACCTACCGGCCGACCGGCACGTACAAGGGCACGGTCACCAGCGACGGCGGCACGTACGACATCTACGAGACGACTCGGGTCAACGCCCCGTCGATCGAGGGCACTCGGACCTTCAACCAGTACTGGAGCGTCCGGCAGTCGAAGCGGACCGGCGGCACCATCACCACGGGCAACCACTTCGACGCGTGGGCCAGCCACGGGATGAGCCTCGGCAGCTTCAACTACATGATCCTCGCCACCGAGGGCTACCAGAGCAGCGGCAACTCCAACATCACGCTGGGAAGCACCGGCGGCACCACCGGAGGGTCGACCACGGGTGGTTCGACCACCGGCGGGTCCACCACCGGGGGCTCCACCGGAGGCGGGGGCAGTTGCACGGCCGCGCTGTCCGCCGGTGAGCAGTGGAGTGACCGCTACAACCTCAACGTCTCGGTCTCGGGCTCCAGTTCGTGGACGGTGACGATGAACGTCCCGGCGCCGGAGAAGATCATCGCGACGTGGAACATCAACGCCACGTATCCCAGTGCCCAGGTCTTGACCGCCAAGCCGAACGGCAGCGGCAACAACTGGGGTGTGACGATCCAGACCAACGGCGCCTGGACCTGGCCGACGGTGTCGTGCAGTCCGAGCTGACGCCGTACGCCGGTACGCGCGTTGCCCGTACGCCCGTATCCCCGGACCGCGTTGCCCGGCACCGCCTTTCGCGGCACCGCGTGTACCGGTACCGCGTGGCCCCGTCATCCCCCCACGGAGTTCGCAACGCCACCACAAGGAGGCCCCCCACATGCGAACCAGACCGCACATGTCATTGCGTTCCCTGATCACGGGACTTGCCGTCGCCGCCACGGCGGTGGCGAGCGTCGTCACCTTCACCGTCGACGCCACCCCGTCGCACGCCGCCACCTGCAACGGGTACGTCGGACTCACCTTCGACGACGGTCCGTCCAACGACCACACCCCGAGCGTCCTCAACGCCCTTCGGCAGAACGGCCTGCGGGCCACGATGTTCAACGAGGGACAGTTCGCCGCGTCCTATCCGTCCCAGGTCCAGGCCGAGATCAACGCGGGGATGTGGGTCGGCAACCACAGCTACACCCACCCCCACCTGATCCAGGAGAGCCAGGCCCAGATCGACTCGGAGGTCTCCAGGACCCAGCAGGCCATCGCCGCGGCTGGCGGCGGCACACCGAAACTGTTCCGTCCGCCGTACGGCGAGACCAACACGACCTTGCAGTCGGTCGAGGCCAAGTACGGTCTGACCCAGATCATCTGGGACGTCGACTCGCAGGACTGGAACGGCGCGAGCACCGACGCGATCGTGCAGGCCAACGCCCGGCTCACCAACGGCCAGATCATCCTCATGCACGAGTGGCCCGCCAACACGCTCGCCGCGATCCCGCGGATCGCGCAGGGCCTGGCGAGCCGCGGCCTGTGCGCGGGCATGATCTCGCCGCAGACCGGCCGCGCCGTCGCCCCCGACAGCGGCGGTACGAGCGGCGGCGGGACCGGCGGCACGACCGGGTCCACCACCGGGGGCGGTGGCGGGGGCAGTTGCACCGCGACCCTCTCCGCCGGTCAGCAGTGGAGCGACCGGTACAACCTGAACGTGGCGGTGTCCGGGTCGAGTTCGTGGACGGTGACGATGAACGTTCCGGCGCCGGAGAAGATCATCGCGACGTGGAACATCAACGCCACGTACCCCAGTGCCCAGGTCTTGACCGCCAAGCCGAACGGCAGCGGCAACAACTGGGGTGTGACGATCCAGACCAACGGCGCCTGGACGTGGCCGACGGTGACGTGCAGTCCGAGCTGACCTGAGCCAGCCCGCGACGAGCGGCGCCGGACCGCGCTGAGGCGCGGGCTCACGCGACCGGGGCGCGGCGGCCGACGGCCGTCGCGCCACCGGCGTTGTCAGTGGTGTGGTGCACGATCGGAGACGTCGGACATTCCACACTGGACGCGGGGCTGATCCAGGGCAGAAGGGGAGGGCGTCGCCATGACGATCACCAACCAGCAGGTCAAGGAACGGGCGTTCCTCGAGGTGCTGTACGAGGACGAGTATTTTCCCGACCACGTCCTCGACAAGGGGAAGGCCATCCTGCTGGACCTGTGCGAGCGGATCGAGGCGGAGCGGCCCGGGGACCTGAAGGCGCTGTACGCGCTGACGGCGGTCGCGACGGAGCGGTTCAACGCTCTGGAGGCGGAGTTCGACGCCGCGGGCAGCGAGATCGAGACCGTCGCACGGGAGGAGATAGGCGGGGACATCTGGTTCGTGGCGACGGCCTACGGCTTCGAGGACGCGGACGTCGAGGAACTGATCGCCGCCCGCGAGTGGTGACGGCGCGAGTGGCACCGCCGCCCGCCGCCCGGTGACGCCCGCCGATAACCGGTGGCGCCCGCCGACGACCGGCGACGGCCGCGGGCCGCGCGGCTCAGGCCGCCGCGCCGCCGTCCACCCGCAGGACGGTGCCCGTCACGTAGGACGCGCGGTCGCTGAGCAGCCAGGCGGCGGCCTCCGCGATCTCGGCGGGGTCGGCGGCCCGGCGCAGCGGGGTGTGCGCCGTGATCCGGTCGAGCAGACCGGGGGACTCCGCCGCCCAGGCGTGGATCATCTCGGTCAGTGTGCCGCCGGGAGCGATGGCGTTGACGCGGATGCCCTCGGGACCGTACGTGACGGCGGCCGACTCGGTGAGGCTGTTGACCGCCCGCTTCATCGCGCCGTAGGCGGGCAGTTCGGGGTTGCCCCGCAGGCTGCCGACGCTGGAGTTGTTGACGATGGCGCCGGTCCCCGCGGTCGCCCGGATCGCGGCGACCTCGGCGGCCATCGCCAGCCACGGACCCCGGAGGTTCACGGCGTAGAGGCGGTCGAAGTCGGCTTCCGGTACCTGGTCCAGCGGGCCGGGTGACGCGTTCGTGGCGCCGTTGTTGAAGGCGACGTCGAGGCGGCCGAACCGCTCCACCGTACGGTCGACCGCCGCGCGTACGCTCACCGCGTCGGCCAGGTCGCACACCACGTGGTCGGCGGTGCCGCCCGCCGCCCCGACCTGCTCGGTCACGGCCTTGAGTTGCGCCTCGGTACGGGCCGCGAGCATGACGCGGGCGCCCTCGCGGGCGAAGAGCAGGGCCGCGGCGGCGCCGATGCCGCGACCCGCGCCGGTGATGAGGGCGACCTTGTCCGCCAGCAGCCCGGTGGCGGCGCCGGTCGCGGTGGTGTCGGTGGTGGGTGTGTCGACGTTGGGTGTGGTGTTCATGGCATCGAGCGTGCGCCGGACTTCCGGGCGCAGCCAGGCACCGGCTGTACCTGGCTGCGCCCGGCGGCACGCGAGCACACTGGGGAGGTGGACAGACGAGAACTGGCCGACTTCCTGCGCAGCAGACGCGAGCGGATCACCCCTGCCGAGGTGGGGCTGCCCGCCGGGACCCGGCGCCGCACGCCGGGGCTGCGCCGCGAGGAGGCGGCCCAGCTCGCCTTCATCTCGACCGAGTACTACACGCGGCTCGAACAGGCCCGCGGCCCCCGCCCGTCCCGCGAGGTCCTGGCGGGGCTGGCCCGTGCGCTGCGGCTGACGGACGTCGAGCGCGACCATCTCCATCACCTCGCGGGCGCCCCGCCGGGACCGCCCGCAGGACCCTCGCGCGAGGTGCGTCAGAGCATCCTCGACCTGCTGGACCGCCTGCCGCAGGCCGCGGCGACCGTGATGTCCGCGATCGGAGAGGTCATCGCCTGGAACGACCTGGCGGCGGCCCTCATGGAGGACTTCTCCGCCCTGCCGCGCCGCGACCGCAACTTCGTCCGCCGCGCCTTCCTCGGACCGCACCGGCAGGGGCAGCGGCTGTACGGGGTGTCGGACGTGGACCGTTTCGCGAGCAACGCCGCCCAGCGGCTGCGTACCGTCGCCGCCCGCTACCCCGAAGACCCCGAGGTGACGGAGCTGGTGGCCGAGCTGCGGGCCGGGAGCGCGGAATTCCGCGAGCTGTGGGCCTCCCACGACGTGCGCAGCGAGCCCACCCTCCGCAAGACCTTCCAACACCCGCTGGTCGGGCCGGTCACCGTCAACTGCGACGTCCTGGACATCGCCGACCGGGACCAGCAGGTCGTGATCTACACCGCGACGCCCGGCTCGCCGTCCGAGGAGGCGCTGCGGCTGCTGTCCGTCATCGGCACCCAGCGCATGGACGTGACCGGCTGAAGCCACCGCCCGGCCGGGTGCGGGCCGGCGCGTCAGCCGAGCGGGTGCTCCTCAGCGGCCGATGCGGGGGTGCCACCCGCCGGGAGGTGGGACGCGGCCCAGGAGGCGAGGAAGCGCAGGCCCTCGTGGGTACGGCTGCCCGGCTCCGCGGTCCAGACGATGAGCTGCTGGTCGGGGTCGGTACTCGCGGTCAGGGTGTCCCAGTCCAGACTGAGCTCCCCGGCGACGGGATGGCGCAGGGCCTTGGTGCCCACGCTGAGCGTGGCGACCTGATGGGTGGCCCACCACTGGCGGAACTGCTCGTCCTGCACGGACAGTTCACCGACCAGTTCGACGAGCCCCGGGTCGTCGGGGTACTTGGCGGCCTCCATCCGCAGCTGCGACACGCAGGTGCGCGCCACTTTCTCCCAGTCCGCGTAGAGCGATTTCATCGACGGATCGGTGAAGATGATCCGCACGTAATTCCGGTGCTTTTCCGGGATGGCCGAGAAATCGGTGATGAGCGCCGAGGCGAGCGAATTCCACGCGATGATATCCATGCAACGGCCCATGACAATGGCGGGTGTCGCACCGAGGTCGTCCAGAAGCCGTCGCAATTGCGGCTGGACTTTCTGCCGGGTGCGGCGGCGCGGTCGCACGAGTGTCTTCCCGGCCAGCCCGAAGAGGTAGTCGCGCTGGTCGTCGTCCAGTCGCAGCACCCGGGCCAGGGCGGCCAGCACGGACACCGAGGCATGGATACGGCCCTGCTCCAGGCGGGTGTAGTAGTCGGTGCTGATCGCGGCGAGCTGCGCCACTTCCTCCCGGCGCAGCCCGGGCACCCGCCGGGGTGTACCGGGGTCCGGCAGCCCCACGGTGCGCGGGCCGAGCTCGGCCCGCCGGGCCTTCAGGAACTCGCCCAGCTCATTCATGTGCGCGTCGCCGGTCATGCCAGCCATTGTCGCACCGGCGGCCGGCCGCGTGAGGGGGAGAGTTTCCTCCCCGGATGTCCTCCTCCCGTGAGCCGACGCTCCCTTTTCGTATTCCCGTGAGATATGTGACCACGGCCGTCGAACGGCCGCGGCGGTGAGACGGCCGATCACCGGGCGCCGAAGGCCCATTCCCCGGCCGACCGGGCCGCGCTGATCAACTCCCGCCTTCACCGCTCCCGCTCTCACCGCTCCCGCCCCCCCCGCTGATCCACTTCGAGCGCCGTGCGACGGCGCGGCCCGCTGACGACGACTGTCGACGTTTGTTTCTGTTTTCTTCGTTCGCCATATTGACCAAGAAGTGAACATGACAACACACTGAACGCCATCCCCCCACGGTGAAGGGTTCAGTCATGTTACGAACATGGAGATTTGCCCCGTTGTGGGTCATGGGGCTGCTCATCGCACTGCTGACCGTCGGCGTCGCCCCCGCGAACGCGGCCACCACCACGATCACGGTGGACGGGACACAGGGCGGCCGGACCTTCGACGGCATCGGCGCGATCAGCGGCGGAGGCGGCAACTCCCGGCTGCTGACCGACTACCCGGCCGCGCAACAGGCGCAGATCCTCGACTACCTGTTCAAGCCCGGCTACGGCGCGAACCTGCAACTGCTGAAACTGGAGATCGGCGGCGACGCCAACTCCACCGACGGCTCGGAACCGTCGATCGAACACGTCAAAGGCCAGATCAACTGCGACGCCGGATACGAATTCTGGCTCGCGGAACAGGCCAGGGCCCGCAATCCGAACATCGGTCTCTACGGCCTCGCCTGGGCCGCGCCCGGCTGGATCAACGGCGGCTTCTGGTCCACCGACACGATCAACTACCTGATCTCCTGGCTCGGCTGCGCCAAGCAGCACGGCCTGACGATCAAGTACCTGGGCGGCTGGAACGAGCGCGGGCACGACGTCAACTGGTACGTCCAACTGCGAGCGGCGCTGAACGCCGCCGGATACTCCGGTGTGCAACTCGTCGCCGACGACAGCGGCTGGGGCGTGGCCGACGACATGGCGAACAACGCGGCGTTCAACAACGCCGTCTCGATCATCGGCACGCACTACTCCTGCGCGGGCGGCGACGGCGGCAGCGCCGACACGTGCAGCAGCACCACCGCCGCGCAGAACAACGGCAAGCCGCTGTGGGACAGCGAGAACGGCTCGCAGGACATGAACACCGGAGCCCCCGCCCTGATCAGGGCCATTACCCGCGGCTACACCGACGCCAAGATGGTCAGCTACTTCAACTGGCCGCTGCTCGCCGCGATCTACCCCAATCTGCCGTACAACACGGTGGGCCTGGCCACCGCCAACTCGCCCTGGTCGGGGAACTACACCATCGGCGCCAGCACCTGGGCCACCGCCCAGGTCACCCAATTCACCCAGCCCGGCTGGAAGTTCATCGACTCCGCCTCCGGCTACCTCGGCGGCGCCGAGTCCAACGGCACCTACGTGACGATCAAGTCGAACACCACCTCCGACTACTCCACCGTGCTGGAGACCACGACCGCCACCGCCGCGCAGACGGTGAACCTCCACGTCCAGGGCGGCCTGTCCACCGGCGCCGTGCACGTCTGGGCCACCCAGGTGAACGCGCCGAGCGCGGCCACCTCCTTCGTCCACACGCAGGACATCACCCCGTCGGGCGGCTCGTACTCCCTGACGCTGCAACCCGGTTACGTCTACACGGTCACCACGACCACCGGCCAGGGCAAGGGCACCGCCACCGGCCCGGCGGCGCACGCGCTGCCGCTGCCGTACTCCGACACCTTCGACGCCGTCGCCACCAACACCGAGGCCCGGTATCTCTCCGACATGCAGGGCTCCTTCGAGGCGCGGCCCTGCGCCGGCGGACGGACGGGGCAGTGCGTGCAGCAGGTGGCGCCGGTCAAGCCGATCGAGTGGCAGGAGGACTCCGACGCGTTCACCCTCGTCGGCGACACGACCTGGTCGAATTACACGGCCGGAGTCGACGTCAACCTCCAACAGACGGGCACCGTGACCCTGTTGGGCCGGGCGGGTACCCAGTCGCGGCCCCAGAGCCACCAGGCCGCCTACCAGGTGCGGCTCTCCAACACCGGAGCCTGGTCGATCGCGAAGAGCACCAGCTCGGGCAACCTCAGCACGCTGACGTCCGGCAGCCACGCCGCGCTCGCGCTCAACACCTGGCACACCGTGACGATCGGCTTCTCCGGCGACCAGATCACCGCGACCCTCGACGGCGCCACCCTGGGCACCGTCAACGACGGCTCGTACGCCAGCGGTCAGGTCGGTTTCGGTGTCGTCGGCTACCAGACCGACCAGTTCGACAACCTCGCGATCACCCCGAAGGCCGCGGGCAACGTCAGCGGCTTCCTCAAGGACCGGCACTCCGGGATCTGCGCCGACGTGCCCGCCCGCGGTCAGGCCAACGGCACCGTGGTCACCCTGTGGGACTGCAACGGGGACACCAACCAGACCTGGACCGCCACCCCCGCCAAGCAGCTCATGGTCTACGGCACCAAGTGCCTGGAGGCGGCGGGCGGCGGCGCCGCGGACGGCACGGCCGTCGACATCTCCGACTGCACCGGCGCAACAGGTCAGCAGTGGAACGTCAACGCGGACGGCAGCGTCGTCAACGTCGGCTCGGGCAAGTGCCTCGACGTGACCGGCGCCGGCACCGCGAACAGCACCCCGCTCGAACTGTGGACCTGCAACAACGGCGCCAACCAGAAGTGGGACCGCGGCGCCGTCGCGGCCTCCCTCACCGGCCAGGACTCCGGCCGCTGCGTGGACGTGCCCGCCGCGAGCCAGGCCGACGGCACGAAACCCGCGCTGTGGGACTGCAACCGCGGCAATCAGCAGACCTGGACGTCCACCGCCACCAACCAGTTGACCGTCTACGACACCAAGTGCCTGGGCACCATCGGCCACGCCACCGCGGACGGCACCGGCCTGGAGATCAACGCGTGCGACGGCAGCGCCGCCCAGCAGTGGCGGGTCCGCTCCGACGGCACGGTCGTCAACGTGGCCTCCGGCACCTGCCTGGACGCCGTCGGCACGGGTACGGCCAACAGCACGCCGTTGGACATCTGGACCTGCAACAACGGCGGCAATCAGAAGTGGGCGCGCAACTGAGCGATGCCGGAGGCCGGTTCTCGCCGGTCCGCCGCGCGTGAGGCCGTCCCCGCGTCCGACACCCGGACGCCGGGACGGCCCCTTTTTGCCCCTGTTCGAGTGCCGTGGAGATCAACTGGACGTGCTCACAAGGCGACTTGGCGTGAGTTTTGCCGATCGTTTGATTCCGCCTGCACCTACGCGCCGTGCTTGTCAGCACACTGTCAAGCACCACTGGTGCCACGCACCCCTCAGGGGTCACACACCCCTCCGGTCGCGCCGGTGACACCTGTACCGCGAGACCCGCGAGAAGGAGCAGCATGTCGGCAACAACGCGCATCACCGCCGTATCCGCCGTGGCCGCAGCAGTCCTGTCCGCCCTCGCGACCGCGCCCTCCGCGGTCGCCTCGGCCGACTCATCGGTCCGCCTCACCCCCATGGGCAGCCACCGCCTGATCGGCCCGAACAGCCGCATCGTGCACAGCACCAGTTCCAACTGGGCCGGTTACGCGGCCACCGGCTCCACTTTCACCAGCGTCTCCGCGAGCTGGGTCCAGCCGTCGGTCACCTGCACCGGCGCCACCACGTACTCCTCGTTCTGGATAGGTCTCGACGGCGACGGCAGCAACTCCGTGGAGCAGACCGGGACCGAGGCGGACTGCTCCGGCGGTCGCGCCGTGTACTCCTCGTGGTACGAGATGTACCCGGCCTATCCCGTGAACTACTCCAACGCGGTGAGCCCCGGCGACCACTTCACCTCGACGGTCTCCACCAACGGCAGCGGCTCGTTCACGCTCACCCTCAGCGACACCACCAAGAACTGGACGAAGACCACCAAGAAGACGCTCCAGGGCGCCTCCCTGGCCTCCGCGGAGATCATCGCCGAGGCGCCGTCCAGCTCCACCGGCGTCCTGCCGCTCGCGCACTTCAGCACCGCGTCCTTCACCAACGCCACCGCCAACGGCCAGGCGATCGGCACCTACGGCCCCGACAAGATCAACATGGTCTCCGGCAGCACCACCAAGGCGACCACCTCCGCGCTCTCCGGCGGCAACGCCTTCAGCGTCACCTGGAACCACAGCTAGGGCCTCCGGACGCCCACCGCGCAGGTGACCGCGCCGTACGGACTCCGGCACCGCGCACGGCTCCTCCGTCCGGATGACGTACCCGCGCCAGCCGTACCGCGAGGTGCCCGACACGCCGCACGCCGGCGGACCGGGCACCTCGCGGGTGGGATGGCGGGCGGCGGAACGGGCAGACGTAACCCTCATGACCACCTATGTTGTGACCGTCCCCGGCACCTTCCTCGACGCGCCGACCGCCGAGGCCCGCTCTACGCTCGTCCGGGCCCTGCGCCCCGTCGACCCGCAGAGCACGGACTTCGGCGAGGACGAGGAGCTGGACATCCTGACGATGTACGGCGACTCCAGCGCCTTCAGCGTGCGCGTCGCGGTCGATGCCGACAATCCGCCCGCCGCCGAGGGGGCCGCGCGCGACCTCGTCAACGACGCGCTCGGCGTCGCGGGCTTCACCGAGGAGACCGCCCGGCTCGGCGACCCCGTCATCACCGGCATCGACGCGGAGTGAACGGGCCCGCGGGCGCGGCGGGCCGGTCCCCGACGACGGTCCGCCGCCGCTGTCCGCGCGCCCGCGGAACTGAGTACGGGAACCCACGCGCCCGCCACCGCCCGGCGGGCATGATCGTGGGCATGACCCGAGCCCGATGCCGCAGAGCCGCCCTCGTCCTCCCGCCGTCGCTGACCGCCGTGGCGGCGCTCGCGCTGACCGGCTGCGGCACGCGGACCGTGGACAGCGCGGGGGCCGAAGCGCCGTCCGGGCGGCCCACCGCGGCCGTCACCTCCGCCTCGGCCTCGTCGCCCTCGGCTACGCCCCCGACTCGGTCAGCGTCTCGGCCTGCGGCTCCACCCATGTGGGCTTCGTCGTCGACCACACCCCGATCTGCCTCAAGGGCGCGCTGAACACGGCCGTCACCGAGGTCGACGCCTTCGCCGGTTACGCCGACGGCACCGGCTGCCAACAGCCGCAGGGCGGTCACTGACCGCCGACGGGCCTTCGCGGACCGTCCGCCGCCACGTCGCGGCGGCGATAAATCCGGTGCGGTGCGACGTTCCAGCGCGCTAGCCTCCGCCGCATGACCTGGCTGCCCGCTGACTTCGTCCACCCCGTCCGCGTCCCCGTGCCCGGCGGCCACCATCTGCGCCCGATCGCCGGATCCGACACCGCGCTCGACTACCCCGCGGTGATGGGCTCGCGCGACCGCCTCTGGTCGATCTTCGGCCCGGCCTGGGGCTGGCCGCCCGCCGACATGACGTACGAGGCCGATCTCGCCGATCTCGAACGGCACGCGACCGAGATCGCCGCGCACCAGTCCTTCAACTACGCGCTCTTCGACGACGCGAACACCGCGCTGCTCGGCTGTGTCTACATCGACCCGCCGGAGAAGGCGGGCGCCGACGCCGAGATCTCGTGGTGGGTGGTGGACGACCGGGTGGGCACCGACCTGGAGCGGGCGCTGGACGCCCTGGTGCCGCGCTGGATCGCGGAGGACTGGCCCTTCGAGCGCCCGCGCCACATCGGCCGCGACCTGTCGTGGAAGGAGTGGCTCGCCCTGCCGGACCACTCGCCCGAGCCGTAGCCCCGCCTCACCCCTGCCGGGGCGCCTCCTCGGGCCGGGGCCGTACGACCGTCCGCGGGCTGGCATGATCTCTGGCATGGCAGAACGCATCATCGCCGCGTGTGACGGGGCATCGAAGGGGAATCCGGGACCGGCCGCGTGGGCCTGGGTGATCGCCGACGGTACGGGGGAGCCCGACCGCTGGGAGGCGGGCCCGCTGGGCACGGCCACCAACAACGTCGCGGAACTCACCGCCCTGCTCCGGCTGTTGGAGACCGTCGACCCCGCCGTGCCGATGGAGATCCGGATGGACTCCCAGTACGCGATGAAGGCGGTCACCACCTGGCTGCCCGGCTGGAAGCGCAAGGGCTGGAAGACCGCCGCGGGCAAGCCCGTCGCCAACCAGGAACTCGTCGCGGGCATCGACGCGCTGCTCACCGGCCGTGACGTCGAGTTCACGTACGTCGCCGCCCACCAGGTCGACGGCGACCGGCTCAACGACTACGCCGACCGCGCCGCCAGCAACACCGCCATCACCCAGCAAGCCTCGGGCACCCGCTACGACTCCCCGCCGCCGCCCCGCAACCCCGACACCCCCCGCGCCTCGTCCGCCCCCAAGCGCAAGCCCTCCGGAGGCGGAAGCGGCAACGGCGGCGGGACCAGGACAGCGAGCGCCGCCACCGGCACCACGTCCGCCTCCTCGCGCACCCTCAACGCCAAATTCCCCGGCCGCTGCCGCTGCGGCCGCTCCTACGCCGCGGGCGAGCCGATCGCCAAGAACCCCGACGGCTGGGGCCACCCGGAGTGCCGCGACCAGGACGGAACGCGGTAGCGCCGGATCAGGCGTACGAGGCGCCGTCCGCCGCCTCCCGCGGGTGGCGGACGAAGCCGGGGCTGAGGACGCGGTCGTCGTAGGTGCGGTGGAAGACCGGGGTGGTGGCCCCGGACATGGGCGGGACGATCCAGGCCCAGTCGGCCTGGACCTCGCGGCCCTTGCGCCGCTCGCGGTCGAGGTGCTGGAGGAAACGTTCCGCCTCGGTGTGGTGGTCGGCCAGGGTGACTCCGGCGCGGTCGAAGGAGTGCAGGACGGCGCGGTTGAGCTCGACCAGGGCGTGGTCCTTCCACAGGGAGCGGACGCTGCCGGTGTCGATGCCGAGACTGTCCGCGACGCGCGGCAGGAGGTCGTAGCGGTCGACGTCGGCCAGATTGCGGGCGCCGATCTCCGTCCCCATGTACCAGCCGTTGAAGGGCGCCGCCCCGTAGCAGACGCCGCCGATCTCCAGGCACATGTCGGAGACGGCGGGGACCGCGTGCCAGCGCAGTCCCCACTGGGCGCTCCAGGGGCGCTCGGGGTGGTCGAGCGGCACGTGCAGGACGGCGTCGGAGGGCAGGTCGAACAGCCGGGGCTTGTCGTCGACGCCCTCGACGATCAGCGGGAGCACGTCGAAGGCGGTACGCGGGCCGCCGGGCCAGCCGAGCCGCGCCGCGAGACCGGTGATGTTCGCGGTGCGCGGGTCACCGGTGACCGTGCCGTCGGCCGCCCGGTATCCGGCGTAGCGGATGAGCTGCTCGTTCCTGATCCGCGGGCCGCGCCGCTCGGGGGCGTCAGGGGCGAAGACCGAGATCAGCGGCCTGATCCGGCCGCCGTTGGTGGCGATCCGCAGATGCGTCGCGCACTCCTCGGCGATCTCCTCCGCCTCCGTGACGTGCCGAAGGTCGCGCACCTGCAAGGACCGCCAATAGAGCCTCCCGATACAGCGGTTGCTGTTGCGCCACGCGACCCGCGCGCCGAACGCCAGCTCCGCCGAGGTGTGTTGATACGTGCCTGTGTCGCCGATCTCCGCGCGCACCGCCGTGAGCCTGCTGTCCAGGTCGCCCGCGGCGGGCTCCTCGCCGTGATAGAGCCGCAGGAACTCCTCGGCCTTGCGCCCGAGTTCACGCGCCGCCCTGAGCTTCGCGCGCCCCGCCATCACATCGACGGGGGCCGCCGGTGGCAGCGGCTCGCGCCCCGCGTCGTCCTGCCCTGCCGTGTCGCGCTGCCGGAGTCCCGGTCTGTTCAGGATTCTGAGTATCACAGGCACCTCGGATCGACGAAGGGCTGACCTCGATCGACGGTCCCGGAATTCACTCCCCGGTGTGACACGACCGTCGGCAGTGATCACAGTTGGCCGGACTCCGTCCGAACCGCGTCGCCTTCTGCCCGCCGACACGTCCGGGTCCGACCGCCGCCGGACCGTACGGCGCCGGTCGCGTGCGCACTACGCTGGCAGACCGGTCGGGACGGGCCCGGCCCGAGAGGAGTCCCGTTGCCGCTCACCACCGAGGACCGCGTCGCCGTCACCGAGCTGATCCACCTGCACGGCCACCTCTTCGACGGCGGCGAACTCGACCGGCTGGACGAGCTGTTCACCGCCGACGTGGTCTACGACGTGAGCGACTACGGCGGCGGAGCGCTCGTCGGCATCGCGGCCGTCCGGGAGGCGGCGCTCACGCTCGGCGACCGCAATCCCGTCGCCCACCACGTCACCAACGTCGTCATCACCGAACTGCCCGACGGCGCCGTCCGCGTCCGGTCCAAGGGCTTCGGCGTCAACACCGACGGCACGTGCGGGAGTCTGACGTACGACGACCGGGTGACGCGCGGCACGGACGGCTGGCGGATCAGCCACCGTACGCTGCTGGCCCGGCGGATCCCGCTGAACGGCGTCGGCCGGGAGCCGGGACCCAGCGCCTGAGCCGACCCCCCTTCACCTCGGCGTCAGTCGAGGCGACGGACCGGCGCGCCCGCCAGATACGCCCGGATGTCCTCGACCGCCTGCCCGTAGTACGTACGGTAGTTGGCCTCGGTGACATAGCCGAGGTGCGGCGTGGCCAGCAGCCGGGGCGTGGAACGCACGGGGTCGTCGGCCGGAAGCGGCTCGATGTCGAAGACGTCCAGGCCCGCTCCGGCGATCCGGCCCTCGCGCAGGGCGGCGAGCAGCGCCGCCTGGTCGACGATCGCCGAGCGCGAGGTGTTCACCAGATACGCGGTCGGCTTCAGCAGCGCCAGTTCCGCCGCGCCGATCAGGCCGCGACTGCGCTCGCCCAGGGCGAGGTGGACGGAGACGAAGTCGCTGGTGGCCAGCAGCTCCTCCTTGGTGGCCAGACGCGCCGCACCGACCTCGGCCGCCCGCTCCTCGGTCAGATTCCCGCTCCAGGCCACCACGTCCATGCCGAAGGCGAGCCCGACGGCCGCCACCCGCCCGCCGATCCTGCCGAGCCCGAGCAGACCGAGCCGCGCGCCGTGCAGGTCGGCGCCGACCGTCGTCTGCCAGGGGCCGCCCGCGGCGAGGTTGGCGCTCTCCGGCACGATGCCCCGTGCCAGCCCCAGCAGCAGCGCCCACGTCAGCTCGACCGGCGGGGTGCCGGCGCTCTCCGTACCGCACACGGTCACACCGTGCTCCCGCGCGGCGGCGTAGTCGATCACCGAATTGCGCATCCCGGAGGCGATCAGCAGCTTCAGCCGGGGGAGCGCGGCCAGTACCGAGGCGGGGAAGGGCACGCGCTCGCGCAGGGTCACGACGATGTCGAAGTCGGCCAGGGCCGCGACGAGTTCGGCCTCGTCCGCGACGTGACCGGGGAAGCCGACGACCTCGACCTCGTGGGTCAGCGAGGACCAGTCGGCGAGCGTCGTGGCGACGCCCTGGTAGTCGTCCAGCACGGCGCAGCGCAGTCGCATCTCGGTCTTCTCTCCGTCAGGGTGCGGGGGTCGAGGGCTCGGACGGTGTCCCGGCGCTACTCGGGCACGCGGCGTGCCAGCAGCCCGCTGGCCAGGACTTCCAGCGTCTCGCGGACCGTCGCGGCGAAGTCCAGCCGCAGCGCCTCGAGCGCCGGGTCGGCGTCATAGGCGGCCAGCATCGCCGCCGACGGGTGGGCGTGCGTCCACACGGCGCCCGTGACCATCACGGCCGCGCCCGCGTACCGCAGCGCGTCGCCCTCGCCCAGCTCCGGCACGTGCCGCCGTACGAGGTCGGACAGCGCGTACACGTTCCGGACGGCGGTGCGCTTGTAGTCGGCGGCGACCTCGGGCGAGACATTGCGCTCCAGCACGGCGGCCTGGGCGCCGGTCAGGTCGCAGAACACCGGGCGGACCGCCAACGACCCGGCGAGGACGGCCGCCACCTGGTCGCCGCGGTGCCGGGGCGGCGCGCCGGGGTCGACCTCGTCGTCCAGTTCGGGTCCGAGGTGTGCCAGCCACTCCCGGAAGGCGACGTCGAGCAGTTCGAGCAGCACGGCCTCGCGGGACTCGAAGTAGCGCAGCACATTCGACTTCGCCAGGCCGACGCGGCGGCTCAGCTCGTTGAGGCTGACCTCGGCCACCGGCATCTCGGCGAGCATCGCGGACGCGGTGTCCAGGATCGCCTGGCGGCGCTGGGCGCGCTGCTCCTCGCTGCGGGCGCGCTGGAAAGTCGTGGGCATGCCCACATTCTACGGACCTGCGGTCTGTTGTTATCGGACCGCCGGTCTGATAGCGTGAAACGTAACAGACCATCGGTCCTTTATTGAGATGTCCCGGCCCGGACACCGAAGGAGTCACCATGTACGTCGTCCCCGACCAGACCGGCCGGAAGGCCGTCGTGACCGGCGCCAACAGCGGCACGGGCAAGGAGGCCGCCCGCCGCCTCGCCGCCGCGGGAGCGCAGGTGATCATGGCCGTACGCACTCCGGAGAAGGGGGAGCGGGCCCGCGCCGAGATCCTGGAGCGGCACCCGGACGCCCGCCTGGAAGTGCGCCGCGTCGACCTCGCCGACCTGGCGTCGGTCCGCGCGTTCGCCGACGGCGTGCTCGCCGACCCCACCCCGCTCGACCTGCTGGTCAACAACGCGGGCGTGATGGCCCCGCCGACCCGGATGACCACCGCCGACGGCTTCGAGCTGCAATTCGGCAGCAATTTCCTCGGCCCGTTCGCCCTGACCGTCCGGCTGCTGCCCGCCCTGCTCGCCGCCACCGCGCCGCGCGTGGCGACCATGAGCAGCGGCACGGCCGCCTACGGGCGGATCGGCTTCGACGACCTCCAGTGGGAGCGGCGCCGCTACCGCCCGAATCTCTCGTACGCCCAGTCCAAGCTCGCCGACCTCATCCTCACCCGGCAGTTGGCCGCCCTCGCCGCCGACCGCGGCTGGAATCTGCTGAGCACCGCCGCCCACCCCGGCTACACCACCACCAACCTGCAAACCGCGGGCGCGAGCCTGGGCGGCGAGCCGTCACGGCTGCACAGGCTCGGCAGGCGGCTGGACTTCCTGCCCCGCCAAGGGGTCGAGCAGGGCACGGAACCGCTGCTGTTCGCCGCGGCCGATCCCGGAGCCGTCGCGGGCGGCTACTACGGCCCGGGCCGACGCCTCGGCCTGGTCGGCCCGACCACGACCGCGCGCATCACCCGCAGAGCGCTCGACGCCACGACCAACGCCCGGCTGTGGGCGGCGGCCGAGCGCCTGACCGGTGTCACCGTGCCCGAGACCGCGCCGACCGGGACGACCGGGCCAGGGACGACCATCCGCGAGACGACCGCGCCCGCGACCCCGCCCGGACCCTGAGGTCCGCGCCGCCTCAGCCCGCCGCCAGCAGCGCGCTGAGCGCACTGGCCTGCGTGCGCCAGTCGCGCACATTGGGATGGTCCGCGCTGCCCTGGCCCGACCAGCGCTCGCCGAGACGGTTGAGCGAATCGCGGTCCGCCGACCAGATCGAGTTGCCCTGGGTGGTGGCGAAGCCGCGATAGGCGCCGCCGGTCGCGCCGTTGAGGTCCTGGAGGTAGCGCATGAAGACGCCCTTGAACTGCTTGGCGTTGTCGTCGCAGGTCGCGTTCAGCGCGTCGCACTGCTCGGTGAGCAGCCCCGAGGTGACCAGCGACGGTGCCGAGGCCGCGGCGTCGGCCAGTTGGCGCGCCTTCGCCAGCGCCGTACCGTCACCCGTGGCCCGCCAGATCTCCACCGCGGCCCCGATCGCCAGGCCCTGGTTGTAACTCCAGACCGTCTGGCCGTTGTTGGCGCAGCCGCCGGTCAGCCCGTCGTTGACCAGCCCGGACGCGTTGATCAGACCGCTGTTCCTGAACCAGTTCCAGGACGTGGTCGCCCGGCCCAGCCAGGTCGTGTCCCCGCTGATCCGGTTGTGCAGCTCCGCGGTCAACCGCACGTACAGCCCGTTGGTCACCGCGTTCTTGTACGTCCGTTCGCGGTCCCACCACACCCCGCCCCCGCAGGTGCTGGTGTCCCACAGCCCGTTGACGTACGTGGCGATCGTGACGGCCTCGTTGAGGTACGTGACGTTGCCGGTCAGGTCGTAGGCGTCGATCCAGGCCAGGGCCCACCACTCGGCGTCGTCGGTG
Source organism: Streptomyces sp. NPDC087422 (assembly GCF_044744145.1). Lineage (NCBI taxonomy): Bacteria > Bacillati > Actinomycetota > Actinomycetes > Kitasatosporales > Streptomycetaceae > Streptomyces > Streptomyces sp. NPDC087422. The sequence goes on along the minus strand of NZ_JBIUXT010000019.1, from coordinate 60,566 downwards.
GCCCGGCTGATGAAGTCGCCGTCGATCGGGTCGGAACTGCGGGCCCCGGCGGGGAAGGCGGCCTTGTTCACCTGGAAGGTGCGCGCCACCACCCACAGATAGCGGGTGTCGCCGGTCTGCCGCATGTAGTCGATCACCGTGCTGAGCGCCACCGCGGAGTTCCACCAACTCGACGGCCAGTAGGCGGTGTTCGGGTCGTAGGAGTACATGAGGGCGTCGGCCGCCGCCGCGCTGCGGACCGTCGTCGGCCGCGCCCACGCGGTGCAGCTCCCGTTCTGGCCCTCGACGGCCCGGCCGCAGGCGCGCACCGCGCCGCCGTAGAGCTTGCCGAGCGGATCGGAGGTGTTGAACTCCGCTGTCCTGGTGCCCGACGCGCCGGACGGCACCGATGTCCGCCCCTTCGACGATCCGTCGGGCCAGCTCGCGCCGCCGTCCCACGAGCGGTCGAGCCAGATCTCGTCGCCCGCGGCGCCGCCGGAGACCGTGCCCCAGGCCATCCCCGAGTTGTCCATGTGCAGCGCGATGGTCCGCCCGTTGAGCGTCGCGTCCGCCACCGGCCGGGTGTCACCGGTGCCCGTGGACACATCGGCGCCGTCGCAGCGCGCGGCACACACGCTCAGCCGCGCCCAGCCCGTACAGCCCACGCCCTGCGCGTCACCGCACGCCCGCAGTACGGCGCGCCGGTGGTGGGTGGGGTCGTAGAGGTTGTACATCAGGGTGCGCGTGCCGGTCCAGGTCGACGGGATCGAGGCCCTGCCCAGCAGCCCGTCCCAGGTCGTCCCGCCGTCCCACGAGCGGTCCAGCCACACCGAGTCGTTGAGCTGTCCCGCGTCGATGGACGCCCAGGCCATGCCGTCGGCGTCCGAGACGTGCAGCGAGACCCGGCGGCCGTTGAGGGTCTTGTCCGCCACCGGGAAGGTCTCCTGCCCCGCCAGTGACGGGTCGCGGGTGTCGCAGTAGACCGCGCACACGGTCGTGGCGTCGTTCGGCGCGGCGAGCGCGACCGGCGACACCGTAAGCGACGGCTCCGTGGACGCCAGCGTCGTGGGCAAAGGCCCCGTGGACGACCGTCCCGTGTGCGACGACCCCGCAGCCGCGGAGGACGACGAGCCGCCCGCAGGCGAGGCCGACGCGATGCCCGGCTGCGCGCCCAGGACGAGCAAGGCGAGGAGAAGAACGCGCCACAACCACCGTCTGCTCACACGACACCCCTGTCCGGGACCGGGCGGAACGGGTCACGCCGCGCTCGACCGCGCGGCACGGCAACTCCGGTCGAAGCGCGGGCACTTCACCGTTTCTCACGTTGCAATTCCACATTGAGACAGCGTTGTCATGCACAGTCAACCCCTTGGGTCACCCGCGTCCCACGGCAACCGTCCGCCGCGGCCACCGTGGCCCGTTCGGCCCATCAACGGCTGCGCCTCACCCGGACAGTCGACAGAGTGCTCGAAAGGACCGTCATGGCCCTGACCGCACCGGGGATTTCGGACGGCAGGGCGCGTCGGACCACGGAAGCGATCGCACGACAGCGTGACCGCGCCACGGAAGCGATCGCATGACAGCGCGACCGCGCCACGGAGCGGTCGGAAGACAGAGAACTCGGGATGAGGAGCACGCCGGTATGGATCTCGCCGCCACCGTCGACAGTCTGATGGAACAGCTCACCGCCGACCTGGTGCGGCTCGCCGAGATTCCCTCGATCGCCTTCCCTGGCTACCCCGCCACGGAGGTGAACCGGGCGCACGACCTGCTGGTCGAGCTCCTGAGGGACGCCGGGGTCGAGCACATCGAGCGGATCGACCTGCCCGACACCTCACCGGTCATCTACGCCGAGATCCCGCCGCCGACCCCCGACGCGCCGACCGTACTGCTCTACGGGCACTACGACGTCCAGCCGTCCGGCGACGAGTCGGCCTGGCAGTCGCCGCCCTTCGAGCCCACGCCCATCGAGGGCGGCCTGCGGGCCCGCGGCATCGCCGACGACAAGTCGAACGTCATGGCCCACCTCGGCGTCCTGCGCGCGTACGGCGGCCGGCCGCCGACCGGCGTCAAGATCGTGCTGGAGGGTCAGGAGGAGTACGGCAGCGCCTTCGACGACTACCCGCCGACCGACCCCCAGCGCTTCGCCTGCGACGCCATGGTCATCGCCGACATGGGCAATCTGCGGCCCGGCACCCCCACCCTGACCACCGGTCTGCGCGGAGTCGCCGAGGTCGTCGTGGAGGTGCGGACGCTCGCCGAGGCCCGGCACAGCGGCGAATTCGGCGGCGCCGCGCCCGACGCGCTGCTGGCCCTCATCCAGGCGCTCGCCTCGCTGCACGACGCGGCCGGTGACGTCACGGTCGAAGGGCTGCGCCGCGAGCCGTGGGACGGGGCCTCGTACACCGAGGAGGAGTTCCGCGCGCTGGCGACCGTGCCCGACGGCACACCGCTGATCGGCACCGGCAGCCTCGGCGAGCGGCTGTGGAGCGGCCCTGCCGTCACCGTGATCGGCATGGACACCCCCACCGTGGACGGCGCCGCGTCGGCCGTGGTGCCGTACGCGCGCGCCAAGCTCAATCTGCGCGTGCACCCCTTGCAGGACCCGAAGGAGGCCACCGACGCGCTGGTCAGGCACCTGCGCGAGCACCGGCCCTTCGGCATCGAGCTGACCGTGACCCCCAGCGACGCGGGCCCCGGCTTCGAACCGGCCACCGACGGCCCCGCCTACCGCGCCGCCCGCACCGCGCTGCGCGAGGGCTGGGGCGAGGAGGCCCAGCTCGCCGCCAGCGGCGGCTCCATCCCGCTGGTCAACGGCCTCGCCAAGGCCGTGCCCCACGCGGAGGTGCTGCTCTTCGGAGCCCAGGACAGCATGTGCAATCTGCACGCCCCCAATGAGCGGGTGCTCTTCTCCGAGCTGCGCGGCGCCGTCATCGCGGAGGCGGCCTTCCTCCGGGAGTACGCGGCGGACTTCCGCGCGGCGGGCGGGGCGCGGTGAGCGGCGATACGGCGCCCGGCGCCGACGCGGCCGATGCCAACGGATCCACCGCCTACCGGGACACCGGGACGGCGGGGACCGCGGACGGGGACTCCGCCGGCGGCTCCGGCACCGGCACCACGGGAGACGGCGACCCGGGCCGACAGCCGCCCAAGAAGCACAAATTCACCTTCCCCAGCGCCCTGACCATCCTCGCCCTGGTCACCCTCGCGGTGTGGGCGCTGGCGTTCCTGATCCCGTCGGGCGAGTACAAGCGGAAGGACACGGGCGCGCCCATCCAGGGCACGTACCACCGTGTCTCGTCCGGACTGAGCTTCGTCGACCACCTCAAGGACCTGTTCCTCTCGCCGGTCAACGGCCTGTACGGCATCCAGAACGCCAAGACCGGCTTCGTCGCGCCCGACAACTCCGGTGACCTGTACGGCAGCGCGGGCGTCTTCCTCTTCGTGCTCGCCATCGGCGCGTTCATCACCGTGGTCTTCGCCACCGGCGCCCTGGACCGCGGCATCGCCCGCCTCGCGCACGCCCTGCGCGACCGCGGCGCGCTGCTCATCGCGGGCATCATGGTGACCTTCTCCGTGCTCGGCACGGTCGAGGGCTTCGCCGAGGAGACCCTGGGCTTCTACGGCCTGATCGTGCCCCTGATGCTGGCGCTGGGCTACGACCGCATGGTCGCCACCGGTGCGATCATCCTCGGCGCGGGCGTCGGCGTGCTGTGTTCCACGGTCAACCCGTTCGCGACCGGCGTCGCCTCGTCGGCCGCCGACATCTCGCTCGGCGACGGCATCGTGCTGCGCTTCGTGATGTGGATCGTGCTGACGACCGTGACGGTCGCCTACGTCGTCCGCTACGGCAAGCGCGTGCAGAAGAACCCCGACCGCTCCCTCGTCGGCTTCCTGCCCGGCGACCGGGAGCAGGGCGTCGACCGCGACCAGGAGCCGCCCGAGCTGACCGGCCTGCACAAGGCCGTACTGATGGCCGTCGGCCTGGTCTTCGCCTTCATGATCTTTTCGGTGGTGCCCTGGTCGAGCGCGCTGACCGGCAAGGCCGACGCGACCCCGTACGCCTGGGAACTGGACTGGTCCTTCGCCGAACTGGCCGCGCTGTTCCTGGTCGCCGCGGTGATCATCGGCCTGGTCGGCCGCATGGGGGAGCAGAAGCTCAGCGCCACGATCATCCAGGGCGCGGCGGACTTCATCTCTCCCGCGCTGGTCATCGTGCTGGCCCGCGGCGTCACCGTGATCATGAACAACTCCAAGGTCACCGACACCGTGCTGCACTCCATCGAGGGCGTCGTCTCCGGCACGTCCAACTCGGTGTTCGGGATCATCGTCTTCCTGGTCAACCTCCCGCTGGCCTTCCTCATCCCGTCCACCTCGGGGCACGCCACCCTCGCCATGCCGATCCTGGCCCCACTGGCCGACTTCGCCGGGGTCTCGCGCTCGGTCGTCGTCACCGCCTGGCAGTCGGCCAGCGGCTGGATGAACCTCTGGGTGCCGACCACCGCCGTCACCATCGGTGGTGTGGCCCTGGCCAAGGTCCGCTACGACCAGTACTTGCGCTTCATCTGGCCGCTGCTGGCCATCCTCTTCGTCATGATCTGCGGCTTCGTCGCCGTCGGCGCGGTCGTCACCTGACGCCCGGCGGGACGCCGTTTTGCCGGAACGGCAACGGAATTGGCCTGCGCTCCGGCCGGGCCCGCACACTCGCGGCAACGGCTCACGGCGTACCGGGTCTCCCGGCCCGTGCACGACGTACGCCGCAGGTCAGACCGCCGCGAGCGCGGCCCGAAGCTCCGGGAGGAAGCAATGGCGCAGCCCACCCGTCCACAGCCGACCCGTCCGCACTCCGCGGCCACCGAGGACCCCGCGGCCGACGCGCGGCACCGGCTGGTCGACGTGCCCGGCGGCCGCATCCATCTGGTCGAGCAGGGCGCGGGACCGCTGGTCCTGCTCGTGCACGGCTTCCCCGAGTCCTGGTACTCCTGGCGCCACCAGCTCCCGGCCCTCGCCGCGGCGGGCTACCGCGCCGTCGCCGTCGACGTGCGCGGCTACGGCCGCTCGTCGAAGCCCGCGGAGCCCGAGGCGTACCGCATGCTCCAGCTCGTCGCCGACAACGTGGCGGTCGTCCGCGCCCTCGGCGAGCGGACCGCGACGGTCGTCGGCCACGACTGGGGCTCGCCCGTCGCCGCCAACTCGGCGCTGCTGCGGCCGGACGTCTTCACCGCCGTCGGCCTGCTCAGCGTGCCCTACGCGCCGCGCGGCGGCCCCCGGCCCACCGAGGCGTTCGGCGCCATCGGCGGCGACGAGGAGTTCTACGTCAGCTACTTCCAGGAGCCGGGTCGGGCCGAGGCGGAGATCGAACAGGACGTGCGCGGCTGGCTCGCGGGCTTCTACGCGGCGCTGTCGGCCGACACGATGCCGGCGGCGGGGGAGAGCGACCCGCACTTCGTACCGCCCGCCGCCAAGCTCTCCGACCGCTTCCCCACCGGGCGGCTGCCCGGTTGGCTGACCGAGCGCGACCTGGACTTCTACGCGGGCGAGTTCGAGCGGACCGGACTGACCGGGGCGCTCAACCGCTACCGCAACGTCGACCGCGACTGGGCGGACCTCGCGCCCTGGGACGGCGCTCCGATCCGGCAGCCCTCGCTGTTCATCGGCGGCGACCTCGACGCCTCCACCACATGGATGGCCGGCGCCATCGACGCGTATCCGAGCACCCTGCCCGGACTGGTCTCCTCGCACATCCTCAAGGGCTGCGGGCACTGGATCCAGCAGGAGCGCGCCGAGGAGGTCAGCGGCCTGCTGACCGACTGGCTGGCCGCGCTGCCCGCACCGCGCGAGGATTGAGGGGTACGCCGCACGGTCGCGGTGGGATGTCCACCGTTTCCGCCGCCGCACCACGGGCAGGCGACCGTCCGTGATGCCACCACCGGCATCGCGAATCCGCCGACCGACCAGGAAGAGGACACGATGTCCGACCGCATGACGGACGACGGCATGGGGGACGACGTCTACCAGCCGGACGGGAGCGAGATCCAGGAGGACGCGGGCCCGCTGGAGCCCGAGGACACCCTGGTCGACCGGGGCGTCGAGGACGTCCTGGACGAGGGGTACTCGCCGCCCGAGCGGCCCCTGGCCGTCGAGCAGAACGGCACCACGGCCGAGGAGCAGCGCGACGGCGACTCGCTGGACCAGCGGCTGGCCAGGGAGCGCCCCGACACCCCGCAGTTCCCCGACGGGGACGGCCTCGGCGACGCCGCCGACACCGACGGGGAACTGCTCGACCCCGAGGCGGGCGACCTGCGCGCGGGCCGGCTGACCAGCCCGGAGCAGTGGGTGGACAGCCCGGTCCAGGACGGTGTGGCCGACGACGTCGGCATCGACGGCGGCGCCGCCTCCGCGGAGGAGGCCGCCGTGCACCTCCTGGACGACCCGGAGTCCCTGCCGGGTGACGACGCCTGACATCCCCCGGCGCCCGAACCCGGACTCCTGACCCCCGGCGCCTCCACCCTGCGACAGCCGAACCCCCTCGACACCCGAACCCTTGCGACACCCCGAGCCCGACGCGGCTCGCGACAGCGACCTCCGGCCACCGCCGGAGGTCGCTGTCGTACGGTCCGCGACCGGTCCACGCGGGCCTTCTGCGACCGTTCACTTCACGAACCCATGGCCTGAGATCAACGGGGTATGAGTGGGAGGACGTCGGATCGTCGCTCACGCAGGGTCGAGAGGGTCAGTGAATGCAGCAGTGGAACGGTCGTCCCTATCCGCTCGGAGCCACGTACGACGGCTCGGGCACCAACTTCGCCCTGTTCTCCGAGGTGGCGGAGAAGGTCGAGCTGTGCCTCGTCGATGACGCGGGACGGGAACAGCGCCTCACGCTGACCGAAGTGGACGGATTCGTCCGGCACGCGTATCTGCCGGGCGTCGGCCCCGGCCAGCGTTACGGCTACCGCGTGCACGGCCCGTACCGGCCGGACGAGGGGCATCGCTGCAATCCGGCGAAGTTGCTGCTCGACCCCTACGCCACGGCAGTGGAAGGCCAGGTCGACGGTGACGAGTCGGCGTTCGGCCACCGCTTCCACGCGCCCGAAGAGCAGAACACGATGGACAGCCTCGGCCACGCCATGCTGTCGGTGGTGACCGATCCGTCCTTCGACTGGGGGGACGACCGCGCGCCGGGTCACTCGTACCACGAGTCGGTGATCTACGAGGCGCACGTGAAGGGTCTGACGATGACCCACCCGGGCCTGCCGGAGCGAATACGCGGCACCTACGCGGGAGTCGGGCACCCGGCGGTCATCGAGCACCTGAAGGAACTGGGCGTGACGGCGATCGAGCTGATGCCGGTGCACCAGTTCGCGCAGGACGGCCATCTGCGCGACCGGGGCCTGTCGAACTACTGGGGCTACAACACCATCGGCTTCTTCGCGCCGCACAACGCGTACGCGTCGAGCGGGGTACGCGGCCAACAGGTCACGGAATTCAAGGAGATGGTGAAGGCCCTGCACAAGGCGGGCATCGAGGTGATCCTCGACGTGGTCTACAACCACACCGCCGAAGGCAACCACATGGGGCCGACGCTCTCCTTCCGCGGCATCGACAACGCCTCGTACTACCGGCTGGTGGACGACGACCCGCGGCACTACTTCGACACCACCGGCACCGGCAACAGCCTGCTCATGCGGCATCCGCACGTCCTCCAGCTCATCATGGACAGCCTGCGCTACTGGGTCACCGAGATGCACGTGGACGGCTTCCGCTTCGACCTCGCGGCCACGCTGGCCCGGCAGTTCCACGAGGTGGACCGGCTCTCGTCCTTCTTCGACCTCGTGCAGCAGGACCCGGTGGTCAGCCGCGTCAAACTGATCGCCGAGCCGTGGGACCTGGGCGAGGGCGGCTACCAGGTGGGCAACTTCCCGTCCCTGTGGAGCGAGTGGAACGGCGAATACCGCGACACCGTCAGGGACTTCTGGCGCGGCGAGGACGGCACACTGCCCGCCCTCGCCTCCCGGCTCACCGGCTCCTCCGACCTCTACGAGGACGACAACCGCCGCCCGCGCGCCGGGATCAACTTCATCACCTGCCACGACGGCTTCACGCTGCGCGACCTGGTCTCGTACAACGACAAGCACAATGAGGCCAACGGCGAGGACGGCAACGACGGCGAGAGCCACAACCGTTCGTGGAACTGCGGAGCCGAGGGCGAGACCGACGACCCCGGAGTGCTCGCGCTGCGCGCCAGACAGCAGCGCAATCTGCTGACGACGCTGCTGGTCTCGCAGGGTGTGCCGATGATCGCACACGGCGACGAGATGGGCCGCACCCAGCGCGGCAACAACAACGTCTACTGCCAGGACAACGAAACCGCCTGGGTGAACTGGACGTTGGACGCCGAGCAGCGCGAACTGTTCGACTTCACGCGCCGGTTGATCAAGCTGCGCGCCGAGCACCCGGTGCTGCGCCGCCGCCGGTTCTTCCGCGGCGACACCGGGGGATCGGCCGTCGCGGACGCCGTGTGGTTCCGGCCGGACGGCGGTGAGATGTGCGAGGAGAACTGGCACCGCGGCGACGCGCGCGCCGTCGCCCTGCTGCTGAACGGCGACGCCATCACCGAGTCCGACCCGAAGGGCGGCCGGATCTCCGACACGTCCTTCCTGATCCTGCTGAACAGCCACTACGAACCGCTCGACTTCGTGATCCCCGAACGCGAGTACGGCGGCCTGTGGCAGGTCGCCGTGGACACCGCGGCCGAGGCCGACGGCACCGACGAGTCCGAAGTGAAGGCCGGCGGCCGGATCCGGGTCCAGGACCGGGGCATGATCGTGCTGATCGCCGTGCAGCGGCCCACGGGCGGTCGCCTGCGGCGCGCCATCAAGGCGTCCCGCATGCCGAGACGGCGAGGAGCGCGCACCTGACACCGAGGCGGCAGTGACCGTCGATTTCACTCTTCGGTCAACTTGTTGCGTAAAAAACATTGAAGTTTACGTCGTTCTTCTGATGGGATACCCCTTGCTCCGGCGCGCCCTGACACGCGCCGGAGCACACCGACGTTCGGCCGCGGTCTCGTACGGTGAGGGGGCGGGCCGCGAGTACGCGGATGGCGCGGGCCCGCGTGATCGTGGCTACCTCACGGAGGACGACATGAGCGGCAGCGCACGGCCGGGTCCCGGCAACGGCCTCACCGACGTCGAGGGAGTACGCGTCGGTCACGCCCAGCGGACCGGTGACGGCTGGCTCACCGGGACGACGGTGGTACTGGCCCCCGAGGGCGGCGCGGTCACCGCGGTCGACGTACGCGGCGGCGGTCCCGGCACCCGCGAGACCGACGCCCTCGACCCGCGCAATCTCGTGCCGTACATCGACGCCGTGGTGCTCACCGGAGGCAGCGCCTTCGGGCTCGACGCGGCGGGCGGCGTGGTCGGCTGGCTGGAGGAGCGGGGCCGGGGCTTCCGGGTCGGCGGTCCCGGCCAGGTGGTGCCGGTGGTGCCCGCCGCCGCGCTGTTCGACCTCGGCCGCGGCGGCTCGTGGACGGCGCGACCGGGAGCGGAGACGGGCCTTGCGGCGGTACGCGCCGCGGCGGCGGCCCCGGAGGGCGCGCCGGTGCCGCAGGGCTGCGTCGGCGCGGGTACGGGCGCGGTGGCCGGCGGTCTCAAGGGCGGGGTGGGGACGGCCAGCACGGTCCTGGAGTCCGGCGTGACGGTGGCCGCGCTCGCGGTGCTCAACGCGGCCGGTTCCGTGGTCGACCCGGACACGGGCGCGCTCTGGGGCGCGAGGCCGGGCCCCGCCGCCGCGGAATTCGCCCCGTACGGCCCGCCCGTCGCGGCCGACGCCCTGGAGCGGGCCCGACGCCGTACGGCCGCCGCTGCCGCCGCGAACGCCGAGCGGCGGACCCACCCGCTCAACACCACGCTGGCCGTGGTCGCGACGGACGCCGTCCTCACCCGCGCCCAGGCGCGGAAGCTGGCGGGCACCGCGCACGACGGACTCGCCCGCGCCGTCCGCCCCGCCCACTCCCTGTCCGACGGCGACACCGTCTTCGCCATGGCGACCGGCCGCCTCCCCCTCGTCCCGCCGGGGACGGCCGAGGCCGCCGACCCCGCCTTCGGCGTGCACATCGAGGCGGGCGCGATGAACGCCGTCCTCGAGGCGGGCGCCGACGTGCTCACCCGGGCCCTCCTGCACGCCGTCCTCGCCGCCGAGACGGTGGACGGACCGGGCGGCCTCTTCCTCTCGTACCGGGACGCGTACTACAGCGCCTGACGGCTTCGGCACGGCTTCGGCACGGCTTCGGTACGGCGCGGGGGAGCGGTGGGGCTCCCGCCGCGCCGTACCGCGTACTCCGGCTTGCCGTCCCGGCGGCCTCAGGCGCCGTACGGGACCCCCGCGCGGGTCCTGGTCCTGCGACGGGCCGGACGGACCGCGCGCACCGCGTCCTGGTGCACCCGCTCGATGAGCGCGCCGTAGGCGGTCACCATGCGGGTCTGGCTGAAGCGCTCGCGGCTGCGGGCCAGCGCCGGGGCGAAGTCGGCGGCCAGCGCCGCCGCCCGCGACCAGGCCGCGGCGATCGGCTCGGCCTCCGCCGGGGTGAGGAAGCCGTGCCCGGCGACCAGCTCCGCGCAGTCCCCGACATCGGTGGCCACCGGCACCGCGCCGCACATCATGCCCTCGATCAGGCACAGCGGCGCCGCCTCACCCGACGACGACGTCAGCGAGACCACGTCCGCGGCGGCGTACACCGTCTCCATGTCCTGCCGCACGCCCAGCAGCGACAGCCGCCGCAGCAGGCCGGGAGCGTCACCGAAGGCGGCGGTGATGTCCGCGGTCAGCTCCGGGTTCTCCGCGGTCATCCCGGCGCCGCACATCAGGACGTGCGCGCCGGGGTCCCGCCCGAGATGAATCCTGGCCGCCCGCAGGAACAGCGGCACGTTCTTCATCTCCGCGTAGCGGGCCGCGAAGACCGTGACGGGCGCGTCCGCGGCGATACCGAGCGAGGACCGCATCGCGGCCCTGCGGACCGCGTCGGGCCGGAACCGCAGCAGATCGACGCCGTTGGGGATGACGTGCATCAGCTCGGCAGGGATGCCCGCGGCCACGTACGCGGCCCTGGTCGACTCCGCGCAGCAGACGCAGGCCCGCACCCGGCCCGCCGCCACCGCGGCGCGCAGCGCGTCCAGCGCGGGGCCCTGATTCTCCGGATCGGACCTGTGCAGGCACACCACCACCGGCCGGTACGGCAGCCCGGCCTGATTGAGCAGCGCGAGCGGCTGTTCCTTGAGCGAGAGGAGTACGTCGGCCGCCGCCGTCGCCCTGGCGGTGGCCGCGAGCTCCGACCGGCTGAACACGCCGCCGCCGCTCTCGTGGCCGCCCTCACGGCTGCCCGCCTCGGCGTCCTCCCGGCCTTCGCCGCCGAAACGGTCGCGCAGGGCCGACACCGGTACACCCGCCGCCGTGAGCGCCCGGTAACAGGCGTCGTCGGACATCGGCTGCCTGGTCGCCTCGCGGTGCATCTCACCCTCGATGCTCAGCACCGCGTGCCGCTGCGCGCCGCCGCTGAGACCGCGCACGACGTCGCTGTGCAGAATTCTCGCACCGCCGGAAAAGAAGCCCTCGTAGATCGACAGCACACGCAGTTCGTTCATGACGCGCACCCATCGCAGGTCCCGCTCTGCGGGAAATCGACAAACCTGGTTGACCAGCGGATTAGCCGCGATGGGACCACCTAAAACTTGCGCGCGTGTGAATTCCAGATTTCACCGAGTGACGCTTTCTGTAACGTGCGGTGCGGATATGGAAATATGCACACCGAGGGGCGCCCGGCGGCCGGGCGACAACCGTGCCGTATTCCACGCGGCCGGACCGGGCGGCGTGCCCCGACTCCGGTGCCCCCGCCCGGTGTTGACCGCCGCGCGGTGCGCACTCGTGTGTGTGACCCGCGGGTCACAGGGCAGACGGCCCCTATGGGAATCATCAGTTGGGTCATCCTCGGTCTGCTCGCCGGGGCCGTCGCGAAGATTCTGCTGCCCGGTCGCGATCCGGGCGGCCTGATCGGAACCATCCTGATCGGCGTCGCAGGGGCGTTCGTCGGCGGCTGGCTGTCCGCCAAAATCCTCGACAAGCCGGTACAGCACCACTTCTTCGACGCCGCCACCTGGGGCGCGGCGATCGGCGGGGCGCTCGTGCTGCTCATCCTCTACCGCATCTTCTTCGGCGACTCGCGGGACGCGAGGCGCTGACCACCGGTCACCCGGGCGCGCGGGCGGGGGGGGGGGGCCCCCCCCCCGGGGGGGGGGGGCCCCCCCCCCGGCCCCCCCCCCGCCCGCGGCCGGGCTCAGAAAAAAAAAAACCACCAACCCCAAGCGCAC
>NZ_JBIUXT010000019.1:0-48212 GCF_044744145.1 Streptomyces sp. NPDC087422 | reverse complement strand
CGGGCGGCGCCCGGGGGGGGGCCCGGGCGGCCCCCCCCCCGCGCGCGGGGGCGCGGGGGGGGGGGGCCCCCCCGGGGGGGGGGGGGCCCCCCCCCCCGGCCGGCCCCCCCGGTCCTGCCGTGAGCGGTATGACACATATCCGACCCGTGAAAGCGCATTGCCCCGAACGCCCGGCTTCGGATTCACATGTTGTAGGCGTTGCCTCATGAGGCGACGACAGGAGAGCCCAATATCGATTCAATGAATCGATCCGATGTTTACTTCTTGACGTACGGAGCGTCACGAGAGTTGACTCGCCTGCACCCGGGTCGCGGTGTTGCGGCCCAGTCAGGGAGGGGCAACCGCGCATGAAGGCAATGACGCGACGGCTCATCGTCGGAACCGCCGCCGTTTCGCTCGCGCTCACCACCGTGGCCGCCTGCGGCAAAACCCATGACAAGTCGTCAGGCGGCGGCAAGGACAAGACGATCGGCCTGCTGCTCCCGGACACCACGACCACCCGGTACGCCAAATTCGACCGTCCCCTGATCGAGGCCAAGATCAAGGAACTGTGCTCGGACTGCAAGGTCAGCTACGACAACGCCTCGGCCGACCCGGCGAAGCAGGCGCAGCAGGTCAGCAGCATGATCGCCAAGGGCGTCAAGGTGCTCATCCTGGACGCGCAGGACTCGGTCGGCATCCAGTCCTCGGTGCAGGCCGCGGTCGACAAGGGCATCAAGGTCGTCGCGTACGACCGCCTCGCGCAGGGTCCGGTGTCCGCCTACGTCTCCTACGACAACGAGAAGGTCGGCGAGTTGCAGGGGCAGGCGCTGCTGGACGCCATGGGTCCCAAGGCCGTTCCCACCTCGAAGATCGTGATGATCGACGGCGACCCGGCCGACCCGAACGCCGCCGCCTTCAAGGAAGGCGCGCACAAGATCCTCGACGGCAAGGTGAACATCGCCTACGAGCAGTCGGGTCTGTGGAAGGACACCGTCGCCAACCAGAAGGTCACCGCGGCGATCACCCAGCTCGGCAAAGCCACCATCGCCGGTGTCTACTCCGCCAACGACGCCATGGCGGGCGGCATCGCCACCGCCCTCAAGGGCGCGGGCATCAACCCGCCGCTGACCGGTCAGGACGCCGAACTCACCGCGATCCAGCGGATTCTGGCGGGCACTCAGACCAGCACCGTCTACAAGGCGTACAAGCCGGAGGCGGACGCCACCGCGCAGATCGCGATCGACCTGCTGAACGGCAAGGACGTCAAGTCCGTGGCCGACGGCGCCGCCAAGAGCGGTTCCGGCCAGGACGTCCCGGCGAAGCTGCTGGACGCCATATCGGTGACCAAGGAGAACATCAAGGACACGGTCATCAAGGACGGTCTCTACACCACCGCCCAGATCTGCACCGCCGAATTCGCCCAGGCGTGCAAGGACGCCGGCATTCAGTAGGAGACGCTTCGAGCGGGACGCGCATCCGACGGATGACGCGTCCGGCGAGAAACCTCCGGCAGCGGTTTCGACCGGCCGGGTCAGAGGCGCGTACCGCGTACGCCGTATCCCTCGGCCCGGCCGGTGGTCACACCGCCGAACCCTTCGGGGGCAGCGCGCCGCCGCGCGGACCGTCGGACTCCCAGCTCACGAAGCGCCCCGACTCGCGGACCAGACCGGTCATGAACCACAGCACCACCGCCGAGTCGTCCGTCCATCCGAGAACCGGGATGACGTCCGGGATCGCGTCCAGCGGCGAGACCACGTAGATCGCTGCCAGGACCGTGAAGGCCAGCAGCTTGGCGCGCGACAGGCCCGGATAACGGCGGTGCAGAACCGCGCTGACCAGACGCGGTGTCGCCACCAGCCGCCGGAACAGGCCCGGTTCGCCCGGGCGGCGCGTCTCGCGGTACAGGCCCCACGCGGAGCGGCCGGTGCGCAGCGGCACGGGCGCCCTGCTCGGCTTGCGGTCGCTTCTGGCCATGGCGGCGGCTCCTTCGGCGTACGGACGGACATGGATACGGGGCGAGGCCGAGTGGAGACCTGACGGCCTCCGGTCGGGCGGAGACCTCCCGGCCTCCGATCGGTCGGGAACCTCCCGGCCTCACAGTCACCGCCTACCCCCGATCCGGCCGTGCGTGACGCCGCCACGCCCGACGGGCGGCGTCCGAGAGCGAATCGGGTGATCGGGTTGTCGGATGTCCTTAAGGCTTCGGGCGCCGCCGCCCTCACAAACTCCTCACGTTGAGCGCCGACCGCCTGGGCAGGCGAGTACCCATGGGCCCGGTACGTGGGCCCGACACTCCGCACCCGACGAAAGGCGGTGTCTCCGTGAGCTGGCAACACCAGGCCGCATGCCGCACCGAGGACCCCGAACTCTTCTTCCCCGTGGGCAACGCCGGACCGGCCAAACTCCAGGTGCAGAAGGCCCAACGGGTCTGCGCGGACTGCCCGGTCAGGGAGACCTGCCTGAGCTACGCCCTCGACATGGGCGAAAGCCTCGGCGTGTGGGGCGGCACCAGCGAGGAGGAACGCCGCACCCTGAAACGTCGGAGGTCTCGGCAGCAGGCCGCGGTGGCCCGCGCGTCGGCGGGCACCGCGGAGCCGCATGTCACGCACCGCGCCCCTTGACCGGCGTCAGCAGATCCCGCTCCAGGACGACGGACAGCGACAGGGTCCGGTATCCGGCGGATTCGAAGAGCACGGTGACCGTGTCGTCCGCGACGCCCATCACCTCACCCTGACCCCATTTGTCGTGCAGGACCCGGACGCCGGGCGCGTACCGGCCGTGCGAAGCGGCCGCGGCCCCGGCGTCCGGCCGCCCGCGGTCGCGGCGCCAGATACGTGCCCGGCTCCCGCCCCGCGCGGCTGCCGCGGCTGACTCCCGACCGCCGGAACCGGACTCCGCGTCCTGTCGGGAGTCGCCCCGCGAGCCCGTACCGCGCAGGACACCCGCGTGACGGTCCCTTCCGGAGGCCGGGGCGCCGGGTCCGGCCGCCGAACCGCACGTGTCGCAGTTGCCGCAGCCTCCGGGGAGCGCCTCGCCGAAGTAACCCAGCAGGAACGCCCGCCGACAGCCGTCGGTCTCCGCGAAGCCGCGCATCATGTCCACGCGGGACTGCTCCAACTGCCGGTGGCTGTCAGCGGTTTCCAGCGCCCGCTCCACCGCGGCCTTCCGCGCCGCGGCCGTCGCGCACTCCGGCGTCAGCGACACCTTCCCGTCCGCCGCCGTACGGACCGCGCCCGCCTGCCCCAGCAGATTGAGGACACCCGTCAACCGGCTCGCCGTCAGGCCGGTGTCGCCGCGCAACGCCGTCACGGAGACCGCGGCGGGCTCCTCGGCAGCCTTCTTCCCGGCCGCCTTGCCCGTCGTCCGCCCGGCCGACCGCTCGGCGAGCTGGTCCGCGACCAGGGTGAGGGCGTCGGCGTCCGGGCGGCCGGAGGAGAAGAACCGCCGCAGCCCCAAGTCCTGCGGCCGGTAGGCGATGTACGCCCGCGCCGGTTCCCCGTCGCGGCCCGCGCGGCCGATCTCCTGGTAGTACGCGTCGAGCGATCCCGGCACCGAGGCGTGCACCACGAACCGCACATCGGGCTTGTCTATGCCCATGCCGAACGCCGAGGTGGCCACGACGACCGCCAACTCCCCGTGCTGGAAACGGTCCTGGACGGACGACCGCTCCGCGGCGCGCAACCCCGCGTGGTACGCGGCGGCGGACACCCCCGCCTCCCGCAACTCCTCCGCGTATGATTCGGATTCGCGCCGGGTCGCCGTATAGACGATGCCGGAGCCGGTCTCGGCGCCGACGCGGTCGAGGACCGCGCGCCGCTTGGCCTTCTCCTCCTGGAAGTAGCCGACCGCCAGATGGATGTTGGGCCGGTCGAACCCGGCGATGACCTCCTGGGCGCCGCGCATGCCCAGCAGTTGGAGGATCTCCGCGCGGACCGGAGCCGCCGCGCTCGCGGTGAGTGCCAGGACCGGCGGGCGGCCGATCCGTTCGCGTACGGCGCCCAACCGCAGGTAATCAGGGCGGAAGTCGTGGCCCCAGGAGGAGACGCAGTGCGCCTCGTCCACCACGAACAGCGCGGGACGGGCCTGCTTCAGCCGCAGGATGACGTCCTCCCTGGCCAGTTGCTCGGGCGCGAGGAAGATGAAGTCCAGGTCGCCGCTCTCCACCCGGTCCCAGGTCTGCGCGTTCTCCGCGTCGCGGTGCGTGGAATTGACCGATGCCGCGCCCGGTCCTTCGCGCTTGAGCAGCCCCTCGACCTGGTCGCGCTGGAGGGCGATCAGCGGGGACACCACGACCGTCGGCCCCTTCAGCAGGACGCCCGGCACCTGGTAGACCGCCGACTTCCCGGCACCGGTCGGCATCACGACCATGACGTCCTGGTGCCGCATCACCGCCTTCATCGCCTCCAGTTGCGGCGGGCGCAGGCTCGGCCAGCCGAACACGTCACGTGCGCAACGCCGTAGCCGACGGGCGGTCGATCCGAACATGCTGCTCCCTGCGGTCGTGGTGGTTGAGGCGGTCGGTCGATGAAGGTCGGTCGATGAAGGTCGGGCGTCGGAGGGGGAGGGCGCCGGGGCGGTGTCGTGGGTGCGGGTGACCGTCGGCGGCGCGATCGGGCAGACGGAAGGCGCCCTTCCCGGGGTCGGGTTCCATGCGGAACTCCTCGAGGAAAGGCGCCTGCGTTCATATCATCCGGATGCCGGGTGTGGCCGGGACCAGGACTCATGGATCACCGACGGCGCGGGCTCGACCTGTCGAGAGCGGCGATACCGACAGCGGCCAGACCGATCTGGATGAGCCACTCGATCCAGTCGACTCCGCTGGTGTCGTCGACGTTGAGACCGTGGGCGATGGCGGCTCCGATGATGGCCGCCACGATGCCGATCAGGATGGTCCAGATGACGCCGATGTGCTGACGGCCGGGGACCACGAGCCGACCGAGCACGCCAATGATAATGCCGATGATGATGGCACTGATGATGCCGGAGATCTCCATGACGTCCCTTCTTGTCGTACGTGGCCACCCACGTGCGTTCTCGGGGGTCGTCTGCCCTTGAAGGACACGAACACGCACTCGGCCCCGGGCGAGGGGGAGTTGGGCCCAAAGGGGTGCTTCGCGCGGCCGTGTCCGAGGGGTTCGGGCCCGCGGCCTCCCGGCGTGAAGCGTTCTGGCATGCGGTGTTCCGGCGTGCGGTGTTCCGGCATGGAGCGTTCCGGCATGGAGCGTCCCGGCATGGAGCGTCCCGGCCGCCGGCCCTTGCGGGCGGCGACCGGGACGGGGTGCTCAGGAAGCGGTCCGACTACTTGCAGTCGTCCTTGGCCTCGGGGTGCCAGACGTGACCCTCGTGGCCCCAGTGGCCCATGCCGTCGTGGTTCGCGCCGTCCCAGCCGGCGCTCTCGTGGTGACCGCCGCCGTTGTAACAGGTGTTGCCGAAGGCGGGGTTCAGCGCGCCGATCAGGTTGATCGAGTTGCCGCAGGCGTTGATCGGCACGTCGATCGGGACCTGGATCAGGTTGCCCGACAGGACGCCGGGCGAGCCGATGGCCGCGCCGGTGGCGTCGGCGTCAGCGGCGGCGACGCCGCCACCGGCAAGCACGATCCCGCCGACGAGCGCGGCCAGGACGGCGCCGTTGCGCATGAGCTTCATGGGTACTCCTTTGGTGCTGGTGGTCTGCACTGAGCCCACCGGCATGCGGAGTGTGATCATCCGCCTTACCGGTGTCCGCACCCAGAGTTCGCCACCCGTCGTCGACCCGGTGGCTGCCGCGCCCGCAAGTCACTCGTCCGGACGGCAGCGAACACCGCTCCCCGAGTGAGCCCGCGGCCCGACTGCGCCGGACGGCTCTGCCGAACGCCTCTACCGAACGCCTCTGCCGAACCCCTCGGCCCGGGGCCTCGGCGGTATCGAACGGTCGGAACGCGGGCGGACGGCGACGGTTCAGGAGTCGTCGGGGTGAGGCGGTGTCAGCTGGGCAGACGAGCCGACAGGCCAACCACCGGAGGACATCATGCCGCTGACGTTCCGTAAGTCGTTCCACATATTTCCCGGCGTCCGTATCAACGTGAACCGGAAGTCGCTGTCCCTCACGCTCGGACGCAGAGGCGGCGCGCACCGCACCTGGTCGACCACGGGACGGCGGACGACCTCCGCGGACCTGCCGGGCCCCTTCGGCTACCGGCACACCGACCGGCGCAAGTGATCGGCGCGGGCGACCCGCCCCGCCGGTCTCGGAGACCCGTCTCAGAGACCGGAATCCCGCACGAGGGCTCGCGGCGCCTGGCAACGCCAGGCGCCGACGAGCAGCTCCCGCAGCTCGTCCTCGGCGACGGCCTTGAGCCGTACGAGCACGGCGGGGAATCCGTTGTAATGCGGCTCGGTGAAGAACTTCGCCGGGTCTGAGGCGAGGAGCGCCTCCTTCTCCTCCTGGCCCGCGACCCGGACGGCCACCACGTCGGTCCGCGGGACGCGGGCCTGCTTCGGGTCGGTCCGCTCCAGCCACACCCAGGCGAATTTCTTGTGCCTGCCGCCGTTCGGCACCGATACGGACATCCCGTCGTCCGCCGCCACCGCCTCCGGCAGGGTCAACGCGATCCGGCGCACATCGTGATGATCAGCCATCTCCGCATCCTCCATGGAATGCGGGTGCCCGCGCCCGTGGTGGCCATGCCCCGCCGGGAAATCCGCCGGGCGGCGTACCGGCGGCCGGTATGTGAGCGGCATGTGATCCGCGGGCGGGGGCACACGGAGCCTCAGAGGTCGAGGACCTGTCCGGTAGTACCGCCACCGGCCGCGTCCCGTCGTTCGGCGAAAAGAGACTCGATGCCCGACTCCTGCTGCCACGCGGTGACGGCGTCGATGCCGCTGCCCGGCGGCCACCGGCTGCGGATTCCGGCGTGGATGGCCTACGACCCGCAGGACTGCCTCGCCGTGCGGATGACCTTCGGCCTCGGCGGCCCCGAGACCGCCACCTGGATCTTCGCCTGGGACCTGCTGGCCAGGGGCCTGACCGGAGCCGTCGGCCTCGGCGACGTCCGGGTCACGCCCTCGGCCGGAACCGGCTCCCGGCTGCTGATCCGCCTCGGCCGTCCCGGCCAGGACGCCCGCGTCGAACTGGACGCCGCCCCCGTGCGCCGCTTCGTCTCCTTCGCCCGGGAGCGCGCCCCGCTCGACACCCGGACCGTCCGGTCCGCCCTGGACGCCGAGCTCTCCCGCATCGTCGAACGCGCCTAGGGTCTGTCCGGCGGTCAGGTCTGGCGCAGCGGCTCGTAGGCGTCGGCGGTCAGGCCGAACGTCCAGGCCACGCCCTCCTTCGCCGTGCTGGTGCCGGGCGGCACCCGCAGCCAGTACGTACGGCTCGTGCCGTCCGGCTCCGGCGTGGAGTTGACGACCTCGACCATCGTCACGTCCTCGTCCCCGGTCAGCGCGATCCGCCAGAGGATGCCGGTCTCGTCCCGGTGCACGGGGACCGCGCCCGACTCGGTCAGATAGCGGTCGTAGCCGTAGTGCTCCAGCATGACGCGGCGCAGCTCCGCGTTCTCCTCGCCGCGTATCCGCTCCGGCGTGAGGGTGCCCAGCTCACGCAGGAACTCGGCGGGGACCGGCATGCCGCGCCAGGCGTGCAGCGCGAAGCCGTCGGGGAAGGCGAGCGCGGGACCGTCGGCCCGGTCGAGGCGGCCCGCCTCGTCGCGGTGCAGCTCGGCGGGGCGCTCGCAGACGATCGCGACCCGCTCGTACGGCCACCACCAGCCCGCCGAGCGGGCGACCGCCGCCAGCCCGTCCAGCGGGGAGCCCTCTTGCGTGTCGAACGCGCACAGCCAGGCCGCCTCGTGCTGACCGAGGACCGCGTCGAGCAGCAGCAGCCGGATCTCCGGCTCCTCCTTCCGCCCCCGCGCCAACTCCTCGACCACACCGGCCCTGATCCGGCCCGCCAGCGCCTGCGTCCCCTCCCACAGCCGCGCCCCGGTCGCGTTCCACCGCTCGCTCCAGCCCGCGGGGCCGAGCGCCGCGTGCAGCCGGGCCCGCTCCGCGGCCCACGGCCGCCCGCGCACCTCGTCCCGCACGCTGTGACCCTTGCCGCGCGTCCCCTGAAGCGCGGCCTCCGCGCGCAGCATCGCCACGGCCGCGCGCGGCGATCCGGCCCAACGGACGCGCTCCGGCTCCGCGAGCCCCGCGCGCCGGTACGCCAGCCGCACCCCCGCCTCGGCCGCCGCGCGGTCCGCGGATCCGGTGGCCACGGCGGCCTGCCTCCACTGCTCGACGGTCGACATGCCGTCCCCTCCCATGAGTTCTGCTCCCTGCCCTCGACGTGCTGTCCTGCCGTGCCCGCGCGCCCGGACCCCGGGCGCCACCGCGGGACGCTCAGTCGGCGACCACGCGGACCGAGCCCGGTACGTACTCCCGCTGCCGCACCACGCGGTACCAGCCCTTGGGCAGCGATATCGCCGCGTGCTCCTCGTGCACGACCCGTCCGCCGTCCGGCAGATGCAGCAGCATCGGCGCGAACGGGGCCGGCGGGCTGAAGAGCCGTCCCGGTCCCATGACGGCGTGCGCGTGACCCGTCACCTCGCCCAGCGCGAGGACGAGCCGGCCGCGCGCGTCCCGCGGCTCCTGCGGCGCGTCGTCCATGTGCGGCGGCAGCGCCGACTCCTCGGTCGGCGCGATGAGCACATCACCCTGCCGGTACATCGCTCTCCCTCCGCGCGGCGCTCCGTGCACCGCGTCGACACCGACCGTAGGCCCGGGGTCTGACAACGGCTCAGAGTCGGCCCGGCCGCAGCCGTTGTCAGTGCGGCTTGGTAGAACTTGCTCACACATCGGCCGGTGATCGCCGCGGCCGAATTCGTACGGCCGTCGAATGTCGAACGTCAGGAGCAGGCGGACATGACCATCGGGAACCACATGCGGGAGCTGCACGGCCTGCCCGCCTTCGACTTCCCCGGACCCGACGACAAGGGCACCGACCTGCCGGAAGCGGACGCCGCCGCCTGGCGGATCGGCGTCGACTCCTACGACAGCGAGGAGAAGTGGGAGGATGCCTTCGCCCGATTCACCCAGGCCGTCGACATCACGCGGGTGCGCGCACTGATCGTCGGTTCCTGGAGCGAAGCCTACGAGAGCGGACCGGAACCGCTGATCGTGGCCATCTTGTCCGTGAAG
This sequence comes from Streptomyces sp. NPDC087422, assembly GCF_044744145.1. Classification (NCBI taxonomy): domain Bacteria; kingdom Bacillati; phylum Actinomycetota; class Actinomycetes; order Kitasatosporales; family Streptomycetaceae; genus Streptomyces; species Streptomyces sp. NPDC087422. Next base: position 39,074 of record NZ_JBIUXT010000019.1, on the reverse strand, counting down.
GACCGACTGCCCGCGCTGCGGGCCCTGTTCCTCGGCGACATCGTGGGCGAGGAGTGCGAGATCTCCTGGATCAACCAGGGCGATGTCACCCCGCTGCTCGACGGCTTCCCCGAACTGGAGTCGTTCGGGGTACGCGGCGGACAGGACCTGGCCTTCCCCGCCGTGACGCACGCCCGGCTGCGCTCGCTCACCGTCGAGACCGGCGGCATGCCCGCGCAGGCCGTCCGCGGCATCGCCGCCAGCGACCTGCCCGCGCTGGAACACCTCGACCTGTGGCTCGGCACCTCCGAGTACGGCGGGGACAGCGAGATCACCGACCTGGCACCGTTCCTCACCGGCGCGCTGCTGCCCAAGCTCCGTTCGCTGGCCCTGCGCAACAGCGAGATGCAGGACGAGATCGCCGCGGCCCTCGCCTCCGCGCCCGTCGTGGCCCGGCTGGAGACCCTCGACCTGTCGATGGGCGTGCTGACCGACGAGGGCGCCACGGCGCTGCTCGCGGGCCAGCCCCTCACCCACCTCAAGACACTCGACCTGCACCACAACTACCTCACCTCGCCGGTCGCCCGGCGCCTGCGGGAAGCCCTCGAACCGTCGGGCGTCCACGTCGAACTGGACCGCGACGACGCCGACGAGGAGGTCGATGACGACGACGAGACCGTGTGGCGTTTCGTCGCCGTCGGCGAGTAGCCGGTCGTTCCGTCAGCCGTCCAGCCGGTCGCCGACCGGCCGATGACCACCGTCGGGCGGCGGACCGGTGACCGGTGACCGTCCATCAGCGCCGGGCACGTGGGCGACCAGGGGAGAGGGGGAAGGTGGCGTGAGAGACGAACCGCGCTTCGCGGTCGTCGGCAACCCGGAGAACCGGCGGGTCGGTCTCTTCGCGCGCGCCGCGACCGAGGCCGGGCTGCCCGCGCCCCGCGTCGTGCCCTGGCGCGACGTCCTGCGCGAGGGCGGCGCGACCTTCGCGGCGGACGAGGTCGTACGACTCGACTCACCCGGTGAGGACGCCGAAGTGGACCGCGCGCTGCGGGACATGGACGACCCCACGCGGGTGGAGGGCAGCGCCCGCTGGTACGCCCGATTCACCGCCGCCGTCCGCACCCTGGACGGCGGCAGGCGGCTGGACGACCCGGACGAACTGGCGGTGCTGTTCGACAAGCGGCGCTGCCACCGGAGGCTGGCCGAGGCCGGGGTGCCCGTGCCCGCCTCGCCCACCTCGGGTGCCGCCGCCCCCGCGGTGCGCGGCTGGGCCGACGTACGGGCGCTGATGCGCGAGCACGCCATGCCGCGCGCCTTCGTCAAACTCGCGCACGGATCGTCGGCCTCCGGGGTGCTCGCCGTGGAGACGGCGGGCGGCGGGCGTGTCCAGGCCACCACGTCCGTCGAGTCGGCGGACGGACGTCTGCACAATTCGCTGCGGGTGCGCCGTATCACCCGCGAGACCGAGATCGCCGCGCTGGTCGACGCGCTCGCACCGGACGGCCTGCACATCGAGCGCTGGCTGCCCAAGGCGTCGCTGCACGGGCGCGTCGCCGACCTGCGGATCGTGGTCGTCGACGGCCGCGCCACGCACGCCGTGGTGCGCACCAGCCGCTCGCCGCTCACCAACCTCCACCTGGGCGGCGCGCGCGGCGACCTCGGCGCCGCGATCGAGGCCGCGGGCGTCCGGTGGGAGCAGGCGCTGGAGATCTGCGAGCGGGCCGCCGCCTGCTTCCCCGGCACGCTGTGCGTCGGCGTCGACCTGCTCCCCGCGATCGGCTGGCGGCGCTTCGCGGTCGGCGAGGTCAACGCCTTCGGCGACCTGCTGCCGAGGCTCACCGGACTGCCGGGCAGCGGAGCGGAGGGCCTGGACACCTACGCCGCCCAGATCGCCGCCGTACGCGCCCGCGCCGCGTCGCCGACCGGAGTCCGGCCACCGTACGCACCGGCCGCGCACGAACGGAGCGCGTACGAACCGGCCGCCGATGCATCCGCCGCGCCCGTACCGGCGCCGCACGAACAAGCCCCGCCCGAACCGGCACCGCACGGCGCGGCGCGGCACGTACCAGCAGGCCACGAACCGTCGCACCACCAAGCGCCGAGGACCCGACATGCGACCCTCTGACGCGTCCGCGCCCGCCCTCCTGGACGGCGGAGGCCCGGACATGAACGAGGTCGTGGGCCGCGACGACCTCCTCCTGATCACCCTCGACACGCTCCGCCACGACGTCGCGGCCGAGTTGGCCGCGGCCGGCCGCATCCCGCATCTGGCCCGCCATCTGCCGGGCGGGCGCTGGGAGGAGCGGCACGCGCCCGGCAGCTTCACCTACGCCTCGCACCAGGCGATCTTCGCCGGATTCCTGCCGACCCCGGCGGCGCCCGGACCGCACCCCCGGCTGTTCGCCGCGCGCTTCGCCGGGAGCGAGACCACCGAGGCGGGCACGTACGTCTTCGACACGCCCGACCTGGTGTCCGGGCTCGCGGCGGCCGGATACCGCACCGTCTGCATCGGCGGCGTCGGCTTCTTCAACAAGCGCGGCGCGCTGGGCGACGTCCTGCCGGGACTGTTCCAGGAGAGTTACTGGGAGCCGGAGTTCGGCGTCGCCTCGCCCACCTCCTTCGAGGCGCAGGTCGCGCGCGCGGAGCAGGTCGTCGCCGAACTGCCCGCCGACCAGCGGCTGTTCCTCTTCCTCAACGCGTCCGCGCTGCACCAGCCCAACTGGTTCCACACACCGGGCGCCACCCGCGAGGCCGGTGACACCCGCGCCACGCACGCGGCGGCGCTGGAGTACATCGACCGGCACATCGGACGTCTCTTCCACGCCATGGCGGCCCGCCGCCGCTGCTTCGCCATCGTCTGCTCCGACCACGGCACCACCTACGGAGACGACGGCTACACAGGTCACCGCCTCGGCCACGAGGCGGTCTGGACGGTGCCCTACGCCCACTTCTTCCTGGAGCCGTCCTCATGAACGCGCCGATCTCCACGACCACACCGACCAGCACGACCACACCGGTCTCCACGGCTACGCCCGCCGGCGCGCCGTCCCCCGACCAGCCCGCGCCCCCCGCCGACAGTCCCTACCAGAGCTACGTCTACGCGTATCCGCACAAGACCGCCTACCGCCCGCTGCCCGACCGGCCCGCGCTGAGCGGACTGTGGCAGGCGGAGCCCAAGGACGCGCTCTCGCTCTATCTGCACATCCCGTTCTGCGAGGTCCGCTGCGGATTCTGCAACCTCTTCACCCGCATCGGCGCGCCCGGCGAGCTGACCACCCGCTATCTCGACGCGCTCGACCGGCAGGCCACCGCCGTCCGGGACGCGCTCGGCGACAGCGAGCCGCTACGGTTCGCCACCGCGGCCTTCGGCGGCGGCACCCCCACCTTCCTGACGGCCGCCGAACTGGAACGGCTCTGCGACATCGCCGAGCGCCGGATGGGCGCCGACCTGCGCGCGATCCCGCTCTCCGTCGAGGCGTCGCCCGCGACCGCCACCGCCGACCGGCTCGCCGTCCTCGCCGACCGCGGCGCCACCCGGCTCAGCCTCGGTGTCCAGAGCTTCGTGGACGACGAGGCGAAAGCCGCCGTACGGCCCCAGCGCCGCGCCGACGTCGAAGCCGCGCTCGCCCGCGTGCGCGACGCCGGTATCCCGGTCCTCAACATCGACCTCATCTACGGCATCGACGGCCAGACCCCGGCCAGTTGGCGCACCTCGCTGGAGGCCGCGCTGCGCTGGCGGCCGGAGGAGCTGTACCTCTACCCGCTGTACGTACGGCCGAAGACCGGCCTGGAGAGCCGCACCGCCGTCAGCGACCCGGCCTGGGACGAGCAGCGGCTGCGGCTGTACCGACAGGGCCGCGACCACCTCCTGACGCACGGCTACGAGCAGGTCTCCATGCGGATGTTCCGCCGGGCCGACGCCACGCCCCAAGGGCCCGACGACCACGCCTGCCAGACCGACGGCATGATCGGCCTCGGCTGCGGCGCCCGCTCCTACACCTCCACGCTGCACTACTCCTTCGACTACGCCGTCGACATGCGCGAGATCCGCGCGATCATCGACGAGTACACCACCACCGACGACTTCACCCGCGCCGCCCACGGCCGCCGGGTCGACGCCGACGAGGCCCGCCGCCGACATCTGCTCCAGTCGCTGCTGCAAGCCGACGGCATGCCCCTGGCCGACTACCGCGACCGCTTCGGCACCGACGCCCACGCCGACTTCGCCGCCGAGATCGACCGCTTCGCGGCCCGAGGCTGGCTCGACGACGAGGCCCCCGCGACCGGCCGCATACGGCTGTCCCCCGAAGGACTCGCCCACTCCGACGCCCTCGGCCCCGAACTGTTCTCACCCCGGGTCCGGGCGGCGATGGCCGCGTACGAGCTGAAGTGAGGACGCCGCCATGGATCTGACGCTGCTCTACCGCGGCCCGCTCGCCTCCTGCGACTACGACTGCCCGTACTGCCCCTTCGCCAAGCGCCGCGACAGCCCCGCGCAACTGCGCGCCGACCGCGCCGCGCTCGCCCGCTTCGCGCACTGGGCGCGAGAACAGCGGGGCGACCGGCTGTCCGTGCTGTTCACCCCGTGGGGCGAGGGCCTGGTCCGCTCCTGGTACCGGAACACCCTGGCCGAGCTGTCGCACGAGCCGCACATCGACCGGGTCGCCATCCAGACGAATCTGAGCTGCCGCACCGACTGGCTCGCGGACGCCGACCCCGGCACCCTCGCCCTGTGGTGCACCTACCACCCCGGCCAGACCCCGTACGACCGCTTCCTGCGCAAGACCCGCGAAGTGGCCGACCGCGGCGTCCGGTTCAGCGTCGGCGTCGTCGGGCTGCCGGAACACCACGCGGACGCCGCCCGGCTGCGCGCCGCGCTGCCCGGCCACGTCTACCTGTGGGTGAACGCCGCAGAGGGCCACACCTACACCGACGCGGAAGCCGACGCCTGGACGGCCCTCGACCCGCTCTTCCCCTACAGCCGCCACCCGCACCGCTCGGCCGGCCTGCCCTGCCGCACCGGCGAGTCCGTCCTGTCGGTGGACGGCGACGGCACAGTCCGCCGCTGCCACTTCGTCCGCGCCGAACTGGGCAATCTCTACGACGGCTCCTACCGGACCGCCCTGGCCCCCCGCCCCTGCCCGCTGGCCGTCTGCGACTGCCACATCGGCTATGTCCACCTGGAGTCGCTGCCGCTCTACGACGTCTTCGCGGGCGGAGTCCTGGAGCGCGTCCCCGCGGACCGCACGGCCACCGCGCCGGAAGCGGGCGCCGCGGGCGGCAGGGCCCTGCTGCCGCTGATCTGACCCGCCGTCACCCTCGGAGGCCGCGGGGGACGGCGGCGGACCCACGGGGAGAACGGGCAGGTGGGCCGCGCGCCGGATAGTCTTGGGCGGTGGGCAGCGAACCGAGACCGCAGGCCGGAACGGCCGCTGAGCTGATGAAGGCCATGACCCGGCTCCGGGCCCGGCTGCGGGCCGAGTCGGCGACGGACGACATGCGGTGGACCTGGTCGCAGATCACCACGCTGGGGCGCATCGTGGACGAGGGCCCCACCACGGCGAGCGATCTGGCCGCGGCCGAACACGTACGGCGGCAGTCGATGGCCGAGACGCTCGCGGCGCTGCGCGACGGCGGGCTGATCACCTCGGGCAAGGACCCCGCAGACGGCCGCAAGACGCTCCTGCACGCGACGGCCGAGGGCCGGGCGCTGGTCGAGACCATCCCCGCCGTCCGGGAAGCCTGGCTGGAGGCGGCGGTACGCGATCTGCTCCGGGCCGACGAGCGCAGGACGCTGCTGAAGGCGGCCGAGATCATGAACCGCCTGGCGGACAGCGACCGTTGACCCGCCGCCGGGGTCCGGCTCCTACAGCACGGCCCCCATGCGCCACGGCACGATCTCCTCGGCCCCGAAGCCGAGCGCCTCGGACTTGCTCGGCGTGCCGGAGGCCATGTCCACCAGCGTCTCGAAGAGCCGGGTGCCGTACCGCACATGCTCGTCGCGGGACATCGCCGGGCCGGCGTCGAAGTCCATGTCGCCGCTCATGTGCTGGTAGAGCCGACTGGTGGTGCTGATCTTCAGACAGGGCACGGGCCGTGAGCCGAACAGCGAGCCGCGACCGGTGGTGAAGGCCAGCAGATTCGCCCCGCCCGCGACCATGCCGGTGGCCGACACGGGGTCGTATCCGGGCGTGTCCATGAACGTCAGACCGGGCGCCGTGACCGGCTCCGCGTAGCCGACGACTCCGTTGAGCGGGCTGCTCCCGCTCTTGAGCACCGCACCGAGCGACTTCTCCCAGATGGTGGTGATGCCCCCGGCCCTGTTGCCCTTGGAGGGATTGTTGTCCAGCGCGGCGCCGTGCCGGGTGACGTACCGCTGCCACCACGCGATCAACTCGTCGAGGCGTTCGGCGATCGCGGGCGTGGCGGCGCGGTCGCGCAGCAGGTGCTCGGCACCGTAGATCTCCGGGGTCTCGCCCAGGACGACCCGCCCGCCCGCGGCGGCCAGCAGATCGGCGGCGACGCCCAGCGTCGGATTGGCCGTCAGCCCCGAATAGGCGTCGCTGCCGCCGCACTGGAGTCCGAGGGTGAGTTCGTGCAGGCCGACCGGCTCGCGGGCCAGCGTCGCCAGGCCCCCGACCATCTCGGCGACGCGGTCGAGCGCGGCGTTCACGGTCGCCGCGGTGCCGCCGAGCGCCTGGATGGTGAGCGTGCGCACGGCCGGATCGTCGCCGAAGACGTTCTCCGGCTGGTTCACCTCGCAGCCGAGACTGACCGTCAGCACACCGGCGATGTTCACATGGCGCGCGTAGCCGCGCAGGGTGCGCCGCAGCAGGTCGTCGCCCTCGGTGCCCTCGGCCATGCCGCAGCCGAGGTCGTGGGTCAGGGCGATGACGCCGTCCAGGCCCGGCGCCCCGGCGTGGCGGTCGTTGGCGGCCTGGGCGATCATCCGGGCCACGGTCGCCGAGCAGTTCACCGTCGGGAGCACGGCCAGGTAATTGCGGGTGGCGGCACGGCCGTCGGCGCGCCGGTAACCGAGGAAGTGGTCGCGGGTGGCCTCGGCCGGGGGCCGCCAGGCCGGGGGAGCGGGCCGCGGCGCCCCGGCGCGGGCGGTGGCGTCGCCGAGGCCGAGATTGTGGACGTGTACGTGTTCGCCGGGCCGGATGTCGCGGGCGGCGACACCGATGACCTCCCCGTACTTGCGGACCTCGGCGCCCGCGGCGATGGGGGAGACGGCCACCTTGTGGCCCGCGGCGATGTCGTCGGCGGCGGGGACCACACCCCGCGCGACCCGTACGGGCGTGCCCGCCGCCACGTCCGTCCGCACCAGCCCGATGTTGTCAATGCCGGGCCGTGCGACCAGCGGGACGGCCGGTTCACCGGCCGTCCGCGCGGGCGCCGCCGCGCCGGTGTCCGTTCCGCGCACGTTCGTCATGCGCACACCGGCCGGACGGAGTTCGGGAGGAGACCCGCGCCGGAATCCGGCGGGAGATCCCCGAACACCGAGGGAAAGCTCACCCACTCATCCGTTGTGTGCGCTGATTCAGGGTCCCGTTCCGTGAATCCACCGCGGCGGATTTCCGGCAACTCTTCAATTGCGCACAGGGGACTGGAAAGTGGGATGTCCATACCTCAGGACGATACGTGCGCACCGCGGCGACAGTGAAGCGTGGATGTCGGAACAGCCCTATTCGGAAAGCGGATCAGCCCAGTTCACAGCCGGGAGGCGGGGCACTGCCCGGACAACACCGCCGACCCGTATCGCATATGGGTCCGATCCGATTTCCGGATACCGACTTCACGTCGGGAGCGGGGGCTCAAGCCTGCTTGCCGAGCGCGGACAGATCGTCGGTGGTGATGACGTCCGCCTGGCTCGGGAACACCTTCTCGGTCAGCACGCGGTGGACCTCCGGATCGGGGTCGCCGGTCGCGTCCTTGAGGACGTAGAGCCGGTAGTCCTCGTCGGCGGCGTGCCGCACGGTCGAGAGCACCACGCCCGAGGTGGAGAGCCCGGCGAGGACGAGGGTGTCGATCTCCTGGCCGAGCAGCGTCGGGTGGAGTCCGGTGGCGGCGGAGAACGCGCCGACCCTGACCTTGCGCACCACGATGTCGCCCTCCCGTACGTCGAGCGCGTCGTGCAGGTCCGCCTCCGGGCTGCCGTCGGCGAGGAACCCCTGCCGGGCGACGGGGGCGAAGGACTTGTTGCGGTCGGGCACGGCGGCGAAGTCCTCCGGCGCGAAGGCGACGCGGACGTGGACGACGCGGATGTCCAGCGAACGTGCCCAGGCCAGGGCCTGTTGGGCGCGGGCGAGCACGGCCTCGCCGTCGGGAACGGCGGCCAGGACCGCGGGCTGGAAGTCCATCAGCAACAGGGCGGTACGGGAGGCGACGACGGGCTGGGCGGGGGTGGTCATGTCGGTACTTTCTGAGAGACGCGGATCACCTGAGCGGTGCGGTTCAGCGGTGTGGTCGTGTCGGACGGGGGGATCGACCGCCGCCGCGGAGCCCTGTCGGACACCGGCCAGGTGGCGGTCGAAGACGGTCATGAGGAGGACGACGGCGCCGATGGCGACCAGCGACCACGAGATACGGTGCAGGCCGGTGTCGTCGACGCGGCTGTGGAAGGCGATCCCGGTGATGGCCGCCGAGGCGATCGAGCCGATGTACCCGAAGGTGCGCAGCAGCCCCGAGGCCGTGCCGACGCTCTCGGGCGGGGACTCGCGGTAGAGGACCGTCTGGTTGGCCACGGTGCTCGCCCCCGAGGTGAGGCCGAACAGCGCGGTGACGGCGACGACGGCGGCGACCGGTGTGTGCGCCGTGAGCGGCAGGGCGGCCGCCGCGCCGAGCAGCAGCAGGACCGCGGAGCCGATCAGCACGCCCCGCACCGATGTGCGGCGCGAGGCGATCCGGGCCGTGACGGCCGACAGGGCGCCCATCGGGACGAGGACCAGGCCCGCCTGGTACGCGGACAGCCCGTGCGCGGCCTCCAGCCACTGGGTCAGACCGTAGAGGATCACATAGGTGCCCATCAGCGTCAGCCCGTTGCGCAGATACGTGCGGGTCAGCGCGGGCTTCGAGGCGAGCAGCCGCACATCGAGGAACGGACGGGCGGCCCGCAGTTCCCAGGCGACGAGTGCTCCCGCCAGGACGACCGCGGCCGCCAGCGCGGTCCAGTCCGGCGTGGGCAGCCCGGTCAGGAAGACCAGGAGCGAGGTGAGGGCGCCCGCGAAGCCCGCCATGCCGACGACGTCGATGTGTACGGCCAGCTCGCGCGGTGAGCGGCCCCCGGCGCGGGCGGGGTCCTTGTCGATCCACAGCAGCGCCATCGCGAAGGCGGCACCGGCGGCCGGGACGTTGACCAGGAACGCGGTCTGCCACCCCAGCCCGCCGACGAGCAGCCCGCCCACGGCCGGCCCGATCGCCACGGTGGCCGCACCGGCGACCGCCAGACCGCCGAGGACGTTGCCCGGCGGATCCTGGAGACCGACCGCGGTCGCCCGGCGGCGGATCAGCAGCATCGCGGAGGGGTAGGCGGCGGACGTGCCCGCGCCGATCAGGACCCGGGAGAGCACCAGGACGGGCAGATTCCAGGCGATCGCGCCGATCACGCCCGCGGCGAGCACGATGAGCGTGCCGGTCAGGAACACCCGGCGCGGGCCGAACACCTCCGCCAGCCGTCCGGCCGCGGGCTGCGCTATCGCACTGGTCAGATAGAGGCTCGAAATCAGGATCGCGGTCCGCCCGACCGGTATGTCCAGCGAGGCGGCGATGGGGACCAGAGCCGTCGCGATCACCGAGCTGTTGACCGGATTGAGCGCGGCCCCCGTGTACAGCGGGGTCACGAAGCGCGCGCCGAAGGGCTTTCGCCGCCCGTCGCCGTGCGCCCCGCTGACGGGTACCGGTACGGCACCGCGTGCGATGACCTTCACCGCGTGACTCCTCTCGCTTCCCGCGCCCGCCGGTCCCCTGCCGCCCGCGTTCGGGCGCGGTCCAGGGCGGGTCGCAGCGGCCCTGAATAGGCAGGCTGCCTGTCGAATAGATTAGCAGGTTGCCTGCCTATCTGTGAGGGGTCCCCGTGCAGGGTCCTGCTCGGGGTCCCGTGCGAGGTCCCCGTGCGGGCTCAGGACCTGGCGAGGGCCCTGGTGGCATTCCGAACGGCCGCTGGGCGCGGCGGCCCGCGCCTTCATCAGGGCGGTGCTGCACGCACCCCGGCCGGAGGGACTCCTTCCCACCGCTGTGAATTGGGCCGTGCGCGACCACGGGAAACGGCCCATTCGCAGCCCGGATCCCCGCCATCCGCTATCCGCCGTTGACAGTGGCCACGGCCGCGGGCGAGGTTGTCCGGCAGGGGCCGCCGCGACCGCCCGGAACAGCACGCGGCCGAGGAACACGCGGGAAAACGTGGAAGTCACGCGGAAACGGAGTCGTCATGGGCAGTGTGCGGACCTACACCGATCTGGATGTCGCGGTGCGCAGCGACACCTCCGAGGTGGGGGAGGGCCCTGTCTTTGACCCCAGGACCGGCCGGCTGGTGTGGGTCGACATCTACGGCGGCACGGTCTACGAGGACGACCTGGCCACCGGGCGGCAGACCGTGACCGAGGTCGGTGTCATGGTGGGCGCGGTCGCGCCGCGGGCCCACGAGGACGGGTTCGCCGCCGCCGTGGCCGGCGGATTCGGCTTCCTCGTCGACGGCGTGACCACCGTCGTCGACCCGGTCCTGCCGGAGCCGAACCTGCGGATGAACGACGGCAAGGTGGACGTCCGCGGACGGTTCTGGGCGGGCAGCAACGACATGCGGTTCGCCCCCGGCCAGGGACGGCTCCACCGCTGGGACGCAGACGCCCCGAGCGTCGTCGTCGCGGACGGGCTGGTCCTGCCGAACGGACTGGGCTGGAACGCCGACAACACCGTGATGTACCTGGCCGACAGCTACGCCCGACTGCTCTACCGCAGCGCGTTCGACGCCGACTCCGGGGAACTGGGCGGCCTTGAGGTCCTGACGAAGACCGAGGGCTCCGGGGTCCCCGACGGCCTGGCGGTCGACGTCGACGGCTGCTTCTGGACAGCCATGCACGGCGGCGCCGAGGTACGGCGCTACGACCCGGCGGGCCGCGTGATCGGACGCGTACCGGTGCCCGTCCCGCAGCCCACGAGCTGTGCCTTCGGCGCCGACGGCAGGCTGTACGTCACCTCGGCCCGCGAGGGCCTGTCCGCCGAGGATCTGGAGCGCTCCCCGCTGTCCGGCTCCGTCTTCGTCGTCGCCACGGACACGCGCGGCGTCCCCGTGGCGGCCTTCCGCGGCTGAGACGGGAAGGCCGCTCCGGGCGCGTACGGCGGCGGCGTCCGGGCGACCGGCTCAGGCCGTCGGCGGAAGGGGCCGTACGCTCGCCGGGAGCGGCGTGCGGCCCTGCGCGTTGAGGAAGGCGCAGACGGCCGCGTTGCTCGAACGCCGGCGGGGCCAGAACAGCGCGACGTCCCGGTGGGCGGTGGGCGACTCGATACGGCGGACGGTGAGACCGTCCGTCGTCGTTGTCTCCACGGCCAGTTGGTTGATGATCCCGATGCCGAACGCCGACCGGACAAGGGCGATGAGCGTGGCGGGATGATCGGTGAGATAGGCGATGTCCGCCTTCGACTCGTACTCCCCGAGCATGTGCCGCAGGTCGTAGCCGCCGCCCTCCTCCTCAGAACCGGCCGGATTGCCGATGAGGGGCCGGGAGAGGATGTCGTCCACGCGGACGGTCGCCTTGGTCGCCAGCGGATCGTTGTCCCGCATGACCGCGACGATGTCCTCCCGCCAGATCGTGCGGTGGCACAGCGTGGGCTCGCGCATCTTCGGCAGCGTCGGCCGGAAGGCGATGTCGACCGTGCCCGTCGCGACGGCCTCCTCCAACGTGGCCGCGGTCCCTTCCCAGAGCTCGACGGTGAGACCGGGATGGTCCGCCTTGAGGACCTGGAGGAGCGTCGGGAGATAGGTGGAGCTGACCGACGGGTAGCTGGCCACGGTGAGGTGGGCGACGATCTGGTCCTGCGTACTGCGGGCGGCGTCGACACCGCGCTGGAGTTCCTGGAGCGCCGCCCGCGCGTGACCGTAGAAGAGGTCACCCGCCTGCGTGGTGCAGACCGGGCGGGCCTTGCGGTCGAAGAGCGTGACCCCCAGGGCGTGTTCCAGCGCCGCTATGTGCGCGCTGACCCGCGACTGCGAAAGGTGCAGAGTATGCGTGGCGGTGCCGAATCCGCCCCGGTCGGCGACCGCGAGGAAGCTGCGCAGCCACGCTGTCTGCAGAGACATCGCGTCGCGGGGAACCGTCGTCCCCTGCTCGGACGGGACGTCGTTGTCACCTGTGGACAGGGTCACTGACGGTTCCTTTCGTGTGCGGCCAAATTACCCGATCGCCCCCCGGGCCACTACGGGCGTGCGGGACATCAATGCCTGATCAGCGCGGTCCGGCCGGGTACCGGGGCCGCCTCTCGCGGACGGCGTCGTCCGCGAGAGGCGGCCCCGGCGGACCCCGGACCGTCACTCCCCGGCGTACGGCCGGTCCCCTTCCGAGGACGGCTCACGCCGCGGTCAGGCCGCCGTCGACGATCAGCGCCGCGCCATTGATGAAGCGGCCGTCCGGGCCCGCGACGAAGGCGATCGTGGCGGCGATCTCCTCGGGCGAGCCGAGCCGTCCGTCCAGTTGGCGGGCGGTCATCGCCTGCCGGGCCGCGAGCGGATCGGGGGCGTTCGCGACGATCTTGTCGATCCACTCGGTCGCGACGGTGCCGGGGCAGACCGCGACGCACCGGATGCCGTCCTTGGCGTGGTCCACCGCGATGGCCCGGGTCAGCCCGACCAGCCCCGCCTTGGAGGCGCAGTACGCGGCCCGCCGGGCGAGGCCGACCTGGCCCGCGACCGAGGCGACGTTGACGACCACGCCACCGCCGTTGTCGAGCATGAGCGGCAGCATCGCGCGGGTGGTGAGGAAGGGCCCGGTGAGATTGACCGACAGGACGCGGTCCCAGTCCTCGTCGCTGGTCTCCAGCACCGTCGCGGCGAGTCCGGTGCCCGCGACATTCACCAGCAGCGCGGGTGTTCCCAGCGTGACGGCGACTTCCCTGGTGACCGAGCCGACCGCGTCGGGATCGCGCAGGTCGACGGGGAAGGCGCGGGCCGTACCCCCCGCCTTCTCGATCTCCGCGCAGGTCCGCGCCAGGCCGTCGGCGTCGATGTCCAGCACCGCGAGGTCGTATCCGGTGTCCGCCAACCGGAGCGCCGTGGCCCGGCCGATGCCGGACGCCGCCCCGGTGACCACCGCGACCCGCTGCTCCCGGGCGCTCACGAGTACGCCAATCCGGGAAGCGCGCCGTCCATCGCGTACCCTCCGTCGACATCGAGACCGGCTCCGGTGGTGTAGCACGCCTCGTCGGACGCCAGGTAGCAGATGGCCGCCGCGATCCACTCGGGCGGCGCGATGCCCAGCGGCACGCGGGACTCCAGCGCCCGCTCGACGGCGGGTGTGTAGATCGGGTCGCTCATGCCGGTACGCACCGGCCCCGGCCGTACGCAGTTGACCGTGATGCCGTGCGGGGCGAGTTCGGACGCCATGGTCCGCGTCATCGCCTCAAGACCGCCCTTGGTCGCGGTGTACGGCGCGGCGCCCGGCTCGGAGACGACGGCGTGCACCGACGAGACGTTGACGACGCGTCCGGGAGTCTTCGTGTCGACCATCATCCGCGCCACCGCCTGGGCGAGGAAGAACGGCGCCGTCAGGTTCACCGCGAGGACGCGGTCCCAGTCGGCGCGGCTCACGTCGAGGAAGGGCGCGATGCGCAGGATGCCCGCCACATTGGCGAGCACGTCGACGCGCCCGAAGCGCGACCGCAGGGTATCGGTCAGGACGTCGGCGGCGTCCGCCGCCGCGACATCGAGGGTGAGCGTGCTCAGCCGGTCGCGGTCGGGCTCGGGCCACGGTGCGTCATGGCGGAGGTCGACCGCGAGCACCTGGGCGCCTTCGGCCAGCAGCCGCACGGCGGTGGCCCGGCCGATACCGGAGTTGGCGCCGGTGACCACCGCGACTTTGTGGGTGAATCTCATTGATCGCCTGCTTCTTCGTCCATGGGTCGAGTTGTTGAGTGAGGTACGGCGGCTGTGACGGCGGCGGTCAGGCGGTGGCCGATCGTGGGCGTACCCAGCGCACCAGACCGTCCCCGCAGGCGGCGACGAAGATGAGCGCGCCGGTCACCATCTGCTGGTCGTAGGAGGCCAGTCCGAGCAGGCTCATGCCGTTGGAGAGGAAGCCGAGGAACAGCACCCCTGTCGCGGTGCGCAGCAGGCTGCCCCGACCGCCGAACAGACTGGTGCCGCCGAGGACCACGCCGCCGACGACGTTGAGCAGCAGGGGGCTGCCCATGCTCGCTCCCGCCCCGGCCAGTTCCGAGGTCAGCACGACACCGGCCAGCGCCGAGAACAGACCGGCCACCGCGTACACGCTGGTCTTCATGAGGGGGACGTTGACCCCGTTGATCCGGGCGACCTCCTCGCTGGCTCCCAGCAGCAGGACCCGGCGGCCCCACGCCGTGCGCGTCAGGGCGACCTGCGCGACCACGTACAGCCCGACCGTCATCCACACGGCGTACGGCACGCCGCCGGGCCCGTCGATGCTGAAGTCGACGAAACCGGTCGGGACGGGGGCGATCGTCCTGCCGTGGCTGAGGAGCGTCGTGGCGCCGCTGACGACGTACAGCGCCGCGAGCGTCACCGCGAACGGCACGACGGGCAGCCTGGCGACCAGCAGTCCGACCAGCACACCGATGGCCGCCCCGGTCAGCAGCGCGAACGTGATGCCCGCCGCGACACTGTCGGTCGTGGTGATGACCCACGCCCCCGCGACGCCGCTGGCGCCGATGACGCTCCCGGTGGACAGGTCGATGCCGCCGGTGAGGATCACGAAGGTCGCGCCGATGGCGGCGATCGCGACGACGGCCGACTGGCTGAACACATTGGTGATGTTCGACGACGTCAGCAGGCCGTCAGTGGTCAGGCTCAGGACGGCGATCAGCACGGCGAGGGCCGGCAGCATCGACAGATCGCCGAACCAGGCGGGACGACGGGCCGGATCACGCAGCCACGACAGGCGGCCCGGACGCGATCCGGTGTCGGCGGTCTCAGGCACCGCAACCCCACACCTGGGAGCTGACGGCCGCGAAGTTGGCCTGGTCGAGGGTCACGCCCGCGCTCTGGACCGTCTTGGGGTTGACGGTCTGCTTGGCCAGCGCCGTGGCGATCGACGCGACGGCCTCCTTGCCGAACTGGTCGACGCGGGTGGCTATGTCGGCGTCGAGGGTCTTGTCCTTGATGGCCTTGCAGCCGTTCTCGTCACCGTCGATCGTCACCAGGAACACATGCTTGGGGTCGCCGATCGGAGCGAGCCGCTTGGCGGTGGTGAGCGCCGACTGCACCGACGGCAGAAGGAAGTCCGACGGAACGAAGATCGCGTTGATGCCGGAGTCCTTCTGCAGCGCGTTGGAGGTGCCGTCCAGCGCCTGAGACGGGTCCCAGTTGGTGGGGACCCGGCTGACCACCGTGACGTCGGGGTTGCCGTCCAGCGTGTGGTCGAAGCCGTCCCTGCGGCCGATCGCGTTCTGGTCGGTGAGCGCGCCCACCAGCTCCAGCACCTTCAACGGCTTGGACTTGGCCGCCGCGGCGAACTCGTCCGCCGCCAGCTTGCCGTCCGCCTTGGGGTCGCCGGTGATCTGGAACGTGATGTCCTGTTCGTCGGCGACCGCCCGGTCGATGGTCACGAAGGGAACGCGGCGGGCCTTGGCCAGGCTGATCGAGGAGGCGATCTGCTTCCCGTCCTGCGCGATGACGATGAGCGCGTCGACCTTGCGGGTCTGGATCAGATCCTGGATCTGCGACGCCTGCTTCTGCGCGTCCTGGTCCGCGACGGAGAAGACGACCTTGTAACCGGCCGCTGCCGCCGCCTTCTCGATGGAGACCTTCTCCGAGGTGCGGATCGCGTTGAGCAGATCGAAACTGACCCCGATCGTGCCGTGCTTGCCCCCGGACGTCGATCCCGCCCCGGATTTCGAGGACGAGCCACAGGCCGTCAGCGCCAGGCAGGCCACGGCCGCGACGGCCGCGCATCTTGTGATCAGGTTCGGCTTCATCTGAGCTCCTTCAGTTTCGTTGCGCCGGCCTCCGCGGGCACGGTCCGGGGGCCGTCCGACGGAGAGGTACGGGTCGGACCGAACAGCCGGACCGGATTGCGCCACCGGACGGCGGCGGCGAGAACAGCGACGAGCAGAACGGCGCCCCGGACGATGTCGAAGACATAGGGAGAGGCCCCGGAGAACACCAGTCCGGTCTGCGCGGTCGTGAGGACGAGGGCGCCCAGGACGGTGCCGGTGATGCTGCCGCGGCCACCGAACAGACTCGTCCCGCCGAGGACGACGGCCGTGATGACCGTCAGTTCGTAGCCCTGGCCGATGGACGGCTGAACGGCGCCGAGGCGGCCGGTCTGGGTGAGGGACGCGAGCGCGGCCAGCAGCCCGGCCAGCGCGTACGCCCCGACGGTCACCCACTTCACGGGCAGGCCCGCGTTGACGGCGGCGTCGCGGTGGGAACCCACCGCCTGGAGATACCGGCCGAACAGCGTGCGGCTGAACACCCAGCCCCCGCCGAGCGCCGCGGCCGCCGCCAGCCAGACCGGCGCGGGAACCCCCAGCACCGCCGATGTGCCGATGTCCCGCAGATTCGCCGGGAGGTTGATGTTCTGCTGGCCGGTGATATGACCCCCGGCGCCGCGGAACACCTGGAGAGTGGCGAGGGTGACGATGAGGGCGGGCACCCGGCTCGTCGCGACCGCGGCGCCGTTGAGCAGCCCCATGCACACCCCCGCCGCGGCGACGGCGAGGAACACCACGCCCGCGGGCCTGCCGATCAGGGCGTCGCTGGACTCGACGGCGGCGGCCAGGAACAGCATCGAGCCGACGGACAGGTCGATTCCCGACGTGATGACCACGTAGGTCGCGCCCACCGCGGCGATGGTCAGGGGACTCGCCTGTACGGCGATGTTGCGGAAGTTCGCCGTACCGGCGAAGCCGTCGTAGGACACCGACAGAACGATCAGCAGCACCGCCAGCACGGGCAGCAGCGGCTGTCGCCGCACCAGCGCGCGGGGGCCGTCGTACAGCCACGAAGGGGTTCTCATCGGACGCCGCCCGTGGCGAGCCTGATCACCGTTTCCTGAGTGGCCTGGGACCTGTCGAGAATGTCAACCAATCTGCCGTCGTGCATGACCCCGACGCGGTGGCTGAGGCCGAGCACTTCCTCCATTTCCGAACTGATGAGCAGGATGGACGATCCGCTGTCGGCCAGATCGATGAGAAGACGGTAGATTTCCGCCTTGGCGCCGACGTCGATTCCCCGGGTCGGCTCGTCCAGAATGATCAGACGTGGTTTCCTGGCAAGCCACTTGCCGATGACGACTTTCTGCTGGTTTCCTCCACTGAGTGAATTCCCGCCGGATTCCAGGCCGCCGCGGGCGACGAGCCCGACCTTGGCGGCGAGTTCTTGGGCCAGACGCCGTTCGGCCCGGTGGTCGAGCCAGCCGCCCTTTCGCGCGGCGGAGACCGAGCCGAGGTCGACATGGGAGAGACTTTCCCGAATGGGCCGCTCCAGAAAGAGCCCTTCGTGCGCGCGGTCCTCGGTGACGAACGCGATTCCGGCCGCGATGGCCGCGCGGACGTCGCCGCGGCGCAGCGGCTGCCCCGCGATCTCGATCCGCCCGGTCCTGCCGCCGAGCCCGAAGACGGCCCTGGCGACCTCGGTGCGACCGGAGCCCATCAGCCCCGCGAGCCCGAAGATCTCGCCCTTGGCGATGTCGAACGAGACCCCGCTGACGCGTGCGTCGTCGTCGAGGTCCCGCACCGAGAGCATGGTCTCGGACCGCGGACGCGGCAGCGCCGGGTATCCCCGGGCGAGTTCGCGTCCCACCATGAGGGCTTCGAGCGCGCTGCGGTCCAGTTCGCTCGTCGGGCGGTCGCCGACGACCTGTCCGTCCCGCATCACCACGATGCGCTGGCTGAGCCGCGCGATCTCCTCCAGGTAGTGCGAGATGTAGAGAACCGCCACTCCGTCGGCGCGCAACTGCTCGATGATCCGCATGATCAGTTCGCGTTCCGCGAGGTTGAGCGAAGCGGTCGGCTCGTCGAAGACGATGGCCCGCGGTTCGGTGGCCAGCGCCTTGGCGATCTCCACCAACTGCCGCTGCCCGGCGGACAGGTCCCGTACGAGCGCCTCCGGGCCGAAGCGCGCGCCGACACGGTGCAGGACGGGCGCCGCGAGCCGCTTGAGGCGTCCTGGCCTGACGGTCAGCGAGCGGCCGTCGCGCAGCCGGCCGATGAGGATGTTCTCGGCGACCGTGAGATCCGGGAAGAGACTGGTCTCCTGGTGCACCGTGGCAACACCTGAGCGCTTTCTCGCAGCGCCCGTTCCGGCACCGCCCGTCCCGCCCGCCGCACCCGCCTTGTCGGCGTCGGCGCCGGGCCCGCCGAAGTCGACCCGCCCGGTGTCGGGACGCAGGATTCCGCCGATGATGTTCTTCACCGTGGATTTCCCCGCGCCGTTTTCACCCGCCAATGCGACGACTTCGCCGCCCGATACGGTGAAGGACACATTCTGGACCGCCGCGACACCGCCGAACGACTTCGACACATTGCGCACCACGATCGCCGGCGCCCCGCCCGTCATCCTCGGCTCGCAATTCCGGCAGACATGTTTCCTCCGTGAAGTGATGGGGACGTCCCGGTACACCTGATCTGACGCCCCGGTACACCTGATCTCCGGACGCCGTATATCGGCCTGTCAGGATGCGGATGACGCTAAGGCCAAGAGTCGTGCGTGTGAAGTTCGTGTTTCGGGAGGCGTCAATCCGTTAAGCGAATGGCCCGGAGCGGCGGCTTCCGCCGTCCCCCGGGCGGTGCCGCCGCCCGCCGACTCGGCGAGCGCCGCCGGCCACGGGGTGGAGTCTCCGCGACCGGCGGCGCATGTGCCCGGCAGGCGTCCTCGTCACAGGAGCTGCCATTTCTGGTTGGTGCCGTTCCCGCAGGACCAGAGCTGGACGTTCTGGGCGCTGTAGAGGTCGGCGTCCAGGCAGAGGTGCGAATCGACGCCGCGGACCGTGCCGTCGGAGAAGAACAGCCACTGCTGGTTGGCGGTGCCCAGACAGTCATGGCTGATGACATGAGTGCCGTTGGTCTTGCCGAAGCCCTGGGCGTCCAGGCACTTCGTCCCGTTGTAGACGCTGATCGCGCCGTTGGACTGGCGTGTCCACTGCTGGTTGTCGCCGGCGCCGCAGCCCGCCACCTGGAGCTGGACGTCATTGACGTGGGACGCGCCGGGGATGTCGAGGCACGCGGTGTACCCGACATCGCGCAGCCGGGTCGTGCTCGCACCGGACGCGCCCCAGGCGTATTCGAGGCGGTTGACGGCCGTCTGGTTCGGGACCCACAGCGGCAGATTCTGGGTGCCGCCGCCGTACGCGCTGTAGAGCCTGAGGATGTTCAGCGAGTCGTGGTCGGAACTGGTGGTCCTGCCGCCGATGCCGTGGCACCAGATCGTGCCCAGGTTGTACTGGCGGGCGACATCGGTGACGGCCCGCAGGAAGGCGACTTCCTTGGGCGTGGTGCTGCTGGGCGTGGCGTCGTAGTTGATGCCGTTGTCGGCGTCGGCGCCGAACTCCTCGATGACGGTGCGCGAGGAGCAGTTGCCCATGTAGGTCTTGATGTCGTTGACCCAGTCGCTGTACGACCGCGCGCCGTAGGGGAAGGCGTAGCGGTGCATCGCGAGGTAGACCCCGTTGAAACGGGAGTCGTTGCACAGCGGCCTGAGGTCGCTTCCCCAGCCGCCGCCGTCGGCCTGGGCGCCCTCGATGAACATCCGGCTCCTGGGCAGCCCGGCCGCGCTCGCCCGGGCGATCCAGTTGGCGGCGAAGTCGAGCCACTGGGGAGTGGTCATGCCGACGGGCTCGTTCATCGGGTCGAAGGAGATGAGCGGATTGCTGAGATACCGGGCGATCTCCGTGTCCCACATCTGATTCCAGGTGGGCAGGTAAGCGCTGGTTATCGTGTTGCTGCCGTCCTCCGACCAGTAACAGAGAATGACCTTGAAGCCCTTGGCCGTCGCCGCGTCGATCACGGCGTTGTAGGTGTTCCAGTTGACCGTGGCGGGATTCATCGGCAGCCGCACGGTGTTGGCGCCCAGAGTGCTCTGGAACGCGGCGAACATACCGTCGGCCTTGGTCCTGGCGGAGTTGTAGTCGTCGTTGGCCGACAGGCCCTGGAGCACGAGCCTGTCGAAGGTGAAGTTGTCCCCGAGGCGCGACCAGTGCACGCCGTGGAACTGGCTGGGGTTGAGGGGGGTTTCGGCGGCGGTGGCCGATGTCGCGGCGGTCACCGTCATCAGCGGGACCACGGTGAGCATGGCCAGGGCGGTCAGTACCCAGGTCAGCAGACGGCGGCTCATACGGGGTGGAGCGGGTGCGATCACCATGGGGTGGGGGGGTGACATGACGTCCTTTCCGGCGTGGCGCGAATTGCTGAACACGGCCCGACGTGGGCGGCAACGCGCCGTCGACAAGTTGGGGATGAACGTATCGACGCCTCCCATCTGCGTCGATCGCGTCTTTCGGAAGGCGGTCATCCGCGGGACGAATAGCGGGAGTTCTCGACGGTCGGGCCGCCGATAATCCGCACCCGTTATGCGAATGGCGGCCATTCGGAATGCGGAATGCCCGCTATTCGGTGCGACCGCGCCGCGTCACCGGGGCCGTACGGGACCCGGCGGAGGGGACGCGGCGGCCCCGCGCGCGGATCTGTCCGGCGGCCCGCCGACGACACCCCCCCTGGACACCCGTGCCGGGGCGCGGCGAGGATGGCCGTCGAAGATCCAGCAGCAGGAGGAAGCCCGATGACCGCTCACCCGCTGCCCGTCAGCAGCCCGGCCGCGCAAGGCGTCGACGCCCGCGGAGTCCACGCGTTCCTCGACGCGATCGAGGCGGCGCCCGGTGTCGAACCGCACGGCCTGATGATCCTGCGGCACGGCCGCGTGGTCGCCTCCGGCTGGTGGGCTCCCTTCACCGCCGACCGGCCGCACCGGCTCTACTCGATCAGCAAGAGCTTCACCGGATCGGCCGTGGGCTTCGCCATCGACGAGGGACTGCTGGACCTGGACGCCCGGGTCATCTCCTACTTCCCCGAATTCGACGCCGACATCACCGATCCCGGAAGCCGCGCCATGAAGGTGCGGCACATCGCCTCCATGGCCAGCGGTCACCTGTCCGAGACCGTGGTCCAGGCGCACGCGATCGACGCGGAAGAGCCCGTCCGCGGCTTCCTGCTGATCCCGCCGGACCGCGAGCCGGGCTCGGTGTTCGCGTACAACCAGCCCACCACGTACACCCTCGGCGCCATCATCCAGCGCGCCACCGGACAGACGCTGACCGAGTACCTGCGGCCCCGGCTGCTCGATCCGCTCGGCATCGGCGAGACGCTGTGGGAGCGCGACAGGGCGGGCCGCGAGCTGGGCTACAGCGGGCTGCACGCCGCCACCGACGCGGTCGCCCGGCTCGGCCAGCTCTACCTCGACAAGGGCGTGTGGGAGGGCGAGCAGCTCCTTCCGGCGTCCTGGGTCGCGCAGGCGACCCGCGCGCACGTCGACAACGGCGACGGCTCGTCCGAGGCGCGGAACTCCGACTGGGCACAGGGATACGGCTTCCAGTTCTGGATGTCGCGCCACGGCTACCGCGGTGACGGGGCGGTCGGGCAGTTCTGCGTCGTGCTGCCCGAGCAGGACGTGGTGATCGCGATCACCGCGAACACCGATCTCATGCAGTCCGTGATGGACATGATCTGGGAGCACCTGCTGCCCGCCTTCGGGCCGGAGCCGGTGAGCGCCGCGGGGCAGGACGCGGAAGAGAGCGCCGAGGACGCGGCGCTGCGCGAGCGGCTGTCCCGGCTCGTCCTCCCGACGGTCGATGGGGAGGCGGCGCCCGCCGACACCGAGGCGTGGTCCGGAGTGCGGTTCGCGCCGCGCGACGGCGAGGCCGAGGCCCAACCGAGCCTGACGGCGGTGGAGTTGACAGCCGACGGCGACGGCTGGATCCTCACGCTCGACCAGGCGAAGGACGAGGACGAGCCGCCGTTCGCGCTGCGCTTCGCCGGGACCGGCTGGGCGGTCGCCGAACGGCCCGCCGTCCCCGTACCGACCGCGGTCAGCGCGGCCTGGACCGACGCCGACACCTTCGTCGCCGAGCTGGGATTCCTGGAGACCCCGCATCACTTGACGCTCACGTGCTCGCTCGCCGCCCGCGACTTCACGGCGGCCTGGCACGGGAAGCCGCTGCGTCCGACACCGCTCAGCTCGTTCGGCGCGCCCCGCTGACCGCGCCGCGTCCGGCCCGGCGGCGAGGCCGCGTCCTCACTCGCTGACGGCGGAGACCTTCGACGGAGGCGGTGCGGCGGGGACGGCGGGCGCGTCCGGGACGCCGCCGTCCCGCCGGTCCCACAGCGCCAGCAGCGGCGTGGCCATCACCGTGGTCACCAGCGCGACCAGGACGAGCACGGTGAACATCGACCGCGTCACCACGCCCTCCGCCAGCCCGACGTTGATGGCGATGAGCTGCATCAGCCCGCGCGCGTTCATCAGCGTGCCGACCCGCAGCGCCACGGGACCGCTCTGTCCAGCGAGCCTGGCGGCCAGCCAGCACGCGCCGAACTTCCCGACCACGGCGGCCAGCGTGCAGCCCGCGGCGAACAGCAGCAGCGTCGGGTCGGTCAGCAGACCGGTGTCGGTGTTCAGCCCGGAGTACGTGAAGAACAGCGGCAGCAGCAGGACGCGGCTGACCGGCGCCGCGGCCTCCAGCGTACGGTCGATCCTCGGCGCCCTCGGATACGCGACGCCCAGGCTGAAAGCGCCGAAGACCGCGTAGAGGCCGATCCGGTCGGTGTACCAGGCCGCCAGGCACAGCAACAGCAAGGTCACCAGCAGCAGTTGATCCGAGGGCAGCCGCTCCGCGATCCGGATCGCGGGACCGCGCAGCCGCACCAGTGCGAACAGCACCACCGCGAGACCGGCCGCGCCCGCCACCGCGAGCACGACGGGCCCGGAGGTGCCGCGAGACAGGCTGAGGACGCCCGCCAGCAGAATCCACGCGACGACATCGTCCAGCGCGCCGGCCGCGAGCGAGATGGTGCCGAACGCCGTGTCGGTCAGGCCGCGTTCGGTGATGATCCTGGCCAGCATGGGGAACGCGGTGATCGACAGTGTGACGCCGACGAAGGGCGCGGCCACGTACATCGGCACACCGGCGGGAGCGGTGTGCACCGAATCGCGCACGGCCCACACCAGCGCGGTGCCCAGTGCCAGCGGTACGAGAATCCCGGCCGTCGAGATCAGCGCGGCGGGTCTGGCCACCGGTTTGATCCGGTTGACGCGGAATTCGTACCCCGCCTGGAACATGAAGAGCACCAGACCGAGTTGCCCGGCCACGTACAGCACGGGCCGCAGGTCTGCGGGGAAGACGGCGTGCTCCCACGAGGGGGCGACGAGGCCGAGTACGGAGGGACCGAGGAGCACGCCCGCGATCATCTCGGCCACGACGGGCGGCTGGGCGAGCGGGCGCAGCGCCCAGGCGGCGATCCGGCAGGTGAGGAGGATGACGACGACGGCGAGCAGGAAGGCGGGGCCGAGCGCGGTCGCGGACATGGCGGGCTGCCCTTCGGCGGGTGCGGATTCATGGGGGGAGGCAGTGCCTGTGACTGCCGGGGTCAGTGGGGGTGAGGACAGCGGTCCGCGGGCCCGCCGGACGCGTCGTCGTCCGGGCCGTGACCGCCCGGACGCGCGTCGGTCAGCGGACGGCCCTGTGTGTCGTGCGCGGCGAACCACCGCTCTGTCGGCCGCTGCCGCCGCGCGTCCAGCACCATCCAGGTGCCGAAGGCCAGTTGGAGCAGACTGCGGCCGACGTCCTCCCAGCGGTCGCGGACCCGCAGGAACGCTCGGACGGCGGCGATCCGGTACCGCGGCAGCGGCCGGTCGCGGCGCACCAGCAGGCAGGGCGCGCGGTGCGGGATGGAGCGGGTGTGCGACACCGCGGTGTGCAGGGTGAAGCGGGCCAGCACCTCGCGGGTCGCGGCCCGCATGATCAGCGGGGCGAGCCGCCAGGCGGGGCAGGGCCGGTTCGCGGCCACCCCGAAGGGGATGTGGTGCGCGTGCTTGGCGGACGTCCGATTCCACCGCTCCGGGTCGAACGTGTCCGGATCGGCGTACCCCGTCGCGTGGTAGGCGGGATAGTCGAAGCACAGCACCGTGCCCGCCGGATAGCGTGCGCCGCCGCCGAGGTCGATCTCCTCGGCCGTGACGCGGTGCGCGATGCCGAACAGCGGGTACATCCGCAGCGTCTCGTTCATCACGTGGGACAGGTACCGGTCGTCCTCGGGGTGGTCCGCCAGCCGCTGCTGGACGTCGGATTCCGCGGCGAGCATCAGCAGCAGATGCGCCATCGCCTCCGACATCTGCACGACCGCGGTGTTGAAGAAGGTGCCCTGGAGGTAGTGCGCGCGGTCCTTCGGCGACGCCAACTCCGGCGGCAGCGCGTGCGGTACGTCCCCCGCGGCCAGCCTGCGCAGCAGGTAGCGGGTCAGCCGCTCGCGCCGCCGCATGTGCCGAAGGCGGGTGTTCTTCAGGGAGTTGATGACGTCCTCGGCATTGGCCACGATGAGCCGGCGCGCGTGCGGCGGGCACGGCTCGCGGAAGACCAGGCCGTAGAAGAACTCCGCCCAGACCGGCATCATCAGATCTCGCAGCCGCACCAACGCGGCGTCGCCCGGCACGAGTTCGTCCAGCACCCGCGCCGTCCGCCGGGCCGCGGCCGCGGCGAGTTCGGCGCTGGTCCCGGCGAGGATCGCGGCGGTGGTCCGGGCGACGGCGTCGTAGCGGGGCCCCGGCTCCAGATGCTCCTGGTGGACCTCGGGACCGGGGGAGAGCCAGTACCAGAACAGATCGGACAGTGCCGCGCCCTTGCTGCGACCGCTGGCGGCCGGATGCTCGTACAACTCGGTGAAGCGGTCAGCGGCCACCTCCGGGTTGG
Organism: Streptomyces sp. NPDC087422; assembly: GCF_044744145.1. NCBI lineage: Bacteria > Bacillati > Actinomycetota > Actinomycetes > Kitasatosporales > Streptomycetaceae > Streptomyces > Streptomyces sp. NPDC087422. Next base: position 13,959 of record NZ_JBIUXT010000019.1, on the reverse strand, counting down.
GGACGACCACGCCCTCCGGGCCGTTGATCCGGGCGAAGACCCACACCCGCAGGGCGACGACGGTCCGCGGCAGCCAATAGGGGACGGACAGCGCGAGCGCCGCCGCCCCGGCGCGCCTCAGCACGCCCTCGCCCCCCGCGCCACGACCTGATCGCGTGCCGGGCCGCGGCAGTCGGCGCTGCCGCAGAGCGTCAGCACATGCGCCAACTCGGCCCGCAACTCCTCCAGTACGGCGGTCACACCCGCCTCGCCGTCCGCCGCGAGGCCCCACAGCACGGGCCTGCCGATGCCGACCGCCGCCGCGCCGAGCGCCAGCGCGACCACCACGTCGGAGCCGCCGCGCACTCCGCCGTCCAGCAGCACGGGGACGCGCCCGCCGACCGCGTCGGCCACCGCGGGCAGCGCCTCGACGGTGGCCGGTGCCGCGTCGAGCTGACGGCCGCCATGGTTGGAGACGATCAGCGCCTGTACGCCCTCGTCGACCGCGCGCCGGGCGTCGGCGGGGTGCAGAACGCCCTTCAGTACGACCGGCAGGCCGGTGACGTCCCGCAGGCGGCGCAGGTCGTCCCAGGACAGGGCCGGTGACATCGCGATGTCGCGGGTGCGGCCGGGCGGCGCGCCGGGCAGATCCCGCATGTTCTCGGCGGCCAGTCCCGGCGGCAGGTCGTGGAAGCCGTTGCGCTCGTCCCGGCCGCGGCGGCCGAAGACCGGCGAGTCCGCCGTGACCACCAGCGCCGTACAGCCCGCCTTCTCCGCGCGCCGGACGAGCGCGGCGGTGACCTCGGCCTCCGGCTGGAGATAGAGCTGGAACCACACCACGGCGTCGGACTGCACCGAGCGGGCGGCGGCGGTGACCTCGTCTACGGGGGTGGTGGCCGCCTGCGAGGTGATCAGTACGGTGTCGGCCGCCGCGGCAGCGCGCGCCGTGGCGCGTTCGCCGTCCGGATGGGCCAGCCGGTGGAAGGCGGTGGGGGAGACCACCACCGGCATCGACGCCCGGCCGCCGGGCAGCGACACGCCGGTGTCCGGGTGGCCCGTGCCGGTCAGCACCCGGGGCAGCAAGGCCAGCCGGGCGAAGGCGCGTTCGTTCTCGGCCAGGGCGGTCTCGGTGCCCGCGCCGCCCTCGTAGAAGTCCCAGTGGACCGGGTCGAGTCGGGCGCGGGCCCTGTCCCGCAGCGCCGACAGCACCCCGTTCACGACGGGTCGGCGGCGGGGACGGGGGCGTCACCCGTGACGGGATGGTCCGTCAGAAAGCGGACGAGCGGGGCGCGGTGGACCTCCTCGCTGTCCCACTCGTTCTCCAGATTCTCCGTGATGTGGTGCTCCGCGACCGGCTTGCCGTTCTCGAACAGCCGCACCACCGGGTGGAGATAGCGGCCGTCGAGCCCGGCGGTCGCCTGCTGCGACACCCGGCCCACGGAGATGTCGAACGGATTCACCTTGTCGTGGTCGGCGCCGTATTCGAGGGTGACCGTCAGATAGCGGCCGACGTCTCCGAAGACGCCGTCGCCGACCGCCTGGTGGAGATGGTCGACCGGCACCTCCTCGTGATAGCCGACCGATTCGCCCGACGGTCCTCGGGAGGCGATGACCGCGTCGCCGAGGAAACCGAAGAGCTGCCACAGGGCGGAGCTGCGGTTCACCCGCTCGATCACCGCTTCGGCGATCGTCCCGGGGAGTCCGGCGGGGTCGGTGCGGTCGGTGCGGTCGCCGGGACCGGCGGGATCGGCGGCCAGTTCCCGGCGCGGCCACGGCCGGTCGTGGTAACGCTGTTCCAGGATGCGGTGCAGCGCGCGGACACCGTAGCGGAAGCCGTGAATGAAACCGCTGGTGGACTTCTTGAAATCCCGCACCTGAGTGATCGTGCCGGCGAAATACAGATCGGGTACGTTCGGGGATTCCCAGGCGTCCGTCTGCGCCGGGAATCTGTCCTTGATAGTCAGTTCCGGGCGGCATTCCTCGGCGAAGACCGAGGCGTCGAAGCGGAAACCGGTGGCAAGGATAACCCGGTCGTAGGTGATCTCCTTGACCACCTCGTTCACCCGCGCGAATTTCACCGGGACCCGGTAGCGGCCGCCCTCGCCGTCCCTGGTGATGCGCAGGATCTCCCCGTCGAGCAGGGCATTTTGCGACTTGAGCTGATACGTGTCCAGGAAATTGTTGTTCACCGCCCGCAGATGCCCCACGAAATGGGTCTGCCAGGCGAGCCGCAGCGAGCCGGGTCCCGCCACATGGATGACCGAGGCCGTCTCGATGAGGTTGTCGGCGGTCTCGAAGGCCGAATTGCCCCGCCCGATGATCAGTACCCGCTGCCCGGTGAACCCGGCCGGGTCGACCGGCATCAGGTCGTACCGCTCGGCCAGTTCCACGCCCTCGATGGGCGGGATGTAGGGGCGGGACACGCCGGTCGCCATGATCAGCCGCCGGGCTCTGCGGACGGTGCCGTCCTGGTCCACGGTCTCGAAGTCCCCGCGCGGACCGCCGTCCTGCGCCGGTCGCCGGGAGATGCGAGTGATCCGCGTGCCGTAGCGGATCCGCAGGCGGTGGGTGTCGGCGAAGTCGGCGAGATAGCCGACCATGTCGTCGGCGTCGGGGAAGTACCGGGGCGTGACCGCGGTGAACAGCGGCGAGCCCTCGTCGGACAGCAGCGAGTTCCAGTCGGTGCGCAGATTCAGCTCGGGATCGTCCCAGCCGGTGTGCACCTTGTTGATGGATATGAGTTTCCTGTGTCTGGGAAACCTCGTGAAGAAGGTGCCGGGAGCCGCGCCCGCCTCGACGACCAGATAGTCGCGTCCCGCGCGTTCCAGGAAATATGCCGCCTGGATTCCCGCGGGTCCCGCACCGACGACGAGGTAATCGATCCGCTCTTCTCCGGACACTGGGCCTCCCGGCTCCTGAGATGGACGGAGTCACCGTAGTTGAGAGTTAAAGGAGACATCTATAGGCAGGGATGTGATCCATATCACACCACAGCCCTTGGTGTTCAGGCGGATAATTTCAGCTTCGGCGCAAGTGCCCGACGTGTGCCGTGCGAGCCGTGCGCACATATGCCCGCCGAGGTTTCCCTCCCGGCATTGCAGTTGTCCGCGGCCGAAACGCGACCCCGTGACCGCCCCACCGGATCGGAGAGCGCCGTGAACAATCCGGCCGAATCGGTATTTCCCCAGCCACTCGTGGACGCTTTCCTGCGCGATCCGGGCACCCCGGCCTTCGAATTCCGGTCACATCCCGTCAGCCGCGGCGAGGTGCTCGACCTCGTACGCCGCTGTGTCGCGGGACTGCGGGCGGCCGGACTCGGACCCGGCGGGGGAGTGGCCGTCACCACCGCCGTCACCCCGCGGGGCTTCGCCGCCCAGATCGCCGCCCACCTGCTGGGATGCCGCGTCACAGGGTTGCGCCCCGGACTGACGCCGAGCCAGCTCGCCCATGTGCTGTCCACCGGAATCGACGCGGTCGTCGCCGACGACTCGACCGCGACCCCCGCGCTCCTGGCGGCGGCGGGCACCCGCCCCGTACTCGACGTGGACCGCGACCTGTCGGCCGCGCCGGCGGACACATCGCCCGACGCCCTGACCGCGCACGGCCGCCCCGACGACATCGGCCTCATCACCCTGACCAGCGGCAGCACCGGCCACCCCAAGGGCTGCGCCCAGACCTACCGCGCGCTCAGCGAACACTGGTCGTGGCAGCCCGCGCGGTGGAGCGCGACCACCGCCCGACTCGCCGCCGGATACCGCCGCTACCTCGTCTTCGGCACCCTCACCAGCGCCGTCATGCTCGAACACCTCTCCCTATGCCTGCTCGACGGCGGCACCGCCGTGATCCCCGAACCCCCGCTCACCTTCCCGGAGATCTGGCAGCGCCACCGCATCACCGCGTGCCTGTGCACCGTCCCCCGGCTCTACCAGATCCTCGACACCCTGCGCACCGAGGACATCGACACCAGCAGCCTGCGTGTCCTGCTCGTCGCGGGCTCACCGCTGCCGCCGCACCGGCTCGCCGAGGCCGCCGACCGGCTCGGCCCCGCCGTCCACCAGGGGTACGGGCAGACCGAGACGGGCATGCTCGCGCTCCTCACCCCCGAGGATGTGGCCGAGCGGCCGGAGCAAGTGATGGACTCGGTCGGCCGGCCGATGCCCGGCGTCGACGTCAGCGTGCGCGATCCCCAGGGGCGCCCCGTGCGGCCGGGCACACCCGGCGAGATCTGGGTCCGCAGCGCGGGCGCCATGTCGCGCTACTGGCAGGACGAGGAACAGACCCGCGAGGTGGTGAGCGACGGCTGGATCCGTACCCGCGACCTCGGCACCCTCGCGGACGACGGCTATCTGCGCCTGGTCGGCCGCGCCCGCGACGTCATCTTCGTCAACGCGATCCTGCACTACGCGGGAGCGATCGAGTCCGCGCTCGCCGCCCACCCGGACGTCGACCAGGCCTATGTGGTCGGGGCTCCCGACGAGACGACCGGTGAGGCCGCCCACGCCTTCGTCGTACCCGTCGTGGGGCGCACGCCGACCGCCGAGGTCCTGCGCGGCGCCGTACGCGCCGAGTTGGGCGAGGCTGCCGTGCCCGCCACCGTCACCGTGCTGGACGCGATGCCGGTCGCACCCAGCGGCAAGCCCGACAAGCGGGCCCTGCTGGCACTCCTCCCCGGTGCGCACGGTGTCCCGGGTCCGCCCGGCGCCCCGGTGACGACGACCGGCTGAGCGGACTCGCGCCCGCCCAGCCGTCAGTCGACCCGGCCGTCAGTCAGCCCACCGGGCCGGGCGTTTGGCTCGCCGCTCAGTCGGTTCAGTCGGTGCGCGGACGGATCAGGACGGTCATCGACCGCGCGTGCACCGGCACCACCGCGTTCGCCGGGATGCTCGGTCCGTCCGGGCCGCCCGTGTCGGATTCGACGGCGGTGTCCACGACGATCTGCCAGCCGTCGCCGAAGGCACCGGCCGGGACGGTGAAGTCCACTTGCTCGTCATGGCTGTTGACCAGGACGAGGAAGGAGTCGTCGGTGACGCGCTCGCCGTGCGGGCCGGGCTCGGGGATGCTGTCGCCGTTGAGGAAGGCGCCCACCGCGTGCGCGTCCTCACGCAGCCAGTTGGCCTCCTCCATCTCGCGGCCGTCCGGGCGGAACCAGACCAGATCCGGCGTGCCCTTGCCGTCCCCGCCACGGAAGAAGCGCCGTCGGCGCAGCACCGGATGCCGGGAGCGCAGGGCGATGACGCGCTGGGTGAACGCCAGCAGATTGCGCCGGGGTTCGTCCAGGTCCCAGTCCACCCAGGCGATCTCGTTGTCCTGGCAGTAGACGTTGTTGTTGCCGAGCTGGGTGCGGCCCAACTCGTCGCCGTGGGCCAGCATCGGCACGCCCTGGGACACGAAGAGCGTGGCGAGGAAATTGCGCTGCTGCCGGGCCCGCAGGGCCAGGATCTCCTTGTCCTCCGTCCGGCCCTCGGCGCCGCAGTTCCACGAACGGTTGTTGCTGTCCCCGTCGTTGCCGTTCTCGCCGTTGGCCTCATTGTGCTTGTCGTTGTACGAGACCAGGTCGCGGAGGGTGAAACCGTCGTGGGCGGTGACGAAGTTGACGCTGGCGCGCGGGCGACGGCGGCTGCCCTCGTACAGGTCGGAGGAGCCGGTCAGCCGGGAGGCGAACTCCGGCAGGGTGGAAGGGGCGCCACGCCAGAAGTCCCGTACCGAGTCACGGTACTTGCCGTTCCACTCACTCCACAGAGCGGGGAAGTTGCCCACCTGGTACCCGCCGTCGCCGACGTCCCAGGGCTCGGCGATGAGCTTGACGCGGCTGATCACCGGGTCCTGCTGCACCAGGTCGAAGAAGGCGGACAGCCGGTCCACCTCGTGGAACTGCCGGGCCAGCGCGGACGCCAGGTCGAACCGGAAACCGTCGACATGCATCTCGGTCACCCAGTAGCGCAGCGAGTCCATGATGAGTTGCAGCACGTTGGGGTGGCGCATCAGCAGGCTGTTGCCGGTGCCCGTAGTGTCGAAGCAGTGCCGAGGATCGTCGTCCACCAGCCGGTAGTACGAGGCGTTGTCGATACCGCGGAAGGAGAGCGTCGGGCCGAGCTCGCTGCCCTCCGCGGTGTGGTTGTACACCACGTCGAGGATCACCTCGATGCCCGCCTGGTGCAGGGCCTTGACCATCTCCTTGAATTCGGTGACCTGTTGACCGCGCGTGCCACTGGAGGAGTACGCGTTGTGCGGCGCGAAGAAACCGATGGTGTTGTAGCCCCAGTAGTTCGACAGACCACGGTCGCGCAGATGGCCGTCCTGCACGAATTGGTGCACCGGCATCAATTCGACGGCGGTGACGCCCAGTTCGGTCAGGTGCTCCACGATCGCCGGATGCGCCATTCCCGCGTAGGTGCCGCGCAGCTTCTCCGGCAGCGCCGGGTGACGTACCGTCAGGCCCTTGACGTGCGCCTCGTACAGCACCGACTCGTGGTACGGCCGCTTCGGCAGATGGTCCTCGCCCCAGTCGAACGCCGGGTCGGCGACCACCGAGAGCATGGTGTGGCCGAGGCTGTCGGCGGTGTCGGGCTCGTCCGAGCCGTCGTCGCGGTAACCGAGCAGCGACCGGTGGCTGTCGGGCTGGCCGTCGATGGCCTTCGCGTACGGGTCCACCAGCAGCTTCGCCGGATTGCACCGGTGCCCGCTGTCCGGCCGGTACGGGCCGTGCACGCGATATCCGTACGCCTGGCCGGGACCGACGCCCGGCAGATACGCGTGCCAGACCGATCCGTCCACCGACGCCAGCGGGGTGCGTTGTTCACGCCCGCGCGCGTCGATGACGGCCAGATCGACTTTCTCCGCCACTTCCGAGAAGAGGGCGAAATTGGTGCCTGAGCCGTCATAGGTCGCGCCCAGGGGATACGGAAGTCCGGACCATTTCTGCATTCGCCGAAGCTAACCGCTCCGCGGCACGACGGCGCCGACGCACGCCGCGTCCGTACGGGTGACACCGCGCCCGCGCCCGCAACACCGCGCCCGCGCCCATAACGTCGAGCCCGCGCCTACAACGTCGTGCCCTTGACCGCCGGGTCCGGGCCCACCACGCCCGCGCTCACTTCTTCTGCGGCGTGATCACGGTGACGCCGCCGGCCGACCCGTCGCTGAGGGCGGCCAGCGCGCCCGGTGCCGCGTCCAGGCCGATGACCGAGCCGACCAGCAGATCGGGGCGGAGCGTCCCGGCCGCGACCAGCCGCATCATCTCCGGATACGCGTGCGCGGCCATGCCGTGGCTGCCCAGAATCTCCAGTTCGAGCGCGAGCACCCGGTCCATGGGGACGGCGACACCTCCCGACGGCAGCAGCCCGACCTGCACATGCCTGCCCCGCCGCCGCAGCCCCGCCACGGAGGCCGCACAGGTGGCGGGGGAGCCGAGCGCGTCGACCGAGACATGCGCCCCGCCGTCGGTCGCCGCGCGGACCGCCTCCGCCGTGTCGACATCGGACCGCGAGGCGTCGACACCCACCGAGGCGCCGAACTTCCGCGCCAAGCCGAGGGCTTGGGCCGAGGTGTCCACCGCCACCACGCGTGCCCCGCAGGCCACCGCGATCATCACCGCCGACAGGCCGACCCCGCCGCAGCCGATCACCGCCACCCACTCGCCCGGCCGCGTACGGCCTTGCGCGACCACCGCGCGGTACGCGGTGGCGAAGCGGCAGCCGAGCGACGCGGCGGTGGCGTACGGCATGGCGTCGGGCAGCCCCACCAGGTTGACGTCCGCGTGCGGGACGGCGACGTACTCCGCGAAGGAGCCCCAGTAGGTGAAGCCCGGCTGCTCCTGCCGCTCGCACACCTGCTGGTCGCCGCGGGCGCAGGCGGCGCAGCTCCCGCAGGCGCAGACGAACGGCACGGTCACCCGGTCGCCGACCCGCCACCGGCTGACCCCGGGACCCACCTCCTCGATCCGGCCCGCGAATTCATGACCCGGCACATGCGGCAGCGTGATCCCGTCGTCATGCCCGAGCCACCCGTGCCAGTCGCTGCGGCACAGCCCGGTCGCCTCCACCCGTACGACCACCCCGTCGGGCGGACATCCCGGATCGGCCACCTCCCGAACCTCCGGCACCCGCCCGAATTCCTCGAACACCACAGCCCGCACGTCCGCCACCACCTTGCCGTCACATCAGTCGTCCCGCCCTGCCGTTGCGCCCTACCCTCGCGCACGGCCGCACCCCGCCGCACCCCGCCGCACCCCGTGGGCGTCAGGCCGCGCCGGTGACGGTGACCTCGGTGAGGTGGAAGGAGGTGTTGGCGGTGTTGCTGAGGCCGTCGACACGGATGTAGCGCGCCGCGGCGGTCAGGGTGAACGTGTCCCCGGCGTCCGTGGCGACCCCGGCGGTGTTCTTGCCGCCGAGGGCGAACCAGCGGACGCCGTCGAGACTGCCGGTCAACGTATAGGTGTAGGCGCGCTTGCCGTCCACGTAATTGCGGACGTTGACCGCCGACAGGTCGTGGGCCGCGCCGAGGTCGACCTGCCACCAGGTGTCGCCGCCGGCCATCGCGCTCGCCCAGTACGTCTTGTTGGTGCGGTCGCCGTCGACCGCCGCGGAGGGCGGGCGGCCCGCCTCGTAGGACAGGGCGGTCGTCGGCCTGCCGAGGCTCAGTACGGTGTCGCCCGAGGTGTCCCGCGCGGTGAACGGTGCCAGCGTCAGCCCGTCGAACCGCGCGGCGCCCTGGCGGTGGGTGGACGCGTTGACCGCGGAGAAGAGCAGACCGGCGTCCTCGGCGGGCGCGGCGCCGGGCAGCGGCGCCGACCCCACCCGGGTCCAGTCGGTGCCGTCCTGGCTGCACCAGCCGGTGAAGGTGTCGCCGTCGCGGCTGATCCGCAGGTGGACAGGACCGGTGAATCCGCCGCTCGACGCGGAGTGCTCAAGGGTTCCGTTGCCGTCGGCGTCCCACATGAACACGCAGCCGTGCTCCGGCGTGACGGCCAGATCGGCGTAACCGGGGCTTCCCGGCCGCGCGAGGTCCGCGCGCACGACGAGTCCGGCGCGCGCCCAGGGGCCGCTGTCGTCCTGCTCCAGCACCTCCGTGCCGACGGCCTGCCCGGAGGTCAGCCACCGCGGGCGGTAGACGGCGCCGTACTGGTCGGTGGACGCGCCGATGTCCGCGCCGCCCCCTGCCATGCCGAAGACGTCGCCGTGCTGGGCGAAGGCGATCGACGCGGGGGAAGCGGAGGACGCCGTGCGATACGGCTCGGCCACCGGTCCTGACACCAGGACGTCGGTCGTGTCGGCCGCGGTCGCCGACACCGCGTCGTCGGCTCCGTCCGACGACCAGCGCACGGTCGCCGTCAGACGCGCCAGGCCGGCGGGTGCGGCGCCGCTCGGAATCGTCACGTCCCAGGCGGCGGTGGCCGTCCCGCCCGCGGGCACCGACGGCGTGGCACCGCCGACCGGGCGGACGGTGTAGCCGCCCGGCGCGGTCAGCGCGAAGCTCGCGGCGCCGGTGGGCCACAGGGCGTTGTCGTTGGTGAAGACCGCGGTCAGCCGCACGGTCGCGCCGGGCGGCCCGGCCTTCGGGTCCGCGGCCAGGTCCACATGCCCCGCCGGATACGCGGCGACCTTCCGCGCCTGCTGATAGGCGTCATCGGTGGGCGTGCTCCGATAGCGCGCCACCTTGTGGACCCATGTCGAGGCGACCGCGCGCCAGTCGACGGCCCGCGGCGCACCGCCGGTGCTGAGCGCGGTGCGGAGCGAGTCGAAGAACGTCCGCCAGCGCGCCCCGTAGTAGTCCCCGACCAGGCCGTTCCACTCGCGCCCCGCGTAGTCCTGGATCGGATGGGTCTCCGTCCAGTCGCTGACCAGCGTGCGCAGGTCGTACTCGAGGCGCCTGGCCTCCGCGGGAGTCGGCGCCTGTGCGGCGGCCTCCTTCTGCCAGACGCCGAACAGCGACGTGCCGTCGGCGCCCAGCAGCGCGTCCAGCAGATTCAGCTTGGTCATCCACTGCCCGCTGAGCGCGTCGAAGGCGGCGGTGTCGCGGGCGGTGTACGCCTGGCGGATCCGCGGCAGCAGCGTCCGGGTGTCGTTGGACAGCACCTGACGGCCGAGGTCCACGAGGTCGTACGTGTACGCGGTGCTGCCGCGCGACGGCTGTCCCACCTGGAGGAGTTCGCCGAACGCCCGCTGGACGTCCTTCGGGTCGTACGGGACCGAACCGGCCGTCGCGGACAGACCGGGCTGGATCGAGAAGATGCTGCTGGTGTGCCTGGTCCCGGTGTCGCCCGGCCACGCGTACGCCGTACGGCCCAGGATCTGCCAGGCCGCCACCGCGTGCGGGTCGGCGGCCCCGTAGCGCGCCGTGGCGTACGCGGCCATCCAGGTGTCCATGTCGACCGCCGACGACTCCCACGCCAGATCGGCGAAGAACTCCACGGCCACCGGATTGTTGTCGATCGCCTCCGGCATCAACGCGATACCGCTCAGGGCCGTGCCGGGCTTGGCGAGCCACGCATGGAACTTCGTGTTCCACAGCGCCATGCTCGCGCCCATGTTGGTGTTGCCGCCGAAGTTCCAGATCGTGCCGAAGGCGTACGGGGTCCCGAGGTAGTCCTGGTCGCGGTCGGTCGCGCCCGTGGTGTCGGAGTTGCCGTCGAGGACGAGCATGCGGGAGGTGTCGACGGCCCGGAGGGTCTCCTCGCGCGGGTTGCTCTCCCAGCCGAGGATGGCCCAGATCGCTCCGGGGTGGGCCCGGTCGAGGGCGTTCTGTACGGCCCGGGAGGCGTCGCCGACGTTGACGTCGCCCGCCTGGCCGCCCTCGTGCAGCAGGTCCATCTTGTACATCGAGCTGTCGCCGAACAGCTTGCTCTGCTCGCCGTAGAACGCGTCGGCGACCTGGCCGAACAGCGCCGTCGTCGGGTCCAGCCAGTCGGACCGGGGAAAGCCGTTCCAGGTTCCCTGCGCGATCACATGGGCTTCCGCGTTCTTCGCGGCGAAGCCCGGCGGGACGGTGCCGAAGTAGCCGGGCAGCACCGGAGTGAGGCCGAGCTGCCGCAGATAGCCGGTCATCCGGCGGCCGAGCGTCACCCGCTGGTCGAGGAGTTGCGCGCTGATCGGGCCGTTCTCGCAGCACATGTTCTGGAGCAGCCACCACGGCTGGTGGCCGGGCTGCGGGATCCAGGCGCGCATCTCGGCGTCGGAGTAGCCGAAGTGCTGGAAGGTCTTGTCGTAGACGGCCTCCTGCCCCTCGTAGACCAGCATCTCGTTGATGCCGTCGAGCGCCAGCACGTCGATCCGCCGCTGCCACTGCTGCCAGGTCGGATACGCGCCCGCGTACCCCTCGTCGGTGTCGTTGAGGGCGAAACGGTGGGCGACGTTCGCGGACCGGCCGATGGGGGAGGACGGCAGGGGCAGCCGGTCGGGCAGCCGCAGTTGCTCCCCGTTGAGCGAGATGTCGGCGTGGGCGACGACGCGCAGGTACTGGCCGAGTCCCGCGAGGAGCGTGCCCGGTGTGGTGCCGCTGATCCGCACCCGCCCGCCCGCCGCCTCGATCAGATAGCGGTCCTGGCCCGATCCGGCGGCGATGCCCCGCAGGTCGATCTGGTGCGCGTGATCGGGGCCGAGCAGGCGTGTGACGGCGGCTTCGGCGACCGAGGTGTCGACGGCGGGGGGCGCGGCGAGGGTCGCCGTCCGGGCCTTCCCCGTCGTCGCGTCATTCCCGGTGGGAAGCTCCCTCGGCCCGCTCGGCCCGCTCGGCCCGCTCGGCCCGCTCGACCTGTTCGACCCGCTCGTCCCGGCGGACGCGGCGGGTCCTGCCACGACGGCGCCCGTGACGAGGGCCAGGAGGGTCGCCAGGACGGTGAGGAACGCCCTGACGCGTAAGGATCGGCCGCTGACGGCACGCGGGGCGAAGAGACGTGTGGACACGGATCTCTTTCCTGTCGAGGACCGGAACCGTAGGCAAACCGCTCGCAGAGTGAACTCCCCACCCGACCGTCCGTCAACAGGTACCACTCCCGTCACAGGGAGCTGATCTGACGCGCCGTAGGCGACGGCCACCACGGTGACCGGGATGTCCCGGCCAGGACCGCATCCGGCGGCGAGCCGCGCGGGCGCCGTACCGCCGCGCGTGTGCCGGGCAGGGCCGTACGGTCGCTCAGCGCTCCTGCCGCGACGGCGTCGGCGCGGTACGGGGGGCGGTCATGTCGAGCAGGAGCGTCGCGTCGTGGTCGGGGGTGCCGGGGGCGGCGGTGTAGATGCCCATGCGCTGGCCCGCGGTGCCTTCGAGGGCCATGCCCTGGAACGCGAGGGTTGTCCTGCCGACCTGGGGGTGCTGGAGGGTTCTGGTGGCGGCCTTGCGACACAGCCGCGGATCTGGTCCGCCCAGTCGGGGAAGACCTCGCGGGCGGCCGGGTGTAGTAGTCGATGCTGACCCCGGAGAGCGTGGCCAGTTCCTCGCGGCGCAGGCCGGGCGTGCGGCGGACCCCGGGCCGGGGGTGAGGCCGGCGGACCGCGGGCTGGTCTGGGTACGACGGGCGCGCAGGAAAGAGGGGTTCGGCCTCGGGGCCGTCCAACGCCCAGCCGCGGCCGGTGCCCGACCGCCTGAAGCTCATGCACCCCAGGGTGATACGGCTGATCTTGAGTCCTGAGCTTCCCAGGTTGGTGTACTCCATGGGTCCATGGAATACGCGGAGCACGCGAAGAGGGAGGCCGTGACACGGCCTCCCTCCGTCCCTCACCGCGTCGGTCCCGCGGGGGAGCGGCTACGGAATGACGAGCGTTTTGAGCGCGGTGCGCTCGTCCATGGCCCGGTACCCCTCGGGTACGTCCTCCAGCGACACGGTCTGGTCGAAGACCCGGCCGGGGTCGACCGTGCCGTCCAGCACCCCGGGCAGCAGCTCCTCGATGTAGGCGCGCACGGGAGCCGGGCCACCGGTCAGGGTGACATTCGGGCCGAAGAGGCTGCCGAAACCGACCGGCGCGTTCGCGTACTGCGGGACACCCACCCGGCTGATCACTCCGCCGGGGCGGACGACCCCGACGGCCGTCTCGTACGCGGGCATGTGGCCGACCGCCTCCAGGACGGCGCGGGTGCCGTGTCCTCCGGTCAGTTCGCGGACCTTGGCGATCCCCTCCTCGCCGCGCTCGGCGACGACGTCGGTGGCGCCGAATTCACGGCCCAGGTCGGTGCGGACCTTGTGGCGGCCCATGAGGATGACGCGCTCGGCGCCGAGCCGCCTGGCGGACAGCACCGCGAGCAGGCCCACGGCCCCGTCACCGATGACGGTGACGCTGTCGCCGGGACGTACCCGCGCCTGCTTGGCGGCGTGATGGCCGGTGCCGTACACGTCGGCCAGCGTCAGCAGCGACGGCAGCAGCGCGGTGTCGACTCCGGTGGGCAGCTTCACCAGGGTGCCCTGGGCCTGCGGGACGCGGACCGCCTCGGCCTGGGCGCCGCCGACGCCGCCCGCCGCGAAGAAGCCGCCGTGCGGGCACGAGGTGTGCAGGCCCGCGCGGCAGAATTCGCAGGTGTTGTCGGCGAAGGCGAACGGGGAGACGACCAGGTCGCCCACGCTCAGTCCCGAGACCTCGGCGCCCAGGTCCTCGACGATGCCCAGGAACTCGTGCCCCATGGGGACCGGGCCGTCCGTGGCGGACAGGCTGTGGAAGGGGTGCAGGTCACTGCCGCACACACAGGAACGGACGACGCGTACGACCGCGTCGGTGGGCTGCTCGATCGTCGGGTCCGGCGCGTCCTGCACGCGCACGTCCCCGGCCTTGTACATGAACGTTGCCCGCATGGGGGTACGTCTCGCTCTCTGCCTGGAAGGGTGCATTCGCAGACCTGCTGATCAGGTCTCTTTCAGCGTGGCACCCACGCGCGGACGGGCCCAGGGAGAGATCTCTCCCCCCTAGAGGATGTCCCGTAAATGATCTGAGGCATGCAGGCTGAACTGCTCGTTTGCCTGTTATCCGGTGAGGGTGAGGTTGTGAAGGCGGGCGATGC
>NZ_JBIUXT010000018.1:0-95772 GCF_044744145.1 Streptomyces sp. NPDC087422 | reverse complement strand
GCATCGCCCGCCTTCACAACCTCACCCTCACCGGATAACAGGCAAACGAGCAGTTCAGCCTGCATGCCTCAGATCATTTACGGGACATCCTCTAGCGCCGCCGGGGTTGTCCTCCTCCGCCTGTGCTTCGTTGGCGACCATCCGCACGCACGCTTGCCGGGCCAGGTCGGGCCACGGTCCGCCCGCGAGGTCGGCGACGATGACCAGCGGCTCCCAGGTGTCGGCGGCACGGTCCTCCACCGGCAGCTCCGGCTCCAGGTCCGCGGCCGTATCCACCAGCGGTCCGGACCACGAGACGATGCGCTCCCGCAGGGCGTGGAGAGCGGGGGTGTCGCGCCTGGACCGGAACGGGTGGACCCGCTCGCCCTCGGCCCGGCGGCGCATCCGGATCACCACCGACCGGTCCATGATCGTGTCGGGGAGGTCGCCGATCCCGGCGAGCGCGGCCATGGCGAAGGTGGCGAACCGGTGCGGGGTGTGGTCATTGCCGACCACGCGGGTGACGTAACGATTGCGCTGGTGACCGGCGTTGAGCAGGCCGCGCAGCTCCTCGTTCTTCTCCGCGACCTTCACGCTGCCGAAGATCGTGTCGGCTTCGTCCACCAGAAGGGTTGGCGGCTGGTCGCCGATGGACCGGAAAACCGCAGCCGGGGTCGTGTTGACCGTCAGCATCGGTTCGTGAACCGTCTCGGTCAGCACGTCCAGCAGCCGGGACTTGCCGCACCGCTTGGCCGGGCCGACTACTGCCAAGCGCGGGGCGTGCTGCCAGGCGGCCTGCAGGTGCGTGGCCGCTACCCACAGCGTGGCCGCGTCAAGCGCGTGCGTGGAAGGCAGGATGACGAAGCGGGCTATCTGCGAGCGCAGTGCTCCCAGGAGCCGTGAGCCCTCGGCAGCACCCCAGTCCAGGGGCTTCGGCGCCGCGACATGCGCTGCCTCCACCGCCTCCGCTTCGGCCCGCTCGACAGCCTCGGCAGAGGCCGTGTCGGGCGTGTGGCGGCTCTGCTGACCCGGCACGGCGACCGGTGGCCATGGAGGCATCGCGGATGCGCCGTCGGGAGTCGGGGGCGTAGCATTCATGCTGAACTCCTCTCGGTGAGGCTGTGGCTGGCAGGCCCGCCTTCACCGTGGTGAATCGATAGCTCGGTTGCTGGGATGTTCACGAGGCCCTCGGCGTTGGTAGCGCCGGGGGTCGTTTCGTTTTCCGGGGCTGCGCGCATCAGGCCCCCAGGGTCCAGTCGTCGCGGCTGGGGCTCTGGTGGGCCAGGCGCTGCTCGAAGAGGGTGAGTTCGGCCTCGCTGTACAGGACGCGGCGGCCGATCCTCACCCCCTTGGGCCCGTAGCCGATGTGGCGCCAGTACCGCACGGTGCTGTCAGCCGTCCGGTAGCGCTCGGCCACCTCGGCGGTGGTCAGGTAGCGGTCCATCTCTCCCCTTCGACTAGATCGCTAGCGGTTTTGAATAATGGTCCCACACAAAGTGCCGCTATGCAAATCGAATAATCTGTGGTACATTTTGACTAGACCTTGGGGAACCCGACCACGCCGGAGAGGAGACACGAACGATGACCGGGACCGACCACGGCGGCGCCCCGCTGCTGTACAGCGAAGGCAACGCCGCCGCACGCATCGCCCTGGAACGCGAGACGAGAGGCTGGAGCACCACCGAACTGGCAGCCCGTATGACCAAGGCCGGCGTCCCGATGAACCAGACCGCCGTGTGGCGCATGGAGAACGGCAAGCCCCGCCGCAAGATCACTCTGGACGAAGCCCTCGGCTTCGCCCGCGTCTTCGAACTGCCTCTGGAAGAGCTCATGTCGCCGCCGCTGGACGGCATCGACCTCGAAGGGCGGCGCTTCGTCCAAGAGGCCGTCGAAGCCTTCTACGAATCCCGCGACGCCCAGGACCGCCTGCACGGAGCCGTCACCACGATCTCCGCCTACCTGAAAGCCCACCCGGACAGCTCCACCGCTATCCACCAGCAAGCCCTCCGCCTCATGGGCGAGGAGCGCGACGCACGCGCCCTGACCGAGTACATCGAGGACGGGGGCTACTACCACTGACCCACAGGAAGAGAGCCTGACTTGGCCAACATCCAAAAGCGCCCCAACGGCAAGTGGCGCGCCCGCTACCGCGATCCCAACGGCAAGGAGCACTCCCGCCACTTCGACCGCAAGGTCGACGCCCAGCGTTGGCTCGACGAAGTCACCGCGAGTGTCCTCACCGGCCAGTACGTCGACCCGAAGTCGGCGAAGAAGCCGTTCAAGGAGTACGCCGAGCAGTGGCGCGCCGGCCAGCCGCACCGCCCCTCAACCGCACGAGCCGTTGAGCAGCACCTCCGGTGTCACGCCTATCCCGCCTGGGAGGGACGGACCTTGGGAGGCATCAAGCCCGGCGACGTCCAGAGCTGGATCACCGGCCTGACGACGACCCACGGCCTCGCCGCCAGCACGGCACGTACGGTGTTCAACACCGTCAACGCCGTCTTCACCGCGGCCGTCCGCGACCGCATGATCCCCAACAACCCCTGCACCGGCGCCAAGCTGCCGACAGTGCCGAGGAAGCGGATCGTGCCGCTGACTGTCCCCCAAGTGCGCAACCTCGCCGGGCAGATAGCCCCGCCCTATAAGGGCCTCGTCCTCCTGACGGCAGCCACCGGGCTGCGGCCAGGCGAGGTGTTCGGTCTCCAGCGTCGGCACCTGGACCTGCCCCAGGCGGCCCTCACTGTCGACCAGCAGGTCCAGCAGACCAAGCACGGGGTGTTCGTGGGCCCGCCCAAGACCGACCGCTCCTACCGTGTCGTGCCGCTTCCGAGGATGGCTACCGAGGCCATGAAGGCGCATCTCAAGATGTTCCCGGCACCGGCGCCGCAGGACTGGCTGTTCACGGCACCCCAAGGCGGCGCCGTGGCGTACAACGAGTTCATGAAGCGGGTCTGGCGCCCCGCGTGCCGGAAGGCAGGCATACCGGACGGGATTGGCCCGCACGCGCTCCGACATCATTACGCCAGCCTGCTGATCAAGCACGGCGAATCCGTGAAGACCGTCTCCGAGCGCCTCGGCCACACCAACGCGGCCATGACGCTGAACATCTACACCCACCTGTGGCCCGATTCCGAGGAGCGCACCCGGGCTGCCGTCGACAAGGCGTACGCGGACGGCCCCGGCGACGGCAACACCCCGCCCCCAGAGGAGACGTAACCACTCCCCCGCACTGACGTCCTGTCAGTGCGGTTGCGGACTGTGTGCGGACCGCAGGGGCACCCCTGGGTCCGCTCGACCGTAAAGCCGCAGGTCAGACGTCGATCCGCGACCGGTCCAGGGTCGTGGCGGAGTTGGTGATGAACTCCTTGCGGGGGGCGACCTCGTTGCCCATCAGGAGGTCGAAGGCCTGCTCGGCGGATTCGAGGTCGCTGATGTTGATGCGGCGCAGGGTGCGGTGGCGGGGGTCCATGGTGGTTTCGGCCAACTGGTTGGCGTCCATCTCACCGAGGCCCTTGTAGCGCTGGATGCTGTCCTTGTAGCGGACGTTGCGGCGCTGGAGGTCGAGGAGGGTCTGGCGCAGCTCGTTGTCCGAGTAGGTGTAGACGTACTTGTCCTGGCCCTTCTTGGGCTGGACGAGTTCGATGCGGTGGAGCGGGGGGACGGCGGAGAAGACCCGGCCCTGTTCGACCATCGGGCGCATATAGCGCTGGAAAAGGGTGAGCAGGAGGCAGCGGATGTGGGCGCCGTCGACATCGGCGTCGGCCAGGAAGATGACCTTGCCGTAGCGGGCCTGGTCGATGTCGAAGGTGCGGCCGGACCCGGCTCCTATGACCTGGATGATCGCGCCGCACTCGGCGTTCTTGAGCATGTCCGAGATGGACGACTTCTGGACGTTGAGGATCTTGCCGCGGATCGGCAGCAGCGCCTGGAACTCGGAGTTGCGGGCCAGTTTGGCGGTGCCGAGTGCCGAGTCGCCCTCGACGATGAACAGTTCGCTGCGGTCGACGGCGTCGCTGCGGCAGTCGGCCAGCTTGGCGGGGAGCGAGGAGGTCTCCAGCGCGGTCTTCCTGCGCTGCGCCTCTTTGTGCTGCCGGGCCGCGATGCGGGTCCTGGCGGCGGCGACGGTCTTCTCCAGGACGGCGCGCGCCTGGGCCTTGGCGTCCCGCTTGGTGGAGGTCAGGAACTCGCGCAGTTCGGTGGCGACGACATTGGCCACGATGCGGTTGGCGGCGGAGGTGCCGAGCACTTCCTTGGTCTGGCCCTCGAACTGCGGCTCGGCCAGACGCACGGTGATCACCGACGTCAGGCCCTCCATGGCGTCGTCCTTGACGATGTCGTCCTCGGCGACGCGCAGCAGTTTGGCCGAGCGCAGCACCTCGTTCATCGTCTTGGTGACGGAGCGCTCGAATCCGGTCACATGGGTGCCACCCTTGGGGGTGGCGATGATGTTCACGAAGGACCTGGCGGTCGTCTCGTAGCCGGTGCCCCAGCGCAGCGCGATGTCGACGCCCAGCTCGCGGGTGACCTCGGTGGGGGTCATGTGGCCGCGGTCGTCGAGGACGGGCACGGTCTCCTTGAAGGTGCCGCTGCCGGACAGACGCAGGACGTCGCAGATCGGCTTGTCGGGGGCGAGGAACTCGCAGAATTCGCTGATGCCGCCGTCGAAGTGAAAGACCTCCTCGACGGGCTTGTCGGTCTCGATGCCGCGCTCGTCGCGCACCACGATGGTCAGGCCGGGCACCAGGAAGGCGGTCTGGCGGGCGCGCTGGTGCAGGTGGTCCAGGGAGAGCTTGGCGTCCTTGAGGAAGATCTGCCGGTCGGCCCAGTAGCGCACGCGGGTGCCGGTGCGGGTCTTGGGGACCCGCTTGGCCTTGGTGAGCCCGCTGGCGGGGTCGAAGGGCGCCTCGGCGCCGGATTCGGTGAAGATTCCGGGGACCCCGCGGCGGAAGCTGATGGCGTGCGTGGCGCCGTTGCGGTCGACCTCGACGTCCAGCCGGGCCGACAGCGCGTTCACCACGGACGCGCCGACGCCGTGCAGACCGCCGGAGGCCGCGTACGAGCCGCCGCCGAACTTCCCGCCGGCGTGCAGCTTGGTCATGACGACCTCGACGCCGGACAGGCCCGTCTTGGGCTCCACATCCACCGGGATGCCGCGGCCGTTGTCCCGGACCTCGACCGAGCCGTCCTCGTGCAGGATGACCTCGATGCGGTCGCCGTGACCGCCGAGCGCCTCGTCGACGGAGTTGTCGATGATCTCCCAGACGCAGTGCATCAGACCGCGACTGTCTGTTGACCCGATGT
Organism: Streptomyces sp. NPDC087422; assembly: GCF_044744145.1. Classification (NCBI taxonomy): domain Bacteria; kingdom Bacillati; phylum Actinomycetota; class Actinomycetes; order Kitasatosporales; family Streptomycetaceae; genus Streptomyces; species Streptomyces sp. NPDC087422. Next base: position 90,492 of record NZ_JBIUXT010000018.1, on the reverse strand, counting down.
ACATACCGGGCCGCTTGCGAACCGCTTCCAGCCCTTCGAGGACGAGCAGGTGCCGCGCGGTGTAGTTGGAGCCGTCGCGATCTGCACCCGTCAGCAGCGCAGAGGACGGCACGGATGTTTCGGCGGTCACGCGGGCAGCTCCTCGATCAGGAATGTTCTGAAGTTTTTTTCAGCCGTGTCGGTGAGAGGGTACCGATGCCGGGAGGGGTGACAGCGCCGCGACCCGGTATCCGGGCCTCAACACGGCCCTTGTCCTGGCTTCCATGCTAGCCCTCTTCGAGCACGTGTTCGATAACCCGCGCGAGTGATACACATGTCACGTTCCCAAAGAGGCATGAACCATTTAGGCTCCGGGCACGTCCTCAGCAACAACCGGCAAGCCAGCCGGGAGCAAGTCCGGACAACAGCTCCATAAGCGACATCTGACGCAACTGACTCCTATTCGCCGCCAATCGGTAACATCCAGTCACCCCGAGGTCGGTTTTCGAGGAAAAGCTGAGAGCGGGAACGTTTTCGGCCTGGTTGGATGTTGACCCTGGTACGACAGCTCGTCGAGCTAGAGAAGAGGCGACGTGACTACTGTTCTGACCCCCGCGAGTCCGCTGACAGCGGCAGACCGCTGCGACCGTTGCGGCGCTCAGGCATACCTGCGCGTTGTCCTCATCAGCGGTGGTGAGCTGCTCTTCTGCGGACACCATGGACGCAAGTTCGAGCCGGAGCTCAAGAAGATCGCTTCGGAAATACAGGACGAGACCGGACGGCTGACCGACACCCCGGCAACGGCGGGAGAAGACGAGCGCTGACACTTCGCATCAGCGACGAATTCGAGTCGGCGGGCGGACAGACCCCTCCAGGGGGTGTCCGCCCGCCGTCTTCCGTTCAACCGCGGCCCGCCGCAGCTCAGCTGGTTTCCGCCAGCACTCGACCGCGTTGCGCCAGCGCTCAGCTACTGTGCGCCGCCACCAGTGAGGCCATCGCCGAGACGCGCGTGTACACCCCTGGATAGGCCGCCTCCGCGCAGCCACTGCCCCACGAGACCAGACCGACGACCCGGTCCCCCACGACCAGCGGGCCGCCGCTGTCGCCCTGACAGGCGTCCCGGCCGCCGCCCTTGGCACCCGCGCACATCATCGAGGTGCGCACATAAGTGCCGTCGAAACTCCCCGGATACGCCTGCGCGCACACCGTGTCCGCGAAGACCGTGACCGTCGCGGAACGCAGCGTGTTCGAGTACGTGCCGCGGCCGGTCGTGTCACCCCACCCGTAGACCTGCGCCTGAGTGCCCGCCCGGTAGTCCTGCTCGTCGGAGGAGTCCGCGATCGGGATCGTGGCGCCCTTCGGCAGCGCTGTCGCCAGCGTGATGACCGCGATGTCGCCGGAGTTCGTCGTCGAGTCGAAGCCGGGGTTGACCCACACCTGCGACAGGCCCAGTTCCTGCCCACGACCGCCGCTGAGGTCCGTACGACCGGCGATCACACGCAGGTCGGGCAGTTGGTGCCAGTCGCTCGCTCCGAGCGCCTCACGGCCGAAGCAGTGGGCCGCGGTGATCACCGTACGAGGCCCGACGGCCACCGCGCCGCAGAACTGGCCGGACCTGCCGGAGCCGAAGCGCTTGCGGCTGGCCAGGGCCATCACCCATGGCGTGCTGTCCGTGCTGGCCGGGTTGCCACCGATCACGACACCGTTGGCGGCGGCCGGGGTCGCGGGCGCGGCCAGCGGGACGGCCAGCACCGGCAACAGCGCCGCCGCGAGACCGCCGATCACAGCACGACGACGACCGGTCACGGCACGGAAGGGGAAACGCATGCGGCCTCCTGACCCTGTGGAGCACTCTGGACACCCAGAGTGATCGATAGGGCCGGAGGCCGCATCCGCAAAGAGGCCATGTCGCCCGAAAGACGTCCGCGAAGTTCTCCGGAGGCCCGAAGGGCCCCGGAGAACTTCGCGGAAAAGACGTCGGGTCAGCCCGGCCGGGTCAGTCCAGGTAGTCGCGCAGCACCTGGGACCGCGACGGGTGACGCAGCTTGGACATCGTCTTGGACTCGATCTGCCGGATCCGCTCGCGCGTGACCCCGTAGACCTTGCCGATCTCGTCCAGCGTCTTCGGCTGCCCGTCCGTGAGGCCGAAGCGCATGGAGACCACGCCCGCCTCCCGCTCGGAGAGGGTGTCGAGCACCGAGTGGAGCTGTTCCTGCAGCAGCGTGAAGCTGACCGCGTCGGCCGGCACGACCGCCTCGGAGTCCTCGATGAGGTCACCGAACTCGCTGTCGCCGTCCTCGCCCAGCGGGGTGTGCAGGGAGATCGGCTCGCGGCCGTATTTCTGGACCTCGATGACCTTCTCGGGGGTCATGTCGAGTTCCTTGGCCAGCTCCTCCGGGGTGGGCTCGCGGCCCAGGTCCTGGAGCATCTGGCGCTGCACGCGGGCCAGCTTGTTGATGACCTCGACCATGTGCACCGGGATACGGATGGTGCGGGCCTGGTCGGCCATCGCGCGGGTGATCGCCTGCCGGATCCACCAGGTGGCATAGGTGGAGAACTTGAAGCCCTTGGTGTAGTCGAACTTCTCGACCGCGCGGATCAGACCCAGATTGCCCTCCTGGATCAGGTCCAGGAAGAGCATGCCGCGACCGGTGTAGCGCTTGGCCAGCGAGACCACGAGGCGGAGGTTGGCCTCCAGCAGGTGGTTCTTGGCCCAGCGGCCGTCCTCGGCGATGATCTCCAGCTCGCGCTTGAGCTTGGGGGCGAGCTTGTCGGCCGCGGCCAGCTTGTCCTCGGCGAAGAGACCGGCCTCGATGCGCTTGGCCAGCTCGACCTCCTGCTCGGCGTTGAGCAGCGGGACCTTGCCGATCTGCTTGAGGTAGTCCTTGACCGGGTCGGCGGTGGCACCGGCGACGGCGACCTGCTGTGCGGGCGCGTCGTCCTCGTCGTCGTCGGAGAGCACGAAGCTCTCGGACTCCGACTTCTCGGTCTCCTCCTCGCCGCCCTTGCCCGCGGCGGCCTCCTCGACCGTCTCCTCCGCGTCGACGGCCTCGTCCTCGCCTGCGGCCGTCTTCTTGGCCGCCACCTTCTTGGCGGGGGCCTTCTTGGCAACGGTCTTCTTGACGGCGGCCTTCTTCGCCGGCGCCTTCCTTGCTGGGCTCTCCGCCTCCACCGATGGCTCCACCGTGGTCTCGGCCTCGGCCTCCGCCTCCGGGGCGGCGGCCTTGGGCGCAGCGGTCTTCTTGACAGGGGTCGCCCTGGAGGCGACCGTCTTGGTGGCAGTACGCTTCGCCGGGCTCTTGGCTGCGACGCTCTTACGGGTGCGCTTGGGCGCCTCAGCGGCAGTCACCATCAGCGTCACACCCTCCTCGTCGAGGACCTGGTTGAGGCTGCGCAGAACGTTCTTCCACTGGGTTGCCGGAATCTGGTCCGCTTCGAACGCCCGACGCACGTCGTCGCCGGCGATCTGCCCCTGGGCCTTACCCTGCTCGATGAGCGCCATCAGAGACTCGGACTCGGCGATCTCGGACGGGAGCGTACGGGATGTGCTGGCCGACACGAACAACCTCTCGGAACGATGGGAACGACTCGGTGGAACCGCACAGCCACTCAGCGTCAAAATCGTCGCTGAATATTCCTTGTGCCGTGGCCACCTCTTAAGTCATCGCGCTGCCTCGCCAAGCGTTACGCCCACCCTACGTGGCCCGAGTCACACCCTAAATCGTGCAGATCGGTCATAAATCCGGACACATGACCCGTCCGGCTGTGCGAGGGCGCGGGAGAGCGGCCGGGAGAGCCACGGGGGACCACATGGGACCGCCGCCGACCCCAGGTGTTCCGGGGCCCGCGGCGGAGGGCGACACGGTCAGTGCTGCTCGCGCGGACCGGGGACGACGTGGTCGGCGGGAGCGGACTCGGGCGGCTCGGGCAGGACGGTGAGGAGCTGGCGCATCGCCGCCTCCGCCGTGCCGCCGTCGCTCTCGGCGAGCGCTTCGACGATCCGCTGGTGCAGGCCGACCGAGGTGTCGCCGGGGCGGTCGCAGCCGGTGACCGGGCCGCCGGACACGTGCAGCGCGGAGGAGACGATCCCCGACAGGTGCTCCAGCATCCGGTTGCCCGCGACCTGGAGGAGCAGGGCGTGGAATTCGGCGTCGGCCCTGGAGAAGGTCAGCGCGTCGCCCTGTGCGGCGGCGTGCGCCATGATCTCCGCCATGTCGGCGAGGCGCTGCTGTACGTCCTCGCGGCCGTGGCCCGCGGCGAGCCGGGCGGCCAGCGGCTCGATCGTCCAGCGCAGTTCGAGCAGTTCGCGGCGCTGGTCGTCGCGCTGCGGCCCGAAGGCGCGCCATTCGATGATGTCGGGGTCGAGCAGATTCCAGTCGCTCACCGGGCGGACCCGGGTTCCGACGTTGGGCCGGGCGCTGACCAGGCCCTTGGCCTCCAGTACGCGCAGGGACTCGCGCACCACGGTGCGGGAGACCTCGAAGCGCTGGCCGATCTCCTCGGGGACCAGCGGGCGGTCGGCGCCCAGATCGCCGGAGACGATCATCTGCCCGAGCTGCTGGACGAGTTGTCCGTGCAGTCCCCGTCCACGGCTGCCGCCGGCCCGGCGGCCCATCCGGTTCATATCCGGTTCCATGCCCTCCCAGGACGTCAGTCCAGGTCGGTCGGTGCCAGGGGCTTCGGCGTACGAATAGCGGTCCAGCTCGCCCGATCCGGCGATTCCGGAGTCGGCAGAACGAGCCGCGGTCATCATGGTGTGCGCAAGGGTACTCACGCATCCTTTGTCGGCGATGCCGATGCGCGCCTTGAGGGCTTTGCTGAAAAGCACACGAAAGGGTGAGCGCTCATCACCTCATAATTGACGTTTTATGGCGATGAATCATCCCTTCTTGCTGGTAAGCGGCGCAGTACGGCTGACGCGTGGGGCAGTTGGGCGGCGCCAGCGTCGCCGTCCGCGCAACGCGGTTGCCAGATAGGCGCAGACCAGCACGGTGAGTGACAACGACAGCGCGGAGACCACTGGTTGGGCGGCGAAGCGCAGCAGTCTCTCGACCGTTCCGCCGCCGCCCTGCGAGACCCCGCTGACCACCGACCACAACGCTCCGCCCGCGTCGGCGAGTTGTCGTGCCACCGGCCCACCGAACAGTCCCCGTACGGCCGGAGCGACCAGCAGCGGTACGGCGAGGACGGCGGCCACACCGAGCGCGGTGGTACGGAACACGCCCGCCGCGAGCACCCCCGCCCAGGCGCAGCCGACGGCGAGCGCCGCCCAGCCGCCGAGCGCGGCAGGAAGCGTCGTCAGATCCGGCGCCTTTCCCGGGCCGAGGGTCAGCCGCAGTGCCAGGGTGTCGGCGACGGCGGCGAACGCGGCGAGCAGCAGCGCGCAGACTCCGCTCACGGCGAGTTTGGCGCCGAGCAGCCGCAGGACCCGCGGCTCGGGGCCGTACCCCGGCGCGAGGGCGGGGTAGCGGAACTCCTGCCCGTAGGCGAGTGCGCCCAGCACGCCCGCGCCCACGGCCGCCGCGGGCAGCGGCAGCCGGACCGCCCATCCGGAGATCAACCGCAACGGCGGTACGGACACAGCCCCGGTGCGTGCCATCAGGACCGTGCCGAGCACCGAGCCGACCAGTGCCGCTCCGGCGATCGGCCACGGCGTGAGGACCCCGAAGGCGCGCCGCAGTTCGTACCGCAGTGGCCGGACCGGGCCGTGCTGCCGTGCCGGACGCCGCCGCGGCTGCGGCGGGGCGGGCGGTACGGCGGCCGCCACGCCGCCTTCTGCCTCGGGGGTGGCATCCGGGGTTGTGACGCCGTTTCCGCTCTCGTCGGCGAGGTGGTGCAGCAGGATGCCGTGGCGGTAGGCGGTCTCCCCCACCGCGGCCGAGGTGGTGCCGTAGACGGCGATACGGCTGCCGGTCGCGGCGATCACCTCGGCGCCGTCCTCGGTGAGCAGCGTGGCCAGGCGCTCGGCGTAGGGCGAGCGGACGGCCACGTACGGGCGCATCCTCGTGCGGGCGAAGTGCGCGGCCGACTGGTCCGCGACCAGGCGCCCCTTGTCGATCGCGATCACGTGGTCGGCGGTCCGGGCGAGGGCTTTGGTGTCGCGGCCGGTGAGCAGAACCGCGCCCCCGGCGGCGACGTGCCGTCGTACGAGCGCGTGCACCCAGGCGGCTTCGCGGGCCGGGAGTTCGCGCACGGGGTCGTCCAGGATCAGCGCGCGGGGGTCGGCGAGCAGGGCCGCGGCGAAACCGAGACGGCGGTCCATGCCCAGCGAGTACGTGCCGAGCCGCTGTTCGGCGACCTCGGCGAGGCCGACCTGGTCGAGCACCTCGTCGGCGCGGGCGGCGGGCAGTCCGAAGGCGGCGCAGAGCATGCGGAGGTGGCTTCGGGCAGTGCGTCCTGGATGTCCGGGCACGTCACCCAGGAGGGCGCCGACGACGCGGGCCGGGTGGGGGAGGTCGCGCAGCGGCCGGCCGTCGACGAGGGTGGCGCCGCGCCCGCCCTCCAGCCCGAGCAGCAGGCGCAGCGCTGTGGACTTTCCCGATCCGGCGGGACCGAGCAGGCCGGTGACTTCACCGGCCCTGATGTCGAACGTGAGGTCGGTGACGGCGGGCGGGGCGTTGCGGCGGGGCATGCTGGTCAACCCGATGGCCTGGATCACCCTTGCACCATAGCTCCGCAAATGGGCGTTTTGCGGAAAGAGCCGGTTCTACACCTCGGGCCGCAGCATCGGCGGATTGAGCAGTGCGGCCCCGCCCGCCCTGAACAACTGCGCGGGACGGCCGCCCTGACGGGTCGTCGTCCCCCCGGTCGGCACGAGGAAACCGACCGTGCCGGTCACCTTGCGGTGGAAATTGCGCGGGTCGAGCGCGACACCCCACACCGCCTCGTACACCCGCCGCAGCTCCCCCACCGTGAATTCGGGCGGGCAGAAGGCGGTGGCCAGCGACGAGTACTCGATCTTCGACCGCGCGCGCTCGACCCCGTCCCCCAGGATCCGGGCATGGTCGAACGCGAGCGGCGCCGTCTCCCCCGCGTGCTCCTGTCCCCCTTCGCCCAGCAACGTCCCGACCGGCGCCCAGCGCGCGCTGCGGGCGTCACCGCCCGCCCGAGGCGCGGGCAGGTCGGGCGCGAGCACCAGATGCGCGACGCTGACCACCCGCATCCGCGGATCGCGCTGCGGATCCCCGTAGGTGGCGAGCTGCTCCAGATGAGCGCCGCTCTGCGCCCGGAGCCCCGTCTCCTCGGCCAGTTCCCGCGCCGCGGCCTGGGAAAGATCCTCGTCCTCGCGGACAAATCCGCCGGGCAGCGCCCACCGCCCCTGGAAGGGCGGCTCGCCGCGCCTTACCGACAGTGCGCACAGCGCGTGATGTCGCACGGTCAGCACGACCAGGTCGACGGTGACGGCGAAGGGCGGGAAAGCCGACGGGTCGTAGGGCGACATGGCGCGATCATAGTCGTCTGCCTGACGATAATCAGCCGGATCAGGAGCCTGATCCCTATCGGATCGATACGTTTTCCCGTCCCTCCCCGCTCGGTCCCCGCCCATGGTCAGGTCCCGAGGCGCAGTCCCGGCGCCGCCTCCTCGATCATGGCCATCCCCAGACGGCTGACCCGAACGGAGAACGGCTGCTCCGCGACCCGCAACCCCGTCAGATGCACGGCTCCCAGCGGCGCGGCGCTGATCGGCCGGACCGCCACCGTGCCGCCCGGCGCGTCCGGCCGCACCCCGGCGAGCGCCGTCAGCAGATGGACGGCCCCGGCCGCCGCGACCGCCGCCGGACGGCACGCCATGGGGTGCGGGCACGGCGCACCGCCCGCAGAACGCTGCTCGCCCCCGTATATCTCCGGCATCCGCAGTCCGAACTCCGCCGCAGCGTCCAGCACCCCGCCCACCAGCGCGGACGCCTCCTGCTCCAGCCCCGCCGCAGCGAGTCCGGACACGGCGAGCGCCGTCTCATGGACGCGCACCGCGCCTCCGCGGTGGCCGAAGGGGCTGAAGCCGGGCGTCTTCGCCGACATCGTCCGCAGACCCCAGCCGGAGTTCATGTCCGGCGCGGCGAACAGCTTGCCGAGCTGTTCCGTCTGCCCCTTGTCCAACAACCCGGGAGCGAGCGCCCCTTCGCCGAGCAGCCCGGTGTCGAGGAGGTGCGCGAGCGACGAGGACAGCACCGGCACCGGTCTTCCCCCGGCGGCCAGCGCCAGCGCGGGCCGCCCACCGCCCGGATCCTCCAGCCAGAATCCCCGCCGGAAGCCCGCCCGCAGCGCCGCCGCGTACTCCCGCCAGCCGTCCGCCCCACTCCGTTCGTGGGCGTCGAGCAGATCCGCACCCTGCACCGCCGCGCGATACGCGTACGCCTGTACCTCCGCCCGCACCGGACCCTCCGCCGACGGGTCCACGACCAGGCCGGAATCCGTCGTCGCCGCCCGCATCCAGCCGAGGCACCGCTCCGCCGCCGGGAGCAACGGCTCCACCTCGCGGGCCGGAAGCCCCCAGCGTCGGGCCTCGGCCAGCACGGTCACGAAGAGCAGCGTCGCCTCCACGCCCGAATCCAACGGCGGCAGGTGCGGTCCGGAGTGCCGCGGCACTCCGGGCACACGGCCCGTCGCGGGGTCCTGCAACCTGGCCAGCATGCGGAGCGTGCCCGCCGCCAGCCGCGTGCCGAACGGCAGCAGCATCCGCGCCGCCCACAACGCGTCCACGGGCGCCAGCCCCATCCGCCAGGGCGCCCCGGCCGCGACGTAGAGGTCGGCGGGATGTTCCGGCGCGCGGAGCAGCAGGGCCTGTGCGTCCCCGAGCGAGGCGTCCAGCAGGACACCGGCTCTGGGGTCGTCGCCCTCCAGCCGCGCGTCGGCCCACATCGGCGGCGGTCTGTCGCCGACCGGTGCCCGCGCGCTGCCCGCCGCCGTGGCCGCCGGTGCCGGCTCCACCCGCAGCTCGATCATCCGTGCCGCTCCCGGCGCCACCTCCAGGTCCCACCTCAGCAGTCCCGACGCGCCCAGCGCCGCGTCCGGCGCGGGAGTCGCGGTGACCCGCGCCGATCCCCCGCCGCTCGACCAGCGCAGCCCCGAGCCGCTGACGCCGGCCGTCAGATCCGCCCCGGCCTGCCCTGCGGCCACCGCGGAGAGCGCCGCGAGATCCGTGCCGAACGCGATCTCGACGGGCAGCGCCACCCGTACCGGCCCCGCGTTGGCGAACGTGATCCGCTCACCGCCCTCGGCGGTCCTGACACGCTCCACCGTGACGACCGGGTCGGGGCCACGGTCGCCGGGTGTCCGGACGACCGCCAGGAAACGTGCCCGTCCCGCGTCGAGCAGCCTGGCCTGCACGGTCACCGGTTCGGCTCCCGCGACCGTCAGCTCGCAGCGGCTCAGCAGTCGCCTGCCGTCGCGGTAGAAGCCGTCCAGACCGTCGCCGCGCATCTGCCCGTGCTGTGCGGACACCGCGAGGGCCGGCGCCGCCACGCAGATGACGGCGTCGTGGACGGGTACCGGGCCGGGTGCCGCCCGGCGCGGTACGACGACCGGCGGCGTGCTCACCGGGCTCCGTCCTTCGCCGCGCGTGCGGCCCGGGCGACGGCCGGAGCCGCCGCCCGCTCGCACGGGATTCGTCTTCCGGGAGAGTGCTGCACGCCGGGTGAACGCCCCGCCGAGCGCACAGGTCACGGCCCGTCTACCGTTCCTGAACGGGAGCCCCGGCTCCCCGCACGGCCCGCACCCCCGAAAAGAGACTCCATGACCGTCCACCGCCAGCCAGGCACCGTCATCACCGACCACACGTTCGCCGTACCGCTCGATCACTCCTCCCCGGACGGGGAGCGGATCGAGGTCTACGCCCGCGAGGTCGTGGCTGCGGGCCGGGAGCGCGAGTCGTTGCCTTGGCTGCTGTATCTCCAGGGCGGTCCGGGCTTCGGCTCGCCGCGCCCGCTGGGACGGGACGGCTGGCTGCCGCGCGCGCTCGACGACTTCCGGGTGCTGCTGCTCGACCAGCGCGGCACCGGGCGCTCCACGCCCGCCACCCGCCAGACGCTGCCCACCCGCGGCGACGCCGCCGCCCAGGCGCACTACCTGTCGTACTTCAGGGCCGACTCGATCGTCCGGGACTGCGAATTCATCAGGCGTCAGCTCCTCGGAGAGGACGCGCGCTGGAGCGTGCTGGGCCAGAGTTTCGGCGGCTTCTGCGCGGTCACCTATCTGTCGTCGGCGCCCGAAGGTCTGCGGGAGGTGTTCGTCACGGGCGGCCTGCCGGGTCTTGATGTGACCGCCGAGGCCGTCTACCGCGCCGCCTATCCCCGCATCGAGCGCAAGAACGCCGGTCACTACGCCCGTTACCCCGAAGACGTCGAGACGGTGCGCACCATCGTCCGCCGCCTGCGCGACGAGGCGGTGTCGCTGCCCGGCGGAGGCCGCCTCACACCTGAGGCGTTCCAGTCCCTCGGTCTCATGCTCGGCACCGGCACCGGTTCGCACACCCTGCACTACCTGCTGGAGTACGCGTTCGTGACGGGTCCCTCCGGTCCGGTCTTCTCCGACTCCTTTCTCTCCCAGGTCCAGCAGCATCTGTCCTTCGCCGCGAATCCCCTTTACGCGGTGCTGCACGAGTCGGTCTACGGACAGGGGTCCGTCTCTCCTCACGGCACCGGCTGGGCCGCCGAGGCCGTCCGTGGTGAATTCCCGCGGTTCGACGCCGAGCGCGCGCTGGCAGGGGACGCTCCCGTGCTGTTCACGGGAGAGAGCATCCATCCGTGGATGTTCACGTCCGATCCGGCGCTCGCACCACTGCGCGAGACGGCGGAGCTTGTCGCGCGCCGCGAGAAGTGGCCGGACCTCTATGACACCCGCCAGTTGGCGGCCAATGAGATTCCGGTGGCGGCGGCGATCTACCACGACGACATGTACGTCGACACCGCCCACTCGCTGGCCACCGCGCGCGCGGTGCGCGGGCTGCGGACCTGGGTCACCGACGAGTTCGAACACGACGGTCTCCGGGTGAGTGGCGGCCGGGTCCTCGACCGGCTGATCCGACTGGCCCGCGGCGAGCTGTAGTCGAGGCGATCACGCGCTGCCGCCGCTCCTGCCGCAGGCTCCGCCGCAACAGCTCAGGGTCCAGACCCTCGTTGACGGAGTGGTGGAGCAACCGCGCGAAGGTGTAGTGGGGTTCGAGGTCCAGCGCGAGGCCGAGGGCGACCCGCGCCTCGGCGTCGTCCCCCGAGGACCAGGCGACCCAGCCCGCCAGGGCGAGCGGGGCCGCGGCATGGTCCGCGTACGGTCCTGCGCAGCGCCGGGCGAGCGCCCGCCACAGTCGAAGGGCGGCGTCCGCCCGCTCGGGCTCCATCCATTCGGCGGCGCGGTCGCGTGCCGTGCGGTCCTGGAGGCCGAGGATGACCGCCGCGGCCTCGTCGTCGGCGAGGAGCCGGTCGTCCCGCCGGTCCGCACGCGCGGGATCGTCGATCCGGGGCGCGGAGCGGAACTTCTCAAGTGCCGCACGGGCCAGGGCGAGTGTTCGCTGCCGGACGCTCTCGCAGTCACCGTCGTCGAGCATGCGGGGCACCAATTCGGCGCAGGCCGCGTCGAGGGCGATCTCGTGATCACGATTCCGCGCCTCGGACGGCTTCAGCCTGGCTTCCATGTCCCGCAGCGAACCCGGCGCCGGGATTCCCGCGTAGGCGCTGGCCGCCGCCATCGTGGACCGGCCGGGCGGAGCCAGGACCGTTCCCTCCGCCGGGACGGTCTCCGCGGGGCGGCAGTAGGACCACCAACGGCCGGCCGAGACGCACAACGCCTCGACGACGGGCACGTCCAGCGCCCCGCAGGCCACCCGGATCCGCTGGGCGAGCGGCCTCAGCCTTTCCATCACGGCCGACGCGCGCTCTCCTTCACGCGGGTCCCGGCACAGGAACAGCACGATGGCGTCGGGTCGCCCACCGCGACGGGTGCTGTTCCTCACGAGGCAGTCGGCGAGTTGGTCGGCGGTCTCCGGCCACTCACTCGGGTCCTCCGGCAGGCCCAGTCGCAGTCGGCCGCCGAAGCGGCCGTGCTCGCCGTGCAGTGCGACGAGCACGACGGAGTCATTGGGATGAAAACCCATCAAGTACGGCAATGCGTCGGCCAGGTCGGCGGGCCCGCGCAAGGTGACTTTGACGTCGGCCGCTTCGGATGATGACTCTCCGTGCTGAATCTCGTTGCTCTGTGTCATGAGATCGACGATGTCGTAATCGCGCGAATCACACCAGACCCCCCAAAAACCTGTGGATAACTTTCGGTGGAGTTATCCACAGGCCACGGAGCGGGGTTGGCGCGATGTCGGTGCGATCAGGTTGCATGGGGGCATGACCGAGACCCCCACCGCGCTGCGTTCCGCGGCCGACACCGTACTGAGCCGACTCGTCGGCGCCGAGCCGGGCACCGCACGGCTCCGCGAGGACCAGTGGCTCGCCGTCGAGTCGCTGGTCGCGCACGGCCGCAGAACGCTGGTCGTCCAGCGCACCGGCTGGGGGAAGTCGGCCGTGTACTTCGTGGCCACGGCGCTGCTGCGCGAGCGGGGCAGCGGCCCGACGGTCATCGTGTCGCCGCTGCTGGCCCTCATGCGCAACCAGGTGGAAGCCGCCGCACGCGCGGGCATCCGGGCCCGCACGATCAACTCGTCCAACACCGAGGAGTGGGGCGAGATCGAGGCGGAGGTCGCGGCGGGCGAGGTGGATGTCCTGCTCGTCAGCCCGGAACGCCTCAACAACCCGGACTTCCGCGATCAGGTGCTGCCCAAGCTCGCCGCCACCACCGGCCTGCTCGTCGTCGACGAGGCGCACTGCATTTCGGACTGGGGTCACGACTTCCGCCCGGACTACCGACGGCTGAGGACGATGCTCGCCGATCTGCCGCCCGGCGTCCCCGTGCTGGCGACCACGGCCACCGCCAACGCCCGCGTGACCGCCGATGTCGCGGAGCAGCTCGGCACCGGCGCCACCGGGGCCGATCAGGAAGGCGCCCTCATCCTGCGCGGGCCGCTGGACCGCGAGAGCCTGTCGCTCGGCGTGCTGCGACTGCCCGACGCCGCCCACCGGCTGGCCTGGCTCGCCGACCACCTCGAAACGCTTCCGGGCTCCGGCATCATCTACACCCTCACCGTGGCGGCGGCCGACGAGATCACCGCGTTCCTGCGGCAGCGCGGCTTCCCCGTCGCCTCCTACTCGGGGAAGACCGAGAACGCGGACCGGCAGGCGGCCGAGGCGGATCTGCTCGCCAACCGTGTCAAGGCACTCGTGGCCACCTCGGCCCTGGGCATGGGCTTCGACAAGCCCGACCTCGGATTCGTCGTGCACGTCGGATCGCCCTCGTCGCCGATCGCCTACTACCAACAGGTGGGCCGCGCCGGACGCGGCGTCGACCACGCCGAGGTCCTGCTCCTGCCCGGGCGCGAGGACGAGTCGATCTGGCGGTATTTCGCGTCGCTCGCCTTCCCGCCCGAGGAGCAGGTGCGCCGCACCCTGGAAGTGCTCGCGGCCTCCGACCGCCCGGTGTCCATCCCCGCGCTGGAGACACGCGTCGATCTGCGCCGCTCCCGCCTGGAGATCATGCTGAAGGTGCTGGACGTCGACGGCGCGGTGCACCGGGTGCGCGGCGGCTGGACCGCGACCGGGCGGCCGTGGGCGTACGACACCGAGCGGTACGCGTGGGTGGCCCGCCAGCGCGAGACCGAGCAGCAGGCCATGCGGGACTATGCGACCACCACCGGATGCCGGATGGAGTTCCTGCGCCGGCAGTTGGACGACGAGCAGGCCGCGCCCTGCGGACGCTGCGACAACTGCGCGGGCGCGCGCTTCCCGCTGGAGGTGTCGAACGCCGCGCTGGACGCGGCACGCGCGGCGCTCGGGCGCCCCGGAGTCGAGCTGGAAGCACGCAAGATGTGGCCGACCGGTCTCGAGGCGATTGGCGTCGCGCTCAAGGGGCGTATTCCGGCGACGGAACAGGCGTCCACCGGGCGGGCGTTGGGCCGTCTGTCCGACATCGGGTGGGGCAACCGGCTGCGGCCGCTGTTCGCCGAAGGAGCCGTCGACCAGCCGGTTTCGCCGGAAGCGGTGGACGCCGTGATCCAGGTGCTCGCCGACTGGGCCAAGGGGCCCGGCGGTTGGGCCAGCGGCGCGCCGGACGCCCCCGCACGCCCGGTCGGCGTGGTCGGTGTCGCCTCTCGCCGCCACGGCGTGCTGGTGGAATCGCTCAGCACCCGTATCGCCGAGGTCGGCAGAATGCCCCTGCTCGGCCGGGTCGAGTACGCGGATCAGGGAGACCCGGGCGGCGTACCGCGCAGTAACAGCGCACAGCGGGTACGCGCCCTGCACGGGGCTTTCGTCGTACCGCAGGAGTTGGCCGCGGCCCTTCAGGCGAATCCCGGTCCCGTGCTGCTGGTCGACGATCTCTCCGACACGGGCTGGACACTGGCGGTCCTGGCCAGGCTGCTGCGGCGGGCCGGTGCGACGGCTGTCTTCCCGCTGGTCCTGGCCGTTCAGGGGTGAATGTGCGTGGCGAGGCGCCGGACGGGACAGGATCTAAGCGGCGGACAGGTCCATACCGGTCGGCGGCTTCAATTGCCCGTTGCCGCGGGGCAATACGGGAGCGAGAATTGATGCCGGATCCCCTATCGGCTCATCGAGCCATCTGACCGGCGTGCGCCCGCGCCCGGTCTACGGGTGCATCCATGAAAGGAGGACCGTGACCATCGGCTTCGTTCCGGAGACGTCCTCCGCCGCAACTTCCCTCGCGTCGCGCACTCTGGAGCCGGCCGAATGGGCAGGCATCGGCGTACCTTTGCTGGCCAATCCGCGTGACGTGATCAAGGACCTGCACGCTCGGCACCTGCCGTCCCCGTCCACCGCGGTGATCGCGGTGTACGACCCGGACGGCCGGATCCGGGCCAGCGCCTCCTTCACCGCCCGCAGCGGGGTGGTCGACGGCTGGGAGCGGCGCAATGCGCTGCTCTCGCACCTGCGCCGCGTCATCCCGCACGATCTGCGACTGCGCAAACCGGTACGCACCGCTGTCCTGATGGTCTGCCGGGACGGTGGTCCCGGCTGGACCGAGGAGGACGGGGCGTGGATGTGGGGGCTGCGTGACGCCTGCACCCTGCACGGCCTTCGCTCCGGGTCGTACGTCACCCTGACCGCCGACGGCTGGAATGTCATCGGCGAGAACCGCGTCGGCCGCACACCGAACGCCGCTTCCTGGTCGCGGCGGCCGGGCGACGCGGCGCACGGCATCCCCGGAGGGACGACGCAGGCTCTTCGCCGCGCGGCCGCGCGCTGACGGTCAGGCGCTGGCGCCCAGCAGGGAATTGACCCTGGCCGGGTCGCCGCAGACGATCAGCAGGACGCCCGCATTAGCCAGTGCGCCCGCCAGCGCCCTCGGCAGCGTGTCGTCGCTGCCGCCGTTGACGGCGACGACCACGACCGGTCGCCCGGTGGTGCGCTCGGCGGAGATGTCTGCGTAGAAGACGTCGTCGGCCGCGTCGTACTGCGCCCAGTAGGACGCTTCGCCGAAGGTGAGTTCGTGCGCCGCCCACGGGTGCTGGTCACCGGTGGTGAGGACCAGGATCTCGCCGGGTGCCCGACCCGTGTCAAGCAGCAGGTCGACCGTCTCGTCGGCGGCGTCGAGCGCACCGTCGGTCGGCGCGGGGATGAGTTGGATCTGGGCGGCGGCGGGCTCTTGGGCGCGCTGCTGCGGCACGGTGGGAGGAACCGCCGTCGCGGCCGGGGTCACCGGGCCGGAGGGTGCGGCGGGACCAGGGGTACCGATGGGACGGGCGGGGCCGTGACGGCCCGGACCGACGCCTGCGGCGGCTTCCCTCGGCGGCGCGGGACGCGGCGCTGCGGGCCGCGGCGGACCGGGGACAGGACGGGGGGTCGACGCACTGCGGCCGGTGGCCGGAGCTGTACGGGGACCCGGGACGCTCTCGTGAATCTGAGGCTCCTCGGGGATGAGAGGCATGAGTTGATGTCTATCAAATGCGGCACGGATGCGCAGCGGGGGGTGGCGTGTGGATCAGAAATCGAAACCGAGTTGTTCCCCTGACTCGACCGGCTGACGGACCTTCTTGAGGTGCTGCCAGCGGGGCAGCGCGTCCAGATACGACCACGACATCCGGTGCTGCGCGGTGGGCCCCAACTCCTCCAGGGCCGCACGGTGAACAGGAGACGGATATCCGGCGTTGTCGGCGAAGGCGAACGGCGTGTAATCCGCGCCGAGTTCGGCCATCGCCGTGTCCCGCTGCACTTTGGCGATGACGGACGCGGCGGCGACCGCGACGCAGGACTGGTCGCCCTTGATCACGGTCCTGACCTTCCAGGAACCGCCGAGGTAATTGTGCTTGCCGTCGAGGATCACCGCGTCCGGCCGTTCCGGCAGTCCCTCCAACGCGCGTACGGCCGCCAGCCGGAGCGCGGCCGTCATCCCGAGGTCGTCGATCTCCTCGGGTGAGGCGTGTCCGAGGGCGTAGGAGGTGACCCAGTCGCCGAGGACGGCGGCCAGCCGGGCCCGGCGCTTGGGGGTGATCAGCTTGGAGTCGGTCAACCCCTCGGGCGCGCGACGCAGTCCGGTGACAGCGGCGCACACGGTGACGGGTCCGGCCCAGGCGCCGCGGCCGACTTCGTCCACACCCGCCACGGTCCGCGCCCCGAGGGTGGCACGAAGGGAGCGTTCGACGCTGTGGGTGGGTGGTTCGTACGGCATGGCAGTACCAAGCCTACCCCGCTGCTTCGCGCCGTCCCACGGTGGCCGGTCAGTCGGACAACGCCCAGTCCGGGAGGACTTCGGTCCGCTCCCGCCAGTCGACCGGCGGTTGGCCGCCCGGCCGGGACGCGACGATGCCGCCGACGATCGCGCAGGTCGTGTCCACGTCTCCACCGGCCCTGGCGGTGGTCCAGAACGCCTGCTCGTAGTCGTCGAGATGGCGGGCCGCCGCCCACAGGGCGAAGGGCACGGTGTCATGGGCGCTGGTGCGCCGCCCGCAGCCCAGCACGGCGGCCACCGTGGCGACGTCCGCGTAGTCGAGCATGTCCCTGGCCCGTCGGATACCCGCGTGCACCGCGCTGCGCGGTACGAGGTCGAGAACCGCCCCGAGGAGGTCGGACGGGGCCTGGGGTCCCGTGGGGTCGGCGACGAGGGCCGCCGCGGCGGCGACCGCCATGGCCCCGACGACCGCCTCACGGTGCTGATGCGTCGTGTAGGCGGAGATCTCCGCCTGGTGGGTGGCCTGGACGGCGTCACCCGCGTACCAGGCACCAAGGGGCGCAACCCGCATCGCGGCGCCATTGCCCCACGAGCCCTGCCCGTTGAACAGGCCGGCCGCGAGTTCCCGCCAGTCGCCGCCTTCCTGGCGGATCAGCCGCAGCATCCGGTTGACAGCCGGGCCGTAGCCGCGGTCGAAGTCGTGGTGCTCGGCGAAGGAGTGGGCCAGGGCGTCCTGGTCGACGCGTCCGTGCTTGATCAGCACCGAGACCACCGAGCAGGCCATCTCCGTGTCGTCCGTCCACCCCCATGTGCCGGGTGGCAGTTGGCCGTTCTGAAGTGCCGGGTAGTTGGCGGGGACGAAGAACTGGGAGCCCAGGGCGTCGCCCACGGCCAGCCCGCGGAGGCTGGCCACGGCGCGCGCGGCGCGGTCGGTTTCAGTGGTGTGAGGGGTCATGGCGTCGGAAACTCTGACATCGTGTTCAATCCCGGTCAATCTCCGTGTGCCCAAAGTCACCGGCCGACTTCACCACTCCCCGCCGCCAGGCGGGCCGGGCGTCCGCCACCTCGCGAACGGCCGGTCCAGGGTATAGCCGCCGGAGGGGCCGAGCAGGAGTGTGCGGGTCTCGGCGTTGTCGGGGTTGGACAGCGCCTCGAACTCCTCCACCGTCCAGTGGAACCAGCGCATGCAGAACAACCGCATCGTCAGCCCGTGGGTGACCACCAGCACGTTCGGCGGGAAGTCCTCCTTGTCGAAGGCGCGGTACAGCGTCTCCAGGAAGGCCCCGACCCGGTCGTAGACGTCCGCGCCGCTCTCCCCCATCGCGAAGCGGTAGAAGAAGTGGCCGTAGGCGTCGCGGGCTTTGCGCTGCCGCTGGATGTCCTCGACGTCCTGCCAGTTTCCCCAGTCCTGTTCCCGCAGGCGCGGCTCCTCCTTGGCCCGGGTCAGCCGGGGGTCGAGCCCCAGTGCCCGGAAGGTGTGCCAGGTGCGGCGGTACGGAGAGACGAATGCCTGGACCCGTTCCTCGCCGAACAGCTCACGCAAACCCGCTCCCGCCTCCCTCGCCTGTTGAAGGCCGGTGGCGGTGAGTTCCAGGGCGTGGTCCGGCACCCGCTCGTAAATGGTGTCGTCCCTGTTTCCCTGGGACTCGCCGTGCCGGATGAGCACAATGCGGCGAGGGCGTCCCATGACGATCAGCCTATTGCGCGACTGTCGCTCCGGCGCGCTGATCCGGGGGTCATCCGCCTCACAGTCGCGCCGTCAGCTCCTCCGACAGCTCCCGCAGCCGACGTCGGGCGTCCCCGTCGTACGCCTGCCGGTCGGCCCTGGCTTCCCGGGTGCCGTTGAAGTACCGGCCGGTGCCGACATCGGTGCCTTCGATGAGCCGCAAGGTCGCCTCCCCGCCCTCCTCCACCGAGCTCCACGGCGCTATGCCTCCCTCTCTGACCATGGTGGTGTCCATGTACGTGGCCGGATGCAGCGCGTTCACCGTCACACCGGTGCCTTTCAACGCCTCGGCCAGGTCGAAGGTGAACATGACCTGTGCGAGCTTGCTCTGCGTGTACGCCCGCCCGCCCTCGTAGTCCTTGGTCAGCATCGGGTCGCCGAAGTCGATCGCCTGCTGACCCGCGGAGGCGACGTTGACGATGCGGGACGGCGCCGACGCCGTCAGCAGGGGCAGGAGCCGGTGCGTGAGCCGGTACCCCGCCAGGTAGTTCACCGCGAACCGCCGCTCCACGCCGTGCTCGTCCGCCTCCCGCGCTCCGCCCGGCGAGGCGGTCCCGATTCCCGCGTTGTTGACCAGCACGTCCAGCCGGTCGGCACGGGCCAGCACCTCGTCGGCGAGTCGGTCGACCTGCCCGAGATCGGAGACGTCGGCGAGCAGCACCTCCGCGCGGTCCTCACCCGTCGCCTCCCGTATGGCGTCGCGAACCTCCTCGGCCCGGCGGGCGTCGCGGCCATGGATCAGCACACGGGCTCCGTCGGTCGCGAGGCGTATGGCGAGCCAGCGACCCAGGCCGTCGGTGGAACCGGTGATCAGGATCGTCCGCCGGGAGTCGGTTTCGGCCTTGCCCTCGGGGCGCTCCCCCCGGCCGCCGACAACGCGTTCGTTCATTGCGAGCTCCATTTACGAGACATGCTGACTCGTTAAGAGTATGCGAGACACCATGCCTTGTAAAGTGGATTCGTGGACGAGACACCCGCGCGGGGCAGACCCCGCAGTGAGACCGCCCGCCGCGCCGTGCTCGACGCGGCCCTGCGGCTCTGCCAGGACGGCGGTTATCAGGCCCTGACCATGAAGGGCATCGCGGAGAACGCGGGGGTCGGCCGCCAGACCGTGTACCGCTGGTGGCCCGCCAAGCAGGACGTCCTGCTCGACGCCCTGCGCGACCTGGGTCTGCGCAAGGCGGAGCACCTGGACCCCGACAGCGGCGACACGCTGCGCGACGTCCGTACGCTGCTCGACGCCACCTTCGTGCTCACCCGCAAACTCACCGGCAAGGCCCTGGTCGGACTGATGGCCGACGCCCAGCACGACCCGGACCTCTCACAGCGGCTCCAGTCCACGGTGATCGGGCCCCGGCGGCAGGCGCTCCGCGCGCTCCTGGCCCGCGGGGTGGAGCGCGGTGAACTGGCCGGGGAGGACCGGACGCTGGACCTCGCGGTCGACTTCGCCTTCGGCGCCATGTGGTACCGGCTGATCAGCCACCACGCGCCGGTGGACGCGAGCCTGGGGGAACAGATCACCACCGCCCTGGCAAAGCTGCTGAGGGCGGACGGACCCGCCGGGGCACGCGCGACCACAAGCGTAGACGCGAGCACAGGCGCGGCCTCATCGGCGAACGAGCAGGTGAGCGCGCAAGCGAAAGAGCAGGTGAGCGCGCAGGCGAAAGAGCAGGCACCGGTCAGCGCCGCAACCCCCGCCGCGCCCACTGTCGGTTGAGGAACACCAGTCGTCCCGGATCGGCCACCGTGCGGATGCCGACCAGCCCCTGCGGCCCGAACTCCGGCGCCACGACGGCCACCACGACATCCCCAGTCGTCGCCAGCACCGCCGCGTCGCCGTTGATCTCGACGATCCGGCCGCGCGTTCCCGCCGGTGCCTGGCTGATCAGTCCGGCCAGGAAACGGGCCACTTTGGCGGCTCCCAGGGCGGGACGCCGGGCCGTCCCGGGGACACCGCCGCCGTCCGACCAGGCCACCACGTCGTCGGCGAGCAGTTCCGCCAGCGCCTGCTGGTCCGCGTGCGAAGCGGCCCGCATCAGGTCCTCGGCCAGCTGCCGCCGCTGCGGCCAGGGCAGGTCAACGCCGGTGGCGGACTCCCGCACCCGTTGCCGTGCCCGGCGCCGCAGGGCGCGGCACTGCACTTCGGGCAGTCCGAGGACGACGGCGGTTTCCGCCGACCCGTAGCCGAAGGTCTCCCGCAGGACGTACGCGGCCCGCTCGGCCGACGACAGGCGTTCCAGCGCGACCAGCCGCGCCATGGACACCGATTCCCGGCTCTCGACCGTCTCCAGAACGCCCAGGGCGCCCATCGCGCCGCCCTCGGTGAGCACCGGTTCCGGCAGCCAGGAGCCCGCGTGCGCTTCACGCCGGTGCCGCGCCGCCTGCTCGGGCACGGCCCGTATCGCGCCGAAGACCTCGCGGACCAGCTCGGGCAGCGCGTCGCCCGCGCCGGTGTCGGCCGTACGGGTGAGCGCGTGCCGTACGGCCTCGTCCGCCGCGCACGCCGATCCGAGCATCCGATAAGCGGCCCCGAAAAGCCGCACCTGGTGCGGGGAAAGGGCTTGCGTATCGTCGGCCGCCACTGCTGTCACAGCGGTGGCTTCCACCCCACCCGTGACAGCGCCGCCTATATCCGGCGCGCGGTCGCCACCACCCGTGTCACCCGAGCCATCCGCTCTCAGACCGTCCACCCCTGCACCACATCCACCACGTCACCCGCCACGGACACCACATCGGTGTCGAGTTCGGCGCGCTCCGACAGCCGCGTCACCGCTCCCTCGCGGTATTTACCGCGCTCCGTCGCCGAATTCCACATGGACAGCACCAGGAAGTCGTTTCCCGGACCCTGGCCGAAGACGCCGCGCAGCATGCCGGGAGAACCCGCCATGGCGGGATTCCACACCCGTTGCTGCATCGATGTGAAGTGGTCGACGCGGTCCGGCCGCACTTTGCACAGCGCGACGCGCAGGACGTCGACGTCGGCGAAGGTCGGTTCGAAGCCGACCTTGACGTCCAGCCGGTGCTCGAAGAGATTCACCGCGAGCATCTCGTAGGTGTCGCCCTGCGACGCGGCGATCCCGTCGTGCGGCCCGGCCATGAAGGCGTCGTAGGACCGCCGGCTGTCCCAGAAGGCGAAGAGATGCGCCATTCCGGGCTGGGCACGGCTCCAGCCGCCGCCCTGCCCTCGGAAGCCGGGCTGGTCCTTGAGCGCCGCCCACCTGCGCTGCCCCCGGTCGAACCCCGCCTGATCCACAACCCCGCAGCGCATCCACTTCACCAACACCGCGCCATCGTAGTGGCGTTGACGCCGGAGATCGTCCCTGTGCGGGGGAGGCAATCGCGTGAGGGACCGGAAGGGCCGGAAAAGGGCGGTGGGGGGGGGGGGGGCCCCCCCCCCCCCCCCCGCCCCCCCGGGGAAAAAAAACGCGGCCCCCCCCGGGGGGAGGAAACAGCCGCCCGCCCGCCCCCCCCCCCCCCCAGGCAGCCAACCCCCCCTCCTGGTTTGGGTGTGTCCGCCGTTTTTTCGTCGGGGGGGGGGGGTCCAACGCGGTGGTGGCCGCGGTGGGGCCGTTTGTGGGGGGGGCCCCGGGGGCCCCCCGGCCCCACCGCCCTGACCAGTCAGTTCAACAAACGGGCCGCGCCCGGATGTCAGCTACAACCGCTCGTCGATCCGCAGCCCTCGCACAGGTAGCAGCTCCCCGCGCGGCGCATCTTAGTGCCGCAGGAGAAGCACAGCGGCGCGTCGGCGTTGAGGCCGAGCTGGATCTCCAGCAGTTCCGTGGAGTTGTGCGCTTCCTTGGGAGCCGGTACCGCCGCCGCGCCCGCTTCGGGCTTGGCCACGGCCAGCGGCTTACGGGGTTCTGCCTCGCGGACCTCGCGCGGCGCGGACTGCGCCAGGCCCTCGACGTCGACCTCTTCCTCGGCGGCCTCGTAGGAGCCGGTGTCCAGGTGGCGCTGCCGCTCGGGCGCGGAGTGGATGCCCAGCGCGGAGCGGGTCTCGAAGGGCAGGAAGTCCAGCGCCAGGCGGCGGAAGATGTAGTCGACGATCGACTGCGCCATCCGTACGTCCGGGTCGTCGGTGAGACCGGCGGGCTCGAAGCGCATGTTGGTGAACTTCGAGACGTAGGTCTCCAGCGGGACGCCGTACTGCATGCCCACCGAGACGGCGATGGAGAAGGCGTCCATCATGCCCGCGAGGGTGGAGCCCTGCTTGGACATCTTGAGGAAGACCTCGCCGAGGCCGTCGTCCGGGTAGGAGTTCGCCGTCATGTAGCCCTCGGCGCCGCCGACCGTGAAGGACGTGGTGATGCCGGGACGGCCCTTGGGCAGGCGCTTGCGGACCGGACGGTACTCGACGACCTTCTCGACTGCGGCGGGCGCCTCGGCGGCGGCCTCGGCCGGCTTCTCGTCCTTCTTCTTGGCCGAGAGGGGCTGGCCGACCTTGCAATTGTCGCGGTAGATCGCGAGCGCCTTCAGGCCGAGCTTCCAGCCCTCGAAGTAGACCTCCTCGACCTCTTCGACGGTCGCCGTCTCCGGCAGGTTGACCGTCTTGGAGATCGCGCCCGACAGGAACGGCTGGGCGGCGGCCATCATCCGTACGTGACCCATGGCGGAGATCGCGCGCTCACCCATGGCGCAGTCGAAGACCGAGTAGTGCTCGGGCTTCAGACCCGGGGCGTCGATCACATTGCCCTGCTCGGCGATGTGGGCGACGATCGCCTCGACCTGCTCGGCCTGGTATCCGAGCCGCTTGAGGGCCGCGGGCACCGTGTTGTTGACGATCTGCATCGAGCCGCCGCCGACGAGCTTCTTGAACTTGACCAGGGCCAGGTCCGGCTCGACACCCGTGGTGTCGCAGTCCATCATGAGGCCGATGGTGCCGGTCGGCGCGAGCACCGACGCCTGCGCGTTACGGAAACCGTTCTTCTCGCCCAGCCGGACGACGTCCTGCCAGGCCTCGGTGGCCGCTGCCCAGACGGGGGTGTCCAGGTCGTCCACGCGGGTGGCGGCGCCATTGGCGTCGGAGTGCTGCTTCATGACGCGCTTGTGGGCGTCCGCGTTGCGGGCGTAGCCCTCGTACGCGCCGACGACCGAGGCCAGTTCGGCGGAGCGCTTGTAGGAAGTGCCGGTCATCAGCGAGGTGATGGCACCGGCGAGGCCGCGACCGCCGTCGGAGTCGTACGCGTGGCCGGTCGCCATCAGCAGCGCGCCGAGGTTGGCGTAGCCGATGCCGAGCTGGCGGAAGGCTCGGGTGGTCTCGCCGATCTTCTGGGTCGGGAAGTCGGCGAAGCAGATGGAGATGTCCATCGCGGTGATGACCAGCTCGACGACCTTGGCGAAGCTCTCGGCGTCGAAGGACTGGTTGCCCTTGCCGTCGTCGCGCAGGAACTTCATGAGGTTGAGCGAGGCGAGGTTGCAGCTCGAGTTGTCGAGGTGCATGTACTCGCTGCACGGGTTCGAGGCGGTGATCCGGCCCGTCTCCGGCGAGGTGTGCCAGCGGTTGATCGTGTCGTCGTACTGGATGCCCGGGTCGGCGCAGGCCCACGCGGCCTCGGCGAGCTTGCGGAAGAGCGCCTTGGCGTCGACCTCCTCGATGACCTCACCGGTCATCCGGGCGCGCAGCCCGAACTTCGAGCCGGACTCGTACGCCTTCATGAACTCGTCGTTCACACGGACGGAGTTGTTGGCATTCTGGTACTGCACCGACGTGATGTCGTCGCCGCCCAGGTCCATGTCGAAGCCCGCGTCGCGCAGGGCGCGGATCTTCTCTTCTTCCTTGACCTTGGTCTCGATGAACGCCTCGACGTCGGGGTGATCGACGTCCAGGACGACCATCTTGGCGGCGCGGCGGGTGGCACCGCCCGACTTGATGGTGCCCGCGGAGGCGTCCGCGCCGCGCATGAAGGAGACCGGTCCCGAGGCGTTGCCGCCGGAGGAGAGCAGTTCCTTGGAGGAGCGGATCCGGGAGAGGTTCAGGCCGGCGCCGGAACCGCCCTTGAAGATCATGCCCTCTTCCTTGTACCAGTCGAGGATCGACTCCATGGAGTCGTCGACGGACAGGATGAAGCAGGCGGAGACCTGCTGGGGCTGAGCGGTGCCGACGTTGAACCACACCGGGGAGTTGAAGCTGAACACCTGGTGCAGCAGCGCGTAGGTCAGCTCGTGCTCGAAGATCTCGGCGTCCGCGGGGGAGGCGAAGTATCCGTGGTCCTCGCCCGCCTTGCGGTAGGTGAGCACCACTCGGTCGATGAGCTGCTTCAGGCTCTTCTCGCGCTTGGGGCTGCCCACCGCGCCGCGGAAGTACTTGCTGGTGACGATGTTGACCGCGTTCACCGACCAGGAGTCGGGGAACTCGACGCCACGCTGCTCGAAGTTGATCGAGCCGTCGCGCCAATTGGTCATGACGACGTCACGGTGCTCCCAGACCACTTCGTCGTACGGATGCACGCCGGGGGTGGTGTGGATGCGCTCGATGCGCAGACCCTTGCTCGCCTTGGATCCCTTGGTACGGGAACCGCGTGCCGGGCCGCTCGTCGTCTCTGTCATTCCGCCTCCCTATACGGGCGAAAACGCCCTAATGTGCGCGGATCTTCCCGCAACACGGTGATGTCTGCCGCCTCGGCGCACCTGGCGCTTCGGCAAATCTGTGGGTCCCCGCCGTTCCGCTCAGTCGGCGGCGACTGCGGGCGCGGGGACTCCGAGGTCCTCGTCGAGCCCGCCGGGAGTGGTGGGTGGCAGCTGCTCGCGCAGCTCCGTGATGGCCGTCTCGAAGTCCTCGAGCGAGTCGAACGCCCGGTAGACCGAGGCGAAGCGCAGATACGCGACCAGGTCGAGGTCCTGAAGCGGACCGAGTATGGCCAGTCCCACGTCGTGGGTCGACAGCTCGGCGCTGCCGGTGGCCCTGACCGCCTCCTCGACGCGCTGCCCGAGCTGGGCGAGGGCGTCCTCGGTGACGGGGCGGCCCTGACATGCCTTGCGCACGCCCGCGATCACCTTGCTGCGACTGAAGGGCTCGGTCACTCCGCTGCGCTTGATGACCATCAGTGACGCGGTCTCGACCGTGGTGAAACGGCGACCGCAGTCCGGGCACTGCCGACGGCGGCGGATCGAGGTGCCGTCATCGGTGGTGCGGCTGTCGACGACGCGGCTGTCGGGGTGCTTGCAGAAGGGGCAGTGCATGGTTCCCGGCTCCCTTCCTCACCCGCGGTGAGCGCACGACAAAATGGCCTTCGGGGGGCCTTGTCGGCCCCTCGAAGCAGTCCCAAGCATAGGCGATCCCGCGGAGTTTGCGGCCGCCGGCCCCCCGCGAAACCACTACGGGTGGTGGCTGGTGCATATACAACCACTAGATCTGGGGGCGGCGGGCAAACACCGCCGCTCCGCGTGTCGCGCTTGCGGCCGGAGGCGAGCCTAGGGGAAGTGTCGTGACGGCCCGCCGCCGGGGCACGGGTGGCAGACTGAGCCGCACGGAGCCCCCGGGACGCTCGGCAGGCCGTGGATAATCGAACTTCCATTCGACCAATACACCCGATACCTTGATCACGTCAGCGGATTTACGCAGATTCACTCGAACGTGTGTTTGGCGCAACCTTTCGAAACCCACTACCGTTGTACTAACTGCCCGCGACTGCGAAGCGGGCCGGCCGCAGTCCATGCGGTGGGAGAACATCGAAAAGGGGCCGCCGTGACCACCACCGCAGACAGCGCCACATTGACCGCCCATGACCGCTCCCAGGATCGGATCGGCCCGTTGGACGTGACAGGCGAAGACAACAGCCCGAAGCCCGCACGATCGCTCCCCGGGCGGCCCCCCGGTATTCGTGCCGACAGCTCCGGGCTCACCGAGCGGCAGCGCCGCGTCATCGAGGTCATCAGGGACTCCGTGCAGCGTCGCGGATATCCGCCGTCCATGCGCGAGATCGGCCAGGCCGTCGGCCTGTCCAGCACGTCCTCGGTGGCCCACCAGCTCATGGCCCTGGAGCGCAAGGGCTTCCTGCGCCGCGACCCGCACCGTCCCCGCGCGTACGAGGTCCGCGGCTCCGACGGCGGCCACCCGCAGCCCACCGACACGGCGGGCAAGCCCTCCGCCTCGTATGTGCCGCTCGTCGGCCGGATCGCGGCGGGCGGCCCGATCCTCGCCGAGGAGTCGGTCGAGGACGTCTTCCCGCTCCCCCGCCAACTGGTCGGCGACGGCGAGCTGTTCGTGCTCAAGGTGGTCGGCGACTCGATGATCGAGGCGGCGATCTGTGACGGCGACTGGGTGACGGTACGCCGTCAGCCCGTCGCGGAGAACGGGGACATCGTCGCCGCGATGCTGGACGGCGAAGCCACGGTGAAGCGCTTCAAGCGGGACAACGGCCATGTGTGGCTGCTTCCGCACAACGCGGCGTACCAGCCCATCCCCGGCGACGAGGCGACGATCCTCGGCAAGGTGGTGGCGGTGCTCCGCCGGGTCTGACCGACCCCAACGAACGGGCCCCGGGACCTCTGCGCCGGTTCCGGGGCCCCGCCATGCCCGCTGAGCGGCCGTCCTCCTGTCGACTGAGCCGTACGACTCCCCCGTGGGCCGCCAGCCTGAAGCCCCGCTCCCGTCGGCCCTGTCCCTGCCCTGTCCCCGTCCTGTCAGCCGACGACCGCCGCCGTCGCCGCCGCGTCGATCGCCGCCAGAGAACGCCGGACCTGATTGCGGTCGGTGGTGTACCAGAGGTCGGGCATGGAGGACCGCAGGAAGCTGCCGTAGCGGGCGTTGGCCAGCCGTGGATCGAGTACGGCGACCACGCCGCGGTCGCCCATCGCCCGGATCAGCCGTCCCGCGCCCTGCGCCATCAGCAGGGCCGCGTGGGTGGCGGCCACGGCCATGAAGCCGTTGCCACCGTGCTCCTCGACCGACTTCTGCCGGGCGCTCATCAGCGGGTCGTCCGGCCGCGGGAACGGGATCCGGTCCATCACCACCAACTGGCAGTTCACACCCGGCACATCGACGCCCTGCCACAGCGAGAGCGTCCCGAACAGACACGTCTTGGCGTCCTGCGAGAACGTACGGATCAGCTCACCGAGCGTCTCCTCGCCCTGGAGCAGCACCGGGTGGTCCAGGCGGCCCCGCATGGCCTCCGCGGCGGCCTGGGCGCCGCGCATGGACGAGAACAGCCCGAGGGTACGGCCGCCGGCCGCCTCGATCAGCTCGGCGAGTTCGTCGAGCATGTCCTCGCGGTTGCTGTCCCTGCCCGGCTGGTTGAGGTGCCTGGCGACGTAGAGGATGCCCTGCTTGCGGTAGTCGAAGGGCGAGCCGACGTCGATGCCCTTCCACTGCGGGACGTCCTCGCCCTCGGTGCCCTCGGGGGCCAGGCCGAGCGAGGCGGCCACCCCGTTGAAGTCGCCGCCCAGCTTGAGGGTGGCGGAGGTGAGCACCACCGAGCGCTCGGTGAAGAGCTTCTCGCGCAGCAGTCCGGACACGCTCAGGGGGGCGACCCGCAGCGAGGCCCCGTACCGGTCGTGCCGCTCGCACCACACCACGTCGAATTCGGAGCCGAGCACCAGCCGCTCGCTGACCCCGTGGATGTGCTCCACCGCGGCGAGCGCCTGCTTGCGGACCGCGTCCTCGTCCTGCACGGACTTGTCGCGGGTGTCGCCGATGGCGGTGATGACCTGGCGGCAGGCGTCGCGCAGCGCCGCGAGGACGTACCCCAGATCCTCGGGGATCTCCTCCAGGCGTCCCGGCAGGGCCAGCTCCATCACGCGCTCGAAGCCCTCGGCGGCGGTGAGCAGGGCGTCCGCGGCCTTCTCGTTGACCAGCCGGGACGCCCGCTTGACCGCGCGGTTGACGGCGCCCGGGGACAGCTCGCCGGTGGCGACGCCGGTGACGCGGGAGACCAGTTCGTGCGCCTCGTCGATGATCAGGACCTCGTGGCCCGGCAGCACCGGGGCGCCCTCGATGGCGTCGATCGCCAGCAGCGCGTGGTTGGTGACCACCACATCGGCCAGTTTGGCGCGCTCACGGGCGGCCTCGGCGAAGCACTCGGCGCCGTAGGCGCACTTGGTGGCGCCCAGACACTCGCGCGAGGTGACCGACACCTGGCTCCAGGCGCGGTCGGAGACGCCGGGGGTGAGGCCGTCCCGGTCGCCGGTCTCGGTCTCGTCGGCCCAGTCGCGCAGCCGCAGCAGGTCCTGGCCGAGCTTGCTGGTCGGCGCGGCGGCCTCGAAGGGGTCGAAGAGACCGTCCTCCTCGTCCTGCGGCACGCCCTCGTGCAGGCGGTGCAGGCACAGGTAGTTGGAGCGGCCCTTGAGCATCGCGTACTGCGGCTCACGGCGCAGCAGCGGCTTCAGCGCGTCGACGGTGCGCGGCAGGTCGCGCTCGACGAGCTGGCGCTGGAGCGCGAGGGTGGCGGTGGCCACCACCACGCGCTCGCCGTGGGCGAGCGCGGGCACCAGATAGCCGAGCGATTTTCCGGTGCCGGTACCGGCCTGGACGAGCAGATGGGACTGGTCGTCCACGGCGGCCTCGACGGCTTGGGCCATGGTGACCTGACCGGCCCGCTCGACACCTCCGACGGCGGTGACGGCGGCGTGCAGCAGGTCGGTGAGCGCGGGTGGGGGCGTGGCAGTCATAGGGAGGCAAGCCTAGAGGGCCGCACTGACATCGCCGTCCGCGCCGGGTGCCGCGGATCGTTCGGCGGACCGTTCAAGTCGGGCGGTGATAGCTTCTGGACACATGCCGTTCGAGCGCCGCCTGACTCTGGATGCCTCCGCCGCGGAATATGTGATCGACGTCGCGAATGTGGTGCGTGAACCGGCGCTCGGCGGGGAACGGGCGGCGGATCTGGCCCGGTTGTCGGGTCTGCTGGACGCGCTGGCGGAATTCACCCGCGATCCCGCCGTGCAGGTGTACGCGATCACCGACCGTTCCCTGCTGACCGACGGCCGTCTGACGCCCGAGGAGCGGCAGAGCCTGGACCGCTGGTATCTCGAAGGGCTGCTGGAGGTCCTGCCACGGGCGGACGACCGCATCCTGGAGCTGGCCGACGCGCTGGAGCTGCGGGTGGTCAGCGCGGACAATTTCCTGGACTTCCACCGCGCCTATCCGTGGATTCCCGGCAACCGGGACCGTTTTCTGCGGCCCTTCCTCCAGCCGGACGGCGTGATCGGCGTACGGCCGCGGATCATGCCGGTGCCTCCCGAGTGGCAGGTCTCCCGCAAGGAGGAGGAAGGGCTGCTCCTGGAGGCGGGCGTGTACCGGCGCTGGGACCGGTCGGCGCACCGGGCGGTCCTCAGCCGTGACTGGCGTTGTCCCGAGGCCGACTGCCCGCTGTTCGGCGCCGCCGACCGGCCGAGCACCGCGCTCCCCCGCCGCCGGAAATCCCAGGTTCTCTGCCCGACGCACGGGCTGCCCCTGGCGGACGCGGGTCCCCGTCCGTCCCGCGCGCAGGTGAAGGTGGTCATGGACGGGACGGTGCGGGGCCGCTTCATGGTGACGGCGGGCGAGCCGCTCGCGGTCGGCCGGGCGCCCGCCGACGGCGGTGTCGTCCTCGGCGCCTGGATCGACGACACCGAGGTCGAGTCGGTGAGCCGTACCCATGTGATGGTCAGTTACGACGGCACAGGGCTGAGCGTGGTGGACGAGCGCAGTGCGAACGGCACCTGGGTGCGGCGCCGCCGCCCCACTGGTGACGAGTTGGTGCCGCTGCCGCACGGCGCGCTGTGGCATCTGCGCCAAGGGGATTCCGTCGTCCTGCACGAACGGCTGGAACTGCTGCCCAGCGGCCGTCAGTTCGTCTTCGAGGAGGACCCGGCGGACGGTACCGTCGGACCGCGGGTGAGCGCGGACGCGGCGGGTCCCACCATGATGGCCGTACCGTGGCCGCCGGGGCAGGAGCCCGGGTGAACCGGGCCGCGACGGCGAACGAGCGGGGACGAGGACGACGTGTCGGGGGAGATCGGGATCGGTACGGTCCTCAGCGACCGGTACCTCCTGGAGGAGTCGCTGGGCGGCGGCGGGTACGGGCAGGTCTACGCGGCTCTCGACCGGAGTCTGGGGCGGCGTGTCGCGGTGAAGGTGCTGACGCTGCGCGCCGATTGGGGCGACGGCGAGCGTGACGAGCGCCAGGGCCGGTTCCGCAGGGAGGCGATGGCCGCCGCCGCGCTGAGCCATCCCAATGTGGCCACCGTCCATGACGCGGGCGAGCACCAGGGCAGGCCGTTCATCGTCATGGAATTGCTGCGCGGCGCGGACTTCCGCCAAGTGCTGCTGGACCGCGGCGGACTGCCGGTGGCCGATGTCATCGCCTATGGCATGCAGATCAGCGCCGGGCTGCGGCACGCGCATGAGCGCGGGCTCGTCCACCGGGACATCAAGCCGGAGAATCTGATGCTTCTCCCGGACGGCGTCGTCAAGATCTGCGACTTCGGCCTGGTGGCGCACCGCGACGACAGCGCCACGCGGTACACCGATCCGCGGGCGGTCATGGGCTCGCCGCCGTACTTCTCGCCCGAGCAGGCGCGCGGCGCCGAGGTGACCGCGCGGTCCGACCTCTATTCGCTCGGCTGTGTGCTGTACGCGATGCTCGCCGAGGGACCGCCCTTCTCGGCCGGGACATCCGTGGGATACGCGTACATGCACGTCCACGAGGCGCCGGAGCCCATCGAGCGGCGGCGCCCCGAGGTGCCCGCCGGACTCGCGCGCCTGGTGCACCGGATGCTCGCCAAGAAGCCGGACGACCGGCCGGCCGACGCCGGGGAGGTGGCCGAGCGGCTGCGCGCGCTGATGCGGCCCGCTCCCGTACGGCGCAGTCCCACGGTGCTGGACCGGAGCGCCGGCCATGTGCTGTGGGCGCTGCTGGAGGACGCCGAGGGGCTGCTCGCCGCGGACCGGTTCACCGACGCGGACGAGCGCTACTGGCAGGCGCTCCAGCACATCGCGCGCCAGGGTGCGGAAAACGAGGCCGCACCATTTGCGGCGCTTTTCGGCCGGGCGCGGGCCCTGGAGGGTCTGAACGGCACGACCGCCGTCGTCCGCCGCTTCGAGGAGCTGTCGGCCGACGCCGCGCAGGCGCTGGGCCCCGAGCACCCGCTGGCCCGTTGCATCGCCGCCTACGCGGAGGTCAGAGCAGTACGCGGACGGTGACGTCGGCGGCGAGCCGGAGGGTGTCGCCGGGGCGTACGGGTGCCCGCTCGCCGGGCGCGAGCCGGTAGCCGTGGACGAAGGTGCCGTTCGTGGAGCTCTCGTCGGAGATCCAGGCGGAGCCGTCGGGCTCGACGCCGATCATGGCGTGGATACGGGACAGATTGTCGTGCGCGGCGAGGAAGGGCACGGCGGGGCAGTGCTTCGGGTCGCGGCCGAGCCGGATCGAGTTGGCCGGCTCCACCGCGACGATCTCGCCGCTGGGGAACCGCAGTCGCAGCGCCCGCGGCGGTGCGTCCCTGCGCGTCTCCAGGGGTCGGGGCAGCGCTCCGGGGATCACGTTGATCACTCGGGTGTGTTCGGAGTCGGCGCCGTGGGCGCTCGGCAGCAGCGCGGTCGGTTCCGGGGATGCCTCGGGGGCGGCTCCCTGCGGCGGGGTCTGCGCGGCGCGGGCCGCGGCCATCAGCGAGAAGGGCACGAAGCAGCCCTGGCAGAGCAGTTGTCCCGGCCGCACGGCCGTACCGCACTCCGGGCAGGGTTCGACGCCCGCTGCCTCCCGCATGGCCGCCCCCACCTTTCCGCGGTGATTCCCGTACGCGTTCCGTACGGGATTCCGTACCGGGTCCCCGTGCTCGGATCGTATCGGCTCGGCCGCGGCGCGCCTCAGGGACGGGGAAGGTGGAGGGGGTTGGCGACCGTGCCGTGCACGGCGGCGTGCGGGCGCTGTGCCCGGTCGCGGTAGCCGTCGAGGTGCAGCCGATTGCGGTTGAGGCAGAGCCGGTCGATGCGGGGCGTAAGGAGGTCGAAGGCGGCGAAACGTTCCTTGAGTTCGGGAAAGCGCTCTTGGTGGCGGACGATCTCGTCCCGCACCAGGGTCCAGAATTCGGCTTCGGGCACGTCCAGTTGTGCCTCGCACAGGGGCGCGAGATAGCGCAGGACCCCGATGAAGAGGCCCGCGTGGATGAACTGGGTAAGGAATTCGGGCCGTTCGGTGAGCAGCACCTGGCGTACGTCGTCCGGCATGCCGTCGTGTTCCGGCAGTGGGTCCGCGGAAACGTTGATGTCGTCGACGAAGTCCTTCACCGCGAGGCGTACCGGGATGTCGTGCTCGTCGTAGACCACGATGGTGTTCTCGCCGTGCGGGGAGAAAACCGTGCCGTATTGGTAGAGAAAACGCAGGAGGGGCGGTAGCAGCGCCGCGAAGAGGTGGCGCAGCCATACGCGGGGCGCGAGACCGGACCGGTCGACGAGTTCGGCGGTGAAAGATCGCCCGTTCGGGTCGGTGTGCAGCAGCGCGGCGAGGGTACGGGCGTGCTCTCCCGGTTCCAGGTGGGCGGCCAGCGGCTCGCGCCAGATGCAGCCGAGCAGTTCGCGGTACTGGTACGGGACGGTGGGCAGCCGGTCGTACTGCGGGTGTTCGACGGTGACGGAGGCGACCTCGCCGAGCAGGATCACCCGCGTCTCGTCCCGCAGGAAGGGGTCGGCGTCCCGCAGTCCCCGCACCCAGGCGGTGACGGCCGGGGCGGCCAGCGTGCGTTCGGTCGGCAGGCCGCGCCAGACCAGGGTGTTGAGGACGGACAGCGGGAGCTTGACGGTGCGCCGGTGCGGGCGGCTGGTGTTGAGGAAGGTGCGGATCGACTGCTGGGGCAGCCGCAGGTCGTTGTCAGTGGTGAGGTGGAGGATGGATCCGTCGCTGATCGCGGGGGCGAAGAGCGGCGCGATCACCTGGTCCCACTGCCAGGGGTGGACGGGCAGCAGCAGGTAGTCGGCGGGGTCGCGGTTCCGGTCGGCGATGGTGTGCCGGAAGGTGTCGAGGGTGCCGGGGGTGAGTTCTTCGGCGTAGAGGAGATCGGGGGTGGCGAGCGTGGAGATACCGCGGTATTGGGCGAGGTCGCGGTGTACGGCGATCCAGGGCAGGCGCTCCGGCTTGCGCGCCTCGGGTGCCCAGCGGGCGGCGTCGGCGGCGGAGAAGCCGATACGTCCCTTGTTGGCGACCAGCCAGGGGTGGCCGGTCTGGTGGCCTTCGAGGTCGGCGTAGTCCAGGTCGGCGAGTTCGGCCGCCGTCAGCGCGGTGCTGCCGAGCCGCACGTCGGCGCGGAGCGTCGCGAGGAGTTCCTGGATCAGGTGCCCTGTGGTGTCGCCGCTCAGGCCGAGCACGCTCTCGTGGCCGTGCAGCAGGAAGTGCAGCGGGTCACCGGTCGGCGTGACACTGTCCGCGTCCACGTACCAACTGCCGTACGCGCCGCGCCGGGCGCGGAAGCGGTAGGTCACGTCCGGGCTGAGCCGTAGCCGGTACGCGGTCGGGCCCTCGGCGGGCTCCGGTTCGGGGACGATCAGCTCCTCGTACGCGAACTCGGCGAGCATCTTGGCCAGCAGGCGCCTGGCCGCGTGCTGCCAGGCGGCGGAGTCGGATACGGAGGGGGTGAGCACAGTGGGGCTCCTGCGGTGGGGACCTGGTGACCTGGAAGGCAGGGGTGAGGAGGGTTCGGGGAACCGCCGTCGAGGCAGCGCCCGAAGGACGCGGTGTCGGGGCGCAGGCGTTGCCGGCCGGGCTCAGAGCCGGTGGCGCAGCGAACGGTCGCGGATCATGAGGGCCGCCCGCTTGCCGGGCAGTTCGAGTTCCGCGGACAGGCGGAAGCCCGCGGTGAGGAAGGCGGCGACGGAGGGAGTGTTGCGCAGGTCGGGTTCCGCGATCACTCGTGGGCAGCCAGGGCGGTGGTCCAGAACGATGTCGCACACGGCGCGCAGCAGCGTGCCGCCGAGGCCGCGTGCCCGGTCGGCGACGCCGCCGATGAGCAGGTGGACGCCGATGTCGTGCGGCCGGGCCGGATAGAAACGGGCGACCGGGTCCAGATCGGCGCGGTAGATCTCCCAGTAGCTCATCGGCGTGCCGTCCAGCACGCCGAGGCAGGGCACGCTGCGTCCGTCACCCTCGGTCTGGCCGCGCAGGTGCCGCTCTGTGACGCGCTCGTCGCCGGCCAGCTCCCAGAATTCGGCGACGGCCGGGTCGTTCATCCAGCGGGTGAGCAGGGGCAGGTCGCGGTCGACGCGGACCGGCACCAGCCGGAAGGAGCCTGCGGGGGTCTCGACGGCCGGCCAGGAGGCGGCCGCGCCGAGGAGTCCTGGCTTCGCGGCGCCCGCCGGGTCCTCGGTGTCCGGTTCGGCGGCGTCGAACGCCGTCGCGGCGAAGAGGGCCAGGACCTCGGGCGGCAGCTTCAGGTCGAGGGTGTCCTCGGTACTGGAGTCGGCGGGTGTCACGGAAGCTCCTTCCTCTCCTGAGCGGGTTCCGGTCCTCGTCGGGGGTCCGGGCCGGTTCCCGGCGGGGATCCGGTGCGGGTCCGGGGGCGAGGACCGAGAACGGACGCGCGTCCGGACGGTCCGCTCAGACGGTCAGCGGGTTGGGCATGGTGATGTAGACCGACTGGGTGTCGACCGGTCCGACGAGTTCGTCCATTCCGTGCAGCCTGGTCAGCAGATTGGCCTTGCTGCGCAGTTCCGGGGCGTCCAGCAGCCGGGCGGGAAGGCTGCTGCGGCCTCCCGCGGCGGCGGCCAGGAAGCGGCGGAACGCGGCGAGCAGCACCTGCTCGTCCGCGAGCCGCTGGGAGCCGAAGGCGCCGATGAGGCCGAGGACGTTGTTGACGCCGAGGTAGTAGGCGATCCGCTCGTCCGCGATCTCGTCGGCGACGAAGGTGTCGCTGTCGGCCCCGATGCCCGGCTGCTGGCGTTCCAGCTCCGCGCGGTGCGACTCGCGGAAGTAGTACCCCTGGTTGTCGCGGTAGCGCCCGCCGCAGGGCCAGCCGGAGGCGTCGAGCAGGACGAGAGTGTTCTGCTGATGCGCTTCCAGGGCGATGCCCGCCTCGCCGTCGAGCCACAGCACCGGCCGTACGACCGCGTCGAGGTAGCGCAGGAACCACTCGGTGGCGACCGCCGTCGCGGGCCTTCCGGTGCGCTCCGCGAGGCGGGTCACGAGCATGGCCAGCCGGGAGCGCAGCGCGGGCGCGGGAACGCCGGGCCACGGGCGCGGCGAGGTGAGTCCCGCCACGCAGTGCGCCTGGTCGCCGGGGCCGAACGGGCTGTGCCTGAGCACGACGTCAAGGCCGGGCACCGGTGTGCCGTCCGGTGTGTCCACGCCCAGCCAGGCCGGGTCGCGGACGATGTCGAAGCCCGGGTGGGCGGCGTGCCACCGCGCGACGAGCCCGCTGCGCAGCAGCCGGTGCACCTCGGTGCCGCGCCTCAGCTCCTTGCGGAGATTCTCCCTGCGGGAGTTGGTGATGCGCAGCGCCAGGGAGAGCTTGAGCATCGCGGGCGCGTCGGGACGGTAGACGGTCCGCACGGAAGAGGTGGCGTACCACGGGTCGCCGACCGGGCCCAGGTCACGCAGCAGCCCGGCGTCCAACAGCCGCTGGACGGCGGGCCGGTGCAGGATGTCGCGCGCCTGCCAGGGGTGCAGCGGGAGCGGCGCGGTGCCTGCGGGGCACGCGAGTTCTGGCCCGGCCATCGCGGTCAGCAAATCGGCGGCCGGTACGGGTCGGCCGCGGTCGGTCCACGCGGAGTCGGTGGCGAGGACGGCGGCGTCCACGGCGAGCCAGTGCAGCGCGAAGGAGCCGCGCGTCTCGGGCGAGTACGCGGCGCTCTCGCTCTCGCTGAGCCCTTCGCGGGCCTTGGGCG
Organism: Streptomyces sp. NPDC087422; assembly: GCF_044744145.1. NCBI lineage: Bacteria > Bacillati > Actinomycetota > Actinomycetes > Kitasatosporales > Streptomycetaceae > Streptomyces > Streptomyces sp. NPDC087422. Next base: position 54,289 of record NZ_JBIUXT010000018.1, on the reverse strand, counting down.
CGGGATGCGTCGGGTGACCGAGGAGCAGGGCCTGTTCCGACTCCAGGAAGGGCAGTTCCGGCTCGGGCCGGCCGGGCCGCGCACGCCGCTCGCTGACGAACACGGCGGTCCTGCGTACCGAATCGGCCACCCTCGCCACCAGGTCGTCGCCCTCGGCCGCCGCGCCGCCGCCTTCACGGGCCAGCAGCGCGGCGAGCGCGACCGCGGTCAGCGGGCGGCTCGGGGCGGTTGTGAGGCGGACCGGTCCGAAGCGGTGGTGGCCGGTGGCCGACCAGTGCAGGACAGCCGCCTGGGCCTGCGTGCCGCTGGCGGGCAGAGAGATCCGCAGCAGGCTGTCGGCGGGCTCCGTGAGGCCCGTCTCGCGGACCCAGCAGCGCAGCAGATTCTCGGCGCCCGCCGCGTCGGCGACACGATACGGGTCCGGGTGCTCCAACGGGTCCGGATCCTGGTCGGCCGCGGCGGCGCGCGGTCGCTGCACTGGTACGGCGGCGGCCAGCGGCACCGCCGCGCCGGGCGGCATGGGGGTGCCGGAGTCCACGGGTGCGGTCATGCCAGGGCTCCACTCGTCGGTACCGCGCGGCGGCACGGCTTCTCGCGGTCGGTCCGCCGGGGTCATGCCGGGCCGCCTCGCGTCGCGGTCCGCGCGGCGTCGATGGCGGCGGCCAGCCGGTCGAGCACGGCTTCGGCCTGTTCGTCGGTGATGGTCAGCGGCGGCAGCAACCGGATCACGGCGCCGTGCCGTCCGCCCAGTTCGACGATGAGTCCGCGGCGCAGGGCCTCCTGCTGGACGCGGGCGGCGAGCCGGGGCGCGGCGGGAAGCGCCCCGTAGTCGTCGGGCTCGGCTTCGGTGTCGACGAGTTCGACGCCGATCATCAGACCGCGTCCTCGGACGTCGCCGATGCAGTCGTGGTGCGCGGCGAGTCCGCGCAGGCGGCTGAGCATGCGCGCGCCGACGGTCTCCGCGCGCTCGTGCAGCGCGTGCTGCCGTACGAAGCGGAGCGTGGCCGTGCCGGCGGCCATGGCGAGTTGATTGCCGCGGAAGGTGCCCGCGTGGGCGCCCGGCTGCCAGGCGTCGAGTTCTTCGCGGTAGACGATCACGGCCAGCGGGAGGCTGCCGCCGATGGCCTTGGACAGCACCATGACGTCGGGCACGATTCCGCTGCGCTCAACGGCCCAGAAGGTGCCGGTACGGCCGACGCCGGTCTGCACCTCGTCGACCACCAGCGGGATGCCGCGCGCTGCCGTGATCTCACTCATCCTGCGCAACCAGGTGTCGGGCGCCGGGATGACGCCGCCTTCGCCCTGCACCGGTTCGAGGAGCATCGCGGCGGGCGGCTGCACCCCGCCCTTGGGGTCGTCGAGGAGATGCGCGGTCCAGCGTGCCGAGAGCTCGGCCCCCCGGTCGCCGCCGATGCCGAACGGGCAGCGATAGTCGTACGGGTACGGCAGACGGGTGATCCGCGCGTCCGCTTCACCGACGGCGCCGCGGACCGCCGTGTCACCCGTAGCGGCGAGCGCGCCGGCCGTCATGCCGTGGTAGGCGCCGGAAAAGGCGAGGAGTCCGCCGCGCCCGGTGGCGATACGGGCGAGCTTGATGGCCGCCTCCACCGCGTCGGTCCCGGCGGGGCCGCAGAACTGGATGCGGCCGTGCTCGGCGAGTTGAGGCGGCAGCGTCTCGAACAGCGCGGTGGTGAAGGCGTCCTTGACCGGGGTCGCGAGGTCCAGGACGTGCAAGGGAGCGCCCGAGTCCAGGACGCCCCTGATGGCCTCCAGGACGACGGGGTGATTGTGGCCGAGAGCGAGGGTTCCCGCACCGGACAGGCAGTCGAGGTACCGGCGGCCGTCGGCGCCCTCCACGGTCATCCCGCGGGCGCGGACGGGTACCACCGGCAGGGACCGCGCATAGGTGCGGGCGGCCGATTCGCGCTGCGCCTGCCTGCGGAGAATCGCCTCCCCCGTCATGGATTCGTCGGCCGGTCCCTCGGCGGACACCTCGGCCGATGCCGCCAGTCGTTGTCCCGGCGCGCTCGAAATGGCGGCCACGTGCTCACTCCTCCGGGTCGGCGTCCAGGCAGTCGTCCCCCGTCCGTACTAACGACTGGGTGACGGCTCGATCACGGGCGGCCCGGAGACTTTCGGCGCGGAACCGGCGAACACCCCCGGCCGTCCCTCACACCAGCGGCATAGTGGTGGCCACCGCGCATCGGGGGCGGCAACTGCCGTACAGCCGAAGACATCTCAGGGGGAGCAGTCCATGTCATCCATACGAAGGCCCTTGGTGGCCGCGGCGGCGGCAGCCGTTCTCCTCGCGGGCACCGCCACCGCGTGCGGGTCGTCCGGTGACTCCGCGGACGCCAAGCCCAGTTCGTCGGTGACGGCGGGCAACAACCTCGGTCTGCCGACGTCCTTCCCGACCAGCCTCGACGACCTGAAGAAGTGGGAGCAGGCGTACAAGAAGGGCGGCTGGAAGAACTGGGACAAGGCGAAGTGGCTGCGCAAGGCGGCGGATTTCGTCAACCCGGTGATCAACGGGCTGTGGAGCGACGACCGCATGAAGGGCGCGGACCAGAGCGACAAGAAGGTGCCCACCAATGTGTCGGCCGACCAGGGCGAGAGCGACCCTGCGCCGGATCCGGTGCAAGCGAGCCGGGTCACGGCGCCCTACCACGAGGCCGCACCTGGTGTCGGAAAACTCTTCTTCGACGGGCCCAAGGGCTCGATGGTCTGCTCGGCGACGGTGGTCCGGGATCCGGCGCATCCGGGAAAGTCGAATCTGGTGTGGACGGCGGGCCACTGCGTGCACGCGGGTGCCTCCGGCGGCTGGTACCGCAACATCGCCTTCGTCCCCGCCTACAACGACACGGGCAAGAGCGCCGCGGCCCTGGAGGGCGCCTCGCGTGACGTGCTGGCGCCGTACGGCGTGTTCTGGGCCGACTGGGCCAGCACCTCCGACCAGTGGATCAGCACGGGCGCCGAGTCCGGCGGCAGCGGTTCGCCTTACGACTTCGCCGTGCTGCATGTGAAGCCGGAGGAGGGCGCGGGCGGCAAGTCGCTGGAGGAGACGGTCGGTACGGCGATGCCGGTGTGGTTCGACGCGCCGTCCGCGACGCGGATCGGGACGATGGGCGCCTGGGGCTATCCCGCGGCGCCCCCCTTCAACGGGCAACAGATGTACGACTGCGTGGGCAAGCCGGGCCGGCTGTCGCTGAACGCCCAGGCGCCGACGGAGTACCGGATCGGCTGCACGATGACGGGTGGTTCGTCGGGCGGCGGCTGGTTCGCCAAGCGGCCGGACGGGACGACGGCGCTGGTCAGCAATACGTCGATCGGGCCGGTGACGAACACCTGGCTGGCGGGGCCGCACTTGGGTTCCGAGGCGAAGAAGGTCTTCGACGGGGTGAGCCAGAAGTTCAACTAGCAGACGACGCATGGGTAAGGGGCCGCCTCTAGGAGGCGGCCCCTTACCCATGTCAGTGCGCGCGGCGGCGACCCGGCGTCGAACTGCCGTGGCGCCTCAGCCCTGTCAGGTCCTGGCGACGAGCGTGAACGGGGCCAGTTCCGCGGCCAGTTCCTCGTGCACCCGCACCTTGAGCAGCGTGCCGTCGCCGGTGTGCTCCTCGGAGAGGACCTCACCCGCGGCGTGCACCCGGGAGACGAGACCGCCGTGCGTGTACGGCACCAGCGCCTCGACTTCCACATCGGGCCGCGGCAGTTCCTGGTCGATGATCTCCAGCAACTCGTCGATGCCCATGCCGCTGCGGGCGGAGACCGCGATGGCGTGCTTCTCGTTGCGCAGCAGACGCTGGAGGACCAGCGGGTCCGCGGCGTCCGCCTTGTTGACGATCACGATCTCGGGCACGTCCAGCGCGCCGACATCGCGGAACACCTCGCGTACTGCCGCGAGCTGCTCCTCGGGTACCGGGTGCGAGCCGTCCACCACGTGCAGGATCAGGTCGGCGTCGCCGACCTCCTCCATCGTGGACCGGAAGGCCTCGACCAGGTGGTGCGGCAGGTGCCGTACGAACCCGACGGTGTCCACCAGGGTGTAGAGCCGTCCGCTGGGGGTCTCCGCGCGGCGCACGGTCGGGTCCAGGGTGGCGAACAGCGCGTTCTCCACCAGGACGCCCGCGCCGGTGAGCCGGTTGAGCAGCGAGGACTTGCCCGCGTTGGTGTATCCGGCGATGGCGACCGACGGCACCTTGTGCCGCTTGCGCTCCTGGCGCTTGAGGTCGCGGCTGGTCTTCATCTCCGCGATCTCCCGGCGCATCTTGGCCATCTTCTCGCGGATACGCCGACGGTCGGTCTCGATCTTGGTCTCACCGGGACCACGCGTCGCCATGCCGCCGCCGGACGATCCGGCGCCACCGCCACCCATCTGCCGGGACAGCGACTGACCCCAGCCGCGCAGCCTCGGCAGCATGTACTGCATCTGTGCCAGCGAGACCTGCGCCTTGCCCTCACGGGACTTGGCGTGCTGAGCGAAGATGTCGAGGATCAGCGCGGTCCTGTCGACCACCTTGACCTTGACGACGTCTTCCAGATGGATGAGCTGGCCGGGGCTCAGCTCACCGTCGCAGACGACGGTGTCGGCGCCGGTCTCCACGACGATGTCGCGCAGCTCCAGTGCCTTGCCGGATCCGATGTACGTGGCCGGGTCCGGCTTGTCGCGGCGCTGGATGACGCCGTCGAGGACGAGTGCTCCGGCGGTCTCGGCGAGCGCCGCCAGCTCGGCCAGCGAATTCTCGGCGTCGTCGACGGTCCCCGTGGTCCAGACGCCCACGAGCACCACGCGCTCCAGTCGGAGCTGCCGGTACTCGACCTCGGTGACGTCCTCGAGCTCGGTGGAGAGTCCGGCGACCCGGCGGAGCGACGCACGCTCGGAGCGGTCGAACTGGTCGCCGTCCCGGTCCTCGTCGATCTCATGACTCCAGGCGACGTCCTCTTCCATCAGGGCGTCGGCCCGAAGGCTCTCGGGGAGGCGCTGGCGGTTGTTCGAAGAGGAAGAAGAAGAGGAGGTCATTGGATCCTTTGGTCGAGCGGTCAACGAATCGGCGGTGTTTCTGCCGTTACTACGATGGTCGCACGCCGGACACTCGCGGTCACGCGAGTTTCGCCGCGGATACCCGCGAGGGCTGTCCGCCGGCCGACAGGACCGGATCTCCTGCGGCCGTCGCCGGAATCACTCGTGTGGGTGACGATCACCCCGGAACCTACGATCTGCCACCAGACGTTCACTGGGAGTAACGATCGAAGGAGACAGTGATGACCCACTTCACGAAGTCCCCGCAGGTGCTCACCCGGGCTTCCGCGCCCGCGTCCTCACGAGAGTCCTCGCGCGCGTCCAAGCGTGTGTACGCCCTGGTCTCAGGGCTGCGCCGCCGTGACGGCCAGTCGCGCGCGGTAGACGTCATAGACGCCTGGCACCGACCGCATTGCCCGCATCAGGACCGCCAGCGCCTGGGGGTCGGGCAGCTCCACCGTGTACGTGTGCCGCACCCGGTGCTCCTGCGGGGGCTCCACCGCGGCCGAGACGATCCCGACGCCCTGGGCCGCGATGGCCTCGGTGAGGTCGGCGAGCAGGCGCGGGCGGCTCAGCGCCTCGGCGAGGATCGTGGCCCGGAAGCCGTTGGCGGTGCCGTCGTCGCGCCAGCGGACGGGTACGGGCGCCCGTCCCGCCGTGACCATCCGGGCGGTGCTCGGACACTCGACGCGGTGAACGGCGACGGTACCGCCGCGGATGACGAATCCCGTGAGGCCGTCCGGAGGCACCGGCGTGCAACAGCGGGCCAGCCGTACGGTCGCGTGCGGCAGGTCGGTGACCGCCACCGGTTCGGCGGCGCGCGCCTGGCCCGCGGCGTGGGTCGGGCGTACCGCAGGGGCCGACGCCGGCTTGTCCTCGTCTGCCGTCGCCGGGTTCTGGGTCAGCCACCTGGTGATGGCGATCCGGGCGGCCGGGGTGATGGCGTGCTCCAGCCAGTCGGCGTCGGGGCCGGAGGTGGCGGAGTCGTCCATCAGGAGCTGGAGGGTGTCGCCGTCGCGCAGCCGGGTCCCCAGCGGTGCCAGCCGCCCGTTGACGCGGGCGCCGACGCACTGGTGACCGGCCTCGCCGTGCACCGCGTAGGCGGCGTCCACGCAGCTCGCCCCGGCGGCCAGCCGCATCGTGCCGATGGACTCGCCGGACTCGGTGGCGAAGACGGTGATCTCGCGGTCCTGGGCGAGGTCGTCCCGCAGAGCGGACCAGAAGGTGTCGGGGTCGGGGGCGTCGCGCTGCCACTCCAACAGCCGGGCGAGCCAACCGGGTTGGGTCGGGTCCACCCTCCCCCAGGTCTCCGCCGCGCTCGCGCCCTGCTCGGCCTCGGCGGCCTGCGGAGTCTCCTCCACGGCGTGCGGGTCACCGAGCGCGATCACCCCGGCTTCCGCGACCCGGTGCATCCGCCGGGTGCGGACCAGGACTTCGGCGATCCGGCCGCGCTCGTCGGCGACGGCGGTGTGCAGCGACTGGTACAGGTTGAACTTGGGGGCGGCGATGAAGTCCTTGAACTCCGCGATCACCGGGGTGAAACAGGTGTGCAGCTCACCGAGCACGGCATAGCAGTCGGCGTCCTCGGCGACCACGACGAGCAGGCGGCCGAAGTCGCAACTGCCGAGTTCCGCGCCGCCGCGCTTGAGCAGGACGCGGTGGACGGAGACCGCGTGCCGCGGGCGGATGGCGACCTCGGCGGCGATGTCCGCCTCGCGCAGCACCTTGCGCAGGTCCTCGGCGACAGCCGCGAGGAGGTCGGGTCCGGCGGCGTTCGCGGCGATCATGGCGCGGGTCCTGGCGTGCTCCTCGGGGTGGAGGATCGCGAAGACCAGGTCTTCGAGCTCGGTCTTCAGTGCCTGCACGCCGAGGCGTTCGGCGAGCGGGATCAGCACATCGCGGGTGACCTTGGCGATCCGCACCTGCTTCTCGGGGCGCATCACCCCGAGGGTCCGCATGTTGTGCAGCCGGTCGGCGAGCTTGATCGACATCACGCGTACGTCGTTGCCGGTGGCGACGAGCATCTTGCGGAAGGTCTCCGGCTCCGCGGCGGCGCCGTAGTCGACCTTCTCCAGCTTGGTGACGCCGTCGACGAGATAGCTGACCTCCTGGCCGAACTCCTCCCGTACCTGATCGAGCGTCACATCGGTGTCCTCGACGGTGTCGTGGAGGAGGGAGGCGGTCAGGGTGGTGGTCTCCGCGCCCAGTTCGGCGAGGATCAGCGTGACCGCCAGCGGGTGGGTGATGTACGGCTCGCCGCTCTTGCGCATCTGACCGCGGTGCGAGGACTCCGCGAGCACATACGCCCGCCGCAGCGTCTCGATCGCTTCGGGGCCCGCTTCGGGGTGGCGCGCGCGGTGCACCTTGGTGAGGTGCTCGATGGCGTCGGGCACGCGGTCCCGGCCGCTGGGGCCGAGCAGCGCCGCGCGGCCGAGCCTGAGCAGGTCGATCCGGCGCAGTCCACGGCGCGGGGCCCCGGCACTGCGGTCGGCGTCCACCGCGTTGTCTGCGCTCATCGGGCACCTCCAGCAGCCTGAACCGGCTGCGGACGCTCTCCACGCCCCGTGGGGCCGCGCCGGTGATTGATGCTACCGAGCCCACCACGTGCGGCAGTCACGCTCTCGCCGAGAGTGATCCCCATCACCCGTTCGAGGGAACGTGTGCGGGAATCCCGGTCGGATACCGCCGGAAAGGTGGTGGTTCAGGCACCGGGGTCGGCGGAGGGACCGCCGCGCCAGGCCGGGTCGATGACGCCCTCGGCGACGATCACCGCGGGTCCGGTCATCTCGATCTGTCCGTCGGCGGTCTCGGTGATCACCAGCCGGCCGCCGGGGACGTCGACGGTGTACGTGACCGGGCGGCCGGTGACGGCCGGGTCGGCGCCGTCGCGGCGGGCCGCGGCGACCATCACGGCGCAGGCGCCCGTGCCGCAGGAGCGGGTCTCGCCGGAACCGCGCTCGTGGACGCGCAGAGCCACGTGGCGCGGCCCGCGGTCGACGACGAATTCGACGTTGGTGCCCGCCGGGTAGGCGTCGGCGGGGGCGACCGCGGGGGCACGGAGGAGGTCACCGGCGTGGTCGAGGGTGTCGACGAAGGCGACGGCGTGCGGGTTGCCCATGTCGACGTGGAGCGCGGGCCAACTGCGGTCGCCCACGGTGACGGTGACGGCGCCTTCGGGAAGCGTGGCGCGGCCCATGCGGACCGTGATGTCGCCGGGAGTGCCGTCGTCGGCGTCCTTGGCGATGTGGACGTCGCGGACGCCGGCGCGGGTGGCGACGGACAGGTCGCCCGCGTCGGTGAGGCCGGTGCGCTGGAGGTAGCGGGCGAAGACGCGGACGCCGTTGCCGCACATCTCGGCGATGCTGCCGTCGCTGTTGCGGTAGTCCATGAACCACTCGGCCCGGTCGGAGAGTGCCGCGGCCTCGGGGTGGCAGGCGGAGCGGACCACGCGCAGCAGGCCGTCACCGCCGATTCCGGCGCGCCGGTCGCACAGGCGGGTGACGTCGGCCGGGGACAGGTCGAGCAGACCGTCCGGGTCGGGGACGATCACGAAGTCGTTCTCGGTGCCGTGGCCCTTGAGGAAGGCGAGCGGTGCGGTGTCGTGGCGCGCGTCAGTCACGTCATCGATCGTACGCGGGCGACGGAGGGGGACGGGCTGGTGGGCGGGGCCGTCAGCGCAGCCGGGCGACGCGCCATACGGCGAGCACCGCCAGCAGGGCGATCAGCGCGGTGTATCCGGCCACGTAGCGCCAGTCGACACGGGCGCCGGAGCCGCGGGCGGGCAGGCCGGGCCAGGTGTAGCCGACCCGGCGGGCGGCCATCAGGCCCCACCCGGCGGAGCAGCAGCACAGCAGAAGGCCGAGCATGGCGACGACAGGTCCCGCGTCGCCGGATTCGAAGGCGAGGGGAAAGGCGAACATCAGCGATCCGCTCACCGCGAGGGCGATGATCGGGGCGAGTTGCCAGATCCGCAGTCGGCGCTGGGGGCGCAGCTCGCGGAAGGACTGGCCCTCCTCCATCGGCGGAAGGGGCTCGATCGCTTCCAGGGAGCCGAGGGAGTCCAGGGGCTCGAAGGGCTCCAGGGTGTTCCTCGACTCGGGGATCGCGCCATTGCGCGGAAACTCCGGGGGAATCTGGGCTTCCGCCGCGGGGTCGCGCCCGGCTGGGGTGTCGCGTGGGCCGGCTTCCATCGCCACGCGCCCTCCCGATTCTCCGACACCGTAGCTAGATGCTCGATGATGGCACGGTCGACCGGCAGGTCCGGGACGCCGGAGCGTCCCGATGCCATCACGTGATCAGGCTGTAACCGCTTCTTGGAGCAACGTCAGCGCCTGGTGCGCGAGTTCCGTGCCGCGGGCCGTGAGCCAGTGCACACGCGGGTCGCGGCGGAACCACGAGTCCTGACGGCGTGCGAAGCGCTTGGTGGCGCGTACGGTCGTGGCGCGGGCCTCGTCCTCGGTGCACTCACCGGCCAGTGCGGCGAGCACCTGTTGGTAGCCGAGCGCGCGGGAGGCCGTACGTCCTTCGCGCAGCCCCGCGGCCTCCAGGGCGCGGACCTCGTCGACCAGACCGGCCTCCCACATGCGATCGACGCGCAGGGCGATGCGTTCGTCGAGTTCGGGCCGGGGGACGTCGACGCCGATCTGGACGGTGTCGTAGACGCCCTCGGGGCCGGGGAGGTTGGCGGCGAAGGGGCGGCCGGTGATCTCCACGACTTCGAGGGCGCGGACGATCCGGCGGCCGTTGCTGGGCAGGATGGCGCGGGCGGCCTCGGGGTCGACCGCGGCCAGCCGGGCGTGCAGGGCGCCGGAGCCGCGCATGTCGAGTTCGGCCTCCAGGCGGGCCCGGACGGCCGCGTCCGTGCCGGGGAACTCCAGGGCGTCGATCGCGGCGCGTACGTACAGGCCGGAGCCGCCGACGAGCACCGGGACGCGGCCCTCGGCGTGCAGCCGGTCGATCTCGACGCGGGCGAGGCGCTGGTAGTCGGCAACGTTGGCGGCCTGTGTCACGTCCCAGATGTCCAGCAGGTGGTGCGGCACGCCCTGGCGTTCGTCCGGGCTGAGCTTGGCGGTGCCGATGTCCATACCGCGGTAGAGCTGCATGGAGTCGGCGTTGATCACCTCGCCGTCCAGGATCCGGGCCAGGGCAACGCCCAGATCGGACTTCCCGGCTGCGGTCGGGCCGACGACGGCGATCACACGGTTCTTCACGTGGCCAGTCTCGCAAACATTGGCCGCTGACCTCGATCGATTGGCGTGAAGCAGGCCAGGGCGGGCACAGGTATGGTCGGGAACAGGGCGGGGGATTCACGATGCTTGGGAAGGTGCCGCATGGGCCTCAAGGACACGTTCAAGGACAAGCTGGGCTTGGCGAAGAGCAAGGCCGGCGACTTGGCGCAGCAGCACGGCGGCAAGATCGAGTCGGGGCTGGAGAAGGCGGCGCACACTGTCGACTCCAAGACCGGCGGCAAGTACAGCGACAAGATCGGCACCGGGGTGGACAAGGCCAAGGGCGCCTTGGGCAACCTCAAGGACAAGAGCGGCAAGGACGGCGACGCGACCGCTTGAGCGCTCGCGCGGCGCCCTGCCGTAGGACGTCCGAGTCGCGCGTCCAGGCGGGGGCTCCGGGTCAGGTGTCCGCGTAGCCCTCCGGCTCAGGTCCAGGTCGCCACGGCGTAGCCCACGCCGTACGGCGCCGCCTCGTACAGCAGCTCCCCCGCCAGGCCCGCGCCCTGTGCCGCGCCCGCGAGCACCTGCCACGGCGCCCGGCCGGACACCTTCAGCGCATTGGCCAACTCCGCGTCCAGCGCGGTGAGCGCGTCGGTGTCGGCCGCCGCCAGGGCCGCGGTCACGGCCACGTCGAAGGGCTCGGCGCGCTCGTCCAGGTAGCCGGGCGCCTTGACCGTACGGCAGGCGCTGCCGTCCCCCATCACGAGCAGGGCGACGCGTCCCGCGGCCTCGGCGACAGCGCGGCCCGCGGCGGCGCAGCGCGGCTGTTCCAGTTGCTCGCCGACCCCCAGCCCCTCGACGGGTGCGGCGTGCCAGCCGCGCAGCAACCAGGCGGCTACGGCGAGCGAGGGCGGCAACGTGCGTGCGGGCTCAGCGGCGGCCTCAGCAGCGGGGGCGGCCGTGGCGTCGGCCGCCGCGCCGCGTTCCGATCCGAGGCGGACGTCCAGCGCGACACCGAACGGCCGGAAAGAGCCCGTGGAACCCTCGGCGAAAGCACCGCGGTGCGGCCGGTCCGCCGGACCGATCACGACCAGCCGGTCGGGCCGGGAAGCGGCCAGGACGCCGATGGCGTCGGCGCAGGAGGCCCGCAGAGCGTCGAGTTCGGGTGCGGCGCCTGCCGCCACCTCCGGGACCAGCAGCGGCGGGCAGGGACAGACGGCAGCGGCGACCAGCATGATCGAAACCTTACCGGCGCGGCCTCACGGATAGACGGCCGTCGCCGGACAACGGCGTCGGCACGTTCGGCCACGCACCGGTGTCCGGGACCGCGCGCGTCACTGGACGCTGCATCCGCCCAGCGACGCCGGCTCCGTCACGGCGGGCGCGCCGATCGTCGGCAGACCCAGCATCACGCCCGTGCCGGTCGCGGCCGGGGCCGCGTTGCGCCGCTCCCACGCGTCGCCCGCCCGCGTACGGCGTACGGCGGCGGCGGGCTTCTCCGCGAGCAGATGGTGCGGCGCGGCGTAGGTGATCTCGACGGTCACCATGTCTCCGGGCCTGACCGGCTCGTCCGGGCGCTCGAAGTGCACGAGGCGGTTGTCGGGCGCGCGGCCGGACAGCCGCCGGGTGGCGTCGTCCTTGCGGCCCTCGCCCTCGGCGACCAGCACTTCGATGGTGCGGCCGACCTGCTTTTTGTTCTCCTCCCAGGAGATCTCCTCCTGGAGCGCGACCAGCCGCTCGTACCGCTGCTGGACGACGGCCTTCGGGATCTGGCCGTCCATCTCGGCGGCGGGGGTGCCGGGCCGCTTGGAGTACTGGAAGGTGAAGGCCTGCGCGAAGCGCGCCTCGCGCACCACGTGCAGGGTCTGCTCGAAGTCCTCCTCGGTCTCGCCGGGGAAGCCCACGATGATGTCGGTGGTGATGGCGGCGTCCGGCATCGCGGCGCGCACCTTCTCGATGATCCCGAGGTAACGATCCTGCCGGTACGACCGGCGCATCGCCTTCAGCACCGTGTCGGAGCCGGATTGGAGCGGCATGTGGAGCTGGTGCATCACATTGGGCGTCTCGGCCATGGCGGCGATGACGTCGTCGGTGAAGTCGCGCGGGTGCGGCGAGGTGAAGCGGATCCGCTCCAGGCCGTCGATGGTGCCCGCGGCGCGCAGCAGCTTGCCGAACGCCTCGCGGTCGCCGATGTCGGAGCCGTACGCGTTCACGTTCTGGCCGAGCAGGGTGACCTCGACGACGCCCTCGGAGACCAGGGCCTCGACCTCGGCGAGCACGTCGCCGGGCCTGCGGTCCTTCTCCTTGCCGCGCAGGGCGGGGACGATGCAGAAGGTGCAGGTGTTGTTGCAGCCGACGGAGACCGCGACCCAGGCGGCGTACGCGGACTCGCGGCGCGAGGGCAGCGTCGAGGGGAAGGTCTCCAGCGACTCGACGATCTCGACCTGGGCCTCTTCGGCGATCCTGGCCCGCTCCAACAGCACCGGGAGCTGCCCGATGTTGTGGGTGCCGAAGACGACGTCGACCCAGGGGGCCCGCTTCACGATGGTGTCGCGGTCCTTCTGCGCCAGGCAGCCGCCGACGGCGATCTGCATGCCGGGCCTGGCGGCCTTCTTCGGTACGAGCTGGCCGAGGTTGCCGTACAGCCGGTTGTCGGCGTTCTCCCGCACCGCGCAGGTGTTGAAGACGACGACATCCGCGCCGTCGGCGTCGGAAGGCGCGCGGACATACCCCGCGTCCTCCAGAAGGCCGGACAGCCGCTCGGAGTCGTGGACGTTCATCTGGCACCCGTAGGTGCGGACCTCGTAAGTACGCGCGCTCATAACAATCACCCAGAGTACGTGGTCGCCGGGGCCCGGCGCCCCCGCCTTCCCGGGACCGGCCGCCGCCGACCGCCCTTCCCCGATTCCCGCCCGGCTGGCAGGATCCCCATGCATGGACCTCCCCCGCCCCGTCGTACGCCTGCGCGATGCCGCGCTGGGCAGGCGGCGGCGCGTGCTCCAGGCGCTGCTGGCCGGGGTCTCCGTGCTCGCCCTCCTGCTGTGGTGGCTGCTGCCGAACGCGGGGCCTTCGTATCCGCGGGCGCCGATGTCGCTGGCCACCGGGGTCGCCAGCGGGGTGTACGAGAAGTACGGGCTGCTCCTCAAGGGCGATCTGCACACCGCGCTGCCGGGAGTGCGGGTCAATCTCGTGCACACCGAGGGCTCGGTCGACAACATCAAGCGGGTGGCGTCAGGACGGGCGGACTTCACCATCGCCGCGGCCGACGCCGTCGCCGATTACGACGGTCCCGGCAAGGACCAGTTGCGCGCCTGCGCCCGGCTCTACGACGACTACATGCAGCTTGTCGTACCGAGCGATTCCACGGTGCGGTCCGCGCGCGATCTGCGCGGGCTGCGGGTCGGGGTCGGCCAGGCGGACTCCGGGGTCAATCTGATCACCAGGCGGCTGTTCGCGGCGGCGGGCCTGGACATCACCAAGGATGTGGACGCGATACCGGTCGGCATCGACCAGGCGCCCGCGATGCTGCGCGACAAGCAACTGGACGCGTTCTTCTGGTCGGGCGGGCTGCCGACCGCCGCCGTGGCCGAGATGGCGCACTCCTCGCCGGGCATCAAGCTCGTCCAACTCGGCGACCTGGTGGCGAAGCTGCATTCCATGGGACCGCAGATGGCGTACTACCGGCAGGCCGTGATGCCCGCCGACGCGTATCCGCAGGCGCAGAAGGGGCAGGCGATCGCCACCATCGCCGTCGCCAATCTGCTGGTCACCACGGACCGCGCGAACACCGGCCTGGTCGAACGGCTCACCCGTGCGGTGATCGACAGCCGGGACGCGATCGGCAAGGAGGTGCACGCCGCGCAATTGGTGGACCTGCGGACCGCGGTGTTCACCGATCCGCTGCCGCTGCATGTCGGCGCGGAGCGGTACTACCGGTCGGTGAAGCCGTAGCGGGTGCTCCGCCGCGACCTCGGCCGCGCCGCGCGCTCACCCCGCCGCGCGCTCCGTGGTCATGATCAGACGGTCGTACGATCCGACAACCGGACGGTCACACCCCGACCGGCGCCGTCCTCGGCACCGTCAGGATGACCTCCAGGCCGTGCGGGTCGCGCCGCCCGTAACTGATGGCGCCGCCGCCCTGGCTCAGCAGGGCGCGGGCGATGGACAGGCCGAGGCCGGAGCCGTGCACATTCTGGTGGCGGGCGCTGCGCCAGAAACGATCGCCGATCCTGGCGAGTTCCTCGTCCGTCAGGCCGGGGCCGCTGTCGGCGACGGAGATCGCGGTGCGCTGGTCGTCCGCCGCCACGCGCACATGGACGGCCTCGCCGCGCGGGGTGAATTTGATCGCGTTGTCGATCACCGCGTCCAAGGCGCTGGACAGCGCGACCGCGTCGGCCCACCCGGTCACCTTGAGCGCCGCCCGCTCCCCCGGGCTCTCGCCCGCCCGCTCCCCCGCGCTCTCACCTCCCCGGTCCTCCGAGTCCTCCCCCTCCACCGTGAACTCCACGGAGATTCCCGCCTGGTCGGCGACGGGTCGCCAGGCCGCCGAGCGGGTACGGGCGAGCGCGGCGAGATCGGTGACGGCCAGATGACTGCCGGAGCGTTCGGCGAGCGCCAGGCCCAGCAGGTCGTCGAGCACCTGGGCGAGCCGGTGCCCCTCCTCCTTCACCGCCTCGGCCTCGTCGTGGCCGTCGGGCAGTTCCAGGCCGAGCAATTCGATCCGCAGCAGCAGTGCGGCGAGCGGATTGCGCAACTGATGCGACGCGTCCGCCACGAAGGCCCGCTGCTGGTCGAGGACTTCCTCGACGTTGTCGGCCATCTCGTTGAACGAACGGACCAGGCGGCGGAGTTCCGGCGGGCCGCCCGCCGTTCCGACACGCGACTTCATCCGGCCGGTCGCGATGTCGTGGGTGACGCGGTCCAAGGTGGCGACCGGAAGCAGCACCCAGGCGGTCAGGCGGACGGCGAAGAGCACGGCGATGGCCATCGCCGCCAGCTCCCCGGCCGCCAGCAGCAGCCAGCCGTGCAGGATGCGGGAGCGCAGCGCGCCGGTCGGCGAATCGGTCACGACGACGGCGACGACGTCCCCGTCCCGGACGATCGGCGAGGCGATGGCGAGTTTGCGGGTCTGCCACGGCCACACCTGGCGGGGGTCGTGGGTGCGGCGGCCGAGCAGCGCCGAGTTGTAGGCGTCGAACAGCTCGCCCTCGTCCGGCACCTTCCAGTCGCCGGGCGCGGCCGCCATCGCGGTGCGGTCGCGGTAGAAGACTCCGGCGTCGATGCCGTACAGCTCTTTGTAGCGGGTGAGTTCGGTGCGCAGGGTGTGCAGCCGCTCGTCGTCGGCGCTGTCCACGGCGGTCTGTTCGTCCCGCGCGGTGACGTACTGCGCGAGCGCCGCGAAGCGCGTGGTGTCGTCGATGCGGTCGACCACGACGCGCTGCTGCTGGGACGCGGCCTGGCTGGCGGCCAGCGGGAAGCCGAGGGCCAGCAGGACACCGGCCATCAGCACGATGAGCAGCGGGAGCAGGCGGGAGCGCAAGGTGGTGGCCTCGACGGGTCAGCCGACGGGGACGACGAGCCGGTATCCGACCCCGCGCACCGTCTCGATCATCGCCGGGGTCCGCAGCTTGGAGCGCAGGGACGCCACATGGACCTCAAGGGTGCGACCCGTACCCTCCCACGCGGTGCGCCACACCTCGCTGATGATCTGCTCCCGGCGGAAGACGACACCCGGCCGCTTGGCGAGCAGCGACAGCAGGTCGAACTCCTTGCGGGTGAGGGCGATCAGATCGCCCTCCACGGTGACGCGGCGGGTGGACAGTTCGATGGTGACCGTGCCGAGCAGCAGTTTGGCGCTCTCCTGCGGGCCGGTCTCGCCGGTCCGCGCGGCGGCCAGCACTCCGGTGCCCGCGACGGTCGCGCCGGTGGCCGTCGGCCCGGCGGCGCCTTGCGCGTTCAGCGGCGGGCGGCGGCTCACGGCGTGGATCCGCGCCAGCAGCTCGCCCGTGTCGTACGGCTTCACCACGTAGTCGTCCGCGCCCAGGTTGAGGCCGTGGATCCGGGAGCGTACGTCGGCCCGCGCGGTCACCATGATCACCGGGGTCGCGGTACGGCGGCGTATCCGGCTGCACACCTCGAAACCGTCCTGGTCGGGCAGCCCCAGGTCGAGCAGGACACAGTCGTACGCGGGGCCGTCGCCGGGCAGCAGCGCCTGGATCGCCTCCTCGCCGCTGCGGGCGTGCCGCACGTCGAAGCCGTGCTTGCCGAGGACCGCGGAGAGGGCGGAGGCGACCCTGTCGTCGTCCTCCACGAGGAGCAGTCGCATCGTCAACCTCCCTGTTCATTCGGTCTTATGATCATTTCGGCTGATCGTGTTGTTCGTGTGCGGTAGCGGTACCTGTGGACCGAATCCACGCCGATCGGCACGGGGTGCGTCAAGGCCCTACCGGCTCGCGCCGTGGACCGTTACCGACCCGGTACGCACCGGAGGTGCCCGAGGGCGCGCACGGAGCACGGAGGGCGCGTGGAGCGGCGCACCGCGCCGAGGCGGGACCGTCGCTTGACGTGGGAAGGCGCAGTGGGTTGCATACGCTTTGTGACCGCACTTCTTCCGGGGGCCTCTCCATGGACCCGGTGATCGTCGCGGGGGCGGGTCCCGTGGGCCTGGCCCTCGCCCTCGCTCTGGCCCGCCGCGACGTCCCCGTCATCGTCCTCGACGAGGCGGAGGCACTGACCGATGCCGACGGGTTACGGCGCCCACGCACCGCGGTCCTCGGCCCCGACACGGTCGCGTTCGTCGAACGGCTCGGCTACGCCGGTGTCCGCGGCGACGGAGCCTCCTGGTCGGCCTGGCGCACATTGCGCCGTCGTACGGAAGTGCTGCGCGTCGAATTCGGACCGCAGGACTCCCCCACGCACATCGCGCAGCACCAATTGGAGCGCGGCCTGCGCGACGCGCTGCTCGCCTGCGGGTCGGTGCGGATCGTGCCGGGCTGCCGGGTGGACGCCTTCGAGCAGGACGGTCTCGGGATCACCGTGCACACCCGCGGGTCGCACGACACCTGGTGGCGCGGCAGTTTCCTGGTCGGCTGCGACGGTCCCCGTTCGACGGTCCGCAAGCTGACGGGCGTACGTTTCCCCGGCCGCACCGCCGTCGACCGGCACGCGGTGGCGGTGATCCGCGCGGAACTCCCCGAACCGGGTGTGGCGTTGCTGCACCGCGACCCGCCGGGGGCGCCCGCGGGCCAGGAGGTGACGGCCCGTCCGTTGCCGGACGGCCTGTGGCGGCTGGACTGGCTGCTGCCCCCGCAGGGACGGCTGCTCACGTCCGACGCGTTGGTGGAACGGCTGCGGTCCACGCTCACCGCCTGGTGCGGCAGCGTCGTCCCGTACGAACTCGTCGGCTCGGCCGACTACCCGGTGCACCAGCGGCTGGCCAGGCGCTGGCGCAGGGGGCGGGTCTTCCTCGCGGGGGACGCCGCACACCTGATGGGCGCGCTCGGCGCGCAGAGCGTCGAGGAGGGGCTGCGGGACGCGGAGAATCTGTCCTGGAAGCTCTCGCTGGCCTGGCACGACGGCGCGTCGAAGATACTGCTGAACAGCTACGAGGCGGAGCGGCGCGGGGCGGTCGGCGCCCGGTTGCGCGCCACCGACCAGGCGCTTCCGCTGCTGCGGGCCAGTGGCCCGTGGCAGACGGTACGCCACGCGGTGCTGTCGGGCTCGGCGCGCGGCCAGGCGGAGTTGCTGACCGACAGCCATCTCGGCCGGGGGTCCGCCGCCGCGTCCTCGGTCTACGGGCGCTCGCCGCTCGCGCTGCCCGCGCCGCGCTCCGGAGGCGGCAAGTCCGGGCCGTCGCCGCTGGTCGCCGGGTGCGACACGCCGCCGGGCGGTGCGGTGACCGATGTGTCGGTGACCGCGCTCGACGGCACCGTCGGACGGCTGCGGGACCGGCTCGGCCGGGGGTTGATCGTGGTGCTGATCGCGCCCGGTACGGGGGTGTGGGACAGCCGTCACTGGCTGACCGCCGGGCTCATGCCCCGGCTCGCCTCCGCGGTCGCCGCGCTGCCGACCCGCGCGGAGTTGGTCGTCGCCGAGACGTATCCGGGGGCGACCGCGCACAGTGTGCTGCTGATCCGGCCGGACGGACGCCTGGTCACGGCGATGGTGGGCTGCCGCCCCGCGGAGCTGTACTCGTACGCCGACCTGGCCCGCGGCGGTCCGCCGGTGCCGGCGGGCAGCGAAGGTACGGAGCCGGACTCCGACGACGGTGACGGTGAAGGCGGCGGGCCCGGCGGCGCGGCGGGCACGCGGGTCAGCGGGCACACCCGGTAGCAGCCGGGCCGGGCACGCCCTGCCGGACGGTCACCGTCAGCCCGCCGGGCTGCCGGTCACCGGCACCGCCCCCCTTGGCGGATGGTCCCGGTGCCGGACGGCGGGGCGGTTTTGGGAGGCCCTGGCGGCAGGGCGACGTCCGGTGGCGGGGCCTTCGTACTCCCTCGCCTTCCAGGATTCCGCCGTCCTCGCCGCCGTCACTCCCACGGCTCCTCTTCGAGCTCCTCCTCGACGCCCTCGGCGGCGAGCGCTTCCCGCACCACCCGGAGGGCCAGGCCCTCGGAGTAGCCCTTGCGGGCGAGCATGCCCGCGACGCGGCGGATCCGCTTGTCGCGGTCCAGCCCGCGGGTGCCCGGCAGCCTGCGGCGTACCAGCTCGCGGGCGGTCTGCTCCTCCTGGTCGTGGTCGAGCAGTCCGACCGCTTCGTTCACCAGCTCCGCGTCCACTCCGCGGTGGCGGAGCTCCTGTGCGAGGGCACGGCGGGCGAGACCCCGGCCGCGGTGCCGGGACTCCACCCAGGAGTTGGCGAACGCCTGGTCGTCGATCAGCCCCACGTCCTGGAAGCGTTCCAGGACGCGTTCGGCGACCTCGTCCGGGATCTCGTGCTTGCGCAGGGCGTCGGCGAGCTGCCTGCGGGTGCGGGGCGTCCCGGTGAGCAGGCGCAGGCACAGCGCCCGCGCCTGCTCCTCGGGATCGAGCGGCGGCTCTCGCGAGGCCCTCGACTCGGAAGAGCCGCCGCGCTCAGGGGACCTGCGCGCCACGGCGTCAGGCCTTGGCGGCGGTCGCCTTGGTCGCCTTCGCGCCCTTGGGCGCGGGGACCTCGGCCTTGGGCGCGTCGGTCTTGGCCACGGCCGCGGGTCCTGCCGCGTCCGCCCCGGGCTGTGCGCCCGGCGCCTCGACCTTCGGCACGCCGACGCCGAGCTTCTCCTTGATCTTCTTCTCGATCTCGTCCGACAGGTCGGGGTTGTCCTTCAGGAAATTGCGCGCGTTTTCCTTGCCCTGACCGAGCTGGTCGCCCTCGTACGTGTACCAGGCGCCGGACTTGCGGACGAAGCCGTGCTCCACGCCCATGTCGATCAGGCCGCCCTCACGGCTGATGCCGTGGCCGTAGAGGATGTCGAACTCGGCCTGCTTGAAGGGCGGCGCGACCTTGTTCTTGACGACCTTGACGCGGGTACGGTTGCCGACCGCCTCGGTGCCGTCCTTGAGGGTCTCGATCCGGCGGATGTCGAGCCGGACGGAGGCGTAGAACTTCAGCGCGCGGCCACCGGTGGTGGTCTCCGGCGAGCCGAACATCACACCGATCTTCTCGCGGAGCTGGTTGATGAAGATGCAGGTGGTCTTGGTCTGGTTGAGCGCGCTGGTGATCTTGCGGAGGGCCTGGCTCATCAGACGGGCCTGGAGACCCACGTGCGAGTCGCCCATCTCACCCTCGATCTCGGCCCGTGGCACGAGGGCTGCCACGGAGTCGACCACGATGAGGTCGAGAGCGCCGGAGCGGACCAGCATGTCCACGATCTCCAGCGCCTGCTCGCCGGTGTCCGGCTGGGACAGGATCAGATTGTCCGTGTCGACGCCGAGTGCCTTGGCGTAGTCGGGGTCCAGCGCGTGCTCGGCGTCCACGAACGCCACCGTGCCGCCCGCCCGCTGGGCGTTGGCCACCGCGTGCAGGGTGAGGGTCGTCTTACCGGAGGACTCCGGGCCGTAGACCTCCACCACTCGGCCGCGCGGCAGTCCGCCGACGCCGAGTGCCACGTCAAGAGCGGTCGATCCGGTGGGGATGACTTCGATGGGTTCGTTCGGCCGGTCGCCCAGGCGCATGACCGCGCCCTTGCCGAACTGCCGTTCAATCTGCGCGAGCGCGGCGTCGAGCGCCTTCTCGCGGTCGTTTCCTGCCATGGGCTCCACCCGGGATGTCTGGTTCGATCGCTTCACGTCCACGACGCTAGCGCCTGGCACTGACAACGCGCCCGGCCGTCGCCCCGTGCTGTGGATAACTCCGGCGGAAACACGCTTCGTCACCACGGAAATCCACCCGGCACAAGCCATAAGAATGGATGTTCGAATTTGATGTCAAGCGACCCGCCGGGGGTGTCGGGCCACTCCTGAATCCGTCGCTCCGCTCGCGACGCCGCGTCAGCGCTTGGCGGCGGGCACGTCCATCGAGGCGCACACCGCGCGCCAGACGTCCTTGGCCTCCCAGCCGTCGTCCAGCGCCTGATGCACCGTACGGCCGCCCAATTCGGCCATCACATGGTCCCGCGCGAAGGAATCGGCGTACGCGTCGCCGAAGTGCGCGCGCATCCGCTCCCAGAAAATCGTCAACCGCATGACTGCCAGTATCCCGCGCCCGCACGCGTACCGTCACACAGCCGGGTGGCTCCTCGGCTCAGCCGTGTTCCAGGCCGCCGCGCACGCCCTAGGGTGCGCGCATGCCAGCAACTCCGCTAGGTCGCGCCGAGCAGTTCGTGTGGCTCACCGCCCGTGTGCTCGAGCAGCGCAGGTTCGCCTTCCACTTCCTCGACGGCGACGGCGACGCGGTCGAGACCGCGCTCGACGCGTACCGCAATGACGACGCCGGATACGGCCACGCGCTGGAGCCCGACCTGCGCGGCCCGGTGAGCCAGCCGCTGCACGTGGCGTACGCGCTGCGGGTGCTGGACGAGATCGACCGGTGCAGGGGCGGCAGGGCCGAGCGCATCTGCCGCTATCTGACGGCGTGCTCGACGGCGGAGGGCGCGCTGCCCGCGGTCGACGCGTCCTTGCGCGGCTATCCGTACGCGCCCTGGATGCGGATCTCCGACGACCCGCCCGGTGACCTGCTCGCCACCGGGCCCGTGGTGGGGCTGCTGCGCCGCAACGAGGTGTGGCACGCGTGGCTGTTCAGGTCGACGGACTTCTGCTGGGCGGCGATCGACGCCCTGGACCGGACGCATCCCTATGAGGTGCTGGCCTCGCTGGCGTTCCTGGCCTCGGCGCAGGACCGGCCGCGTGCGCAGGGCGCGGTGGAGCGGCTGGGACGACTGGTGCGCGAGCAGGGTCTGGCGCTGCTGGAGCCCGAGCGCGCCGGGCGGGTCGCGCCGCCGACCGGATACGCGCCGGGCGAACACCACTTCGCCCACGACTTCGCGCCCTCCCCCGACTCGGCCGCCCGGTCGTGGTTCACCGACACCGAGATGGAACGGTCGCTTGACCATCTCGCGGGGCAGCAGGGCGACGACGGCGGCTGGCCGATCACCTGGCGCGAGTGGGCGCCGGGCTCCGCCCTCGAAGGGCGGCCCATGGTGACGATCGAGGCGCTGCGGACGCTGCGCGCGTACGGCCGTCTGGGCTGACGGCGAGGCCGCGCGGGTAAGGGGCGCTGATCCAGGTGCCCGGTCCTTACGCCGGTGACCGGGCACCGGATGTCGCGGAGGACCGGCCCGTGGCTCACATGCCGGAGACGGCCCGTACGGCCGCGGTCACGACGACGGCCGCGGCCACCACCACGAGGAAGGGCGCCCGCAGCAGGAGGGCTGCGGCCGCCGCCGCGAGCCCGGCCGAGCGCGCGTCCACGGCCAGCCGCAGTCCGCTGGTGCCGAAGGTCTGGAGGGCGGTGAGCGCGGCGAGGAGCGCGATGGGCACGAGCGCGGCGAGGCGCTTGACCACGGGGCGTTCCAGCAATCCCGCCGGTACGGACAGGCCCAGCAGTTTGACCGCGTAGCAGCCGAGGGCCGTCACGATGACGGCGATCCAGGTACTCGCTCCTGTGCTCATTCCGCTGTCTCTCCCTCTTCGCGTGCCGGTGCCGATGCCCGTGCTGGTGCCTTTGCTGGTGCCTGTGCTGGTGCCCGTTCCGGCTTCCGTACGGTTCCTGACGCGTCCTTTCCGGTGCGCTTCGCACGGGTGACGGCCAGGACGAGGGGCGCCGCCAGGGCGGCGACCAGGACCGGGACTCCGGCGGGCAGGAGTGGCAGGCAGACAAGGCCGAGGAGGACGGCGACCGCGGCGACCGCCCGTTCGGCGCGCCCCTTGACCATGGGGGCGAGGAGCGCGAGGAAGACGGCGGGGCCTGCCGCGTCCAGCCCCCAGGAAGCGGGGTCGCCGAGCGCCGAGGCGCCCAGGGCGCCGATGAGGGTGGTCAGATTCCACAGGGCGTAGAGGCTGCCTCCAGTGACGGTGAAGCCCAGCCGCGCGGAGGCGCGGTCCGTCTGCGCCAGCGCGACCGCGGAGGTCTCGTCGATGACCCACTGCGCGGCCAGCGGCCGTATCGCGGCGGGCAGGCGGAGGAGTTGGGAGAGCCGGAGCCCGTAGAAGGCGTTGCGGGTGCCGAGGAAGAAGGCTCCCGCGGCTGCCGCGAAGGGGTTGCCGCCCGCCCCCAGGGCGCTGACCAGGGCGAATTGCGACGCTCCGGTGAACACCAGCAGGGACAGGGCGCAGGTCTGGGCGAGTGCGAGCCCGGCTCCGGCGGAGGTCACGCCGAAGGCGAAGCCGGAGAGCCCGACGGCGACGCCCACCCCGAGGGCGTCGCGGACGACCTGGGCGCGCGCGGAGCGTGGCTGCCGGTCCGCCGGCCCGGTGGATTCTCTGCGGTCGGCGGATTCCGCGGGTTCTGTGGCTATCGGATGTCCCGTCACCCGCATGAGGCTAGGGACGGCGGGACGGCGGGTCTTGTACGTTCTTGCGCTCGCGTTGGTAGGCGCCGGGCGGGACGCCGACGATCCGGGCGAAGTGCCGGTTGAGGTGGGGCTGGTCGGTGAAGCCGACGGCGGCGGCCGTGTCGGCCGGGCTGACGCCTGTGTCGAGCAGGCGGCGGGCGGCCCTGACCCGCTCGCTGGTCAGCCAGGCGTGCGGCGGCAGCCCGTAGGCGGCCTTGAAGGCGCGCAGCAGGGCGAAGGGGCCGGTGCCGACCTCACGGGCCAGTTCCTCCAGGCTCGGCGGGGCCGCCAGGCGGGTGGCCAGCAGGTCGCGGGCGCGGGCCGCGACGCCCGCGCCCGCGACGGGCGCGGGTCCGAGGGCCGCGGAGTTCGCGTGGCGGGCGAGCATCCGGGCGACGACGAGGCGCAGCTGCGTGTCGGCGGCGAGCGCGTTGTCCCCTTCGGCGGCGCGGTGGACGTCGGCGATCATGCGGGCGGTCACGGGGTCGTCGAGCACCGAGGCGTTGAAGGAGGGGGTGCCGCGCAGCGCCGTGGTCTCCGCGGCGACGGCGGCGACCACGGCGGGCGAGGGGTAGAGGACCCGGTAGCTCCAGCCCTCCTCGACGCCCGCGTAGGCGGTGTGCGGGGTCTCGGGGTTGATCAGGACGACTCCGCCCGCGCCCGCCCGCTCGGCTCCGCCGGGCAGCCCGATGCCCTCGACGCCTCCGGTGACCGCCGCGATCACGTAGCTGTCGTGGGCGTGCCGGGTGAAGGTGTGCCGGACATAGCGGGCACGCAGCAGGTCGACTCCGGGCAGTCCGGGGTGTTCCCAGTACCTGGCCTGCTCTCGCACCGTCACACGGCCATTGTGGACCGGTGGCGGGCCGGGGCGTCCAGCGAGTTATCCACAGGCTGAGGGGTCGGCCGCCGCGCGGTGTCGGTGCGGCGAGGCAGGATGGATGCCATGTCCAGTCGCAGCAGTCTCGACGCGTTCTCCCCGGCCACCCGCGCGTGGTTCACGGGGGCGTTCAGCGAGCCCACCGACGCCCAGGCCCGGGCGTGGTCGGCCATCGCCGAGGGCTCCGACGTGCTGGTCGTCGCGCCGACCGGCTCCGGCAAGACGCTGGCGGCCTTCCTCGCCGCCCTGGACCGGCTGGCCAGCACCCCGCCGCCCGCCGAGGCCCGCCGCAGGTGCCGGGTGCTGTACGTGTCGCCGCTGAAGGCGCTCGCGGTGGACGTCGAGCGAAATCTGCGCAGCCCGCTCGCCGGGCTGCGGCAGGAGTCGGTACGGCTGGGACTGCCGGAGCCCGAGGTCCGGGTCGGCATCCGCTCGGGCGACACGCCTCCGGCGGAGCGGCGGGCGCTGGTGACCAGACCGCCGGACATTTTGATCACCACCCCCGAATCGCTGTTCCTGATGCTCACCTCCGCCGCGCGGGAAGCGCTGAGCGGGGTCGAGACGGTGATCCTGGACGAGGTGCACGCGGTCGCGGGCACCAAGCGCGGGGCGCATCTGGCGCTCTCCCTGGAGCGGCTGGACGAGTTCCTTGACCGGCCCGCCCGCCGGATCGGGCTGTCGGCGACCGTGCGGCCGGTGGACGAGATCGCCCGCTATCTGTCGCCGCGCCGCAAGGTGACGATCGTCCAGCCGCCGTCGCAGAAGCGGTTCGACCTGTCGGTGGTCGTGCCGGTGGAGGATCTGGGCGAGCTGGGCGGCTCCCCGGTGGCCGAGCACACCGGGCCGGCGGCGGGTCCCGCCGAGCGGGCCTCGATCTGGCCGCATGTGGAGGAGCGGATCGCCGACCTGGTGCAGGCGCACCGCTCCACGATCGTCTTCGCCAATTCGCGCCGTCTGGCGGAGCGGCTGTGCAACCGGCTCAATGAGATCGCCTACGAGCGGGCCGAGGGCGAGGCGCTGCCCGAGGCGCACTCCCCCGCCGAGATCATGGCCCAGTCCGGCGCGGCCAAGGGCACGCCGCCGGTGCTGGCCAGGGCACACCACGGCTCGGTGTCCAAGGAGCAGCGGGCCCTGGTGGAAGAGGACCTGAAGGCGGGGCGGCTGCCCGCGGTCGTCGCGACCTCCAGCCTTGAGCTGGGGATCGACATGGGCGCGGTCGATCTGGTGGTGCAGGTGGAGTCGCCGCCCTCGGTCGCCTCCGGTCTGCAACGGGTCGGGCGCGCGGGGCACCAGGTGGGAGCGGTCTCCACCGGGGTGGTCTTCCCCAAGTACCGCGGTGACCTGGTGCAGTCCGCCGTGGTGACCGAGCGGATGCGGCAGGGCGCGATCGAGTCGCTGCGGGTGCCCGCGAATCCGCTGGACGTGCTGGCCCAGCAGATCGTGGCGATGACCGCGCTCGACACCTGGGACGTGGACGACCTGCTGGCCCTGGTGCGGCGTGCGGCGCCGTTCTCGGCGCTGCCCCACTCCGCCTACATCGCGGTCCTCGACATGCTGGCCGGGCGCTACCCCTCGGACGCCTTCGCCGAGCTGCGCCCGCGCCTGGTGTGGGACCGGGTGGCGAACACGGTGACCGGACGCCCCGGCACCCAGCGGCTCGCCGTCACCTCCGGCGGCACGATCCCCGACCGCGGGCTGTTCGGGGTGTTCCTGGCGGGCTCCGACCCGAAGAAGGGCGGCGGCCGGGTCGGGGAACTGGACGAGGAGATGGTGTACGAGTCCCGGGTCGGGGACGTCTTCACCCTGGGCACCACCTCGTGGCGCATCGAGGACATCACTCGCGACCGGGTCCTGGTCTCGCCCGCGCCGGGAGTGCCGGGACGGCTGCCGTTCTGGAAGGGCGACCAGCTCGGCCGCCCGCTCGAACTCGGCCGTGCGCTGGGCGCGTTCCTGCGCGAGGTGGGCGCGCTGGCACCGGAGCGGGCCAGGGAGCGGCTGACGGCGGCCGGTCTCGACACCTGGGCGACGGACAATGTGCTGTCGTATCTGGCCGAGCAGCGGCAGGCGTGCGGTCATGTGCCGGACGACCGGACGATCGTGGTCGAGCGGTTCCGCGACGAGTTGGGCGACTGGCGGGTCGTCATCCACTCCCCCTTCGGCGCGCAGGTGCACGCGCCGTGGGCGCTGGCGCTCGGCGCGCGGCTCCAGGAGCGCTACGGCCTGGACGCCCAGGCGATGCACGCCGACGACGGGATCGTGCTGCGGCTGCCGGACGCCGACTTGATGGGCCTGGACCTGCTGGACTCCGATCCCGTGCTGCGCGGAGCGGAGTTCGACCCCGAGCAGTCGCCGGTGGGCGCGGCGGATGTCGCCTTCGACAAGGGCGAGGTCGAACAGCTCGTCACCGATCAGGTGGGCGGCTCGGCCCTGTTCGCCTCCCGGTTCCGCGAGTGCGCCGCACGCGCCCTGCTGTTGCCGCGCCGCGACCCCGGAAAGCGCACCCCGCTGTGGCAGCAGCGCCAGCGAGCCTCGCAACTGCTCCAGGTCGCCTCGGAGTTCGGCTCCTTCCCGATCGTCCTCGAGGCGGTCCGCGAATGCCTTCAGGACGTCTTCGACGTGCCGGGTCTGGTGGAGCTGATGGGCGACATCGAGGCCCGCAGGGTGCGGCTGGTCGAGGTGACCACACCCGAGCCCTCGCCCTTCGCCCGCTCGCTGCTGTTCGGCTATGTGGCGCAGTTCCTCTACGAGGGCGACTCGCCGCTGGCGGAGCGGCGGGCCGCGGCGCTGTCGCTGGACTCGCGGCTGCTGGCGGAACTGCTGGGCCAGGCGGAGCTGCGCGAGTTGCTGGACGCCGATGTCCTGGCCGAGTTGGACACCGAATTGCAGTGGCTGACCGAGGACCGGCGGGTGAAGAGCGCCGAGGGGGTCGCGGATCTGCTGCGGGTGCTCGGACCGCTGACCGGCGCGGAGTTGGCCGCGCGGGGCGCGGAGCCGGGGTGGGCGGAGGAGCTGGAGACGGCAAGGCGGGCGATCCGGGTGCGGATCGCCGGGGCGGAGCACTGGGCGGCGGTCGAGGACGCAGGGCGGTTGCGGGACGCGCTCGGTACGGCGCTGCCGGTGGGCGTGCCGGTGGCGTTCACCGAGCCGGTGAAGGACCCGCTGGGGGATCTGCTCGCCCGGTACGCGCGCACGCACGGGCCGTTCACGACCAAGGAGGCGGCCGGGAGATTCGGCCTGGGCGCAGCGGTGGCGGACGGGACGCTGCAACGGCTGACGGCGGCGGGCCGTACGGTGCAGGGTGAATTCCGGCCGGGCGGTGCGGGCCAGGAGTGGTGCGACGCGACGGTGCTGCGGCGGTTGCGGCGCCGCTCGCTGGCCGCGCTGCGGCAGGAGTTGGAGCCCGTGCCGCCCGCCACGCTCGGCGTCTTCCTCCCGCAGTGGCAGCACGTGGGCACGCACAGCCTGCGCGGTCCCGACGGGCTGGTGCGGGCCGTGGAGCAGTTGCAGGGCGCGTCCGTACCCGCGTCGGCGCTGGAGAAGCTGGTGCTGCCGTCCCGGGTGACGGGCTACAACCCGGCGATGCTGGACGAGTTGACGGCCTCCGGCGAGATCCTGTGGGCCGGGGCGGGCGCCCTGCCGGGCAAGGACGGATGGGTGTCGCTCTACCTCGCCGACAGCGCCCCCCTGCTGCTGCCCGCCCCGCAGCCGTTGGAGCTGTCCCCGCTGCACGAGGCGGTGCTGGCCGCGCTGTCCGGCGGCTACGGTCTCTTCTTCCGGCAGATCGCCGAGCAGGTGCGGGCCGCGGGGCAGGACACCACCGATCCCCAACT
Source organism: Streptomyces sp. NPDC087422 (assembly GCF_044744145.1). NCBI lineage: Bacteria > Bacillati > Actinomycetota > Actinomycetes > Kitasatosporales > Streptomycetaceae > Streptomyces > Streptomyces sp. NPDC087422. Next base: position 26,426 of record NZ_JBIUXT010000018.1, on the reverse strand, counting down.
GGCCGACGCCGTCTGGGACCTGGCCTGGTCGGGACGGCTCACCAACGACACCCTGTCGCCGCTCAGGGCGCTCCTCGGCTCGGGCCGCACGGCGGGTTCCACCGCGCACCGGGCACCGCGGGCCGTGCCGCGCGGTCGGTACAGCTCGCTGGCGACCGGCGCCCCGCGTGCGACGGCGTCCCGTTCCGGTCCGCCGACCACCGCGGGCCGCTGGTCCCTCGTACCGTCCGCCGAGCCCGACCCGACGCTGCGGGCGCACGCCCTCACCCACACGCTGCTCGACCGGCACGGCGTGGTCACCCGGGGCGCGGTGGCCGCCGAGGGCGTCGCGGGCGGCTTCTCCGCGGCCTACCGGGTGCTCGCGGCCTTCGAGGAGACCGGGCAGGCCCGGCGCGGCTACGTGGTGGAGGGACTGGGAGCGGCCCAATTCGCCATGGACGGCGCCGTCGACCGGCTGCGCGCCCTGAGCACGGCGCGCGACCGCGAGGAGGAGCACGCCTCCCGCGCCCGTACGGTGGTGCTCGCCGCCGCCGACCCCGCGAACGCCTATGGCGCGGCCCTCCCCTGGCCCGAGCAGCCCGCGGGCGTCACCCACAAACCGGGCCGCAAAGCCGGCGCCCTGGTCGTCCTCATCGACGGAGAGCCCGCCCTCTACGTCGAGCGCGGCGGCAAGACGCTGCTGGCGTGGCCCGACGACGAGATACGTCTCCAGGCCGCCGCGGACGCGCTGGCGCTGGCCGTCCGCGAGGGCGCGCTGGGCCGCCTCACGGTGGAGCGGACCAACGGTGAGTCGGCCCTCACCTCGCCGCTCGGCCGTGCTCTGGAAGCCGCGGGCTTCCACGCCACTCCGCGGGGCCTGCGCCTGCGGGACGGCGGATAGAGCCCGGTCGGACGCAGGGCGGCGGAAGCAGCGGGCCACTGCGTGGGGCAGTCGTGGCGGGCCGGGATCTCGACCTGGCCCCCCAGGGAGTCGCCCCGGTCTGCGGTCCGCCCGGACGCACCGGCCGTCGGGTGCGTCTCGCCTCGCCCTGGGCGACCGGTCGCCGGCTCACCTCAGCCGGTCGCCCGCCCCGCCCCGGCGGGGCGGGGACCGGCGAGGGGGCTGGGGCCGGGGCCTGCGTCAGGTCGCGGCGCGGAGTTGTTGGGCGATGGCGTCAAAGCCACGGCGTTCGGCGTGCTGGAGAGGGGTGACGCCGTCGGTGTCGGGGAGGGAGGGGGAAGCGTGGGCGGCGAGGAGGAGTCGGACGATTTCCTGGTGGTCGGGACCGCCGTCGCCGAGGATGACGGCTTCGAGGAGGGCGGTCCAGCCAAGGCGGTTGACGTGGTTGACGTCGATGTCGGTCTCGGCGAGGACGGCGCGGACGTAGGCGACGTGGCCGCGTTCGGAGGCGGGGATGACGGAGACGCCGCCGTAGCGGTTGGTGAGGGTCAGGTCGGGGTGCGCGGGCAGCAGGGCGCGCATCATCTCGACGCTGCCGGTCACGCCGGTGACCAGCCAGGGGGTGTCCTGGCGGTAGTCCCGCGCGTTGGGATCGGCTCCGGCGGCGACCAGCCTGCGGGCCGCTTCGGGGTGGTCGGCGAGTGCGGCGAGCAGCAGCGGGGTGCGCCGTTGGTCGTCGCGGGTCTCGATGTCCGCGCCCGCGTCGAGCAGGGCGGTCACCTGCTCCACGTCGCCGCAGTGGGCGGCGTCCAGCAGTCTGGTGTTCAGGTCGGCCATGCCGGTGTCTCCTCCTTCTCCGGAAAGCTTCTCCGGGTTTTCCGGTTTTTCCCGCTTCTCCGGGTTTTCCCGCTTCTCCGGCTTCTCCGGTGCTTCGGGCTTCCCGCACGTCTCATGTCTGTCGGGCGCCGGGGTGAGTGTCTCCCCGCCCGTCGGCCTTCAATGGCCGAGCGTTGCCGCTCCCGCCCGGGCGAACTGCTCGTCCTGGTCCCCGCTAGGCGCGCCCGCGACGCCGACGGCCGCGACGGGCCCGCTCTTGGCCGTGACCGGAACGGCGCCCGCGAGGAAAAGCGTGCCAGGGATGTCCTTGAGCTGCGGAGTCTGCTGGAGGCGCTGGGAGAGTTCGGAGGTGGGGGCGTTCCAGGACACGGCGGTGTACGCCTTGCGCTCGGCGGACTCGTACGACTGTGGTCCCGCGCCGTCGCCGCGCAGGGTGACGACGGTGTTGCCGTCCCGGTCGACGACGGCGACGGTGACGTGCTGGCCGGCGCGGTTCGCGGCGTCGAGGGCCGCCTGCGCGGCCTTCGTCGCGGCGGCGGTGGTGAGCCGGTCGACCTGACGGGTGTCCTTGCCGTTCGCGGCGGCGCTCGCCGAGGCGGGGGCGGCCTTGCCGGACGCGGCCGGGGCGGCGGCGGTCGCGGAGACGGCTCCGAAGGTGGCCGCGCCGACGGCTGCGACGGCCACGGCACCGGTCAGGACGCGGGTACGGGAGGACATCTTCTTCATGGACGTTCCAACTCCTCGGGTCTGCGGGACCGCCTTCGCGTTCCCGCCTCTGCCTTCGATCCTCGGGCCGGACCGGGGCCGCGCCGGTCCGCGATACGGATCGCGCGCGCGGGCATGATGGAGGACAGGCGGGTCATCCGATCGGTCGATGCGCGGGCCGTTCCGGCAGGTCACGCTGCGAATGGCGGCCGGTCACCGGGTCGCCTCCCGCACCGCTCGCAGCGCACCGACCCCGCCCTCGACCAGGAGCCCCGATGCACAGCTCGCCGCCGCCCGGCCAGGACCGGGACGCGCCCCCGGTCCCGACCCCGGAGCCGAACCGGACGCCGGAGCCGAACCGGAGGCCGCAGCCGCAGCCGGAGCCGGAGCCGGATTCGGATGCGGTATGGGAGCTGAGGCCGGAACCCGCATCGGAGCGGGACCCGGAGCCGAGCCCCGATCCGGACGGCTGGTGGCTGGCGGCGGTCATGAACGGCGCCTTCGTCGTCCTCCTCGCGGGCGCCCTCATCCGCTTCGTCGACCGGCACCCCGGCAGCGGTCGCCTGCCGTGGGTGATCGGGCTGAGCGTGGCGCTCACGGTCCTCCAGTTCGCGGGCCGTCGGCCCGGACGGCGACGCGAACCGCTCCCCCGCAAGTGGGAGCTGGCACGCCTCGCCGCCCTCGTCGCCTGCTGGACCGTCGTCGTCCTGCTGGCGCCGAGCTTCGCCTGGTGCGCCGTCCCGCTCATCTACACGAGCCTGCGGTCGCTGCCGACCCGGGCGGCCGTGGCGCTCGTGGCGGTGCTCGCCGTACTCGTCGTCATCGCGGAGTTGCGGCTGGCGGACGGGACGGACCCCAATCTGGTGCTGCTGCCACCCGCCGTCGCCACCCTCGCCACCGCCGTCTTCGTCCACATGCGGCGGCAGACCAGCCGCCAGCAGGCCCTCATCGACGACCTGGTGCGGACCCGCCGCGAACTGGCGGCCACCGAACGGCGCGAAGGCACCCTCGCGGAACGGCAGCGGCTGTCGATGGAGATCCACGACAGCCTCGCGCAGGGCCTGTCCAGCCAGCGGATGCTGCTCCAGGCCGCGGACCGGATCTGGGAGACGGCACCGGACGCCGCCCGCGGCCACGTCCGTACCGCCACCGCCGTGGCCGAGCAGAATCTCGCCGAAGCACGCCGCTTCGTGCACGACCTCGCGCCCGCCGCGCTCGTCGGACAGGATCTGGACGACGCCCTGCGCGCGCTCGCCGCGCAGCACTCCGAAGACTCTGACCGCTCCGAAAGCTCCGACCACTCCGAAGGCTCTGACGACTCCGAGCACGCTCCGCGCTCCCGGCCGTCGGCCCTCACGGTCCGCTGCCACGTGGAGGGCGCGCCCGTGCCGCTCCCGGACCGTACGCGGTCGGCGCTGCTGCGGATCGCGCAGGGCGCGCTCGCCAACACCGCGGAGCACGCCGGGGCCGCCCACGCCACGCTCACGCTGACGTACCTCGACGACCAGGTGCTGCTCGACGTCTCCGACGACGGGCGCGGCTTCGATCCGGCCGCCGTCGCCGCCACCGGGGTACGCGGCCACGGGCTGCCCGCGATCCGCGCGCGGGTGGGCCAGCTCGGCGGCACCCTGAGCATCGAGTCAGCCCCCGGCGAGGGCACCGTGCTGTCCGTCGCCGTCCCCCTCGAAGCCCTGGAGGCCGCTCCGTGACCGAGATCCGACCCGTCCGTCTCGTGGTCTGCGACGACCACGCCGTGGTGCGTGCCGGACTGATGGCGCTGCTGGCCAGCGCGGACGGCATCGAGGTGGTGGGCGAGGCGGGCAGCGGCGAGGAGGCCGTCGCGATGGCCGCGAAGACGCGGCCGGACGTGGTCCTCATGGACCTCCAGCTCGGTCCGGGCATCGACGGCGTCGAGGCCACCCGCCGGATCGCCGCCGCCGCGGCCCACGCACCGGCCGAATCCGTTCGGCCGGAGACGCCCGGAGCAGCCGCCACGCCCGGAGCAGCCGCCACGTCCGGAGCAGCCGCCGCGCCCGGGACAGGCACGGCGCCCGGGACAGGCATGGCGCACGGCGGCCCGTACGTCCTCGTCCTCACCACGTACGACACCGACGCCGACATCACCCGCGCCATCGAGGCGGGCGCGACCGGCTACCTGCTGAAGGCCGAGCGCCCGGAGGAGCTGTTCTCCGCGATCCGCGCCGCCGCGCAGGGCCGCACCGCGCTGTCGCCGCCGGTCGCGGGGCGCGTGATGGCCCATATGCGCGCGCCGGGACCGCAGTTGACCGCCCGGGAGCGCGACATCCTCGGCCAGCTCGCCCGCGGCCTCGGCAACCGCGACATCGCCCGCGCCCTGTTCATCAGCGAGGCCACCGTCAAGACCCACCTCGGCCGGATCTACGACAAGCTCGGCGTCGACACCCGCGCGGGCGCGGTGGCCGCGGTGACCGAACGCCGCCTGCTCGGCTGATCCCGCACCAGAACCCCCAGCACCCCGCCCCCAGGGGCGCGCCGAAACCGCCGCCGCCCCGACGTGACCCCCGCCCCCGCCCCGCGTCATCATGGACAGATGCCCGAGGGAGACACGGTCTGGCTGACGGCCCGCCGACTGCATGACGCGCTGGCGGGGCGCGCCCTCGTGCGGGCCGACCTGCGGGTGCCGCAATTGGCCACGGCCGATCTGACCGGCCGCCGGGTCCTCGAAGTGGTGAGCCGCGGCAAGCACCTCCTCACCCGGCTGGACGGCGGCGCGACGCTCCACTCGCATCTGCGGATGGAGGGCTCCTGGCACCTGTACGCGCCCGGTGAGCGCTGGCGCGGCGGTCCCGCCCACCAGATCAGGGCGGTGCTGGAGACGGAGCACAGGACGGCCGTCGGCTACCGGCTGCCGGTACTGGCGCTGCTGCCGACCGCGCAGGAGTCCGAGGCCGTCGGCCACCTGGGCCCCGATCTGCTCGGGCCCGACTGGGACCCGGCGCGGGCGCTGGCGCGGCTGGTCGCGGAGCCGGAGCGGGAGATCGCCGAGGCGCTGCTCGACCAGCGCAATATGGCGGGGCTCGGCAATGTGTACGTGGTCGAGCTGTGTTTTCTGCGCGGGGTGACACCGTGGACGGCGGTCGGCGACGTCAGGGCGCCGGAGAAGGTGGTCGCGCTGGCGAAGCGGCTGCTGGAGGCGAACAAGGAGCGCCCCGGCCACATCACCACGGGCGATACGCGGCGCGGCCGTACGCACTGGGTCTACGACCGGGCGAACCGGCCGTGCCTGCGCTGCGGCACCACGGTCAGGACGGACCGGCACGGCAGAGCGGACCAGAGCCGGGTCGCGTACTGGTGCCCGAGCTGTCAGAAAGGTCCGCCTCCGCACGGCAATTGACGGACCGTCAGATACGGTCGTACGGTCGGACGCATGACGGTCACGGCGTACGACCTCAGCGGGCGGGTCGCCCTGGTCACCGGAGCGGCGAGCGGGATCGGCCGGGCCAGCGCGCGGTCGCTGGCGTCAGCGGGCGCGGTCGTGGTGTGCGCGGACCGGGACGAGCCGGGGGTACGCGAGACGGCGGCGCTGATCGATGAGGCGGGCGGGCGGGCCGAGCCCAGGGCGCTCGACGTCACCGACAAGGCGGCCATCGCCCGGACCGTCGCCGGCATCGTCCGGGACCACGGCGGCCTCGACATCTTGGCGGCCGTCGCCGGGATCATGCACAGCAGCGGCGTCCTCGACACCAGCGACGACGACCTGGACCGCGTCCTGGCGGTGAATTTCCGCGGGGTGCTGCACTGCGCCCAGGAGGCGGCCCGCGCGATGGCCGACCGCGGCGGCGGCAGCATCATCACGATGTCGTCCAGCGCGATCGACACGGGCGCGCGCGGCCTGCTCTGCTACAGCGTCTCCAAGGCGGCCGTCGTCCAGCTCACCAAGACCCTCGCCACCGAGCTGGGCCCGCTCGGCGTCCGCGCCAACACCGTGGCTCCCGGCTTCATCCGCACCCCGATGACCGCGCACTACGGCACCGGCGCGGACGGGGTGTTCGACGAGAGGGCGCAGGCCCGCGCCGAGGAGTCGCTGGCACGCATGTCCCCGCTGGGCCGGGTCGGCAGGCCCGAGGACGTGGCCCCGGCCGTGCTCTACCTCGCCTCAGACGCCTCCGCCTTCGTCACCGGTCAGATCCTCCGCCCCAACGGCGGGGTGGCCATGCCCTGGTAGGACGCATCCCCGGAATCCGGCGTCGGGCGACAGCCGTCCGGTCCGCACCCGTTCCATCGGCCCCCGCGGAAAGAACGGCCCGTCCGCGTCACCCGCCACGGCCGCCCGCATCCGCCGCTTCACCGTCGGCACCGCGTGCAGCGGTATGAGCCCGAGGCTCCAGCCGCCCGCGGCCATCGCGCCCTCCCACGGCCCGACGGCCTCCGGCCGTATCCACAGCCGCAGCACCGCCCACCACCACAGCAGCCCGCAGGCGAGCGCGAACACGACGGCGGCGGAGCGTACGCCCCGGCCGGATCCCGTACGGCGGACGCCGGATTCAGCACCGCGGCCCGCGCATCCCCTACCGCGGACCGGAGAACCGTCCGGCGTCTCGCGGCCCGGCGGCCGCACCGATGACCGGCGCCGCGACCGACCCCGTGACCCGTCCCATGACCAGCCCCCCACCCGGTCCGTGGCCTGGAGCACGAAAACTCGCAGTGCGCGCATGGCCGCCTCCTTCGGACCCCCGAGGTTGCGGCGGGAGGCCGCCCGCGGCGGGTCCCGTACTCAGGTGCGATGCCCTGCCGCCAAGATCGCTAGCCGCGCGCCGGCAGGCCCCGGGCAACGTTCACCCGAAAGGGTCGCCGCACGGCCACGACCAGCTGCGACATATGCACGCAAAGCGACATTCCGGCCGTGCGTCAGACGTTCTCGGCCTGGAACATCCAGTGGAACTTCTCGATGTCGGCGGTGATCCCGATCAGGATGTCCTGGCTGACCGGATCGGGCTGCTCGGTGGTCTCGATCCGCTCGCGCATCCGCACGATCACGGCGTCCAGCGCGGCGACCAGGATCTCGACGACCTCGGTGTCTTTGACCCAGCCGTCGGTCACCGTGTCGATCCCGCTGGTCTCGGCGACCGTGCGGGCCCGCCCGTCGGGCGTCACGCCGATCGCGGAGGCCCGCTCGGCGACCGTGTCGGAGTGCAGCCGGGCGGTGTCGACGACCTCGTCGAGCTGGAGATGGACGGAGCGGAAGCGCGGGCCGACGACATTCCAGTGCACCTGCTTGGCGAGCAGCGACAGGTCCAGGAGGTCCACCAGGGCGCCTTGCAGCGCGTCTCCGACGGTCTTCCGGTCCGGCTCCGACAGCGGGCTCTTGACGACAGTCATGCGGTTCTCTCCTAGCGGATCGACACCATGAGGTCCGTTTCGCCCCCCTTGACCCTCCCCGCCTACCCTGCCTCGGGCTCGCACACATGGCAAAAGCACGAACAACAGCGCGGACGAAAGCGCGGCCCGAAGCACGGCGCGAAGCACGCCGGGAGAAGGGCGCGAGAAGGGCGAGAGATGGCCGGGAGAAGGGCGGAGGAACGGCCGAAGCCCGGCGGACGTACGGGCACACGCCGACGGCCCCGACCGGGAGCGAGCCGGTCGGGGCCGTCGGAACAAGCAGGTCAGAAGGCTAGGCGGCGACCACGTCGACAGCCTCGGCAGACTTCTTGGGCGCCTTGATAGTGATCCGTTCGTCCGGTGTGGACGTCATGGACGTGACAGAAGTGACCGCACCCAGCAGGGGCCGCATCGGCGCGGCAGTGGTCTCGGACGCCGCCGACTGTGCCAGCTCGGCAAGCGACAGATCGTCACTGACCTCCCGCATCACCTCGGACATAGGAACGTCCAAGGCGTCGCAGATCGCCGAGAGCAGCTCGGATGACGCTTCCTTCTGCCCCCGTTCGACCTCTGACAGATAGCCCAGGGAAACCCGGGCGGACGAAGAGACCTCACGCAGGGTGCGGCCCTGGCGCTGGCGCTGCCGACGCAGCACGTCACCAAGCAGGCGACGGAGCAGGATCATCGGTGGCTCCCTCCTCGGACCGCGAATCCGCATCCTCTTCGCCCCACCGTACCGCCTCGGGCACCGGCCGTGCGGGGAGCGATGTCGTGTTCACTCAGGGCTGCAAACATCCCTTCCCCCCGTGTTCTTCCCTATCCTTCGCCTCCGGACTCTTCTCGGGGCGGGTCTTCCTCAGCTCCGAGGTCAGCAGTTCGAATACGGCGGCCACGGTCGCCCGCCGGATCTCCGTACGGTCGCCCGACAGCCTGAGCGCGGCGCCCACCGCACCGCCGGGACCCGCGACGGCCACGAACACCGTGCCCACCGGCTGCCCGTCCTGCGGGTCCGGTCCCGCCACCCCGGTCGTCGCGGCGCCCCAGTCGGCGCCGAGCCGGTCCCGTACGCCCTCGGCCATCTCGCGGGCCACCTGGGCGTCCACGGCGCCGCGCGCGGCCAGCAGGGCCGCGTCCACGCCGAGCAGTTCGTGCTTGAGGGCGGTCGCGTACGCCGTCACCGAGCCGCGGAAGGTCCGGGAGGCGCCGGGCACCCCGGTCAGCTCCGCGGCCACCAGACCGCCGGTCAGGGACTCCGCGACGGCCAGCGTCCGGCCGCGCTCGTCCAGCAGCCGCAGTACCTCCGCCGCGTCCGCCCGCCCAGCGGCGGTCATACGCCCTGCGGTCGCTCGGCCCCGGCCTCGGCCTCCAGCTCGACGCCGGCCACGGAATCCGCCGCGGTCGCGCCCGCCGGAGCGCCCGCCGGAGCTTGGGCCGGAGCGGCGGCCGCTTCCGCGACCGCCTCGGAGGCCGCCGCGACCGCGGCGCGCTCCGCCGCCAGTCCCGCGCGCCGCAGGACGACCGCCTGCCGTACGTAGTCGAAGCCGGTGGCGACGGTCAGGACGACCGCGGCGCCCATCATCCAGGCCCGTACGGTGGCCAGCGGGCCGGTCAGGATCAGGACGTACATGCCGACGGCGATGCCCTGCGTGAGCGTCTTGAGCTTGCCGCCCCGGCTGGCGGGGATCACGCCGTGCCTGATCACCCAGAACCGCATGGCGGTGATGCCCAGCTCGCGGAAGAGGATGACGACGGTGACCCACCAGGGCAGGTCGCCGAGGGCGGACAGGCCGACGAGCGCCGCGCCCATGATCGCCTTGTCGGCGATGGGGTCGGCGATCTTGCCGAAGTCGGTGACCAGGCCGTAGCGGCGGGCCAGCTCGCCGTCGAAGAGGTCGGTGATCATCGCGACGGCGAAGGCGGCCCAGGCGAAGGAGCGCCAGGCCGGGTCGTGCCCGTCGCCGTGCACGAGCAGCAGCACGAAGCCGGGGACCAGGACCAGCCGGGCCATCGTGAGCATGTTCGCGATGTTCCACAGGTCGGCCTTGGGCAGCACCGGGTCCCCGAGGTGGTCGGGGGTCGAGGAGGCCGGGGCGGCGGGCGCGGGGGCTCCGGTCATCTGCCCACCTCCTGCAGGCCGCGCGGGGTGTCGGTCACGCCCCCCGCGGCACTCGCGGTCCCGGTCGTATCCTCAGGAATCTCAGGAATCTCGGGAATCTCAGGAACCGCCGGAATCCCAGGAACCGCACGGCTCGCCGGAACCGCCGGAACCGCCGGAACCGCCGGAACCGCCGGGACGTCCAGCGGCTCCGCGATCAGGTCCACGCCCTCGGTCGCCGTCACCTTCGCCATGACGAAGGTCCCCGGCAGCGGGGCGGGAGCGCCGTCGGGCACCGCCAGCACGACCTGCCCGTCGGTCTCCGGCGCCTGGTGGTCGGCCCGGCCGGTCACCTCGCCGGTCTCCTCGTCCACCGCCTCGACCAGCACCCGTACCGTCGCGCCCAGCCGCTCCTCCGCGCGCTGCGCGGTCAGCTCCTCGGCCAGCCGCGAGACCCGCGCGAGCCTGGCGGCGACCACGTCCTCGTCGAGCTTGTCGCCGAAGGTCGCCGCCTCCGTACCGTCCTCGTCCGAGTAGCCGAACACGCCGATGGCGTCCAGCCGCGCGGAGCCCAGGAACCGTTCCAGCTCGGCCAGATCGGCTTCCGTCTCGCCGGGGAAGCCGACGATGAAGTTCGAGCGGACACCCGCCTCCGGGGCCTTGGCCCGGATGGTGTCCAGCAGTTCGAGGAAGCGGTCGGTGTCGCCGAAGCGGCGCATGGCGCGCAGCACGGCGGGCGCGGAGTGCTGGAAGGACAGGTCGAAGTACGGGACGACGCCCGGAGTTCCGGTGAGCGCGTCGATCAGGCCGGGGCGCATCTCGGCGGGCTGGAGGTAGCTCACCCTGACCCGCTCGATGCCGTCGACCGCCGCCAGCTCAGGCAGCAGCGTCTCCAGCAGGCGGATGTCGCCGAGGTCCTTGCCGTACGAGGTGTTGTTCTCGCTGACCAGCATCACCTCCTTGACGCCCTCTCCGGCCAGCCAGCGGGTCTCGCCGAGGACGTCGGAGGGGCGGCGGGAGATGAAGGAGCCGCGGAAGGACGGGATCGCGCAGAAGGTGCAGCGGCGGTCGCAGCCGGAGGCGAGCTTCACGGAGGCGACGGGTCCCGAGTCCAGGCGGCGGCGCAGCGGCGCGCGCGGGCCGGAGGCGGGCGCGACGCCCTCGGGCAGATCGGCGGGCGCCTGGGCCGCGAAGTCCTCGGAAGCCTCAAGAGCGCTCGCGGCGGCCTCGACCGGCTCCTCGCCCGACGTCCCGTGCCCCTGGGCGTGCCCCGGCAGCGCCACACTCGCCGCCTGCCGCTCGGCCGGGCTGATCGGCAGCAGCTTGCGCCGGTCGCGCGGGGTGTGCGACGCGTGGACGCCGCCGGCCAGGATCGTCCGCAGCCGGTCGGAGATGTCCGCGTAGTCGTCGAAGCCGAGTACGCCGTCCGCCTCGGGCAGCGCCTCGGCCAGCTCCTTGCCGTACCGCTCGGCCATGCAGCCGACCGCGACGACGGCCTGGGTGCGCGCCTGCCCCTTGAGGTCGTTGGCCTCCAGCAGCGCGTCCACCGAGTCCTTCTTGGCCGCCTCGACGAAGCCGCAGGTGTTCACGACCGCCACATCGGCCTCGGAGGCGTCGTCGACCAACTGCCATCCGTCCGCCGCCAGCCGGCCGGCGAGTTCCTCGGAGTCCACCTCATTGCGGGCGCAGCCGAGCGTGACAAGAGCGACGGTACGGGGTTCGGGCATACGCTCAGCGTACCCGGCCATGTCGCCGCCGCCCCCGCGCCACCGGTGCTCGCGGTGGTGCCGGGACGGCGGGGAAGCACAATTCAGCCCTGCGTGGGGTCACCCGGCGTGTAGGTGAGACGCACCACCTGGCCGTCGGTGCCCGCGGCGCCGAGGTCCTTGCCGTTGACGAAGAGCTTGACGGCGCCCGCGTTGCCGACGACGAGCTTGATCTTCTTGTCGTCGGTGAAGGTCTGGGACTCGCCCTTCTTCAGCGACTTCTGGAAGAGCTGCTTGCCGTTGCCGTCACTGGCCTGGACCCAGCTCGTGCCGCTCTCGGCGCTGATCTTGACGGTGACCTTGCCGGGCGGGGCGGCGGCGATGGCGCTGTCGGTCGGGTCCGTCTTCGGATCGGCGCCGTTGCTCTGCGGCGACTGGGTGACGGCGGGCGCGCTGGTGGTCGCGGACGGGCTCGGGGAGTTCGCCGCGGTCTTGTCGCCGCCGCTGCCGCCGGTGAAGACCGTGAAGCCGACGAAGCCCACCACGGCGACGATCGCCGCGACCATGGCCGCCGTCCAGTTCGCCCGGCGCGGCTCCGAACGGATCTTCTGCGCCTCGTAGAGCGGCGCGACGGGAGCGGGCGCCTCCTCGCCGATGTGCTCGGCGACGTACTGCTCGACCAGCGGTTCGGGGTCGACGCCGACGGCGCGCGCCAGGGTCCGGATATGCCCGCGGGCGTAGACGTCGCCGCCGCACCGCGAGAAGTCGTCCTGTTCGATCGACTGCACGATCGGGACGCGCACCCGCGTGCTGGTGCTGACCTCGTCGATGGAGAGCCCCGCCGCGATACGGGCCTGGGCGAGGGCGTGACCGACCGAAGGCCGGTCTTCGGAGGGCGAGTTGCCGACGGACACGAGGGCGCCTTTCGAGGGTGCAGCCACCTGCTGGAAGTTCAGTCTAGGGGGGGTACGAAACGCGGCGGCAACCGGACGATCACTTTTTGTCCGCCATCAGGATTGCCATCGGGATCGCGGTCGGGGTTGCCATCGGGATCGCGGTCAGGATCGTCGTCGGAAGCCGACAGGTTCACCCGTGTGCATCGATACGAGCCCCCCTGTATCAACTTGACGTACGAACAGGAGAAACGGTTGCCCCAACACATTCCCCGAGTCCCGTGACTTACGCATTTCCGTGGGCCGTCCGGGCCCCCGGTACGTACAGGACCGGCCGTTCCCGCGCGCTCGACCTGCCGACGCCCGGCTCCGGACCGGCCGCTCCTACGCTCCTCCGCCGCGGATCTCGGCGAGGACGTCGTCCAGCTCGTCGGCCTTCACCATCACGTCGCGCGCCTTGGAGCCCTCGCTGGGGCCGACGATGCCGCGCGACTCCATCAGGTCCATCAGCCTGCCCGCCTTGGCGAAACCGACCCGCAGCTTGCGCTGGAGCATCGACGTGGAGCCGAACTGGGTGGAAACCACCAGCTCAGCGGCCTGGCACAGCAGGTCCAGGTCGTCGCCGATCTCCTCGTCGATCTCCTTCTTCGGGCCGCTGCCGACCGTGACGTCGGAGCGGTAGCTGGGCGTGAGCTGCGCTTTGCAGTGGTCGACGACCTTGGCGACCTCGTCCTCGGTGACGAAGGCGCCCTGCATACGAATCGGCTTGTTCGCGCCCATCGGCAGGAAGAGCCCGTCGCCCTTGCCGATCAGCTTCTCGGCGCCGGGCTGGTCCAGGATGACGCGGCTGTCGGCGAGCGAGGACGTCGCGAAAGCGAGCCGGGAGGGCACATTGGCCTTGATCAGACCGGTCACGACATCGACGCTGGGCCGCTGGGTGGCCAGCACCAGGTGGATGCCCGCGGCCCGCGCGAGCTGCGTGATGCGGACGATGGAGTCCTCCACGTCACGCGGCGCGACCATCATGAGGTCGGCCAGCTCGTCCACGATCACCAGCAGATACGGATACGGCGTCAGCTCGCGCTCGCTGCCCTCGGGCGTCTTGGCCTTGCCCGAGCGCACGGCGGCGTTGAAGTCGTCGATGTGCCGGAAGCCGTACGCAGCGAGGTCGTCGTAGCGCAGGTCCATCTCGCGCACCACCCACTGGAGGGCTTCCGCGGCCCGCTTGGGGTTGGTGATGATCGGGGTGATCAGGTGCGGGATGCCCTCGTACGCGGTCAGCTCGACGCGCTTGGGGTCGACCAGCACCATCCGGACCTCGTCGGGGGTGGCGCGGGCCATCACCGAGGTGATCAGGCAGTTGATGCAGGAGGACTTGCCGGAGCCGGTGGCGCCCGCGACCAGGACGTGCGGCATCTTGGCGAGGTTGGCCATCACGTAGCCGCCCTCGACGTCCTTGCCGAGCGCGACGGTCATCGGGTGGTCCTCGCCCGCGGCCTCCGCGGAGCGCAGCACGTCGCCGAGGTTGACCATCTCGCGGTCGCTGTTGGGGATCTCGATGCCGACCGCGGACTTGCCGGGGATCGGGCTGATGATCCGGATGTCGGGGCTGGCGACCGAGTAGGCGATGTTCTTGGCGAGCGCGGTGATCCGCTCGACCTTGACCGCGGGGCCCAGCTCCACCTCGTAGCGGGTGACCGTCGGGCCGCGGGTGAAGCCGGTGACGACCGCGTCGACCTTGAACTCCTTGAAGACCTGGCCGAGCGCCGCGACCACCGCGTCGTTGGCGGCGCTGCGGGTACGGCCGGGGCCGCCGCGCTCCAGCAGGTCCAGGGAGGGCAGCGCGTAGGTGATGTCGCCGGAGAGCTGGAGCTGTTCCGCGCGGGGCGGCAGCGGCGGTCCCGTGGTCTCGGGCGACTTCTTGGTGAGGTCGGGGACGCCGCCGGACTCCGCGGGGACCCCGCCGGACTCCTCCGGGGTGTCCTCGGCGCGCGCGGCCGGCACCGGCTTCCTGATCCGGCTGGTGAGGTCGGCGACCAGCGGGGAGGGCTGCACGCCGTGCAGCACCGCGCCGTCCAGCGCGGCGGCGGCAGCGGCGGCCACGTCCACCGCGTCCCTGCCGTCCTCGTCCCGGTCGCCGGGCAGCGCCTCGGAGCGGCGCCTGGGGCGGCGGCGCGGCTTGGGCTCGTCGGCGCCCGGGTCGCCCCCGGCCGCGGACGCGACGGCGGAGCGCTCGTCGGGGTCGGTGTCGCTGTCGACGTCGTAGGGCTCCGCGGCCGATTTGCCGAAGCGGATCGGCAGCCGCCGTACGGGCGACTCATCGGTGGTGGCGGCGGTGCGGGGGTCGTCCTCGTCCTCGAAGAACTCCTCCAGCGGGACCGCCTCGGGGTCCGCGGGCGCCTCGTACACGCCGAGCCGGGTGGCGGCCTGGCGCAGCCGCTGCGGGATCGCGTTCACCGGGGTGGCGGTGACCACGAGCAGGCCGAAGCCGGTGAAGAGCAGGAGCAACGGGACGGCGAGCACCGAGCCGACGGTGTAGACGAGCGGGGAGGCGGCGGCCCAGCCGAGCAGGCCGCCCGCGTCGCGCATCGCGGTCGCGCCCTCGCCGCGGTCGGGGGCGCCGCAGGCCAGGTGGACCAGGCCGAGCGCGCCGATGACGAGGGCGGACAGGCCGATCACGATCCGGCCGTTGGCCTCCGGCTGTTCCGGGTGGCGCATCAGGCGTACGGCGACCGCGCCGAGCAGGAACGGCACGAGCAGGTCGAGGCGGCCGAAGGCGCCGGTGATCAGGACCTCGACGAGGTTGCCGACCGGGCCCTGGAGGTTGGACCAGGTGCCCGCGGCGACCACCAGGGTCAGGCCGAGCAGAAGCAGCGCCAGGCCGTCCTTGCGGTGCGCGGGGTCCAGGCCGCGCGCGCCGCGCCCTATGCCGCGGAAGACGGCGCCCACGGTGTGCGCCAGGCCGAGCCACACGGCGCGCGCCATGCGGAAGAGCCCGCTGGTCGGCGACGGTGCGGGCCGGGGCGCGGGTCTGGCCGCCGCTGCCTTCTTGGCGGGCGGTCTCCCCGCGGCGCTCTTCGCGGCGGCGGGCTTCTTCGCCGCGGTCTTCTTGGCCGCAGGCTTCGCCGGGGCTTTTTTGGCGGTGCCGGACGTACGTGAGGCCATGGTGCCGAGGTTACCGCCCTTGTGATCGGGTGACACGCGTGCCTGAGAGTACGCCCGTTCGTGTCGTCCGGCCGGGGCCGGGGACTGACGCGACGTCAAAAGCGGCGCGCGGCCTTCCCCGTACGGCTCACTCCTGATTCGGCAGCTTGACGACGCCGTTGCCGGTGCCCGGTTCGAGCGCGTCCAGGGCGCGGCGCAGGCCGGTCAGCTTGCGCTCCAGGTGGGCGGCGGTGGCGACGGCCGCGGCGTCCGCGGACTCGTCGAGCTGCTTGGTCAGCGCCTCGGCCTGCTCCTCGACGGCGGCCAGCCGCGCGGACAGTTCGGCGAGCAGCCCCGCGGGTTCGCCCCCGCCGCGTCCCCTGCCGTTGGCGCCCGCGGCGGACGGCACGCCCTGTTCCAACTGGAGCCGCAGCAGTGCCGCCTGCTCCCGGAGCTGGCAGTTCTTGGTGTAGAGGTCGACGAAGACCGACACCTTGGCGCGCAGCACCCACGGGTCGAACGGCTTGGAGATGTAGTCGACCGCGCCCGCCGCGTACCCCCGGAAGGTGTGGTGCGGGCCGTGGTTGATGGCGGTGAGGAAGATGATCGGGATGTCCCGGGTCCGCTCCCGCCGTTTGATGTGCGCCGCGGTCTCGAACCCGTCCATGCCCGGCATCTGGACATCGAGCAGGATCACCGCGAAATCATCGGTGAGCAGCGCTTTCAGCGCTTCCTCCCCGGACGATGCCCGTACCAGCGTCTGATCGAGCGCAGAGAGGATCGCCTCAAGCGCCAGCAGATTCTCCGGCCGGTCATCGACCAGGAGGATCTTGGCCTTCTGCACCATGGCCCGCCCTCCTCGCCCCGGCACTACACCGGTCGCCGCCCCCGGGGACGACTCCGTCGTGCCGCCCGTCCTTGTGCCGGTCATGGTAGCCGCACCCCGCCGTTCGCCACACCCTGTCACCGCCAGGTCACTCAACACGTACCGCAAACGTAGGCGGAGACCAGAAGGTTCCCCTTAATCGGCGCCCTCACACCTCATCGGGCGCACGATCCCGGGCGCGGGCCCATGGCGTCGCCGGGCCCGCGCCCGGCCGTCACCGGGCGTGCATCCACTCCTCCATCAAGGTGAGCAGATGGTCGGTGTCGACCGGCTTGGTCACGTAGTCCGACGCCCCGGACTCGATGCTCTTCTCCCGGTCGCCCTTCATCGCCTTCGCGGTGAGCGCGATGATCGGCAGCCCGGCGAACTGCGGCATCTTGCGGATCGCCGTGGTCGTCGCGTAGCCGTCCATCTCCGGCATCATGATGTCCATCAGCACCACGGCGATGTCGTCGTGCTGCTCCAGGACCTCGATGCCCTCGCGGCCGTTCTCGGCGTACAGCACGGTCAGGCCGTGCTGTTCGAGGACGCTGGTGAGGGCGAAGACATTGCGGATGTCGTCGTCCACGATCAGCACCTTCTCGCCGCTGAAGCCGCCGGAGAAGCCGGTGTACGCGTCGGGGTGCCCCTCGTCGGACCAGGTGTCCTCGGTGCCCGCTCCGCCCGGACCCCGCGACTGCGCGGAGCCGTTGGCCGAGCCGTTCGCGGACCCGCCGCGCGGACCCGACCCGTTCGAGGGCGCAGAGCCGTTGGACTGGCCGCCGCCCTCGGGCAGTTGCGGGGGCTGCGCGGAACGGCGGCGCAGCCGGGCCAGGCTGCTGCCCGGGCGCGCCCGGTCGCCGGCCGAGCCCTGCTCGAAGTCGCCGCCGTGGCCGCCCGCGGGCAGTTGCGGCAGCGCCTGCGGGAAGTCGCCCAGGGACAGCGGCAGATACAGCGTGAAGGTCGAGCCGCGTCCCGGCTGGCTGTCGGCGTGGATCTCGCCGCCGAGCAGCCGG
Organism: Streptomyces sp. NPDC087422; assembly: GCF_044744145.1. NCBI lineage: Bacteria > Bacillati > Actinomycetota > Actinomycetes > Kitasatosporales > Streptomycetaceae > Streptomyces > Streptomyces sp. NPDC087422. The sequence continues at coordinate 8,927 of NZ_JBIUXT010000018.1, read as the reverse complement.
GCGATCTCGCGGCTGATCGACAGACCGAGGCCCGTACCGCCGTACTTCCGACTGGTGGTGCCGTCGGCCTGCTTGAACGCCTCGAAGATCACCCGCATCTTGCTGGCCGCGATGCCGATGCCCGTATCGGTCACGGAGAAGGCGATCAGCGGCTGGTCGGGCTCGCGCATCGTGCCCGCTTCCAGCAACTGCTCCTTGATCGACTGCGGCACCTCGGTGCCCGCGGGCCTGATCACCAGCTCCACCGAGCCGCTGTCGGTGAACTTCACCGCGTTCGACAGCAGATTGCGCAGCACCTGGAGCAGCCGCTGCTCGTCGGTGTGCAGGGTGACCGGCAGTTCGGGCGAGACCCGGACGGAGAAGTCCAGGCCCTTCTCCGCGGTCAGCGGCCGGAAGGTGGCCTCCACGTAGTCCACGAGCTGCACCAGGGCGATACGGGTCGGCGAGACGTCCATCTTGCCGGCCTCGACCTTGGACAGGTCCAGGATGTCGTTGATGAGCTGGAGCAGGTCGGAACCGGCGCCGTGGATGGTCTCGGCGAACTCGACCTGCTTGGGCGAGAGGTTGCCGTCCGCGTTGTCGGCGAGCAGCTTCGCCAGGATGAGCAGCGAGTTGAGCGGGGTGCGCAGCTCGTGCGACATGTTGGCGAGGAATTCCGACTTGTAGCGCATCGAGACCGCGAGCTGTTCCGCGCGCTCCTCCAGCACCTGGCGGGCCTCTTCGATCTCGGTGTTCTTCACCTCGATGTCGCGGTTCTGCCGGGCCAGCAGTTCGGCCTTCTCCTCCAGCTCGCCGTTGGACATCTCCAGGGCGGCCTGCCGGTTCTCCAGCTCCGCCGAGCGCTCCTGGAGCTGTTCGGTCAGCTCCTGGGACTGCTTGAGCAGTCCCTCGGTCTTGGTGTTGACCGAGATGGTGTTGACGCTGATCGCGATGATGTCGGTGATCTGGTTGAGGAAGTCCTTCTGGATCTGGGTGAACGGCTGGAAGGCGGCCAGTTCGATCACGCCGAGCACCCGGCCCTCGAAGAGCACCGGCAACACGATGACGTGCGACGGAGGTGCCTCACCGAGCCCCGAGGTGATCTTCAGATAACCCGGCGGCACGTTCTCGATCAGGATCGAGCGCTTCTCCACCGCGGCCTGGCCGATCAGCCCCTCCCCCGGCAGGAAGACCGACGACATCGTCCGCTTGGAGAAGCCGTACGCGCCGATCAGCCGCAGCTCGTACTCCTCGCCGACCTCCTGGGTGTCCTCGGCGAGGAAGAAGGCGCCGTGCTGCGCGGAGACGACCGGGGTCAGCTCGCTCATGATCAGCGCGGCCACGTCGCCGAGGTCGCGGCGGCCCTGCATCAGGCCGGAGATCCGGGCCAGGTTGCCCTTGAGCCAGTCCTGCTCCTTGTTGGCGAGCGTGGTCTCGCGCAGACGGACGATCATCGTGTTGATGTAGTCCTGGAGTTCCAGGATCTCGCCCGCCGCGTCCACGTCGATCCGCAGATTGAGATCGCCGCGGGTCACCGCGGTCGCGACCTGCGCGATGTTGCGGACCTGGCTGGTCAGGTTGTTCGCCATCAGGTTCACGGACTCGGTGAGGTCCTTCCAGATGCCCGAGACGTCGGGCACCCGCGCCTGACCGCCCAGGCGTCCTTCCGTGCCCACCTCGCGGGCGACGCGGGTCACCTCGTCACCGAAGGCGGAGAGCTGGCCGACCATCGTGTTGATGGTCGTCTTCAGCTCCAGGATCTCGCCGCGCGCGTCCACGTCGATCTTCTTGGACAGGTCACCGCGGGCGACCGCCGTGGTCACCTGCGCGATCTGCCGCACCTGACCGGTCAGGTTGGACGCCATGCCGTTCACCGACTCGGTGAGGTCCTTCCAGGTGCCCGCCACGCCCGGCACCCGCGCCTGGCCGCCGAGGATGCCCTCGGTGCCCACCTCGCGGGCCACGCGCGTGACCTCGTCACCGAAGGCCGACAGCGTGTCCACCATCGTGTTGATGGTCTCGGCGAGCTGCGCGACCTCGCCGCGCGCCTCGACGGTGATCTTCTTCGTCAGGTCGCCGTTGGCCACGGCCGTGGCGACCGACGAGATCGAACGCACCTGGCTGGTCAGGTTGTTGGCCATCAGGTTGACGTTGTCGGTGAGGTCCTTCCAGATGCCCGACGCGTCACGGACCCGCGCCTGGCCGCCGAGCTGGCCCTCCGTACCGACCTCACGGGCCACGCGCGTGACCTCGTCACCGAACGCGGACAGCGTGTCCACCATCTGGTTCACCGTCGTCACCAGCGCCAGGATCTCGCCCTTGGCGTCGACGGTGATCTTCCGGGACAGGTCGCCCTGCGCCACCGCGTTGGTGACATCGGCGATGTTGCGGACCTGACTGGTCAGGTTGTTCGCCATGAAGTTGACGGACTGCGTCAGGTCCTTCCAGGTGCCGCTGACGCCCTGCACCTCGGCCTGCCCGCCCAGGATGCCCTCGGTGCCCACCTCGCGGGCCACCCGGGTCACCTCCGCGCCGAACGCGGAGAGCTGGTCGACCATCGTGTTCAGGGTGTTCTTCAGCTCCAGGATCTCGCCCCGGGCGTCCACGTCGATCTTCTGCGACAGGTCACCGCGCGCCACAGCGGTGGCGACCTCGGCGATGTTGCGGACCTGGGCCGTCAGATTCCCCGCCATGCCGTTCACGGAGTCGGTCAGGTCACGCCACACACCGGCGACGCCGGGCACCTGCGCCTGGCCGCCGAGCCGCCCCTCCGTACCCACGTCACGGGCCACGCGGGTCACCTGCTCGGCGAACGACGAGAGCTGGTCGACCATCGTGTTGATGGTGTTCTTCAGCTCCAGGATCTCCCCGCGCGCGTCCACGTCGATCTTCTGCGACAGGTCACCGCGCGCCACAGCCGTCGTGACCTGCGCGATCTGCCGCACCTGGGACGTCAGATTGCCGGCCATGAAGTTGACGGAGTCCGTCAGGTCCTTCCAGGTGCCGGCCACCCCGTCCACCCGCGCCTGACCGCCCAGCCGCCCCTCCGTACCCACGTCACGCGCCATCCGCGTCACCTGGGCGGCGAAGGAACCGAGCTGGTCGACCATCCGGTTCACGGTGTTCTTCAGCTCCAGCATCTCGCCGGAGACGTCCACCGTGACCTTCTGCGTCAGATCGCCGTTGGCGACCGCCGTCGTGACCTGCGCGATGTTACGGACCTGGCCGGTCAGGTTGCGGAAGGCCGTGTTCACGGAGTCCGTGAGGTCCTTCCACGTACCCGCCGCGCCCGGCACCTGCGCCTGACCGCCCAGCACACCTTCGACGCCGACCTCGCGGGCCACCCGCGTCACCTCCGCGCCGAACGCGGAGAGCTGGTCGACCATCGTATTGACGGTGTTCTTCAGCTCCAGCATCTCGCCGGAGACGTCCACCGTGACCTTCTGGGACAGGTCGCCGTTGGCGACCGCCGTGGTCACCTGGGCGATGTCGCGCACCTGGCCGGTCAGGTTGCGGAAGGCGGTGTTCACCGAGTCGGTGAGGTCCTTCCACGTACCCGCCGCGCCCGGCACCTGCGCCTGACCGCCCAGCAGACCCTCGGCGCCGACCTCACCGGCGACCCGCGTCACCTCGTCGGCGAACGTCCGCAGCGTCTCGGTCATCGCGTTGATCGTCTCGGCGAGCTGCGCGACCTCGCCGCGCGCGCCGATGGTGATCTTCTGCGACAGGTCGCCGTTGGCGACCGCCGTCGTCACCTGCGCGATGTCCCGCACCTGGGCCGTCAGATTCCCGGCCATCAGGTTCACGGAGTCCGTGAGGTCCTTCCACACACCGGCCATGCCCGGCACCTGGGCCTGGCCGCCCAGCTCGCCCTCGGTGCCCACCTCGCGGGCCACCCGGGTCACCTCGGAGGAGAACGAGGAGAGCTGGTCCACCATCGTGTTGACGGTGTTCTTCAGCTCCAGCATCTCGCCGGCCACGTGCACGGTGACCTTGCGGGACAGATCGCCCTTCAGGACCGCCTGCGTCACCAGCGCGATGTCCCGCACCTGGGCCGTCAGCCGGTACGCCATGGTGTTGACCGAGTCCGTGAGGTCCTTCCAGGACCCCGCCATGCCCCGGACCTTCGCCTGGCCGCCCAGCTTGCCCTCGGTACCGACCTCGCTGGCCACCCGCGTCACCTCGTCGGTGAACGCGGAGAGCTGGTCCACCAGCCCGTTGACCGTCCGGCCGACCTTGAGGAATTCGCCGCGCAGCGGGTGCGCCGACCCGTCCGCGTTCTGCGACCGCAGGTCCATCCGCTGTTCCAGGTCGCCCTCGGCCACCGCCGACAGCACCCGCCCGACCTCCGACACCGGCCGTACGAGATCGTCCACCAGCGCGTTGGACGCCTCGATCGCGGCGGCCCAGGCGCCCTCGCAGGCACCGGTCTCCAGCCGCTCTGTGAGTTTTCCCTCCCGGCCGACGACCCGCCGGACCCGGGCCAGCTCACCGGTAAGGTGCTGGTTACGGTCCGCGACCTCGTTGAAGACGGCGGAGATCTCCGCCATCACGCCGTCACCCGACACCGTCAGCCGCTTGCGGAAGTTCCCGTCCCGCATCGCGGCCAGCGCTCCGAGGAGCTTGACCAACGCGGCCGAATCGACCTCTACGGTCCCACTGGCGCGGGATCGCCCGTTCTTCGTGCGCGTGCTCGTGCCCCGCGCCGATGCGCCAGACTCCACCGTGTCCCTCCTGGAGGGTCGACCGACCTGCAAAAGTGCAAGATTGCTGCCTTGAGAGCATGCCCAGTGTTTCACCATGGCCCCACCCGGCCATAACAGTTCGGCGGCATCGCTTATAACCCGTGGCACGTTCGGGGTGGAAACACCCGCAACCGGCGCACGCGGTGTCCGCGTGGGTAAGTAACCTGGCTCTTGTGTCGGCGGCGCCGCACCTTGCCAGGCGTACACCTCAGGGGGCCGCCGACGAGGACCGGGCAGGACGGCGGCGGCACGGGCGGCGGGACCGGTCAGCGGACCCGCCCACGGACGAGCAACGAGGAGACCGGTGATCACGGCGCGCGCTGCGGCCAGCTTCGAACCGGTGGGGCGGTCGGTCGCCGTCGCGCGTGCCTTCGTACGCGACACCCTGCACGGCTGGGGCTTCGCCGACGTCGTGGACGACGCGGTGGTGCTCACCAGCGAACTGGTGACCAACGCCGTCGTGCACGCGGGCACCGCCGCCGACGTGCAGTGTCTGCGGTACGAGACGGCTGTACGCGTCGAGGTCGCCGACCACTACCCCGACCGCGAGATCCCCATCCAGGGCAGAGGCCGCCAGTTCCGCGACCCCGACAACGAGGGCGGGCGCGGCCTGCTGCTGTGCGCCGCCCTGGCCAGCCGCTGGGGCGTGGAGTACACCGGCGCGGGCAAGCACGTCTGGTTCCAGCTCGACCTGCCCGAGCGCCCCGCGGGCACCCGCTCCGCGGGACCCGTCCTGCCCGCCGCCGACCTCCCGCTCACCGACGAGAGCGTGCGCGTCGCCGTCGTCCAGGTCGACCGCATGGGCTCGATCACGCGCTGGAACGACGACGCGGCCGAGCTCTTCGGCCACCCCGCCGCCGACGTCGTCGGCAAACCGCTCGCCGACCTCACCGCCTGGCCGCAGACCCCCGGCACCGGCATCGGCCTCGCCGAGGCCCTGCTGCACTCCCGCTGGGAAGGCACCTACGGCCTGCGCGACGCCGACGGCCGCGTCCTGCCCGTGTACGGCTCCCACCTGCGGGTCCGCGACAGCGAGGGCGAGCCCTCCACCGTCATCCTGCTGGTGCGCGCCGAGGAGCGCGCCGTGCTCCAGACGCCGTCCCGCGGCTCCGGCAGCGCGGAATCCGGCCTCGGCCAGCGCGGCAAGACCACGGACGCCTTCGAGGTCTTCATCGGCTCCCCCGCCCCCGACGACCTCGACAGCCTCCTCCAGCGCACCGTCGAACGCGCCCGCGACATGCTCGACGGCGACGCCGCCTACCTGCTGCTCGCCACCGACGACGAGACCGAGCTGGAAGTACGCGCCTCCACCGGCCTGCCGTCCGCCCGCCAGCGCTTCGCCCGCGTCCCCGTCGAAGCGGGCACCGGACGCTACGGCAGCGCCCGTATGCCGGCTGTCCACGAGGACCTCACCGCGGTCCCCGGCGCCGTACCGCTGCTGTCCGGCACCGGCATGCGCTCGGTGGTCACCGTGCCGCTCAAGGTCGAGGGCCGCCTGACCGGCTCGCTCGGCGTCGCGGCCGAGGCCCCCGGCCGCTACAACAACCAGGAAGCGCTGCGGCTCCAATTCGCCGCCGACCGGATCGCGCTCGCCGTGGAGAGCGCCCGGCTCACCGAGCTGGAACGGCTGCGCCGCGGCTCGCTGTCCTTCCTCGTCGAGGCGTCCGACCTGCTCGCGGGCACGCTGGAACGCGACCAGACGCTGGCCCTCATGGCCCAGATGACGGTTCCGACGCTGGCGAGCTGGTGCGCGGTCTACACGATCGCCGAGCAGTCGGAACCGGAGCTGGCCTTCGTCCTGCACGAGGACGAGGACCGCATCGACGGCATCAAGGCGCTGCTGTCCCAGGTACGGCCTCCGGAGCCCGACCCGACACCCGGCGCCCGCATGTGGACCGCGCCCTCCGACGCGGCCCACTCCAGCGCCCTGCGGGCCTCTCTGCGCAGCCTCGGGGTCGGCGCGCGCTCCGCGCCCTCCTCGTCCGCGCCGAACGCCGCCACGCCCACCTCGGGCAAGGGCGGGCGCGCGCCGAGCGCCCCCGGTGTCGCGCTCGCCACCGCGGCGGCCGTCGGCGGCGAAACGGTCGTCCTGCCGCTGGTCGCCCGCAACCGGGTCATCGGCATGCTCACCCTCGGCAAGCCCGCCGACGAACGCTTCCGCCAGGAGATCCTCGAACTCGCCGAAGACCTCTCCCGCCGAGCGGCGCTCGCCCTGGACAACGCCCGCCTCTACAGCGAGCGCACCGCGATCAGCCAGGCCCTCCAGCGCAGCCTCCTGCCGCCGGAGCTGCCGCACATCCCCGGCGTCGAGGTCGAGGTCGTCTACCGCGCCGCGGGCGAGGGCAACGAGGTCGGCGGCGACTTCTACGACCTCTTCCCGATCCGCGACGGCTGCTGGGGCTTCGCCATCGGCGACGTCTGCGGTACGGGCCCGGAGGCCGCCGCCGTCACCGGCCTCGCCCGGCACGCGCTGCGCCTGCTGGCCCGCGAGGGCTTCGGCGGCCCCGCCGTCCTCGAACGCCTCAACGCCGCCATCCTCGACGAGGGCGCCCGCAGCCGCTTCCTCACGCTCCTGTACGGCGAGTTGTGGCCCCAGCACGACGGCAGCGCCGTCCTGCGCATGGTCTGCGCCGGCCACCCGCTCCCGCTGCGCCTGCGCCCCGACGGCACTGTCGAACCCGCCGCCGAACCGCAGCCGCTGCTCGGCGTGATGGACGACCTCGAACTGTACGAGCAGACCGTCTCCCTCGACCCGGGCGACGTCCTGCTCTGCGTCACCGACGGCGTCACCGAGCGCCGCGAGGGCACCCGTATGCTCGGCGACGACGGCCTCGCCGACGTCCTGTCCACCTGTACGGGCCTGACCGCGGGCGCCGTGGCCGCCCGTATCCAACGGGCCGTTGAGCGCTTCGCCTCTGACGCGCCGTCCGACGACATGGCGATCCTGTCGATGCGGGTCCCGAAGAAGTCCGAGTAGCGCGGGTTCTTCGCACGGGGATTCTTCGCGCGGGGATTCTTCGCGCGGTCCTCGGCGCGCGGTCCTTGGCGCGGGTCCTGGTGCGCGACGGCATGAAGAAGGCCCCCACCTGACGGTGAGGGCCTTCTGTGCCGAGCCCCAATACGGAATCGAACCGTAGACCTTCTCCTTACCATGGAGACGCTCTACCGACTGAGCTATTGGGGCGCGTCGATGGGAAGATCCTATCCCATGAACGCGGGTGCTCGAAGCACGCTCAGGGGTCGTTCAGCGGCGGTTCACAGCAGCCCGCCGAGCGCGTTGCAGGCGTCCGCGATGTGCGTCAACTCCCGCTGGGTGATGCCGGGGTGGACCGGCAGCGACAGGCTGTCCGCGGCCACCAGTTCGGTCTGCGGCAACACGGCCCCCGACCGGTGCGCGGGCATCCGGTGCACCGGTACGGGCACGCTCACCGTCGCCCGCACGCCCCGTGCCGCCAGGGCCGCGGCGAAGGCGTCCCGGTCCGGCCGGCCGTTGCCGGGAATCCGTACCGCGTACTGCCGGTAGAGGTGGTGCGCCCCCGGCTCGGTGTACGGCACGACCACGCCCTTGAGCGCCGAGTCCAGGAACCGCGCGTGCGCCCGCCGCCGGGCGACCACTCCCGCGTCCTCCTCGACACCGCCCTCGGTGCCCTGCTCCACGAGCGCCAGACCACGGCGCGACGCCAGGTCGTCGAGCCGCGCCATCGGCGCGGGGTGCCCGAATACGTGGACGGGTACGATCGCGGCCGTCCGCGCCGTGACGCCCGCGGCGACGGCCTCGGGGGCCAGGCAGAACGTCCGGGGGTCGATGTCCGCGAACACCGGTGTGGCGCCCGCGAGTCGGACGGCGTCGGCCGGCGCGCCCGGTCCGAACGACGGGACGATGACCTCGTCCCCTGTCCCGATACCCAGCTCCTCGAGCGACGTGCGCAGCGCGGCGGCCGTCGCGTCCGAAGCGATCCTGTGCCGTCGTCCGGCAGTCGTCATCTGCTGCACGTCTCCACACCTCCGCCTATCGGGAGGCCCAGAGTCTCGGAGCGACGTGAACATAGGGTAACGGAAAACAAAAATGCCTTGGCCCCCGAGTCGAAGCTCGGGGGCCAAGGCATTTATAAAGATTGTTCGGCGGTGTCCTACTCTCCCACAGGGTCCCCCCTGCAGTACCATCGGCGCTGAAAGGCTTAGCTTCCGGGTTCGGAATGTAAC
>NZ_JBIUXT010000017.1:0-160735 GCF_044744145.1 Streptomyces sp. NPDC087422 | reverse complement strand
CGGTTACATTCCGAACCCGGAAGCTAAGCCTTTCAGCGCCGATGGTACTGCAGGGGGGACCCTGTGGGAGAGTAGGACACCGCCGAACAATCTTTATGGACCCTCGGTCCTGGCCTAAGCGCTGGGACCGGGGGTCTTTTTTCGTTGTTCTTCGGTGCGCGTCCTCTCCGTCATGGCGAGAGACTCGCACTACAGCAGTACGATCCGACAGGAGTCACGTCGATGCCCAACTCGCCTGAAGACCGGCCCGAGCGTCCCGAACGCCGGGACTCGCGCCCGAACGGCGGCGGCGACCGCGGGGGTTACCGCAGCAGCGGTCCGCGGCGGGACGGTGACCGTCCCACCGGCGGCTTCCGTCGCGACGATCGACGTGACGACCGTCCGCGGGGCCCGCGTCGCGAAGACGACCGTGGCGGCTACCGCCCGCGCGACGACCGCCGCGACAGTGGTGGCCGTCCTCCGGCCGGCGGCGGCTACCGCCCCCGCGACGACCGCCCCCGCGACGACCGTCCGCGCCAGGACCGCCCCCGCGACGACCGCTCCGGCGGTGGCGGCGGTGGCTTCCGCCCGCGTGACGACCGGCCTCGTTTTGACCGTCCGCGCGAGGACCGTCCCGGCGGTGGCGGTGGTTTCCGTCGTGACGACCGTCCGCGTGACGACCGGCGCGACGACCGTCCCCGTGGCCCGCGCCGTGAGGACGACCGCGGCGGCTACCGCCCCCGCGACGACCGTCCCAGGGACGACCGTCCGCGCCAGGACCGCCCCCGCGACGACCGCTCGGGCGGTGGCGGCGGTGGCTTCCGCCCGCGTGACGACCGGCCTCGTTTTGACCGCCCGCGCGAGGACCGTCCCCGTGACGACAGGCCCCGTGACGACCGTCCCCGCTTCGACAGGCCGCGTGACGACCGGCGCGACGACCGGTCCGGCGGCGGCTTCCGTCCCCGTGAGGACCGGCCGCGCTACGACCGCCCGCGTGATGACCGCCCCGGTGGCGGCGGTGGCGGGTTCCGCAGGGACGACAGGCCCCGCGACGACCGTCCCCGTTTCGACGGCCCGCGTGACGACCGCCCGCGCGGTCCGCGCCGCGACGACGACCGTCCCCGTTTCGACCGGCCCCGCGACGACCGTCGCGATGACCGCCGTGACGACCGTCCGCGTGGCCCGCGCCGGGACGACGACCGGGACCGTGGCGGCCAGGGGCGTCGCCCCGTGGTCGAGGGCCGCGGCCGGTTCGAGAACCGGGGCAGGGACGACCGCCGTGAGGAGCGGGAGCCCGTCCGCAGGCTGCCGATCCCTGACGAGGTCACCGGCCACGAGATCGACCCGAGCGTGCGCCAGGAGCTGATGAGTCTGCCGAAGACGCTCGCGGAGGACGTGGCGCGCAACCTCGTCATGGTGGCCCGGCTGCTGGACGAGGAGCCCGAGCAGGCGTACGCGTACTCGCGCGTCGCGCTGCGTCTTGCGTCCCGCGTCGCGGCCGTCAGGGAAGCGGCGGGCTTCGCGTCGTACGCCAGTGAGCGGTACGCCGAGGCGCTGGCCGAATTCCGGGCGACCCGGCGGATGACCGGCACCGTCGACCTGTGGCCGGTGATGGCGGACTGCGAGCGCGGTCTCGGCCGTCCGGAGCGCGCGCTGGAGATGGCGGGCGCCCCCGAGGTGCACAAGCTGGACAAGGCGGGCCAGGTCGAGATGCGCCTGGTCGCGGCCGGGGCCCGGCAGGACATGGGCCAGGACGAGGCCGCGGTGGTCACCCTCCAGAGCTCCGAGCTGGCGTCCAACGCCGTGCACCCGTGGACCGCCCGCCTGCGGTACGCCTACGCGGACGCGCTGCTGCGCGTCGGCCGTGAGCGCGAGGGTCGCGACTGGTTCGCGAAGGCGCTCGAAGCCGACCACAACGGCACCACCGACGCCTCCGACCGCCTCGCCCAGCTCGACGGCGTGGAATTCGTCGACGCCATCGACGAGGACGACGCGGCCGAGTCCGAGTCCGAGCCCCAGCGGCCGGACACGACGGACGAGGCGGCGGACGACGAGGACGACGCCGACGACACGGACGACGACGTTTCGGACGAGGACGACGACGAGACCTCCGAGACCTCCGAGGAGCCCGCCGGCGGTACCGACGAGTCCGCGCAGGACGAGGACGACTCTGACGACGAGGACGACGACGAAAGCGCCCACGACGCAGAGGGCTCCGACGACGCCGAGAAGGCCGAGCAGAAGGCCGAGGCGGCCGACGGCGCCGCCCCGTCCTCCTTCCTCGACTCGCCGTTCCGCGAGCCCGCCGCCCACGGCGAGCCGAAGAGCGACGACGAGGACTGACACCCGCACGCGTCCCACGTGAAAGGGCGGCACCCGCACACCGCGGGTGCCGCCCTTTCGTATGCCCGGCTACGACCCGGCCGCGCCTCGACTCCGCCCCACCTCCGACCCGGCTCCGCCCCGACCCGGACGAGGCGCCGGATCAGTCGAGTTCTACGCTGCGCATCACTAGTCCGCTCGCCGGTTTCGGGCCGAAGGACGTGGACTTGCGAGGCATGGTCACGCCCTGGCGGGCGAGGTCGCGGACGACGTCCTCGTGCACCGGGTGCATGAGGACGGCCGTGCCGTGCAGCCGTTCCGCGAGGCCGACGGCGGCGGCCGTGTCGTGGATGTAGCGGATGTCCTCGGGGGAGTCGGGGACCTTCCAGACGTCGTCGAGCAGCAGGCTGTGCAGGACGGCGGCGTCCAGGCGGCGCCATTGCGCGGGGCGGTCGGCCGGTACGCCGAGCTCGATGGCCGCCGGGTCGGGGCGGTCCAGCAGGTGGAAACCGCCGTCGCCCGCGAGCAGGAAGGCGTTGCCGTCGTCCGCCGCCTGCGCCAGCGCGTCGAGCGCGCCGGCCAGCGAAGGACCGGGCAGCGGCCGTACGCGGAAGGTGGTGCGGGCGGCCTCCAGCGCGTCGGCCAGCGGCAGCCGGGGCAGGACGCGGTGGATGGCGCGTACCCGCAGCGGGTAGCGGGCGGTGTCGACCAGCAGGACGAGGCCGTAGTCCCAGGGGGTGCCGGGGCGGTGGGCCGACTGGAGCAGCCGGTAGGTCGCCCAGCGGTGGTGGCCGTCGGCGATCAGGGCCTGGTGGGACGCGAGATCGGCCTCGACAGCCGCGTGGTCGGCGGGGTCGGTGAGCGCCCACAGCCGGTGCCGTACCCCGTCCTCGGTGACCGTGGCCAGCAGCGGCTCGGCGTCGGCGGCGGTGCGGTCGATGACGGCGGCCGTCGCGTCGCCCTGGCGGTAGGACAGCAGCAGCGGCTCCAGATTGGCGCCGGTCGCGCGCATCAGGGCCGCGCGGTCGGCGACCGGGCCGGGCATGACGTCCTCGTGCGGCAGGACGACGCCGTCCTCCGGCGGTGTGAGCCGCAGTGCGCCGATCACCCCGCGCTGGAGGTGGTCGCCGTCGCGCTGTTCGTAGACGTAGAGGGCGGGCAGCGGGTCGGCGGCGAGGACGCCCTCGTCGAGCCAGGCGGTGAGGGTCCTGGCGGCCTTGCCGTGCCGGGCGGCCGGTGTCTCGGCCTCGGGGAGGATGAGCCGGACGACGTTGTGCGGGTCGGCCGTCTCCAACCGCCGCTGGCCGTCGGGGCGTACGACGACGTCGTACGGCGGTGAGGTCACCGCGGCCAGGCTGCCGACGCGCTGTCGTACGTAGCGGAGCCCGCGGAAGGGCTTCAGACGCAGGCCGTGCTCGCCGTTGAGTCCGGAGTTGGTCATCAGCGCATGCTATGTCCGGGGCGGCCATGAGGGATGATCGGGGTCATCGACGACACCCCGAGGAGCGAGCCCGTCATGACCCACCGGACCAGTCCGAACGGCACCGAAGGACCGCTGGACACGGCGTACGACACGGCGCTCCTCGACCTCGACGGGGTCGTGTACGCGGGCGGTGACGCCATCGCGCACGCGGTCGAGTCGCTGGCCGCGGCGAGCGGGCACGGGATGCGTCTCGCCTACGTGACGAACAACGCCTCGCGTACGCCGCAGGCCGTCGCGGAGCACCTCACGGACCTCGGGGTGCCCGCGGAGGCCGACGAGGTGATCACCTCGGCGCAGGCGGTGGCGCGGCTGATCGCCGATCAGGTGCCGGAGGGGGCGAAGGTGCTCGCGGTGGGCGGCGAGGGGCTGTTCGCGGCGCTGCGCGAGCGCGGGTTGCGGCCGGTGGAGTCGGCGGACGACGAGCCGGTGGCGGCCGTGCAGGGGTACGGGCCCGACCTGCGGTGGTCGCAGCTCGGGGAGATGGCGTACGCGGTGAACCGGGGCGTGCCGTGGTTCGCGTCCAACACGGATCTGACGATTCCGAGCGCGCGCGGGATCGCGCCGGGGAACGGCGCGGCGGTGGAGGTCGTACGGATCGCGACCGGCGGTGAGCCGCAGGTCGCGGGGAAGCCGCTGCCGCCGATGCACCGCGAGACGGTGATCAGGACGGGGGCGAAGCGGCCCCTGGTGGTGGGGGACCGGCTCGACACGGACATCGAGGGCGCGTACGCAGGCGAGGTGGATTCGCTGCTCGTGCTGACCGGGGTGACGGACGCGGCCCACCTGCTCGCCGCCGAGCCGCGCCACCGTCCCACGTATGTTGCCGCCGACCTGCGCGGGCTGCTGGTCGCGCAGCCGGAGGTCACGGCGGCCGACGGTGGCTTCCGCTGCGGGGGTTGGACCGCCTCCGCCACCTCGGACGCGCTCGTGCTCGACGGTGACGGCGACGCGCTCGACGGACTGCGCGCGCTGTGCGCCGCGGCCTGGACGTCGGCGGGCGACGGCACATGCGGCCTGGACGCGGACAAGGCACTGGCGCGGCTGGGCCTTTGAGCCTGGCTGGGACTTTGCGGCAGGCCGGGGCTCTGAGGCGGGCCGGCGCTCTGAGCCCGGCCGGGGCTCTGAGGCGGGCTCCATGATGCGGGCCCGGACCGGCACTTGAGCCCGGCTGACCCGCGCGGGCGCGTCTGACCGCGCCGCACCCGCCCGCCTGACGCGGTGCGCGCCATGCGGTGCGCGCCCCGTGGCGCGCGGCCGGGTCAGGCGTCCGCGTCCGCCGTGGCCTCGCTCTTCGCGCCCGCCTCGGCCTCGGCTTCGGCTTGTGCGACGGCCGCCGCCAGCAGGTCGTCCTCGGTGACGCCGTGCCGCCAGTAGCCGGTGAATTTGATCGCCTTGCGGTCGATGCCGCGGTCGTTGACCAGGTGGCGGCGGAGCGCGCGTGCCGAGGCGGCCTCGCCCGCGATCCAGGCGTAGGGGGTGCCGGGCGGCAGGTCCCCGGCGTCGCGGACGGCGGCCAGCAGCGCGGCGGTGCGGTCGGCGCCGGGGTGCTCCCGTACCAGCCAGGTGATGTCGGCGTCGGCGTCGGTGGTCAGCGGGATGCGGTCGTCGGGGTGGGCGACCTCGATCCAGACCTTGACGGGCATGCCCGCGGGCAGCCACTCCAGGATGCTCGCCACGGCGGGCAGCGCGGTCTCGTCGGCGGTCAGCAGCACCCAGTCGGTACCGGCGGGCGGCTGGAAGTCGACGCCGCCGTTGTCCTCGCCTGCCGGGGCGAGGATGCTCACCGGATCGCCGGGCTTGGCCTGTTGGGCCCAGCGGGAGGCGGGGCCGAGGTCGCCGTGCAGGGCGAAGTCGATGTCGAATTCCAGCGGGTCGCGGCGGACCGCGCGGATCGTGTACGTCCGCATGATGCCGCGGACGTCGGGGTCGAGGGCGCGCCAGTCGGCGTACCAGTCGGCGCCGAGCGGTTCCGGCAGCACCGGGCGGGTCTGGCCCCGCTGCGGCAGGAAGAGCTTGAAGCGCTGGTCCCGGCCGCCGCTCACGACGCCGGCCAGGTCGTCGCCGCCGAGCACGATCCGTACCAGAGTGGGCGACAGCCGCTCGGTGCGCAGGACGCGGGGGTGGAAGAAGAGGTAGGGCGCGGTGGACACGGCGTCAGCTCACCTTCTTCGCACCGGCGATGGCCTTGGTCAGCGCCTCGATCTGGGCGGCGCACTTGTCGTACGAGAAGATCGGCTCGCTCGGCCAGCCGATGACCTGTCCGGCCTTGACGGCGGCCAGTTGCGCCCAGGTGGGCTTGGCCGCCAGGTCCTTGGGCTGGAGGGTCGCGGTGCGGTTGTCGAGCATGATGATGTCGGGCTTGTACTTGTCGGCGTTCTCCCAGCTCAGCGTCTCGAAGAAGCCGCCTTCGACCTTGTCGGGGACGATGAAGTCGACGCCGAGGCTCTTGTAGTAGCTGAGGTCGGACGCGGAGGGCGGGGTCGAGACGTAGAAGGAGTCGGCGCTGCCGGAGGCGGCCATCACCTTGATGCCGCCGGACGCCTTGGCGGCGGCGCGCAGATCGGCGGACGCCTTCTCGAAGCGGGCCTTGGCGGCGGCGTTGGTGGTCGAGTTCATGTCCGCGCCCAGGGACGCGGCGAGTTCGGCGTACCGCTGGAGCGGGGTGGTGATCGGGACGCCCTTGAGGCTGATGCCGACGCTGGGCGCGATGCCGAGGATCTTCTTGGCGCTCTCGTCCGGCACGTACCAGAGGGTCGGCGCCTCGTACATGTGGCTGATCAGCAGTTGGGGGGAGAGAGCCGCGTACTTCTCGATGTTGAACTCGCCCCAGGTGTTGCCGACCACGGTGAGCTTGCTGACGTCGAGGTCGCCCGCCTGGGCGTCGGCGCCGCCGCCCTTGACCGTGGTCGGGCCGAAGACGCCGACGCACTCGACGCCGTAGTCGTGCAGCGCGGCGGCGGCGCCGACGTAGGCGACCAGTTTGGCGGGGGTCTTGTCGAGCTTCACCGTGGTCTTGCGGTCGTCGGTGAAGGACCAGGGGCCCGCGGGGGTCTTGGCGCCGGAGTCCGCCGTGCCGCCGGAGTCGGCGCCCGAGTCCTTGGAGTCCTTGTCGGAGGAGCCGCCGCAAGCCGCGAGCAGGGCGCCGATACCGACGGAGCCGCCCACGGCGAGCACGCCGCGCCGCGACATTCCGGACATGGGTGAGAAACGAGGGGGATTCATCAAGACAGCCGCTCTGCTCGGAGTTGAGGTGGCCAGGTTAGGCTAACCTAATCACCGTGTTGGTCGATCGTCACTCCCCACCCGCTCCGGTCACCGGACAGCAGGTCGCCGGCCCACCGGCCGTCGAACGCCGCGGCAGCGTCGCGCGGGCGAACGCGAAACGCGCCGCCGGACTGCTCGCCGCCGTCGGCCTGCTGGTCGTCGTGGCCCTCGCGAGCATCGCCATCGGCGCCAAGGACATACCCGTCGACCAGGTCTGGCACGGGCTGTTCCACTACGCGGGCACCGACAACGACGTGGTGATCCGCAAACTGCGGCTGCCGCGTACGGTCCTCGGACTCCTCGTCGGCGCCGCGCTCGGTGTCGCGGGCGCGGCCATGCAGGCCCTCACCCGCAACCCGCTCGCCGACCCCGGACTGCTCGGCGTCAACGCGGGCGCCGCGGCGGCCGTCGTCTCCGCGATCAGCTTCTTCGGCGTGACCAGCATGAGCGGTTACGTGTGGTTCGCCCTCGGCGGCGCGGCCGTGGTCTCGGCGCTGGTCTACGTCATCGGCGGCAGCCGGTCCGCGACCCCGGTCCGCCTCGCCCTCGCGGGCACCGCCGTCACCGCCGTGCTCCAGGGCTGGACCACCGCCGTCGAACTCAGCGACAACGCGGCCCTGGACCGGATGCGCTTCTGGCAGGTCGGCTCGCTCGCCGCCGCCGACATGGCGACCGTCCGCTACGTGACCCCGTTCCTCCTGGCCGGCGCCGTACTCGCGTTCATCAGCGGCCGGCCGCTCAACGCCGTCGCGCTCGGCGACGACACCGCCCGCGGCCTCGGGGCCAAACTGACCCGCACCCGCGTGCTGGTGATGATCTCCATCACGCTGCTGTGCGGCGCGGCCACCGCCGCCTGCGGGCCCATCGTCTTCATCGGCCTGATGGTGCCGCACGTCGTACGCGGCATCACCGGACCCGACATGCGCTGGATCCTGCCCTACGCGGCCGTGCTGTCACCGGTGCTGCTGCTCGGCGCTGACGTGGTCGGACGGCTCATCACCCGCCCGGCCGAACTCCAGGTCGGCATCGTCACTGCGGTCCTCGGCGGACCGGTCTTCATCGCCCTCGTACGCCGCCGAAGGATGGCCGAACTGTGAGAGAACCCGTACTGCGCACCCGCGGCGGACTGTCCGTCCGGTTCGACCGGCGCGCGGCCGTCGTCTCCTGCGTCCTGCTGCTCGCGGCCCTCGCCGTCTCCGTCGTCCTGATCGGCACGGGCGACTACGCCATCGCCCCGCTCGACGTCGTCCGCACCCTGACCGGACACGGCACCGCCGCCCAGGAGTTCATCGTCCGCGACCTGCGGCTGCCGCGGGTGATCGTGGCGCTGCTCGTCGGCGCCGCGCTCGGCATGGCGGGCGCCGCCTTCCAGACCGTCTCCCGCAACCCGCTCGGCAGCCCCGACGTCATCGGCTTCGGCCAGGGCTCCGCCGCGGGCGCGCTGATCGTCATCGTGCTGCTCAAGGGCAGCGCCTACCAGGTCTCCATCGGCGCGGTCGCGGGCGGACTGCTCACCGGCATCGCCGTCTACGTGCTGGCCTGGAAGCGCGGGGTGCACGGCTACCGGCTGGTGCTGATCGGCATCGGCGCCTCGGCCGTGCTGTCGGCCGTCAACAGCTATCTGCTGGTCAAGGCCGACTTCGTGGACGCCGCCCGCGCGATCGTCTGGATCACCGGCTCCCTCGACGGCCGCGACTGGGACCAGGTCTGGCCGCTGCTCGTCGCCTGCGGCGTCCTCATGCCCCTGCTGCTGTCCCAGGGACGCGCGCTGCGGATCAGCGAGATGGGCGACGACGCGGCGGCGGCGCTGGGCGTCCGCGTGGAACGCACCCGGCTGATCGTCGTACTCGGCGCCGTCCTGCTCACCGCGTCCGCCACCGCGGCGGCGGGCCCCATCGCCTTCATCGCGCTGACCGCGCCCCAACTGGCCCGGCGCCTGACCCGTTCGCCGGGTGTCTCGCTGCTGTCGTCCGCGCTGTTGGGCGCCGCGCTGCTCGTCGCCGCCGACCTGGCCGCCCAACGCGCCTTCGGCTCAGGCCAGGTGCCGGTCGGTGTCGCCACCGGCGTGCTCGGCGGCGGCTATCTGCTGTGGCTGCTGATCGCGGAGCGGAGGGCCGGACGGATATGAGGACGCGTACGGAACGCGAGGAGCGTACGGAGAACGCGCGGAGCGCGGTCGGCCCGGAACGTACGCAGGGCACGTCGGACCCGGAGCGTACGCAGGGCGCGGCCGGCCCCGAGCGTACGGCGCTCACAGCGCGGCTGAGACCGCGCCGCGACGGCCGACGGAAGCAGCCGCGGCCACCGGCAGACACCACCCGCCAGACCCCTTCGGCAGAACACGGAGCGTCCCGCATGACCCGCCTCGCCGCCGAGTCCGTCACTCTCGCGTACGACCAGCGGGTCATCGCGAAGGAGCTGTCGGTCGCCATACCCGACCAGTCCTTCACCGTCATCGTCGGACCGAACGCCTGCGGCAAGTCGACATTGCTGCGCGCGCTGTCGCGGCTGCTGAAGCCGGCCGCGGGCCAGGTCCTGCTGGACGGCCAGGCCATCGGCACGCTGCCCGCGAAGGCGGTCGCCAGGACGCTGGGGCTGCTCCCGCAGAGCTCGGTGGCGCCCGACGGGATCACCGTGTCGGGGCTGGTGTCGCGCGGCCGGTACCCGCACCAGGGGCTGCTGCGGCAGTGGTCGCCCGAGGACGAGCGAATCGTCGACGAATCGATGGCGGCGACCGGCGTCACCGCCCTGGCCGATCGCTATGTCGACGAACTGTCCGGCGGACAGCGGCAACGCGTCTGGATCGCCATGGCCCTCGCCCAGCAGACCCCGCTGCTGCTGCTCGACGAGCCGACCACCTTCCTCGACATCCAGCACCAGCTCGACGTGCTCGACCTCTGCGCGGAACTCCACGAACAGCGCGGCCGTACGCTCGTCGCCGTCCTGCACGACCTCAACCAGGCCGCGCGCTACGCCACTCACCTGATCGCCATGCGCGACGGCCGGATCGAGGCGCAGGGGCCGCCCGCCGAGATCATCACCGCGGAGCTGGTGGAGCGGGTCTTCGGGGTGCGCTGCCGGATCATCGAGGACCCGGAGAGCGGTACGCCGCTGGTGGTGCCCGCCGCGCGGCGGGCCGGTGCGGTGGCGGCCGGCGCGACCCTCACCGACGCCGAGCCGGGCCAGGACTCGGAACCGGCTCCCGGCGTCAAGTCCGGTACGGGCTCCGCCCCCCTCGATTCCGTGCCCGGTTCCGGGCCTGGTTCCGTGCCGGGGGCCGGGCCTGATGCCGTGCCAGGCGCGGGGCCGGGTTCGGTGTCGGATTCCGGGTCAGGTTCCGCGCGTGGCTCCGCGTCGGCAGCCGGTTCCGTATCCGTATCCGGTGACTCCGCGCCCGGCCCGCTTACAGCAGAGACCGCAGACGCAGGACGTCCCGCAGGCCGGCCTGGAGCTTGACCCGGCCGCTGCCCCACGCCTTGGCGAAGTTCAACTCGCCGCCGACCAGGGCGACCAGGTCGTCGCCCGACATGGTCAGCCTGATCTGCGCCTTGTCGGCGGGCGTGCCCGGCACGGTCGTCACGTCCTCGATCCGGCCGCCGGACAGCCGCCCCACGAAGGTCACGTCCAGATCGGTGATCCGGCAGCTCAGGGAGCGGTCCATGGCGGCGGCTGAGCGCACGCCGCCCTCGGCGTCGGCGAGGTTCGCCGCCAGTCGGTCGAGCGCGCTGCGGCACTCCTCGATCGTCGCCATCGGTGCGGTGTCCTTCTGGATCGTGCCGGATCGTGCGCGGTCCGCGCGCACGTCCGGACGACGCTACCGCAGCACCGCGGGGCACCGTGCTCGGGCCGCGGTCGCGATACGCGGTAGCGTCGTGACCGGATACGTCAACGGCGAGGCGAGGAGTGTGAGCGATGCGGGACGCGCTGCGTACCTGTCTACAGATCGCGGGCGGCCTGACCGAGGCCACCCGGCGGCGCACGATCGACGCGGCGAGGGAGCTGCTCGACCAGACGGGAATAGACGTCGACGCCGTCCAGCGCAGGATCGGCTCCGCCATTCCGGCCGAAGTCCAGACCCTCGCCGACGAGCTGATGGCCTCGGGCCGGGCCAACCGCGACCTGCTCCTCGGGCTCATCCGGGACGAAGTCGACAAGACGATGAGCCGGGTCGGCCGCCTCGCCGACGAAGTGACGAAGGTCGGCGTCGTCCTCGAAACGCTCGAACGGCGCATCGGGAACCTGGAGTCCACCGACGAGGACGCGGCCGACAGCGGTGCCGGGCAGGCCCGGCCCTCGGAGGCGCCTTCCCGGCGCGGCGCCGCCCCGCCGGTCCAGCACGTCAAGGTCGAGCCGGACGCGGCGCCCGCCGCCGCGCCCGCGAAGAAGGCGGCCCCGGCCGCGGCGACCGCTCCCAAGGGCACGGCGTCGACCGCGGTCCGCAAGGCGGCGGCGAAGAAGGCGCCTTCGGCGCGGAAGACGGCGGCCAAGAAGTCGGCGACGACTCCTTCTCCGGCCGCTCCGGCTTCCCCGGCTTCCCCGGCCTCTCCGGCGGCGAAGAAGGCCGCCCCGACCCGGAAGACCGCCACCGCGGGTACGGGCCCGGCCGCCACGAAGACCGCGTCCGCCAAGAAGGCCGCGGCCAAGAAGACCGCGCCCGCGAAGAAGTCCGCCACCCGCAAGACCACTCCGGCCAGGCCCACCCCGGCCCAGGCGGCCCCTCCGGCGCCCGCGGCCCCCGCGACGCCGGAACAGCCGGAAGGCACCGCCCCGGCGAAGAAGGTGACGGCGAAGAAGGCGACACCCGAGAAGACGGTGGCCAAGAAGACGGCAGCCAAGAAGGCCCCCGCGGCGAAGAAGGCGTCCGCCGTCAAGAAGACCGCCGCGGTGAAGAAGTCGGCGACGGCCAGGACGGCCACGACGAAGAAGGCCGCGGCCAAGAAGGCGCCCGCCGCGAAGAAGGCCACGCCCGCGAAGAAGTCCGCACCGGGGCCTGAGGCGGGTAACGGCGGTGAGTGACCTCGATTTCGGGCCGTCCGGTGCCGCACCGGCACCGGACGGCGACGAGGCGCCGGACGCCGTACCGGCGCAGGACGCCGACGCGGTCGGACCGGCGTACGGAGCCGTTCACGCCCTGCCGGAGGCGGCCGGTCCCGTACCGCTCGGCGTGGTGCTGCGGGAGACGGGGAATGCCGACGTGGACGCGGCGGTTGCCCGGCTGTCGGACGCCGACGAACTGCCGACCGCGGGACACATAGAGGTGTACGAGGACGCGCACCGCGGATTGCGGGACGCACTCGCCGCGCTGGACGAGAACAGGAGCTGAACCGTACGTGGTGGCACGACGCCGACTCGACGCCGAGCTGGTGCGCCGGAGTCTCGCGCGCTCGCGGGAGCACGCAAGCCAGTTGATCGCCGCCGGGCGGGTGACCGTCGGCGGCGCGACCGCCACGAAGGCGGCCACGCAGGTGGAGACCAGCGCCGCCGTGGTGGTGGCGCGGGACGCCGACGAACCCGACTACGTGTCGCGCGGCGGCCACAAGCTGGCCGGCGCGCTCGCCGCGTTCCAGCCGCGCGGGCTGACCGTCGAGGGCCGCAGGGCGCTCGACGCGGGCGCGTCCACCGGCGGCTTCACCGATGTGCTGCTGCGGGCGGGCGCCGCCGAGGTCGTCGCGGTCGACGTCGGCTACGGCCAGCTGGCCTGGTCGTTGCAGAGCGACGACCGCGTCACCGTCAAGGACCGTACGAACGTCCGCGAGTTGACGCTCGACCACATCGACGGCACCCCCGTCGACCTGATCGTCGGCGACCTGTCGTTCATTCCGCTCGGTCTGGTGCTGCCCGCGCTCGTACGGTGCGCCGCGCCCGACGCCGATCTCGTACTGATGGTGAAGCCGCAGTTCGAGGTGGGTAGGGAACGACTGGGCAGCGGTGGCGTCGTCCGCAGCACCCAGCTGCGGGCCGAGAGCGTACGCAAGGTCGCCGCTCAGGGGGCGGAGCTGGGGCTCGGGGTGCTGGGCGTCACGGCCAGTCCGCTGCCCGGACCGTCCGGGAATGTGGAATATTTTCTGTGGCTGCGGGCCGGTGCGCCTCCTCTGGACCCGGCCGATGTCGACCGTGCTGTGGCGGAGGGGCCCCGTTGACCACCAAGACCGAATCCGGAACCGGATCCGAAGCCGGACGCGACGCGCAGTGCGGACCGGGCGGCGCCCGTACCGTCTTCCTGCTCGCCCACACCGGCCGCCCGGCCGCCATCCGCAGTGCGGAACGCGTGGTCAAGGGGCTGCTGAGGTGCGGGATCGGCGTACGGCTGCTCGCCGAGGAGGCCGCGGACCTGCCGCTGCCCGCCGAGGTCGAGCACGTCACGGAGCCGGGGCCCGAGTCCGTCGAGGGCTGCGAGCTGATCGTCGTACTCGGCGGTGACGGCACACTGCTGCGCGGCGCCGAATTCGCCCGCGCCTCCGGGGTCCCGCTGCTCGGCGTGAACCTCGGCCGGGTCGGCTTCCTCGCCGAGGCCGAGCGGGACGACCTCGACAAGGTCGTCGACCGCGTCGTCACCCGCGAGTACGAGGTCGAGGAGCGGATGACCCTCGACGTGCTGGTCCGCAACGACGGGCACATCGTGCACACCGACTGGGCGCTCAACGAGGCCTCGGTCGAGAAGGCGTCCCGCGAACGCCTCCTGGAGGTCGTCACCGAGGTCGACGGCCGCCCGGTCTCCCGCTTCGGCGGCGACGGCGTCGTCTGCGCCACCCCCACCGGCTCCACCGCCTACGCCTTCTCGGCCGGCGGGCCCGTCGTCTGGCCCGAGGTCGAAGCGCTCCTGATGGTGCCCATCAGCGCCCACGCCCTCTTCGCCAAGCCCCTGGTGACCTCGCCCCGCTCCGTCCTCGCCGTCGAGGTCCAGCCCAAGACGCCGCACGGCGTCCTGTGGTGCGACGGCCGCCGCACCGTCGAGCTTCTCGCCGGTGCCCGCGTCGAAGTCCGCCGGGGCGCCGTGCCCGTGCGGCTGGCCCGGCTCCACCACGCCTCCTTCACGGACCGTCTCGTCGCCAAATTCGCCCTCCCCGTCGCCGGATGGCGCGGCGCCCCCCAATAACCCGCCTGTAGGCGGACCGTTCGCTACGCGCAGGCGGGCGCCCGTCGCGGGCGTGAGGACAGGGCGCTGCCCTTGCGCAGGGCCTGGTTCTTAGGGGCGCGGGGAACCGCGCGACCAGCCCCCACCGGGCCGTCGGACCGAGAACAGCCGGTCTGCCCCGCTGGGGCCGGTGGTGCCCCGCGGGAGCGCTTCGGCGGGCCGCGCAGCCCCAGCCGCCCCTGAAAAGACCGGTGTGCCGCCCCGGCGAAGAAAGGCCGGGGGCCGCGCCCCGGAAGACGCTTGCCCACTCCGCAAGGGGGACCCGTTCGGGGCCGAGCCCCGGAGATGCGCACCGCCCCCCGCAGGGGACCGTCGCGCGGCGGGGCGCAAACCTCGTATGGTCGTACCCGTGTTGGAGGAAATGCGAATCCGGTCGCTCGGGGTCATCGAGGACGCCGTGGTGGAACTCTCACCCGGCTTCACCGCGGTGACCGGCGAGACCGGTGCGGGCAAGACCATGGTCGTGACCAGCCTCGGCCTGCTCCTGGGCGGCCGGGCCGATCCTGCGCTGGTACGCATCGGCGCGAAGGCGGCGTCCGTCGAGGGCCGGATAACGATGGCCCCCGGCAACCGGGCCTCCGTACGGGCGGAGGAAGCGGGCGCGGAGCTGGACGACGGCGCGCTGCTGATCAGCCGTACCGTCTCGGCGGAAGGCCGCTCACGGGCGTTCGTGGGCGGCCGTACCGTCCCGGTCGGGCTGCTCGGCGAGCTGGCGGACGACCTGGTGGCCGTGCACGGCCAGACCGACCAGCAGGGCCTGCTGCGCCCGGCGCGGCAGCGCGAGGCCCTGGACCGGTACGCGGGCGACGCCGTCGCGGCGCCGCTGGCGAAGTACGGGTCGGCCTACCGCAGGCTGCGGGAGGTCGCGGCGGAGCTGGACGAGCTGACGACGCGGGCCAGGGAGCGCGCGCAGGAAGCGGACCTGCTGCGGTTCGGCATCGAGGAAGTGGCGGCGGCCGAGCCGGTCGCGGGCGAGGACACCGAACTGGCCGCCGAGGCGGCCCGCCTCGGCCACGCCGAGGCGCTGGCGAGCGCGGCGGCCATCGCGCACGCGGCGCTCGCGGGGAACCCGGAGGACCCGGAGGGCGTGGACGCGGGCACCCTCGTCGCGGGGGCGCAGCGCGCGGTGGACGCGGTCAGCGCGCACGACCCGGAGCTGGCGGGCCTGGCGGCCCGGCTCGGCGAGATCGGCATCCTGCTCGGTGACGTCTCGGGCGAGCTGGCGGGATACGCCGACAATCTGGACGCCGACCCGCTGCGGCTCGCGGCCGTCGAGGAGCGCAGGTCCGTACTGGCGCATCTGACGCGCAAGTACGGCGTCGACATCGACGGCGTGCTGGCCTGGGCCGAGGAGAGCGCCGCGCGGCTCGGCGAACTCGAGGGCGACGACGAGCGGATCGAAGGACTCACCGCGGAGCGGGACGCGCTCCGCGCGGAGCTGGGCGCGCTCGCCCAGGACCTGACCGACGCGCGGGGCGAGGCGGCGGACCGTTTCGCCGCCGCCGTCACCGCGGAACTCGCCGAGCTGGCGATGCCGCACGCCCGTGTCGGCGTCGCGATCCGGCAGACCGAGACGGCCGAGCCGGACGCCGGGATCGAGGTGGGCGGCCGGGCCGTGGCCTTCGGCCCGACCGGCGCCGACGAGGTGGAGCTGCAACTGGCCCCGCACCCCGGCTCCCCGGCCCGGCCGATCGCCAAGGGCGCCTCGGGCGGTGAGCTGTCGCGCGTCATGCTCGCCGTCGAGGTGGTCTTCGCCGGGTCCGACCCGGTGCCGACGTACCTCTTCGACGAGGTGGACGCCGGAGTCGGCGGCAAGGCGGCCGTCGAGGTCGGCCGCCGCCTGGCGCGCCTGGCCCGTACCGCGCAGGTCGTGGTCGTCACCCACCTCCCGCAGGTCGCGGCCTTCGCCGACCGGCAGCTCCTGGTCGAGAAGACCAACGACGGGTCCGTCACCCGCAGCGGCGTCACCATCCTGGAGGGCGAGGCCCGGGTGAAGGAGCTCTCCCGCATGCTCGCCGGTCTCGAGGACTCCGAACTGGGCCGCGCCCACGCCGAGGAACTCCTCGCCGCGGCCAAGGCGGCCCGCTGACCCCCCGACACCCCGGCCCGCTGCCGCCAGCCGCGTCGCCGAGCCCCTGACCGCCCCGGTCGAACGTGCCCAAGGTCTCGCGGCGGTCCGGCGCAGGCCGGTGCTGCCGGGAGCGCCAGCCGTGTCGCCGAGCCCCGACCGCTCCGCTCGGACGTGGCCGGGGCCTCGCGGCGGTCCGAGGAACGGGCCCGGACGCCGAGGTCCGGCTGCGCCGCCGGTCCTGGCGTGAGGTCCCGTGGCCGTCCGGAGGCAGGCCGGTGCCGCCGGGGGCGTCAGCCGTGGCGCTGAGGCCCGGCCGCTCCGGTCGGAGCTGCCCGAGGAGCGGGTCTGGGACCGCAGGTCCGGATGGCGACGTGCGGGTGCGCCGCCCGGGTGGGCGGGGGGGCGCGTGGCCGCCAGTCGTTGCGGCGGGCGGCGGGCGGGTGAGGTCGGTCGGGTGGCGGCCTGTCGAAGGAGGCCGGGTGCGCCGGGGTGCGGCGAGGGCGGTACGGCACCTCGGCCGCGGAGGGCCCTTGGCGGTCCGGGACAGGGGCGGGGCCGGACGCGGCGCGTCGGTCGGGCGGGCCTGCGGGCCCTTGGTGGTCCGGGTCCGGAGGACATCGGCGCGGTCGGATAATGTGCCGCGCGCGGCGGGAGCGCGCGGAGACGGCTTTCCGGGGGCGTGGCGGGGAAGGCTGTGCGGGCCGGGTAATTGCGCAGCCGGGCGCGGCGGTTGGCCGCGAGCGGACGACGGCGACGACGTGGAGGCAGCGGGATGAGCAGGCGTGGCTGGAAGGGGCGGTCGGGACGGCTGTCCGTCGGCATGGCGGCGGCCGGTGCGACCCGCGCGGCCTACGCGGAGCTGCGCAGGCGGCCCCCGGTCGAGGCCCGGATGTGGCAGCGCAGCAACTACGCGGGGCGCGGTGTGGAGCTGTACGGCGGCCTGGCCGCCGCGGCCGGGGCCGCGACCGCCCTGGGCGCCGCGCGCGGCCTGACCGTACGCTCCCGGATCGCGGCCGTCGGCGCCGCACTGGCCGCGGGCGCCTGCGGGGCCTACGACGACCAGGCCGGCTCGCCCGACGAACGCGGCTTCGGCGCGCATCTGAAGGCGCTGCGCGAGGGCCGGTTCACCTCGGGCGCCGTGAAACTCCTCGGCATCGGCGCGGCCGGGCTCGCCGCGGGCACCCTGCTCAAGGTGCGGCCCTTCGACCAACTGCTCGCGGGCGTCGTCATCGCGGGCACCGCGCACGCGGTGAACCTGGTGGACATCTCGCCCGGCCGCGCCGCGAAGGCGGTCATCGCCGTCGGCGTGCCCGGCCTGCTGCGCCGCGGCCCCGCGGGAGTGCTGGCCGCGGCCCCCGTGGGCGCCGCGGCGGCCGTACTCGGCGACGACCTCAGCGAGCGGACGATGCTCGGCGACGGCGGCGCGCACGCGCTCGGCGCGGCGCTGGGCGCGGCGATCGTCGTCGCCAACAGCAGGACCGGGCTGCTGCTGCACGCGGCGGCGCTCATCGCGATGACCGCCGCGGGCGACCGGATCTCCTCCCACGAGCGGTTGTGGAACGCGCCCGGAGTGCGGCACGTTGACTCCTGGGGCCGCGTGGCACACCCGTATGGGTGATCCCAAGGGCGGGTGAGCGGGCCTGAGCGCGACCGTGACCGGTGACCCGCGGGTGCGGCCTGGCATCCTGGAGGGGTTGCCCGTACCCGCCAACACCCGCCGTCCCGTGCCGAGTCAGGAGCAGTGCCCCGCGTGAGCAGCATGTCCACCCCCTTCCAGGGGCAGCTCCACGCCGTGCACGTCATGGGCACGACGTCGGGAGCGCACGTCAGCTCGCTGGCGGGCGGGCTCGTGGCGCGGGGTGTCGCGGTCACCGTCTGCGGGCCCCCCGCCGCCGAGGCCGACTACGCCTTCTCCGGCACCGGCGCCCGCTTCGTACCCCTCGACATCGGCCGCAGGGCCGCCGCCGCCACCGACGCGCCCGCCGTCGCCGCCCTGCGCGCCGTCTTCTCCGGCGCCGGAATCGTCCACGCGCACGGTCTGCGGGCCGGACTGCTGGCCGCGATCGCGCTCGGCGGTCGCAGCACCCCACTGGTCCTCACCTGGCACGGCGGCGCCCCCGCGGAACACGACGGCGCGGGCCGCGCCGCGCTGCTGCGCTGGCTGGAGCGCCGGGCGGTACGCGGCGCCACCGTCGTCCTCGGCGTCTGCGCCGAACTCGTCGACCGGGCCCGCCACCTCGGCGCCAAGGACGTCAGGCTGGCACCGGCCGCCGTACCGCGCCCGGTCGCCCCGCCGCCGCGCCTGCCCGGCGACGGCGAGCGGCACACCCACAAGACCCGCGCCGAATTCGGCGCGATCGACCGCCCGCTGCTGCTGGCCGTCGGCCGCCTCGAAGCCCACAAGGGCTACGACCTGCTGCTGGACGCCGCCGCCCACTGGACGGGTCTCGAACCGCCGCCGCTGGTCGCCGTCGCGGGCGAGGGCAGTAGGCGCGCGGCCCTGGAGAAGCGGATCGAGGCGGAACAGCTCCCGGTGGTCCTGCTCGGCCGCCGCGACGACGTGCCGGAACTGCTCGCCGCCGCCGACCTCGTCGTGCTGCCCAGCCGCTGGGAGGCCCGCCCGCTGATCGCCCAGGAAGCCCTGCACGCGGGCGTTCCCCTGATCGCCACCGCCGTCGGCGGCACCCCCGAACTCGTCGGCGACGCGGCCGTCCTCGTCCCCTACGGCGACGCGGCGGCCCTCGCCCGCGCCGTCGTCACCCTGCTCGCCGACCCCGGCCGCCGTACCGCCCTGTCCGTGGCGGGCCGCGCCCAGGCCGCCACCTGGCCCACCGAGGACGACACGGTGGCCCAGGTGCTCAGCGTCTACGACGAGCTGACGCAGGTCTGACGGACCGGGGTCCGGGACCCGCTACGCGCGGAACGCCCCGGTGGCGGTGAGCCGCAGCGCCGTGTCGATCAGCGGCACATGGCTGAACGCCTGCGGGAAGTTGCCGACCTGGCGCTTGCGGCGCGGGTCCCACTCCTCGGCGAGCAGACCCAGGTCGTTGCGGAGCGCCAGCAGCTTCTCGAAGAGCTTGCGCGCCTCCTCGACCCGGCCGATCATCGCGAGGTCGTCGGCGAGCCAGAACGAGCAGGCGAGGAACGCCCCTTCGTCGCCGGGCAGGCCGTCCAGATTCTCCTCGCCGTCGGCGCCGCTGGAGACGGGGTAGCGCAGGACGAAGCCGTCCTCGGTCGACAGCTCCCGCTGGATCGCCTCGATGGTGCCGATGACCCGCTTGTCGTCCGGCGGCAGGAAGCCCATCTGCGGGATGAGCAGCAGCGAGGCGTCCAGCTCCTTGGAGCCGTAGGACTGCGTGAAGGTGTTGCGCTCCCGGTCGAAGCCCTTCTCGCACACGTCGTAGTGGATGTCCTCGCGCAGCTCCTTGAGCCGCTCCAGCGGGCCGTCGACCTCGCCGGACTCGATGAGCTTGACGGTGCGGTCGACCGCGACCCAGGCCATCACCTTGGAGTGCACGAAGTGGCGGCGCGGGCCCCGGACTTCCCAGATGCCCTCGTCCGGCTCGTTCCAGTGCTTCTCCAGGTAGCGGATCAGCTTGAGCTGGAGGACGCTCGCGTAGTCGTTGCGGGCCAGGCCCGTCATGTGGCCCAGGTGCAGGGCCTCGGTGACCTCGCCGTACACGTCGAGCTGGAGCTGGTGGGCCGCGCCGTTGCCGATCCGCACGGGGGAGGAGCCCTCGTAACCGGGCAGCCAGTGCAGCTCGTTCTCGCCCAGCTCGCGCTCGCCCGCGATGCCGTACATGATCTGGAGGTTCTCGGGGTCGCCCGCCACCGCGCGCAGCAGCCACTCGCGCCAGGCGCGGGCCTCGTCGCGGTAGCCGGTGCGCAGCAGCGAGGACAGGGTGATCGCGGCGTCGCGCAGCCAGGTGAAGCGGTAGTCCCAGTTGCGGACCCCGCCGATGTCCTCGGGCAGCGAGGTGGTCGGCGCGGCGACGATCGCGCCGGTCGGCCCGTACGTCAGCGCCTTGAGCGTGATCAGCGAGCGCACCACCGCGTCCCGGTACGGGCCGGTGTACGTACACTGCTCGACCCACTCGCGCCAGAAGTCCTCGGTGGCGGTCAGCGACGCCTCGGGCTCCGGCAGCGAGGGCTGCGGCTTGTGCGACGGCTCCCAACTGATGGTGAACGCGATGCGGTCGCCGGGAGCGACGGTGAACTCGGAGTACGTCGTCAGATCCTGGCCGTAGGTGTCGACATCGGTGTCCAGCCACACGGAGTCGGGCCCGGCCACCGCGACCGTACGGTCGCCGACCTTGTGCACCCACGGCGTGATCTGCCCGTAGGAGAAACGCATCCGTAGGGCGGAGCGCATCGGGACGCGGCCGTGCACGCCCTCCACGATCCGGATGACCTGCGGTGCGCCGTCACGCGGCGGCATGAAGTCGATCACACGGACCGTGCCGCGCTCGGTGTCCCACTCGGACTCCAGCACCAGCGAGTCGCCCCGGTACCTGCGGCGCGTCGCGGCCGGCGGCTGGTCGTCCTTGCCGTGCGCGGGGCCGAGCCGCCAGAAGCCGTGCTGCTCGGTACCGAGCAGTCCGGCGAAGACGGCGGGCGAGTCGAACCGGGGGAGGCACAGCCAGTCGACCGTGCCGTCCCGGCAGACCAGTGCGGCGGTCTGCATATCACCGATGAGGGCGTAGTCCTCGATGAGCCCGGCCACGTGCAACTCCAGTCGAACGACAGGCGCCGCCCCCGCTGGGGACGGTCTTGCGGTCTGGGGATTTTGGACGAGCTCATGATCCGGGAACTGGGCGGGGATAGTGCCGTGCCGGTCGGCTCGTAGCAATGCGTCCGTGCAGGATACGTCGTCCGAGGAGGGCGTGCGCATGTCTCCGCGATCTTCGCTCCGCCGGTCGGGTGTACCGGCCCCGCGGCGGCTCCACGACGGCCCCGCGGCTGCGCTACAACGCCTTACTACGGCCTTACTACGGCCCTTCGACGGCGCTTCGACGGCCAGAAGAGCGCACGAAAGCTGCCCGAAGACCTCACGAAGACCTCACGAAGACCGCCCGGCGACCGCGCGATGGCCGGGCAGAGGCCGGGCGGTGGCGGTCCGGAGTGGCGAAAGTCATCGGTCGTGCCCGCCGGCCGCCGTGGCGCATCATTCGGCGGCCGGGGTCGCTGATACCCTGGTAGCCCGTGGGCCGGTGGGATGAACCACTGAACCGCCGCGACGGCGCTCCCAAGCACGAACGCCGTCCCGACCCTCACCTCGCGACCACGGGAGCCCCCTCTTGGCAGCTTTTCTGAAGAATGCGCCGAAATCCACGACGAAGCACATCTTCGTCACCGGTGGTGTGGCCTCCTCTCTCGGCAAGGGCCTGACGGCCTCCAGCCTCGGGGCGCTGCTCAAGGCACGGGGCCTGCGGGTCACCATGCAGAAGCTCGATCCTTATCTCAACGTGGATCCGGGCACCATGAACCCCTTCCAGCACGGCGAGGTCTTCGTCACGGACGACGGCGCCGAGACCGACCTCGACATCGGCCACTACGAGCGCTTCCTCGACGTCAATCTGGCGGGTTCCGCCAACGTCACCACCGGCCAGATCTACTCCACGGTGATCGCCAAGGAGCGGCGCGGCGAGTACCTCGGTGACACCGTGCAGGTGATCCCGCACATCACCAACGAGATCAAGTCCCGTATCCGCCGGATGGCCACCGACGACGTGGACGTCGTCATCACCGAGGTCGGCGGCACGGTCGGCGACATCGAGTCGCTGCCGTTCCTGGAGTCGGTCCGCCAGGTCAGGCACGAGGTCGGCCGGGACAACGTCTTCGTGGTGCACATCTCGCTGCTGCCGTACATCGGCCCCTCCGGCGAGCTGAAGACCAAGCCGACCCAGCACTCGGTGGCCGCGCTGCGCAACATCGGCATCCAGCCCGACGCGATCGTGCTGCGCGCGGACCGCCATGTGCCGGACGCCATCAAGCGGAAGATCTCGCTGATGTGCGACGTCGACGAGGACGCGGTGGTCGCCGCGATCGACGCGCCCTCCATCTACGACATCCCCAAGGTGCTGCACACCGAGGGCCTGGACGCGTACGTCGTCCGGCGGCTGGACCTGCCCTTCCGCGATGTGGACTGGGCCCAGTGGGACGACCTGCTCAAGCGGGTGCACGAGCCCGCCCACGAGGTGAAGGTCGCGCTGGTCGGCAAGTACATCGACCTGCCCGACGCCTATCTGTCGGTGACCGAGGCACTGCGCGCCGGCGGATTCGCCAACAACGCGAAGGTGCACGTCAAGTGGGTCACCTCCGACGACTGCCGGACCCCGGCGGGCGCGGCGGCGCAGCTCGGCGACGTGGACGCGATCTGCGTGCCCGGCGGCTTCGGCGACCGAGGCGTCGAGGGCAAGGTCACCGCGATCACCTTCGCCCGTGAGAACCGCGTCCCACTGCTCGGACTCTGCCTCGGCCTGCAGTGCGTGGTCATCGAGGCCGCGCGCAACCTCGCCGGGATCGCCGACGCCAACTCCACCGAGTTCGACCCCGGCACCGGACACCCGGTCATCTCGACCATGGCCGAGCAGCTCGACATCGTGGACGGCAAGGGCGACCTCGGCGGCACGATGCGCCTGGGCACCTACCCGGCGAAGCTCGCCGAGGGCTCCATCGTCCGCGAGGTCTACGGCGACCAGCCGTACGTCGAGGAGCGGCACCGCCACCGCTACGAGGTGAACAACGCCTACCGCGCCGAGCTGGAGAAGGCGACCGGCATCGTCTTCTCGGGCACCTCGCCCGACAACAAGCTCGTCGAGTACGTCGAGTACCCGCGCGAGGTGCACCCGTACCTGGTCGCCACCCAGGCGCACCCCGAACTGAAGTCCCGCCCGACCCGGCCCCACCCGCTGTTCGCCGGGCTGGTCAAGGCGGCGGTCGCGCGCCAGCAGCAGGACGCGCAGGAGCGGCAGGGCTGAAGGCGGCGTTACGGGAGCGGGCCCGGCGCCCGCTCCCGGTCACTCGGTACGGTCACGGACTCGGAAGGCGCAGCATGCTGAAGGACACTCAGGAGGAGTGGCGGGTCACCGTGACCTCCACGCCGTTCACCGGCAAGAAGACGTCGGTACGCACGGACGAGGTGGTCATGCCCGACGGCACCACCGCCGTCCGCGACTACCAGGTCCACCCCGGCTCGGTGGCCGTCCTCGCCCTCGACGACGCCGACCGCGTCCTCGTACTGCGCCAGTACCGGCACCCCGTACGGCAGAAGCTCTGGGAGATCCCGGCCGGACTGCTCGACATCCCCGGCGAGAATCCGCTGCACGCGGCCCAGCGCGAGCTGTACGAGGAGGCGCACGTCAAGGCCGAGGACTGGCGGGTCCTCACCGACGTCTACACCAGCCCCGGCGGTACGGACGAGGCGGTACGGATCTTCCTCGCGCGCGGTGTCTCCGAGGCGGACGGCGAGCGCTTCGCGGTCGCCGAGGAGGAGGCCGACATGGAGCTGGCCCGCGTCCCGCTCGCCGACCTCGTCAGCGGGATCCTCGCGGGCGACCTGCACAACAACTGCCTGGTCGTGGGCGTCTTCGCGCTCCAGGCCGCGATGAACGGCGCCGGTCTCGACGCGCTGCGGCCCGCCGAGTCGCCGTGGCCCGCGCGGCCCTTCACACCCTGACCGTCCGCTCCACAGCTTCTTCACAGCTCCCTCATCGGTCTCGATGATCCGATGGAGTGATCATTTGCGCGGTCGGCCGCGTCGGAGCCCCGGACCGGCCCGACCGCGTGAACTAGGCTCGTCGCCGTAGCCGCGTACCCGCGCATCCGCGCCCCGCGCGGACGACCCCACTGAGCCGGGAGCGTAGGCCGTGACGGATCAGGCGCTGAACCCCAACGGGACCCCTGCGGGAGCGGACGCCCCGGCGGCACCTGAACCGGACACGGCCGCCGCACCCGCCAAGGCGCGCGCCCGCCGCCGACGGTCGGCTTCCGCCGGCTCCCCGACGCGCAAGGGCCCGGCCCCCGAGGCTCCTTCTGCCGCCGTCGAGTCCGGGCCGGAGCAGCCGCCCGCGAAGGACGCCGGGCCGGAACCCGAGTCCGAGTCGGCACCGGACACCCCGGCCGTTCGTCCGGCGAAGGCCGAGCGCACCGCCGCCGTCGCGTCGGGAACCGAGAACGGGTCCGGGGCGGACGCCGGGGCCGACGCCGAGACGGACCCCCAGCCTGATCCCACGCCTCATCGCAAGACCGACCCCAAGACCGACCCCAACGCCGACCCCAGGGCCGGGACCGCGCCCGCCGCGCCTTCGGATGTCGGCGCGGGCGCTGCCCGCCCGGTGAGCCGGACCGGCGAGGTCACGGTGCGGGTCGGCGCCGCCGTATGGGCGGGAGCCCGAGGCGAGGGTCAATTCGTGGGCCGGGAAAGGGAGTTGGCGGAGCTGCGCGGGGAGATCGGACGGCCGGGCCTCGGAAAGCAGGGGAAGGGGCGGGCGCGCGTGCTGCTCGTCGCCGGACGCCCCGGCGTCGGTCGGACCGCGCTCGCGCTGCGCCTGGCCGAAGACCTGGCCGACGACTACCCGGACGGCCAGGTCTTCTTGCGCATGACCTCCCCGGAAGGGGAGCCCGTACCCGCCGAGCAGGCCGTCCGCGCCCTCCGCCGAGCCCTCGCCCGTACTCCGGGAGCCGGCGGATCGGCCGCCCCCGTAACACCCGCCGCTCCCGCCCCGGCCGCCCCGTCCGGCGGCCCCGCCGCCACCTCGCGCAAGACGCTCCTCGTCCTGGACGACGTCCTGCGCGCCGATCAGCTCGACGGGCTGATCCCCGACGCACCCGGCAGCCTTGTCGTCGTCACCTCGGACGGCCCGCTGCCCGGAGTGCCGGACGTGCGGCCGTGCACGCTGGGCGGGCTCGACACGCCCGCCGCCGTGGAACTGCTCGCGCACAGCATCGGCTCCACCCGGGTGACCTGCGACCCGCGCGCCGCCGAGGCCCTGGTGCAGGAGATCGGCGGGCACCCCACCGCGCTGCGGCTGGTCGCCGCCTGGCTCGCGGCCCGGCCGACGCTCTCCGTGGCGGACGCCGCGACCCGGCTGCGTACCGTCTCGGCCGACGCGCCCGCCGCGCCCTCGGCCGACGCGGACGGGACGGCGCCCTCGCGCGCCGCCGCGCAGGGCGAACTCGTGCGGTCCTTCCGGCTGGTCTACGAGGACGTGCCGCAGACCGCCGCGCGGATGCTGCGACTCCTGTCGCTGGCACCTGCGGGCATGGTCGACGCGCAGGTCGCCTCGGCGCTCGCGGGCTGTTCCGTGGCCGCCGCGCAGAGCACGCTCGACGACTTCGTCGGCGGCGCACTGCTGGCGCCCGGTCCGGTGACGGGCGACGAGCTGCCGCCGCAGTACCGCCTGCCCGGCTGCTTCGAGCCGCTGCTGCGCGGGCTGCTCGAATCCCGCGACCGCCCGGAGGAGGTCCGGCTGGCCCGGGCCAGGATGCTGGAGCGGACCGTACGGCTGCTGCTGTCGTGCGGCTCGGCGCTCGTGCGGATGCGGCTGCCGGACGACGGCCCGCGCAGCCTCAGCTTCGACTCGCCCGCGACGGCCGCCGAGTGGCTGCGGTCCCGGCTGCCCGCGCTGCTGGCCTCCGCGCGGGTCGCTGTCGCGGACGGCGATCTGGACACCCTGGCCAGACGGCTGATCGCCGCCCAGGTGCAGGCGCTCGCCGCCTTCCCCGGCGGGAACGCGATGGCGGCCGAGCAGTACGAACTGCACGGCCTGGTCCTGGACGTCGCCGAGCGGCGCGGCCTGGACCGGGAGAAGGCGGCGGCGCTGATCAATCTCGGCGACCTGGACGCGGCGGCGGGCCGTTCCGACCGGGCGCTCGACCGGTACCGCGCCGCACTGGGCGCGGCCCGCAAGTGCGACGACGCGGAGGCCGAGGGCCGGGTGCTGGAAGCCCTCGGCGGTACGTATCAGGAGCGGCACGACCCGCAGCGGGCCGCCGACTGGTACGGCAGGGCGCTCGCGCTGCGCCAGGAACGCGGCGAGACCTTCCACGAGGCCCGGCTGCACGGCCGGATCGGCGCGCTGTTCACCTACGACGGCCGGTACGGGCCCGCGCTGCGCGAATGGCGCGCCGCCGCCGGGGCGTACCGGCGGCTGGCCGACCTGGGCGCGCAGGCCCGCGCGCTGACCGAGGCCGCACGGGTGCAGGAGTACGCGGGCTACCCGGAGGACGCGCTGCGGACCTGCCGCGACGCGCTGTACTGGGCACGCAAGGCGGGGGAGCGGCGGCTGGAGGGCGCGATCCTGCTGCGGCTCGCCGACA
The DNA here is from genome assembly GCF_044744145.1 of Streptomyces sp. NPDC087422. Lineage (NCBI taxonomy): Bacteria > Bacillati > Actinomycetota > Actinomycetes > Kitasatosporales > Streptomycetaceae > Streptomyces > Streptomyces sp. NPDC087422. The sequence continues at coordinate 134,161 of NZ_JBIUXT010000017.1, read as the reverse complement.
CGCTCGACCGGCTGGGCGATCCGAGCGGCGCCACGGTCCAGCGCGCCGCCGCGAACCGCCTGCTCAGCGAGGGCGAATCGGCGCCGAACTGACGATCGCCGCGCTGTATACCTACGAAACTGCCAATGGTCTCGGCCAAAGTGGTCACTTTGTAAGGCTGGACAGAGAGTCTTCCTTCACTAGACTGGCTTTCTGCCGCCCCAAAGCGGTCATTCTTCCCTGAGCGCAAGGACCGTGATCGACGTGAAGGTGGGCATCCCCCGCGAGGTCAAGAACAACGAGTTCCGCGTGGCCATCACCCCGGCAGGCGTGCACGAACTCGTCCGCAATGGACACCAGGTCTTCGTGGAGCAGGGCGCCGGCGACGGCTCGTCCATCCCCGACGAGGAGTACGTCTCGGCCGGTGCGGGCATCCTCGCCACCGCCGACGAGGTGTGGGCCACGGCCGATCTGCTGCTCAAGGTGAAGGAGCCGATCGCCGAGGAGTACCACCGGCTCCGCAAGGACCAGACGCTCTTCACCTATCTGCACCTCGCCGCCTCCCGCGCGTGCACGGACGCGCTGCTGGAGTCGGGCACCACCGCCATCGCGTACGAGACGGTGGAGACCGCGAACCGCCAGCTCCCGCTGCTCGCCCCGATGTCCGAGGTGGCCGGCCGGCTCGCCCCGCAGGTCGGCGCCTACCACCTGATGCGCTCGGCCGGCGGTCGCGGCGTCCTGCCCGGCGGCGTCCCCGGTGTCCAGTCCGGCAAGGCCGTCGTCATCGGCGCCGGCGTCTCCGGCTGGCACGCCACCACCATCGCGCTCGGACTCGGCTTCCACGTCACGCTGCTGGACAAGGACGTCAACAAACTGCGCGAGGCCGACAAGGTGTTCGGCAACCGCGTGCAGACCATCGCCTCCAACGCCTACGCGCTGGAGAAGGCCGTGCTCGACGCCGACCTCGTGATCGGCGCGGTGCTCATTCCGGGCGCGAAGGCGCCGAAGCTGGTCACCAACGAGCTGGTCTCGCGCATGAAGCCGGGATCTGTCCTTGTCGACATCGCGATCGACCAGGGCGGCTGCTTCGAGGACTCCCGCCCCACCACGCACGCCGAACCGACGTTCCCCGTGCACCAGTCGGTGTTCTACTGCGTCGCGAACATGCCCGGCGCGGTTCCCAACACCTCGACGTACGCGCTGACCAACGCGACGCTGCCGTACATCGTCGAACTGGCCAACCGCGGCTGGCGCGAAGCGCTGCGACGTGACGCGGCTCTCGCTCTCGGTCTCAACACGCATGAGGGACAAGTTGTTTACGGTCCGGTGGCCGAGGCGCACGGCCTCGACTCCACCGACCTGCACGCGCTGCTGGGCTGAGCGGCGGCCACTGTGACCAGGCGCGTCAACATCGCGCCAACACCGCACCACCGGCCGGGTCTTGTGTGTCGAGGCCCGGCCGTTCATGTGCTTACGCCCTTGACAGCGGGGTGTTCGGTTGCCGACACATCGTGCCGTGTCCGGCGGATTGTGTTGCTGTGGACCACCGACACGCCATAGAGTCGCGAATCGTCGGCTGTAGTCACGCTGACCTGTCTAGAAGTTTCCTGGTCACCAAGGAGGTAAGACGACTTGTGAATGAGTCGACATTTGCTCCCGGGGGTGGTCAACCAGGAATGACCGTCGGTTCCGTCGCGGTCCGCACCTTCGAGTCCCGCCGGCCCGAGACGAACACAGAGACGCAACCTGCTTACGCCATGGCGCCTTTCAACGACAACGACCTGCAGGACGGTCAGTTCTACGACCCGGATGCCGAGTACGAACCGGATCCGGAGTACGCGGCCACCCTCGCCCCGGACGCGGCCCGGCAGCGCCGCGAACGCGTCGGCCCCACCGGCCGGCCCCTGCCGTACTTCCCGATCCCCAATCCGCTCACCAACCACGGCCCCGCGAAGATCGTCGCGATGTGCAACCAGAAGGGCGGGGTCGGCAAGACCACCTCGACCATCAACCTGGGCGCGGCGCTGGCCGAATACGGCCGCCGGGTGCTTCTTGTCGACTTCGACCCGCAGGGCGCGCTCTCGGTCGGCCTCGGGGTCAACCCGATGGAACTCGACATCACGGTCTACAACCTGCTGATGGAACGCGGACTGGCGGCCGACGAGTGCCTGCTGAAGACCGCGGTGCCCGGCATGGACCTGCTCCCCAGCAATATCGACCTGTCGGCAGCGGAAGTGCAGCTCGTCAGCGAGGTCGCCCGCGAGTCGTCGCTCCAGCGCGCCCTCAAGCCGCTGATGGCCGACTACGACTACATCGTCATCGACTGCCAGCCCTCGCTCGGCCTGCTGACGGTCAACGCGCTCACCGCGGCGCACTCGGTGATCGTTCCGCTGGAGTGCGAGTTCTTCGCACTGCGCGGGGTCGCGCTGCTCACCGAGACCATCGAGAAGGTCCGCGAGCGGCTCAACCCCGAGCTGGAGCTCGACGGCATCCTCGCCACCATGTACGACTCGCGCACCGTGCACAGCCGCGAGGTGCTGGCCCGGGTCGTCGAGGCGTTCGACGAGCACGTCTTCCACACCGTCATCGGCCGCACCGTGCGGTTCCCCGAGACGACCGTGGCGGGCGAGCCGATCACCACCTACGCGTCCAACTCCGTCGGCGCGGCCGCCTATCGCCAGCTCGCCAGGGAGGTGCTCGCCCGGTGCCACGCCGAGTGAGTCTGCCGGGCGCCGACGAGCTGTTCCGGACGACCGGAGGAGCGGCGCTCCAGGCCCCGCAGCCACGGCAGCACCCCGGCGGCCCCGGCCCCGGCGGCTCCGGTGGTTCCGGGAGCTCCGGCGGCTCCGGTGGTCCGGGCGAAGGACAGAACGGTACGCAGGCGGACGGCCGGCTGCGGTCCGTACCGGTGGCCGACCCGGCCGCCGGGAACGACGCGGCCGATCCCGCGGACGGCGACGAAGGGACACGACCCTCCGGCACCGCGGGACAGGGCGAGGACAACGCGGAACACGGCGGCCGGGACATCCCGACCTCACGCCGCCCGCTGACCGCCGAACGGGCCGGTATGCCGTCGCCCGCCGCCTCCTCCGGCACCATGACCGCGCCCGCGCCGCAGCCGCAGGCCGCACCGGTCCAGCCCCCGATCACCGCCCAGCCGCAGCCCCAGCAGGCGCGGCGCAAGGCCGCCCGGCAGAACCGCCGTCCCAGCGGGCGCGAGCGGCACGACGAGAAGATCACCGTCTATGTCTCCGCCGAGGAGCTGATGGATCTGGAACACGCCCGGCTGGTGCTGCGCGGTGAGCACGGGCTCGCCATCGACCGCGGCCGGATCGTCCGCGAGGCCGTCGCCGTGGTGCTGGCCGATCTGGAGTCGCGCGGCGACGCGAGCATCCTCGTACGCCGTCTGCGGGGCCGCTGACGCCCCGACGGCGCGCGGTCGGGGAACGGGGCATGGCCTGCTGCGGCGAGTAGCCTGCACAGACCACTTCGTACCCTGGACCCCGATGCCGACCTCACCCGCCACTCCCCGCCGCAGCCTCGGGCTCGGCGCCGCCGCCGAGGCGGAACCGACGCCTGCCGTGACAGCGGAGCCGCCTGCCGCGGTGGCGGAACAGGCCGTGGAAGAGGCGGTGGAAGAGACCGAGCCCGCCGAGCCCGCGGTGCCGGTCGAGGCCGTGGAGGCCGTTGAGGCCGTTGAGGCCGTTGAGGCCGAGCCGGCTCCGGCCGGAGGGGACCGTTTCACCGTACGGCTGGCGAATTTCGAGGGGCCGTTCGACCTGCTGCTCGGGCTGATCTCCAAGCACAAGATGGACGTCACGGAGGTGGCGCTGTCGAAGGTCACCAACGAGTTCATGACGTACATCCACGCCATGGGCCCGGAGTGGGACCTCGACCAGACCACCGAGTTCCTGGTGGTCGCGGCCACCCTGCTGGACCTGAAGGCGGCCCGGCTGCTGCCGTCCGCCGAGGTCGAGGACGAGGCGGACCTCGCGCTGCTGGAAGCACGGGACCTGCTCTTCGCCCGGCTGCTCCAGTACCGGGCGTACAAGCGGATCGCGGCGATCTTCGCCGAGCGGCTGGACCACGAGGCGCTGCGCTACCCCCGTACCGTCGGCCTCGAACCGCAGCACGCGGAGTTGCTGCCCGAGGTCGTCCTCAGCATCGGCCCCGAGCGCTTCGCGCAGCTCGCGGTGAAGGCGATGCTGCCCAAGCCCAAGCCGCAGGTGTACGTCGACCACATCCACGCGCCGCTGGTGAGCGTCCGGGAGCAGGGCGAGCGGGTGATCGCGCTGCTGCGGGAGCTCGGCGTGGCCAGTTTCGGGCAGTTGACCGAGGACGCGCCGGACACGCTGACGGTCGTGGCGCGCTTCCTCGCGCTCCTCGAGCTGTACCGGGAGAAGGCGGTCGCGCTGGACCAGGAGGAGGCCCTGGGGCTGCTCCAGGTCCGCTGGACGGGCGGGGAGCAGGACACGGCGGCGCCGCTGGTGACCGACGAGTTCGACCAGGAGGCGGCGGCTCCGGCGCGCAAGCCGGAACCGGTGCCGGTTCCGGAGTCAGTGCCGGTGCGTGATCCGCAGCACGAGCAGGGAGAGGCCGAGGAATGACGGACGTGTCGGATATCACCGAGGCCCTTGCCGCGGCCGGCGCGGCGGCCGATACGGCGGCGCCCGCGGGCCTGCTCGCCGCCGCGACCGCCGAGCTGGAGCTGAAGCCCGCCCTGGAGGCCGTGCTGATGGTCGTCGACGAACCGGCCACCGAGGAGCACCTGGCCAAGGTCCTGGAACGGCCGCGGCGGGCCGTCGGCAGGGCGCTGCGCGAGCTGTCCGACGACTACACCCGCGAGGGACGCGGCTTCGACCTGCGGCTGGTCGCCGGTGGCTGGCGCTTCTACACCCGGCCCGCCTTCGCGCCCGCCGTGGAGAAGTTCGTCCTCGACGGGCAGCACGCCCGGCTCACGCAGGCCGCGCTGGAGACGCTGGCGGTGGTCGCGTACCGGCAGCCGGTCAGCCGTTCGCGCGTCTCGGCGGTCCGCGGAGTCAACTGCGACGGCGTCATGCGCACCCTCCTCCAGCGGGGGCTGGTCGAGGAAGGTGGGACGGAACCCGAGACAGGTGCGATCCTGTACAGGACGACGAACTACTTCCTGGAACGTATGGGCCTGCGCAGCCTCGACGAGCTGCCCGAGCTAGCACCGTTCCTGCCGGAGGCGGAAGCGATCGAGGCGGAGTCCCAGGAGGGGCTTCCGTCGTTCGATCCGGACGCGCCGGACGACACCTCGACAACGGACACTTGATGCGAAGCAGCGACAGGAACAGCGGCGGCAACCGGAACCCGCGGGGCGGCGGAGGCGACAGGCCCCGTGACGCCGACCGGCGTGGCGGTGCCGACCGGCGCGGCGACGGCCGCTCGGGCGACGGGCGCTCGGGGGACGCGCGCCGCGGTGAGGGCCAGAGCCAGCGGCCCAAGGGCACGCCGCGTCCCGAGGAGCGCCGCTACGACGTGGGCAGCACCGGCCAGTCCGGTGCGAACAAGCCCGGCGGCATGCCGCGTACCAAGCCCGGCAGCAACAAGCCGACCGGCAACCGCGGCCGCAAGCCGGTGCCGGCCCGGCCGCGCGAGCTGGACGCGCAGATCGAGGAGCGCAACCGGGAGCGGCACAGCAAGCCGCAGATCAAGACGCCCAAGACCTTCCCCGGCGCCGAGCAGGAGGGCGAGCGCCTGCAGAAGGTGCTCGCGCGGGCCGGAATGGGTTCGCGCCGGGCGTGCGAGGAGCTGATCGAACAGCACCGCGTCGAGGTCAACGGGCGGATCGTCACCGAGCAGGGCCTGCGGGTCGACGTGGACCACGACGAGGTGAAGGTCGACGGGCTGACCGTCGCCACCCAGTCGTATCTCTTCTTCGCGCTCAACAAGCCGGCCGGTGTCGTCTCCACCATGGAGGACCCCGACGGCCGCCAGTGCCTCGGCGACTACGTCACCAACCGCGAGACCCGGCTCTTCCACGTCGGTCGGCTCGACACCGAGACCGAGGGCCTGATCCTGCTCACCAACCACGGCGAGCTGGCCCACCGGCTGACCCACCCGCGCTACGGCGTGCAGAAGACCTATCTCGCCGCGATCCAGGGGCCGCTCCCGCGCGACCTCGGCAAGCAGCTCAAGAGCGGTATCGAGCTGGAGGACGGCTGGGCCCGCGCGGACCACTTCCGCGTGGTCCAGAACACCGGCAAGAACTACCTCGTCGAGGTCACCCTCCACGAGGGCCGCAAGCACATCGTCCGCCGCATGCTCTCCGAAGCGGGCTTCCCCGTCGACAAACTGGTCCGCACCAGCTTCGGCCCCATCCCCCTCGGCGACCAGAAGTCCGGCTGGCTCCGCCGCCTGACCAACACCGAGGTCGGCATGCTGATGCACGAGGTCGAGCTCTAACCCCCACCGCCGGACGCCCCCGGCCCCGCCGGACCGCCGGGCCTGGAAGTGCGGACCCGCGCGGGCGTCCGTCCAGACGGACGGGCGCCTTCGCGCGGGTGAGCTACGCGGGCTTGGGGGGGAGTGGGAATGTGGCTGAGGTGCGGCGGACGCGGGTGAGGAAGGCTTCTATGCGGGGGCGGTCGGGGTCGGGGGGGAGGGGGGAGCGGGCGGCGGCGGTGTCGGTCTCTTCGTGGAGCGTGCGCATCCAGGCGCGGACCTCGTCCCAGCTCAGTTCGCCGCGCTTGACGGACAGCAGGCGCTCGCGCTGGTCGCCGACGTCGATGGTGAGGCGGCCGGTGCGCAGCAGGTCGCGGCAGGACATCAGGAGCCGCAGCAGGTGCATGGCGTGCTTCCAGCGCGGCTGGCCGTGGGTGCGGATGTCCGCTTCGAGGCGGCCGAGCTGCTGGGCGGCGTAGCCGCGGAAGGTGGCGTCGGCGCGGCGGGAGAGGAACGCGTCGCGCAGGTCGAGGAGTTCGAGCCCGGTCGGGTCGGCGTACTCCACCAGCGGTGAGTGCAGGCATTCGAGCAGATTGGGGTTGGCGCGCAGCGCGAGCGAGCAGAATCGCTCCAGCTCCCAGGAGAACTGTTCGTGCCGCGGTCCGGTGACATGCGTCGGCGGCTTGTCGAAACGCCAGAACAATTCGGTGGGCGCCACGTACACACCGCGCCGGTCGGTGTCACTGCCGTCGGTGGCCAGACCGAAGGCGCGCGAGCCCATGACGCAGGCATAGACCGTGTGGTCCCGGACAAGGTCGTGCCCCAGCGGATCGCGCATGAGGGCGATTATCGCCATGAAGTCCGACCAAGCGCCGGAGTTTCCACTGCTTCGTGCGGTGATCACGTTGCGGACGGTGAGGGCGGGGCCCACGGTACCGCTGCGGCGGGGGAGATCCCGAGGGCCGTAGCGGGACTACGACCAGGCCGTCAGCCCGAGCGGACGGCCGTACGGATCCCGTACGACCTCCAGCATGCCGGTCACCGCGGGCCGGTCGATGGGGCCGTAGACGTGCGGGAAGGCCGTGCCCTCCGGAACGCCGGGCGGCGGCGCCGGATCGGCCGCCTCCCAGCGGACCTCGGCGCGCAGCGCGGCCTCCTCGATCAGCAGCACCATCAGCGGCCCCGCCACCTCCCGGTAGAAGGCGTCGGCCACCGCGAGGGTCACGGCCTCGTCGGGCGAGCAGTGCACAAAACCCTCCTCGTCCAGGGAGGCGGGGGCGTACGGGCGCTCGGGCGCGTGCAGCCAGTCGTCCAGCGGCACCAAGTGGAAGAGCATGGGGAAGTTCTACCTGGTCCGGGCGGGTGAGGCGGTGGCAAGTGGCGGCGGAGACGGGTTTGCGGGACATTGTCCGTGTTCGGTGCCGGGCGACGTGACGCGCGCCGACGGCCCGACTCCTGAAAGGGACGAGACCATGGCGGGAAACGACCTCGGAAGCCTTCTCGGCACTCTGCTCAGCGGCGCGAAGGGCGGCTCCTCCTCCGGCGGCGCGGGCGGCCTCCTCGGTTCGCTGCTGGGCCAGCTCGGCGGCAAGGGCGCGGCCGGTGGCACCGGCGCCGCCGCGGCCAACGGCGCATCGGGCAACCCCCTCGAAGGGCTGCTGGGCATGCTCAACAAGTCCGGCCTCGGCGAGCAGGCCAGGTCGTGGGTGGGCCAGGGCGACAACAAGCCCGTCACCGGCGACCAGATCGCTCAGGCGCTTCCCGACGACGCCCTCCAGAAGGCGGCGCAGGACGCGGGCGTCTCCCCGCGGGAGGCCGCCGACCACCTCGCGGGCAGCCTCCCCGAGGCGGTCGACAAGCTGACGCCCGAGGGCGAGGTCCCGCAGGGGGAGTCCCTCCAGGACGTCATCAGCAGGCAGCTCGGCAAGCTCGGCGGCCTCGGCAAGTAATGTCCCCGCCCCCGTGGCGGTCCGGCTCGCGTACCCGGCCGCCACGGGGGCCTTGCCCGTACGCCCGCGCCGCCCGTACGCCCGCGCCGCCCGTACGCCCGCGCCGCCCGTACGTCCGCGGCGCGCGTCTCGCAGTGCGGGCGTCCGTCTCGCGCCCCGCCCCCGGTGACTACCCTGGTCGGCAGGTACGTGAGCAGCCGAGGGAGCAGTGACGTGGCGGTACGAACGGTCCGCGGGAGCGGCCGACCCGAGCGGGACGCCTCCGGGAGCGTCGCCCAGTGAGGACCGCCCTGGTCGTCGGCAGCGGCCTGATGGGCACCTCCGCCGCCCTCGCGCTCACCGCGCGCGGTGTGGACGTCCACCTCACCGACCACGACCCGGGCACCGCGCGCACCGCGGCCTCGCTCGGCGCGGGCACCACGGGGGAGCCCGAGGGCCCGGTCGACCTCGTGATCGTCGCCGTGCCGCCCGCCCACGTCGCGGCCACCCTCGCCGACGCGCTGACCCGCGGCCTCGGCCGCGGCTACCTCGACATCGCCAGCGTCAAGGGCGGCCCGCGCCGCGACCTGGAGGCGCTGGGCTGCGACCTCACCCACTACATCGGCACCCACCCCATGGCGGGCCGCGAGCGCTCCGGGCCGCTGGCCGCGACCGCCGACCTCTTCGAGGGCCGCCCCTGGGTGCTCACCCCGACCCCGGCCACCGACACCGAGGTGCTCAACCTCGCCCTCGAACTGGTCGCGCTGTGCCGCGCCGTCCCCGTCGTCATGGACGCCGACGCCCACGACCGGGCCGTCGCCCTGGTCTCGCACACCCCGCAGCTCGTCTCCAGCATGGTCGCGGCCCGCCTGGAGCACGCCGAGGACACCGCCGTACGCCTGTGCGGCCAGGGCATCCTCGACGTCACGCGCATCGCGGGCTCCGAGCCCGGCATGTGGATGGACATCCTGGCCGCCAACCCCGGACCGGTCGCCGACGTCCTCGCCGACGTCGCCGTCGACCTGACCGAGACGGTCGCGGCGCTGCGCGCCCTCCAGTCCGCCGACGAGGACAAGCGGCGCGGCGGCGCGGCGGGCATCGAGGACATCCTGCGGCGCGGCAACGCGGGCCGCGCCAAGGTCCCCGGCAAGCACGGCACGGCGCCCAAGGCGTACGAGATCGTGGCCGTCCTCATCGGCGACCAGCCGGGCGAGCTGGCCCGCCTCTTCGCCGACGCGGGCGCGGCGGGCGTCAACATCGAGGACGTCCGCATCGAACACTCCACCGGACAGCAGGCCGGTCTGGTGCACCTCATGGTCGAGCCGCGCACCGCGCCCGCCCTGACCGTGGCACTGCGCGAACGCGGCTGGTCGATCCGGCAGTAGACGTATGGCGCGGGCCGGGCGGTGGCACGGTCAGGGCGCGGCCGGGCTCCGGCGGTACGGATCGGACGCGTGCCGGACGGGTCAGCCGCAGGACCGTACGCGCGCACAGGGCGCACAGGGCTCACCCGGCGCACCCGGGCGCGAGCGTGACGGGCACCCGGCCCGGCACCCCGGCCCCGCCCCCGTGCCCGTCCCGGCAGGGAAAACCCGTGGCGTTCCGGCGCGCGGGCGGCCGGTAACCTTGGGGGAATGGCATCCGGCCCCTCGGCCGGCCCGCCCGCCCCCCGCTCCGCGCACGAGGAAGGCCACCCGCTGTGGAAAATCCGGTGATCGTCGCCATCGACGGCCCTTCCGGTACCGGCAAGTCCAGCACGTCCAGGGCGGTCGCGGCGAAGCTGGGGCTGAGCTACCTCGACACCGGGGCGCAGTACCGCGCGATCACCTGGTGGATGCTGAGCAACGGCATCGACGTCAACGACCCGGTGGCCGTCGCCGACTGCGCGGGCAAGCCCGCCATCGTCGCGGGCCACGACCCGGCGGCCCCCGGCATCACCGTGGACGGCGTGGACGCCTCGGGCCCGATCCGCACCCAGGAGGTCACCGCCGCGGTCAGCGCCGTCAGCGCGGTCCCCGAGGTACGGGCCAGGATGGTCGAGTTGCAGCGCGCCGCCGCCACCGCGTCCCCCGGCGGCATCGTGGTCGAGGGCCGGGACATCGGCACGACCGTCTTCCCTGACGCCACCGTCAAGATCTTCCTCACCGCGTCCGCCGAGGCCCGCGCCGCCCGCCGCAGCGGCGAGCTGAACGGCGCGCTGAGCGTCGCGGACACCCGGGCCGCGCTCATCAAGCGGGACGCGGCCGACTCGGGCCGCAAGACCTCCCCGCTGGCCAAGGCCGCCGACGCGGTCGAGGTCGACACCACCGACCTCACCCTCGACCAGGTCATCGAGTGCATCGTCACTCTGGTCGAGGAGAAGCGGGCGCCCAGGTGACCGCAGAGCAGGGCACGGCGCCGGGACCGCGCGGAGCGGCCGTCGGACGCCGGATCGGCATCGTCTTGATGAACGGCCTGTGGCGGCCCCGGGTGCTCGGCGCCTGGCGGGTACCGGCGCACGGCCCGGTCATCCTGGCGGGCAACCACTCGCACAACATCGACGGCCCGATGCTGATCGGCATCTCGCCGCGCCCGCTGCACTTCCTGGTGAAGAAGGAAGCCTTCGTCGGGCCGCTCGACCCGTTCCTGCGCTCCATCGGGCAGCTCAAGGTCGACCGCGAGACCGCCGACCGTACGGCGATAACCGCCGCGCTCGGCGTCCTGGAGCGCGGCGGGATGCTCGGCATCTTCCCCGAGGGCACCCGGGGCGACGGCGACTTCGCCGAGCTGCGCTCGGGTCTGGCGTACTTCGCGGTGCGCTCCGGCGCGCCCGTCGTGCCGGTCGCCGTCCTCGGCAGCACCGCCAAGGGCCGGGCGGTCCCGGCACTGCCGCCGCTGCGCTCGCGGATCGACGTCGTCTTCGGGGAGCCCTTCGAGGCGGGCGACGGCAGCGGGCGCCGCACCCGCAGCGCGATGGACGCCGCCACGCTGCGCATCCAGGAGCGGCTCACCGCCCACCTGGCGCACGCCAAGCAAGCCACCGGCCGCTGACCGCGCAGACGGAAAACGCGCAGGCCGAACCGCACCGGCTGCACCACACTGGTTACCGCAGCCGCCACAGTTGATCGACGGAGATACCTCATGGACCACGCAGACGAGCAGACCGAGCACGGCGGGACCGGCGCGCTCGGCGACGCCGAATACGCCGAGTTCATGGAGCTTGCCGCCGAGGAGGGCTTCGACCTCGAAGAGGTGGCCGACGACCTGGCCGAGGCCGGGCACGGCCCGCTGCCGGTGCTCGCCGTGGTCGGCCGTCCCAACGTCGGCAAGTCGACGCTGGTCAACCGGATCATCGGCCGCCGCGAGGCGGTCGTGGAGGACAAGCCGGGCGTCACCCGCGACCGCGTCACGTACGAGGCGAACTGGAACGGCCGCCGCTTCAAGATCGTGGACACCGGCGGCTGGGAGCAGGACGTCCTCGGCATCGACGCCTCCGTGGCGGCGCAGGCCGAGTTCGCCATCGAGGCGTCCGACGCGGTGGTCTTCGTCGTGGACTCCACCGTCGGCGCCACCGACACCGACGCGGCGGTCGTACGGCTGCTGCGCCGCGCGGGCAAGCCGGTCGTGCTGGCCGCCAACAAGGTCGACGGACCGTCCGGCGAGGCCGACGCGGCCGCGCTGTGGAACCTCGGCCTCGGCGAGCCCTACCCGGTCTCCTCGCTGCACGGCCGGGGCACCGGCGATCTGCTCGACGCCATCATCGAGGTGCTGCCCGAGGCGCCCGCGCTGACCTTCGGCGACGTCGTCGGCGGCCCGCGCCGGATCGCGCTCATCGGCCGCCCGAATGTCGGCAAGTCGTCCCTGCTGAACAAGGTGGCCAACGAGGACCGGGTGGTCGTCAACGAGGTCGCGGGCACCACCCGCGACCCGGTGGACGAGCTGATCCAGCTCGGCGGTGTCACCTGGAAGTTCATCGACACCGCGGGCATCCGCCGCCGCGTCCACCTCACCGAGGGCGCGGACTACTACGCGTCGCTGCGTACGGCGGCGGCGCTGGAGAAGGCCGAGGTCGCGGTCATCCTGGTGGACGCCAGTGAGACGCTGGCCGAGCAGGACACCCGGATCATCACCATGGCCGTCGAGGCGGGCCGCGCGGTCGTGATCGCGTACAACAAGTGGGACCTGCTGGACGAGGAGCGGCGCTACTACCTGGAGCGCGAGATCGAGAAGGACCTCGTGCAGGTGCAGTGGGCGCCGCGGGTCAACGTCTCGGCGCGCACCGGGCGGCACATGGAGCGGCTGGTCCCGGCGATCGAGACGGCCATCGCGGGCTGGGAGACCCGGGTGCCGACCGGCCGCCTCAACGCGTTCCTGGGCGAGCTGGTCGCCGCGCACCCGCACCCGATCCGCGGCGGAAAGCAGCCCCGCATCCTGTTCGGGACGCAGGCGGGCATCAAGCCGCCGCGGTTCGTGCTGTTCGCCTCGGGCTTCCTGGAGGCGGGCTACCGGCGCTTCATCGAGCGTCGGCTGCGCGAGGAGTTCGGCTTCGCCGGTACGCCGATCCAGGTGTCGGTGCGGGTCCGCGAGAAGCGCGGGCGCAAGAAGTAGCGGCGCGCACGGGCCCCCGCGAGCCGGGGGCTCCCGGGGTCAGAGCCCGGGCATCCGATTGTCGGGACGGCCCGGCGGCAGCGCCGCCGGGCCGTTGCCGCGGTGCCTGCCGGGGGCGTACGCCGGCTGCTCCGCGTGCCAGGTGGTGAAGCCGTTGAACTGCAACGCCTCCTCGCCGGTCCGGTCGCCGGGCAGCGTGCGGAAGAGCCGCTGGTACTCCGAGTAGAGCGCGTCGTAGATGGGTGTTTCTGTGGCACCGCCCCCGGTCGCGTCCAGCGCGCTGCGCATGGACGGGATGTAGCGCTGGAAAGGGGCCCGGGAGGAGGTGTCAAAGGTGTGCACGTATGTGCCAACGAGCCGGTGTTGTCCGGGATGCGGGCCAGTCGGTTGAATTGCAGATCTTTGACCCGGGCGGCAGTGGGCGCGCGGAAGGGGCGCGCACGGTGTCCCGTACACGCCCCTCGTTTCCGGTGAAGCGGGTGGCTCAGGTCCCCGACAGCGGCATCGTCGCGGCCACCAGCAGGCCCCGCGAGCACGCCCTGGCCAGGGCGTCCCGCATCAGGTCCTCGCGCGGCTGACGGCCGATGGAACCGGCCGGGGCGGCGTAGACGTACACCTCGTTGGTCCGGTTGACGGCGTTCCGCCAGCCGTCGCTGACCTGGAGCGGCTGGTGCGCCTGCCACCACGCGGTGCCGGGGGTGCCGCCCGCGCCGGGCTGGAGCACGGCGTGCAGCCGCCCGGTGGCCAGCAGCACCGACCAGCCCGACAGCGGCGACGGCGGCACCTCCAGGTCGAGCTGCGGCATGAAGCCCTGCTCGATCAGGAGCGGCAGGAAGTCGTCGCCCGCGCCGGTGGCGCCGACCCGTGCGACCGGCCCGGTGGGCTCGATCACGAGCGCCGGGCGCAGCGTCTCCTCGACGATGATCAGACCGCAGGTGATGCCGAGCACCGCCTGCCGGGGCGCGGTCTCCACGGGCGGCGCGTCGGCCTGGCCGCCGATCGAGGGCCCCGCCGCCGTCTCGGGGCCGCCGATGCTGCGGACGGCGCCCTGCAACTGCTCCTCGGTGACCGGGACGACCTGCGAGGGGATGCAGGCGGCGTGCGCGAAGGCGAGGACCGCCGTCTCGTCGCCCACGAAGAGCACGGTGCTGGTCCGCTCCTGCCCGGTGTCCCCGGGGGTGCGACAGGACGTGCAGTCGTACGTGCCAGGAGCGTTGGCGCCGTTGAGGAGCCGCTGGGTCTCCTCGTCGCCGATCTCGGCTCGTACCTCGTCACTCACGTCGAGCATGGGCGGCACGGGAGTCTCCTTGAAGTGCGGTGGTGCGGTCACGAATCCGGCCGGAACGCCGGACCTGTCCCGGCGCATAGTGACAACGGATGATCTGTGGTGGGAGTCACGCTTTGCGGGGGGATGTATTCCGTTACCGGTCGCCGAGGGTGAGATTCCCGGCGAATCGCTCACGCAGCGTCGAACGGCCGTGTGGGTGACGAAAGTTGGGCCTGTGAGGCTACTCACGGAGCGCGCCGTTTAGATCCTCATTTACGACGATACGTACGCGCCAATCACCCGTAAACCTCGTCTTCTTACCGCCGGTAACCCTCAACTGGCCTGCGGCGGACGGCAATTGTTTGGTGCGAGGGGGTGCGGCTGCCTAGATTCGCCCGCCGTGTGCAAATCGCACCGCCCGGGTTCGGACGGGCGCCGCATCCGTGGGGGAGCGGCGCCCGTCGTGACGCAGCAGGGGGGACACCCGGGTCCGTGGAGAGGGAATCCATGGTCTTGAACTGCAAGTACCGGCACACCGCGCTCCTGACCGGCGTCGCCGCACTGGCGCCGCTGGGCGTGCTGGCCGCCGCGGGAGAGGCGTCGGCGGCCGACAACGGGGTGTGGGACCGTATCGCGCAGTGCGAGAGCGGCGGGAACTGGCACATCAACACCCACAACGGCTACTACGGCGGACTCCAGTTCGCCCCCGGCACCTGGCGGTCCTACGGCGGCACCGCGTACGCGCCGACCGCGGACCTCGCCAGCCGCGAGCAGCAGATCGCCATAGCGACAAAGCTCCAGCGCGCCAGCGGCTGGGGCGCCTGGCCCGTCTGCTCGCGCCGCGCGGGAGCCTACGGGGACGCGCCGTCCGCGGGCACGCCGTCCGCGAAGTCGACGGGCAAGTCCCTCGACAAGCCCGTCAGGAAGACCGTCAAGCCCGCCGCCGAGCCGAAGAAGCGGGAACCGGCGAAGGTCGTACGGCGGACCATGCCGCGCTACGAGTCGGCCGCCGAGGGCCGGGCCGACCGCAACGCGACACGCACCGCCCTGATCGCCGTCGTGCGCGGCCCGGCGGAGCGGGGTCAGGGCCCGGTCGTTCCGGCGTGGTGGCCGCACTGGTGACGGACCGTCCGCCGGAGGGGCGGTTCGGGCGCCCGTCCGGCCGGGGCGCCCCGGGACCGCGCTCGTTCGGTGCCGGAGCGTCGTAAGGCCGCCGTAAACCGGACCCGCCGCGTTCCCCCGTGTGCCCCACCCCGTTGTGGTCCGACCGGGTGGGGTACGCGCGACGTACGGACGCGATGCCCCCGATCCGGGGTGCGGCCGTGCTTAGCGTGGCCCGATGAGCGATCAGTCGTCTTATCGTCATATCGTCTCCCCGCGTGCCTCGGTGCGCGTCGCCGTGGCCGTCGCACGCGCCGCCGCCACGCTGGCCGCGCTCGGGGCGGCCGTGCTGCTGCCGGTGGCCGCCGCGCCACCCGCGACGGCCGCCCAGGGCGCGCCGGCCGTCCCACCGCCCGTGGAGCGGCCGGGACAGCCGCAGCAGCCCGAGCGGTCCGGCGGGTCCCCGCAGTCGGTGCCGTCGGTACAGGCGGCCATCGCCTTCCAGGCCGCGCGGGCCGCCGCCGGGTCCCCGACCGTCTGGGACCGGATCGCCATGTGCGAGAGCAGCGGGAACTGGCACATCAACACCGGCAACAGCTACTACGGCGGACTCCAGTTCTGGCAGCCCACCTGGGAGCTGTTCGGCGGTCGCGCCTATGCCCGGCGCGCCGACCTCGCCACCCCCGCCGAGCAGATCTCGGTCGCGGAGGAAGTGCTGAAGGTGCAGGGCTGGAACGCCTGGCCGGTCTGCGCGCGGCGCAACGGCTTCACCGGCCACCGCCACATCGTGCACACCGTCAAGAGCGGCGAGACCTTGTCGGCCATTGCCCGTTCCTATGGAACCCAAGGGGGCTGGCAGTACCTCTACCAGCTCAACAAGGACCTCATCGGCCCCGACCCCGACCGGCTGATCGCGGGAACCGTCCTCACCGTCAACTGACGCGGCGGCCCACCCGAGTCAACCCCGTTCACCCGTCCGTGGCGCGTCCGGCAAAGGGACGCGCCACGGTTGCTACGGTCGGTCGCGCGGGCCGACCGACCCGCGTCCAGCGGGGGAACAGGAACACGGGCACGCCCATGCGCATCACCTTCCTGATACACACCACGTACGGCATCGGCGGCACCATTCGCACGGTGCGCAATCTGGCGGCGCGGCTGGCCGACGAACACGAGGTCGAGATCGTCTCGGTCTTCCGCGACCGCGACCGGCCCGAGTTCACGTACGACCCCCGGATCCGGCTGAGATATCTGGTCGACATCCGCAAAGGCGCCCAGGACGGCGTCCTCGACGACCCGCGCCACCAGCGGCCGTCGGCGATCTTCCCGTCCACCGACCGGCGGCACGCCCTCTACAGCCCGATCACCGACGAACGCATCGGCGCGTGCCTGGCGGAACTCGACACCGACGTGGTGGTCGGCACCCGGCCGGGCCTCAACGTGCACCTCGCCCGCCAGGCGCCGCGCGGCCTCGTCCGGGTCGCCCAGGAACACCTGACGCTCGACACGCACTCCACGCGGCTCGTGCTGACCCTGCGCCGCCACTACCCGGGCCTGGACGCCGTCACCACCACCACGGAGGCCGACGCGGCCGTCTACCGCCGCCGTATGCCGGGCGTCCGGGTCGCCGCCGTCCCCAACAGCGTGCCGCCCACCGGCGCCGCCCCCTCCGACTGCACCGCGCCCGTCGTGGTCGCCGCCGGACGGCTCGCCCCCGCCAAGCGCTACGACGACCTGATCCGCGCCTTCGCCCTCGTCCGCGACCGCCGCCCCGACTGGACGCTGCGGCTGTACGGCTCGGGCCGCGAGCGCGCGAAGCTCGACGCGCTCGTCACCGAACTGGGCGTGCGCGACAACGTGAAGCTGATGGGCGCGGTCTCGCCGATCGAACCGGAGTTGGCCAAGGCGTCGGTGCTCGCCGTCACCTCGACCCTGGAGTCCTTCGGCATGACGCTGGTGGAGGGCATGTGCGCGGGGCTTCCCGTGGTCTCCACCGACTGCCCGCTCGGGCCGCGGGAGATCGTCGACGACGGCGTGAACGGTCTGCTGGTGCCGCCGCGCGACATCGACGCGATCGCCGCCGCGCTGCTGTCGCTCATCGAGGACGACGAGCGCCGCCGGGAGATGGGCCGCGCCGCGCTGGCCTCCTCGGCGCACTACGACCCCTCGGTCATCGCCCGGCGCCATGTGGACCTCTTCCAGCGGCTGCTGGACGACCGGGCGCGCGGGGGCGCCCGTCCGCGCGCCGCGGTCCGCGCGTCGGTCGGGCGGACGATGGGCGCCCTGCTGTCTGCGGGGGACATGACGGGGGCCGCGGTCAGGAAGGCCGGACGCCGAAGGCAACACATCGTCAGTTAAAGACGACCGTCTACCCAATTCCTATCTCTTCATGCTCATGGACCCGCGAGTAACCGGAGGCATTGCGAAGATGCTGTGCGGGAGTTGTGTGGACAGGTAATTCAGTGACCTGCGGGTATTCACGGGGACGGAGCGAACCGTAGGGCACGATCTGTGACAGAAACGTGATGATCAAGGTCGTTCCGGCCCGGGGACGCCTACCGTGAAGGTATGCCTCACAACCCTCAGACCCCACAGGATCCGCGGCCCCCACGGAGCCCGGCCGACGACCCCGACGCCTACACCGGCCTCGACGCGCGGGAGGCCGAGCGCCTGGCCGAGCAGCGGGGCTGGCAGACGGTGCGCAGCCTGCCGCCCGGCGCGATCGTGACCATGGAGTACGTCGTCGGGCGGCTGAACTTCACCGTGGAAGGGGGCCGCGTCCAGCGCTGCTGGGTCGGCTGACGGGCCGAGCCGCCCGGCTCAGCCCGCGATGCCCCGGCCGCGCACCTGCTGGTGCGCGAGCGGGGTCGTGGGCCTGGCCGGGCGCTCGACGGGCGGACGGCGGCTGCCGACCGGGGTGAGCGGTGTGCGCTCGTTGCGTCCGGTGGGCGGCCTGCCGGGCGCGTGCGGGGCGGCGGCGACCGGAGTGGTCGTGGTGGCCGTGACCGCCGCGGTGGCGCCCCGGGCGACCGCGCCGACCGTCGCGCGGCTCGGCGCGTGCTCCTCCTGCTCCGCGTCCGGGTCCTCGTCCTGCGCGGAGGCCGGGGAGCGCTGGGCGACCAGCACCGGGCTCACGGCCTCCGGGCGGAGGACCGCTTCGGCGGAACCGGTGCGCATCCGGGCCCAGGCGTAGGCCAGGAAGTCCTCGGCCCGTGCCATCGCGGGCTCGAACCACGGCAGCGCCAGCAGGATCAGCAGACCGGCCGCCCAGCCGAGCAGCACGTCGCTCACCCAGTGCGTACCGAGGTAGACCGTCGTGGCGCCCACGCCGAGCGCGAGCAGCGCGCTCACCACGGACCCCAGCCTGCGGGCGCGCGGAGTCGTGGCCAGATACGCCAGAACGCCCCAGGTCACGACCGCGTTGGCGGTGTGACCCGAGGGAAATATATCGCCGCCGGCGAACATCTCGGCGGAGCCGACGGTCGTCGCGTAGTGCGGACCGAGCCGCCCGAGACCGTATTTCACGGCTCCCACGGTGATGTTCAGCAACAGCAGTGAGGTGCCGAGGACCAGCAGCGGGTGCAGCGTGCGGTGGCGCCACGCGCGCCACCCCAGCCACGCGAGCACCATCACCGCGGTGGGACCTCGTTGGCCGAGGACGACGAAATAATCCAGGAACGCGTGGATTTGCGGCCATTGTTTGTAAGGACGCCAGAGCATGACCTGCCAGTCCAGCGTCACCAGTTTGGAAGTGGTGAGGACGCCCACGACGATCGCCACGTAGACCGCCAGCGTCGAACCGAACAGCCACACGCGTGTTCGGCTCATCCGCGGCAGGTCGCGGGTGGTCGGGCGCTCCGCCGTACGGAGGCGCTTCTCATCGGTTCGCACTCAATCGACGTTACAGCGTGTGACGGCATAGTTCGGCCGTACGAGCTGCTTTGTAATGACGATGTGATGTGGAGTGCGTCTCAGGGAGCCCTTTGGCGGCCGGTGATTCGGGCGGAATGCGGGAGTGGCTGGAGTTTATGTTCGGGTGTTGATACTCACAGGGTCGGCAAGGTGCGGCCTTCTTATTTATTGCTTATTTCCCTCACCTTTCTCCGCAGTTTCCCCGTCCATACCCGGGCCGACGTGATCGAACGGGGCCGCGCACGGGCGGCGCCGGGGCGCGCGACGGGTGTCCGAGGGGGTCCCGCGGGGGCGGTGACCGGGTGTTGTGAGCCCGTGACCAGCGAGTGGTCTCGCGTACGCTGACGACTCACTCGTTCGTGGAGGTATGCGTATGACGAGGCCGGTCAGCAGGTGGACCATTCTGTTCGTCCTCTGCGTCAGCCTGCTGATCGTCGCTCTCGACGCGACGGTGCTGCACGTGGCCGTCCCCGCCCTCACCGAGGATCTGCGGCCCGGCGCCCAGGACCTGCTGTGGATCGTGGACGCCTATCCGCTGATTGCCGCCTCGCTGCTGATCCTTTTCGGGACACTCGGCGACCGCATCGGCCGCCGCAAGGTCCTGCTGATCGGCTACGCCCTCTTCGGCGTGGCCTCCGCGCTCGCCGCCTTCGCGCCGACACCCCACGTACTGATCGCCGCCCGCGCGCTGCTCGGCGCCGGCGGCGCGATGATCATGCCTGCCACTTTGTCGATACTTCGACAGGTCTTCCCCGACCGCCGCGAGCGCGCGACGGCGATCGGCGTGTGGAGCGCGGTCGCCGCGGTGGGCGCCGCCGTCGGCCCGGTGCTCGGCGGCTTCCTCGTCGAGCACTTCTGGTGGGGCTCGGTCTTCCTGATCAACATCCCGCTGATGGCCGTGATGCTGCCGCTCGGCCGGATACTCCTGCCGGAGTCCCGGGGCAGCACCGACGGCCCGTGGGACGTGCTCGGCGCGGTCACCGCCGCCCTCGGCGTCCTCGGCGTGGTCCTCGGCATGAAGCGGCTCGGCGGCGGCGCGAGCCCGCTGGACGCCGCAGCCTTCGTCCCGCTGCTGGCCGGAGTGGGCCTGCTGGTCTGGTTCATACGCCGCCAGCGCCGCCGCGAGCACCCGCTGATCGACGTCCGGATGTTCTCCCAGCCCGCCTTCTCCACCTCGGTCGGCTGCATCGTGCTCGCCATGCTCGCCCTGGTCGGCCTGGAACTGATCGCGGTGCAGTACCTGCAACTGGTCCTCGGCCTCAGCCCGCTCCAGACCGGACTGCGCCTGCTGCCGCTCACCTTCGCCGCCATGGCCGCGGGACTCACCGGCTCCCGCATGCTGCGCGGCTTCGGTCCACGCCGCATGGTCTGCGGCGGCTTCGTGCTCACCGCCGTCGCCGTACTCGCGCTGACCGCCATGGGCCAGAGCGACCGGCCGGTCCTGCTCACCACCGCCTTCGTCCTGCTCGGCTTCGGCCTGGAGGCCACCCTCTTCGGCGCCTACGAGTCCATGCTCAGCGAATCCCCCGCGCACCAGGCGGGCGGCGCGGCGGCGATCGGCGAGACCTCGTACCAACTGGGCGCCGGGATGGGCATCGCGCTGCTCGGCAGTGTGATGAACGCCGCCTACGCGCCGGGCGTCGCCCGCACCCCGGGAGTGAGCGCCGCCGACAGCACCGCCGCGGGCCACTCGCTCGGTGAGGCGTACGACGTCGCCGACCGGCTCGGCGGCGGCTCGGGCGCGGCGCTGCGGCACGCGGCCCGGCACTCCTTCGTCACCGGGCTGCACATGACCCTGCTGGTGAGCGCGGGGCTGCTGCTCACCGGGGCGCTGGCCGCGCTGCGGCTGCCGCGCGTCATGGAATGCGGCGCGGACAAGGGGCAGGCCACCTGCGATCTGGTGGTCCCGGCCCGCCAGGAGCCCGCGGCGGCCGTACGGTCCGGCGCGCCGGGGGAGTGAGCCCCGTCCGGCCCCCGGCGGCCGGGCCACGGGGGGCGTGAAGGTCCCGGCGCGCGGCTCCCACCCGCTGCCTTTGGCCATGAGATCGGGCTCCCGCCGGCCGGGACATCCGGCTCCCGACGCTCCCGGCGCGCGGCGGGCCGAGCGGTCTGGACGCGCGGCAGACTGAAACGTAACGTCGGCGCCGAGCCGTAGGTTACCGCCGCTAGTTTCCGTGTCCTTCTGTGCCGGAGGTCCCCCGTCATGCCCGGAGTCGCAACCCCGCCCTTCGACCCGTACGACCCGCTGGGCCTCGACGACCTGCTGACGCCCGAGGACCGCGCGGTCCGCGACACCGTACGGAAGTGGGCCGCCGACCGCGTGCTGCCGCATGTCGCCGACTGGTACGAGCGCGGCGAACTGCCCGTCATCAGGGAACTCGCCCGTGAGCTGGGCGCGATCGGCGCCCTCGGCATGCCGCTGACCGGCTACGGCTGCGCGGGCGCGAGCGCCGTCCAGTACGGCCTGGCCTGTCTGGAACTGGAGGCCGCCGACTCCGGCATCCGGTCGCTGGTCTCGGTCCAGGGCTCGCTCGCGATGTACGCCGTCCACCGCTACGGCTCCGAGGAACAGAAGCGGCGCTGGCTCCCGTCGATGGCCGCGGGCGAGGTGATCGGCTGCTTCGGCCTCACCGAACCCGACCACGGCTCCGACCCGGCCGCCATGACCACCCACGCCAGGCGGGACGGCTCCGACTGGGTGCTCAGCGGCCGCAAGATGTGGATCACCAACGGCTCGGTGGCCGGTGTCGCCGTCGTCTGGGCCCAGACGACCGACGCGCCCGGCGGCATCCGCGGCTTCGTCGTCCCCACCGACACCCCCGGCTTCTCCGCGCCGGAGATCCACCACAAGTGGAGCCTGCGCGCCTCGGTCACCAGCGAACTCGTCATGGACGACGTCCGGTTGCCCGCCGACGCTGTGCTTCCCGAGGTCACCGGCCTGCGCGGACCGCTGAGCTGCCTCAGTCACGCGCGCTACGGAATCGTCTGGGGCGCGATGGGCGCCGCGCGCAGCAGCTTCGAGGCCGCCTTGTCGTACGCGACGACGCGCGAGCAGTTCGGCAGGCCGATCGGTGGCTTCCAGCTCACCCAGGCCAAACTCGCCGACATGGCGGTCGAACTGCACAAGGGCATCCTGCTCGCCCACCACCTGGGACAGCGGATGGACGCCGGACGGCTGCGGCCGGAACAGGTGAGCTTCGGCAAGCTCAACAACGTCCGCGAGGCGATCGAGATCTGCCGCACCGCCCGGACGATCCTGGGCGCCAACGGGATCTCACTGGAGTACCCGGTGATGCGGCACGCCACCAACCTGGAGTCCGTGCTCACCTATGAGGGCACGGTCGAGATGCACCAGCTCGTCCTGGGCAAGGCGCTCACCGGACTCGACGCCTTCCGCGGATGACGCGGTGCGGCCGTACCGGCCCGGTGAGCGCCCTGCCCGGTCCTGATCGGGGGTTGTCCCCGGGGAGACAACCCCCGGCCCCCGGCAGGGGCGGGACCGGCGGGCGGGTGAGAGAGCGGCGGCCAGAATGTCGGTTCTGGTCGAACCAGAGTGTCAGTTCTGGTTGAAGAAGCCGTCGCCGCCGCGCTTGGCGTCGGCGTTCATGACCATGTAGTCGGCGGGAGTCAGCAGGAAGACCCTGGTGGCGACGCGCTCGATGGAGCCGCGCAGCCCGAACGTGAGACCGGCGGCGAAGTCGACGACGCGCTTGGCGTCGCTCGGCTCCATGCCGGTGAGGTTGACGATGACCGGGACGCCCTCGCGGAACAGCTCCCCGATGCCGCGCGCGTCCCGGAAACCGTCCGGGGTCACGGTGGCGATCCTGCGGCCCTGCTCTTCGGCGGTCTCGGTGGCGACCCGCACCCGCGGGTCGGTCACCCACGTGTCAGCCCGCTCGGAGCCCTCGCCGTAGTCGGCGTACTCCTCGTCGTAGTAACCCTCGCCGCCGTTGTCGTCAACGAGGCCCAGCCAAGCACTCGCCCGTCGAACCGATCCCATGGACGCCTCCTCTCTCACACGGTCAGTACCGTCCGCAGTCCTATGGTCGTCCATGATGTGGATGATGTGCCAAGCGGATTGCCGCCAGTCAGGCGTCTTGTGACGGTACTGGTGCACACGATAGTGGCGGATCGTCAGGCAGGCCCAGGGATATGGCCCCTGACACTTCGTTGGGAGCGCTCCCCACTTCCGGGTGACACGCGGGGCCGTCCGGCCGTACGCGCGCTCGTAGGCACGGCCGTACGTGTCGTCGTAAGTCCGCTCGTATCCGGCGCCGACCGGCCGGCCCCGAACCGTCGTACGCGATCCGCGCGTCGTGGTGAGCGGCCGACCGTGGGCCCGGACGGACCCGTACGGCTGCCGCCGACGACTGACCCCTGTCCCCGGCTGCGGATAATATGTCCGCCGGTCGCAGGGGTCGGCCCTGCGGGCGGGCCAGTTCAACGGGGGAGCACGCGATGTTCGGGATCATCAGGCCGTGTCGGCACCGCATGTCCGAGGGGCTCGCGGCCTCCTGGACGGCCCACTTGTGCGGCCTGTGTCTCGCGTTGCGGGACGGGCACGGCCAGTTCGCGAGAATCGCCACCAACTACGACGGACTCGTCGTGTCGGTGCTCGTCGAGGCGCAGACAGCCCTGTCCGGTGACGCCGACAGCCTGCGCCGCAAGGCCGGGCCGTGCCCGCTGCGCGGGATGCGGACGGCGCCGGTCGCCATGGGGGAGGGCGCGCGGCTGGCCGCGGCCGTCTCGCTGGTGCTCGCCTCGGCGAAGATGCGCGACCATGTGGAGGACGCCGACGGGGCGTTCGCCCGGCGGCCGGTCGCCGCGGCGGCCCGTACGGTCGCCCGCCGCTGGGACCGGGCCGGGGCGCGTACCGGCGACAGCCTGGGCTTCGACACCGCGGTGCTGCTCGACGCGGTCGGGCGGCAGGGCGGGATCGAGGCGGCGGCCGGACTCGGCACCTCGCTGCTGACCGTCACCGAGCCCACCGAGACGGCGACCGCCGCGGCCTTCGCGCACACCGCCGTACTCGCCGGGCGGCCCGCCAACCGGGAACCGCTGGCGGAGGCCGGACGGCTCTTCGGACGGCTCGCCCACCTCCTGGACGCGGTCGAGGACCTGGCCGAGGACACCCGCTCCGGCGCCTGGAACCCGCTCACCGCGACCGGCACCGACCTCGCCGAGGCGCGGCGGCTGTGCGACGACGCGCTGCACGGCATACGCCTCGCGCTCCGCGACACCGACTTCGCCGGGTCCGCCTCGGGCAAGCTCACCCATGTCCTGCTCGTCCACGAATTGGGACGGTCGGTGGACAGGGCCTTCGGCACCGGCGGTTGCGCGCACCAGGGCGCGGCGCCGTCCGCCGCCTCGCCCCCGCCGGGCAACCCCTACGCGCCGGGCGCGCCCGGCGGCACTCCGCACGGTCCGGGCCAGCGGCCGAACGCGCCCGGCGGCCCCGGTTTTCCCGGCGGCTTCCCGCCGCCCGAGCCGCCGCGCAGGCGCGGACTGATCATGGGCTGCCTGGTCTACGCCGGGATGTGCTGCACCTGTGAGCTGTGCTGCCGCGAGCACGACGACCCGTGGAGCGGGCAGCGCCGCGACTCCTGGTGCAGCAACTGCGACTGCGACTGCGACGGCTGCTCGGACTGCGGTGATTGTTGCGATTGCTGTGACTGCTGCGACTGCGGGTGCGACTGCTGAGGCTGTACGGCGGGGCGTGCGGATGAGCTGTTCGGGTGAGGTGTTCGGGTGAGCTGTACGAATGAGCTCTACGAATGAACTCTGCGAATGAGGTCGGGCCCGTAGCGGGAGCCCGGTGGGCGGGACGGCCTGCGGGGGTGACCTGCGAGGGGAGCGCCCGAGGGAGGGCGGCCAAACGGCGGGGCTGCGTGCGCGCGTGTGTGAGGACGGGACGATCCGTCGGAGAAAGGTCAGCTACAACAACACGACGCCGACCACACCCGACCGAAGTCGATGTGGCCGCGAGTGACGAGCCGACAGCTACGCATGCCCACAGTGCAGCAGCCCATCAGGGCATCCGTCAACCACGCTGAGACGCGTGGTCCAGCACCTGGACATGCTTGACAGCGGGTGACGGCGTCGGCATAGCCTCGTGTCAAGGCCCTTGACGGGCCCAGCCGCGTTGAGGGACGCGGCGGCCTGTGTGAAGACGACTCCCGTGCCCCTTCCGCGTGTCCACGGAGCCTTCGCATGCCTGCTGCCTTCTCCCCTTCTTCTCCCTCGCCTTCTTCCTCTTCTTCCCCTGCCTCCGCGTCGCCGGGTGCCTCCGTGACCGCCGCCGCTGCCGCCGCGCCGCCCGCACCCGCCGTCCGGCGTCGTACGCGCTCGCTGCATCTCGCCGCCGCGATCGACGTCCCCGACCGCTACGAGGTGGCCTCGTACGGGGAGTTGGCCCGGCTCGCGGAGGGCGGCGCGCTGGACTTCGTCACCCTGGACGGCGCGGCCGACGCCGATCCGCTCGCCGTACTCACCGCGGTGGCCGCCGAGACCGGCCGGATCGGGCTCGTCCCCGCGGTGCCCGTGACCCGCGCCGGGCCGCGTGGTGTCGCGGCGGCGGTCGGCGCCCTGGATTCGGCCAGCCGGGGCCGGGCCGGCTGGACGCCCCGGGCGGTGCCAGAGCCGGTGCCTGAGTCGGCGTCCGGTCCGGCGTCCGGTCGGAGGTCCGGTCCGGCGTCCGGTCGGAGGTCCGAGTCGAGGGCCGGGGGGACGGCCGACCTGAGATCCGGTCCGAGATCCGCGCTCACGCCGAAAGCGAGAGCCGAGGCGATGTGGCGGGAGACGGCGGCCGTCGCCGAGGCGGTCGCGCGGGAGTGGGACGGCGGCGCGCCCGGCCCGCGGGTGCGGCAGGGGCGGCCGGTCACGGCGGTGGACGCGACCGAGCCCGCCGCCCGCGCCGTCGCGGCCCGGTACGCCGACCTCGCCTTCGTCCGCGCCGCGGGTCCCGAGACAGCCGGGCTGGTACGGGACGAACTGCGGCGGCTGGCGGTCGGAGCGGGGCGGGACCCGGACCGGCTGCTGGTGCTCGCCGAACTCTCCGTCGACCTCGGCGGCGGCGAGATCGGCCCGGAGCCGGGCGCCGAGATCACCCTGGTGCCGGACGGCGCGGGCGGCGTGCTGTTCTGCGGCGGCCCCGTCGACCTGGCCGAGCTGATCGCCGCGTGGCAGCAGGCGGGCGCGGTCGACGGCTTCCGCGTCCGGCCGGTGGAGCCCCGACGCGATCTGGAGCGCTTCGTGAACGGGACCACCGCCCTGCTCCAGCACCGGGGTCTGTTCCGCTCCTTCCACCCCGGCGCGACGCTGCGCGAACACCTGGGCCTGCACCGCCCGTTACCGGACCTCCGGTGAACCGCCCGTCTCACCGGTCGGACGGCGGTGTGCCGCCGCGCGCCTCCTCCCGAGACTCCGCGCGCCTCCTTCCGACGCCTCACACGTCCTGTCCCATGACTCCGCGCGCCCTCTCCCGCGACACTCCCCGTACCCCCTCACGGCACACTCCCCGCAGGTCACCGCCGTGCGAGCGCGTCCGGCTCGCGCGGCCCGTATGGAAGGCTTGGTCGGCATGAGCGCAGAAACGGTTCTTGCTTGGAAGCGGTGGCACGAGCGGCGGGCCGAGACCGTCGCGGCGCCATACGGTCCGCTGGCCCTGATCGGTACGTACTGGCTCGACGACGTGGCCGGGGACGGGACGATCCCCGGACTGCCGGGCCGGTGGCGGCAGGACGGCCGGGCGGTGGTGCACGAGGCGGACGGCGTGTCGACCGTGCTGGAGGCCGAGGGCGAGCCGGTGTTCCTGCCGGACGGCAGGAAACTGCTGGCGATCGTCCGCGAGGGCCTGCTCGCCGTACGGGTCTGGGACCCGCGGTCGCCCGCCCGTCTGGCCTTCGCCGGGATCGCGGCCTTCGACCCCGACGAGCGCTGGGTGCTGCCCGCGGTCTTCCGCCCGTTCGAGGCCGACCGCACCGTCCGGGTACCGAACGCGGACGGCCGTGAGCGCGGTCTCGGCCTCGGCGGCGAGCTGGCGTTCACGGTGGACGGGACCGAGCACACGCTCGCTGTGACGGTCGAGGACGACGGCAGGCTGTGGGGCGTCATCGCGGACGCGACCAGCGGAACCAGCACATTCCGGTTCCGTTTCCTGCACGCGCCCGCGCCGGACGCCGACGGTTCGCTGACGCTGGACCTGAACCGTACGACGCTGCCGCCGTGTGCTTTCGCGGACGCCTTCATCTGCCCGTTCCCGCCGCCGGGCAACACCCTGGCCTTCGCGCTGGAAGCGGGGGAGCGGGCAGTTCTCACCAACTGAGACGGCGTCACATCCGGTTGCCCCGGCGGTTTTTGGACCGCCGGGGCAGCGCTGTGTCAGGCGCCGTACGGACATTCGGCCGAACTACCCGGCCGAAAGGCCCCCTTGTGTGTTGCCTGTGGGATCTGAATACTCCTGTGAGTGCTTGTCAGGCGTATGAGACGTTCGAATATCGGATCGAGTCTGACAGTACACCGACAAATCCCCCCGCAACCTCCCACCCCCACAGGAGGAAACGAGTGAAGACCACCCGGCGCATACAGCTTCTGGCCGTCACCTCCGGCCTGATCGCCGCCACCGCCATCGCACTCCCGTCGGCGAGCGCCACCCCCACCCCCAAGGCCACGCCCGACGCGGCCGCCACCCTCGCGACCCACCTCGGCGCGAACAGCACCGCGGGCACCTACTACGACGCGGCGAGCAAGACCACCGTCGTCAACGTCACCACCCAGGCCGCGGCCGACAGCGTCCGCGCCGCGGGCGCCACCCCGCGCCTGGTCACCCACAGCGCCGCGCAGCTCGCCAAGGCGGGCGACGCGACCAAGGCGGCCGACGTCGCGGGCACCGCCTGGTCCGTCGACCCGCGCAGCAACACCCTGGAAGTCAGCATCGACAGCCGGGTCACCGCCTCCCAGCTCGACCAGCTCAAGAAGTCCACGGCCGGCTTCGGCGACGCCGTGCGCATCAACCGGGTCGAGGGCACCTTCAACACGCTGCTCTCCGGCGGCGACGCGGTGCAGACCACCCAGTGGCGCTGCTCGGTGGGCTTCAACGTCCGCAGCGGCAGCACGTACTACTTCCTGACCGCGGGTCACTGCACCGAGGGCAAGCCCGCGTACTACACCACCTCCGGCACCTACATCGGCCCGACGACGGGCACCAGCTTCCCGACCAACGACTACGGCATCGTCCGCTACGACTCGACGGTCGCCCATGACGGCACCGTCGGCAGCCAGGACATCACCAGCGCCGCCAACGCCTACGTCGGCGAGTCCGTCACGCGTCGCGGCTCGACCACCGGCATCCACAGCGGCACCGTCCAGGCCCTCAACGCCACCGTCAACTACGGCAACGGCGAGATCGTCTACGGTCTGATCAAGACCAACGTCTGCGCCGAGCCCGGCGACAGCGGCGGCTCCCTCTACGACGGCACCAAGGCAATCGGCCTGACCTCCGGCGGCAGCGGCAACTGCTCCTCCGGCGGTACCACGTACTTCCAGCCCGTCACGGAGGCGCTGAGCGCGTACGGGGTCAGCGTCTACTGAGCCGTCCGCCGAAACCCGCGCGAGTAAGCGAGGCCCGCGCGAGTCGGCGTGAATCGGCCGAGCGGGCGGAAGCCTTGCGGGCAAAGGCACTTCACCCGCTCAACAGCTCCACCGTCCGACGCCCCCACCGCACCCCGCGCGGTGGGGGCGCCGGTTCGTACAGACTGGACGGCATGCTGGAAACCTCGGCGCGGCTGTTGCGCCTGCTCTCGCTGCTCCAGTCACGCCGCGACTGGACGGGGCCCGACCTCGCCGAGCGGCTGGACGTCACCGCGCGCACGATCCGCCGTGACGTCGAGCGGCTGCGGGCGCTCGGCTATCCCGTGCACGCGGCGCCCGGCACCGCGGGCGGCTACCGGCTGGGCGCGGGCGCCGCGCTGCCGCCGCTGCTGCTCGACGACGAGGAGGCGGTGGCGGTCGCGCTCTGCCTGCGCACCGGGGCGGGCAGCAGCGTCGAGGGGATCCAGGAGACGTCGGTACGCGCGCTGACCAAGCTGGAGCAGGTGCTGCCGTCCCGGCTGCGGCACCGCGTCCAGGCGATGCAGGCGGTCACCGTACGGCCGCGCGCCGCCGGTCCGACGGTCGGCCAGGAGGTGCTGACCGTGATCGGCGCCGCCTGCCGGGACCGGGAGTTGCTGCGCTTCGACTACCGCGACTACGCGGGCAAGGCCAGCCGCCGGGCCGTGGAACCGTACCGGCTCGTCCACCACGGATGGCGCTGGTACCTGCTCGCCTACGACGTCGACCGCGCGGACTGGCGGACCTTCCGCGTCGACCGGATGGAGCCCAAGCCGCCCACCGGCCCGCGCTTCACGCCCCGCGAACTGCCCGAGGACGCGGCGGAGTACGTGGCCAAGGGCGTCACCTCGCACGCGTACCGCTTCCAGGCGCGCGTGGTGCTGCACGCGCCCGCCTCGACCGTCCGGCAGATCTGGGCGGGTTTCGGAGCGGTCGACCCGATCGACGCCGACACCTGCGAACTGACCACCGGCTTCGAGTCGTTGGACGCGCTGGCGATGTTCGTCGGCATGCTCGGGGTGGACTTCGAGGTGCGGGAGCCGCCCGAACTCGCCGAGTATCTGCGGGTGGTGGCGGGGCGGCTGACGCGGGCGGCGGACCGCGGGGTGGCCGAAGGGACGGAGGCGTCCTCGGGGCCGGGGTGAGCAAGGCTCAGTCGGAAGCGACCGCTTGACGGAGCGTCACACTCCGTTCGCCCAGGTAGGTGGTGTGCGAGCTGACCACCGGCGGCACCCGCAGCGCCTCGTGCTCGCGCGGGAGACGGCGGATTCCGGTGAAGGGGCCGCCCGCGGCGCTGAGTTCGGCGACCGCGTCGAGCAGCGCCACGTCGTCGGCGCCGAGTGCGTCGAACGGCTGGTCCATCGGCGGGTCGGCCAGCCCCCAGCCGTCCCACACCAGCAGTTCGGTGCTGTTGAGCATCGCCAGGTCGAGCAGCAGATTGTGCTGCACGAACCACCACCCTTGCAGACCGAGGAGTTCGACCCCGTACGTCCGCGGGTCCGCCGCGCCCGACCGGCAGTCCTGCCACGCCCGGCCCGCCACCACGAACCGGTCGCGCGGCACGTCGAACGGATCGAAGTCGATGCCGTGCGCGCTGATCAGCTCGGGCGCGGCCATCTGCGCGTCGACCAGCCGCCAGCTCGCGCGGTCCGCGTCCCAGTACTCGGTGATCCAGTGGTCGTCGTGGAAACCCGGTGTGAAGTACGTGGCGTAGCCGCCGCGGACCCTGGCGGGGACGCCCTTCTCGCGCAGCGCGGAGCACAGCAGCAGCGCGAAGTCCCGGCAGGTACCGGCGAATCGCTCCTCCGGGCGGCGCGGGCGGTCGAGCGGCGCGTCGCACAGGCCGCGCGCCACCGCGAGGATGTCCGCGGCGTAACGGGTCTCCGCCTCGGCGTCCTTGCGGTCGCGCGGCAGCTCGTACCCGAACAGGTGCGTCTCCTCCCGGTGGACGAGCAGACTGCGCACCGTCTCGGCGAGGACCCCCGGGTCGGCGGGCAGCCCGGCGAAGACGTCCGTGCCGCCCGGGTCGCTGGCCACGCTCTGCGTCCGGTAGAAATCGAACTCATTTTCGTCCATGAGGGAACTCTGCCGGGAATTCCCGCCGGAATTCAACCTGTTCGGCCGTCCGTCCGTGGCAATCGGTGTCGCGGCGCCGGGCCTCAGGGGGCCTCAGGCCAACGGGCCGCTGGTGGCGCCCTCTTCGCGGCCCCAGCCATAGGCGCGGTCGGCACGCAGCTTGATCACCAGGCGGTGGTCGGCGACCATCGCGGCGCGGTACTCGTCCCAGTCCGGGTGCTCGCCCCGGAGCGCGCGGTACAGGTCGACCAGCTCCTCCACGGTCGCGTCGTGCGGATCGGCGGCCACCGGGGTGAGTTCGGCGTCGCCCTCGGCGACCAGGTACGCGCCGAGGTCGGGCGTGGAGACGTAGAAGCTGGCCCGCGGGTCGCGGCGCAGATTACGGGTCTTCGCGCGGTCGTCGGTCGCCGAGACGCGGATGGTGCGGGTCGAGTCGTCGTAGTGGAAAGTCACGTTGGACAACTGCGGCCGGCCGTCCCGCTTCAGCGTGACGAGGACGCCGTTGAGCTGTTGCTGGAGGAGGTCGAACAGCGGGTGGGCGGAGGTTTCCTGACGGCTCATCATCGCTCCGGTTCTGATCGTGGGGCTTCGGGGTGGTGGCCGGTGGCCGGTGCGGCCTCGGGCGCGGGTGCGTGGTCATGCTGGTGCTGGTGCTGGTGCTGGTGCTCGTCGTGGTCGCGCTCGCGGGCTGGCTCGTGCTTGTGGTCGGGCTGTGCGGGTCCCGGTCCGGCGTCGGGTTCAGTGAGGGGAAACGCCATCACCGTCGCGCCGATTCCGACCGTGCCCGGCGAATGCGGCGCTCGCGCCGCGTCGTGCAGCTCGTCGAAGAGCGCGGCCAGTCGGACACGGAAGGTGTCCCAGACCTCGGGCGCCACCCATAGCTCCGCGTCCGAGGTCACCCCCGCGGCGCCCGGCGCGCGGCGGCCCGCCCGGTCGCGCAGATTGTGGGCCAGCGCCTCGGCGATCAGCAGCGCCCCCTCGTCCCGCTGATCGGAGAGCGGGGAGCCGTGCACCGCGCGGTAACGGCGTTCCCTGCCGCCGCGGTTGGCGCGCACCTCGGCGAGTTCCACCAGGCCGACCGCGTCCAGCCTGCGCAGATGCTGACTGGCCAGGGCGTGCGAGACGCCCAGTTCGCGGGCGAGTTCCGCGGCGGACAGCGGCGCGTTCCAGACCAGGGACACGATGCGCAGCCGCACCGGGTGGGCGAGGGCTCTGAGGAGGGGATCGGTCGCCGTCATGTGCCCATTAGACCGTCCACGGCCGCGGGAAGCGGGCAGGCGGTTGCCGTCGCTGACTCCCAAGCAATATGTTGGGAGTCATGACGGTGCGCAAGGTCCTGGGGGACCGTGACGCGGCGACGTATCTGGGCGGTGTCCTGGTCTCCGGTTTCGGCGACTCGGCGATGCTGCTCGTCGCCGGTATCTGGGTGAAGACGCTGACCGGCTCCAGCAGCCTCGCGGCGGCCGTGACCTTCTGCGTGTGGGCGCCCGCCCTGGCCGGGCCGGTGCTCGGCACCCTCGCCGACCGGGTGCGCCGCCGCTCGCTGCTGATCTGGACCAACACGGCCCTGGCCGTCCTGCTCCCGGTCCTTCTCGCGGTACGGTCCGGCCGCGAGGCATGGCTGCTGTTCGTGGTCCTCGCGGTGGTCGGCGCCGCCTCCGTGCTGTCGGACGCCGCCGAGGCCGGTCTCGTCACCGCCGCCGTCCCCGTCGACCTGCGCGGCGACTTCAACGGCCTGCGGATGACCGTCAACGAGGCCATGAAGCTGCTCGCCCCGCTCGTCGGCGCGGGCCTCTTCCTGCGCTACGGCGGCGGCGCCGTCGCCGTCCTCGACGCCGTCACCTTCGTCCTCGCGGCGGCGGCCTTCGCGATGCTGCGCACCCGTGAACTCCCGCCGGCCCCACCGGCCGAGGGCTGGCGCGAACAGACCGCGGAGGGCATCCGCTGCCTGCGCGACCACCCCCTGCTGCGCCCGCTGGTGACCGTCGGAGCGGTCGCGATGGTGCTGTCCGGGCTCAGCAGCTCCGCGATCTACGAGATGACCGAGGCCGGGCTGCACCGTCCGCCCGCCTTCGTGGCGGTGCTCTACGTGGTGCAGGGCGCCGGGTCGATCGTCGCCGGAGTGGTCGCGGGCGCGGTCATGCGCCGCCTGCCGGAACGGGTCTTCGCCGCCGTCGGCCTGCTGCTCTTCACCACCGGCGCCGCCCTGCGCGCCGTCCCCTCACTGCCCGTCGTGCTCGTCGCGACCCTCGCCATCGGGGTCGGGCTGCCCTGGGTCATCGTCGCGGCCTTCACCGCCGTCCAGCAGCGCACCGCTCCCGAACTGGTCGGCCGGGTCGCGGCGACCGCGAGCACGGTGATCTTCGGACCCACGGCGCTGGCCGCCGCCCTCGGCGCGGGGCTGGTCGCCCTGGTCGACTTCCGGCTCCAACTCGCCTCCGTCGGCGTCCTCGGGCTGCTGGCCGCGTGGCTTCTGCTGCTGCGTGGCGGGGGCGCGGGTTCGGTGAGGGCTGCGGGTTTGGCGGATGCCGGTTCAGCGCAGTGCGTTCCGGCGGACGCCGTTTCAGTGGGCTCTGTTTCAGCGAGTCCCGCCGTGGGGGGCTCCGCCCAGGGGGAACACGGCGTCCTGCGTCCAGCGGACGCCGTCGAAGACCACCAGCCGGACCTCCGCGATCCGCGTCCGCAGCAGCGCTAGCGCCGGGACGCACTCCGCCTCCACCGCGGCGTACACCTCGTCCGACTGCCCCTGCGCGACGGTCAGATGGGGGGCCGGATCACCGAACGCGCCTCCGTACGGCGGGGCTTCCGGCCACCGGGCCGCCACCGCCGCGGTCAGCGCCCGCACGGGTCCTTCGGGCTCGGGCGCCAGCCACAGCAGATCCGGGAACCGCCCGAAGCGGGGGAAGCGCACCTCGAACGGCGGGTGGCCCGCGAAGAGTTCACCCAGCGCAGCCCGCACCCCCGTGTCGATCCGCTCGGCCGGAAGGAACGGATACAGCACCGTGAGGTGCGCGGGCACCCCCTCCGCCGCGGCCGGGTCGTACCGCTCCCGCGCCGCGCCCACCACTTTCTCCGCCTCCGGCACCACAGCCACCAACGCGGTCGTACCCGCCGCGCGCCCCGACGTTCCCTTCTGACCCATATCTGGCATCGTCCCCCGCCCGCCCCTCGCACCGCCACCCAACACCCACCGTCACCCGACACCCACCGTCCCCCAACACCCGTCGCGGTCCTACGCCTTCGGCTCGCCCTCGCCGAGGGGGCGGGCGGTGTGGACGACGAGGTTGGTGACGTCGTGTTCGCGTTCGATGTGGCCGTCGAGCAGGACGGCGGGGGCGTCGAGGATGGTGCGGCGGATGAGGGCCCAGACCGGTGGGGTGATGACGAGGTTGGCCATGGCGGTCTCGTCCTCGACGACGGCGAAGGCCATGCCGTTGGCGGTCGGGGGGCGTTGGAGGTATTTGACGATGCCGCCGACGCGGATGCGGCGCTGTGCGGGCCAGGTGCGGATGGCCTTGGTGGGCTGTGCGCCGAGGTGGTCGAGGTAGGGGCGCAGATGGTGGACGGGGTGCGGTCCCGCGGTGGCGCCGGTGGCGGTGAGGTCGGCCAGGGTGGTCTCGCCCGCGGTCATGGCGGGGAGTTCGGGGGCGTCGGGCAGGGCGTCGAAGCCGGGCAGGACCGGCTGCTGGTGCGCGGTGTGGGCGCCGGAGCGCCAGATCGCGGTGCGGCGGCCGGTGCCCAGGGACGCGAAGGCGCCGGCGGTGGCGAGCTGTTCGAGGAGCCGGGCGCCCAGGCCGCCGCGTCGGGCGACGTCGTCCAGGTCCCGGAACGGCCGCTCGGCGCGGGCCGTGAGGAGGGCCGTGGCGGCGTCCTGCGACAGTCCGCGGACGCTGGTGAGCCCGCGGCGGATCGCCGGGTGTCCGTCGGGCCGCGCGGAGTCGGGTTCGAGGGTGGCGTGCACGCCGGAGGCGTTGATGTCGACGCCCCGGACGGCGATGCCGTGGTGGCGGGCGTCCTGGATGAGGGTCTGGGAGTCGTAGAAGCCCATCGGCAGGTGGGCCATGATCCCGGCGATCAGGGCCGCGGGATAGTAGTGCTTGATCCAGGCGGACGCGTAGATGATGCCCGCCATGGACTGCGCGTGGGACTCGGGGAAGCCGTAACTGCTCAGCGACGAGATCATGGTGATGATCCGCTCCGCGGCGTCCGGGCCGATCCCGCGCCGCGCCATGCCGGTCAGCAGCCGGTCGCGCAGCCGGGCGACCTTCTCGGTGGCGTGTTTGGCGGCGAGGTCCTTGCGGAGCCGGTCGGCCTCGCCCGGGGTGAACCCGGCGCAGTCGGTGGCGAGCCGGATCGCCTGCTCCTGCCACAACACCACCCCCAGGGACTTCTTCAGCGCCGCTTCGGCCAGCGGGTGGGGGTAGGTGACGGGTTCCTCGCCCGCCCTGCGCCGCAGATACGGGTGCTTGCTCCCGGCCTGGATCGGCCCGGGGCGGATGATCGAGGCGGCGACGGTGAGGTCCTCGAAGCAGGCCGGTTTCAGCTGCGGCAGGGTGCTGATCTGGGCGCGGCTCTCGGCCTGGTAGACCCCTATGGTGTCGGCGCGGGCGATCATCGCGTACACCTGCGGGTCGTCCTGCGGGATCGTCGCCATGTCGAGGTGTACGCCGTGGTGTCCGGCGATCAGGTCACAGGCGGTGTGCAGGGCCGCGAGCATGCCGAGACCCAGCAGATCGATCTTGACCAGATGGGCGGCGGCGACGTCGTCCTTGTCGCCCTGGAGGACGGACCGGCCGGGCATGGTGGCCCATTCGACCGGCATGACCTCGCCGATCGGCTGCGCGGTCAGCACCATGCCGCCGGAGTGCACCCCCAGGTGCCGTGGCAGACCTTTGAGCTGAGCGGCCAGCTCGGTGACGTCGGCGGGGATGTCCGGATCGGCTGTCGTGCCCGTGCTCGTGTTTGTGGCCGTGCTCGTGGCCGTGTTTGTGTCGCTGCTCGCGCCGTCGGGGGTGTGGGGGCGGCCGGGCCGGTGGTGCAGGGACCGGGTCATGGCGTTGACGGCGGCGGCCGGGTAACCGAGCACTCGGGCCGCGTCCCTGACCGCCAGCTTCGGCTGGTAGCTGATGAGGTTGGCGACCTGCGCGGCGTGGTCACGGCCGTAGCGGGTGTAGACGTACTGGATGACCTCTTCGCGGCGGTGGTTCTCGAAGTCGATGTCGATGTCCGGCGGCCCCGACTTCTCCATCGACAGGAACCGTTCGAAGAGCAACCCGTGCTTGAGCGCGTCCACCGCCGTGATGCCCAGGGCGTAGCAGACCACGCTGCTGGCGGCGCTGCCCCGGCCCTGGCACCAGATGCCCTGCTCCTGCGAGAAGCGCACGATGTCGTGGACGATCAGGAAGTACCCGGCCATGCCCAGATCGCCGATCACCCCCAGTTCGTGGTCGAGCTGCCGCCACGCGGTCGCCGCCGCCGGATCGTCACGGGCCCCGTAGCGGGCGGCGCAGCCCCGCTCGGCCAGTCGCCGCAGCCAGGAGCTGTCGTCGTGACCGGGCGGTACGGGGAAGCGCGGCAGTTCGGGCCGCAGCTCGGCGAGGTCCAGGACGCACGACTGGCCCAGGGCGATGGTCGATTCGTACGCTCCGGGGTAGCGGGCCAGCCGCTCCTCCATCTCCGCCCCGGTCCGCAGGTGCGCGGTCGGCGCGGCCATCAGATGCCCGGTGGCCTGGTCGAGGGTCTCGATCCGTCGCAGTGCGGTGAGGGCCTGGGCGAGCCGGGCCTGCGCGGGCGCGGCGTAGTGGACGGCGTTGGTGGCGACCACGGGGGTGCCGGTGCGGTGAGCGGCCACCACCAGGGCGTCGGCGCGCACGCTGTCGACGGGAAGATTCCAGTCGATGAGTTCCGCGTGCACGCTGCCGCTGCCGAACACCTCGCCGAGCCGGTCGAGGTGGAAGGCGAGCTGTCCGATCTCCGTACCGTCCTCGCCCGCGTCGGCGGGCGGGCAGCCGGTCAGGACCGCCCAGTCGCCGCCGGCGGCGGCTCGGGCGAGCACGTCGAGGTCGTACACCGGACGGCCTTTGGACCCGGCGAGCTGGGCCGCGGTGATCGCCGCGGACAGGCGGTGGAACCCGTCGAGGTTCCGGGCGAGGACGACGGGGTGCCCGAGCCCGTGAGCGGTGAGGGTGAGTTCGGCGCCGAACACGGTCCGCAGCCCGGTACCGCGGGCGGCCTCGGCAACCCGCCGGGCCCCGTACAGCCCGTCCCGGTCGGTGAGCGCCAGCACCTCGATGCCCAGCCGCACGGCCTCCGTGACCAGCGCCCCCGGATCACTGGCCCCTTGGAGGAACGACAGCGAACTGTGCACATGCAGTTCCGCCCACGGCAACCGGCTCCGCTCTTCCCGGTATTCGGTGTGTGCCGCGTGTGCCGGGTCCGCCGGGTCCGCCGCGTGTGCCGGATTCGCTGGGCGCGCCGTGCGCGGAGCGGCGGCGGGCAGGCGCAGCAGACGACCGGTGCGGCGGTCAGCCATAGTGGGCCTCGGCCCACCACCGGCCCGCGGAGATCTGCAACAGCCATGCCCCGCCCGCGGCGGTGGTGATCTGCATCCGGGCGATCCGCCGCGCACGGTCCCGGTCCCACCACTGTTCCAGCGCGGGCCACGGCGCACTCCACGCGGTCACTTCCAGCACGCCGGGGAGCCCGTCCACGGTCAGCCGGACCGGAGGCGCGGAGACCGCCAGCCGTCCCGAGACGCTCACCACCTGCCCGGCGCCGTCCAGCAACCGGGCGGGCAGCAGCGGCTGGTACACCGTGGCCGGGTGCGGGGCGGGCAGCCTGCCGGGCCACGGCCCGCCACCGGCCGGGGGCGTGGCGATGTCGCCGACCGGGACCTTGCGGACCCGGTCGGCCGGGCCGCGGCCCCCGGTCAACTCCACCCGCGTGACCGCCCGGTGCCCGAGCAGCGCCTGCACCTGACCGGCCGCACGCTCCAGATCGTCCAGCGTGGCGCCCCCGCCGAACAGCACCGTCTGACGGCCGGTGGCCGCGCTGAGCTGCCGGGGCCGCAGCACCAGCTCCACCACTCCGACCGCGCCCCCGGCCCCGTCGGCGGCCGGGGCGAGATCCCCGGCATCGGTCCACGCCTGCACCTGCCAGCGCACCCGCTCCGCGACCGCCAACGACGACAGCCGTCCCTCATGCCGCCACGCCCGCCGCAACTTGCGGCCGTCGGCCAGGCCCACCTCCACCTCCACTCGTGCTCCGACGACGCCCGCCGACGTCAGCCGCTCCTGCAACCGTTCGGCCAGTGCCTTCCCCGCGAACGCCAACGGCTCGGTGCGTTCCTCGGCAGGGTCGAAGCCCCACCGCACCGCGTGGTCGGGCTCCGCGCCCGAGGCGTTCAGAAGCCGCGGCTCACGCCCGGACGCGGTGCGGTGCGCCGCCGCCCCGTCGGCGCCGAAACGGGCCGACACCTGGTCCGAGGGCAGCGCCGCGAAACCGCCCAGCGTGCCGATCCCGAGCCTGACCAGCAGTTCGGCCAGCCGGGGCCGACCGAGCACGCCCACCGGATAGGGGGCGAGTAAACCGGCCGTCTCCCCGGCCGGAACCAGGACCCCGGACCGGGCGCGGGCCGCCAGCGCTGCGGCGAACGTCGTATCCGCGGCCCCGCTCTGCACGGGGTGGCCGAGCCGGGAGAGCGCCGCGGCGACCCGCGCGGCCAGCTCCGCCTCGCCGCCCCAGTACCGCGCGGGACCGCGGGCCGGGGCGGCCACCATGCCCGGACGGATCACCTCCAGCCGCGGCATCACCTCCGCCTCCAACCGGCGTACCACCGGTTCGAACCCGCGCGTCTCGGCCGCCTGATCCCGTTCGGCGACCCGCAGCCCGGGGCAGCGGGACTGCGCCTGCCGTACCCGCATCCCCCGGCGTACCCCGGCCGCCCGCGCCGCGGCCGAACACGCCACCACCCGTCCGTCCCCCGACACGACCGCCACCGGCTCGCCGTCCGGCAGCCCCGTGGTGATCAGCGGCCAGTCCGGGACCCACGACACCAGCACTCGCACGCCCGCTCACCCCACCACGCGCAGCGCCCGGCCCCGGCCCGGCGCGGCCCCGGCCCGCACCTGATCCGCGGGCGGAGCGACCGGTTCGGGCTCCGTCACGGGCATCGCCATCCCGGTCGGGCCGGGCAGCAACAGCTCCGCCCGGCGCGGGGCACCGCCCGCGGCGCCGCGCCCGGACACCTCCACCACCACGCGGCGATGACGCAGCACACCGTGGCCCGCACCGAGCCCGTCCCACCGCGCCTCGGTCACCCGCAGCCGCAGATCGGCGCCGTCCCACGGACCGGCCACGAGCAACACGGCCC
This sequence comes from Streptomyces sp. NPDC087422, assembly GCF_044744145.1. Taxonomy (NCBI): domain Bacteria; kingdom Bacillati; phylum Actinomycetota; class Actinomycetes; order Kitasatosporales; family Streptomycetaceae; genus Streptomyces; species Streptomyces sp. NPDC087422. Next base: position 94,929 of record NZ_JBIUXT010000017.1, on the reverse strand, counting down.
CGTGGGCCCGCACCTGTCCGGCCACCCGTCGCACCACTCGCCCCGGCGCCGACCCCGGCGCGCCGAGCAGGATCACCGGCACCGTCGACACCAGCAACGACACCACCTGAGCCCACCGGCCCCCCGGCGCGTCCACCCACAGGCCCGCCCCGGCGTCCAGCCCCGCGTCCCGCGCGGCCAGCGCCCCCAAGGACGGCAGCCCCACCACGGCCCAGCCGGCCCCCGGACGCCGTCCCACCGCCTGCGCCGCCAACGCCAGCAGCAGCCCCTTGTCCCCGCCGACAGCGGTCACCGTGCCCGCCCGCAGCCGCCCTTCGGGCAGCAGCGGACCCCACACGGACCCCGGTCCGGCGACCGTCCCGTGTCCCGCCCGACCGTCTGCCGCCAGCACTGCACCCATGCCCCCGACATTCGCACGCGCGTTCGAACAAGGCAAGTCGGCGCACCACCATCACTGCACGTGAGGGGTGTCGTACGGTCGATACGCATGTCCTTTGCATCCGCTCGACCGCAGCCGCTCGGCCCGCCCCTGGCCGCCCCGGCGGGGGCGGTCGCGACGCCGTTCTCGGCCCGCTCGGCCGTCGTCACTCCGGTGGCCGACGTCCGCCCGCCGCCTGCCGTACTCGTGGACGCCGGTGGAGGCCGTCACTTCCGCCGAGATGCCGTGGAGGGTCGTGGGTTTTGTGACCGGCGGATAACGACGCGCCGACTTTTTACTCACGCGTAACTAGCCGCCCGTACTTACTCGCGCGTAATTTAACGGGTGTTCAGCAACCTCGTGATCCGGATCACAGGGCCTGCGTGTGTCCATTTTCCCGAACTGCGAGGAGATCACATGAGGCTGCCCTGGCGACGGCTCTTGGCCGCGCTTTCGCTGGCTGCCGCGATGGTTGTGGCGCCCGCTGCCACCGCCTCCGCATCTGCCAACTCGGCACCGTCAAGCGGGTGGAACAACTTCTCCTGCCGCCCCTCGGCCCAACACCCCCGTCCTGTCGTCCTGGTCCACGGCACCTTCGGCAACGGCACCGACAACTGGCTCGCCTTCGCCCCCTATCTGGTGCAGCGCGGCTACTGCGTCTACTCGTTCGACTACGGGATGCTGCCCGGCGTGCCGTTGATCGGCGGCCTCGGTCCGATCGCGGACTCCGCGCAGCAGCTCTCCGACTTCACCGACCGGGTGCTCGCCGCCTCCGGCACCTCCAAGGTCGACATCGTCGGGCACTCGCAGGGCGGCATGATGCCGCGTTACTACCTGCGCTTCCTCGGCGGCGCGGCGAAGGTGAACGCCCTGGTCGCACTGGCCCCCGACAACCACGGGACCACGCTCGACGGACTCACCAAGCTGCTCCCGTACTTCCCCGGTGCGGCCGACGCGCTCCACGGGATCACCCCCGGACTCGCCGACCAGGTGGCCGGATCGCCCTTCCAGCAGCACCTGAACGCGGGCAGCGACACCGTGCCCGGCGTGCACTACACGGTGATCTCGACCATCTACGACGAGGTCGTCACGCCGTATACGACCCAGGCGCTGTCCGGGCCCGACGTGCACAACGTCGTGCTCCAGAACCTGTGCCCGGTCGACGTGTCCGAGCATGTGGCCATCGGCCTGACCGACCGCATCGCCTTCCACGAGGCGGCGAACGCGCTCGATCCGGCGCACGCGACCCCGACCACCTGTCTGTCGGCGTTCAGTTAGCCCATGGCGGTGATATGCGCGAGCCGTCGGCCAGCGTGGCTTGCAGGCCGATGCTCGTGGTGACCCACAAGGTGGCCGGCTCCTCCGTGCGGTTGGACAGACCTATGGAGGAGCCGGGCCGTGCGATGGCGGCATCTCCCGGTGTCAGGGAGCGCGTCTCCCCGTCGACGGACAGCTCCACCGACCCGGACAGGACCAGGAACACCTCCTCGCGAGTGATGGTGTGCGGAGGTCCCGACGTCCCGGCCGGGACCTCGCTGCGCCAGGCGCACAGTTCCTCGCTGCCGAGTGCGGGCGCCGCGTAGGACACGAAGCGCACCCCGTGGATCTCATGTGCGACGGCGTCGGCCGCGGTGATGAAAGGCATGACAACCTCCGGTGTTAGGCAAGTAATTTGCGTAAGCTCCTTGCCTATATGTTCAAGCAGCTTGCGCACTGTGTCAAGGTGTTCCTGTGAAGAATTCCGATGCCATGAGCCTGAGCGCGGCGCTCCTCGCCGCCACCGGCTCGCTCGTCGAGGACATCCACAACGGCGTCGTGGCCCTCGGCTACACCGACCTGCGCCCCACGCACGGCTTTGTCTTCTCCCGGCTGGCCCCGTCCGGCGCGACCGTCACCGAGATCGCCGAACACCTCGGCGTCACCCGCCAGGCGGGCAGTCAGATCGTGGACGAGTTGGAGCGCAAGGGGTACGTCGAACGCCGCCCGCACCCCGACGACGCGCGGGCCCGGCTGGTCGTGCTCACCCCGCAGGGGTGGCGGTGCACCCGCGCCGCCGAGGAGTCCGCCGCGGAAGCCGTCCAGCCCTGGATCGAACTCCTCGGCGAGGAGCGGCTGCTCGCGCTGCGCGACGAACTGGTCCGCCTCGCGCCCACCGGCCCCATCCGTCCGAGCTGGTAGCGCGGCACGCGGCCGACCGCCGGAGGAGAACGCGGCCCGGCCGCACCGGCCGTGGCAGGGTGGCGCCATGAGCGACCCAGACCGCCGGCCCACCGCCCTCCGGATCATCGGGACCGTCCTCGACCCCGGCACCTGGCGCCGCTGGGACGAACCGGTGACCGTGGCCGACCTGCCCGAAGCGGGCGACTACCGGGCGGATCTGCTCGCCGCCCGCGCCCGTACCGGCCTGGACGAGTCGGTGGTGACGGGGGAGGGGCGGATCCGGGGGCGCCGAGTGGCGCTGATGGCAGGGGAGTTCGGCTTCCTCGGCGGGTCCATCGGAGTCGCCGCGGGCACCCGGCTGGTCACGGCGGTCGAACGCGCCACCCGCGAACGGCTCCCGCTGCTGGCCACGCCCGCCTCCGGCGGCACCCGCATGCAGGAAGGGACCATCGCCTTCCTCCAGATGGTCAAGGTCACCGCCGCCATCGCCGACCACAAAGCCGCCGGACTCCCTTACCTGGTCCACCTGCGGCACCCCACGACCGGCGGGGTGCTCGCGTCCTGGGGATCGCTCGGCCATGTCACCTCGGCGGAACCCGGCGCGCTCATCGGCTTCCTGGGACCACGGGTGCACCAGGCGCTCTACGGCGAGGAGTTCCCCGCCGGAGTGCAGACCTCCGAGAATCTGCTCGCCCACGGTCTGATCGACGCGGTGCTGCCCGCGGGCGCGCTCGCCGCGGCGGCGGCCACGGCGCTCGACGTGCTCTGCGGCGAGCAGGGCCCGCTCTCGCACCGGCCCCTGACCGCGCCCCGGCACGTGCCCGCGCCTCCGTCCGTGTCCACGCCCGCGCCCGTATTTCCGCCCGCACTCCTATCTCCGCCCGCGCCCGCAGGGCAGGAAGAGAGAGGACAAGGAGAGGACGCGCCGCTACCCGTGGACGCGTCGCTTCCCACGAGCGCGTCACTTCCCGCCGACACCGCCGACACCGCCGACTCGCTGCGCCGCAGCCGCCGACCCGAACGCCCCGGACTGCACGACCTGTTGGCCCGTGCCACCGATGTGACACCGCTGAGCGGCACCGGCGCGGGAGAGCGCGACCCCGGTCTGCTGCTGGCACTCGCCCGCTTCGGACCCTCGCCGTGCGTGGTGCTCGGCCACGACCGCCGCCCCGCGGAAGCTGGACCCGCGCCGCTGGGACCCGCCGGGCTGCGCGAGGCACGGCGCGGGATGCGGATCGCCGCCGAACTCGGCCTGCCCCTCCTCACCGTTGTCGACACGGCGGGCGCCGCGCTCTCCCGCGAGGCGGAGGAAGGCGGTCTCGCCGCCGAGATCGCCCGCAGCCTCGCCGACCTCGTCACACTCCCCGCGCCCACGCTGTGCCTGCTCCTCGGCCAAGGGGCGGGCGGCGGCGCGCTCGCTCTGCTGCCCGCCGATCAGGTGCTCGTCGCCCGGCACGCCTGGCTGTCCCCGCTCCCGCCCGAAGGCGCCTCCGCGATCCTCCACCGCACGACGGACCGCGCCGTCGAACTCGCCGAACAGCAGGGCATCGGCTCGGCCGCGCTGCTCGCCCACGGCATCGCGGACGCCGTCGTCCCGGAGGACCCGGACGCCGCCGACGACCCGGACGCCTTCCTCACTCGTCTCGCCCACGTCCTCGGCGCGCGTCTCGCGGACCTCCGCGCGATGGACCCCGAGCGGCGAACAGCCGCCCGCAGAGCGCGTTATCGCAGGCTGGGCGGGGTCTGAGGGGCCATTGTCAGTGGTGGGTGGCAGGCTTTTCCCATGAGCACCGAGACGGACAACCGCGACTTCTGGGACGGCGAAGCCGACCGCTTCGACGACGAGCCCGACCACGGCCTGCGCGACCCGAGGGTCAGGGACGCCTGGGCCATACGGCTGCGCTCGTGGCTGCCCGGGACGCCGTCCGACGTGCTCGACCTCGGCTGCGGCACGGGAAGCCTCGCGTTGCTCGCGGCCGAGGCGGGACACCGGATCACCGCTGTTGACTCATCGACAAAGATGGTCGCGCGGGCCGAGGAGAAGCTGGCGGGTACGGGGGCGCGGGTGCTGGTCGGCGACGCCGCCCGGCCGCCGGTCGGCCCCGCCGGATTCGATGTCGTCCTCGTCCGGCACGTGCTGTGGACCCTGCCGGATCCGGCGGCCGTACTGCGGCACTGGGTGGGGTTGTTGCGGCCGGGCGGCAGGCTCGTACTGGTCGAAGGACGCTGGGGCGCGATCAGCCCGGTCGGCATCGGGGCCGCGGAACTCGTCGAGCTGACCGCACCGCTCGGCGGCCGACTGGTGATCGAACAGCTCGGGCACGACGCCGCGTTGTGGGGCCGTGAGGTCGAGGACGAGCGGTACGCGGCGGTGCTCCGGCCGCCCGCGCCCCAACGGCACAAGGAGATCGTCGACGTCCATCTGCTGCTGCTCCGCGGCGACGAGGTGCTGCTCGCCCGCCGCTCGGGCACCGGCTACGCGGACGGTCTGCTGAACGCGCCGTCCGGACACCTGGAGGACGGCGAGGACGTCAGAAGCGGCATGATCCGCGAGGCCCGCGAGGAGATCGGCATCGAGTTGGCGTCGGAGGAGCTGGCGGTCGCCCTGGTCATGCAGCACCGCGCACCGGACGGCGCGGCCAGGATCGGCTGGTTCTTCACGGCCGAATACGGCAGCGGCGGCGAGCCCGTCAACCGCGAGCCCGACAAGTGCTCCGAGCTGGGCTGGTACCCGCTGGACGCCCTGCCCGACGACATGGTCGCGTACTGCCGAGCGGGCATCGACGCCTACCGGGGCGGGCAGCCGTTCCTGCTCCACCTGCACGAGAGCGGGGACCCGATCGCCCACGACCCGGCCGGCAGCGGCCGAGCGGTGCCGCTGCCGCCGTCCGCTGTGCCAGGATCCCGGATATGAGCCTGAAGATCACCGTAGACGCGGACGCGGCCACCGCCCCGTACGAGCAACTGCGCGGGCAGATCGCGGAAGAGGCCCGCGAGGGACGCCTTCCGGTCGGCTACAAGCTGCCCACCGTAAGGGGACTCGCCGAGCAGTTGGGGCTTGCGGCCAACACGGTCGCCAAGGCGTACCGCGCGCTGGAGGCCGACGGGGTGATCGAGACCCGCGGCAGGCACGGCACCTATATCGCCGCCGCCGACGCCCGCGCACGGGAAGTGGCCGCCGCGGCGGCGGAGTACGTGGCACGCACGCGCCGCCTCGGGCTCGACCGGGACGCCGCGCGGGCCGCGGTGGACGAGGCGCTGCGCGCCGTCGACGAGACCTAGAGCCCCGGACCCCGGAGGTTCTCGCTCTCGGAGGGGCGCCAGCGTGGCGGGTCGGCGGCCGGGGGGCCGGGCGGGCGTGACCAGGTGGTGGGGGAGCCGTCGTAGTGGATCGGCGGGAGTGCGTAACGGAGCCGGCCCATGGGGGAGTCGGCTTCGGCGAGACGGGGGGTGATCGCGATGGTCCGCAGGTGGTGGAGGATCGGTCGCCGGAATGCCGTCGAGGAGCCAGGCGGCCGTGGTGGCGAGGGCCAGACGCAGACGGCATCCGGCGCCGGTGCCCGCGGTGAGCGCGCGCAGTACGGCGGCGGCGATCAGGTAGCCGGTGCCGTGGTCGAGGAACTGGGCGGGCAGTGCGGCGGGCGGCAGCGTGAGGCCGCGGGCCGACGCCGTGGCGGCCGGTCGGCGCTGGACGATCGGCTGGGCAGCCGCCGCCCGGCCGGGTTCGCTCGCCGCCCAGGCCGACGCGGTACGGACGGCCATGGCGAGACCGCCCGCCGCGTACACCGTCTGCTCGGAGCGTTCGCCAGGCGCTGCCGCGAGTTCCTCCGCCACTCGGGCCACGAGGGCGTCGGTGTCGTTGGAGGCATGGCAACAGCGGACGTCTCCAAGGCGGCGTCCGGCACTCGCGCGTCTCCTCGTGCGTCTTCTCACCCCCGGGCGGCGCGGTTCCCGGACGCCTCATCGGCCTTGGCGGCGTCCGGGGCGGGGAAACCGCCGGAGTTGCTAGAGGTAGAGGCCGTCCGACGCCTGGGCGGGGACGGGCAGGGCGGCCGTGCTGCCGCGGCGGAGCGCGTACAGCTCGGCGAGGGTGGCGCCTTCGCGGCCGATGCCCTCGGGAGTGCCCAGCCAGTTGACGGCCTCGTCACGGGTCAGCGGGCCGACCTCGATCCTGGCCAGGCAGCGGCCCGGCCGGACCACCGCGGGGTGCAGGCGTTCCAGATCCTCGTTGGTGGTGATGCCGACCAGCACATTGCGGCCCTGGCCGAGCAGCCCGTCCGTGAGATTGAGCAGCCGGGACAGCGCCTGGCCGGTCTGGTGCTTGGCCTGGCCCCGGATCAGCTCGTCGCAGTCCTCCAGCAGCAGGAGCCGCCAGCGACCGCCCGCCGTGCCGTCGTCCTCGCCGATGGCGATGTCCATCAGATAGCCGACGTCGTTGAAGAGCCGCTCGGGGTCGAGCACGCAGTCGACCTGGCACCAGTCGCGCCAGGACCGGGCCAGAGTGCGCAGCGCCGAGGTCTTGCCGGTGCCGGGCGGGCCGTGGAGCAGCAGCAGGCGGCCGGTGATGTCGTCGGCCGTGAGCTTCATCAGGCCGTCCATCGAGTCGGCGACCGGCGCGGTGTAGTTCCCGCGCAGCTCCTCCCACGTGGCGGCGGAGATCTGCCGGGTGGTGCGGTGCGGTCCGCGGCGCGGCGAGACGTACCAGAAGCCCATGGTGACGTTCTCGGGCTGCGGCTCCGGCTCGTCCTCGGCGTCGTCGACGGAGGACTTCAGCACCTGCTCGGCCAGTTCGTCCGTGACGGCGGCCACGGTGACGTCGGCGCCCCGGTTCCAGCGGGAGATGAGGACGGTCCAGCCGTCGCCCTCGGCGAGGGTGGCGCTGCGGTCCTTGTCGCGGGCCTGGCGCAGTACCACCGCGTCCGGCGGCAGCAGTGTGAGGCCGGACTTCACATTCTCCAGCGAGGCGCCGCGCGAGAACGGCTGCTCGCCCGAGGTGAACCGGCCCAGGAAGAGGGCGTCCACGACATCGGACGGGGAGTCGCTGTCGTCCAGTCGCAGATGGACGGGGAGCGCCTGGTGCGGGGCGGTGGCGGCGGTCGGCTTGGCGGCCGGTCCCTTGCCGGTTCCGGTGGTGGGCGGCACTTGCCTCCTCGGTTCACTGGGTGTCGCGGACATGCGGCCCATGATCCGGCACGCGGGCCCGATTCGCCCAGTCTTTTTCCATGCCGGGCCTCCCACCACGCCGTTGGTGGATTCATACCGTCTTGTCAGTATTTGGCGAGCGAGGTGTCGGGCGGCTTGAACTTCTCGTACAAGCGTACGTCCACGCTCGTGGGTGTCCCCGGCGGGGCGGCGGGGGAGACCCACGGGAACGGCACTGTTGCCAGGTCACAGCGGTCGCCGCCGATCGGGCGGCCGAGCTGGGCACATGCCCTTGGAATGTCAACGCCCTTGAGGAGAAGGTGAATACGGCGTCGCGAATGAGTCCAGGATGCGCACGTGACGTGGCGGGGCGATAGGGTTAGCCTGCCCGAGCCGGGTGCCCTCGTAAGGGTGGGGAGAGTAATGGAACAGATAGCGATGCACAGCAGGCCACGAGTGCCTGCCATCAACTGCGGTACAGGCGCGTCCAGTGCGCGCCTCGACCGGCACCTCGCGATACTGGCCGGGCCTGCCCTGCCCCAGCGCGACACAGAGGAAGCGACTGTGCTGATGCAGGAGCTGACCTCGCGCAACACCGTGCACACCAAGGCCAACCGCGGTGCGAGGGTGTCGCTCTTCGCGCCGCTGCGACGGCTGCGGAGATCGCTGTTCGGCAACCGAGGCTGAGTCCGCTCCGCCCTCTCCCAGGACTCGGACTCCCAGGTCCCGCCGTCCCCTGACCTCGGTCGGGGCCGCGGATCGGCCAGGTGCTCGGATCGTCCGGCGGCCACACCGTCCCGGCTCGGCGCTGCTTCGCGCGGCGCTTCGGTGTGTGCCCGCCGCGGCCGTCCCTCCCCACCGGACGGTCCGCCGCGACACCAGGTCGCGCGGACACCCTTCACCCGGCCGCAGCAGGACCGCTTACGGCAGTGTCGTTCACGGCACGGCTGGTCACCACGGCTGGTCACAGCAGGGCGAACTGCCCGTCCGGCCCTTCCTCGTGGTGTTCCAGCACGGAGGCGGGCCTGCGCCTGGCGGCGGGTACCGGCAGTACGCCGCCGGCCCGCAGTTCGGCCGTCGTGACCGTCTCGCCGCGCACCGCCAGGCGGCGCGCCAGACCCTCGCGGTCCGCGCGCAGACCGGCCAGCAGCGTCAGCACACTGATCAGTTCCAGCAGTTCCGACGTAGTGGCCCGTGTCCACGCGGCGGGTCGCAGCGCCTCCAGGGTCCCCGGCGCACCCGGCGCCGTACGCCGCTCGAACCACGCCTCGATCACCCGCACCCCACCCGCGGTGACCTCCCAGGCGGCCGGTGAGACCGGCGAGATCCGGCCGTCACCGATCAGCAGCGCCCGCTCGTCCGGGTCGTACGACAACTCCCCGGCGGCCGGGGTGTCCGGCAGCGGCGAGCGGACGTAAGGGCGGCTTCCTCCGGGCAGCCGGAGCCGACCGGCGTCGCGTCCCTCGACGGCATCGGCGAACCGCGCCCCGTGGGTCTGGAGCCACAGCGTCCGGCGCCCGAGCGCCAGCCCCTCCTGCCAGAGCGCGGGATCACGGGGCAGCGGTACGAGGGCGCCGCCGGGGCTCGGCCGCGCCGCCGCGCCGATCCAGGCCAGCACGTCCGCGGCGGCGACCCCGGTGCCCAGCCGCGCGGAGAGCAGGGCGGTCAGCCCCGGCGCGATGTTGGGGTCCCGGCCGCCCGGCTGCCGGAACAGCGGCCGTATCCAGCCCGGCCGCCCGGCAGGGGAGCGCCCGTCGGGCAGCAGCGCGCAGAACACCACGGCGGGCTCCGGCGCCCCGGACTCCGCCACCGACGCGGCCCGCGCCTGATACGCCTGTTCCAGTGCGAAGACCTGCCGGTCGTCGGCCGTCCGCCATATCTCGGCCCGCGCCACGTCGATCAGCCGGTGGTCGGGTATCAGCCACTGCCGGTCGTACGGGCCGTGCTGCACCCGCACCGGCTCGGGGCAGCGACCGGTCTCGCCGGCCAGCGCGGTGGTCGGGGTGCGGTGGCCCGGCAACTGCGCGACGGGCGTGTGCAGATTCCTGGCCCGCGTCGGATGCAGCAGCGCCGACCGGGCGTCCTGGTCCGCGGTGCCGGTGAACAGCGCCCACCGGGCACGCAGACAGGAAGGCTCCGCGGCCATCGGCCAGCCGCGGCCGATCCGCAACGGGCGTACGGACCACGGCATCACGTCGTGCAGCAAAGGCGCGTCATTGCTCACCGCACGCATGCTACTGACGACCCTCAGGGCGCCTCCATCGTCACCGTGAACGAGAAGCGGTCACCCCGGTAATGGATGCGCACCACGTCCACCGCCCGGCCCGACTCGTCGTAGGTCACCCCGGTGTAGTGCAATATCGGGCTCAGCAGCGGCACTTGCAGCAGCCGCGCCGTCTCGGGGTCGGCCAGCCGCGCCTCCACGGTGTCGGTGATCCGGCTGATCCGCACGCCGAGCACGTCCCGCAGCACCTTCGTCATCGGCCACCGCTCCAGGTCGGCGAGGTCGATCCGGGCGCCGAGTTCCGGACGTACGAAATTCTCCGCCCAGTTGGTGGGCTCACCGCTCTCGTCGCAGCGCAGCCTGCGGTAGGCCATGGCCCGGTCGAGGTCGGGGAAGTGCTCGGCGGCCCCCGGCGGGAGCGGCTCGGAACCGTAGCGCAGCACCGCCGTACGGCCGCCGGACTGCTGCGCCACGATCGCGTCCACCGAGCCGAGCAGCTTCACCGGCGCCCCGCGCAGCGCCGTCGGCTCGATGAAGGTGCCACGCCTGCGGTGCCGGCTGATCAGGCCCTCGTCCTCCAGCTCCTTGAGCGCCTGCCGCATGGTGAGGACGCTCACCCCGTAGTGCCCGGCCAGCTCGTCCTCGGTGGGCAGCCGCAGCGGGGCCTGCGCGTGGCGGCCCAGTATCGAGGCGCGCAACGACTGCGAGACCTGGTACCACAGCGGCAGCTTGCGGTTCAGGACGAGGGAGTCGGGGGCGAAGGACGTCACGGCCGGAAGTTTCTCGCAAGCCCCTCCCACACCCGGTCGTAGCCCCCCTGCCGGTGCTCCCCGTTCAGCGCGAACTCGGTGGGCACGACCGGCCAACGGGTCTCGAACATGAACGCCAGCCCGTCGTCCACGCGCTGCGGCGCCAGTTCGGCGGCGCTCGCCTTGTCGAAGGTGGCCCGGTCAGGTCCGTGCGCCGACATCATGTTGTGCAGCGAGGCCCCGCCGGGCACGAAGCCCTCGGCCTTGGCGTCGTACGCCCCCTCGATCAGGCCCATGAACTCGGTCATCACATTGCGGTGGAAGTACGGCGGCCTGAAGGTGTCCTCGCCGACCAGCCAGCGGGGGGCGAAGACCACGAAGTCCGCGCCCGCGAGCCCCGGCGTGTCCGAGGGCGAGGTGAGCACTGTGAAGATCGACGGGTCGGGGTGGTCGTAGCTGAGCGACCCCAGCACGTTGAAGCGGTGCAGGTCGTACACGTACGGCACATGGCTGCCGTGCCAGGCGACCACGTCGAGCGGCGAGTGGTCGTAGACCGCGGCCCACAGATTGCCGCCGAATTTGTTGACCACCTCCGTCTGCTCGTCCCGGTCCTCGTAGGCGGCGACCGGGGCGCGGAAGTCCCGCGCGTTGGCGAGTCCGTTCGCACCGATCGGGCCCAACTCCGGGAGCTGGAAGGGCTGGCCGTAGTTCTCGCAGACGTAGCCGCTCGCCGTGCCGTCCGGCAGCTCGACGCGGAAGCGGACGCCGCGCGGGATCAGCGCGACCTCGCCCGGATCGGCGCGGATCAGCCCCAACTCGGTCCGCAGCAGCAGGGCGCCCCGCTGCGGCACGATCAGGAACTCGCCGTCCGAGGAGGAGAACACCCGGTCGTGCATCGAGAGGTTGGCCGCGTACCAGTGGATGCCGATGCCCTCACGGCGCAGCACATCGCCGTTGCCACCGACCGTGACCAGGCCGGTTACGAAATCCGTCGGCTCCTGCGGCATCGGCAGCGGGCCCCAGCGCAGCCGGTTGGGGTCGGGCTCCACGTCCAGGAACGGGGCGCTGCGCACCTGGCCGTTGGGGACCCGGCGGAAGGGCGGATGGGCGGCCGAGGGCCGGATCCGGTAGAGCCAGCTCCGTCGGTTGCGGGCGCGCGGCTCGGTGAACGCGGTGCCGCTGAGCTGTTCCGCGTAGAGCCCGAAGGGGGCGCGCTGCGGTGAGTTGCGCCCCTCCGGGAGCGCGCCCGCCACGGCTTCGCTGCTGTGCTCGTTGCCGAAGCCCGAGGAGTACGGCAGGTCCTTGCCGTCCTCGGCGTCGGCGCCGCTCGGCCCGTTCACGGCGTTCGTGGCGTTCATGGTCTGCTCCCGGTGGGGTCTCGTCCGTGATTCCTATGCTGAACCATAGGAATCACGGCGGCAACCCTCAGCCCGAGCCTGTGGAAAACTCCGCTGCCAGGGCCCGGACGGTGGCCGCGGCCGAGACCGCGTGGCCGCGCGCCGAGGCGTGCACCAGGTCGGCGCTGTACAGGTCGCGGTCGGCGACGGCGGGATGGTCGTACATCTCGACGACCACCGCGCCGTAGCGCTCCGCGACCATCCGGGTCACCTGATTGAGGACGGCGACGCCGCTCTCCAGCGGGCCGCCGCGCAGTTCCGGCACGGCCGCCGCGACATTCATCAGCGCGTACGCGAACAGGGTCCTGCCGGGCGCGGCCAGCCGTGAGAAGAGCAGGTCGAGCTCCTTGTCCAGCACCTCGGGGGAGAAGCCGGGCAGCAGCAGGTCGTTGCCGCCGCAGACGATCGCGACCAGGTCGGGCGCGAAGCGCGCGGCGCGCTCGGCCTGGTCGGCGCGTACCTGGCCCGCGGTGAGACCGCGCATGCCGAGGTTGAGATACGTCAGCTCCGGCACGACCCGGCGCAGGGCCTCCGCGGTGCGGTCGGCCCAGGGCACGGTGCGGTAGCCGGGCACGGGGTCGCCCAGGCCCTCGGCGATGCTGTCGCCGACGACCGCGAAGCGCTTCCAGGGCGCGCCGCGCAGCAGCCGGTCGCTCTCCTCGGGTGACAGGCAGTGGGGGTCGGCGGCCTCCGCCGGGTGGTCGGCCGCATAGGTGGCGGAGAAGGCGCTGACCGCGCTGCGGACGGGACCGGGACCGGGAGCGGGGACGGGACTCTGAGCGGGATCGGGATCGGGATCGGGAGCGGGAACGGCGTCGCCGTACTGCGTCATCTCAGGACTCCTTGGCAAGGGTGCGGGTCAGGCCGAGGCCGACCACGGCGGCGACGGCGGCAAGCGCGGCGCAGACGAGGAACACCTCGCGGAACGCCCGCGTCCCGTCCAGGCCGTGGGCGGCGATGACCGAGGCGGTCGCGGCGACGCCGAGCGCGCCGCCCAACTGCCGCGCGGTGGTGGTCATGCCGACGCCCGAGGCGAACTGCCGGGGCGGCAGCGATGTCGCGGCGGCGGTGGACAGGGCGGTGAGCGTGGCCCCGAAGGCGGCGCCGCCGATCAGGCCCATGGGCAGCCACAGCGCCAGGAAACGGGTGTCGGCGCCGAGTTGGCACCAGGTCCAGACGCTCACCGCGGCGAAGGCGGCCATGGACACGGCCACGACGGCGGGCAGATGGTGCGGCCGGGCGCGCTTGCCGACCACCAGGGCGGCCACCGCGGAGGTGAGCGCGCCGGGTGTGAGGGCGAAGCCCGCCTTGAGGACCGAGTAGTGCCACACGGTGGTGAGGAACAGCGGTCCGCAGAGCATCCAGGCGAAGAGCGCGGCCCCGGCGAAAGCGGCTGCGGCGGAGGCGACGGCGAAGGCGCGGTCGCGGAACAGGCCGGTCTCGACGGCGGGCGTCACCTGGTGCGTGGAACGGACGAGCGCCACGACGAGCAGTGCCGCGCCGCACAATGTGCTGCCCACAGTGGCCGCGGACGCCCAGCCCCAGTCGCTGCCCTTGCTGAGGCCGAGCACCAGCAGGCCGATGCCCAGGGTGACGGCGAGCGTGCCCAGCGGGTCGGGCAACCGCCGTTCCGCGCCGACGCGTTCCGGCAGGCCGCGCAGTCCCGCGGCCACCAGGAGGATGCCCACCGGCACATTGATGAGGAAAACGGAGCGCCAGCCGAAGGCGTCGACCAGCAGACCGCCCAGGCTCGGCCCGGCGGCGCTGGCCATCGAGCCCGCGGCGCCCCAGACGCCGATCGCCGCCGCGAGCCCGGCGGGGGGCGTGGTGGCGAGCAGCAGCCCGAGCGCGGCCGGGATCATCCCGGCCGCGGCGGCGCCCTGGAGGGCGCGGGCGGCGATCAGCCAGGGCAGGCCGGGCGCGGCGGCGCACAATGCGGAGGCGACCGTGAAGCCGGTGAGTGACAGCAGGAAGACGCGCTTGCGGCCGAAGGCGTCGGCTATCCGTCCCGCGGGGGTGAGCAGCGCGGCGAAGAGCACCGCGTAGCTGCTCACGACCCACGACAGGTCGGACACGCGGTCGGCGGGGAAGCTCTCGGCCAGGTCGGGGAAAGCGACGTTGACCACGGTGGCGTCGAGGAACGCGATGAAGGTGGCGCCCGCGCTGAGCAGCAGGACGCGCCCCGGTCTGACGTCCGGGGTCCGTCCCGAGCCGGGCGGTGCGGGGAGGGTGGAAGCGGGGGAGGACATGGGCCGTCCTTGCCTTGGCAGCGAGAAACATACTGGGAGTACATACTGACGGTATGAAAATACATACCGAAGGTATGTGCGTGTCAAGAGTGGGCAGGCCCTAGGGTGGGGAGGGCATCGCGAACGACAGGAGGGCGCCGCTGTGGCAGCACCGCGCACAGGCACCGGAAGCGGGACGGGCACCGTCCCGGCCCGCAGGGCGGCGGCACGCCCCACGCAGCGCGAGCGGTCGGACGCCACCGTCGAGGACCTGCTCACCGCGGCCCGCGCGCTGTTCGCCGCCGAGGGCTACGCGGCCACCTCGCTGGACGCGGTCTGCGAGCGGGCGGGCGTCACCAAAGGCGCCCTGTACCACCACTTCTCCGGCAAGAGGCAGCTCTTCAGCGCCGTCTACACCCGCGAGCAGGAACGTCTCGCCCACCGGATCTCGACCGCGTATCTCCAGGTCGCCGACCCGTGGGAGGCGGTCTACGAGGGCAGCCGCGCCTATCTGGAGGCGTCCTTGGACCCCGAGGTGCAGCGCATCACGCTCTTCGACGCTCCGGGCGCGCTCGGCTGGGAGGCGATGCGCGACCTCGGCGTCAACTGCCGCCAACTCACCCTGCGCGGCGTGAAGTACGCCATCAAGGCGGGCGCGATCTCGCAGCGCCCCGCCGACCCGCTGACGTCGATGCTCTACGGCGGACTCAGCGAGAGCGCGATGGCGATCGTCAGGGCCGACGACCCGCCGGCCGCCCTGGCGGAAGCCCTCGCCGACCTGCGCAAGCTCTTCGACGCGCTCGCCGCGAAGGGCTGAGGGAGCCGTGCCACGGGCCGTGGGCGCCGACGGCGGACTGCGCCGCGCACCGGTGCAGCAGCGCAGCACCGAACGCCTGGAACGCATCCTCGACGCCTGCGCCCGGCTGTTGGACGAGGGCGGTTACGAGCGTCTCAGCACCCGCGCCGTCGCCGCCCGCGCGGGCGTCCCCATCGGGTCGGTCTACCGTTTCTTCTCCGACAAGCGCGCCCTCGCGGACGCCCTCGCCCACCGCAACCTCGACGAATTCCTCGACCGTACGGCCGCGCGTCTCGCGGAGCCCGGCACCGACCCCGACTGGCGCACGGCGGTGAACATCCTGGTCGACGAGTACACCGCCATGAAGCGCACCGCGCCCGGTTTCGCGCTGGTCGACTTCGGCGTGCCGGGCGAGACCAACCACGACCTCGCCGACCGGCTGCCCGCGCTGCTCGGGGAACGGCTCTCGGTCGACCCCTCGGAACCCCGGCTGCGGCTGGCCCTGGTGATCGCCGTCGAGACGGCGGACGCCGCGCTGCAACTCGCCTTCCGCACCGACCCGTCGGGCGACCCCGGGGTGATCTCCGAGACGAAGGAGCTGATCCGGGCCTATCTCGCGACCGTCCTGGACTGATCTCCCAGGCCCCCAGGCCCCCAGGCCCCCAGGTCCCCTGGCCTCCCCGCCCCCAGGCCCCCAGGTCCCCTGGCCTCCCCGCCCCTTCCCGGATCTCCCGCACCCGCCCTCGCGAGGCCCGATGCCCGCTCCAGGGGTCGTTGTCAGTACCGCCGGGTAATGTCGAAGACGACCGCGCGCCAACGTCGCCGCCCGTCCAGGGGAGTCCCCGATGACCCGAACCGCCCTGCGCATCTGTCCGCTCTGCGAGGCCACCTGCGGCCTCACGCTGTCCGTCGACGACGGACGGGTGACGCATGCCCGCGGCGACCGGGACGACGTGTTCAGCGCGGGCTTCATCTGCCCCAAGGGCGCCGCTTTCGGCGCGCTTGACGCCGACCCCGACCGGCTGCGGCGCCCCCTGGTGCGCCGCGAGGGCCGGCTGACCGAGGCGACGTGGGACGAGGCGTACGCGGCCGTCGCCGCCGGGATCGGCGCGGTCACCGGCGCGCACGGCGGTGACGCGGTCGGCGTCGTCCTCGGCAACCCCAATGTGCACACGATGGCGGGCGGCCTCTACCCCGCGCAGCTCATCGGCGCGCTGCGCACCCGCCGCGTCTTCACCGCGAGCACGCTCGACCAGATGCCCAAGCACGTGTCCTGCGGCTACCTCTTCGGCGACCCGAACGCGATCCCGGTGCCCGACCTGGACCGCACCGACCATCTGCTGCTCATCGGCGCGAACCCGCTGGTGTCCAACGGCAGTCTGGCCACCGCCGCCGACTTCCCCGGCAAGCTCAAGGCGCTGCGGCGGCGCGGCGGCAGACTCGTCGTCATCGACCCGCACCGCACCAGGACCGCCCGCGCCGCCGACCGCCATGTGGCGCCCAGGCCCGGCACCGACGCGGCCCTGCTGCTCGCCATGGTCAGGACACTGTTCGCCGAAGGGCTCGCGGACCCCGGCGAACTGACCCCGTGGCTCAGCGGCGTGGCCGAAGTACGCGACCTGGTGACGGATTTCGCGCCGGAGGCGGTCGCCGCGTATTGCGACGTCCCGGCCGACGACATCCGGGCCCTGGCACGCGAGTTGGCGGCGGCCGAGCGCGCCGTAGTCTACGGGCGGCTCGGCAGCACCGCCGTGGAATTCGGCACCCTGGCGAGCTGGGCGGTCGACGTGCTCAATGCGCTGACCGGCAATCTGGACCGGCCGGGCGGCGCCATGTTCCCGCTCGCGGCCACCGCGCGGGCGCCCCGACCGCCCGGCCCCGGCAAGGGATTCCGCGTCGGCCGCTGGCACAGCCGGGTCTCGGGACACCCCGAGGTCAAGGGCGAACTGCCCGCCGCCGCCCTCGCCGAGGAGATCGACACTCCCGGGGACGGCCGCCTGCGCGCCCTCGTCGTGGTCGCGGCCAACCCGGTGCTGTCCGCCCCCGACGGCCTGCGGCTCGACCGCGCCCTGGACGGCCTGGACTTCATGGTCAGCGTCGATCCGTATCTCAACGAGACCTCGCGCCACGCCGATGTGGTGCTGCCACCGCCCCCGCCCGCGCAGAGCGCGCACTACGACTTCGCCTTCAGCACGCTCGCGGTCCGCAACACCGTCCGCTACAGCCCGCCCGCGGTGCCGCTGGAGGACGGACTGCTGGACGAACCGGAGATCCACGCCCGGCTGATCCTCGCCGTCCTGGGACAGACCCGGGAGCAGGGAGCCGCCCCCGCGCTCGTGGACGAACAGGCGGTGGTCCGCAAGCTCACCGCCGAGACCGGCGACCCGCACTCGCCGGTCCACGGCCGGGACGTCGCGGAGCTGTCCGCCGCGCTCGGCGGGAGCACCGGATACGAGCGGCGGCTCGACATGATGCTGCGCCTCGGCCCGTACGGCGACGGCTTCGGCGCCGACCCCGACGGCCTCACTCTGGCGAGGGTCCTGGACCGGCCGCACGGCATCGACCTCGGCCCGCTGCGCCCGCGCGTGCCCGAGGTGCTGCGGACACCGTCCGGCACGGTCGAGCTGGCGCCCGAGGCCGTTGCCGCCGATCTGCCGCGGCTGCGGGCCGCGGTGACGCGCGGTGCGGACGGCGAAGGGCTGGTCCTCATCGGGCGCCGCCATCTGCGGTCCAACAACTCCTGGATGCACAATGTGCCCGCGCTCACCGGCGGCACCAACCGCTGCACGGCGCAGATACACCCCGTCGACGCGGCCCGGCTCGGGCTGGCCGACGGGGCGCTCGCCCTGATCAAGGGCGACGGCGGGGAGATCACCGCGGCCGTCGAGATCACCGACGCGCTGCGCCCCGGAGTGGTCAGCGTGCCGCACGGCTGGGGTCACGACCGCGAGGGCACCCGGCTGACCGAGGCGGACCGCGAGCCGGGCGTCAACGTCAATCAGTTGCTCGACGGCACGCGGCTCGACCCGCTCTCCGGCACGGCCGTGCTCAACGGATTCCCGATACGGATGGAGGCCGTCCGCTGACCCGCGCCGCGCCCGTGACACGGACCCGCCCGTGACACGGCCGGGTGACACGGCGCCGCCGAGTGGTGTGACACCCGGACAGCGGGGCACGGGACCCCTGGGCGCGGGTCGCCCGGGGAGGGCGGCCGGACGTCACGGGCCCGGCCCGGCCCCGCGCGGAGCCCGGGTCGTCGGGTGTTCCCGGCGCGACGTGACTGACGGCACGCGACACACCCTGGCCACAAAAAACTAACGGCGCTAGTTTGGGCGTCGGACGCAGAGCGGTGACCCCGGAGGGCAGCAACGGTGGACGGTACGGCAGAGGGCGCACAGGACCTGGTGACATCGCGCGACGCCCAGTACATCGGCGGGAAGTGGCGCCCCGCCGCGGGCGGCGGCCGGATCGACGTCGTCAACCCGGTGACCGAGAAGGTCATCGGACAGGTGCCCGCGGGCACCGCGGAGGACGTGGACGAGGCCGTACGCGCCGCGCGCGCCGCCCTGCCCGGCTGGGCGGCCACCCCGCCCGCGGAACGCGGCGCGATACTCGGCGCGGTACGCGACCTGATGGCGGCGCGCCGCGAGGAGATCGCCGCGACCGTCGCCGCCGAGCTGGGCGCCCCGCCCGCCTTCGCCGCCGCCGTCCACACCGACATGCCCACCGCTGTCATGGGCAGCTTCGCCGCGCTCGCCGCCGGGTACGGCTTCGAGGAACAGGTCGGCAACTCACGGGTGTTCCAGGAGCCGGTCGGCGTCGTCGGCGCGATCACGCCGTGGAACTACCCGCTGCACCAGGTCGTCGCCAAGGCCGCCCCCGCGCTGGCCGCGGGCTGCACCGTGGTGCTCAAGCCCGCGGAGGACACCCCGCTGGTCGCCCAGCTCTTCGCCGCGATCCTCGACGAGGCCGGGCTCCCCGCCGGAGTCTTCAACCTGGTCACCGGCCTCGGCCCGGTCGCCGGACAGGCGCTCGCCGAGCACCCAGGCGTGGACATGGTCTCCTTCACCGGTTCCACCGCGGTCGGACGGCAGATCGGCGCCACCGCGGGCGCCGCCGTCAAGCGCGTCGCGCTCGAACTGGGCGGAAAGTCCGCGAACGTCATCCTCCCCGGCGCCGACCTCGGCCGCGCCGTCAACGTCGGCATCGCCAACGTCTTCGCCAACTCCGGCCAGACGTGCAGCGCCTGGACCCGGATCCTCATCGACTCCGCGCGCTACGACGAAGCCGTCGAGGCGGCCACCGCGGCAGCCGCCAAGTACGTACCCGGCGAACGGCTCGGCCCGGTCGTCAACGCCAAGCAGCGCGAGCGGGTGCGCGGCTACATACGGCGCGGCGCCGCGGAAGGCGCGCGGATCGTCGTCGGCGGCCCCGACGCGCCGGACGGACTGGAGACCGGCTACTACGTACGCCCCACCGTCTTCGCCGACGTCGACCCCGGTATGACGATCGCCCAGGAGGAGATCTTCGGCCCGGTCGTCGCCCTGATCAGGTACGAGGACGAGGACGACGCCCTGCGCATCGCCAACGGCACGGTCTACGGGCTCGCGGGCGCGGTCTGGGGCGCCGACGACGCGGAGGCCGTCGCCTTCGCCCGCCGGATGGACACCGGACAGGTCGACATCAACGGCGGCCGGTTCAACCCGCTGGCGCCCTTCGGCGGTTACAAGCAGTCCGGAGTCGGCCGCGAACTGGGCGCGCACGGGCTGGCGGAGTACCTCCAGACCAAGTCCCTCCAGTTCTGACCCCGGGACCGCAGGACCGCAGGACCGCCCGACCCGCCTGAACCGCACGAACCGCCCGCCCCTCCCGACCTGTTCGGGCCGACTCGGTCGACCGGGATCACCCCGGCCGACCCGGTCCGACCGGCCCGTTGCCCCACCCCGCTCACGCCCGCTCGTCCGCACCCGCACCCGCGTCCGTCCGCATCCGCACCCGTCCGCATCCGCCAGCCCCCGACCGCATCCGTCCGCATCCGGATCCGCTCGCAGCCCCGCACCCAGGAGACCTCGTGGTACGCGCAGCCGTCCTGCCCGCCGTCAACGCGCCGCTGGCCGTCGCCGACATCGAGCTGCCCGACCCCGGACCCGGACAGGTCCGGGTCCGGCTGGCGGCGGCGGGCGTGTGCCACTCCGACCTGTCGCTGTCCAACGGGACGCTGCGCCAGCCGGTACCCGCCGTCCTCGGCCATGAGGGCGCGGGCACGGTGGTGGCGGTCGGAGACGGCGTCGGCCATCTCGCCCCCGGCGACCGCGTGGTCCTCAACTGGGCGCCCGCCTGCGGCGACTGCCACTTCTGCGGCCTCGCCGAGCCCTGGCTGTGCGCCAACTCCGCCACGGCAGCCGCCAGTCCGTACGCCACGCTGGCCGCCGACGGCAGCCCGCTCTACCCGGGCCTGGGCACCGCCGTCTTCGCCGAGGAGACCGTGGTCGCCGCGGGCGCGGTCCTGCCGCTCCCCGACGGCGTCCCGCTCACCGACGCCGCGCTGCTCGGCTGCGCCGTACTCACCGGCTACGGCGCGGTGCACCACTCGGCGCGGATCCGTACCGGCGAGAGCGTCGCTGTCTACGGGGTCGGCGGCGTGGGGCTCGCCGTGCTCCAGTCGGCGCGGATCGCGGGCGCCGAGCGGATCATCGCGGTCGATGTCGCGCCCGCCAAGGAGGAGCTGGCGCGGGCGGCCGGCGCCACTGACTTCGTCGTCTCCGGGGACGACACGGCCAAGCGGATCCGCAAGCTCACCGACGGCTTCGGCGCCGACGCGGCCATCGAGTGCGTGGGCCGCGCCGACACCATCCGCACCGCCTGGTCCTCCACGCGCCGCGGCGGCCGTACGACGGTGGTCGGCATCGGCGGCCAGGACCAGCAGGTCACCTTCACCGCGCTGGAACTCTTCTACTTCGGCCGCACGCTCTCCGGCTGCGTGTACGGAAACTGCGACCCGGCCGTGGATCTGCCGGTGCTCGCCGAGCACGTACGGGCGGGCCGCCTCGATCTGTCCGCCATGGTCACCGACCGCATCACGCTCGACGGCATCCCGGCGGCCTTCGAGGCGATGACCGCCGGGCGCGGCGGCCGGGCGCTGGTGGTCTTCTGACCGGTCGGTCGGGCCGGATTCCCGCGGGACCGCGCACCCGCCGCTGTCAGCGGGCGCGTCCCCAGGCGTACGTCTAGGCGTGCGTCTACGCGTACGCCTACGCCTGCGCGCCGTCGACCATCGCCAGCCAGTGCCGGTGGGTGCCGTCGAAGGGACCGTTGCCCTCCGCCACCGCCGTCATCAGCCACGCGGCGGCGGATTCGGCGGCGCCGATCACATCGGCGGGGTAGCCGTACCGCACCTGGTGCTCGGCGAATTCGTCCTCGTCGACCAGGATCGGCAGTTCGGCACCGCGCTTGAGCAGGACGTCCAGGTCGAGGTCGACCATGGTGACCTCGGCGGGGGACGGCCACCGCGGCGGGGTGGTGATGTCGCAGTAGATCTCGGTGCGGCGGGGCGCGGCGTTGAAGGTCGCCGTCCACCAGGCGTCGCGCGGGAAGAGGATGATGTGCGCCTCGGGGATCGGGACGTGGGGGTTGTGGCCCTTGCGCACCAGGCCGAAGCCGGGGAGGCCGAGCCATACGCCGTGCTCGTCCTCGCCGAGCCGCCGCATCCGCAGATTCCAGTGCAGAGTGCCGTCGTATTTGCGGTAGTTGACCTGGACGAAGTCGGGCTCGGGGCCCTGCGGGACCGATTCTGACATGGCGCCATCCTGTCAGCAGGCGCGGCCGGTCCGCCCCCGGATTTCCCGCCGGGAGGCCACCCTTGCCGGGCTCACGCCGGGGCGGTTCCCGGGCCCGCGAGAGCCTCGAACTGCACGGCCAGACCGTCGATCAGCGCGCGCAGCCCCGTCTCGAAGGCGCCGCTGTCGATCTGCCGCTGGTGCTTGGCGAGGAGGTGGGCCTGGCCGAGGTGCGGATAGTCGGCGGGGTCGTAGACGTCCGCGTCGCCGACGAAGCCGCCCGCGAAGGAGCCGAGCGCGGAGCCGGTGACGAAGTAGCGCATGAGGGCGCCGATCCGGGTGGCGTGGGCGGGCGGCCAGCCCGCCTCGACCATGCCGCCGAAGACGGCGTCGGCCATCCGGAGCCCGGCGGGCCGCAGGCCGGGCCCGACGGCGAGGAACGGCACGATGTGCGGGTGGTCGGTGAGGGCGGCGCGGTAGGAGCGGCCCCAGTCGAGCAGCGCCTGCCGCCAGTCCCTGCCGTCACCGAACATCGACAGGTCGACCTGGGTGACGACGGTGTCGGCCGCCGCGTCGAGGATGGCTTCCTTGGTGGCGAAGTGGTTGTAGAGGGAGGGCCCGCTCACGCCCAGTTCGGCCGCGAGCCGCCGGGTGGACAGGGCCGCCAGACCCTCCTCGTCGATGAGGGCGAGGGCCGCCGTGACGATCCGGTCGCGGCTGAGCAGGGGCTTGCGGGGGCGGGCCATGCGGCACATAGTAGAGCCTGCCGCCCGAAAACTAGCGGTGGTAGTTTCGAAGGATCGTCCGGACGATCGTGGGATGCGGTGACGACGCAGTGAACCTTGAGCTGACCGAGGAGCAGGCCGCCGTCAAGGAGCTGGCCAGGGACTTCACCGAGCGCGAGATCACGCCGAACGCGGTGGCGTGGGACCGCGCCGAGAGCGTGGACCGCGCCATCGTGAAGAAGCTCGGCGCGCTCGGTTTCCTGGGGCTGACCGTCGACGAGGAGTACGGCGGCTCCGGCGGCGACCACCTCGCCTACTGCCTGGTGACCGAGGAGCTGGGCCGCGGCGACTCCTCCGTGCGCGGCATCGTCTCGGTCTCGCTCGGCCTGGTCGCCAAGTCGATCGCGCGCTGGGGGAGCGAGGAGCACAAGCGCGCGTGGCTGCCCCGGCTCACCGCGGGCGACGCGGTCGGCTGCTTCGGGCTGACCGAGCCGGGCACCGGTTCGGACGCCGCGAATCTCACCACCCGCGCGGTACGGGACGGCGACTCGTACGTGATCACCGGCAGCAAGATGTTCATCACCAACGGCACCTGGGCCGATGTCGTCCTGCTCTTCGCCCGCACAGGTCGCGCCGACGAAGGGCACAAGGGCGTCAGCGCCTTCCTGGTGCCGACCGACACGGCGGGCCTGACCCGCCGCGAGATCCACGGCAAGCTCGGGCTGCGCGGGCAGGCGACGGCCGAGCTGGTCCTCGACGGCGTCCGCGTCCCGGCCTCCGCGATGCTCGCGCCCGAGGGCAAGGGCTTCTCCGTGGCGATGTCCGCGCTGGCCAAGGGCCGGATGTCGGTCGCGGCGGGCTGCGTCGGCATCGCCCAGGCGTGCCTGGACGCGGCGGTGGCGTACGCGGGGGAGCGCGAGCAGTTCGGCGCGCCGATCGCCGGACGCCAGCTCGTCCAGGAGCTGCTCGCCGACATCGCGGTGGACGTGGACGCGGCCCGGCTGCTCACCTGGCGGGTCGCCGACCTGATCGACCGCGGGCTGCCCTTCGCCACCGAGTCCTCGGTCGCCAAGCTCTACGCGAGCGAGGCCGCCGTGCGCTGTGCCAACAACGCCCTCCAGGTCTTCGGCGGCTACGGCTACATCGATGAGTACCCGGCGGGCAAGCTGCTGCGGGACGCGCGGGTCATGACGCTGTACGAAGGCACCAGCCAGATACACAAGCTGCTGATCGGACGGGCGCTGACCGGCGTATCGGCGTTCTGACCGCAGGCCGCGCACCCGTACGCACCCGCACCGCTTCCACGCACCGCGCCCCCGTACCGCTTCGACGTCCTGTCTCGACGTCCCCCTGCCCTGGTCACGACAAGTGACGAGCGACCGCTTAGTATCTAAGCGCTTGCTCAGCCCCGCGATAGGGTGGCGGCTGTGACCGGCGGTGAGGAGCGTGCGATGAGCGTCGAGGCGACAACCGGCGAGGCGTGGGGGGACATCAGCCCCGACGCCGCGAGGCGGCTGGTGATCGCGGCGGTGCAGGCGTTCGCCGAGCGCGGCTACCACGCCACGACCACCCGCGACATCGCCGGGCGCGCGGGCATGAGCCCCGCCGCGCTCTACATCCACTACAAGACCAAAGAGGAACTGCTCTACCAGATCAGCAAGGTCGGCCACCTGCGCTCGCTCGCCATGCTCTCCGAGGCCAGGGACGGCGACGGCAGCGCGGCCGAACGGCTGGAGAGCGCCGTACGCGCCTTCGTCCGCTGGCACGCCGAGCACCACACGACCGGGCGGGTCGTGCAGTACGAACTGGGCGCGCTCGCCCCCGAGCACCACGCGGAGATCGTGGCGCTGCGGCGGCAGAGCGAGGACGCGATCCGCACGATCATCAAGGACGGCGTGACGGCGGGCGAATTCGACGTCCCCGAGGTCTCCGGGACCACGCTCGCCGTGCTGTCGCTCTGCATCGACGTGGCCCGCTGGTTCAACCCCGAGGGCCGCAGGACCCCGGACGAGGTCGGCGCGCTCTACGCCGACCTCGTGCTGCGCATGGTGCGGCCCACGGCCTGAGGGCGCTACCCGCGCGAACGCCTCCACGGACAGCCGCCCGAACGCGTCCGCAGAGCTACAGATAGAAGCGGGCCACCGTCTCCGCCACGCACACCGGCTTGTCGCCGCCCTCGCGCTCGATGGTCACCTTCGTCACGAGCTGGATGCCGCCGCCCACCTCGGTGACCTCCGCGACCTCGGCGGTCGCGCGGAGCCGGGAGCCGACCGGTACGGGAGCGGGGAAACGCACCTTGTTCACGCCGTAGTTGACGCCCATCTTCACGCCCTCGACCAGCAGGAGCTGCGGGGTGAGGGACGGGATCAGGGAGAGCGTCAGATAGCCGTGCGCGATGGTCGTGCCGAACGGGCCGAGCGCCGCCTTCTCCGCGTCGACGTGGATCCACTGGTGGTCCCCGGTGGCCTCGGCGAACAGGTCGATCCGCTTCTGGTCGATCTCCTGCCACTCGGTCCAGCCGAGCTGTTCGCCGACGGCGGCGCGCAGTTCGTCCGGCGAAGCGAAGATGCGGGGCTGCGACATGGGGTGGCCTCCAGGGGCGGTCCGGTACGGCGCGCTACGGGTTTCTAAGCGCTTGCTCAGCGACTCTCAGCATGGTTCGGGGGCCGCCGGGTGTCAATCGCCGCCGCGCGGTCGGCCGCCCCTCGCGCCGCCCGGCCGCCGATCCCGTACCCCCGCCTCCCGCGCCGATCCCGTACCCCCGGCTCCCGCGCCGTTACCAGAGCTCCGGCCGTCGCCCCGCCCAGGGCCTGGCCCGTTCCAACTGCGCCGACAGCGACACCAGCGTCGCCTCGTCGCCGTACCGCCCGCCCAGCATCACGCCGATCGGCAGCCCCGCGTCCGTCCAGTGCAGCGGGACGCTGACCGCGGGCTGGCCCGTCGCGTTGTACAGCGGGGTGAAGGGCGTGAAGGCGGCCATCGCGTCGAATTCGGCCGTCGGGTCCGCGTCGTCGCGCATGCCCCCGACCAGGGCGGGCGGCTGCGCGAGCGTCGGCGTCAGGATCACGTCGTACGACGTCAGGAGCGCGTCCGCGATGAGCTGGCCGAGCATGCGGAAGACGTAGAGGGCGCCCGCGAAGTCCAGCCCCGACACCTTGCCGCCCGCCGCCCGCAGATGCCGGGTCAGCGGCATCAGCAAGTGCTCGTCGCCCGGCGCGACCGGCCGGGCCGCGGCCATCACCGACCAGACCGCGTTGAACGCCTGCCGCACCGAGTCGTCCACCGGCAGCGCCATCTCGTCCACGTCGTGGCCCAGTTCGCGCAGCAGCCCCGCCGCGCCGTCGAGCGCGGCCCGGCAGTCGGGGTGCAGCGCGACGCCGGGCACCGGCGGATCGGCGAGCGCCACCACGCGCAGCGGCCCCGGCTCGCGGCGGGCGTGGGAGAGGAAGGTCTCGCCGGGCGGCAGCGAGGGCGCCCCGTACGGGGCGCCGGGCTCGGGGCCCGCGAGGATGTCGAGCAGCGCCGCCGCGTCGGCGACGGTACGGGCGATCGGGCCCGACGTACTGAGCCCGCTCACGTCGTGCAGGACGGGACCGCCGCTCACCCGGCCGCGGCTCGGTTTTATGCCGAACAGCCCGCAAACCGAGGACGGGATACGGATCGAGCCGCCGCCGTCGCTGCCCTGCGCGACCGGCGCGAGGCCGCCCGCCACCGCCGCCCCGGCGCCACCGCTCGAACCGCCCGCCGACCGCTCCAGGTCCCAGGGCGTGCGGGCGGGCGGCGCCAGCCGGTTCTCGGTGTAGCAGGGCAGCCCGAACTCGGGGGTGTTGGTCTTGCCGAGCAGGATCGTGCCCGCCTTGCGCAGCCGGGCCGCCACATGGTCCTCGGCGTCGGGTACGTACTCCGCGAAGGCCGCGGAACCGAAGGTGCAGCGCACACCCGCCACCAGATTCAGGTCCTTGACCGGCACCGGGACGCCGTGCAGCACGGGCAGTTCGTCGGCCGCGCCCTCGCGCCGCGCGGCCAGCGCCCACGCCTCGGCCTCCGCCGCCTGCTTGCGGGCGACCTCCGGCGTCACGGTGATGAACGCGCCGAGCGTCGCGTCGAGCCGGTCGATCCGCTCCAGATAGTGCTCGGTCAACTCGACCGGCGACACCGCCCCCTCACGTACCGCAGCCGCCTGCTCCACCGCCGTCAGATCGTGCAACTGGGCCATGCCCGCTCCCGCCTTCCGCCGCTCGTACCGCCGTGCGCCACGCGTCGTGCGCCGCGATCCTCGCATTACCGGCGGGTACCGACCAGCCCCTCGGCGGACCCGGTCACCGCCCGGGACCCGTCACGCCTGATGACCACGGCCCCGTGGCGGTGACGCCCGTCGGCCGGTGACGCCCGCGGGCCGGTGACGCCCGCCGACCGGTGACGGCCGTCGCCCCGCCGTCGGCCACTATGGAGCCGAGCCGACGGGCCAAAACGAGTGGCACCCGCCATCCCGATCGGGGACCATCGCGAACGCCCGAGCCCGCCTGTGAACGACCAGCACCGCCAAGGAGCCACATGAGCCTGCGCCACCACGAGATCGCCGAGGCGGACAACCGCATCCTCAACCCCCTCAGCCAGGAGAAGCTGCGGCTGCTCGGTGAGATCTGCCGGTTGAAGGAGGGGCAGCGGCACCTCGACCTCGCCTGCGGGAAGGGCGAGATGCTGGCCGGCTGGGCGAAGCGGTACGGCACGGGCGGTGTCGGCGTCGACCTCAGCGAGGTCTTCCTGACGGCGGCGCGCGAGCGGGCCGCGGAATTCGGCGTTTCGGAGAGCGTGACCTTCGAGCGCGGCGACGCCGGGAAATACCAGCCGGAGCCCGCCGCCTTCGACATCGCCTCGTGCCTCGGCGCCACCTGGATCGGGGACGGCCTCGCGGGCACGATCGAGCTGCTGCGGCCCGCCCTGCGCCCCGGCGGACTCATGCTGATCGGCGAGCCGTACTGGCACGAGACACCTCCGGAGGAGGCGTACGAGGCCCTCGGCACCGAGCCGGACGACTTCGTGTCGCTCAGCGGCACCCTGGACCGCTTCGAGGCGGCGGGCGTCGACCTGGTCGAAATGGTGCTGGCCGACGGCGACAACTGGGACCGCTACTACGCGCCCCAGTGGTTCGCGATCTCCGAATGGCTCCGCCGCACCCCCGCCGACCACCCCGACGTACCGGCCATGCGCGAATTCCTCGACCACCAGCGGCGCGGCCATCTCACCTACGGCAAGCGCTACTTCGGCTGGGGCGTCTTCGTCCTGCGCCCCCGCTGACCGCGACGCGCGCCGCTGATCCCGGCGTGCCCCCGCTGACCGCGACGCGTGCCCGCCGACCCCAACGCGCCCCCACTCACCCCAACGCGCCCCCACCCCCCCCGCGGCTGCGGGAGTCGGGGGCGGCGGGATGTGGGGGAAGTGAAAAGCTGACGCATGTTCATCTTCCGGGAAGGAGGTACCGGCGGTAACGTCCGGGGACTGGTATCCGGAAGGAGCAGACATGCCGCTGCGGACCCCACGACGGATCGGCAAGCTGGGCAGGATCGGCAAGTGGAGAACGGCGACAGCCGCGGCGCTGCTGGCGCTCGGGGCCACCTTGGTGGCCCCGTTGCCGCTGGCGGCGCACGCCGCGGACACCTCGGGCGACTACTGCGCGGGACAGTGCTCGGACATTCTGCCGCCCGGCGAGAACGGCAACGCCACGCTCGCGGACATTCTGGCGAACAAGGTGCTCGGGACACGCCCCGCGCACACCTCTGACCAGCTCGGACCGTATTCGTCGCTCGCCGACGGATACCCAGGGCTGACCGACGCGACCATCAGCAACTTCTTCAACAGCTCGTCCTTCGGCGTCCCTTCGGGCCAGGTCGCCTCGGTGATCAGCCCGCGCTCGGACGTGACGATCACCCGTGACAAGGCGACGGGCGTCCCCCACATCAAGGGCACGACCAGGCAGGGCACGGAGTACGGCGCCGGATACGCGGCGGCGCAGGACCGGCTGTGGCTGATGGACCTCTTCCGGCACGTCGGACGCGGCGAACTGTCGTCGTTCGCGGGCGGCGCGGCGGCCAACCGCGGCCTGGAGCAGGAGTTCTGGCGGCAGGCCCCGTACACCGAGGCCGACCTCCAGGACCAGGTCACCCGGCTGGCGAACAGCGGCGGCGCCCGCGGCCAGCAGGCGCTCGCCGACGCGCAGGCGTACGTCGACGGCATCAACGCCTACATCACGCAGTCCAAGAACGGCCGTTACTTCCCCGGCGAGTACGTCCTCACCGGGCACATGGACGCGATCACCAACGCGGGCACGATCGACCCGTTCCAGCTCACCGACATGATCGCGCTCGCCTCGGTGATCGGCGCGTTGTTCGGCACCGGCGGCGGCGGAGAGGTGGAGTCCGCGCTGTCGCTGCTGGCGGCGCAGCAGAAGTACGGGGTCGCCGAGGGCACCAAGGTCTGGGAGTCCTTCCGCGAGCGGGACGACCCCGAGGCCACGCCCACCGTGCACGACGGCAGCAGCTTCCCGTACGCCGGCAAGCCCGCGCAGGCCAAGGGCCAGGCGCTGCCCGACGCCGGCTCGGTCGTACCGGAACCGCTGGTCTACGACGCGACCGGCGGCGCCAAGCAGGCCACCACCAAGAGCCCCGGAGTGCTGCCGAGCAACCTCTTCTCCGGCGACGCCACGAAGAAGGGAATGTCCAACGCTCTCGTGGTCAGTGGCGCGCACACCGCCAGCGGCCACCCGGTCGCCGTCTTCGGTCCGCAAACCGGCTATTTCGCGCCACAGTTGCTGATGCTCCAGGAGTTGCAGGGCCCCGGCATCAGCGCGCGCGGCGCGTCCTTCGCGGGCCTGGGCATGTACGTGGAACTCGGCCGGGGCCAGGACTACGCCTGGAGCGCGACCTCCGCGAGCCAGGACGTCACCGACACCTACGCCGTGGAGCTGTGCCAGGACTCCACGCACTATGTGCTGCACGGCGCGTGCGTGCCGATGGAGAAGCTGGAACGCACCAACTCCTGGTCGCCGACCGTCGCCGACTCCACGGCGGCGGGCTCGTACCGCATGCAGGTCTGGCGCACGGCGTACGGCCCGGTGCAGTACCGGGCGACCGTCGGCGGCAAGGCCGTCGCCTATACGGCGCTGCGCAGTTCGTACCGGCACGAGGCCGACTCGATCCTGGGCTTCCAGGAGCTGAACGACCCCGGATTCGTGCACGACGCCGCCTCGTTCCAACGGGCGACGCAGGACATCAACTACACCTTCAACTGGTTCTACGCGGACTCCCAGCACACCGCGTACTACAACAGCGGCACCAACCCGGTCAGGGCGGACGGCGTGGACCCGTCGTTCCCGGTGTGGGCGCAGGCCGCCTACGACTGGCGCGGCTGGGACCCGGTGACCAACACCGCCTCCTACACCCCGCCCGCGCAGCATCCGCAGTCCGTCGACCAGGACTACTACGTGTCGTGGAACAACAAGCAGGCCAAGGGGTACACCTCGGCGGGCTTCGGCAACGGCTCCGTGCACCGCGCCGACCTGCTGGAGGACCGGGTGAAGGCGCTCACCCAGGCGGGCGGCGTCACCCGCGCCGCGCTCACCAAGGCCATGGCGGACGCGGCGCTCACCGACCTGCGCGGTGAGGACGTCCTGCCCGACCTGCTCCAGGTGATCCACAGCGCACCGGTCACCGATCCCCAGGAGGCCACCGCCGTACAGCAGTTGGAGGCGTGGAGCACGGCGGGCACCAAGCGGCACGAGACCTCGCCCGGCTCGCACACGTACGCCAACGCCGACGCGGTACGGGTGATGGACGCGTGGTGGCCGCTGCTGATCGCGGGCGAGTTCCAGCCCGGCCTCGGCAGCGACCTCTACAACGCGCTGGCCGCGAACCTCGCGATCGACGAGTCGCCGTCCGCGGGACACGGGCCGACCGGCTCGCACGCGGGCAGCGCCTTCCAGTACGGCTGGTGGTCGTACGCCGACAAGGATCTGCGCAAGGTGCTCGGCAAGCCGGTGCAGGGCGCTCTCGACCAGACGTACTGCGGCGGCGGCCAACTGGCCGCCTGCCGCGACATGTTGCTGTCCACGCTGAAGCAGGCGGCGGCCGTCCCGGCGGCCACCGTCTACCCGGCCGACGACAGCGGCTGCTCCGCCGGTGACCAGTGGTGCGCCGACTCGATCGTCCAGCGTCCGCTGGGCGGAGTCACGGACGACCGGATCGCGTGGCAGAACCGGCCCACCTTCCAGCAGGTGGTGGAATTCCCGTCACACAGGTGACGCGTTCCGCTCAGGGGTGAGCCCTTGAGCGGTGCGCGGTGACAGTCGCGGGCCGGGTCCTCAGCCGGGGACCCGGCCCGCGGCGCGCAGCACCAGGCGGGCCAGCTCCTCGTGGCAGATGTCGCTGTGCGCGCCGGACGGCGGCCCGCCCGAGCACACCACCGAGGACGCGTCCACGCTGACGCAGCCGGTCCTCGGCAGCTCACCGGCCAGGGCCCGCTCCAGGGTCAACTCCGGTGCGCCGTCCAGAGCTTGGAAGCCGTCGTGGCCCAGCGCGCCCCAGCGTTCGTCGAAGCCGAGCAGATCCGCTCCCGCGTGGGCGATGTCGCCGAGCAGCGACTCGTCCTCACCCGCGAGCCGCGAGGCCAGCGGGTAGAACACGCCGAGCGCCTGGTCGTGCCGCGAATGGCAGGCCACCAGGGGCCCGGTGACCCGCTGTTGTCTGCCGTGCAGCGCCCCGCCCCGCGCGTCGAAGGGCTGCGGGCCGCTGAACGCGTAGTGCGAGAGGGCCCCTTGGAGCAGGGTCACCGACGAGACCCGGACGGTGGACGGCATGCCGTCCAGCGCGAAGGACACCAGCCGCGCGCCGAAGCTGTGCCCGATCAGGTGAACCCGGACCGAGGGCGCCCGGCGCGCCAGCACCCCGAGCAGCGGCCCGAGCCCGCGCTGCCCGACGGTCCCCGCGCGCCGCTTCATCGCGTAGTACGTGGCCTGCCGCAGCAACTCCTTGGCGCCGTCCCACACGCGCCGGCCGAGCCCGCCGAACAGCGCCTCGCCGGAGGCCGGTTGGGCCGGGGCGACCTCGGCGCCCGCTGTCGCCAGGGCGTCGGCCAGTGAGAGGCAGGTGGTGACGGGGTCCTGGGTGAAGAGGAGTGGCTCGGCGCCCGGCGCGGTGCCCATGTCCTCGGCGAGGAGGCTCTGGGCGGCGACGCCTTGTGCGGCGGGACCTGAGGCGGTGGGACCTGAGGCGGCGGGACCCCGTGCGCCGGGAATCCGTGCGGCGGCGCCCGGACTCGGCGGCAGTCCGGTGAGCGTACGGACCAGCGCGGCGAATTCGGCCAGCCGCTCGGGCGCTTCCGGCCGCTCGGCCAGCAGTTCCGCGATCCGGTCGAGCGTCGGTCCGCGGCCGGGGAAGACCTCGCCGAGCGCCGCCCTGGTCAGGGGGTCGAGCGCGGCGCCCGACGCGGCGGCGCCGTCCGCCAAGGGCGCAGCGAGCGTTGGGGAGGTGCGCGGGAAATCGGGGATGGGCTCGTCGCTGAAGCGCATCGACGGCCAGTGCACGCCGACGTAGCCGAAGCGGAGGTCCGGCGCGGCGGCCAGCAGGCCGGGGAAGTGGCCGAAGAAGCCGTCGTAGAGCGCGGTCGCGGTGGCGATGTCGTTGTTCCAGCCGTGCGAGAAGACCACCACATCGGTCCGGTCCCCGACCGCCTCCAGCAGCGCGTCCCGCTGCCGGGGGTCGGGGTCGCCGTCCGCGTCGAAGGTCAGGTCCCAGTACGGCCGGACGCTGGTCACTGAGGTGCTGGTCACTGAGGTGCCGGTCACTGAGGTGCCGGTCACGGCCATGGTGCCCCCCTGGAAATACGCCGTGATGGTGTGGTTCGCCCGCATCATCCCGACAGGGTCCGGCGTCGTCCATCCCCCGGACGGCTGAATACGCACCGGCTACGTACGCGGCGGCACCGGCTCCGTACACGGCGCGCGGCCGGACCCCAGGCCCCGGCGTCCGGGGCCCGCCCCCCGGCCCGGCACTACCGGATTGTGTGACCGACCGCTTAGTATGCGAAGGAGCCGAGTCGAGTCGAAGGAGACACGATCGTGGTCGTGGAAGCAGTGCGCGGCGCCCGGGTGGTCGTCACCGGGGCGGGCGGCGGCATCGGAGCCGCCCTCGCCCGCAGATTCGCCGCCGAGGGCGCCCGGGTCGTGGTGAACGACCTGGACGCCGACGCCGCCCGCGCGGTCGCCGACGAGATCGGCGCGGCCGTCGTCCCCGGCGACGCCTCCGGCATCGTGCCCGCCGCCCGCACCGCGCTCGGCGGCGGCGTCGACATCTTCTGCGCCAACGCCGGGGTCGGCACCGGCGGCGGCCCCGAGGCGGACGACGCCGCCTGGGAGCTGGCCTGGGACGTCAACGTCATGAGCCACGTCCGCGCCGCCCGCGCGCTGCTCCCCGAATGGCTGGAGCGCGGGCAGGGGCGCTTCGTGTCCACCGTCTCGGCCGCCGGGCTGCTGACGATGATCGGCGCGGCCCCGTACTCGGTCACCAAACACGGCGCGCTCGCCTTCGCCGAATGGCTCTCGCTCACCTACCGGCACCGCGGCGTCCACGTGCACGCGGTGTGCCCGCAGGGCGTGCGCACCGCGATGCTCCGCTCCACCGGGGTCGCGGGCGACCTCGTGCTCGCGCCGAACGCCATCGAGCCCGAGGACGTCGCCCAGGCGGTGCTCGACGGCATCGCGGCCGACCGCTTCCTGATCCTGCCGCACCCCGAGGTCGCCGGTTATTACGCGGCCCGCGCCGCGGAACCCGACCGCTGGCTCCGCGGCATGAACAAACTCCAGCGCACCTACGAGGAGTTGCGGGCGAAGGAAGCCGGACAGGCCGAGGGCGCGGGGAAGGCCGGGAAAGCCGAGGACGCCGTGAAAGCCGAGGGCGCGGGGAAGGCCGGGAAAGCCGAGGACACAGGGAGAGCCGGGCAGACCACGGAATCCGCCAACGCCCCCGCGCGGGAAGGGGAACCGGCATGACCACCTACGCCGACCAGCCCTGGCTCAAGCACTTCACCGACGAGCAGCGCGAGGACGTCGAGCACCCGCCGTCCGTCCTGCACACCTTCCTCGACGTCGCTGCGCGGATACCCGACCACCGCGCGCTCGCCTACTTCGACGGCGCGCTGAGCTACCGCGAACTCGACGCCCTCTCCGACGGGTTGGCCCGGCATCTGGCCGCGCGCGGCTTCGCCCCCGGCGACCGCCTCGCGGTCATGCTGCAAAATGTGCCGCAGTTCGTCGTCGGCCTGCTCGCCGCGTGGAAGGCGGGCGGCACCGTCATCCCGGTCAACCCCATGTACAAGCAGGGCGAGTTGGCGCACATCCTGACCGACGCCGGGGCCGCCGCGATCCTCTGCTCGGAGCGCGCCTGGCAGGGATACGTCCGCGCCACCGTCGTCGACTCGCCGGTCCGTATCGCGCTGACCGCCAGCGAATTCGACCTCCAGACGCGCGACGACAGCCGCGTACTGACCGGGGAACGGCCGCCCGCGCAGGCCGGTGAGGGCGCGGACGACGTGCTCACCGCCGCCCGCGCCGCGGCCGGACCGCGCCCCGACGTCCCCCTGCCCACCGCCCGCGACATCGCGCTGATCAGCTACACCTCGGGCACCAGCGGCAAGCCCAAGGGGGCGCTCAACACACACGGCAACATCTCCTTCAACGCCCACCGGCAGGTACGCGTCCAAGGCTTCGCCGACGACGCCGTCATCTTCGCGCTCGCGCCGCTCTTCCACATCACCGGCATGGTCTGCCAGCTCTCGGCGGGGCTGGCGGGCGGACACACCGTCGTCCTCGCGTACCGCTTCGAGCCCGGCGTGGTGCTCGACGCCTTCCGCGAGCACCGCCCGACGTACACCGTCGGCCCGTCCACCGCCTTCATGGCGCTGCTGGCCAGGCCCGACGCCGACGCCGCGGACTTCGCGTCCTTCCGGCTGATCTCCTCGGGCGGTGCGCCGCTGCCGCCCGCCGTGGTGGAGGGCTTCCGCGCCCGCTCCGGCGGCCTCTACCTCGCCAACGGCTACGGCCTCACCGAGTGCACGGCCCCCTGCGCCAGTGTCCCGCCCGGCACCGAGGCCCCCGTCGACCCCGCGTCCGGCACCCTCGCCGTCGGCGTTCCGGGACCCGGCACGATGGTCCGGATCCTGGACGACACGGGCGCCGAGGTGCCGTTCGGCGAATCCGGCGAGATCGCCGTCACCGGACCGATGGTCGTACCGGGCTACTGGAACCGGCCGGAGGAATCCGCGGCGGCCCTGCCCGGCGGCGAGCTGCTGACCGGCGACATCGGCTTCATGGACGAGGACGGCTGGCTCTATGTCGTCGACCGCAAGAAGGACATGATCAACGCGTCCGGCTTCAAGGTCTGGCCGCGCGAGGTCGAGGACGTCCTCTACACCCACCCCGCGGTCCGCGAGGCGGCCGTCGTCGGCGTCCCCGACGCCTACCGCGGCGAGAGCGTCAAGGCGTACGTCAGTCTGCGGCCCGGCGCCACCGCGGGACCCGAGGAGATCGTCGCCTACTGCAAGGACCGGCTCGCCGCCTTCAAATACCCGCGCGAGGTCGAGGTGCTCGGCGACCTCCCCAAGACGGCCACCGGGAAGATCCTCCGGCGCGAACTCAAGGTCCGGGCCGGATAGGGTTCCCTACCGGCCGGAACGCGCGTCGCTTTGTCGGTACGGCGCCACATCGGTTCACCGGCAGGTCGGTACGGGGATACGTGGGCACGTGGGTACGGAAAGAGGTCAGGCCATGGCACGCAATGCGACGGGCGGCGGCAGCGGCGGCTCCGGCGAGGGCGGCACCGCCGCGGTACCCGAGCGGCTGCTCGCCGAGGCCACCCGGCTCTTCGCCGAGCGCGGCTACGACCGCACCTCCGTCCAGGAGATCGTGGAGGCCGCCGGAGTCACCAAGGGCGCGCTTTACCACTACTTCGGCTCCAAGGACGATCTGCTGCACGAGATCTACGGCCGGGTGCTGCGGCTCCAGACCGAACGTCTCGACGCCATCGCCGCCCGCGACACCGCCGTGCCCGACCGGCTCGCCGAGGCCGCCGCCGACGTCGTCGTCACCAGCATCCAGAACCTGGACGACACCAAGATCTTCTTCCGCTCCATCCACCAGCTCGCCCCGGAGAAGCAGAAGGCGGTACGTGCCGAGCGCCGCCGCTACCACGAGAAGTTCCGCTCCCTGATCGAGGAGGGTCAGCGCGGCGGCCACTTCCGCGCCGACCTGCGGCCCGACCTCGTGGTCGACTTCTTCTTCGGCTCCGTGCACCACCTCGGCACCTGGTACCACGCGGAGGGCCCGCTCTCCGCCGAGCAGGTCGCCACCGAATTCTCCGACCTGCTGCTGCACTCGGTGCGGCGGCACTGACCCGCTGGGAGCTTTGACGTGAAGGCATGGCGCGTGCACGAGAACGGCGAGCCGCGCGAGGCGATGCGCCTCGACGAGGTCCCCACCCCCGAGCCGGGTCCCGGCGAGGTGCTGCTGCGGGTACGCGCCGCCGGGGTCAACTTCCCCGACGCGATGCTCTGCCGGGGCACCTACCAGATCCGGCCGCCGCTGCCGTTCACGCCCGGCGTGGAATTCTGCGGCGAGGTCGTCGCCGTCGGTGAAGGGGTCACGGACCTGGACACCGGCGCCCGCGTCATCACGCCCGCCGCCCTGCCGCGCGGCGCCTTCGCCGAATACGCCGTCGTCCCCGCCGCCGGGGTGCTGCCCGCGCCCGAGGCCCTGGACGACGCCGAGGCCGCCGCCCTCCACATCGGCTACCAGACCGGCTGGTTCGCCCTGCACCGCCGCGCCGCCCTCAGGCCCGGCGAGACCCTGCTCGTGCACGCCGCCGCGGGCGGTGTCGGCAGCGCCGCCGTCCAGCTCGGCAAGGCCGCGGGCGCCACCGTCATCGGTGTCGTCGGCGGCCCCGACAAGGCCGAGGCCGCCCGTGAGCTCGGCGCCGACATCGTCGTGGACCGGCACGCGGAGGACTTCGTCGCGGTCGTCAAGGAAGCCACCGCCGGGCGCGGTGCCAACGTGGTCTTCGACCCCGTCGGCGGCGACTCCTACACCAAGTCCACCAAGTGCGTCGCCTTCGAAGGGCGCATCGTCGTCGTCGGCTTCGCCGGCGGCACCGTCCCCGCGCCCGCGCTCAGCCACGCCCTCGTCAAGAACTACGCCATCCTCGGTCTCCACTGGGGGCTCTACAACACCCACGATCCGGTGGCGGTCCGCCAGGCCCACGAGGCGCTCTGCGAGCTGGCGGCTTCCGGGGCCGTCCGTCCCCTCGTGAGCGAGCAGGTGGCTTTCGACGGCGCCGCCGAGGCCGTTCAACGCGTCGCGGACGGCACGACGATCGGCCGGCTGGTCGTCCAGCCGTAACGCCCTCAGCGCCCCTGAAAAGACCGGCGCGCCGCCCACCGCGGAGGTACCCCTCCGCGGTGGGCCGCTCAAGACACCGGCGTATCGCCCCGCGCGGGCGCGGTCCCCCTACGGGGTCAGGTACTTCTTCAGCTCGCGGCGGGCGAGCGAGCGCTTGTGGACCTCGTCGGGTCCGTCCGCGAGCCGCAGGCTACGGGCGGCGGCGAAGAGTTGGGACAGGGGGAAGTCCTGGCTGACGCCGCCGGCGCCGTGGACCTGGATGGCGCGGTCGACGATGCGCTGGACGGCGACGGGGGTGGCGATCTTGATGGACTGGATCTCGGTGTGGGCGCCCTGGTTGCCGACGGTGTCCATGAGCCAGGCCGTCTTGAGGACGAGGAGCCGCAACTGCTCGATCTCGACGCGGGCTTCGGCGATCCACTCCTGGACCACGCCCTGGGCGGCGAGCGGCTTGCCGAAGGCGACACGGGAGGCGGCGCGGCGGCACATGAGTTCAAGCGCGCGCTCGGCCATGCCGATCAGCCGCATGCAGTGGTGGATGCGGCCGGGGCCGAGCCGGGCCTGGGCGATGGCGAAGCCGCCGCCCTCCTCGCCGATCAGATTCCCGGCGGGCACGCGCACGTCGTGGAAGACGATCTCGGCGTGACCGCCGTGGTCGCCGTCGTCGAAACCGAACACCCGCATGCCGCGCCGTACTTCGATGCCGGGGGTGTCGCGCGGCACGAGGATCTGGCTCTGCTGGCGGTGCCGTTCGGCGTCCGGGTCGGTCTTGCCCATGACGATGAAGACCGCGCACTTGGGGTTCATCGCCCCGGAGATGTACCACTTGCGGCCGTTGATCACGTACGAGTCGCCGTCCCGTACGATCCGCGTCTCGATGTTGGTGGCGTCGGAGGAGGCGACGTCCGGCTCGGTCATCGCGAAGGCGGACCTGATCTCCCCGGCGAGCAGCGGCTCCAGCCACTCCTTGCGCTGGGCGGGGGTGCCGAATTCGCTGAGGACTTCCATGTTGCCGGTGTCGGGAGCGGCGCAGTTGAGGGCGGGCGGGGCCAAGTGGGGGCTGCGGCCGGTGAGTTCGGCGAGCGGCGCGTACTGGAGATTGGTCAGTCCCGCGCCGTGCTCGCCGGGCAGGAAGAGATTCCACAGGCCCTGCCGCCTGGCCTCGGCCTTGAGGTCCTCCACCACGGGCGGCGCGGTCCACCGGT
The DNA here is from genome assembly GCF_044744145.1 of Streptomyces sp. NPDC087422. Lineage (NCBI taxonomy): Bacteria > Bacillati > Actinomycetota > Actinomycetes > Kitasatosporales > Streptomycetaceae > Streptomyces > Streptomyces sp. NPDC087422. The sequence continues at coordinate 56,669 of NZ_JBIUXT010000017.1, read as the reverse complement.
CGTCCCCCGTGGCCTCGGCGCGCTGCTCGGCGAAGACCGGCTCGGCGGGGTAGACGTGCTCGTCGAGGAACGCGGTCAGCCGCGACCGCAGCTCCTCGGTACGGGTGTCGAAGGCGAATTCCATGGCTGCTCAGCCTTCCTTCCGGGGGGAGTCCTGCGAGGGGCGCGGCCGGCCCTGCCGCTCGGCGTGCCGCCGGAGCCGGTCGAGGCCGCGTTCGACGAAGTGGGGGACGATGCCGCCGATCCGGTCGAATCCGGCGCCGATCGTCTGCCCGAGGGTATAGCGGTAGTGGATGCCCTCGGAGATGACGGCGAGCTTGTAGCAGGCGAAGGCCGTGTACCAGTCGACGGTCGACACGTCGCGGCCGGACCGCTCGGCGTACCGCTGGAGGAGTTCCGCCTCCGAGGGGTGGCCGGGCGCGCCGCCCGCCGCCTGGATGGGGAAGTCGGACGCGATCTGCGGCTCGCTGTAGACCAGCAGCAGCCCGAGGTCGGTGAGCGGGTCGCCGAGGGTGGACATCTCCCAGTCCAGCACGGCGGTGAGCCGGTCGGCGGTGTCCACCAGGACGTTGTCCAGCTTGTAGTCGCCGTGGATGACGGCGCCGCCGGGGGAGTCGGGCAGGGCCGCGCCGAGCGCGGCGTGCAGCGCGTCGATGCCGGGCAGTTCACGGCTGCGGGAGGCGTCGAGCTGCTTGCCCCAGCGGCGCAACTGCCGTTCCAGATAGCCCTCGGGGCGGCCGAAGTCGCCGAGGCCGACCGCCGCCGGGTCCACCGCGTGCAGGTCGACCAGCGTGTCGACCAGCGCGAACACGACCTCGCGGGTCCGCTCGGCGCCCAGCTCCCTGAGCTGGCTCTCGGTGCGGAAGGGGGTGCCCTCGACGAATTCCATGACGTAGAACGGCGCGCCGATCACCTCGCCGTCCTCGCACAGCAGCACCGTGCCCGGCACCGGCACCGGGGTGGCGGCGAGCGCGCTGATCACCCGGTGCTCGCGCGTCATGTCGTGCGCGGTGGCCAGGACGTGCCCGAGCGGCGGCCTGCGGACGACCCATTCGGTGCCGCCGTCGGTGACCCAGTACGTGAGGTTGGACCGGCCGCCCTCGATGAGCTTGCCGCGCAGGCCGCCGCCGACCAGCCCCGGCCGCTCCCGGTCGAGATGGGCGCGCAGCCGGCCCAGATCGAGACCCGGGGGGTTGTCGGTATCGCTCATGCCGTCTCCTCGTCACCGTCGTGGCTTCAGAAATCGTACCGACCAGTCGGTATGTCGTCCAGCTCTTCGCTCTCCCCGTCGCGTCCCGTCCGTCACATCCGCGCTCGGGAGGCCGCATTGACGGCCGTGGTCACCGCACCTACGCTCTGGACTTATGGGTGAACGTAATTCACATATGCAGACAGCAGATCGCTCCGCCGGACTCGTGATCACCGAGGTGCGGCTGACCCCCATCCTCATCGCCGATCCGCCGCTGCTCAACACCCAGGGTGTCCACCAGCCCTACACGCCCCGCCTCATCATCGAGGTCGTCACCGCCGACGGTACGGCCGGGGTGGGCGAGACCTACGGCGACACCCGCTATCTCGACCTCGCCGCGCCCCTGGCCCGCGCGCTGCCCGGCCACACGGTCAGCGATCTGAACGGGCTGTTCACCCTCGCGGAAGAGGTCTGCGGCGACCCCGCCGACGTCTCCGACTCCGTCGACGTCGGCGGGCTGCGCGGTGTGCAGACCGCCGACAAGCTGCGGCTGTCGGTCATCTCCGGCTTCGAGGTGGCCTGCCTCGACGCCCTCGGCAAGCACCTCGGCCTGCCGGTGCACGCGCTGCTCGGCGGCAAGGTCCGCGACGCCGTCGACTACAGCGCCTACCTCTTCTACCGGCTCGCCGCCCACCCCGAGGGGCAGGGCGAGGCCGACGACTGGGGTCCCGCCCTCGACCCGGAAGGCGTCGTCGCCCAGGCCCGCCGCTTCGCCGACACGTACGGCTTCGGCTCCTTCAAACTCAAGGGCGGTGTCTTCCCGCCCGACGAGGAGATCGCCGCCGTACGCGCCCTGGCCGCCGCCTTCCCCGGCCGGCCGCTGCGCCTCGACCCCAACGGCGCCTGGTCGGTGGAGACCTCGCTGTACGTGGCCCGCGAGCTGGGCGAGGTGCTGGAGTACCTGGAGGACCCGGCCAGCACCACCGACCGCATGGCCCGGGTCGCCAGCGGCACCTCCGTGCCGCTGGCGACCAACATGTGCGTGACGACCTTCGCCGAGATCCAGGACGCCTTCACGCGCGGCGCCGTCCAGGTGGTGCTCTCCGACCACCACTACTGGGGCGGCCTGCGCAACACGCAGCAACTCGCCGCGATCTGCCGCACGTTCGGCGTGGGCCTGTCCATGCACTCCAACACCCACCTCGGCATCAGCCTCGCCGCCATGACCCATGTCGCGGCCACCGTGCCCAACCTCGACTACGCCTGCGACTCGCACTACCCGTGGCAGACCGAGGACGTCATCACCCGCCGCCATGTCTTCGAGGACGGCCGCCTCGCCGTCAGCGACCTCCCCGGCCTCGGCGTCGAACTCGACCAGGACGCGCTCAAGGCGCTGCACCAGCGCTGGCTCGACGACGACGGGGCCATGCGCGACCGCGACGACGCCGCCGCGATGCGCAAGGCGGACCCGGACTGGCGGACGCCGCCCGTGCCGCGCTGGTGACACACGCGTGTGGGGCGGCGGACCGTACGGCCCGCCGCCCCACACGCCTCACGACGTCAGCGCCTCACAGCACCAGCGACAGCAGCATGACGAAGCCCAGCGCCACCACCGAGATCACCGTCTCCATCACCGACCAGGTCTTGAGGGTCTGCGGGACGTCCATCCCGAAGTACTCCTTCACCAGCCAGAATCCGGCGTCGTTGACGTGCGAGAAGAACAGCGAACCGGCGCCCACCGACAGCACCAGCAGCGCGGTGTGCGAGGACGACATGCCCTCGGCGAGCGGCGCGACGAGACCGGCGGCCGAGATGATCGCCACCGTCGCGGAACCGGTCGCGACCCGGATCAGCACCGCGATCAGCCAGGCGAGCAGCAGCGCCGAGATGTGCCAGCTCTTGGACCAGTCGAGGATCATCTGACCGACCCCGCAGTCGATCAGGGTCTGCTTGAAGCCGCCGCCCGCGCCGACGATCAGCAGGATGCCCGCGATCGGGCCGAGCGAGGCGTCCACGGTCGAGGAGACGCGGTCCTTGCTGAAGCCCGCGGCCCGCCCGAGGGTGAACATCGCCACGATCACCGCGGCCAGCAGCGCCACCAGCGGCGTACCGATGACGTCGAAGATCCGGTACGTCAGGCTGCTCTGGTCGTCCACGATCACGTCGACCAGGGCCTTGGCCAGCATCAGCACCACCGGCAGCAGCATCGTGCAGGTCGTCGCGGCGAAGCTCGGCCGCCGCTCCAGGTCGTCGGAGGCGCGCGCGGGCGTCATCCGCTCCGGCGGCGTCACGTCCACCCAGCCCGCGGCCACCCGGCCGAAGAGCGGACCCGCGATGGCGAGCGTGGGTATCGCGACCAGCACGCCGAGCGCGAGCGTGATGCCCATGTCGGCGTGGATGGCGCCGATCGCGGCCAGCGGGCCGGGGTGCGGCGGCACCAGACCGTGCATCACCGACAGACCGGCCAGCGCCGGGATGCCCAGCCGGATCAGCGACTGGCCGCTGCGCTTGGCGACCAGCAGCACCACCGGGATGAGGATCACGATGCCGATCTCGAAGAAGAGCGGCAGGCCGACCAGACCCGCGATCAGGGCCATCGCCCACGGCAGCCGTTTCTCGCTGGTACGGGCCAGGATCGTGTCGACGATCTGGTCCGCGCCGCCGGAGTCGGCGAGCAGTTTGCCGAGTATCGCGCCGAGCGCGATCAGGGTGCCGACGCTCGCCACGGTCGAGCCGAGGCCGGTCGAGAAACTGGTGATCGTCTTGGCCAGCGGCGCGCCCGCGACGGAGCCGAGCACACCGGAGCCGATGGTCAGGGCGAGGAAGGCGTGCACCTTCCAGCGGGTGATCAGCAGCACGATGACGGCGATACCGGCCAGGGCGGCCAGTGCCAGGCGGGTGTTGCCCGCGTCGGTGATCGGGGACGGATCGGCGGCCAGCAGCTCCACGCTGAGTGCGGACACGGAGGACTCCAGGGGGAAGGACGGGGACAGGGGGGAGGGGGTTCGAACGGGTGGGGCGGGTCAGTCCTGCGACGTCAGCGGGGTACGGCGGCGAGCGCGCGGTCCGCGATCTCCCGCGGGCCGCCCTCGATCGTCACGACCGCGCCCGCCTCGTCCGGCTCCAGCGGCTCCAGCGTCGCGAACTGCGAGCGCAGCAACTCGGACGGCATGAAGTGCTGCATCCGCGCGGCCAGTCGGGAGGCGATCAGCTCGGGGGACCCGTCCAGGTGCAGGAAGAACAGGTCGGGCGCGCTCTGACGCAGGTGGTCGCGGTAGCGGCGGCGCAGGGCGGAACAGCTCACCACCCCGCCCTTGCCCCCGCGTTGCGCGATCCACGCGCCGATGGCGTCGAGCCACGGCGCCCGGTCGGCGTCGTCCAGCGGGTGACCGGCCGACATCTTGGCGATGTTGGCCGCCGGGTGGAAGTCGTCGGCCTCGGCGTACGGGACGCCCAGCCGATCCGCCAGCAGGCCGCCGACGGTCGACTTGCCCGAACCGGAGACCCCCATCACGACGACGACGGGGGAGTGCGGTGGGCGCGGGGAGCTGGTCATGCGCTCGAACCTCCTTGTGCAAGCGGTCGGGGACACTCAACGCCATAGGTACTACTTATTCAAGAGTCTGTGATGTAAAAGTCACATGACTGTGCTGCCGCATAAGCTGTCCTCATGCCTCAGCAGGAAGCACCGCGGGACGACGCCGGGGGTCTGCACGCCCGTGTTCTGGCCGAACTCGGCCCCGCCATCGCCTCGGGCGACTACCCGCCGGGGACGGTTCTGCGCATCGACGAACTGGAAACGCGCTACGGCGTCTCGCGCACCGTCGTCCGCGAGGCGGTCCGGGTGCTGGAGGCGATGCACCTCGTGGAGTCCCGCCGCCGCGTCGGCGTCACCGTGCTGCGCAGCGAGGAGTGGAACGTCTTCGACCCGGCCGTCATCCGCTGGCGCCTGGCCGGCGCCGACCGCCCCCGCCAACTGCGCTCCCTCACCACCTTGCGCACCGCCGTCGAACCGGTCGCCGCGGGACTCGCCGCGACCGCCGCCGGTCCCGCCCAGTGCCGCGAACTCACCGTGCTGGCCGCCGAGATGGCCGCCGCCGCCCGCGCCGCCGACCTCGACGCGTACCTCGTGCACGACGTCGCCTTCCACCGCGTCGTCCTCGACGCCTCGGGCAACGAGATGTTCGCCCGCCTCGGGGATGTCGTCGCCGAAGTCCTCACCGGCCGCACCGAACACCATGTGATGTTCGCCGAGCCCGACCCCGCCGCCGTCACCCTCCACGTCCGCGTCGCCGAGGCGATCCGCTCCCGCGAGGCCGCCGCCGCCGAGGACCTGATGCGCGAGATCTGCGTGGGCGCCCTGCACGAGCTGGACATCCTGGCGCCCTGAAAATCCGTTTACCCGCACGGCCCGGCAGTGCTGCACTGTTACGCGTGACCGCTCGTCAACCCGCCCCGCCGCAGCCCTTCCGCTGGGCGCTGTCCTCGTACGAGGGCCGCCCGCCGGACCGCCTCGGCACGCTCGCGGACGGCTCGGAACCCGTACGGCTGTGGCACCTTCCGGCGCTCACACAGTGCACGGGCAAGGTGCTGGCCCGCTCCCGCGCCGCCGACCTCCGCTTCGTCGGCCGCTCGCTGGACAGCATGTACGACCTGCTCACCGGCGCGCTGGAACACGCGGACCGCCCTGGCGGACTCCTGCGGCTCCCCCTGTCGATCCGCCGGTCCGCCCGCCTCCCGCAGCCCCAGCGGGAGCGCTTGCGCGAGCACCTGGCCGCGGCGGGCCTGGAACCGCGCGCCCTGGCCCGCCGCAAGCGCCCGCTGGCCGTGGTCGACGTGGTCCACAGCGGCTCCACCTTCGACGCGCTCCACCGCGAACTGGCCGCGTGGATCGCCGAGAGCCGCGAACCCTGGCCGGTGATCCGCCGCAAGCTGCGCTACGTCGGGGTGACGCCCCGCGGCAAGAGCGGCCCGAACGCCGACCGCTGGCAGCAGTCGCCCGATTCCGCCCGCTGGGTGCGGACGCTGCCCGCGGGACACGTGGTCAACGTGTCGCTGCCCTGGCCCGAATGGGGCTGGTACGGCAATGCGCAGCCCAAGCTCAACGGCACCTTTCCGCCGAGCCGCTGGTTCGACGAGGACGCGGACACACCCTGGTACCACCAGGCGCTCCCGCAGGCGCTGGCCGAGTCGCTGGCGCTGGTGGAGGCCGGCCGAAGCCGTACCGTGCGGGACGGACTCGTGCGGACCGTCGCGGGCGAGCCGGGCTTCGCCGACCGGGAGGTCCGGGCGCTGGTGAGCGTGCTGCGACGACGCTGAGGGGCGCGGCGGGCGCGCCTCACCACAGCTGGGCGCTTCACCACACGAGGGCGCGCGTCACCACAGCTGGGCGCGCCTCACCACACCAGCGCCGCGCCGAACACCGCGAGCGCCACCGTGCAGCCCACCACCGCGACGGCGGCGCCCGGCGCCATCACCGCCGGGTGCGGCGCGCCGCCGAGCTGCTGAATCCTGCGGTGCGCCAGCCGGAGGAAGGCCAGGAACGCGAGCGCGGTCAGACCGATGGCCACCGCGGGGAGCGCTCCGCCCTCGTGGTGCAGCACCTGCCGCCCGGCCAGCACGGCCGTCACCGCGCAGGACAGCGTCGTACGCCGCCACGCCAGCCGCGTTCGCTCCGGCTGGAGCCCCGGATCCCGGTCGTCACCGGGTCGGCCGCCGACTCCCGGCGGGCCGCCGTCCTGGCGGTCGTGGCTCATCCGGCCCAGCCGAAGAGCACCACGCACACCATCGCGACGGCGATCACCGCGATGGCGACCGCGAGCAGCGCGGGGAAGCGGGAGACGGGCAGGTCGGCGCCGCGGCGCATGGCGCGTTCGCAGCGGGCCCAGTGGTTGACCGCGCGCAGCGTGCAGGCGACGCCACCGGCCAGCAGGACGAGCGCCAGCGAGACCCGTACCCAGTGCGCGAGGTGGTCGGTGAGGAACTGGTCGACGGCGAAACCGCCGCCGATCAGGGCGAGCGCGGTGCGGATCCAGGCGAGGAAGGTCCGCTCGTTGGCCAGCGAGAAGCGGTAGTCGGGGGTCGTGCCCTCGTCCCGCACGCGGGCGGGGGCGAACCACAGACGTACGGAATCCCGCGCGGCACGCAGCCGCGCGGGCAGCTCCTGGGCGAAAGCGCTCACGCGTCCACACTAACGACCAGGTCGGAAGCGGGCGCGGGCGGTCACTTCCGGCGGGAGACCGCCGCGATGATCACGGCGAGCACCGCGGCCAGCAGCACCACGCCGACCACGGCGATCACCACATGGCCTGCGGAGCCGCCGCCACCGTCCTGCGGCGGCGCGACGTCAGCGAGCAGCATCGGAGGACTCCTTCCTTCCGTCGGTCGGACGCGCGTCGGTCGCGCTCTCTTCGGTCGCGCCCATTGCGGGCGGGCTCTTCTCGGGCGGCCTCTCTTCGGTCGCGCTCGTCCCGGTCGGCCTCGTCCCGGTCAGGTCCGCCCCGGCCGCCCGGCCCCGCTCCCCGAGCCCCAGCACCAGCATCAGCAGCACCGGGAACTCCAGATACGCGTGGTAGCTGGCCACCGCCGCGTACAGCGACCTGCCCCGCGTGTAGTCGCTGACGAACAGCACCGACAGGGCCGCCGCCCCGCCGAGCCCCAGCGCCCAGGCCCGCACACCGCGCAGCACGGGCGCGCGCCGCTCGAACGCCTCGGTCGCGTCCCGCGCGTACCGCGGCATGAACCACACCCACACCACGTAATGCATGGTCTGGAGGAAGGCGAAGACCGCGACGAAGCGCAGCCCGGCGTGCGTGTGCTGCCAGGCGGGCGGGGTGTACGACAGCGCCAGCCGGTCCGTCCAGCCCGAGCCCGCGCCGAGCAGACCGTCGAGGGCGCCGGACAGCAGCAGCGCGGGGATCACCAGCACCCACCCGCATTGCACCGCCCGGAAGGCGGCACGACCGCGCGGCATGGCGCGCGACCACTCCCACAAGAAGAGCAGCGGCACCACATTGTGCAGATGGGCCAGCACCACGAAGTGGTAGGCGGGGAAGGCCAGCGACGCCATGGCGGCGCCCGCCAGCAGCGCGCAGGAGGCGGCCAGCGGTACGGGCCTGGTCCGCAGCGCGTGCACGCAGGCCGCGGCGAGCAGCACGTACGCGAGCAGGATCTCGGCGGTACGGGTGCCCGAGGACGGCGGCAGCAGGCGGCACACGACGATGCCGGTGATGAGCGCGCCCAGCAGCCGCAGGAACGGGCCGTGCAGGACGCCTTCGAACCGGCCGGTCACGTACCGCAGTTCGAGCACATTGTGCAGAATGCCGAAGACCGCGAGGCCCACCACGGCCGTGCCCGCGGGCAGCCGCAGCGAGACGGCGAGCGCCACCGCCGCCGCCAGGACGAAACCGGCGACCGGCAGCGTACGCCCCGCGCGTTCCGTATCGGCCGTGCCCGTATCGCCCTTGCCCGCACCGCCCGCCAGGGGCGCCCCCACCGCGCTGGCCACTCGTCCCCTCCCGTGGCACGATCCGTCCGTGCCGTATCCGCTGGCCCTCGCCCTCACCCTGCTCGTCGAGGTGCCCTGCTACGTCGCGGCGGTCACCGCGGCGTCCGCCGTCCGACCGCCGCGGACCGCTCTCGCGGCCGTCATGGTCAACTGTGTGACGCACCCGCCGCTGTGGTGGTTCCTGCGGCAGACGCACGGCGCCGCGTACTGGCCCGCCTTCGCCGTCGCGGAGAGCGCGGTCTGCCTCGTGGAGGGTCTGCTGCTCGGCCGACTGCTGCGGCTGCGGGGCCCGTTGCCGTACGCGGCCTCGGTCGCCGCCAACTGCGCCTCGGTCATGGCCGGTCTCCTGGTGGCCGGTTGAGCCGCCGGGCGGTCAACTCCCGTACGTCGCACGCCATTCGAGCAGCCTGCGGTAGCCGTCGAGGCCGTCCGGCACCCACTCCCACTCGGTGAGCCTGGCGGCCAGTTCCTCCTCGGTGAGGAAGGTGTGCCAAGCCACCTCCTCGGCCTGCGGGGCGACCGGCAGTGTGCACCGCACCTGGTAGACCGACGACCACCACGTCCGCGGCCCGTCCTCGTAGAGGAATCGGAACAGCGGCTCGGGGCGCGGCAGTCCGCTCACTCCCAGCTCCTCCTCCGCCTCGCGCAGCGCCGCCTCCTCGTAGGACTCGCCCGCGCCGACGACACCGCCGACGAACATGTCGTAGAGGGAGGGGAAGACCAGCTTCTCCGCGGTGCGGCGGTGCACGAAGATCCGGTCCTCGGCGTCCCTGGCCAGGATGAAGACGCAGCGGTGCCGCAGGCCCTTGGCGTACGCCTCGCCGCGCGGCGACCTGCCGACGACCCGGTCGTGCTCGTCCACGATGTCGATGATCTCGTCGGCGGACAGCGGGGGTCGCGGTGTGGGCTCGTTCATGGAGCCGATTCAACCACCGGCCGCCGGACCCGCCCCGGGCGCGCCCCCTGGTGGTCTTGCGCGGCGCGGACACCGGCAAGATGATCGTCCCGGTTCGGTGAGACGGGGGAGTGACGGGAGTGTGGGATGACGGCACACCAGGCGCCCCAGGTACCGCAGGCGCCCCAGACGCGACAGGACCGGCGGGCACCGCGGGCGCAGCGGGAGCGCGGGGCGCCGCTGCGGATCGCGAACTGCTCCGGCTACTACGGTGACCGGCTGTCGGCCGCCCGCGAGATGGTCGAGGGCGGCCCCATCGACGTCCTCACCGGCGACTACCTGGCCGAACTGACCATGCTGCTGCTGTGGAAGGCGCGGCAGCGCGACCCGGACGGCGGCTACGCGGTCTCCTTCCTCGCCCAGATGCGCGAGGTGCTCGGCACCTGCCTGGAGCGCGGCATCAAGATCGTCGTCAACGCGGGCGGCCTCAACCCGGCGGGACTGGCCGCCAAACTCGCCGAGTTGGCCGCGGTCGGCGGCCTGCACCCGTCCGTGGCGTACGTCGAGGGCGACGACCTGCTGGACCGGCTGCCCGAACTCCAGTCCCGCGGCCACGACTTCGCGCACCTGGCCACCGGCCGCCCGCTGGCGGGCTCCGGCGTCGAGCCGGTCACCGCCAACGCGTACCTCGGCGGCTGGGGCATCGCGCAGGCGCTGCGCGGCGGCGCCGACGTGGTGATCTGCGGCCGGGTCACCGACGCCTCGCTGGTCGTCGGGCCCGCCGCCTGGGCCTTCGAGTGGGCGCTCGACGACTGGGACCGGCTGGCGGGCGCCGTCACCGCGGGCCACATCATCGAGTGCGGCACCCAGGCCACCGGCGGCAACTACTCCTTCTTCACCGAGATCCCCGACCCGGTGCACCCCGGCTTCCCGATCGCCGAGATCCACGCCGACGGCTCCAGCGTCATCACCAAGCACCCCGGCACCGGCGGCGCCGTCACCATCGGCACCGTCACCGCCCAACTCCTGTACGAGATCGGCGGACCCGGCTACCTCAACACCGACGTCGTGGCCCGCTTCGACACCGTCCGGCTCATCCAGCAGGGCCCCGACCGGGTCTCCGTCGGCCCGGTCGCGGGCGAGCCCGCGCCCGACACCCTCAAGGTCTGCCTCAACCACCGCGGCGGCTACCGCAATTCCGCGACCTTCGTGCTCACCGGCCTCGACCTCGACGCGAAGGCGGACTTCGCCGAGGCCACCCTGCGCGACGCGACCGGCGGGCCGGGCCGCTTCGCCGGGTACGACCTGCGGCGCGAACACGGCGGCGAGGCCGACCGGTTGACGCTCACCGTCAAGGACCCGGACCTCGACACCGTCGGCCGCGGCTTCTTCACCGACGTCGCGGGCTCCGCGCTGGCCGGCTACCCCGGGCTCTACCTGGAGCACGCCTCGCCGCGCCCCACCGAGTACGGCGTGTACTGGCCCGCGCTGGTGGCCGCCGACGAGGTCACCGCCGTGACCGTGCTCGCCGACGGCACCCGGCTGCCCGTACCGCGCCCGCCGCACGGCGCCACCGACCTCCGCGAGGGACGGCCGGGTCCGGTGCCCGACTCCGGTCCCGTACCGCCGCCGCTGGTGTCGCCGGTCACCGGACCCGCGCCGCGCCAGGCGCGGACCGGGCCGCCCGAGCCCTTCGGCCGGACGGTACGGCTGCCGCTCGGGACCGTCGTCGGGGCGCGCTCGGGGGACAAGGGCGGCGACGCGAACGTCGGGCTGTGGGCGCGGGACGACGAGGGGTACGCGTGGCTGCGCGCGTATCTGGACGTACCCCGGCTGCGGGCCCTGCTGCCGGAGACCGCGACGCTGCCGGTGAGCCGCTGGGAACTGCCGAATCTGCGCGCGGTGAACTTCGTCGTGCACGGGCTGCTCGGCGACGGCGTCGCCGCTTCCACCAGGGCCGATCCGCAGGCCAAGGCGCTGGGGGAGCGGCTTCGGGGATGCCTCGCGGACGTGCCGGAAAAGCTGGTGGATCTTTTGCAGAGCCAGTACACGCCGTTGCCCAAGAGGTGACATTCGTGGAGTCATGATGGGAATCGTCCGAGGGCGACGGGCCCGCGGGGGTAGTGAAGGGCGGTCCCCATGGACGGCGACATCCTGCGCAAGGCGATCTTTCTGCTGCGTGAGTGCCACGAGTCGGAGCAGCAGGTCGTGACCAGGCTCAAGGACTACTTCCCCGGCCTGACGCTCGGCGACCGGGAGATGTACGTCAGCGAGGCCCGCGACCTCGTGCACGGCATCCACCCCGCCCACTCCGCGCCGCCCGCCCGGTAACCGCCCGCCCGGCCCCTGGCCTCGGGATTCCTGCCGCCCGGGGCCGACGGACCCCCTGACCCGCGCGACCGCCCGGTCCCCTCCTCGCTTCGGGCGGTCGCGCGCGGCATGATCGGCACCATGAGCAATCTCGACACGACGCCCGCCGCCACCCGCTGCGGCGGGCGCGCCGACGTCTCCGCCGCCCCGGTCCGCGACCTGCTCGCCGGCCGCACCGTCCAGCTCGGCGAGAGCACCGAGGTACGGCGGCTGCTCCCCAACCTCGGACGGCGCATGGTCGGCGCTTGGTGCTTTGTTGACCATTACGGGCCCGACGACATCGCCGACGAGCCCGGCATGCAGGTGCCGCCCCATCCGCACATGGGCTTGCAGACCGTCAGCTGGCTGCACGACGGCGAGGTGCTGCACCGCGACAGCCTCGGCAGCCTCCAGACGGTGCGCCCCCGCGAGCTGGGCCTGATGACCTCGGGCCGGGCCATCGCCCACTCCGAGGAATCACCGCGCGACCACGCCCGCTACCTGCACGGTGCCCAGCTCTGGGTCGCCCTGCCCGACGCCACCCGCGACACCGCGCCCTCCTTCGAGCACCACCCCGTACTCCCCGAGGTCACCGGCGGCGGCGGACTCCACGCCACCGTCATCCTCGGCGACCTCGACGGCGCCTCCTCGCCCGGCACGATCCACACCCCGCTCGTCGGCGCCGACCTCACCCTCGCCGCCGGTACCGACGCCCGGCTCCCGCTCGACCCCGACTTCGAGTACGCCGTCCTCACCATGTCCGGCGAATCCCACGTCGACGGCGTCCCCCTCACCCCCGGCTCCCTGCTCTACCTCGGCTGTGGCCGCCGCGAACTCCCCCTGCGCGCCGACACCCCCGCCTCCCTCATGCTGCTGGGCGGCGAGCCCTTCGCCGAACGCATCATCATGTGGTGGAACTTCGTCGCCCGCACCAGCGAGGAGATCACCGAGGCCCGCACCGCCTGGCAGTCCGCCACCCGCTTCGGCGACGTCCACGGCTACGACGGCGAGCGCCTGTCCGCCCCCGACCTCCCGCCGGGCCCGCTGAAAGCGCGCGGCCGGGAGCGCTGACCGGGCGGAGGCGCGGCGGGGAACGTCACAGGGCCCCTGGGCGGCGGGGGCGCGCCGGGCAGGGGCCCTGGGGGGAGCGGGGGTCAGGACGCGGAGTGGTCCTGTGCCGCCTTCTGGACGTACTCGTCGGTGTACGTCTTCGACAGGTCGATCGTCTTGCCCTTCACGGTCGGGTCGACCGCGGTCAGGACGCGGAGCACCGTCTGCGGGGCGTCGGCCGGCATCTGGCCGGTCGGGTTGTACATGCCCATCTCGTTGGCCAGCGCCTGGACGTACTGGTCCTTGCCGCTGCCGGCGTAGAAGTCGGCCGGGACCTGCTCGGTGATCTCCGCGGCCGAGTGGGCCTCCATCCACTGGAGCGTCTGGTAGACGGCGTTGACCATCTTCTGGACGGTCTCCTTGTGGCTGTCGGCCCACGCCGTCTGGACGGTCAGCGCGGTGCCGGGGTACGGGCCGCCGAGCGCGGCCTTGGTGCCCGCCGCGGTGCGCATGTCCGCGATGATCGTCCCGAGCTGCTTCTTGAGCAGCGTCGAAATGGTCGGCTCGGTGGTGACACCCGCGTCGATCCGGTTGTGCTCGAAGGCCGCCACGAAGGTGGCACCGGCCGCCACCGCCACCAGGTGGGTGTCGGCCACCGCGATGTTGTTGTGGATCGCGAGGTACGAGGCGATGGTGGAACTGGCGGAACCGAGCGAGGTGACGCCGACGTTCTTGCCCTTGAGGTCCGCGGGCGACTTGATCGACGGCGCGTTCGTACGGGCCATCTCGACCATGCCGGGCGCCTGGAGGAGCTGGACGACCGCCTGGGTGTTCTTGCCCTTGAGCTGGAGCTTGAGGTTCGAGTCGTAGAAGCCGATCATGCCCTGGGCGTCACCCTTGAGCAGCGCGTCGGAGACCTGCGGCGTGCCCTGGAGGTTGGCGATCTTCACGTTCAGACCCTGCTTCGTGAAGTAGCCCATCCGCTGCGCCAGGATCAGCGGGAGGTAACTCTGGTTCGCCTGGTTCGACAGGGCGATCGTCACCGTCTCCAGCGACCCCGCGCTCGCCGCGTCGGTGGTCTTGTCGGACTTGCTGTCCGAGCAGGCCGTCACGCCTGTCGCCAGGACTACCGTCGCGGCTGCGAGAACGATCTTCTTGTGCCACATGTGCGTTGTCTTCTCCTCGGAAGCGGGTGGGTCGTGCGCCGTCTCGGGTCGTGCCGCGGGCCGCGAGTCGCCGCGGGGCGGTTGACCGTCGGGGGGATGGCGGAATGGGCGGGGATGGCGGGAGTGCCGGAGGCGGCCCCGGTCCCGGCGGTGCTGTCGCCGGTCACGGCGGTCACGCCTGCGCTCCGGACTTCTGCGGACGCGGCTGCCAGCTCAGCAGCCACCGCTCCAGCAGCGAGATCAGTCCCTCGGCCGCCAGCGCGAACGCGGCGGTGATGACGAGTCCCGCGTAGACCCCGTTGGGATCGAAGTTGGCCTGCGCCTGGAAGATGAGCAGCCCGAGGCCCTGCTGCGCCCCGAGCAGTTCGCCCACGATCGCGCCGGTGATGGCGAAACCGAAGGCCACGTGCAGGCTGGTGGTGATCCAGCTCAGCGCGGACGGGACGACCACGTGCAAGGTCACCCGGGTGTTGCTCGCGCCGAGGATGCGGGCGTTGGCGAGGAGATTGCGGTCCACCTCGCGGGCGCCCTGGAAGGCGTTGAAGAACACGCCGAAGAAGACCAGAACGGCGGCCAGCATGACCTTGGAGCTGATGCCGAGACCGAACCAGATCGCGAACACCGAGCCCAGCAGGATGCGCGGGATCGAGTTCAGGGTCTTGATGTAGGGGGCGAAGACATCGGCCAGGAAGCGCAGCCGGCCCAGCACGATGCCGAGGACGACACCCAGGGTGACCCCGATGCCGAAGCCCATCAGGGTCTCCTGCAACGTCACCCACACCTGGTCCCACAGCGGTCCCTGCGACGTACCGTCGCGCACCCAGCCCCACAGCTTCGAGCAGATGCCCGACGGCTTGCCGGAATAGAACGGGTCGACGACCTCCGTCGAGGCGAGCACCTGCCACAGGCCGATGAACGCGGCGAGGACGGCGGCCCTGACAACGTTGACCCACACGCGGCGCCTGGCCCGTTGTCGCCTGGCCAGCGCGGCGCGGGCCGCTCCGGCGTCGCTCTTCGGCGGTTCGGGTCGCGCGAGGATCTCGTCGGTCGCCGACCCGGTCGCGGTGTCGGTCTTCATAGGCTCATGCCTCTTCCGTACGGATGGTTCAGGCCGCCGATTCGGGCGCCACGGTCTCGGCCGACACGGTCTCGGGCCGCGCGGCCGTGCGGGAGTACGCGAGCTGCACCTCGTCCCGCAACGCCTGCCAGACCCGTTCGTGGAGCTTGACGAATTCGGGAGTGTGCCGGATCTCGCGGGGATTGCGCGGCCGGGGGAGATCGATCTCGAACTCCTCCTTCACGGTGGCCGGTCCCGCCGTCAGCACCACGACCTTGTCGGCGAGCGAGATCGCCTCCTCCAGGTCGTGCGTGACGAACACGACCGAGGGCCGGGTCAGGTCCCAGAGCGAGAGCAGTTCGTCGGACATGATCTGACGGGTCTGCACATCGAGCCCCGAGAAGGGCTCGTCCATCAGCAGCACCCGCGGCTCGTTGATCATCGTCTGCGCGAGCGCCACCCTCTTGCGCATTCCGCCGGAGAGCTGGTGCGGGTGGTACCGCTCGAACCCGGCGAGGCCCACCCGGCGGATCCACTCGGCCGCGGCGGCGTGCGCCTCCTTGCGGGACGCGCCCCGGAAGCGCGGACCCGCCGCGACGTTGCCGATGACGGTCTTCCAGGGGAACACCGCGTCCGTCTGGAAGACGAACCCGACGTCCTTGCCAATGCCCTCCACCGGGCGCCCGTCGACGAGCACCTCACCGCTGTCCGGACGTTCCATGCCGGAGATCAACGAGAGAGTCGTCGATTTCCCGCATCCGGTGGGACCCACGACCGCGGTGAACTCTCCGGGCCTGACGGTGAAATCGATGTTGCGCAGGACGTCATGATTTCCGCCCTGCGGGGTACTGAAGGACTTGCACACGTCGCGCATCGCGATAGGCGATGTCGTCGGTTGCGGCGATTTGACTAGACCATTGCTGTGCCCGTGCTGGGATTCGCTTGCCACGCGAGTGAGGCTGCCAGAACCGACGGGCAGACACCAACCTCGTCGAACAAGGGTGCATTGACTTAAGCGTCCGGAGGCCGCTGACCTCACTCTCCGTCGACGTCGTTGTCCGGAGAAATTCCGTCTAGTGCCTCTTTCTCCCGACTATCCATAGTGGGTTAGACGCGGAGGGTTCTCCGGGGGTAGCTTCTGGCGAATGACGTTTCGCCATCTCGACATATCGCCTGAAACGCATCTTCCCGACCGGCTCGCACTGCGCATGCTCGTGGAGACTTTCCGGCCGGATGTGATGGACCGGCTCGTGGACAAAACCGAGCGCCGAGAGCGCCGCAGGCGTCTCCTGCCCGCACAGCTCATGATGTATTTCGTTCTGGCGATGTGGCTCTTCGGGGCCTCCTCTTATGAGGAGGTGCTCGCCAAACTCACCGGCGGTCTGCCCGAGATGTTCCCGGGCGCAGGCGTCGGCGGATCGGGCGACGTGGCCAGCGCGGCCGCCATCGCGCGGGCCCGCATGCGGCTCGGCGTCGAACCCCTCAAGGCGCTCTGCGGCCACCTCGCCGACGCCGCGGGCCACGGGACCCGGCTGGACGGCGAGCGGGTCTTCGTCTACGAGAGCGTCGCGATGGAAGTGCCGGACACCCCCGCGAACAGGGCAGGTTACGGCTCCCCCGACACCACGGTGCCCCGGTTGGACAAGCACCGGTCGCTCGACGTGTGGGTGTCCTCGCTCACCGACTGCCGGCTGCGCGTCTCGGCGGTCGCGGCCATCACGCCCCGGGCCGAGGAAGGCGCCGAGGGCCTGCTCGCGCAGTGGCCGGAAGACCTTCTCGACAAGCGGGCGCTGGTGGTCGGCGACGAGGAACTGATCCCGGTCGCGCTGTGGTCGGCGCTGGCCGAGACCGGCGCCGACCAGATCTGGCGCTCCGGCGGCCTCGGACCCGCCCCGTACTCACTGCCGGTGATGCGCGAACTCCCCGACGGCTCCTACCTGTCGGAACTGGCGGCGGACGCCGGTCCCGGCGAAGGTCCGGGGCCGGGGACCGCGGTCCGGGTGGTGCCGTGCGGCGACCGCACGGCCGCGCGAGCCGCCGCCGCGGGACCGGTGCTGGGCGCTCCGCTGCTGGTCACCTCGGTACTCGACAGCACGGTGCCGGCCGACGAGATCAGGGCCCGCTACGAACAGGCGGCCGTCGCGAGCGGTGACGGGGTCGCCCACTTCGTCGAGCAGATCACCGGGCCACGGGTGCTATTACGGTCGAAAAGCCCTGAACTCGTGCAGCAGGAAATATATGCCCTCCTGTGCACCTATCATGCCGTCGGACACCTCGTATCGCCGCCGCTTTCGGTGGGTCCGATTTCGACCGATCCGACCACTGGACTGGGGGAGTGGGCGGCGGTGAGGCCGCGTTAAGTCAGTAGCGCAACCCTTTGCTCCTGCGGGCACGCGTGTGCTGCAATAAAGTTCCCGCAGAGGGCGTGGAAGTGAACAGACACAAAGAGCCTCCGACCTGGTACGCAGTGGTATGCGGTCGGAGCCGAACGTCTCATCGCGGTGAACCGGATAATCAAGCGTCGCCGCGCCATGCGGCGGCGTTATGAGGGTTAAGGGTTAGTGAATGGAAGACCAGCGGTCTCACGGAGCCGGCAATCCGTTGACATGCGGGGACCGCTTGACACAGCACGATGCGGCGACGGCATGACGAGCGCGCGGAGACGGGGTCGCGCGCCCGCACCGAAATGGATCTCCCCCCTCACCGGGCTCGGCTCCAGGCTCTGGACCAAACGCAAGCTCGGTGACTGGCGGCTGCGCAATCGCATGCTGCTCCTCGTGCTCGTCCCGCTGATCGCGATCATTCCGCTGGCGGGCGTGCGCGTGTTCTCCGCGGTCGGCAACCTCCGGAGCGCGGCCCATATCCAAGGGCAGGCGCAACTCGCCCGGCAGGTGTCCACGCTGGTCAGCGCGCTCGACGACGAACGCGACCTCACCCAGTTGGCACTCACCGGGTCGGGTACCGCCAAGGACGACAAGCTCGCGGCGGCGCAACAGGCCACCAACGCGCAGGTGAAGGCGTTCGGCCAGAGCCTGGACGAACACCGGAGCAGCGTCGACGCGCTGCCCGCCGCCGTACGCCTGATCGGCGTGCGCGCCGAGGCCCGGCTCGGTGACCTGACCCCGCTGCGCGCCTCGACCAAGGGCCTCGCCCACGGCGCCAACACGCCGACCTTCAGCGCCTACAGCACGATCATCGGCAATCTGCTGGACTTCAGCCAGCAGCTCGCGGCGGTCGGCTCCGACCACACGCTCGGCAGCCTGGTCACCACGCTCGCCTCGATCGAGCAGATCGAGCAGCAGACGTCGAGCGAACGCGGCTTCATCGTCGACGCGCTCGACCGCGGCTTCACACTGGAGCTCAAGGAGAACATCGAGCAGGCGCACTTCGAGACCGCCAACGGCACCTTCACGAACAACGCGTCGACCTCGCTGCTCAACCTGTACCAGTCGACGGTCAGCGGCGACAAAGTCGGCGCGGCCGACGGCACCATCCAGGTGGTCGCCACCGCCGCGCAGGAGGACATCCCGCTCGACAGCCTCGGCATCACCAAGGCCACCGCGTTCCAGCAGATCACCGACAAGCTCGACGCCGTACGCACCGTCGAACGGCAGACCGTGGCGGACCTCAACGACCGGTCCTCGCACCTGCTGTCGGCCGTGCGCACCCAGCTCTACCAGAACATCGCCATCATCGTCGCCGTGGTCGCGCTGTCCTTCCTCGGCGCGCTGATCCTGGCCAGGTCCGTGGTCCGGCCGCTGCGCCAACTGCGGGTGTCCGCACTGGACGTGGCCGACAACCGGCTGCCGGGCGCGGTCCGCCGACTGCGCGACGTGAACCCCTCGGAGACGGACCGGCCGGTACGGGTCGAGCCGATCGAGGTGCAGTCGCAGGACGAGGTCGGCCAGGTCGCGCGCGCCTTCGACCGCGTGCACTTCGAGGCGGTCCGGCTCGCCACCGAGCAGGCGCGGATGCGCTCCAACGTCAACGCGATCTTCACCAACCTCTCGCGGCGCAGTGAGAGCCTGGTGCTGCGCCAACTCCAGCTCATCGACGACCTGGAGAACAGCGAGCAGGACCCCGGTCAGCTCACCGCCCTGTTCCAGCTCGACCACCTCGCCACCCGCATGCGCCGCAACAACGAGAACCTGCTGGTGCTCGCGGGCGAGGAGCAGAGCCGCCGCTGGGACCAGCCGGTGTCGCTGTTCGACCTGGTCCGCGCCGCGACCGCCGAGGTCGAGCAGTACGAGCGCGTGGTGCTCTACGAACTGCCCGACGTGGCGGTGGTCGGACATGCCGCCACCGACGTCGTCCACCTGATGGCCGAGATCATCGAGAACGCCACGACGTTCTCCGGCCCCGAGACCCAGGTGCTGGTGGGCGCCAAGATGCTCACCGCGGGCGATGTGGTCCTGGACATCGCGGACGCGGGCATCGGCATCCGGCCCGAGGAGCTGGAGCGGATCAACCGGCGGCTCGCCGAGCCCCCGGTCCTCGATGTCGCGATTTCCCGCCGCATGGGCCTGTTCGTGGTCGGCCGGCTGGCGGCCAAGTACGGCATCCAGGTGCGGCTGACCAGTACGGGCAGGACCGGCCTGAACGCGCTCATCCGGATCCCACTGACTTTGCTGGTGTCCGCGAGCGAGTTGGAGGTGGACGGCCCGCAGGTCTTCGACCAGTCGGCGCTGCGGCCCGGACCGTACGACACCGGCGAGACGGCCGGGCTGCCGGGCGGCGGGGTCGCGGCCGGACAGGCGGGCGACCCGCGCTTCGACGGCCCCTACGGGCCCGCGGGCACGCCCTCGCGCGGCCGGTCGTACGACGACGTTCCTGCGGGCCGCCACTCCGGTCAGCCCGACGGCGGCTTCCCGTGGTTCCACGACCAGGAGGAGGGCGGCGGCCCCGACGGCGACTTCTCGTGGTTCGCCTCGGAAGAGGAGGAGGCCGAGGCGGTCGCGCGCCTGGAAGGGCACGGGTCCGACCGGTTACCGATCTTCGACGCGATGAGGTCGCAGTGGCCGGCCGGGCAGGGACCGCAGGAGGCGCGGCCCCCACAGGGGCACGTACGTCCGCAGGTCCCGCCGCAGCCGCAGGCGCTGCCCCACCAGCGGGTCCAGCCGCCGGCCCAGCGTCCGCAGCCCCTGCCGCAGGCGCAACCCCAGGCGCAGCTCCGGCCGCAGGCGCAACCCCGCCCGCCGGCCCAGCCGCCGGGCAACCCCGGTCACCCGTCGCCCTCGTGGGCCCGACCGGGACCCGAGGACGCGGGCGGCCAGGCGACCGGAGGCACGACCGCCCAGGGGCTGCCCCGGCGGGTGCCCCTGAACAACCTCTCCGCCGAGGCGCGCCCGCGCGGCCCGGTGCCGCAGCCGAACGCGGCGCCCACCGCCCCGCGCGCGGCGAACCTGATGAGGGATCGGCTGTCGAACTTCCACCAAGGGGTCAGACAGGGTAAGGATGGGTCCGACCGCGAGGGGCCCGGCCGGACGCCGGGCGGATCGGGTCCGCTATGAGCGGACTCACAGCTCCCACGACCTCCGTGTTTCCCGTGTTTCCCCTGTCCGTAGCGCCGTCGGACGACGTCCTCGGCAGCATAGGAAGCAGCTACACCCATGAGCGATCTGAGCAACGAAGCACAGAACCTGAACTGGCTCATCGCCAACTTCGTGAAGCAGGTGCCGGGAGTCGCGCACGCGGTCGTGATCTCCTCGGACGGCGTTCAACTCCTGGCCTCCGCGTCCCTGCCCAGGGACCGCGGCGAGCAACTCGCCGCGATGGCCTCGGGCCTGGCGAGTCTGACGCAGGGCGCGGCCCTGCTCTTCGAGGCCGGGGTGGTCACGCAGACCGTCGTCGACATGGAGAACGGATTCCTCTTCCTGATGTCGGTCAGCGACGGCTCCGTGCTGGTGGTGCTGGCCTCGCCGACCTGCGACATGAAGGTCGTCGGTTACGAGATGGCGTTGCTGGTCGAGCGGACCGGCGACGTCCTCACGCCCGACGTGCGCAGGGAACTGCAGAACGCGCTGGCCGGCTGAGGGCCGGCGCGATGGGCCGTCCGAATCACACCCGGAAGGATGTGCGTTCGTGAGTGGAGACCGAGACCGAAGGCGCAACTCGCCGTTCGTCCGTCCGTACGCCGTCACCCGCGGCCGGACGACGGCGCGGACCGACTTCGCGCTGGAGGCCCTGGTCGGTACGACCGCTCTCGCCTGGGAGAGCGGTGTGCGGTTCTTCCCCGAGCAGCAGGCGATCTGCCGCCTGTGCATGAACCTCACATCGGTGGCCGAGATCTCCGCGCTGATGAACATCCCGCTCGGCGTGACCCGCGTCCTGGTGGGCGACCTCGCCGAGAGCGGCTTCGTCATCGTCCAGCAGCCCACGTACGCCGAGGGCCGGCCGGACGTCACGCTGCTGGAGCGGGTGCTCACCGGGCTGCGCGGCCTCTGAGGCCGCGCGGTCGCGGTACCCGAGGTCCGGTCCCGCGACCGGTCCTGCCCTGTTCCCGGCCGTACGACGGCCGCGCCCGACGACCTACGGAGTGCCGTGCCCGAACTGTCCAGCCTCGCCCTGTCCTTCGGGGCCGCGGCACGGGACTACGACCGCTACCGAGTGGGTCCCTCGGCCCGGATGCTCGACTGGCTGCTGCCCGCGGACTGCCCCTCGGTGCTCGACCTGGGCGCCGGGACCGGTCTGCTGACCCGGTGGCTCGCCGAACGGGTCGAGGACGTCGTGGCGGTCGAACCCGACGCGCGCATGCGGCGGGTGCTGACCGGTGTCTGCCCGCGGGCGACGGTGCTCCACGGGTTCGGCGAACGCATTCCGCTGCCGGACGCGCGGGTCGCCGCGGTCACGGTGTCCTCGGCGTGGCACTGGATGGACCCGGCCCTCACGCTCCCCGAGATCGCCCGGGTGCTCACCCCGGGCGGCTCGCTCGGCATCCTCTACACCCGCCGCGACCGGCGGGTGCCCTGGGTGGACGTGCTGGACGCCTACGTCCACGACGAGATGGGCAACGACGACTGGATCGGCGACCTGATCCAGCGCATGTCCGACGGACCGTGGCTCCCCGACGGTGTCCCCTTCGCGCCGCCGCAGGCTCATGTCGTCACCTGGACGGCCGAGTTGACCGTCGAGGAGGTCGTCGCGATGTTCGCCACCTACAGCAGGTACATCGCCCTGCCGGACGGCCAGAAGCGCGAACTCGCAGACCTGATCGGGGCGAAGGTCCGCGAGACGGCCGAGATGCGGGACGGCCTGGTCGTGATGCCCATGATCTGCCACGGCTGGCGCACCCGCCTGACCGCCTCCTGATCCGTCGGGCGGTCAGTTCGCGCGGGGTTCCTCGGCCTCCGTCGGCCGGGTCGCGGTGGCGATGCCGATCCGGTTCCAGGCGTTGGTCGCCGCGACGGTCCAGATCAGGCGGGCCGTGGCTTCGGGGCCGAGGAGGGTGGTGACCTCGGCGTGGACGGCGGCCGGGACGGCGCCGTCGGCGGGGCGGGTGAGGTGCCGCGCCAGGTCGAGGGCGGCGCGCTCGGCGGGCGTGAAGTCGGGGGAGTCGGGCCACTGGGGGAGAGCGGCGAGCTTGAGCGGAGGGTGGCCCGCCGCGAGGGCGGCGTCGTGGTGCAGGGCGGTGCAGTAGGCGCAGCCGTTCGTCTGTGAGACGTGCAGGCTGACCAGTTCGGCGATCTCGGGAGCCAGGCCCTCGGCGGAGATCCGGGTCAGCTCGGTGAGCGCCTGGAGGGCGTCGGGGGCGGCGGCGGTGGGGTTGACCTGCGGCATGGGCGTGGCTCTCAGGGGTGTGGGGGCGGGGTCTGTTCGAAGCTGACCGGTGTCTCGGGGGTGAGCTCCAGGTCGGCGCCGGTCACCGGGGCGTCGGCGTGGATGAGGATGTTGTAGTGGTTGGGGAAGTGGCAGGCGTCAAAGCCGAGGACCGTGCCGACGGTCCGTCCGCCGATACGGACGGTGTCGCCGCGGTCGATGACGCCGCCGCGGTCCAGTTCGACGAAGCCGAGGAAGCCCACGCGGTCGATCCGCGCCCCCGGCGCGCTGTCGGTGTGGTCGGTGGTGACCAGCTCATGGACCTCGCCCGCACGCACGCAGCGGCTGGCGTGGGGTTCCAGGGCCATGCCGCGGTCGTCGCGGCGGTGGATCAGGACCTTGACCAGACAGCCGTGGACGGTGCGCTTGAGCCCGTCCTCGCGCGGGGCGGCAGCCCTTTCGGGGGTCGGCTCTTGAACGGTGGGCTCTTGAGCGGTGGGTTCTTGAACGGCGGGTTCTTGAACGGCGGGTTCTTGAGCGGTGGGCTCGTGCGTGGCGGGCTCTCGCGCCGCGGGCGGGGTCAGCACGCCGTCACCTCCGTACGCCGGTACGCGGCCTCGACCAGCTCCAGGGCCGCCGTACCGCCGTGGTCGACGCGGTACGGACCGCGGAGCCGGGCGGTGAAGTCCGCGAGGATCGCCGCGTACTCGTGCCGGAGCGAGGACTTGAAGCCCTGGTGCCCGGCCAGCATGTCGGCGTGGTGCACGGACCCGTCGGCCAGCGTGACCGTCACGTCCTTCAACTCGCCCGGATACGACCAGTCCAGCTCGACCGTGGCACGCGCGGCGCCGGAAACGGAGCGCAGCCCGATCGTCGCGGTGCGGTCGAGCCCCGTCCCGTCGTAGCCGATCCGGGCGGTCTCGACGGTCACCTCGCCCAGCAACAGCCGCACCAGGTCGAACGCGTTGGGCCCGTTGTCGGCGACGCAGCCGCCACCGCACCGGGCCGGGTCCAGATACCAGCGGTCCCGCCCGATGTGCTCCTCGATCCGCTCGAAGTACCGGACCGTGACCCGCTCGACCGGCACGTCCCGCGGCAGCCCGGCGGCCAGCGCCCCGACCGCCGCGTTGTAGCGCCGGTGGAAGGCGGTGAACAGCGGCACCCCGGACGCCTGCGCGAGCGCGGTCAGTTCGGCGCCCTCCGCGCCGGTGAGGGCCAGCGGCTTCTCCACGCACACCGGTACGCCCGCGCGCAGGAAGTCGGCGCAGAGCGCCGCGTGGGCGTCGTTCGGGACGGTGATCACCACGCCGTCGAGCGGCGGCCCGGCGGCGAGGAGTTCGCGGTGGTCGCGGTAGGCGGGTACGGCCCCGGACGCGTCCTGTCCGCCCCTGGCGGCGAGCGCGGCCGGGTCGCGGTCGCAGACGGCGGCGAGGCGGGCCGCCGGGGAGGCGTCGAGGGCGGCCAGGTAGAAGCGGGAGATGACGCCCAGGCCGACGACGGCGATCGAGTGCCGGGTCATCGGCGAAGGCCCCCGTCCAGCGGGGCGGGCGCGGTCAGGCCGAACCGCCCTGCCACATCGCCGAGTTCGCGGTACTGCCCGGCGGTGACCGGCACACCGTCCGCACGGTGGGCGTCGGCCGTCGCGCCCTCGGTCCAGCCGGGGTAGCGGACGGGGGAGGCCGGGTCGACCGGCGGGCAGGCGAGCAGGCTGCCGAACAGCGAGTCGGCGTCCGAGGCGACGTCCTCCCGCGGGCGGAGCATGGCGGGGGCGATGGCGGCGACCAGAGTCCCGATGTCGTCGTCGCGGCCCGAGGGGCGCCCGTCCCCGTCCAGCGCCTCGGGGGCCGGGCCCAGGCCGGAGCCGCTGACCAGACCGGCCAGCACCTCCACCGCGAGCCCGAGCCCGTAGCCCTTGTACGCGCCGGTCGCCGGTGCGCCGCCGAGCCAGCCCAGGTACGCCTGGCCGCGGTCGAAGGCCGCCGGGTCGGTGACCGGAAGCCCGGCCTCGTCGGTCAGCCAGCCCTCGGGCACCGCCCGGCCCGCGCGGGCGGCGGCGCGCACGCGTCCGGTGGGGACGACGGTGGTGCTCATGTCGAGCACGAACGGGTGGCGCGGCCCGGCGGGGGCCGCGACGGCGAGCGGGTTCGTGCCGAGCATCGTGACCCGGCCGCCCGGCGGGCGGGCGATGCGCTGACGGCCGCAGTTGGAGGCCACCAGGCCGACCATGCCGCGGTGCGCCGCGCGGGCCGCGTGGTACCCGGCGCAGCCCAGATGGGTGGCGTTGTGGACGCTGACCAGGCCGACGCCGAAGCGCTCCGCGCGCTCGACGGCCAGGTCCATCGCGTCGGCCGCGGCCCACAGGCCGAGCGCGCGCCGGGCGTCCAGGCGGACCGCGGCGCCGAGATCCACGGTACGGTCCGGCTCGGCCGCCGGGTCGGCGCGGCGCTCCTCGAACAGCGGCAGATACAGCCGGGTCAGATTCGTCACGCCATGGGAGCTCATCCCGGCCAGATCGCCGTAACACAGCGCCTCGGCCGCCGTGGCCGCCCGCTCCCCGGCGAGACCGCACCGCGTGAAGACGCCGGTGACGAAGGTCAGCAACTCCTCATACGCGAGGCGCACGGTACGGTCCGGCGCCCGCGCCGGAAGGGTCGACTGCGGCGGGCTCGACAACGGCATGGGGCTCGTTCCTCCTGCTGACGGGCGTGGACGGCGCAAGTGGCGTGGACGGCGCGGGAAGTGACGGCGGCGCGGACGGCGCGAGCGGTACGGCGGGCGCGGGCACGGCAGGCGACACGGCCGCGTCGAAGGCGGCCAGGAGGCGCGGGACCGTGGCCGCGAAGGCGTCCAGGTCGGCCAGATCGGCGAACTCACCCGCGGCGTGGGCGCGGTTGGCGTCCAGGCTGCCGGGGCCCAGGACCACGGTGTGGGCGTCGGGCACGCCGGACATCCAGATCGCGTCGCAGGTGAAGGCGGGTTCGGCGGCGGGCCACCGCGGCACCTCGGCGCGGTCGAGCAGCGGACCGAGCCACGACGGGTCGCCGTCGAGCGCGGGCAGGCCGCGCTTGAGCCAGTCCAGCCGCAGGATGTCCGCCGCGTCGGCCGCGGTGCGGGCGAACCGCCGGCTGTGCCGGAAGGCGGCGCCGAAGGACTCCAGCCCCTCGGCGACGACGTCGCCCAGCAGCCGCTCCAGCCGCCGTCCGGTGGCGGCCGAGCCGTAGGAGAGGTTGAGCAGCAGGTCGCCGCTGCCGTAGACGCGGTTGTGCAGGTCGCCGGTGCGCAGGCCCGCCACGCACACCTGCCCGTCGGCCGGGTCGAGTCGCGGGTCGAGCGCGGCGGCGAGGTGCTGGGCGAGATGGCCGAGCAGGACGGTGGCGTTGTGCCCCGCCTCGGGCCGGTCGTCGATCGCGTCACGGCCGCGGACGCTCAGCCGCGCGGTCATGGCCGCGGTGCTGCGGGTCAGGGCCCGGCCGCCGGTGGGTTCGCAGAAGACGTTGAGCCGCCCGTGGTGCCCGGCGTCCACGAGCGGACGGGTGCCGAAGGCGCCGAGCGCGCCGCCCTCCTCGCCGGAGACGGCCTGCACCAGAATCCGGGTGTCGCGGGGGAGTTCGGGCCGCTCCCGCAGGGCGCGCCGCAGTCCGGCCAGCAGCGCGACGGCCGGGCCCTTCGCGTCGATCGCGCCCCTGCCGTGGAAGCGGTCACCGTCGAACGAGACCGGTTCGAGGCCCGCGACGGTGTCGAGGTGGACGTTGAACATCACCGTACGGTCGCGCGGTGCCCCGGCCGGGCCGAGGGCGAGCACCAGGCTGGGCTGGCAGGCCAGGAACTCCGGCCGCTCGGCGGCGGCTTGACGTACCAGGAGCGGTACGTCGTCGCGGTCGACGCAGGCGGGCGGCGGGGCCGCGTGGTGCAGGACGGTGAAACCGAGTTCGGCGGCGGCCCCCGCGTAACGGCGCTGCGCCTCCCACAGCGCGGGTGCGGGCGCGTCGGGGCCGCACTCGAGCGGGCCGGCCGTCGGCAGGGCGAGCAGGTCGAGCAGCAGGGCGCGGTCGGCGGGGCTGAGCGGGCTCACTGAACGGGCTCCCGCAACGCCGCCCCGTCCGGCGGGGTGTGCGCGATGGTGCCGCCGGGCACCCGCGCGCACGCGTCCAGCAGATTCCGCAGCGCCACCCCGCTCCTGACGAAGGCGGCGTGGCACCGCTCCTCCGGATCGCGGTGGTCCTCGTGCGGCCGTACGGCGATGTGCGGTTCGATCGACAGCGCGCCCCGGTAGCCGTGGGCCAGCAGGGCGCGCAGACAGTCGGCGATCCGCAGGTCGCCGGTGCCCGGCTCGCAGTAGGCGGGGCGGCCGTCGGGGGCGATGACGGCGTCCTTGACGTGGACGTGCAGGATTCGGTCGGCGTACGGCAGCAGTTCGGTCAGCAGCCGGTGGCCGTCGTAGCCGTACGCGGGGCCGTTGCCGGTGTCGAAGAGCAGGGCGAGCCCCGGGCCCGCGGTCTCCAGGAGGCGGACCGTACGGGTCGCGTCGGCGCCCGCCCAGCCGGAGCAGTTCTCGTGCAGCAGCGTCAGGCCCGACTCGGCGGCGCGGTGGGCGAGTTCGCGGACGCGGCGCAGCGCCTCACGCTCCCAGGCGTCGGCGTCGAGCCCGTCGTTCGGGAAGGACATCACGCGGACGAAGCGGGTGCCGAGCCGGGCGCATCGCTGTTCCAGGACCGCGAGTTCGGCCAGGTCGGCGGCGAAGTCACCGGTCACCGGGCGGGCCCAGCCGCCGATCCTCGCGTCCACCGCGGCGACCGACACCCCGGCGTCCGCGAGCGTCCCCGCGACCCGGTCGAAGGCGGTAGGGGACAGGTCTGCGACCGGCGTGCCGTCCACGGTCCGCAGCTCGACCGACCGCCAGCCCAAGGCGCTGACGGCCGCGATCTGGCCCTCCACGCCGAGCGCGGCCTCGTCGCCGATCCCGGTGAGGCGCAACGGCTCGTCCGCCCGTACGGTGGTCTGCTGTTCAGCGGGCACCGGCCAACTCCCTTCGTGGGCCCGAGGCGTCGGGCGGGGCCGCCAGATTCTTGGCGTCGGTGAGCAGGCCGACCACGCGCGCCTGCCGCGCGAAGTCCGTGGGGCAGGGGCCGTCGTCCCCGGCGAAGTCGGCGTAGGCGCGGAGCATGAACGCGGTCAGGGCGTCGTCGCGGAACACCTCGCGGTCCCCGGCCGGGCATTCCGGTGTGGTCAGGCGCAGTTGGGCGTAGTGGTCGCCGGCGTCGGCCGGGTAGTGGCCGACGGCGGTGCCGCCGTCGAATCCGAGCGTGATCCGGCGCTCGCGCACCGGTGAGGTGAGGTCGGAGCGGATGTCGCCGAGCACGCCGTCGCGGTGGGCCAGGCGCACCTCGGCGCCGCCGAGCCGGGGCAGCCGCCGTCCGTCCACGTCCAGGTCGGTGCACGAGGCGCCGACCACCTCGGCGTCCCCGGCCAGCCGCAGCAGGACGCCGAGCGCGTGCGGGATCTCGATGTCGAACGCCGTGGGGTGCCCCGAGGTGGCGAGCGTGCGCTGGAAGCGCGGCTTGTCCTGCACGACCGAGATCTGCCGCAGCGCGCCGAGACCGGGCCGCTCCTCCACGAGGGCGATCAGCCGGTCGGTGAGCGTGCTCGCCAACCAGGGCGCCACGACGGCGGCTTGGACGCCGGGCCGCCCCACCAGCTCCACCAGCCGCGCGAGATCGCGCGGCCCCGCCGCGAGCGGCTTCTCCAAGAGCAGCCTGCGGAAGCCGAGTCGGAGCAGTTCGGCCACGACCTCGGCGCGGGCGAGCGGCGGGGTGCAGATGTGCACGACCGTGCGCTCCGGGTCCAGCGACTCCCGCGCCCGCGCGAGCGAGTCCACGACGCTCAGACCGGTGTCGCCCGCCGCCCTGGCCCGTTCGGCCGGGTCGCGGTCGAAGGCGATCACCGGCTCCGGCGCGAAGAGCCGGGGCCGCAGGTCCCGCGCCTTGGCGAGGACCGGCAGGTGGAGACCCGCCCCCGCGCGGCCGAGGCCGAGGACCATCGTGCGCAGCGGCATCTCCTGCGTCAGCCTTCCGTCGACTTCGGTGGGGGCGGGGGAAACGAAGCGGAACAGGGCGGTACGGGACAGCGGGGGGAAAGCGCCGGGCGCCGGGGGGAGTTGCGGAAAAAAGAGGGCAGGGCGCGACGACGTCGGTTAGCCTGCTCGCCCGAACCGGGCGAAGTCAAACAAACGCGCCGATAGCGCCCTTTTGTGTGAATCCCCCCGTCGGCCGCGCCGCCGACCCCCGTCCGGCCGAGGGCCTGGCATAGCGTCGGCCTCCAGCGCGTCCGGGACGCCCGGTCCGTCCGGCACGACCGGGCGAACCGCCGCGTCGGGACGAACGACAGAGTCCGGACGAACGACCGCGTCCGGATGGACCAGCGCATTCGGCGTACCCGGCGTATCCGGGCAGCAGAGAGGCGGAGATGGACCTCCAGCACACCGTCGACCCGCGCGAACCGGCCCCCGCCGACGTGCCGTTCTTCACCCAGGCCGAGTCCTTCTCCGCCCTCTGGCCGCGGATCGAGCGGCACCTGTCGGAGATGTTCGAGGACGGGAAGTTCTCCCACGGCACCAAGGTGGCGGAGCTGGAACGGGCGCTCGCCGCCTACACCGGCGCCCGGCACGTCATCGGGGTCAACAGCGGCACCGACGCCCTGGTCCTGCTGCTGCGCGCGGCCGGCCTGCGGCCGGGGGACGAGGTCGTCGTCCCGGCCTTCAGCTTCGTGGCCTCCGCCTCCTCGGTCGTCCTGGCGGGCGGGCGGCCGGTGTTCGCGGACATCGACCCGGTCACGTACGCCCTCGACCCCGCCTCGGTGGAGCGCGTGCTCACCCCGCGCTGCCGCTTCCTGATGCCGGTCCACCTCTTCTGCCAGCTCGCGGACGTGGAACGGCTCGGCGAACTGGCCGGGCGGCACGGGCTCACCGTGGTCGAGGACAGCGCCGAGGCGATCGGCATGCGCCGCGAGGGCGTCCACGCGGGGCTGTTCGGCGCCGGAGGGGTGCTGTCGTTCTTCCCGACCAAGACCCTGGGCGCGGTCGGGGACGCGGGGGCGGTGCTCACCGACGACGACGAGATCGCCCGTACCGTGGACGCGCTGCGCCACCACGGCCGGTTCGGGCGCACCATCGCGGACTTCACCACCATCAACACCAGCAGTTCGCTGCCGGGCTGCAACAGCAAGATGGACGACGTGCAGGCGTCCGTACTGCTCGCGAAGCTCACCCGGCTGGACGGGGACATCGCCCGCAGGGAAGCGCTCGCCGACGCGTACAGCCGGCGGCTGGCCGGAACGCCGGGAATCCTGCGGCTGCCGACGGTCGTGGCCCGCGGCGGCACGGCCGATCCGGTCTTCTACGTCTATCTGATCGAGGCCGAGCGCCGTGACGAGCTGGCCGGGCACCTGGCCGCGCACGGCGTGAGCACCGAGACGTACTACCCGAGCCCGCTGCACCTCCAGCCCTGCTTCGCCGAACTCGGCCACCAGCCAGGCGACTTTCCCGTGGCCGAGGCCGCCTGCGCGCGCACCCTCGCGCTGCCGCTCTACCCCGATCTGACCACCGAGGCCGTGGACCGGGTCTGCGATCTGGTCCAGGACTTCTTCTCCGGAGCCGGAGCCCGCCCATGACGCCCGCGACCACGCCGACGCCCGCGACCACGCCGATGCCCGGGACCACGCCGGTGCCCGCGACCGCTCCCGTGCCTCCGACGCCCACCACCGTGCCCCCGCCCCCCGCGCCCGCGACGGCCCGGGGCGACCGCCCGCGGCTGCCGTTCTTCCCCCCCGACCTGTTCGAGGCCGACCGCGAGCACCTGCTGCGCGTCGTGCGCGAGACCGGCACCGGACCGGCCCAGAAGTTCATCCTCGGCGAGCACACGGCCCGCTTCGAGCAGGCCCTGCGCGAACAGCTCGGCGCCGCCGACGTCGTCGCCTGCGGCAGCGGCACCAGCGCGCTGACCCTGGTGCTGGCCGCGATGGACGTCGGCGCGGGCGACGAGGTCGTGGTCCCGGCCTTCGGCTGCGCGCCGCTGGCCGGTTCGGTCGTGGCGCTCGGCGCGACACCGGTCTTCGCCGACATCGACCCGTGGACCATGGTGGTCGACCCCGACGACATGGAACGCCGGATCACCCCGCGCACCAAGGCCCTGATGCCCGCTCACCTGTTCTCGGTGATGGCGGACATGCCGCGCCTGACCGCGCTCGCGCGGGACCGCGGGCTGCGGCTGGTCGAGGACTCCGCCGTCGCGCAGGGCGGCGTCCAGGGCGGGGTTCCCGCGGGGCTGGCGGGCGAGGCGGGGGTCTACTCCTTCGTCCAGGTGAAGACCTTCGGCACGGCGGGGGAGGGCGGCGCGGTCGTCACCCGCGACGCGGAACTGGGCCGTACGGTACGGATGCTGCGCAACCACGGGCAGGACGGCGTCCACCGCTTCGTCCACCACCGGATCGGCTGGAACAGCCGGTTCGACGAGGTGCTCGCCGCCTTCCAGCTCCACCGCCTGCCGGGGCTGGCCGCCCGTCTGGAGCGCCGCGCCCGGATCGCCGGTCACTACACCGAGCGCTTCGCCGACCTCGCCGAGCGCGGTGTCCTCGCCCCGCCGCCCGGCCGCGACGGCCGCTGCTATTACGTCTACACGCTCCAGTGCGACCGGCGCGACGCGCTCAAGGCGCACCTGGCCGAGCGCGGTGTCGACTCGCACGTCTACTACCCGCTGCCGCTGCCCCGCCAGCCCGCCTTCTCCGGCTTCGCCGCCCCCGGCGACAGCTGGCCCGCCGCGGAACGCGCGGGCGAGCGGATCCTCTCCCTGCCCGTCTACCCGCACCTGAGCGACGCGCAGGTGGAGTACATCGCCGACGCCGTCAGGGAGTTCGCCCTGGCCCCCTGACGCCCGCGGTCCGCCGGACAGGTGCTAGAGCCGTACGACGCGCTCCCCTGACAGCCGGCCCGTCGTGTCGAAGAGCAGCCGGGCCGTCTTGGTGATCGCGCCCAGGTCGTAGGCGCGGTGGGCCTGGAGCAGGACGACCAGGTCCGCCTCGGCCGCGGCCGACAGCGCGTCGTCGTACCGCCGCAGCCGGGGGTCCGCCAGCGGCAGGTCCGCCGCGTGCGGGTCGTGCCAGCCGACCCGCGCGCCGAGGTCGAGCAGCCCGCTCGCCACCTCGAGCGCGGGCGACTCGCGCAGGTCGTCGGTGTCGGGCTTGTACGCGGCGCCGAGCAGCGCGACGCGGGCGCCCGGCAGCGGCACCCCGCGGTCCTGGAGCAACCGCGAGGCGCGCGCGACGACATGGCCCGGCATGACGCGGTTCGCGCGCAGGGCGGCCCGTACGACCTGGAACGCGTCGGCGGGCGCGCCTTGCAGCAGGTAGACCGGGTCGACCGGGATGCAGTGCCCGCCGACGCCGGGGCCGGGGCGGAACGACTGGAAGCCGAAGGGCTTCGTCGCCGCGCACGCCACCACGTCCCACACGTCCGCGCCCACGTCGTGGCAGTAGCGGGCGAATTCGTTGACCAGGGCGATGTTGACGCTGCGGTAGGTGTTCTCCAGCAGCTTCGCCAGCTCCGCCTCGCGCGTGCCGCGGGCCACGATCACCCGGTCCACGAACCGCTCGTACAGCGCCGCGCACTGCTTGGCGCACACCTGCGTCACCCCGGAGACCACCTTGGGCGTGTTGCCGATGCCGAAGAACTGGTTGGCCGGATCGACGCGTTCGGGGGAGTAGCCGAGGTGGAAGTCCCTCCCCGCGACCAGCCCCGACGCCTCCAGCAGCGGTCTGGCCAACTCCTCGGTGGTGCCGGGGAACGAGGTCGATTCGACGACGACCAGCGTTCCCGGCCGCAGATGCGCGGCGACCGTACGACAGGCGGCGGTGAGCGGGCCGAGGTCGGGGCCTCCTTCGCGGGTCAGGCCGGTGGGGACGCAGATCGCGACGGCCTGGGC
Organism: Streptomyces sp. NPDC087422; assembly: GCF_044744145.1. Lineage (NCBI taxonomy): Bacteria > Bacillati > Actinomycetota > Actinomycetes > Kitasatosporales > Streptomycetaceae > Streptomyces > Streptomyces sp. NPDC087422. The sequence continues at coordinate 23,730 of NZ_JBIUXT010000017.1, read as the reverse complement.
CCGCGTGAGCGGCGCGGGGTCGGTGTCGACGGCGAAACCGGCGGCGAGCATCCGGCTTACGTCCGCGTCGGTGACGTCACGGACCGGGGACCGCCCGCCGCGCAGCGCGGCGACGGTCGACGGCGCGATGTCGTATCCGGCCACCGCGAGCCCGGCGTCGGCGGCGGCGCGGGCGAGGGGCAGACCCACGTATCCCAGGCCCACCACCAGCAGATCGAAGGACATGACCGAGACTCCCCGGGGACGGTGGGCGCTGCGCGACGGGCGGTCCGGGAAGGCGCCCCGGGGCCCGCTCACCGCGATCTTGAACCAGTCCCCGCCCGGCCCGTGCGTGTGGCGGCCGGGCGGCGGTCATGAGGGTGAATTCTTCACCCTGTCGGCGCTGGTCCGGCCTTCGCGGGAGCCGGGAGCGGCCGGTGACGACCCGCGTCCGGCGCCGACGAGCAGCGGGCCGGGCCACGATCGGGCCATCGGGCTCCCCGCGACACGGCGACGGCGGCACATCCCGCAGTCATATGCGAACCTTCTTCCGATATGGTCCACTTCGTGCGAACCCGGACATTCGGTCCGGACCGTTCGAGGAGAGTTCATGACCCGTTTTGTCACGGCGAAGCGTGCCGCTGTCGCAGCCACCGCCACCGGCGCCGCAGCCCTCGCCCTGGTGGCCGGTTCCTCCGCCACCGCCACCGCGACCGCCACGCAGGTACGCGCCACCCCGCCGTCGCTGACGCTGGACTTCAGCGGCAACAACAGCGCGGGCGCCGCCGCCAGCACCGTGGGCGCGGGCTTCGGCGGCAGCGCCACGGTCAAGGACTCCTCCGGGAAGCCGGTCGGCACCGCCTACGACATGTGCGACAAGGACGCCATCTCCGCCAAGGAGGTGACCGCGTTCTGCCACGCGAACATCGTCTTCAACGGCGGTGACCAGGTCGCCCTCTCGGTGGTCTTCCCGATCCAGAACCCGCTCACCGCGACCTACCCGAAGTCCTTCGACGGCGTCGTCGTCGGCGGCACGGGCGCCTACAAGGGCCTCACCGGCGCGGCCCACTTCACCAACACCGCGCTCGCGGTCTACACCGTGAGCTGGGACGCCTGAGGGATCTGAAGTCCTTTCCGGTGGGCCGCCGTCCGGACGGCGGCCCACCGCCACCCCGCCCACGCACCGGAGAGTCCATGCCAGCCGCGAGTCCCGGCACGACCACCGCCACGGCGGCGACGGCCGACCGCCCCGAAGGCGACTACGCCTTCGACAACGACAGCCCGTACGCCACCGAGCAGCACCGCTGCCTGGCCGCCGCGCACGACGCGATCACCACCGCGCGGCTGGCGGAGACCGGCGTCGGCCCCGGCTGGGACTGCCTGGAGGCGGGAGCGGGCGGCGGCAGCGTCGCCCTGTGGCTGGCCGACCGCACCGCGCCCGGCGGCAGCGTGCTGGCCACCGACATCAAGCCCGAGCACATCCCCGCCCGCCCCGGTCTCGAACAGCGCCGCCACGACATCGTGCGCGACCCGCTCCCCGACGCGGCCTTCGACCTCGTCCACTCCCGCCTGGTGCTCACCCACCTGCCCCAGCGGCGGGCCGTGCTCGGCCGGCTGCTGCGCGCCCTGCGGCCCGGCGGGCACCTCCAGTTGGAGGAGTTCGACATCGACTACGCGCCGGTGCTCCTCGCCCCCGACGAGCGCACCCGCGCGGGCTACGAGGCGTTCCGGGCGGCCAAGGGCCGCGTGCTGCGGGCCGCGGGAGCCGACCCCGCGTGGGGCCGCACCTGCGCCGCCGACCTGCGGGCCGCCGGATTCACCGGCATCGAACCCGTACCGCACCTCGTGCCCTGGACGGCGGACTCCCCGGGACTGCGGCTGCAACTGCACCACACCTACCACCTGCGGGACGCGCTCCTGGAGCACGGGATGACGGAGGACGAACTGCTCGCGGCGCGCGACGCGATGCGCCACCCGGACTTCCGCGCCGCCTCCTGCGTCCTGTACTGCGTCCAGGCGAGGCGACCGGAGTGACGGCCACCGCGGCCGGCCCCCGTACCACCGCGGCGCCGCGTATCGGCACGGCGCCGGTTTCCGCGCGCGACGGCGCGCCCGCCACGGCCGTCCGGCTCGCCGTCGCCCACCTGCGGGCGCTCGGCTGCGGCACCGAGCACGGCAGGTCGGGAGCGTTCACCGCGCACTACGGCCGGGTCCGCGCGCGCTGCGAGGTGAGCTGGGCCGGGCCCGTGGACCTCCCGCTGACCAGCGAGGCCGACGTACAGGCCGCGTGCGGTCTGACGCAGGTGCACGGCCGCCGCTACGGAGGACCGACCCCGCTCGGCGTCGACTACGCCTCCTGCGTCGCGGGCGCGCTCGCCGCCACCGGCACCCTCGCCGCGCTGGCCGCCGGGCCCGCCGACGACGGCGGCGAGACCCGCGTCACCACCTCGGTCGCCCAGGCGGCGCTGCTCTCGGTCGGCCAGTACCTGGCCGCCGCGACCGCGGCCGACGACTGGCCGGAACGCCACGCCCCCGGCGGCCCGCCCTTCGCCGCCGCCGACGGCGTCCGGTTCGAACTGGAGACCCTGGACCCCGAGGCGTGGCGCGGCTTCTGGTCCGCGCTCGGCGTGGACCGCGCGGACGCCGCGCGCGGCTGGCTCCCCTTCCAGCAGCGGTACGCCACCGCGGTCTGCCCGCTCCCGCCCGCCCTCCACGAGGCCGTCGCCCGGCTGCCCTTCCCCGAACTCGGCCGCCTCGCCGACGCGATCGGCGTGGATCTGACCCCGGTCGCCGCGGGGCCGCCTCCGTGGGCGGACGGCGACGAGCGGCCCTGGCGGCTGCGCCCCACCGGCCCGCCGGCCGCGCCGCAGGCCGCGCCCGGCACCGGGGCGCCGCTGGACGGGGTGACCGTCGTCGAGGTGTGCCGCCGCGTCCAGGGCCCGCTCGCCGGGCACCTGCTGCGGCTGCTCGGAGCGCGCGTCGTCCGCGTCGAGCCGCCGGGCGGCGACCCGATGCGGGGCGTGCCGCCCATGGCGGGCGGCACATCGGCCCGCTTCACGGCCCTGAACGACGGCAAGGAGACGGTGGAGGCGGATCTCACCACCGCGTCCGGCCGCGCCGCGGTCCGCGAACTCCTCGCGGGGGCCGAGGTGTTCCTGCACAGCCTGGCCCCCGGCAAGGACCGGCGGTTCGGGCTCGACGCCGACACCCTGACCGCCCACCGCCCCGGCCTGGTGCACGCCGCCGCCTCCGGCTGGGGCGACGAGCGCGGCTCCCGGCCTCCGGTCGGCACCGACTTCCCCGTACAGGCGTGGACGGGCCTCGCCGCCCTGGTCACCCCGCCGGGACTGCCGCCGACACCGTCCCTGCTCACCCTCACCGACGTGCTCGGCGGCGTGATCTGCGCGGAAGGCGCCGTCGCGGGGCTGCTCGCGGCCCGGCGGACCGGGCGCGGACAGGCCGTCACCTCCTCGCTGCTGTCCGCCGCCCGGCTGCTGTGCGGGCCGCGGTTCCGCTCGGCTCCCGCGCGGACGACGGTCCCCGACCGCGCCGACCTGACCGACCTCGCGGCGGACCCCCGCCTCGCGCCCGCCCTCGACCGCGACCTGTGCACGCGGGCCGCAAACCCCTGGGAGTTCCACCGATGACCACTCCGGTGGAGACGCCGACCGACGCGACACCTCCCGTACGGGCGGCGGCCGGACGCACATGGCGGTCCCGCAACGGCCTCGTGCTGCGCGACACGGTCCCGGCCCCGCTGCGGCGGCGCTGGGCCCGGCGTGAGGAGTGTCCCGACACGGGGCTGTACGCGGCCTTCGCCGAGCACGTACGCGACCACGGCGACCGGACGGCCGTACGCACTCCCGGCCTCGCGCTGACCTACCGCGAACTCGACGTGCGGGTACGCGGGATGGCGTCGGCGCTGGGCGCGCTCGGCGCGGGCCCCGGCGATGTGGTCGGCATCCGGCTGAACGGCGGCTGGCCCGCGCTGGCCACGGACCTCGCCGTCGCCGCCGTCGGCGCGGTCGCCCTTCCCTGGCCCACGGGGCAGGGCACCCGCGAGAGCCACGCCCTGCTGGAGCTGTCCCGCGCCCGCTACATGGTGAGCGACACCCCACTGGACCACCGGCACGGCCCGCTCCCGTACCTGGAACGCCTCACCACGGTCGGGGAACTCCTCTACGGCGACCCCGACGGATGCGTCCCCGCCGTCGTGGACCCCGAGGACCCGGCCCGCGTCCTGGTCTCCTCGGGCTCCGAGGCCGCGCCCAAGATGACCGCCTACAGCCACAACGCGCTGCTCGGCGGACGCGGCAGTTACGTGGACGCGGTGCTGCGCGGCGGGGGCGCCGGACACGACACGGCCACCCGCACCGGCCAGGACACGCCAGGCGGCGACCCCGGCACCGGCGAAAGCGCCGAGGACGGCGTCCCGGCCGCGCTCGTCCTGGTCCCGCTCGCCTCCTCCTTCGGCTCCTTCGGACTGGTCGCCCTCGCCCGCTGCGGCGCGACCCTCCACCTGCTGGACCGCTTCGACCCCGGCGCCGCCCTGCGCGCCGTCACCGACTGGCGGCCCACCCACGTCGTCGCCGTACCCACCATGCTGGGCCGGATCGCCGACCACCCCACCGTGCCCGGCGAGGACCTGGGCTCGCTGCGGGCCGTCGTCTCCAGCGGCGCCCCGCTCACCTCCACCGTCCTCGCCGCCGCGCTGCGCCGCTTCGGCCGCCCGGTCACCAACGTCTACGGGTCGAGCGACGGCGTGAACTGCCGTATCACCTGGACCGGTTCTGACGGCGACGTCCGCCGCGTCGGACACCCGGACCCGCGCGTCACCGACCTGCGCGTCTGCGGCGCCGACGACCGGCCGCTGCCCGCGGGGCACAGCGGCGAGATCCAGGCCCGCGGCCCGATGAGCCCGCTGGCCTACGTCGGCGCGCCCGACCTCGACCTGCGCTACCGCACCGACGACGGCTGGATCAGGACCGGTGACCTCGGAGTCTTCGACGCCGACGGTTCGCTGCGCGTCCTGGACCGGATCAGGCAGACCGTGATCCGCGGCGGCTGGACGATCAGCCCCGCCGAGGTCGAGGAGGAGCTGCACACCCACCCGCACGTCGCCGAGGCCGCCTGCGTACCCGTCCCCGACCCGGATCTCGGCGAGCGGCTGTGCGCCTTCCTGGTCCAGCGCCCGGGCACGGAGCCGTTGACCGTCGCGGCGCTGTCCGCGTATCTGACCGGCGAGCGCGGTCTGGCCCGGCGCAAGCTGCCCGAACTCGTGCTGCACCTGGACCGGTTGCCGCTCGGGGCCACCGGCAAGGTCTGCCGCCGCACCCTCGCCGCCGCGGCCCTCGCCCGCCCGCCAGAAGACCCGGTACGCGCCCCCCGGCGCTGAGCAGCGCCTGAGCCACACCGCACCGCAGGAGGAGCACCCGCCCATGGAACCCGCGCCCGTACTCGACACCGCGGCCAGGCCCCCCGTCGGCGCCGTTCCCGCCGCCGACACCTCGCCGATCGCGCCCGGCAGTTGGCGCGCCTACGCCAAGCTGGCCAAGCTGGACATCCTCGACTACTACCTGAGCATCCCGCTGGCCGCCGCGATGCTCGTCCCGTTCGGCGTCGTCACCGGGGCCGGGCTCGTCACCGGGGCCGGGCTCCGGCCCGAGACCACGGGACGCGCCGCGCTCGTGCTGGTCCTGTTCTTCCTGGGCGAACTGACCATGGTGGCCGGGATGGTCGCCTTCGACGACGTGACCGGCTACCGCGACGGCAGCGACGCGGCCAACTACGGCCCGGACGCCGCCGCCCGCCGCCTCGCCCGTAAACCGCTGGTCGCCGGGACGCTCACCGAGCGGCAGGCGATCCGGTTCGGCTGGGCGGCGGTCGCGCTGTGCGCGCTGTTCTGGGGCGCGGCCGTCCTCGCCGCTCCCGCCCGGCCGCTGTGGGCGGTGCTCGGCACGGCGGCCTGCGCGCTCTTCGGGTTCCAGTACTCCTGGTGGCTGAAGTTCAGCTACCGCGGCGGCCAGGAGATCTTCCTGGCCGCGCTCGGCTGGGGCTATGTGCTGCCGCTCTTCGGCCTGCTGAACGGCGGCGCACCCGGCTTCGTCGTCGTGCAGGCGCTGATCTTCGGGCTCGGCCCCGTGCTGTTCGGCGTCTACTCCAACATCAACGACCGGGACGGGGACCAAGCGGTCGGGCGGCTGACCGTGGCCGCCGTCGCCTCCGAGCGCGGCAACTCCGCCTTCATCGCCGGGGTTTCCGGGCTGGAGGCCCTGCTGATCGTCGTCCCCGCCGTCGCCGGGATCGCGCCGTGGTGGTTCCCGCCGCTCATGTCGCCCGTCCTCGTGCTGCGCGCCCGCCAGTGGGTACGCGGCAATCGGCGCGGTGACGTTCTGGGGGCCCGCACCCGCGGCATCCGGCTGCACCGCCTCGCCACCGCGCTGATGATCGCGGCCGACCTGCTGCTGGCGGTGACCCGGTGACCAAGCCCCTCGACCCCGGCATCGTCTTCGACGCGCTCGCCCGCCGCGGCTCGGCGACCGTCGTCCACCTCAGCCGCCCCCTCGACCTCGCGCCCGAGGAGGGCACCCGGTGGACGGTGCCCCAACTGGCCGGCCTGGTACGGGACACCGCCGCCCGGCTCGCCGCGGCGGGAGCGGGCCCCGGCGACCACGTGGCCGTCGTCAAGCGCAACCACTGGGACTACGTCCTGCTCGCCTGCGCCGCCGTCCGGATCGGCGCCGTCCCCGCGCTGCTCTCCGACCACCTCGCCCCCGAGGTGCTCGACACCCTGCTCGAACGGCTGCGCCCCGCCGTCCTGGTCACCCAGACGCACCTGCTGCGCAAGGCCGCCAGAGCCGATGTCGAGCTGGCGCGCCACAGCGCGTGCACGCTGACCCTGGACAGCGCGAGCCTGCACGACTCGGTACCGGACGACACCCGGCCGCCCCAGCCGGTCCGCTCCTTCCACGACCTGCCCGCACGGCCGCTCGCCCCGATCCACCGCCGCGGTGACGGCGAGCCGCTGGCCGTGCACCACACCTCGGGGACCACCGGCGTGCCCAAGCTGGTCGTCCACTCCACCACGACGCTCATCCGGCGGCTCGCCGGATTCGAGGCCAGGCGCTGGCCCGTGGTCACCCCGCGCGCCGGCGACACCGTCGCCAGCGCCATCTCCTTCGCGCACGGCCGCGCGCTCGCCTGGACCGTCAGCGCGCTGTGGCACCAGCCCCGCGAGGCCGTGATCGTCGCCGACTCCGATCCCGACGCGGCCCGCCGCACCCTGACCGCGCACCCGCCCACCGTCCTGGAAGCGCTGCCCTCCACGTATGTGCGCTGGCAGCGCCTGGCCGCCGAGCCCGACAGTCCCTTCCGGCACGTGCGCATGTACATCTCCACCTTCGACGCCGTCCACCCGCCGACCGTGCGGGTCTTCCTCGACGCCAGCCGGCGCGCCCGGCCGCTGTGGATGCAGGGCTGGGGCCAGACCGAGACCGGGCCGCTCACCTTCCGCTTCCTCACCCGAGGGGCGCTGGCCCGGCGCGCGGAGCGCCACCCCACCACCCGCGACCTCGGCCGCCCGGTCCCCGGCTGGGTCGGCCTGCGGGTGGTGGACCCGCGGACCTTCCAGCCCGTGCCGCGCGGACAGGTCGGCCTCGTCCTCACCCGGACCAAGGCCCGCTGCCTCGGCTACCTCGGCGAACAGGACCGCTGGGACGAGAAGGCGCACGGGCCCTGGTTCAACACCGGAGACCTCGCGGTCCGCACGCGCGGCGGCTCGCTGATCCTGCTGGACCGGGAGGTCGACATGATCCCGGGGCTGAGCTGCGTGGAGCTGGAGGACGTCCTGCACGACCGGCTGCCCGAGGTCGAGGAGGCCGTCGTCCTCGGCGTCGTGGACCGCGACCCGCAGACCGTCCTGGTCGTCAACGCGCCCATCGACCCGGCCCGTTGGCGGCACGCCGTACGCGACCTGCCCGCGCTCGCCGAACCCCTCACGGTGGACTGGGACGCCGTCCCGCGCACCGCCACCGGCAAGGTCCGCCGCCACGAGCTGCGCGACCGCTACCTCGCCGGCACCGCCACCCACGGAACCGGGAGATGGACGTGACGGACCTCGACGTCGCGGTCGTCGGCGGCGGCATCGGCGGCCTCGCCGCCGCCTACCGGCTGCAACGGGCGGGCCGCTCCGTGCGGGTCTTCGAGGCCGCCCCGCGCGTCGGCGGACGCATGGCCAGCTCCCTCGTCGACGGCTGCCTCGTCGACGAGGGAGCGGAGACCATCGCCACCCGCGGCTACCAGGCCACCTGGCGCCTCATCGACGAACTCGCCGTGCCGCCCGCACACCTCACCCCGGTGCGGGCCGGATTCGCCCTCTGGCACGAGGGCCGCGCCCACGCCCGGCTCGGCCACCCGGCGGGGCTGCTCACCGGCGCGGGCATGTCCTGGCGCGGGCGGCTGGACTGGCTGCGCTTCACCGCCCGACTGCTGCGCCGCCGCGGGGACTTCGACGCCGACCGGCCCGAACTCGCGCCGCCCGGCACGGCCACCCTCGCCGAGTACGCCCGCGCCTACCACCCCGACGTGCACGACCGCCTGCTCCAGCCGCTGTCGGGCCACTGCTTCGGCTGGCACTCGGAACGCTCGGCCGCCGCCCCCATGCTCGCCACGCTGCTCGCGGTCGGCGGCGCGGGAGCCCGCTGGACCACTTACACCACCGGCATGGACACCCTCCCGCGCGCCCTGGCCGAACGGGTCCCCGTACAACTCGGCAGCTCGGTCACGGCCGTTGAGCGGACCGGCGCGGACGAGGCACGGCTGCACCTCGCCGACGGCGGGATCTTGACGGTGCGTCAGATCCTGATCGCCGTACCGGCACCGGTCGCGCTGTCCCTGTACGCCGACCCGTCGCCCGACGAACGCGCCTATCTGGCGGCCTGTTCCTTCACCCCCATGCTCAAGGCCGTCTGCCTCCTCGACCGACCGCTGCCCAGCCCGACCCGCGCCCCCAGCTACGCCCTGTCCGTTCCCGCGACCGAGAGCCGGATCTGCGGCGGGCTGCTCCTCGACCACCTCAAGGCCGAGGGGCGCGTCCCGCCGGGCCGCGGGATGGTCAGCCTCTTCGCCTCGCCCGCGATCGGCCCGCGCCTGCTGGACGCCGACGACGCCGAGGTCACCCGTACGCTCGTCGGCGAGGCCGAACGCTTTCTGCCGGGGCTCGGCGAGGCCACCACCCGCACGCTCGTGCACCGCTTCCGGTACGGCCTGCCCGAAGCCACCCCCGCCGCGCTGGGCCTGCGCGCGGCCTTCGCCGCCCGGCCCGCGGGGCCCGTCGACTACGTCGGCGACTGGACTCTCCTGCGGCCCAGCAGCGAGGGCGCGGTCCGCTCGGCGGAATTGGCCGCGCGACGCGTCGCCGCGCGCACGGCCCACCCCTCTCGTCCGAAGCGCGCGGTGAGCCCGGCACCCACCGGTCGACCCGCGTGATTCGGCGCACATGTCCCACCCGCGAATCACGTGCACTGGAGGCACCTGTCATGCGTCGAAGCACCACCATGATCGCGATGGCCGCGGCGGCCGTCGTCGGCCTCGCGGCCACTCCCGCCCAGGCCGCCACCGGCCAGGTCGTCGTCTTCTCCGTCGAGGGCCAGCCGCTCAAGGTCTACCAGGACCCCACCGGCTGTCAGCGACTCCCGTTGACGGCGCATGTGCTGGACAACCTCACCGACCAGCCGGTCAAGGTCTTCGCCGACCCCTTCTGCACGGTCCCGGCGACCCTTCCCACCACCGGCGTCGGCGTCCTCCCGGCCGGCTACGGCACTCACGTCACCGGAGTCGGCAGCTTCTCCGCCTGACCACCGGTCGCGGCACGCGCGCCCGCCGTACCACCGCCGTCGGGGTGCGGTGGTACGGCGGGGCGGCCGGCCCGGTGAGGGCGTGAGGCGGTTCGGCCTTCGGAACAGGAACATGGTCCCGCGGAGCGAGTCCAGGCCGAGTATCGCCATGAGGACGCGGCCGAGGGTCAGACCGTCGCCGGGAGGGGCATGGGGGTGGGGCGGCGACGGTCGCGCAGGGCGGCGGACAGCACCGACACGACGATGCCGCCGAAGGCCCAGGCGCCCAGGATCCACAGGGACCTGGTGATGTCGTGCCCGTCGAAGTAGACGGTGTTGCGGACCACGGTCGTCCCGGCGCCCGGCGGCAGGATCTGGCCGATGGCCCGCCAGAAGGGCGGCAGGAGAGCGGCCGGATAGACCCCGCCGGAGCTGGGATTGCCCAGGACGGTGAAGATCAGGATGGTCAGGCCGAGGCCGATGGTGCCCGCCACCGACTGGAGGGCGACGCCCACCGCGCCCGAGGCGAACACGATCAGGGTGCCGATGCCGACCAGGTCCCAGAAGGCGCCGGGCAGGCAGTGCAGGACGGGACCGACGATCACCGCGCCGCCGATGCCGGAGACGAAGGCGTAGGGCAGCATCGCGGTCAGCCGCACCAGGACGCGGCGCAGGGTGGGGCGCGCCGACCCGGCCGCCATGTTCAGCGCGGACGCGGCCAGATAGCCGCCGATCGTCCAGCTCAGGACGAGGTAGAAGGACGACAGGCCGCGCGAGTCGCCCTTCACCGGCGGGCGGATGTCGCGTACGACGACCTCACGGTGCTGCGCCTGTCCCGCCAGCCGCACGACCTGGGTCGCCGCGTCCGAGGCGGAGGGGCCGCCCGCGGACGCGACCAGGACCGTGTCCGTCGTCCCGCGCGGGTCGACGACGACGGCGGCGTCGGTGCGCCGGTCCAGCAGCCGGGCCCTGGCCTCGGCGCGGTCGGCGACCGCGACGGCGTGCACCGGCTCACCGGGAAGGGCGTTGAGCCGGGCCACCGCGTCCCGCGCCGCGGCCTGCGGTGCGACCACGACGATCGGCACCCGGTGGGGCTTGGGCGAGTGGAAGGCGCCCATGTAGGACAGCGCGAAGCCCAGTTGCAGCAGGAGCACGCCCAGCATGACCAGGACGGCCCTGAATGTGATCGCGTCCCGCAACTCCTCCACGATGCCGTGCCTGCCCGGCCTGTCGAGTACCACCCGACTGCTCCCCGTGCCCGTCAACGCTGTCCGCCCTTCTGGTACGCCGGGGCCATGAGCCCGGCCGAAGTCGTCAAATCCTCGGCTCCGCGTCGGCGTCCGTCGCCGGGGCGCGCCCACGGCGCCCGTCCCCGCAACCCGTTCGGCGTACGCCCGACCGCCGCCTAAGGGTTGGGTATCAGTCATGCGGCACCTGCAACCGCTGGGGCGGTCGTACTCTCCTATAGTGCGACCGGCGAGATGGGGAGACTCGATTGATCACGGCAACGGCGGTTGACACCGCCGCTCAGGGCTCGCGTAAGCGGCGGGTGGCGAAGGGGATGTTGGCGTTGGCGCTCGGCGCCGTCCTGCTGGGGGCGACCGCCTGCAGCGGGAGCGCGGGCGCGTCGACCGACAAGGGAAAGCAGGACGGCAAGGGTTCGGCGTCGGGCGGTGCCACGACGACGCCTGCCTCGCAGGTGGCGCTGAGCATCGTGCCCAAGGACGGCGCGACAGGGGTGGACACCACGGGCGCGCTCAAGATCACGGCCGCCAAGGGCAAGTTGGTGAAGATCGCGGTGACCGACGCGGCCGACCACCGGCCGGTCGACGGCGCGATATCGGCGGACGGCACCAGTTGGAAGCCGTCCGGGATTCTGCGCACCGCGACCAAGTACACCGTGAACGCGGAGGCGGTGGACTCGGCCGGGCGCAGCACCGTACAGCGGTCGTCGTTCACCACGCTGAAGCCGCAGGCCGTCAACTACGGCGTGTTCAACGTGGATCCGGGCTCGACGTACGGCGTGGGCATGGAGGTGTCGATCCGCTTCAACAAGCCGGTCGCCGACCAGGCCGCGACGCACAAGGGGATCACCGTCACGGCGGACCCGCAGGTGCCCGTCGAGGGCCACTGGTTCGGCAATCAGCGGATCGACTTCCGGCCGGAGAGGTACTGGGCGCCCGGCACCAAGGTCACGCTGCACATGAACCTCAACGGTGTGCAGATGTCGCCCGGTGTCTACGGCCAGCAGTCGAAGGACGTGAGCTTCACCATCGGCCGCTCGCAGACCTCGGTGGCCGACAACACCGCGAAGACGCTGAAGATCTACCGGGGCGGGAAGCTGTACAAGACGTACCCGGCGAGCCTCGGTGACCCCCAGCACACCACGTACAACGGCAAGATGGTGATCGAGGAGAAGGACCCGGTGGTGGACATGGACTCCCGCACCGTGGGCCTCGGCAACTCGTACCACATCAAGGACGTGCCGCACGGCATGCGGCTGTCCGACTCGGGGACCTTCGCGCACGGCAACTACTGGCGCCCGGTGTCGGTGTTCGGACACGAGAACACCAGCCACGGCTGCGTGGGCCTGCACGACGTGAAGGGCGGCGGCGACCCGGACACCCCGGCCGCCTGGTTCTACAGCCACTCGCTCATCGGTGACGTCGTCGAGGTCGTGCACTCGCCCGACAAGGTCATCGACCCGAGCAACGGCATCAACGGCTGGAACATGTCCTGGGCCACCTGGGTGGCCAACTGACCCTCGGACCACGGCCCCCGACCGTCCGGACACGCGTCCCGGGCGGCCCGGGGAACGGGTCCCGGGCGGTTGACGAACGGGTCCCGGGTGGTTGACGAACGGATCGCGGCCCCGGAACGCTCAGGCGTTCCGGGGCCGTTCCGTGCGCGACACACCGGTGCGGACATCGATGTCAGGGCATCGGCGGTCCCGCCAGATACGTGCCGTGCGCGTCGTACGGCCACGCGTTCGCCACACAGCCGTGCAGTCCGTCGATCTGCTGCATCATCGCGGGCGCCGGACGCCCGGCGCCGGGACACCCCTCGTGGCCGTGCCCGATGCGGTGGCCCACCTCGTGATTGACGATCAGGGCGCGGTACTCGTGGAGCGGCCCGGGGAACTGCGGCGAACCGGTCCGCCAGCGCTTGAGGTTCACCACCACCTGGTCGCCGACATCGCAGTTGACCTCGCCGCGGGTGTGCAGCCCGGCCGCCCCGCAGATCCGGTCCACGGTGTCCGGGCTGGCGATCTTCACCTCGAAGTCGTATTGGCCGCCGGAGACGAGCTGGAAGGCGTCGTGGCCGTCGGCGATCCAGCTCCGCCGGTCGCCGAGGATGCTCTCGATCTCGCGCGCCGCGTCGGCGGCTCTGATGCCCGTGCCCTGCTCGACCTGCACCTTGTAGCGGCGCAGCGTGCCGGTGCCGACCGACGTCCCCGACGCCTGGGCGGTGTCGAAGATGCCGTTGCCTCCGGTGCCGGACGACGGCGCGGACGACGGCGCGGATGACGGCGCGGACGACGGCGTGGACGCGGGCGCCCGCCCGGCGGGTGACGTGGAAGGCGCCGCCGGCGTTTTCGCCGGTTCGGTGGCGGCGGGCGGCGAACCCGCCGTAGCCCCGTCCGCCGCGTGCCCGTCCTTCCCGTCCTTCCCGTCCTTCCCGCCGTGCGCGGCGACCAGCAGCGCCCCGGCCACCCCGACCGCCGCCAGCGTGCCGAGCGTGTACGTCGTCCGCCGTCGCCTGCGCCGCCGTAGGGTCGCCAGGGAACGCCGCGTACGGGCGCCGCCCCCCGCCCGCCCCGCCGATTTCCGTTTCTTCTCCCGGTGCATGGCTGTTCACACTGCGGTCCGCGTGTGATGGCCCCTGGCCCAGAAGATCACGAAAGCGTAACCACGGCGGCGGACGGCCGCTGTATGACCCCTTCGTAACAGCTGCCCGGCCGAGCCCCTCTCACGGCCCTGCCCGCCCGGACCTCACGCATACTGACCTGCATGCCCCGCGTTCTGCTCGTCGAAGACGACCCCGCGGTCCGCAAGGGCGTGCAGCTGGCCCTGCGCCACCAGGGACACGACGTCCTCGCCGCCGCGACCGGTGAGGAGGGCCTGAGCCACCTGCGCCCCTTCCGGCCCGACGTCGTCGTGCTCGACCTCATGCTCCCCGGCATCGCCGGACTCGACGTCTGTCGTCGCATACGCGAGCACGACCAGGTCCCGATCATCATCGTGACCGCGCGCGGCGACGACGTGGACGTGGTGGTCGGCCTGGAGGCCGGAGCGGACGACTACGTGGTCAAGCCGGTACAGGCCCGCGTCCTCGAAGCCCGCATACGCGCGGTGCTGCGCCGGATCGCCGCACCCGGCGCCGACGGCACCAGGCCCCGGCAGGAGTCGCACGGCGACCTGTCCATCGACCGCGCCGGGCTGCGGGTCTCCCTGCGCGGCGAGCCCGTACCGCTGGCCCCCTCGGAACTGCGGCTGCTGCTGACCCTGTCGGCCTCGCCGGGACAGGTGCTCAGCCGCCAGCAACTCCTGGAAGCGGTCTGGGAGCACAGCTACCACGGCGACATCCGGCTGGTCGACGCCTGCGTGAAGCGGCTGCGCGGCAAGCTCGGCGGCGGACCGGGCGCCGGGTCCGGCTACATCGAGACCGTACGGGGCTTCGGCTACCGCTTCCGCTCGCCGTACGCGCGGCCGCTCCAGCCGACCCCATGAGGTCCGCCGTCTCCAGGGCCCTGCTCGCGCTGCGCGGGCTGCGCACCCGGCTGGTGGTCGCCTTCGTGCTGGTCGCGGTCGTCAGCGCGCTGAGCACCGGGGCCCTCGCCTTCAGGGAGGCGCGGACCGGCGTGCTCCAGCAGAGCCAGGACGCGGTCATCCGGCAGTTCCGCGACAGCGTCGACGCGCTGGCCCCCGCGATCCCCGCGGAGCCCGACCAGGCGGCGATGGACTCGCTGGTCATCCAGGTCGCGAGGGCCCACCAGTCGCAGCGCTGGCAGGTCCTTGCCACGTACGGGGAGCGCCGCGCCGGATCCGCGCCGGAGAACGCCTTCGAGCGGCTGACCCCCGAACTCCTCGGGTCGGTGCGCGACCAGGCCGCCGCGGTCTTCCAACGGGTGAGCACCGACGACGGCCCGGTCCTCGTCGTCGGCCTGCCGGTCGCGTACCGCGCCGCCGAGAACCAGTCGCTGACGCTCTCCGGCCTCGTCATGTACCTGGTCGTGCCGCAGGACACCGAGCAGGCGTACGTCCAGGCCATGATCACCGCCATCAAGGATGCCGCGCTGTGGGCCGTGGTCCTCGCGGTCGTCCTGGCGCTCTTCGCCGCGCGCGGCGTGCTGCGCCCGGTACGTGCCCTGCGCCGCGCGACCCGGCGGATGGCGGAGGGCCACCTCGACGTACGGCTGGCCGTCAACGGCTCCGACGAACTCGCCGACCTCTCCCGGTCCTTCAACGACACGGCCGCCGCCCTGGAGCGCTCGGTGACCGAACTGCGGCGGCTGGAGGCGCAGGCCCGGCGGTTCGTCGCCGACGTCTCGCACGAACTGCGCACACCGCTGGCCGCGATGTCCTCGGTCACCGACGTGCTGGACGAGGGCGCGGGCCGCCTCGACCCCGAGACGGCCACCGCGGTCGGCCTGATCAGCGAGGAGACGGTACGGCTCGCCCGGCTCGTGGAGGACCTGATGGAGGTGTCGCGCTTCGACGCGGGCGCCGCGCGGCTCAACCTGGACGAGATCGACCTGGCCGAGTCGGTGCGCCGCACCCTCGTCTCGCGCGGCTGGCTGGCGGAGGTCGACACCCGGCTGCCCGCGCCCGGCGCCCTGCGCGCCCGCGTCGACCCGCGCCGCCTGGACGTGGTGGTGGCCAACCTCGTCGGCAACGCGCTGCGGCACGGCGCGCCGCCCGTGGTGCTGTCCCTGGGCGCGGTCGGCGGGCGGTCCGCCGGGGGAGCGTGGGCGGTGATCGAGGTACGGGACGCCGGTCCCGGCATCCCGGAGGCGGCCCTGCCGCACATCTTCGAGCGCTTCTACAAGGCGGACACCTCGCGCAGCCGCAGTGAGAGCAGCGGCCTCGGCCTGGCCATCACGGCCGAGAACGTACGGCTGCACGGCGGCCGGATCACCGCCCGCAACGCGGACGGCGGCGGCTCCGTCCTCACCGTCGAACTGCCGCTGCGCCGCGACTCGGCCGCGGGCACCGCCGACGCCGGGGACCGCGCCGGTTCCGTCGGTTCCGTCGGTTCTGCTGATTCCGCTGATTCCGCTGATTCCGCCGCCTTCGGAAGCGAGGACGTCCGATGAGGCGCGCCGCCGGTCCGCTGGCCTGCCTGGCGTCCGCCGCCGCGCTCACGGCCTGCGGCGTCCCGCCGACCAGCGTCATCCAGGCCGGGGAGCCCGCGGTGGGCATGACCCCCGGCGTCAGCGTCTACTTCCTCTCCGACGACACCTTGCGGGCGGTTCCCCGCCGCGCGCCCGACGGCGCCGGTCCGGTCGTCGCGCTGCGGCTGCTGTTCGCGGGTCCCGGCGACGCCGACCCGACGACGCTCACCACGCGACTGCCGTCCCTGCCGCGCCCGCCCGTGATCGCCTTCGACGGCGTCACCACCGTCGTGCGCCTGCCCGCGGGCGTCGACCGCCTCTCGCCGCTGGCCATGGACCAGGTGGTGTGCACGGTGGCGGCCAATCCGGGGGGCCCGCAGCGCACCGCGCCGCCCGGCGGGGCCGGCGCCGTCCCCACCGCCGTCCCCGACGTCCCCACCACCGTCCCCGACGTCCCGACCGCCGGGACCCCGCGGTCGGCGTCGCCCAGCCCCGACGTCCGCGTCATCGGCGCGGGCTGGGCGCTGTCCCGGCTCGTGGAGAGCTGTCCGTAGCGACCGGCGGGCGACCGTACCGCCCGCTGGGCCGGTGCGGCGGGGCCGCGGACACGCGGACGCCCCGCCGGTGGTGGGACCGGCGGGGCGTACGGGGGACGGCTGCGGAGAGCCGGGGGCCGCCCGGGCGCCGGACTACTCGACGTCGACCCAGTCCAGGGTCCGGTCCACGGCCTTCTTCCAGCCCTTGTAGCCCGTGGCGCGCTGCTCCTCGCTCCACTGGGGCTCCCAGCGGCGCGACTCGTGCCAGTGCTCGCGCAGTTCGTCGGTGTCGCGCCAGAAGCCGGTGGCGAGACCGGCCGCGTAGGCCGCGCCCAGCGCGGTGGTCTCGGCGACCACCGGACGGCTGACCGGGACGCCCAGGACGTCGGCCTGGGTCTGCATGCACAGGTCGTTGGCCGTGACACCGCCGTCGACCTTGAGCACGTCCAGGTGCACACCGGAGTCCTGCTCCATCGCCTCGACCACGTCGCGGCTCTGGTAGCACATGGACTCCAGCGTGGCCCGCGCCAGGTGGCCGTTGGTGTGGAAGCGGGCGAGGCCGACGATGGCGCCGCGCGCGTCGGACCGCCAGTACGGCGCGAACAGCCCGGAGAAGGCGGGCACGAAGTAGATCCCGTCGCTGCTCTCGACGGTCTTCGCCAGCCGCTCGCTCTCCGCGGCCTCGCTGATCAGGTGCATCTGGTCGCGCAGCCACTGCACCGCGGAACCGGTCACCGCGATGGAGCCCTCCAGCGCGTACACCGCCGGGGCGTCACCGAACTTGTACGCCACGGTCGTCAGCAGGCCGTGCTCGGAGCGGACCGCCTCCGTACCGGTGTTGAGCAGCAGGAAGTTACCGGTGCCGTAGGTGTTCTTCGCCTCGCCCGGCGCGAAGCAGACCTGGCCGACGGTGGCCGCCTGCTGGTCGCCGAGCACACCCGTGATGGGGATCGGCGCGCTCAGCGGGCGCGAGGTGCGGGTGGTGCCGAACGCCTCGGGGTGCGACGACGCGTGGATCGTCGGCAGCATCGCGCGCGGGATGTTGAAGATGCCGAGCAGCTCCTCGTCCCAGTCCAGCGTCTCCAGGTCCATCAGCATCGTGCGGCTGGCGTTGGTGACGTCGGTGGCGTGGATGCCGCCGTTCGGACCGCCGGTGAGGTTCCACAGGATCCAGGAGTCCGTGGTGCCGAAGAGCGCGTGCCCCTGCTCGGCGGCCTGGCGGACCCCGTCGACGTTCTCCAGGATCCACTTGATCTTGCCGCCGGAGAAGTACGTCGCGGGCGGCAGGCCCGCCCGGCGCCGGATCAGGTCGCCGTGGCCGTCGCGCTCCAGCGCCTTGGCGATCGAGTCGGTCCTGGTGTCCTGCCAGACGATCGCGTTGCCGTACGGGCGACCGGTGCGCGGGTCCCAGACGACGGTGGTCTCACGCTGGTTGGTGATGCCGATCGCCGCGAGGTCGGAGGCCGAGATACCGGCCGACCGCACCGCGTTCTGGATCGCGACGTTGGTCCGCTCCCAGATCTCCACCGGGTCGTGCTCCACCCAGCCCGGCTTCGGCAGGTACTGGGTGTGCTCCAACTGGTGCTTGGCCACTTCGTTTCCGTCGTGGTCGAAGATCATGAAGCGGCTGCTGGTGGTTCCCTGATCCACCGCGCCGACGAAGTCCGCCATGGGTGCTTCCTGCCTTTCGTGGGTGTACCGGACCGCGGTGTACGTGACCGCGGTGTGCGTGACCGCCGTCCGCACGGCCGCCGTGTACGTGACCCCCGCGTACGGACCGCGGGGGTGTACGGACCTCGTGGACCCGCGGGCTCAGACCTCGGCGGCGGCCTCGGAGGCGGGGGCGCGTCCCGGGGGCTCCGGCGGGGCCTCGGGCAGGAAGCGGCCGACGAAGATCTTGTAGATCG
This sequence comes from Streptomyces sp. NPDC087422, assembly GCF_044744145.1. Taxonomy (NCBI): domain Bacteria; kingdom Bacillati; phylum Actinomycetota; class Actinomycetes; order Kitasatosporales; family Streptomycetaceae; genus Streptomyces; species Streptomyces sp. NPDC087422. Next base: position 5,141 of record NZ_JBIUXT010000017.1, on the reverse strand, counting down.
CGCCGCCGAGGACGCCGCCGATCAGCGGTCCGACGATCGGCACCCAGAAGTAGAGATTCCCCCACTGGTCGCGCCACGCCGTGCTGTAGCCCGTGATGTAGCTGGCCAGCCGCGGGCCGAGGTCACGCGCCGGGTTGATCGCGTAACCGGCGTTGGCGCCGTACGCCATGCCGATCGCGACCACGATCAGGCCGACGATGAACGGGCCGAGATTCGCGCGGGGCGCGGTGTTGAGCACATCGGTGACCGCCAGGATCAGGATCAGCAGGATCGCCGTGCCGATCACCTGGTCGCGGAAGGCGCCCCACTCGTGGACACCGGCCGTCAGCGAGCCGTTGCCCGGCAGGGTGGCGAAGACCGTCTGCGTCTTGATGGTGTGGCCCGGGTCGGCGTGGCCCAGGATCTCGGAGTAGTTCCAGCGCACCAGCAGCGCGGCGACGAAGGCGCCCGCGGTCTGCGCCAGCGCGTAGGGCGCGACCTTCTTCCAGTCGAAGCCCTTGAACACCGCCAGGGTCAGCGTCACCGCCGGGTTGAGGTGCGCGCCGCTGAGTCGCGCGGCGACGTAGACACCGAGGGTGACGCCGAGTCCCCAGGCCCAGGCGATGCTGTCATGGTCGCCGAGACCGCCCTTCGGATCGGTCAGCGCGCCGCCGCCGACGACTTGGGCCACGACGCCGACACCGATCAGAATGAGGATCATCGTCCCGACGAACTCCGCCGACAGTTCGCCCAGAAGTCCTGAGCGTGCACGTGTCGCCATGGATTCCCGCTTCCCGCCGGCCGCCGTATGGACCGGCTGTAGCTCGTCCCGCTCTTGGCCATGCGTCTTCTGCTCTCCGCATGCTCCTTCACACGGAAGCACGTGTGAACCGGCTGTGCCGGATGGGATTGCGCCGTACGGGGGAGAGTGGTGAGAGAGGTGAGGCGGACACGGGAGTGGCGGCGGCGGAAGCGGCGACCGGTCTGTTAGAGGCGCGGCCGGTCCGGGGGCGCGGTCAGCTGAAGGCGGGTGTGCGTCAGGGGCGGGCGGGCTCGACGCGGCCGACGACCTCGCCGAGGCCGATCCGCGCACCGCCGGGGCCGGGCGCGGTGGCGCTGATCACCACCTCGTCGCCGTCCTCCAGGAACGACCGGCGCGTCCCGTCCGGCAGCTCCAGCGGCTCCTCGCCGTTCCAGGCCAGCTCCATCAGCGCGCCCCTGGTCTCCCTGTCGGGACCGCTGACCGTGCCCGAGGCGAAGAAGTCCCCGGTCCGCAGGCTCGCGCCGTTCACCGTCATGTGCGCCAGCATCTGCGCGTACGTCCAGTACATGGCGGCGAACGGCGGCCGGGACACCAGATGCCCGTTGAGCCGTACCTCCAGGGCGATGTCGAGGCCGTACGGCGGTCGCGCCGCGCGGTCGTCGAGATACGGCAGCGGCTCGGTGTCGCGGACCGGCGGGTCGGTACGGGCCTGCGCGAGCGCGGCCAGCGGCACCACCCACGGCGACACCGACGTGGCGAAGGACTTGCCGAGGAAGGGGCCGAGCGGGACGTACTCCCACGCCTGGAGGTCGCGCGCCGACCAGTCGTTGACCAGGCACACCCCGAAGACGTGCGCGTCCGCGTCGGCCAGCGCCACCCGGCCGCCGAGCGGCGAGGGCGCGCCCACGACGAAGCCCAGCTCCGCCTCGATGTCCAGCTTCCGCGAGGGGCCGAAGTCCGGCGCCGGATCGGCCGCCGCCTTGCGCTGCCCGCACGGCCTGACCACCGGCGTGCCGGAGACCACGACGGTGCCCGCCCGTCCGTGGTAACCGATCGGCAGATGCTTCCAGTTCGGGGTCAGCGGCTCGGACCCCGGCCGGAAGATCCGGCCGATGTTCGCGGCGTGGTGCTCCGAGGCGTAGAAGTCCACGTAGTCCGCCACCTCGAACGGCAGGCGCATCGTCAGCTCCGCGCGCGGCAGCAGGCACGGCTCGACGGCGTCGGCGTAGGTGTCCTCGGTCAGCCACGCGGTCAGCGCCGCCCTGACCCGCGTCCACAGCGGACGGCCCGCGGCCAGCAGCGGGTTGAGCGAGTCCGCGCCGAGCGCGGCGGCCAGATCGGCGGGAGCCCCGGCCGCCCGCGCGGCGGCCCCCGCGTCCAGGACGTGATCGCCGTACGCCACCCCGATCCGCCGCGCGGCGGGCTCGTCGGCGGTGCTGAACACCCCGTACGGCAGATTGCGCACCCCGAAGGGCGCGTCGTACGGGACGGCGAGCGGGCTGCTGGCGCTCAACGGACCTCCAGGTGCGGCTCCTGCGCGGCGGAAACGACCCGAGGGTACCGCCGGGTCCGGCGGCCGGGTTTGGAGCTGCTACCGGTGCAAACGTAAAGTTCGGCCGGGGCGGGGCACGCGGGGGCATCGCATGGGCACATACGGAGAGAGCAGCGGCGGGATGACGGCGACAACGCAGGACCTTCACGGCCACGGGGCCTACGAGGAACCGATCGGTGATGCCGAGGACGCGGACGGCGCGGAGGCCGTGGACGCTGCGGAGGCCGTGGAGGGCTTCGCCGACGTGCCCGGCATCGATCCCGCGCGGATGGCGGTCTGCCTCGCCGTACTCGGCGAACTCGACACGCTGCCCGTCGACCACCCCGACGCCATCGCCGTACGCCGGGCCACCGCGGGCATTTACCGGTCGGTGAAGCAGCGCCGCCGCCAGGAGCGCCGGGCGGCCAAGACCGCCAACGACAAGGCCGTCACCGAGGCCACCGCGACCGGCGCCGCCGACCGGATCGACGACGAGACCCTCGGCATCCAGCTCACCACCTCCGTCAGCACGGAGATCGCGGGCATCCTGGAGCGGCCCCGCTCCTGCTACGTCTGCAAGACCCGCTACGTCGAGGTCGACGCCTTCTACCACCAGCTCTGCCCGTCGTGCGCCGCCGAGAACCGGGCCCGCCGCGACGCGCGCACCGACCTCACCGGGCGCCGCGCGCTGCTCACCGGCGGACGCGCCAAGATCGGCATGTACATCGCGCTGCGGCTGCTCCGCGACGGCGCGCACACGACGATCACCACCCGCTTCCCCAACGACGCCGTCCGCCGCTTCAAGGCCATGCCCGACAGCGACGAGTGGATCCACCGGCTCAAGATCGTCGGCATCGACCTGCGCGACCCCGCCCAGGTCGTCGCCCTCGCCGACTCGGTCGCGGCGGCGGGCCCGCTCGACATCCTGATCAACAACGCCGCCCAGACCGTACGCCGTTCCCCGGACGCCTACCGCGAGCTGGTCGCCGCCGAGTCCGCGCCGCTGCCCGCGGGCGAACTGCCCGCCTCCGAGGTCTTCGGCGCCTTCGGCAGCGGCGCGCAGACCGCGGCCGCCCTCCCGGCCCCGCGCCGCGAGGACGCCCTCACCGCGCAGGACGTCACCGGCCTCGCGCTCGTCAGCGGCTCCGCCTCGCTCGCCAGGATCGAAGCGGGCACCGCCATCGACGCGGGCGGGCTCGTGCCCGACCTCGACCCCACCAACACCTGGGTGCAGACCGTCGGCGAGGTCGACCCCGTCGAACTCCTCGAAGTCCAGCTCTGCAACGTCACCGCGCCGTTCGTCCTCGTCAGCCGGCTCAGGCCCGCCATGGCCGCCGCCGCGGCGCGCCGCAAGTACGTCGTCAACGTCTCCGCCATGGAGGGGCAGTTCAGCCGCGGCTACAAGGGCCCCGGCCACCCCCACACCAACATGGCCAAGGCCGCGCTCAACATGCTCACCCGCACCAGCGCCCAGGAGATGCTCGACACCGACGGCATCCTCATGACCGCCGTCGACACCGGCTGGATCACCGACGAACGGCCCCACCCCGACAAGGTCCGGCTCGCCGCCGAGGGCTTTCACGCCCCCCTCGACCTCGTCGACGGCGCCGCCCGCGTCTACGACCCCGTCGTCCGGGGCGAACGCGGCGAGGATCTGTACGGCTGCTTCCTGAAGGACTACGCCCCCTCCGCCTGGTGACACCGCGCGGGCGGTGACGCTCATCCGCTGCCGCTGCCGCTGCCACTGCCGCCGACGACCCATCGGACCGGACCGGGCCGCACCGGGCCGTCCGGCCGGTCCGGCGGTCACGCGTCGCCGCGCGTACCAGGAATGCTGAGCAGTCCGCCTACGCGCGTCCGCGTCGCCGTACGCGCAAGGTCGTAGATCTCAGCTCCCACGCCCCTCACACGCCCCTCCCGTGCCCCGAGTGCAACCGGCGCGCGGGGGGCGCGCGGCACCCGGCGCCCGCACGGCGCATTTCCTGGCGCGCACCTGTGACGTGCGAATTCCCCGCGGAGCGGAATCACCGAATCCGGTGGCCTATGCCAGCCGCTCTTGCCGAATAATCCGTGATGCCGCCCGGTCGATTACCGATGTACGGATTTGGCCATTAACGAGCGCCGCCGATTCCGCGCCGTCGTTTCGGGCGCCAAGGCGGCGAGCTTTAGGTGATGCGATGCCCTGGCATTTATCTACGGCCCGGCCGGTCCGCTCCGCCGCCGCCGAAGAAGACGCAGTTCGGGGCGGGGTGCACCCGATAATCGAAAATATGTCCGTCGCCGCCGGGGCCTATATACCCCGGTTCTTCGATCTGAATCAGATGAGGAGGAAGTTCGTACCCCCAACAGGTGAAACCGGCCAATCGTCGGCCTCCCGGCAGTCTTTCCGTCCGAAGAAGTCGGCTGTTGTACTCTGACGATGATGCGAATAGGGACAGGGCTGTGCCGCCCCGCGCTTTACCGGGGCCCGTACGGCGAGAAGAAACGGAAAACTGAGGGAAGGTGGAGCGGCCATGGTTAATCCTTTCGACGACGACTCGGCTCGGTTCGTCGTATTGGTGAACGACGAGGGACAGCACTCCCTGTGGCCCGCACATCTCGACCAACCCGGCGGCTGGCACGCGGACGGCCCGGAGAGATCCCGTCAGGAGTGCCTGGACGCGATCGAGAAGTCCTGGATCGACATGCGGCCCACGAGCCTGGTGCGCGCGATGGAGGCGGACGTCCGGTAGGCGGAATCCCGGGGGGGGGGGGGGGGGGCGGGGGGGGGGGGGGGGGGCCCGGGGGGGGGGGGGGGGGGGGGGGGGGGGGGGGGGGGGGGGGGGGTTGGGGGGGGGGGGGCCTTGCGGAGGCGGGAGCGGGTGGGGG
>NZ_JBIUXT010000016.1:0-182439 GCF_044744145.1 Streptomyces sp. NPDC087422 | reverse complement strand
CCCCTGAACGCCCACCGGTCGGGCACCGTCATCGGCCTCAAGGCCGAAGTCGGCACCTCCGTCTCCTCCGGCGCCGTCATCTGCGAAATCAAGGACTGACGCCACAGCACGCACGAAGGCGGTACGGCAGCGGCCGTACGTACGAAACGCCGGTGGGGCCGGTCACGACGACCGGCCCCACCGGCGTTCGCGCGCCGGTCCACGCACGCGGCTCCGTACCGTCAACACGGTCAGCAGAGCCCTGTCAACGGGTCACCGTCAGCGCAGGGACACCGGTTTCGGGCTGCGCAGCGCCAGGACCAGGGCGACGGACAGGGCGGTGAAGACCGCGGCGGCGGTGAAGGCGGCGGTGGCGCCGTGGATGAACGGCTCGCTGTGCGCGTGGCGCGAGACGGTGCCGAACACCGTGACCAGGATGGACAGTCCGAGGCTGCCGCCGACCTGCTGCATCGTCTGGAGCAGCCCGGACGCGGAGCCCGCCTCCTTCGGCTCGACGCCGGAGAGGATGAAGGTGTTGAGCGGCATCATCGTGAAGCCGACGCCGACACCGATCAGGATCAGCGGGCCGAGGATGCCGCCCGCGTACCCGTCGGACGCGTTGAGCGTGGAGAGCCAGACCGTGCCGCCGACGTTGAACAGACCGCCGGTGGCGGCGACGCGCTTGGCGCCGAAGCGGGCGAGGGCGCGCGGGGCGAGGCGGGCGGCGACGAACAGCGGTCCTGCCAGCGGCAGGAAGGCGAAGCCGGTCCGCAGCGGGCTGTAGTGCAGATACGTCTGAAGGTACTGGGTGGAGAAGTAGAACACGCCGAACATCCCGGCGGGGACGAGCAGCATGATCCCGTACGCCAGCGCGCGGTTGCGGTTGAGGAAGAGCCGCAGCACGACCAGCGGGCGCTCGACGCGGGTCTCGTTGATCAGGAACGACACGAGCAGGGCGGCGGCGATGACGAAGCTGGTCAGGGCGCGGGAGTCGGTCCAGTGGCTCTCGCCGACGCGGATGAAGGCGTAGACCAGCGAGGCCATGCCGAGGGTGCCGGTCAGGGCGCCGGCGATGTCGAACCGGCCGCCGGGGTGCCGCTCGGTCTCCTTGATGTAGCGCGGGGCGAGCAGCACGATGGCCAGGCCCACGGGGACGTTGACGAAGAAGACCCAGCGCCAGGAGCCCCAGTCGGTGAGCATGCCGCCGACGGTGAGGCCGATCGCGGAACCGGCGCCGGAGATCGCGGAGAAGACGCTCAGCGCGCGGTTGCGTTCCGAGCCCTCGGAGAACGAGGTGGCGATCAGCGCCAGGGTGCTGGGCGCGGCCAGCGCGGCGGCGGCGCCTTGCAGGCCGCGGGCGATGAGCAGGGTGGTGGAGTCGTTGGCGACGCCGCCGGCCACGGAGGCGAGGGTGAAGGCGCCGACGCCCCACATCAGCGCCCTGCGGCGGCCGATCAGGTCGCCTATCCGGCTGCCGAGCAGCAGCAGGCCGCCGAAGGCGAGCGTGTAGACGTTCAGCACCCAGGACATGCCGGTGGGCGAGAAGCCGAGATGGGTGCCGATGCCCGGCAGGGCGACATTCACCACGGTGGCGTCGAGCAGCAGCATGAGCTGCGTGCCGACGATGGCCACGAGGGCGATGAACGGTCGCCCGCGGGCGGGGGACGGAGTGCGGGATGCGGTGGAGAGCGCGCGCACTGCGGGTGTGGACATGCTGAGTAAGCCTCCAGCGGAGAGCAATAAACGGAGGGTTCCTCCGTTAACTATACGGAGACAGCCTCCGGTTCTACAATCGCTTTTGGTCGGACTTTGACGAACGATGGGTTCCGGCGAGCCGCGGGCACGGGTGGCGTGGGCGTGGTCAGCCGTGGACGTGGGCGCGCCGCGGGTACGGGCGAGCCGTGAGGACCGGCACTTCAGGAGGCATGACGCCATGCGGGCAGACGCGCAGCGCAATTACGACCGGCTGCTGGAAGAGGCCGCCCAGGCCTTCTTCGTGCACGGCACCGACGTCGCCCTGGAGGACATCGCGCGGCAGGCCGGGGTGGGCATCGGCACGCTGTACCGCCACTTCCCCGACCGCTACACCCTGATGAACGCCGTCTTCGAGCGGGAGCTGGTCAAGCTCAACGCGCGCGCGCAAGAACTGCTGGAGGAGCCGGACCCGGTCGACGCGCTCACCAAGTGGCTCTACGCGGTCGCCGTGCACTCCACCGCGTACCGCGGCCTCGCCAAGGCCATCATGTCCGCGCCGGACGCGAAGATGCCCGCGTGCAAGGCGCTGCTGCGCTCGTCGGGCGAGGCGCTGCTGCGGCGCGCGCAGGACGCGGGCGAGATCAGGCCGGACGCCACCATGTCCGACCTGCTCAAGCTGATCAACGCGATCGTGCTGACCGCGGAGAACAACCGGGAGGACACGGGGCTGTTCGTTCGCCTGATGACGCTGACCCTGGACGGCCTGCGGACCCGGCAGGACACCGGCCGCGGGGCCGTGGAGGACACCGGCCGCAGGGCCGTGAGGGAGACGGCCGCGGAGCCGGTCTAGGAAGCTCGGGCAGCGGGGAGCTCCGGTGGGCGGGGTGCCCTAGCGGCGGCGGACGTCCGCCAGCCGCGGGGTGGGCTCGGTGCCGCCGCCTCCGGCCAGCGACGGGCCGCCACCGGGCAGCGGCTGGGCGCTGCGCAGGGGCTGGGGCCGCCGGGGTCCTGGCAAAGGCTGGTCGTGGCGCGGACGTCCGGCGGCGATGGCGTCCGCGCCGGTCAGCGGCGCCACGGTGATCTGCACGCCGCGGTCGGCGAGCGCCTGGAGTTCGGTACCGGCCCGCTCGTCGCCGCCGGGCGGCTCGTCGGTGACCAGGTGGGTGATGAGGTCGGTGGGCACGGTCTGGAACATCGTGTCGGTGCCGAGCTTGGTGTGGTCGGCGAGGACGACGACCTCGGCGGCGGACTGCACCAGCGCCCGGTCCACGCTCGCGGAGAGCATGTTGGACGTGGACAGGCCGCGTTCGGCGGTCAGGCCCGCGCCGGACAGGAAGGCGCGGGAGACCCGCAGCCCCTGGAGGGACTGCTCGGCGCCGCTGCCCACCAGGCCGTAGTTCGACCCGCGCAGCGTGCCGCCGGTCATCACCACCTCGACCCGGTTGGCGTGCGCCAACGCCTGTGCCACCAGCAGGGAGTTGGTGACCACGGTCAGTCCCGGCACCCGCGCGAGCCGACGGGCCAGCTCCTGCGTGGTGGTCCCCGCGCCGACGACGATGGCCTCGCCCTCGTCCACGAGATCGGCGGCGAGTTCGGCGATGGCCGACTTCTCCGCGGTCGCTAGATGGGATTTCTGCGGGAAACCGGACTCCCTGGTGAAGCCACCGGGCAGGACCGCACCGCCGTGCCGGCGGTCCAGCAGTCCTTCGGCCTCCAACGCCCGCACGTCCCGGCGCACGGTCACTTCTGAGGTCTGGACGACACGGGCGAGTTCACGGAGCGAGACCGCCCCGTTCGCCCGCACCATTTCGAGGATCAATTGGCGACGTTCTGCAGCGAACACGGAACCGACAGTAACGCCAACGTCCGTCGGCTTTCAGCACTTTGCACCAGATGACGGAAGTCGTGCACAAAAGAGACCGGCGAGTGCTATACGCCGACCGTGCGTTCGCAAACGGCGCCTTTCCGGATGACGCGAGGGGCCGTCAGCCCAGATCCGCCTCGGCCGCCTTGCGGGTGTGCAACTGCCGTGCCACCTCGGCCACCGAGCCGGACAGCGACGGGTACACGGTGAAGGCGCTGGCGATCTGCTCGACCGTCAGATTGTTGTCGACGGCGATCGAGATGGGGTGGATCAGCTCGCTGGCCTTGGGCGCGACCACCACTCCCCCGACCACGATGCCCGTGCCGGGACGGCAGAACAGCTTCACGAAGCCGTCCCTGATGCCCTGCATCTTGGCCCGCGGATTGCGCAGCAGCGGCAGCTTGACGACATTGGCCACGATCCGCTTGTTGTCCACGTCGGCCTGCGTGTAGCCGACGGTGGCGATCTCCGGGTCGGTGAAGACGTTCGAGGAGACCGTCTTGAGGTTGAGCGGGGCCACCGCGTCGCCGAGGAAGTGGTACATCGCGATCCGGCCCTGCATGGCCGCGACCGACGCGAGCGCGAAGATCCCGGTCACGTCGCCGGCCGCGTACACGCCGGGCGCGCTCGTCCGCGACACCTTGTCGGTCCAGATGTGACCGGAGTCGGTCAGCTTCACGCCCGACTCCTCCAGCCCCATGCCCGAGGTGTTCGGGATCGCGCCGACCGCCATCAGGCAGTGCGTGCCCGTGATCACCCGGCCGTCGGCCAGCGCGACCTCGACCCGGTCGCCGATCCGCTTGACGGACTGGGCGCGGGAGCGGGCCATCACGTTCATGCCGCGGCGCCGGAAGACGTCCTCCAGTACGGCGGCGGCGTCCGGGTCCTCGCCGGGCAGCACCCGGTCGCGGGACGACACGAGCGTCACCGTGGAGCCGAGCGCCTGGTACGCGCCCGCGAACTCCGCGCCGGTCACGCCGGAGCCGACCACGATCAGTTCCTCGGGCAGCTCGTCCAGGTCGTAGACCTGCGTCCAGTTGAGGATGCGCTCGCCGTCCGGCAGCGCGTCCTCCAGTTCGCGCGGGCGCGCGCCGGTCGCCACGAGCACCGCGTCTGCGGTCAGCCGCTCGGTCGTGCCGTCCGCGGCCTCGACCACCACGCAGCGGCTGCCGTCGGCGGCGGTCTGACAGCCGTCGAGCCGCCCCCGCCCGCGCATCACCCGGGCGCCGGCCCGCGTCACGGACGCGGTGATGTCGTGCGACTGCGCGAGCGCCAGGCGCTTCACGCGTCGGTTGACCTTGCCCAGGTCCACCCCGACGACGCGCGCCGCGCGCTCCAGCGGCGGGGTGTCGTCGGCGACGATGATGCCGAGTTCCTCGTACGACGAATCGAACGTCGTCATCACCTCGGCGGTGGCGATGAGGGTCTTGGACGGTACGCAGTCGGTCAGCACCGACGCCCCGCCCAGGCCGTCGCAGTCCACGACGGTCACCTCCGCGCCGAGCTGCGCCGCCACCAGGGCAGCTTCGTAGCCGCCGGGTCCGCCTCCGATGATCACGATCCTTGTCACGTACCCCATTGTCCCGCACGCGCCAAGTGTTCTCCGCCAGGGGGCACGCTTGTCCGATCCGGGCGCCGTCGCCCGCCGTCCGGACACCCCGAAACGGCGTGCGGCCGTCCGCCGCGCGTGCTCCCGTACTCTCGTGGTCATGTCGCTCTACGCCGCCTACGCCAGCAACCTCGACGCGCGGCTGATGACCCGCCGCGCCCCGCACTCCCCCCTGCGCGGCACCGGCTGGCTCGACGGCTGGCGGCTCACCTTCGGCGGCGAGCAGATGGGGTGGGAGGGGGCGCTCGCCACGCTCGTGGAGGACGAGGACAGCCAGGTCTTCGTCGGGCTGTACGACATCGCGCCCGTCGATGAGGAGTCGCTCGATCGCTGGGAGGGTGTGCCGCTCGGTCTCTATCGGCGCGCCACCGTCCGCGTTCACACGCTCGACGGGGAGGTCGCCTCGTGGCTCTACGTGCTCAACGACTACGAGGGCGGGCTGCCCTCTGCCCGCTACCTCGGTGAGTTGGCTGACGCCGCCGAGTCTGCCGGGGCCCCGCATGACTACGTCATGTCCCTCCGCAAGAGGCCCTGCTAGCGCCTGGGCCTTTCCCGGCCGTGTCTTTTTTGCCCGCCCACCCACCCGTGCGGGTGCTTTTTCGTCTGCGGGTGCCGCCTGTGCCTGGTCGGTGCCGGTCCGGGGCACCTCCTCGAAATGCGGCTACCTGGCCCCGCGTATCCGGTGCCCTCCCTGTCACCGCATTTCTGCGGGGGCACCCCGGCCCGTCCCCTCCCGGTCCGTCGGCGTCCGCCTGTCCGGTGGGGGTTGCCGGGGTGGGTGTCCAAGACCATGAGGGCACCCCGAGCGTCCTCCACCCAAGGGGCTGCACGGCCCCTCACACGGTCCGCAGGCGGACAGGTGTCAGAGTCAGGCAGTCTCCGCCGATTTCCCACGGTGGAGGAACAACCGGGCGCCCCCACCGGTCTTTGACACCTCCCTCAGCCACAGCGCACAGGCACACGCCGACGTGCCCGAGCCCACCCACGTCCTCGCCGCCCCCAACCGGCAGGCGGACGCCGACGCACCCGAACCCACCCACCCCCCTCCGGCACCCCCACCGGACAGGCGGACGCGGACGGGCCCTGACCCACCCACCCCCTTCCCCGGCAACCCCCACCGGACAGGCGGACGCCGACGTACCGGGAGGGGACGGGGCGGGGTGCCCCCGCAGAAATACGTTGACGGCCGGGTGCCGGATTCGCGAAGGCCAGGTGATACGGATTTCGAGGAGGTACCCCGGACCGGCACCGACCAGGCACAAGCGGCACCCGCAGACGAAGAAAACACCCGCACGGGTGGGCGGGCGGGCAAAAACGGGGCCCTGCCGGAGGAGCCGCACTTCGTAAGCCCAGGGCACCGTCTACGCGCGTAGGCCGAGACAGGTTACCCTCATGCGCGTGAACGCTTCTGTGAATGCCGACCCCTACGCCGCGGCCGACGCCGCCGCCGCCCGCCTGCGCGAGCTGACCGGCGCCGAGACCCACGACGTCGCCCTGGTGATGGGCTCGGGCTGGGTGCCCGCGGCCGACGAGCTGGGCGTGGCGGACTATGAGCTGTCGATCACCGACCTGCCGGGCTTCCCGGCCCCGGCGGTGGAGGGCCACTCGGGCAAACTCCGCTCCGTGCGGATCGGCGGAGTGCGCGCCCTGATCTTCCTGGGCCGTACGCACCTGTACGAGGGCCGGGGCGTCTCCAGCGTCGTGCACGGAGTGCGCACGGCGGTGGCGGCCGGCTGCAAGACGGTGGTGCTCACCAACGGCTGCGGCGGCCTGCGCCCCGGTTACCTGCCGGGCCAGCCGGTGCTGATCAGCGACCACATCAACATGACGGCGACCTCGCCGATAGTGGGCGCGAATTTCGTCGACCTCACCGACCTGTACTCGCCGCGGCTGCGGACGCTGTGCCGCGAGATCGACCCGACCCTGGAGGAGGGCGTCTACGTCCAGCTTCCCGGGCCGCACTACGAGACCCCGGCCGAGATCGGGATGGTGCGGGCGATCGGCGGCGACCTGGTCGGGATGTCGACCACGCTGGAGGCCATCGCGGCCCGCGAGGCCGGCGCCGAGGTGCTGGGCATCTCGCTGGTCACGAACCTGGCCGCGGGCATGACGGGCGCGCCGCTCAACCACGAGGAAGTGCTGGAGGCGGGCCGCGAGTCCGCGACCCGGATGGGTTCGCTGCTCGGGCGCGTCCTCGGACGTCTGTAGGCACGTGGAGCCCGCGGGCGCGTAAAGCCGGGTGGACGGGCGGGGTAGTACGTAAAACTGACCCTGCCGGTGGAAACCGGCCCTGCCGCCCCGCGCGGCGGCATCGGCTGGAGGGGCGGGCCCTGGCGGCCCGACCCACGTGGAACGGAGAGCGGCATGGCGGGCGGAAACGGCGGGCGTGAGCTGGTGGAGCGCGCGCGCCAGTGGCTGGCGGAGGACCCGGACCCGGACACCCGCGCGGAGCTGGCGGGCGTCCTGGAGGCCGCGCAGGCGGGCCCGGACGACCCGGGCGGCGCGCAGGCGCTCGCGGATCTGGCGGACCGTTTCAGCGGCACGCTCCAGTTCGGCACCGCGGGCCTGCGCGGCGAGCTGGGCGCCGGGCCGATGCGGATGAACCGCGCGGTGGTGATCAGGGCCGCCGCGGGCCTGGCCGCGTATCTCGGGGAGCGCGCCGAGGACGCCCTGGTCGTGGTCGGCTACGACGCCCGGCACAAGTCGTACGACTTCGCGCGCGACACCGTGGCCGTGATGGTCGGCGCCGGGCTGCGCGCCGCGCTGCTGCCCTCGCCGCTGCCGACGCCCGTACTGGCCTACGCCATCAGGCACTTGGGCGCCGCGGCCGGGGTGATGGTGACCGCGAGCCACAATCCGCCGCAGGACAACGGCTACAAGGTCTATCTGGGCGACGGCTCGCAGATCGTGCCCCCGGCCGACGCGGAGATCGCCGAACGGATCGCCGCGGTGGGCGCGCTGGCCGATGTGCCGCTGGCGGCGGGCGGTTGGCGGGTGCTCGGCCCCGACGTGGTGGAGGCGTATCTGGCCCGCGCGGCGGGCGTGGTCGCCGAGGGCGGCGCGCGCGATGTGTCGGTGGTCTACACGCCGATGCACGGGGTGGGCCTGCGGACGCTGATGGCGGCCTTCTCCCGCGCCGGTTTCCCCGCGCCGACGCCCGTGTCCGAACAGGCCGAGCCCGACCCGGACTTCCCCACCGTGGCCTTCCCGAACCCGGAGGAGCCGGGGGCGATGGACCTGGCGTTCAAGTGCGCCCAGTCCGTCGGCCCCGACATCGTGATCGCCAACGACCCGGACGCCGACCGCTGCGCCGTCGCCGTACCGGACCGCGACTCCCCCGCGGGCTGGCGGACGCTGCGCGGCGACGAGTTGGGCGCGCTGCTCGCGGTGCACCTGGTGCGTACGGGCGCGGCTGTGGCCGGGCGCGACACGTTCGCGGCGAGCATCGTCTCGTCGTCGCTGCTGTCGAGGATCGCGGCGGGCGCGGGCCTGGCGTACCGGGACACGCTGACCGGCTTCAAGTGGATCGCCCGCGTCGAGGGCCTGCGGTACGGGTACGAGGAGGCGCTGGGCTACTGCGTCGACCCGGAGGGCGTACGCGACAAGGACGGCATCACGGCGGCGCTGCTGATCGCCGAGCTGGCCGCGACCCTCAAGCAGCACTCGCGCACGCTCACCGACCTGCTGGACGACATCGCGCTCGACCACGGTCTGCACGCCACCGACCAGCTCTCGGCGCGGGTCGCCGACCTCTCGCTGATCGCGGACGCGATGGCCCGGCTGCGCGATCGGCCGCCGGCCGCGCTCGCGGGCCTCGCGGTGACGTCGGCGGACGATCTGGCCGAGGGCAGCGAGCAGTTGCCGCCGACGGACGGGCTGCGCTACCACCTGGCGGGCGCCGGGACCGTCGAGTCGGCGCGGGTGGTCGTCCGGCCGAGCGGGACCGAGCCGAAGCTGAAGTGCTACCTGGAGGTCGTGGTGCCGGTCGCCTCGGCCGCCGATCTGGGCGCGGCGCGGCGTACGGCCGACGAGGTGATGGCCGCGCTGAAGGCGGATGTGGCGTCGGCGGCGGCTATTTGACGGCGCGTCACATCGCGTGCGGGTCGGGCCCGTTCAGTCGCGGGTCAGATAGCTGAAGCCGGTGTCGGGGCCCACACAGGTCTGGAGGGTGAGGTCGCCCCAGTAGAGGCCGTTGTCGGGGCCGCCCCTGCCGGGGTTGACGTAGGTGGCGTAGACGTGGAAGGACAGCGTGCCCCTCGGGGTGTCCAGGGTGACGCGGGTGCCGACCGGCAGCGGGGCGAGCTTGTCGTAGCCGCAGTAGTCGTGGCCGACGATGACGGAGGTCCGCATCTCGTAGCCGTCGGAGAGCGCCGGATCGGGTCCCGCGAACAGCACGGCCGCCCCGCACGCGTCGATGGTGGCCTGGTCGCCGCGCACGACGGGCCGTGACCAGTCGCCGATCCGCAACACCGTGGTGCCGGGCGGGTATTGACGCTCGGCGGCGGCCTTCTTCGGCGCGGCGGGTGCGCCGCGGGACGGGTTCGGCCCCGGCCGGGCGGCCGTCGTGGCGGGCGGCGGCGCGCCCGTCCGGGAGGGGGCGGCGGATGCCACGGCCCCCTTCGTGCCCTTCGCGGCCTCGGCCTTCCCGGTCGGCGGCGGGAAGGCCGGTGGGGTGCTCGCGGCCGGATCGGCGTACGGGTGCGGCCGGTTGGCGTCCCCGGCCGGTGACGCGGCGGACGGGTCGGGCACGGTAGGCGCGCTGGGCACGGCGGGCGCGGTGGGCGCGGACGGCCGCTGTACGGGGACGCGCGTACGGTCCGCGGCGGCCGGTGGGGTGTGCGCCGCCGGGTGGGCGCACGAGGTCAGGGCCGCGGCCATCACGGTGGCCACGGACGCGGTCAGCAGCGCGGGTGCGTACGGGCGGCACTGTGGGCTGCGCGGAGGTCGCACGGGGCGCCGCCGCTCAGCCGAACCGGCCGTTGACGTAGTCCGACGTGCGTGGGTCCTGCGGGCGGTTGAACATGTCGTCGGTCGGGCCGTGCTCCACGATCACGCCGGGCGTGCCCTGTTCGGCGAGGAAGAAGGCGCAGGAGTCCGAGACACGGGCGGCCTGCTGCATGTTGTGGGTGACGATGACGATGGTCACGTCGTCGGACAGCTCGCCGATGGTCTGCTCGATGCGCCGCGTGGAGGTCGGGTCGAGCGCGGAGCACGGCTCGTCCATCAGCAGCACGCGCGGCCGTACCGCCAACGACCGTGCGATGCACAGGCGTTGCTGCTGGCCGCCGGAGAGCGCGCCGCCGGGCTGCCGCAGCCGGTCGCGTACTTCCTTCCACAGCCCGGCCTTGGTCAGGCACTCCTCGACCAGGTCGTCGCGCTCGCCGCGCCCGGCCTTGACGCCGTTCATCTTCAGTCCGGCCAGCACGTTGTCGTAGATCGACATCGCGGGGAACGGGTTCGGCTTCTGGAACACCATGCCGATCTCACGGCGGGCGTGGGTGATCCGGCGGCCCCGGTCGTAGATGTCCTCGCCGTCGAGCAGGACCTGCCCGGCGAGCGAGGCGGTGCCGATCAGTTCGTGCATGCGGTTGAGGATGCGCAGGAAGGTGGACTTGCCGCAGCCGGAGGGGCCGATCAGCGCGGTGACGCGCTGTGCGGGCATGGTGAGCGACACCCGGTCGAGCACCTTGTGGTCGCCGAACCAGGCCGACACCTCACGGGCGTCGAGGGTCGCGGAACGGGAGGCGGAACGGGAATCGGAGCGGGGGCCGCCGCCGGTCGGCGGGTCGCCGGGGACGGGCGGCAGTACGACGGTCTCGTCAGTCGCTGACATCGTGTTCCTCATATGCGTCGGGTATGCGTCGGGGCGGTTCGTGGCGGGCTCGGTCCGAAAGCGGCTCAAGCGGTCAGGTCCCAGGCGGTCAGGTCCCAGGCGGTCCGGCCTCCAGCACGCCGGTCCCAAGTACGCCGGTCTCACAGCAGGTTGGGCAGCAGGCGGGTGGCCTCACCGGACAGGGCGACCACGACGGCGGCGAGCACCGGGACCGCGCAGATCCACGTCTGCCAGCGCCCCCAGCGCCGGTAGGTCCAGGTGACGGCGACCGCGACGAGCAGCAGCCCCTGCGTCCACAGCAGGATCGGCAGCCAGGCGGCCGGGTCACCGGCCAGCGGCTGCTCGGCCGCCGAGATGCCGCCGCCCGCCGCCGGGCCCGGCTGGACGTCGCTGACCAGTTCCGCGTCCACCCGCAGCACACCGTGCGGGGTGTAGAGGCCGCCGGTCGCGGTCATCAGGATCAGCCGGCCCTGTCCGGTGCCGGGCAGCGCGGGCGCCGGGTCGCCCGCGTGCCGCACCCCGGTCACCTGGTACCGCTGCTGGCCCTGGCCCGTCGTGACGGTGATCGGGTCCCCGGCCTTCAGCTCGTCGATGTGGTTGAACGGGCTGCCGTAGCCCCACTGACGGCCCATCACGATGCTGGTGCCCGGCTGGCCCGGCAGCGGGGTGTCCCTGCGGTGCCCAGGACCCGACCTGAGCACACCGGACGTCGTGCCCTGGAAGACGACCTCCTTGAGGCCGATCGCCTTGATGTGCAGCACCGCGACCGGCGAACCCAGCGGCACGGGCTCGCCCTTGTCGTCCAGACGGCCCACCGGGGCCGTGCCCTTGGCGAGTTGGGCGCGCAGGTCGGCGTAACCGGTCTGCTGGGCGCGGGCGTGCTCGACGTGGCCGAGCAGCGTGAGATTGACGACGAATCCGAGCAGCAGCGCGGCCAGCAGGGTCAGTGCCGCGCCCGGGATGACGAACCAGGCGGCGGGCGGCTGTTCGGCCGCCCGACCTTTCTGCGGCTCGGCCGGTTCCGGCGGCGGCCCGGCGGCCTCGCGGGACGGTGACAGTACGGCCACGGGTGGCGCTCCTTCGCGTGCGTGCGTTTCGCTGACGTGCTCGGACGGGGGGGTCGGCGCCGCGGTCTCGTACGCGGCCCCGACAGCGGTCGTACGGACCGGTCGTAGCGGTCGGTCGTAACGGCCGGTCGTACGGCGGCAGTACGGCCGGTCGCCGGGCGGCGGACGGTCGGAACCGCCCGCCGCCCGCCGCCCGGCGTACCGCGTACCGCGTACCGCGTACGGTCAGTCGCGCGGCGTCGGACCGAAGGTGAGCAACTTGCCGTCCCTGCGCACCCGGTAGGCGGCATAGCCGCCACCGGTCACCATCAGGAACGCCAGCACGCTCAGCGGGACGACACCGGTGGCTCCGGTGGCCGCCAGCGGGCCGTTGCCGCCGCCGGAGCCGCCCGACGTCCCCGACGAACCGCCGCTGGACAGACCGCCGTTGGCCGCGCCGCCGTCGGTCGACGTGCCTCCGCCGTCCGCGCCGCCGGTGTCGGTGGGAGTGTCGGTCGGGGTGTCCGTGGGCTCGTCGGTCGGGGTGTCCGTGGGCTCGTCGGTCGGCGAGGTGCCCGCGCCCGCCGTGAACGCGAACGTCTGCTTGATGCCGCTGGTCGCGCCGGTCAGCACCAGGGAGTGGCTGCCGTCGGCGAGGTCGGCGGGCAGGGTCACCGCGTAGTTGGCGATCTTGCCGCTGTTGTCGGCGGTCGCGTCGGCGGCGGCCGGGGACCCGTCCAGCGCGAAGGTGATCTTCTCGCCGTTCCCGCCCGTGGGGCCCGGCAGGAACCCCTCCGCGGTGACCTTGATCTTCTGGCCCTTGGTGAGCGCCGGGGTGTCGTGCAGTTCGGTCCCGGAGTCGTCGAGCACGGTCAGGTCGGGCTCGGCCACCACGGGATACGACACCCCGTTCTGGCTGGCGGCGAACTTGAGCGGGTCGCTGGGCGTGAACTGCGCCGAGAGCGTGATGACGCCGGGGTTGCCGATCCCTGGAATGCTCGCCGTCGCCACGCCGTTGACCAGCGGAATCATGTTCCCGCCGGTGACGGGCACGGCGCCCTGCTTGAAGGTCACGGTGCCTTCGGCGGTGTCCGGCGTTACGGTGGCCTTGAGGGTGATCTTCTTGTCCGCCACGGCCCGGCCCGCCGGGTCGACGGTGAGAACGACGGAGGTCGACGTCGGCGGGGTGACCGTCTTCACCGCCCAGTCGGAGCCGGTGATCTCGATGAACGTGGTGAAGGTCGGCAGGTCCCCGGCGGACGGGTCGGCGGACTTGCAGACCACGTCGATCGGATACGTGCCGTCGGCGAGTTCCACGCTTGACGCGTCGAACGCGGAGCTGATCGACCGGAGGATCGTGCCGTTGCCCCCCGAGGCCGGGAGCCGCGCGGTGATGGGGGCGGTCGAGAACGGGGCGCCGTTGGTCAAGTGGGTCGCCAGAAGCGACTCCGCGCCGTCGAGGACGATGTACACGCTCACGGCGTCCTGGTAGTTCGCGGGGCATGCCTGGTCGACCGAGACCGACGCGAAGGCCGGGGAGTCGTCGACGGTGCCGGCGGCGGGCGACAGCGTCACGTTCCCGGCCAGATCCGCGTTCGCGGTCCCCGCGGTGGTGAGGACCAGGGCCCCGGTGCCCAGGACCAGTGCGAGCACGCTCAGCAGCGCCGCGTGCATTCTTCGTTTCATGTCTCCTCGTCCCCTCGGGGATATGCGTCGGTCGTACGAGTCGTGCGGGTCGTGCGGTGGCGGTGCCGGTACTGCGGTGATGCGGTGCTCAGGTCGTGCGGTGGCGGTGCCGTTCCCGCCGTGTCACGGCGGCAGCCGGGCATCTGGACGATGCCCGGCCGGTGGTACGTCTGTGCTGGTCAGCGCTGTTTCGCGGTCACTTCGTGGTGAAGGTGAAGGAGACCTGGACGAAGCTGCACAGACCGGTGAGGGTCAGGGTGTGGGAGCCGCGGGCGATCAGCTTCGGCACCGTCAGGTCGTAGCCGGTGACCGAGCCCCGCGCGTCGGTCGCCACCGGGGCGAAGAGCGCGAGGGCGTTGGACACGAACGGCAGCACCTGCTCCTGGCTCTGCGGCAGGAAGCCCTGCGCGGAGACCTTGATGTGCTGTCCGGGGGTCAACTGCGGGCTGTCCCCGAGGGCGTTGCCGTCCGCGTCGGTCACCGTGACGGACGGCGCGTTGACGAACGAGTAGCTGAGGACCGAGTAGTCCTGCGCGTAGGCGAGTTGGTCGGCGGGGATGAAGACCGCGATGTAACTGCGGACGTTCGGCGCGGTGTTGGCCGGCGGCTGGAAGGTGGCCACGCCGTTCACGACCGGCACCGGGGTGTCGTACACGGTGACGCCGTTGTCCGCCTCGAACTGGACGGCTCCGGGCACGCCGCCCGCGACCTTCGCGGTGAGCGTGAAGGGCTTGCCGACCTGGACGTGGTGGGCCGGGTCGGCGCTGAGCCTGACGCTGGTGGCGACCGGGGCGGCGTGGCCGGAGACCTGCCAGGTGTCACCGGTCACGTCGATGAAGCCGGTGAACGTCGGGTGCTCGGGGAAGTTCGCCCGGTCGGCGTTCGCGCAGGTCACGTGGATCGGGTAGGTGCCGTCCGCCACCGGGACACTGGCGACGTCGAAGGCGGTGGCGATCGACCGGACGATGGTGCCGTTGCCCGACGCCTCCGGGACCTGCGCCGTGACCGGGGCCTTGGCGTACGGGGCACCGCCGGTCAGGTGGGAGGCCAGGAGCGACTCCCGGCCGTCCGGTACCACGAGCGACACCGTGAGGGCGTCCTGGTAGTTCGCCGGGCACGCCTTGTCGACCGACACCCGCGCGAACGGCGAGTCGTCGTCGATGCCGGTGCCGCGGGCGGTGAGGGTGACCGTGCCCGAAGTCGCCGTCGGAGTACCGGTGGTGGCGTCTGCGGTGGCCGCCCCCGCGAGCAGCGCGCCCGTGCCCATGGCCAGTGCGAGCGCGCCGACCAGAACGCCGCGCAGTCTTCGTCTCGTCATTGTCTTCTCTCCCCCTGAAGGAGTCCGGTGTGTACGTGGCACCGCGTCGCGGTGCCGGGAGCGGCCGGGCGCCCCCGAGGGACGCCCGGCCCGGCGGACGGTGGTCCGCCGCTGTGACGGGTCAGACGACGGGTCAGACGAGGTCGCGGCTGACCAGGGTGGTCGCGTTGCCGCAGTTGGTGTCGGTGCCGAAGCCGTACTTGTTGATCACCGTGGTGGTGGAGTCGTACTTGGCGGTGCACACCTTGGAGGCGCTGCCGACGAAGGTGTTCTTGATGAGCGTCTCGCCGGTCACCCGGCTGTCCGGGATGACGTTGTAGACCTCACGCGTGACCGGGAACGCGGTGTTGAGGTTCCCGCTCGCGTTCAGCGGCGCGGTGGAGTTGACGGTCTTGAGCACCGCGCCGTTGCGACGGTCGGTCACGCCCGGCAGGGAGCGGCCCTGCGCGATGTGCTGCGCGATCGAGAACGGCATGAGGTCGTTCGGGCCCTGGAGGGCGCTGCCGTTGTGCTCCTGGACGGCGGCGCCGTTCGCGGCGGTGTCCTTGACGCAGGACGGCAGGGTGGTGGCGTTGAAGCCCAGCGTCGAGGCCCAGAACTTGCGGGTGCCGGAACCGGCCTGCGGCACCAGCGGGTGGACGGTGACGCCGCCGATGGTCGGGTACGTGCCGGCCGGCAGCGGGTTGCCCGCCGTGTCCAGGCAGTTGTAGACCCGGGTCAGGTCGGACGTGGCCTTCTGGGCGTTCGTCAGGGAGGAACCGCCGGCCAGGTAGGTGAAGTTGGCGGGCAGGTTGGTGGTGGTCGCCGTCGCCGCCGTCACCGCGTCCACGGCGAACGGGATGAAGGTGAACTGGCCCGTGGCGTTGGGGGTGGAGGAGGACCGGGCGAAGTCGATGCAGTGGCTGCCGGCCGCGATGTCGGCGCGCAGCGCGTTGACACCGGCGCCCGAGCCGTCGGGGCGGGTGACCGACGCACAGGTGGTGTCCCGCGTCGAGATCGTGGAGGAACCGGTGGCGTCGTAGGACGCGATCAGGTTGCCGTCCGAGGAACCGGTCGGGTTCGGGTCGGCGATCTTGTTGCCGAGGCCGTTGAGCACGTCCTGCGTGGTGTCGGAGCCGACCGCGACGAGCGTGCGGTGGACACCGGCCGCCGGGTCGGCCTGAGCCGTACCGGCCACGATGGTGACACCGAGGGTCGCGGTACCGACCACGATCGCCGCCCGCTTGGCGAATTTCACGTTCACTGTATTTCCTCCGAGTCGATGCGGATGGAATTTCCAGACGTGTGACACGCAAGGAGAATTAATAATTCCCCCCAAAAGACCTGACCTGTCGGTCCGGCCATGAATGATCCTGCCGATCCCCCCAAGAAGTGGCAACCAAAATTACCGCCCCGCAAAAGTGAACAACGGGTATTCCAAATTCTCTTTTATTTTCCTTCCAAGGGGCGCCCAAGTACCCGTCACACCGGTTTCCTGCCGCGGACGACGCCCGCGCGCATCAGCAGGGGCCCGGCCAGGGAGCCCGCGATGCCCGCGATGAGGACGATCAGCAGCACCCAGCGGACGGCGCCGAGAATCGCCTGGGGGGTGGTGCCGCCGGTCTGGGCGACGTTGCTGACGGGGGGCGAGGCGGCGGGTCCGCCGGTGGAGCCCTTGGTCGTACCGGCCGCGGGGGCCGACGACGACGGGGACGCGGGCGGTGCGCCGCCCGGACCCGGTCCCCCGCCGGTCGCCCCGTGGCCGGCGTCGCCGCCCGTACCGCCGCCGGTCGTTCCCGTACCGCCGGGGCCGGAGCCGGAACCGCCGTTGGAGGACGTGTCACCCGGTCCCGTGGCCGGGGGCACACCGGCGATCAGCGCGGACGCGGCCGTGAGGGCCTGTTCGCGCAGGGTGGCGGTCAGGGGTGCGTAGCCGAGCGGCAGCAGGCCGAAGCCGATGCCCTGTCGCTGGCCGGAGCCCGCCGCGTACCGGATCAGCGCGGCGTAGGTCTTGCGGTCGGCGGCGTCCAGCGAGGTGGAGGCGGCGGCGTAGGTGACGGTGGTGAGCGGGTAGGCGCCCGGTGTCTTCGCGGAGGGGTCCGCGTCCAGGACGCCCGGGGCCTTGGCCGCCTTCATCCCGTTCACCGCCCTGGTCATCGAGTCGACCGTCGGGGCGACGAACTGGCCGTCGGCGTTGAGGAGTTCGGCGGTGCCGAGCCGGTAGCGGGCGGCGCTGGCCGCGTCCGTCAGGCCCATGATGAAGTTCGAACCCGCGGGCTGCGTCTCGGCCTTCGTCAGCGCCGGGGGCGTGGACGTGGGGTTGAAGCCGGTGATGCCGCCGTTGTTGGCCTTGCGGACCGTCCTGGCGTCGTCGCTCAGACCGCTGCCGTACGGGTTCACGCCGACGGCCGTCAGCCGGATGTCGGGGAAGCGGCTGTCGGGCGCCCACACCGTCGGGTCCGGCTTGTCGAAGCCGG
Organism: Streptomyces sp. NPDC087422; assembly: GCF_044744145.1. Taxonomy (NCBI): domain Bacteria; kingdom Bacillati; phylum Actinomycetota; class Actinomycetes; order Kitasatosporales; family Streptomycetaceae; genus Streptomyces; species Streptomyces sp. NPDC087422. Next base: position 164,953 of record NZ_JBIUXT010000016.1, on the reverse strand, counting down.
ACGGCGGGGTGCTGACCGGTGCCAGCTCCAGGAAATACGGATTGATGACCGTGCCCCACGGGTCGGGTTTTCCGGAAAGGAAGCTGCGCGCGTCGGGGTCGGAGAGCAGCCATTTCCACAGCTGCCCCGCCGAATCGCTCGCGCCCTGCGGGACCCCGATACCGAATCCGCAGGAACTGCCCACGGGGTAGGGCACACCGGCGTTGAGCCGCGCGAATTCGGGGTCGCGCTCGATACCGAACGGGTTCTTCGCCGGAAGTCTGCCGCGCGGGAAGTCGTTGCCCGGCAGGTCGCACTGGTAGGACTCGGTGAGCATCTTCGCCACGAGCCGCGCGTTCAGCCGTATCCGGGGCACCTGTTGGGACGATCCGGCCACCTGGACGCTGTAGCCGATGACGAGCCCGGAGACCGCGACCGGCGCGTGGACGACCGGTGCCACGTCCGGCTGGGGCAGCACCGGGTTCTCGATGAAGGCGAGTCCGGCCGAGCCCGTGCCGGGGCTGCTGACCTGCGTACGGGAGAAGTCCTCGAGCTGCGGAACGTATCCGTAGGTGACCTTCTGCGAGGTGCACAGGGTCGGCGCCCAGGAGCTCATCGCCTCGAAGATCATCTCGGAGCCGATGGTGGGCTGTTCGTCCTGGCCGATCGGGCAGGGCGAGTCGGTCGGGGCGAAGTCGAGGCGGAACACGATGCGTTGGGCCCAGTTCCCCGCGGACAGCGGGGAGCTGATCAGTCCGTTGGGCGGCGGCGCTTCGGAGCCGTCGGGTTCGTGGGTGCCGCGGGGCACGACCACGAGCCAGCACGGCTCGGGCGCCTGACCGGTCCTCGCCACCGTGCCGCACCCCAGGATCGGCGAGGTGTCCGCGTCCTCCGCCTGGAAGATCGTCTGGCCGCTGCCGTCGACGCCGGTCGTGGCGAGGTCCTGCTCATTGGTCGCGTACTGCGTGAAGAACTGGTTGACGTCGGTCGAGCTGGCGCCCTTCACCGTGGTGAAGGGCACGGTGTGCTGCGCCGGCTCCAGCGGGTCCAGATTGCCCACGCTCCGCCCGACGTTGAGCACGCCCGTGTTCGGCGGCGGGTTCCCGTACTCGCACTGCTCCGGGGTCGGGCCGGTCGCCGCGTCACCCCAGCACTGCATGAGCTGGAGGTAGTTGCCCGCGTTGTTGGGCGAGCTCTTCACCCCGCCCGCCCATGAGACCTTCAGTCCCTGCGTCCGCAGATTCCTCGTCTGCTCGACCGTCACCCTCAGGTGCGAGAAGTCGTCGTAGGGACCCTTGGTGCCGGGCTTGGTGACGGCGGAGCCGGTGTCCGTGCCGGTGTCCGCGTGGGCCTGTCCGCCGCCCGCCGACGGCGGCAGCAGGGTCAGGCCGACGGCGGCGAGCAGCGAGGTGAGGAGCGCGCCGAGGCGGACCGACAGGACGCGGCCTCGGGCGGCTCCGGGGTGGTTACGCGCGGCCATCACGCCTCCCGTTCCTGGTCAGCCGCCTGGCGAGGGTGGGCGGGGCGAGGACGACCAGCAGCAGCGCCAGGGCGGAGAGCCCCATGAGCCAGGTCCGCATGCCCCAGAAGGTCTCGTTGCCGACGCCGACGCTGGAGGCGACGATGTCCTGGTTGCCGCCGGTGCCGCCGGAGTCGCCCGCGGGCAGTCCGGTGTCGGGGTCGACGCTCTGGCCGGTGCCGCCCGTGGCGGTCGTACCGCCGGTGGCGGCGCCGCTCGTACCGGCCGTGGTGCCGCCGGACGTGGTGCCCGTACCGCCGCTCGCGCCCGCCGTGGTGCCGGACGAGCCGCCGCCCGTACCGCCGGAACCGCCCTTGCTCCCACCGGAGTTGCCGCCGTTGGAGCCGCCGCCGGAGGCGGCGTTGGCCTGCGGCTTGACCGAGGTGGGCTGCCTGGACGCGCCGCCCGTGCCGTCGGAGCACTGCTGCGTGCCCTGCCGGTCGCACGCCTTGGGGAACGGCGCGTTCTTGGCCAGGGTGTTGGTGCCGTCGCTGGAGAAGGTCGGATTGTGGCAGCCCGCCAGATTGATGGTCTGGGCCTGCACACCGGGGACGCGTTTGAGCTGGTCGAATCCGGCCTGCACGAGGTTCTTCGGCAGCGGCGAGAAGCCCAACGGCTGTGCCTGCGACTGGCCTTGGCACAGGAAGTAGTAGCCGAACGCGCCGAGCGTTCTGCCCTTGTCCTCGGTCAGCGGCGAGTCCAGCGAGGTCGGCAGGATCATGTAGCTGTAGCTGGACAGCGGATACGTCCGCGCGTCCTGGTACGCGTAGACCTTGTCGAGGATCTGCGTCAGATACTGCGAGGAGTTCTCGTCCTGGTTGATCTGCGCCTGGGTCAGCGCCACGGCGACGTTGGAGGCGGTGGGCTCGGTGTAGTAGCCCTTGGCGTTGAGCACCTTGGCGACCGGGAAGCCGGTGGTGACCGCGTAGGAGTACTCGACGTAGGTGATGGCGCCCTCGGCGTAGTTCTGCCGGGTGTAGCCGGACACGCCGAGCGAGCCGGACTGGGCGATGAAGCCGGAGCCGGGGATCACCGGGTAGTACGACGTCAGGCCGCACGGGGTGGGCTTGTTGGCGCGCTTGCAGTAGTCGTTCCACACCGCGCCCTGCTGCTTGGACATCCACAGCGTGAACTGGGCGGTGGTGCCCGAGCCGTCGGAGCGCACCACCGGGATGATCTTGCGGGGCGGGAGGGTGAGGCCGGGGTTGTCGGCGGCGATCTGCCGGTCGGACCAGTTGGTGATCCGGCCGGTGAAGATCTTGGCGACCGTGCCGCCGCTCAGCCGCAGATTGGTGACCCGCTTGCCGCCGATCTTCAGGTTGTACATGAAGGCCGTGCCGCCCGCGACGATCGGCATGTACGCGTAACCGCGCTTGGGCGGAGGTTCGCGCACCCCGAACTCGGTCATGCCGTAAGGGATTTCGGACACCGCGAAGTCGACGGTGCCGTTGGTGAACTGCTGGCGGCCGTCGGACGAGCCGCTGCCCGTGTAGTCGACGGTCATCCCGTACTTCTTGACGCTCGCCCGCCACTGGTCGACGGCGTTCTGGCTCCAGGTCGAGCCGGCGCCGCTGATCCTCGCGTACGAGTCGGCCTTGGCCGGCGGTGCCTGGCCGAGGAACAGCAGCGAGACCAGCAGCGCGGCCATCGCCCCCGCTGCCGCCCTCGCCGCCCTCACCGCCCTGAGGCCCGTCCAGCCGATCCTCTTCACGATCCGTCAACTCCCTGTGCAGGTTGGATTGTTGTCGTGCGGAAGGCCGGGGCGGCCGACGCCGACGAGTAGCCGTCGCGCGCCGCGGCGCGCTCGGTGAAGCGGCGTGTGTCCCGGCGGGAGGCGACGACCCTGCGGTGGGTGCCGCGCCTGCTCAACTGGCCCGCGTCGCGCCCGCCGAGGACCCGGGCGAGGGCGAAAAGCACCAGGACGAGCACCAGCAGCACCGACGCCGCGCCGAACCCGCGCGCGATCATGGTGGGTTGGGGGGACTTCACGAACTCGAAGGTCGCGAGCGGCAGCGACACCATCGGGTTCTGCGAGGGGTCGTAGTTGGTGCTCGCGCCGAAGCCCGCCGTCAGCAGGACGGGAGAGGTCTCGCCGATGCCGCGGGCGGTGCCGAGGATGACCGCGGTGGTCAGCCCCGACCGGGCGGTGGGCAGCACCACATGCCATACGGTCCGCCAGCGCGGCGACCCCAGCGCGTACGACGCCTCGCGCAGGGTGCCGGGCACCAGGCGGATCACCACGTCGGAGGCGCGGATGATGATCGGCAGCATCATCACGGAGATGGCCAGCGACGCCGCGAAGCCCGACTTGGGGACGTTCAGCGCGAGGATCACGGTGGCGTAGATGAACAGACCGGCCACGATCGACGGCAGCGCGGTCATCGCCTCGACGACCGTACGGACGAAACGCGCGTAGCGTCCGGGCACCTCGTTGAGGAACACCGCGCACAGCAGTCCCGCCGGGACGGTGAGGACCAGGGCGATGCCGATCTCGATCAGCGTGCCGACCACGGCGTGCTTGATGCCGCCCGCGCTCAGCGGGTCGAGCGGCCCGGTGACGGACATGTCCCGGGTGAAGAAGTTCAGGTGCGGTATCGCCCTGCGGCCGGACCACAGCGTGTAGACGACGACGAACAGCAGCGCGACCAGCAGCAGCACCGCGATGCTGTGGACCACGGCGGAGGCGATCTTGTCCCGCACCACCGGGCCGTCCTCGTCGAAGGAGACCAGCAGCGCGTACAGCGCGATGAACAGCGCGTACCAGAAGACGACGAAGCCGAGGGCCCCGCTGAAGGGGGCGATCCTGGCGAAGAACAGCCAGGTGAGGGAGAGGGAGGCGGCTGCCGAGCCGAGCAGTCCGAGCAGGTCGGTCTGGCGGACGGTGGAGGTGGAGCGCCGGCGTTCCGCTGCCGCGGGGGGCGGGCCGGGGATGACGGTGCCGGTGCCGGGGGCCTTCGTGGCCGGGTGCGCCGGGGCCGGGTGCGCCGGGACGGTGGCGGTCCCGGCGGATTCCGGCGCCGTGGTGACGGAGTCCGGTGCGTCCGTGGTCATACGAGGGGGTCTCCTGGTTCCGCCGATCGCTCGGCCTACGGCGTGCGTGCGGCTGACGGATGCGGGCTGACGGCTGCGGGCTGACGGTGGGGCGGCGGCTCGGCGGCTCGGCTACTGGGCGGCTTGGCTGTCGGCTGCTCGGCGGCTACTCGGCGGTGGCGCCGGACCGGCTGCGGGCGACGATCGACGAAGCGGCGAAGTTGACCACCAGCGTCATGAGGAAGAGGGCCAGACCCGCGGCCATCAGCGCGGACATGCCCAGCGGGCTGGCCTCGCCGTACCGCAGCGCGATCAGCGACGAGACGGAGCTGGTGCCGCTCTGGAGGATGTGCGGCTGGATGACGAAGATCGGCGAGATGACCAGGTAGACGCCGATGGTCTCGCCGAGCGCGCGGCCCAGGCCGAGCATGGTGCCGCCGATCATGCCGCCCATGCCGTACGGCAGGACGACCGAGCGGATCATGCCCCAGCGGGTCGCGCCCAGCGCGTACGCGCCCTCCCGCTCCCCCACCGGGGCCTGCGAGAACACCTCGCGGATGATCGAGCAGATGATCGGGGTGACCATCATGGCCACGACGATTCCGGCGACGAAGGTGGACGCGGTGTAGACGGTCGCGGTGGCGAGCGGGTCGTGCGGGTCGGCGCCGTCCACGTGGAAGAGCGGGATCCAGCCGAAGTACGTCGACAGCCAGCGGGCCAGGCCGATCACCTTGCCCTGGAGGAAGAACAGCCCCCACAGGCCGTAGACCACCGACGGCACGGCGGCCATCAGGTCCACGGTGCTGACCAGCGTGCGGCGCAGCCTGGCGGGGGCGTACTCCGAGATGTACAGCGCCGTGCCGATCGCCATCGGCACCGCGATGACGATCGCGACCGCCGCGATCAGCACCGTGCCGATGATGACCGCCGCGATGCCGAAGTGCCCGGCGTCCGGGTCCCATTCGGCGGTGGTCAGGAACGCCGGAACGCCCACCTTGCGCAGCGCCTGCCACGCCCGGTACAGCAGGAATCCGCCGACCAGCAGCATCACGACGAGCACCAGGCTGCCGCCGCCGCGCGCCACTGCCCTGAACACCCGGTCGGGCAGCCCCGAGTCGGCGTGCAGCCGCCGGGCGCTGTCGGCTCCGGGCCCGTCACCCTGGTCCGGCTCGCCGGTTCTCGCCAGTGTTCGCATCGTCACGCATTGACGCTCATGGTCCGCGATGGCCGCATTCGCAAGCCGATGTGAACGACAGCACCCGTAGGGGCAACTTCGGTTTCCGTACGGAATCACGTGGGCCGTACAGCCGTACGGGTCGGGGGCGGCGGGCGGGGCGGGGCGCGGGGCGGACGCGGGGCGCGGGGGCCGGGCGGGCGGGCGGGCGGGGAAACACGGCGGCCACGTCCCGCCGCGCGTCGGCGCGGCACGGAACGTGGCCGTTGAGGTTCTTCGGTCAGCTCGCGTCGTCCCAGGGCACGGATTCGGCGGCGCCGAGCCCGAGCAGTGTCAGACGGAACCGGTCGTACGCGGCCTGGCACGTCGAGTGGCGCTCGTACGCCCGCGCCGACACGGCCTGCACACGACCCTCACTGTCCCGTAACCGCCAGATCCATCCATTGGACTCGGCGGCGTGCTGTACTCCGCCCGCCAGTCCCTCCGCGCTCTCGCACAGCCCCTCGAAGGACGCCCTGCACGCGGCGTCGTCCGGATACGCGTTCGCCCCGAGAGCGATCACCCGACCGTTGTTCGCCGTCAGTCGCCACGAGTGCCACCCGTTCTCGTCGATGTCGATCTGACACCGTGTCCCCACCACACTGGCCCCACCGATCTCTCCTGCCATCTGCCGCAACCCCACCCCTGATGACCTCTTTGTCGCCCCACGTCGAGGAAGGCCGCACGCGCGGTAGATCGTGCGGCACGGGCAATGTATGTGGCCTCAGATAATTGAGGGTTGTCTCACAGGTTGCCCACGGCATCCTTCACCGCGAAGTTGCCCCTTGTTCACGGACGGTCGCTAGGGGTGACGTTCGCAGGGCGCGCAGGGCGGCGCGGCGGCCTTCGCAGAGCTCAGGGGGCCTCGGGGGGAGGGTCAGCCGCCGATGGCGAGGAGGACGACGAGGACGACGAAGCCGGCGACGGCCGGGGCGATGACCTCGTAGGCCCAGCGGATCTCGGGCTTCGGGGGCTCGGAGCCGTCGTCGGCGCCGTGCCGCTCCTTGAGCTCGCGCAGCTCGTGGATGGCCTGGTCGGAGGGCGAACGGTAGGCGCCGTCGTCGTCGACCGGGAGGCCGGGGCGCGGCTTGCGGCGCGGGGGCGCGCCGAAGGGGTCGTCGCCCGCCGCCTTGGCGCGCATCTGCTGCTTGGTCGCGCGCTTGCGCGCGCGCAGCGAGACCGGGATCGCCCAGATCTGGTACTTCTTGCCGCCCGCGAACAGCTCGTTCGAGAACGACGCGCGCAGCGACTCGACGCCGGCCCACGCCACCGAGATCGTCCTGAACGGGTTGCGGACCTTGAGCCGCTGCTCACCGGCGTAGACGGCGGGCCGCAAGGTGAACGCCACGATCAGCGGGATCGCCAGCAGCAGTGAGGCCAGCGCCAGCCACGGCGCGTGTCCCTTGCCGTGCACCACGGCGTCGCCGCCCAGCCACAGCGCGAGCACCAGCAGCAGCACACCGGCGCACAGTCCGGCCACCGAGCGGTAGACCCGGTCGGGGTACTGCGGTGTCCCGCCTGCCGGGTCGGGCGTGGTGGCCTGCGCGGCCGGGCGGTTGTGGTGGCTCGTCATAATCCCCGATTCTGCCCCACCGAGCCGCCGCCCTCGCCCCCCGCCCTGTTGCGTTCCCGCATCTTTCCCCCAAACCCGCACTTCCCGCCAGGCGCGCGGGGAACTGCGCGAGCAACCCACCACCGGCCGGTGACCGGAAAACAACCGGACTGCCCAGCCGGGGCCGGTGGCGACCTGCGCGAAGCGCCATGGCTGGCCGCGCAGTTCCCCGCGCCCCTCAAACGATCGGCCCGCCGCCCGGGCGAAAGGGGGCCCGCCCCGCCAGGGGCGCGAGGAACCGCGCGAGCAACCCACCACCGGCCGTTGGCCGGGAAACAACCGTGCTGCCCCGCCGGGGCCGGTCGCGACCTGCGCGGAGCGCCATGGCTGACCGCGCAGTTCCCGCGCCCCCCAAAAAGATCGGCCCGCCGCCCAAGGCGAGAAGCGTTCAGAGGGGAGCCCCGGGAGATCGGGGGCCGTCGAGGGTGGGGGAACCCTCGCCCGGAGGGGGGTGGCGGGTTGCTACGCGCGTAGATATGCTGAGGTGGTGACCATGTCTTCGCCGCCGCCTACGCCGGTAGTCCCCGCCTATGATCCCGATGCCGCGCGCCGTACGGCGACAATGTCGGATGTGACCGCTTCGGACAGCGCCCTGCGCCGCTTCCTGCACGGACTGCCGGGGGTGGACGCGGTGGGCCTGGAAGGGCGGGCGGCGTCGCTCGGCACACGGTCGATCAAGACGACGGCGAAGGCGTACGCCATCGACCTGGCGATCTCGATGATCGACCTGACGACGCTGGAGGGCGCGGACACGCACGGCAAGGTCCGGGCGCTGTGCGCGAAGGGCGTGCGTCCCGATCCGACCGACCGCACGACCCCGAAGGTCGCGGCGATCTGCGTGTACCCCGACATGGTGGCGACGGCCAAAAAGGCCCTGGGCGACTCCGGCGTGCACGTCGCCTCGGTGGCGACGGCCTTCCCGGCCGGCCGGGTCGCGCGCGACGTGAAGCTGGCCGACACCGCCGACGCGGTCGCGGCCGGCGCGGACGAGATCGACATGGTGATCGACCGCGGCGCGTTCCTGTCCGGCCGCTACATGGACGTCTTCGAGGAGATCCGCGCCGTCAAGGAGGCGTGCGCCCGCCCCGACGGCGAGAGCGCCGCCCACCTGAAGGTGATCTTCGAGAACGGCGAGCTGGCGACGTACGACAACATCCGCCGCTGCTCCTGGCTGGCGATGCTGGCGGGCGCGGACTTCATCAAGACCTCGACCGGCAAGGTCGCGGTCAACGCGACCCCCGCGAACACCCTGCTCATGCTGGAAGCGGTCCGCGACTTCCGCGCGGCCGTCGGCGTACAGGTCGGAGTGAAGCCCGCGGGCGGCATCAGGACCTCCAAGGACGCCGTGAAGTACCTGGTGATGGTCAACGAGACGCTCGGCGACGACTGGCTGTCCCCCGACTGGTTCCGCTTCGGCGCCTCCAGCCTGCTCAACGATCTGCTGATGCAGCGTCAAAAGCTCAGCACCGGCCGGTACTCCGGTCCCGATTACGTGACGGTGGACTGAAAACCATGACCGACCAGAGCACCGACCAGAGCACCGGCCAGAGCACCGGCCAGCCCGGCGTGCGGCCCGGCCGGAATCCCGGCCAGCGACCCGGCCAGAAATTCGCGTACGCGCCCGCGCCCGAGTCGCGGTCCGTCGTCGACATCGCGCCTTCCTACGGCCTGTTCATCGACGGCGAGTTCACCGCCGCCGCCGACGGCACCGTCTTCAAGTCCGTCTCGCCGTCCAGCGAGGAAGTCCTCGCCGAGGTCGCGCGCGCGGGCGAGGCGGACGTGGACCGCGCGGTGAAGGCGGCCCGCAAGGCGTTCGAGAAGTGGTCCGCGCTGCCGGGCGCCGAGCGCGGCAAGTACCTCTTCAGGATCGCCCGCATCATCCAGGAGCGCTCCCGCGAACTGGCGGTGCTGGAGTCGCTGGACAACGGCAAGCCGATCCGCGAGACCCGCGACGTCGACCTCCCGCTGGTCGCCGCGCACTTCTTCTACTACGCGGGCTGGGCCGACAAGCTGGCGTACGCGGGCTACGGCCCCGACCCGCGCCCGCTCGGCGTGGCCGGCCAGGTCATCCCGTGGAACTTCCCGCTGCTGATGCTGGCCTGGAAGATCGCCCCGGCGCTGGCCGCGGGCAACACGGTGGTGCTCAAGCCCGCCGAGACCACCCCGCTGTCCGCGCTGTTCTTCGCCGACGTCTGCCGCCAGGCGGGCCTCCCGCGCGGTGTCGTCAACATCCTGACGGGGTACGGGGACGCGGGCGCGGCCCTGGTCGCGCACGAGGGCGTGGACAAGGTCGCCTTCACCGGCTCCACCGGGGTCGGCAAGGCCATCGCCCGTACGGTCGCGGGCACGGACAAGAAGGTCACGCTGGAGTTGGGCGGCAAGGCGGCGAACATCGTCTTCGACGACGCCCCGGTCGACCAGGCCGTCGAGGGCATCGTCAACGGCATCTTCTTCAACCAGGGCCATGTCTGCTGCGCGGGCTCCCGGCTGCTGGTTCAGGAGTCGGTGCAGGACGAGGTGCTCGACGCGCTCAAGCGGCGGATGGCGACGCTGCGGGTCGGCGACCCGCTGGACAAGAACACCGACATCGGCGCGATCAACTCGGCCGAGCAGTTGGCCCGGATCACCGCGCTGGCGCAGGCCGGTGAGGAGGAGGGCGCCGAGCGCTGGGCCCCGGCGTGCGAACTGCCCGACGCCGGTTACTGGTTCGCGCCGACGCTGTTCACCGGCGTCACCCAGGCGCACCGCATCGCCCGCGAGGAGATCTTCGGCCCGGTCCTGTCGGTGCTGACCTTCCGCACCCCGGCCGAGGCGGTCGAGAAGGCCAACAACACCCCGTACGGCCTGTCCGCGGGCATCTGGACCGAGAAGGGCTCGCGCATCCTGTCGATGGCGAACAAGCTCCGGGCCGGTGTGGTGTGGGCGAACACGTTCAACAAGTTCGATCCGGCCTCCCCCTTCGGCGGCTACAAGGAGTCCGGTTACGGCCGCGAGGGCGGTCGGCACGGCCTGGAGGGGTACCTCGATGTCTGACGTCCGCGACGCTCGGCTGAGCGTGTTCAAGACCTACAAGCTGTACGTCGGGGGCAAGTTCCCCCGCAGTGAGAGCGGTCGGGTGTACGAGGTGACGGACTCCAAGGGCGGCGCCTGGCTGGCCAACGCGCCGCAAGCGTCCCGCAAGGACGCGCGGGACGCGGTGGTCGCCGCCCGCAAGGCCGTGTCCGGCTGGTCGGGCGCGACCGCGTACAACCGCGGGCAGGTGCTGTACCGGGTCGCGGAGATGCTGGAGGGGAGGCGCGAGCAGTTCGTCCGCGAGGTCGCGGAGGCCGAGGGGCTCTCCAAGACGAAGGCCGGGGCCGCCGTCGACGCCGCCGTCGACCGCTGGGTCTGGTACGCGGGCTGGACCGACAAGATCGCCCAGGTGGTAGGGGGCGCCAACCAGGTGGCCGGTCCTTACTTCAACCTCTCGACGCCCGAGCCGACCGGTGTGGTCGCCGTCCTGGCTCCCCAGGACTCGTCCTTCCTCGGCCTCGTCTCGGTCCTCGCCCCGGTGATCGCCACCGGCAACACCGCCGTGGTCGTCGCCTCCGAGCGCTCGCCGCTGCCCGCGCTCTCCCTCGGCGAAGTCCTCGCCACCTCCGACGTGCCGGGCGGCGTCGTCAACATCCTCTCCGGCCGCACCTCCGAGATCGCCGCGCCCCTCGCCGCCCACCAGGACGTCAACGGCCTCGACCTCACCGGCGCCGACGCGGACCTCGCCGCCGAGTTGGAGCGGGGCGCGGCCGACAACTTGAAGCGGGTGCGCCGTCCGGCGCCGGAGGACTGGGGGACGGACCCCGGTCTCTCCCGCCTCACCGCGTGGCTCGAGACCAAAACCGTCTGGCACCCCATCGGCGCCTGACGGCTCCCCCGCAGGGGCGCGAGGAACTGCGCGACAAGCCACGACGTGCGTGCACGTCACCACCCGCCCCGGCGGGGCAGATCGGTGGTCTCCGGACCACCGGCCGGTGGGGGCGGGCAGCGCAGTTCCCCGCGCCCCTGAAAAAACCGGCCTGCCGTCCCCGGCAAAGGAACCGCTCAGTGCGGGAGGAGTCCCGTGACAGGTCCCACCAGGGGAAGCGTGCCGAGGGAGCCCCCGTTGGTGATCGGAGCGGTCACGGCGGAGGTGGAGACGGGGTGGAAATCGGCGACCTGGGAGCCGACGGCGTTGTCGAGCGGGTCGACACCAGTGTTGCTCAACGGATCGATCGTGAGGTCGCGGACGGGGGCGACGCCCGCGCCGAGTGCGCCGGTGACGTACTGGGTGGGGAGCGCGGAGGTGACGTCGGACGTCGGGAGGGCGTCGGTGGCGCTCTGGGCCGCCGCGAGGGGATCGGCGGCGGCGACACCGGCCGGTACGACGACGGCGGCCGCGGCGGCGGTGAGGGTCAGGGCGAGGGCGGTACGGAGCGAGGGCATGGACCGGTTCCTGTCGACGGGAGTCTTCCTGGCGCAGCGTAACGCAATGACCGCGCAGGGTAGTTGTCCTACGGCGGGTCGTCCCCCGGCCGGGGATACGGGACAATTGTTCTCCGTGAGTTCATCCCCGGTGTCGCTTCGCTCCCGTGTGATCCTGCTGACCGGCCCCTCGGGGTCCGGCAAATCGTCCCTCGCCACCCGTGCCGGACTGCCGGTGCTGGCCCTCGACGACTTCTACAAGGCGTGCGACGACCCGACGCTGCCCGCCCTGCCCAGCGGCGCGGGCACCGACTGGGACGCCCCGGGTTCGTGGAACGCGGACGCGGCGCTCGCGGCCGTGGCCGCGCTCTGCGCGGACGGCGCCGCCGACACCCCGGTCTACGACATCGCGACGAGTTCGGTCACCGGCCGTACCCGCCTCGACCTCGGCGGGGCGCCCGTCTTCGTCGCCGAAGGCATCTTCGCCGCCGAGATCGCCGAGCGCTGCCGGGAGCTGGGGCTGCTCGCGGACGCGCTGTGCCTGCGCGGACGCCCGACGACGACGGCGCGCCGGCGTTTCGTACGGGATCTGCGCGAGGCGCGGAAGTCGGTGCCGTTCCTGGTCCGCAGGGGCTGGAACCTCATGCGCGCGGAACGCGCGATCGTGGCCCGTCAGACCGCTCTCGGCTGCCACCCCTGCGGCCGTGACGAGGCGCTGGAACGTATCGCCGCGGCCGTCACCCCCGCGCCCCCGCTGCCCCGCGTCCCGGCCGAGGCGTAACGCCGTAGAGCTATAAAGCCGCAAAGCTGTAGAGCTGTACGGCAGCGGACGTACGACAGGGCCGGACGGCATTCCCCTGGCCGTCCGACCCTGCTCCCCCGTACCCCCCCGGTACCCCCCCGTTTCCCCCCTGCTCCCCCGTGTCCCCCCGACCGGCCCCCGTACCGGCGTGTGGAAATCCTTGGCCTTGAGCCGGGCCTCGGACGGCCCTCAGGCGACCAGTTCGCCGAAGGCGTCCTCCTCGTCGCGGCCGAAGCTCAGGGCCTCGTCGTCGCGCATGCGGCGCAGGGAGCGCCAGATGCTGCTCTTGACGGTGCCGACGCTGATCCCGAGGATGTCGGCGATCTCGGGGTCGGTGCGGCCCTCGTAGTAGCGGAGCACGAGCATGGTGCGCTGCTGCTCGGGCAGCCGGGCGAGCGCCTGCCACAGGACGGCGCGCAGTTCGGTGCCGCCCATCTCGTCGGTGTCGCCGACCGTCTCGGGCAGCTCCTCCGTCGGGTACTCGCTGAGCTTGCGCCGCCGCCAGGCGCTGATGTGCAGATTGGTCATGGTGCGCCGCAGGTAGCCGCCGACGGCCGCCTTGTCGCTGATCCGGTCCCAGGCCCGGTAGGTGGAGAACAGGGCGCTCTGGAGCAGGTCCTCGGCCGCGAAGCGGTCCCCGGTGAGGTGGTACGCGGTCGCGTAGAGCGACGCGCGGCGCTCCTGGACGTAGGCGGTGAAGGCCGCTTCGGCCTCGGCCCGCGCCGGGGTGCGGGCGGCGGCGCCGTCGAAGGTGCCGGACGGCTGGTCGGCGGTGGTCGCGGACGGTACGGGCTTCGCCTGGTGCTCGGCGCCGCTGTCGACCGCTGCCATGAACGGCGGGCGGTGCCGGGCGCTCGTCGGGTACGAGGTGCCGCGTACGGCGCCGCGGACGTACCCCCGTCCGTTCGCGGCGCCGGACTTCTCCGTGGTGCGGACGGCGCAGGTCCCCGTGGAGTGCGCCGAGTGCGTGTGCGTCGCATGAACCGCGGTGTCGGTGGTGATGTGCAGTGTGTTCATGTCCCGCCCCCGTCGTTGGAACCTGATGCGTGGTCTTCGGCGTCGCATCCGGTACGGCGTGCGCTCTTCCGATGTGACAACAGACTGCCGGGCCAGTTTCATGACGCTGTCCGCCGAGTGTCACAGGCCCGTCACAGAGGCCGCGCGCCGCGTGACCGGCCGGTCGGCCCGGGTGCGGCACCGCCGGTCAGCAGGTCACGAGCAGGTCACGCGGACAGGGTCATGTCAGGGCGGAAGGTCCCCGCACTTCATGCGGACGCCGTCGTTAGGCAACAATGACCGGCGTGCCTTTCCTGTTGCTTATCGAGGATGACGACGCCATCCGTACGGGCCTCGAACTCGGCCTGTCCCGTCAGGGTCACCGCGTGGTGGCCGCTGCGACGGGCGAGGACGGCCTGAAGCTGCTCAAGGAGCAGCGCCCCGACCTGATCGTGCTGGACGTGATGCTGCCGGGGATCGACGGGTTCGAGGTGTGCCGGCGCATCCGCCGTACCGACCAGCTCCCGATCATCCTGCTCACCGCGCGCAGCGACGACATCGACGTGGTGGTGGGGCTGGAGTCCGGGGCCGACGACTACGTGATCAAGCCGGTGCAGCCGCGGGTGCTCGACGCCCGCATCCGGGCGGTGCTGCGGCGCGGCGAGCGGGACAGCACCGACTCCGCGGCCTTCGGCGCGATCGTCATCGACCGCAGTGCCATGACGGTGACGAAGGACGGCGAGGACCTTCAGCTCACGCCGACCGAGCTGCGCCTGCTGCTCGAACTGAGCCGCAGGCCGGGACAGGCGCTGTCCCGGCAGCAGTTGCTGCGTCTGGTGTGGGAGCACGACTACCTCGGTGACTCGCGTCTCGTCGACGCGTGTGTGCAGCGGCTGCGCGCCAAGATCGAGGACGTGCCGTCGTCACCGACCCTGATCCGTACGGTCAGAGGCGTGGGATACCGCCTGGACACGCCCCAGTGACATCGCGGTTCGGCGACGGGAACGGCGGGCACGGCGGGCAGGAACGGCACGACCGGCAGGACCGGCACGACGACCCCTCTGAGAGCGGCCCGACCGACAACGGCCCTTCGGACGACGGCGGTTCCGACGGCACCGGCACCGGCACCGGCACCGGCTCCGCCACCGGCCAGGAACGCGACCGGGGCTGGAACTGGTCGCCCGGCATGGTGCGTTGGACGAGTCTGCGGCTGCGGCTGGTCGCGGTCTTCGCGGCCGTCGCGCTCACGGCCGCCGTCTCCGTCTCCGGCATCGCGTACTGGCTCAACCGCGACGCGGTGCTGACCCGCGCGCAGAACAGCGCGCTGAACGACTTCCGTGACTCCTTGCAGCGCAACGCGGCCTCGCTGCCGGTCTCGCCGACCTGCGAGTCGCTGAACACCGCGGCGGGCCGGATCGGCGGACCCGACACGTACCAGGTGGTGCTGATCGACACGACGCGGGACAACGCGCCGTGCGCCGCGCCCTCCAACCGGGACGTGTTCACGCTGGACGACGTGCCCGCGCAGTTGCAGCGGGCGGTCAACACCCCGGACGCCAAGGACCACAACCGCTACCACCTGCGGTGGATGCGGATCTCGTTGCAGGGCCGCCCGTATCTGGTAGCGGGCGCGCGGATCAACGACGACGGCGCGACCGGCTACATGCTCAAGTCGCTGGACGCGGAGCGCAAGGACCTCAACTCCCTCGCCTGGTCGCTGGGGATCGCGACCCTGCTCGCTCTGGTGGGCGCCGCGCTGCTCGCCCAGGCGGCGGGCTCGACCGTCCTGCGTCCGGTGCGGCGGCTCGGTGAGGCGGCGCAGCGGCTCGGCGAAGGCCATCTGGACACCCGGCTGAAGGTGTCGGGCACCGACGAACTCGCCGAGATGTCACGGACGTTCAACAGCGCGGCCGAGGCGTTGGAGAGCCGCGTCGAGGAGTTGAGCGCGCGGGAGGCGGCCAGCCGCCGCTTCGTGGCCGACATGTCGCACGAGTTGCGCACCCCGCTGACGGCCATCACGGCGGTCACCGATGTGCTGGAGGACGAGGCGGAGGCGCTGGACCCGATGATCGCCCCGGCGGTACGGCTGGTGGTCAGCGAGACGCGGCGGCTGAACGAGTTGGTGGAGACGTTGATGGAGGTCACCCGCTTCGACGCGGGCACCGCGAAGCTGCGGGTCGACGAGGTCGACGTCGCGGACATGGTGATGGCCTGCATGGACGCCAGGGCGTGGGTCGACTCGGTCGAACTGGACGCGCCGCGCGGCCTGCTGGCCACCCTGGACCCGCGACGGCTGGATGTGATCATGGCGAATCTGATCGGGAACGCGCTCAAGCACGGCGGTTCCCCGGTCCGGGTCAGCCTGCGCAGGGAGGGGGGCGCGGACGGCGACGTCGTCATCGCGGTCTCCGACCACGGCCCCGGCATCCCCGAGGACGTACTCCCGCATGTCTTCGACCGCTTCTACAAGGCCGACGCCTCGCGCGCCCGCTCCGAAGGCAGCGGTCTCGGCCTGTCGATCGCGATGGAGAACGCGCACATCCACGGCGGCGACATCACGGCGGCCAACTCCCCGGACGGCGGCGCGGTCTTCACGCTGCGGCTGCCGGTCAGGCCGCGCACCGACGAGGACGAGGACGACGCGGACGGCGACGGGGGCGCGAACGGCTCGGGCACCACGGGCACGTCGCAGGGGCCCGGCGGTGACGCGCGATGAGACACCGCCCGACGAAATACCGCCCGACGAGACACCGCCCGACGAGATACGGCCCGACGAGATACGGCCTGATGAACCACCGCTCGATGAGACGCCGCCCGATGAGCCTCGGCCGGATGAGACATGCGCCACGCAAGGTGCTGGCCGTCGTCCTGCTCGCCGCGCTGCCGCTGATCGGCGGCTGCGGCATCCGGTCGACCACGGTCCCGGTGGACGCGGGGCCCGCGCCGTCGCGGGTGTCGTGCGCGGTGCCGCGCGACGGCAAGGCGCCGGAGACGGACACCGTCGTACGCCAGGTGTATCTGGTGTGCAGCATGCAGACCACGCCGGTCAAGCGGAACGTGACGCTGCGGCCGGGCAGGATCGACCGGCTGACGCAGGTCAGGGAGCTGGTCGCGCAGTTGCAGCGCAGCCCGCTGTCGGCCGAGGCGCAGGCCGGTTTCTCCACCGAGGTGCCGGGCAGCCTGGAGATCCTGGGGCCGTTCAAGGGCGA
The DNA here is from genome assembly GCF_044744145.1 of Streptomyces sp. NPDC087422. Classification (NCBI taxonomy): domain Bacteria; kingdom Bacillati; phylum Actinomycetota; class Actinomycetes; order Kitasatosporales; family Streptomycetaceae; genus Streptomyces; species Streptomyces sp. NPDC087422. The sequence goes on along the minus strand of NZ_JBIUXT010000016.1, from coordinate 148,156 downwards.
TCCCGAGAACGCGCTGCGGCTGAACCAGCCGGTGGACGAGCTGCCGTCGTTCGCGCTCGCGCAGATCGTCTGCACGCTCGTCGACGACCCGTCGGTCACCGGCGACGGCGGTGTGGTGCTCGGCGGCGACGACCCCGACAGCAAGCCGCGCCGCTACGCCTGCACGCCCGACCTGCGGACCCGCCCGGACGCCGCCGACAGCGCGGGAACCGCGGTGGGGTGAAGCCGCGTCTTGGAGGGCGTGCGGCACGAAGGCTCCAGTTTCAGGGTGCGCGCGGCCGGGCTGCTGCTCACCGCCGCGTACCTCGCTTTCGTCGCCTGGCTGCTGCTGCGTCCGCATTACGTGGCGTGGGTGCCCGCGCCGAATCTGCGGCCGTTCGGTACGATCCGCGCCGACCTGGCGATGAGCGCGGGCGAGGCGGCCCGGCGGATCGCCGAGGGCCTGGGTCTGCTCGCGCCGCTGGGCGTGCTGCTGCCGATGGCGGGCGGCCGGGTCCGCACCTCGGGCTTCGCGTCCTTCGCGCGGACGGTCTTCGCCTCGCTGATGGTGTCGCTGACCCTGGAATTCCTTCAGACGATGGTGCCGGGCCAGCTCTTCGACGTGGACGCGCTGCTGCTCAACACGGCGGGCGTGGCGCTGGCGCACCTCCTGGTGGTGCCGCCCGCGCGGCGCGCGCTGCGCAGGCGCGAGGCACGCAAGCGGGCCGCACCCCCTGCCGAGGATCGCTCGGCGGGGGCGCGGCCCGTGGGGGTCTGACCGGTCGGCCGACGTACCGAGGCGGTACGCGCGGAGGCGGTACGCGCCGAGGCGGTACGTACTCCGGCCGGTGCCTGCCTGCTTGCTCCGTGCCGACGTGCCGACGTGCGTACGTGGAGACGCGCCGACGTGTCCGCGTATCTCCGCGCCGACGTGTCCGCGGCCTACTTGCCGGTGAGGCCGCCGACCGGGAGGCCGCCGAGGAGGCCGTTCGCCGGGCTGACCTGGTTGCCGGAGGGCAGCAGCTTGCCCGGGTTGCCGGGGAGCGCGGAGGTGCCGTTGGTCAGCGCCTGCTGCGCGCCGTTGGCGCTGTCGGCGGCGCCGGGCAGGAGCTTGGCGGCGGTGCCGACCGGAGTCCCGTCGAGCACGGTGGGCGAACCGGCGTGGCCGAGCAGCGAACCGGCCTGGTCGGTGATCGGCAGGGCCGGGAGGGAGGCCGCGGAGGCGGTGCCCGCCGCGGCGGCGGCGAAGGCGAGGCCGAGCACGGTGGTGGCGAGGGTCTTCTGGGTACGGGTCTGCATGACTTCGGAACGTAGTCAGATGTTGACCGGCCGTGCAAACGGCGTGGCGCGGCCGTCACCCCTCGGGCCGGCCGCGCCGTGAAGGTGTTCCGTCAGCCCTCGTCGGGCACGGAATCGCTGGCCAGGGTCGGTGCGGCGGCCGACTGCCGGAACAGCCACTCGGCCTTCAGCTCCGCGTACCCCGGCTTGATCACCTCATTGATCATGGCCAGACGTTCATCGAAAGGGATGAACGCTGATTTCATCGCATTGACGGTAAACCACTGCATGTCATCGAGGGTGTAGTCGAACGCCTCCACGAGGTGCTCGAACTCCTGACTCATGCTGGTGCCGGACATCAGCCGGTTGTCGGTGTTGACGGTGACCCGGAAGTGCAGCCGCCGCAGCAGACCGATCGGGTGCTCGGCGTACGAGCTGGCCGCGCCGGTCTGGAGGTTGGAGGTGGGGCACATCTCCAGCGGCACGCGCTTGTCGCGCACGTACGACGCCAGGCGGCCGAGCTTGACCTGGTCGCCGCGCCCGTCGGAGGAGATGTCGTCGATGATCCGCACGCCGTGCCCGAGCCGGTCGGCGCCGCACCACTGGAGCGCCTGCCAGATGGACGGCAGGCCGAACGCCTCGCCCGCGTGGATCGTGAAGTGGTTGTTCTCGCGCTTCAGGTACTCGAAGGCGTCCAGGTGCCGGGTGGGCGGGTAACCGGCCTCGGCGCCCGCGATGTCGAAGCCGACGACGCCCAGGTCCCGGTAACGGTTGGCCAGTTCGGCGATCTCCTGGGAGCGGGCGGCGTGCCGCATCGCGGTCAGCAGCGCGCCGACGCGAATGCGGTGGCCGTCCTCGCGCGCCCGGCGCTCGCCTTCCCTGAAGCCCTCGTTGACCGCCTCGACGACCTCTTCGAGGGTCAGGCCGCGCTCCAGGTGCTGCTCGGGCGCGTACCGGATCTCGGCGTAGACCACGCCGTCGGCCGCCAGGTCCTGCGCGCACTCGGCGGCGACCCGTACCAGCGCGTCCCGCGTCTGCATCACGGCGCAGGTGTGCGCGAACGTCTCCAGATACCGCTCCAGCGAACCGGAGTCGGCGGCCTCGCGGAACCACGCGCCGAGCTTGTCCGGATCGGTCTCGGGCAGCGCGTCGTAACCGGTCGCGCGCGCGATGTCCACGATCGTGCCGGGGCGCAGGCCGCCGTCGAGGTGGTCGTGGAGCAGCGCCTTGGGGGCGCGGCGGATCTGTTCCGGGGTGGGAGTGCTCGGTTTGGGGTTCTGCATGCTCAAACGATAGCCCCTACGCGCGTAGATATCGCGCTGCGCCCAACAATTTTCCGCCCGGCCATACAGTGCACACCCCTGCGTCTGCCATCGTTGCGCCATGGCTTCCCAAGCATTACCGGCGCGTGGCGCACGACTGGGCCGCCCGGTGCCGTCCGGGCTGGTGCCCGCGCCGAGGCAGCGCGAACACGATACCGGCGCCACGGTGCGCGCCGTCGTGCTCGCCCTGCCCGGCGGTGACGCGCTGAGCACCCGGCGCCGCTCCCCGGTGGCGGCGGCCGTCATGTGGCCGCTGGCCCGCCATCTCGTCCGCGAGGGGGCCGCCGACGGGGTGGCCGCGCACGTCGTGCACTACCGCTTCCGCGGCTGGAACGGCGGGCACGCGCATCCGGCGGAGGACGCCGAGTGGGCGGTCGGCGAGGCCGTACGGCGCTACGGTGACGTGCCCGTCTGCCTCGTCGGCATGGACATGGGCGCGCGGGCCGCCCTCCACGCCGCCGGTCACCCCGCCGTGACCTCCGTCGTCGCGCTCTCTCCCTGGCTGCCGCGCGGTGCCGAGCCCGAGCCGGTCAAGCAGCTCATCGGGCGGCGCGTGCTGCTCGTCCACGGCACCGAGGACGAGTCCACCGCGCCCGACATCTCCTACGGCTTCGCCGAACGCCTCAAGAAGGTCAACCGCGACACCTGCCGCTTCGAGGTGCACTCCGACGGTCACGGCCTCCACCAGCACCGCAGCGAGGTCTTCGCCCTCACCTCCGATTTCGTCCTCGGCTCGCTTCTCGACCGGCCCCACGCCCGGCCCATCGCCGACGCCCTCGCGGCTCCGCCGCCCCTCGGCCTCCGCATGCCCCTGGCCTCCGGCTTCGGCAAGTCCCTCCGCGTCTGACCCGCCCCCCCCCGGGAGGTCGCCCCCCACCGGGCCGCACCACCTTTCGCCCGGGGCGAGCCACGTGCTTTTAGGGGCGCGGGGAACTGCGCGGCCAGCCCACCACCGGCCGGTGGTCGCGAAACACACAGCGTCTGCCCCACTGGGGCGGTTTTTTACCCGCGCCGCCGTCGTGGCTGAGCGCGCAGTTCCCCGCGCCCCTAAAAACATGGGCTGGCGTCCCACGCCAAGGAACCGTACAGGGGCCGCGCCCCAAAGACGTCGGGCCTCGCCCTCCGCAGGAGACCGGCTCAGGCCGGCAGAAGGGTGCCCGTCTGGGCGAGCAGGAAGGCACGGAAAGCCGCGACCGGGGGCGGGGCCGGGGCACCGTCGAGCCAGGCGAGGCCGATCTCACGGACGGCTCTGCGGCCGGTGAGGTCGAGTTCGGCAACGCCCGGGCGGGGCACGGCGGGTGGCGGGAGGACAGCGACGCCGAGACCCGCGGCGACCAGGCCGCGCAGCGTCTCGGCCTCCTCGCCCTCGAAGGCGACCCGCGGGGTGAACCCGGCCTCGGCGCACAGGGCGTCGGTGATCCGCCGCAGCCCGAACCCCGGTTCCAGGGTGACGAACGCCTCCCCTGCGGCCTCCGCGAGCCGCACCCGCTTGCGCCCCGCGAGCCGGTGCCCGGCGGGCACGACCAGCCGCAGCCGCTGCTCGTCCAGCTTCCGTACGACAAGTCCCGCCTCGTCGGGCACCGGTGAGGTCAGACACAGGTCCAGCTCGCCCAGCCGCAGGCGTTCCAGCATGGCCTCGCCGTACGTCTGCACGAGCTGGAAGCGGACGCGCGGATACTCGGCGCGGAAGGCGCGCAGGAGGGAGGGGACGGTCTCGGGCCCGAGCGTGTGGAGGAACCCGAAGGCGACCCGCCCGCTGTCGGGATCGGCGTCGAGGCGTACGGACTCGGCGGACCGTTCCACCTCGGCGAGCGCCCGCTCGGCGGCGGCGCGGAAGGTGACCCCGGCGCGGGTGAGGCGGACGGCGCGGCCGTGGCGGGCGAAGAGGGCGACACCGAGATCGGCTTCGAGACGGGCCAGCGCGCGGCTGAGCGTCGACTGCGGCATGCCCAACTCCTGGGCGGCGCGCGTCACATGCTCGTGCCGCGCCACGGCCGCGAACTGCGCGAGGCGCGGCGCCAGCAGCGCGCCCCAGGACTCCGGGTCGGGCCCCGTACCGGCTGTGTCGGCCACCGTATATGCCCCCTCCACCTGCACTCATGCACCAGTGCATCAATCATGCACGATCTGTGCATTGGACGCATAAATGTGGACGCCCCTACGGTCGTGACATGTCACCCGCCGATACCGGGGCGGTCGCCGCGACCCGCGCGAACGCCCGAGCCCGAACGCAGGCCGCCACCACGGCCGATGACCGGCTCCGCCCCGGCTCCCCCGGCTACCGCCGCGCCAACCTCGCGCTGTTCGCCGCGGGACTGGCCACCTTCGCCCTGCTCTACTCCACGCAGGCGCTGCTGCCCGCCCTGTCCTCCGGCCTGTCGCTGAGCCCCGCGCGGGCCAGCCTCACCGTCTCGGCGACGACGGCCGCGCTGGCCGTCGCGCTCCTGCCGGTCAGCGCCCTCAGCGAGAAGTACGGCCGTACGCCGGTGATGACGGCCTCCGTCTTCGCCGCCTCGCTGCTCGCCCTCGCCGTGCCCTTCGCGCCCAACCCGGCCGTCCTCGTCGCGCTGCGCGCCGTGCAGGGCGTGGCGCTCGCCGGGCTGCCCGCGACCGCGATGGCGTATCTCGCCGAGGAGGTCCACCCGGCCGCCGTCCCCTCCGCGATCGGCCTGTACGTGGCGGGCAACTCCATCGGCGGCATGAGCTCGCGCGTCGTCGGCGGGGTCCTCTCCGAGGCGTTCGGCTGGCGCGCCGCGCTCTTCGCCGTCGGCCTGTCGGCGCTGGCCTGCGCGGTCGCCTTCCGGCTGCTCGTGCCGCCCGCCCGGCACTTCACGCCGGGACCCGTGCATCCGGCCGCGCTGTGGCGCACGGTCACCGGGCACCTCGGCGACCCGCTGCTGCGCGGCCTCTACGCGATCGGCCTGCTCTTCATGGCGGTCTTCGGCGCCGTCTACACCGTCCTCGGCTACCGGCTGACCGCCGCGCCCTTCGGCCTCTCCCAGACCGCCGTCGGCGCGATCTTCCTCGTCTACCTCGTCGGTACGGCCGCCTCCGCCGCGTCCGGCGCGCTCCTCGCCCGTACGGGCCTGCGCGGCGCCTTCACCGTCGCCGCCGTACTGTGCGCCGCCGGGCTGCTGCTCACCCTGTCCTCCCTGGCCCTGATCCTGCTCGGGCTCGTCCTGGTCACGGCCGGTTTCTTCACCGGCCACTCGGCCGCCTCCGGCGCGGTCAGCCGGACGGCCCTCACGGGCCGCGCGCAGGCGTCCGCGCTCTACCTGACCGCGTACTACATCGGCAACAGCCTCGGCGGCACGCTCGGCGCCGGCGCGTTCCACGCCGGGGGGTGGGGCGCGACGGTGTCGCTCGCGCTGGCGACCGTCGGCGCCGTCGGGCTCGTCGCCGGTCTCGCGCTCAGGCGGCCGGGCGCCGCCACGCCGTGACGTCCAGCTTTCCGGTGGTGCCCAAGTCGACCATCATCGTCACGCGTTGGGGCGGGGCGTCCTTGACCGGCGTGATCTCCAGGTATTCGCCCGTGCTCGCCGCGACCGTGATGTCCGTCACCGTGTTGCGCCACACCAGCACTGTCAACGCCCGCTGTCCCGGCCGCAGTTCGATACGTGTCGGGGCCGGGTCGTCGATGCCGGTCGTGATCGACAAGCCCTGATGGACCGTCACCTTCAGGCGCTCGCGCGCCTTGTCCAGGACATACGTCCGCGGGTAACCCTCCACCGTGCGCGGCGACTTCCCGCAGTTCGTCACGTAGACGGCCATCGCCCGCAGGCCCATCGCGGCGTCCGGTTCCTCACCGGTGACGGCCAGGCCGCCCTCCGGACACGGCGGTTCCGTCACCACCGGCGCCGGCGCGGGGGGTGCCGCGTCCGTCGGCAGCCCCGCGGCCGCCTCGGACCCCGCGTCCGTCCCGCACCCGCCCACCGCCAACACCGTTGCGGCCGCCGCCGCCACCGCCCACGTCCTCATCCCCACCATCCGCCGATCCTGACACATCCCCGGGGAGCCCCTCCGGGGCGGTGAGCCGATCTTCTACGGGGCGCGGCCCCGACGCCCCTTCCACCCGGGGCGGTGGGCCGATCCTTTAGGGGGCGCGGCCCCGGACGCCCCCTTCGCCCAGGGCGGTGGGCCGATCCTTTAAGGGGCGCGGCCCCGGACGCCCCCTTCGCCCAGGGCGGTGGGCCGATCCTTTAAGGGGCGCGGGGAACTGCGCGGCCCGCCCCCACCGGACCGGTGGTCCGGGGACAACCGAATTGCCCCGCTGGGGCCGGTGGTGACGTGCACGCACGTCGTGGCTTGTCGCGCAGTTCCCCGCGCCCCTAAAAACCAGGCCCTGCGCAAAGGCACCGCGCCCCCGGCGCCCCTAAAGGCCAGGCCCTGCGCAAAGGCACCGCCCGGTGCCGGGGCCTAGACGATGCGGTCGAGGATGATCGGGCGGGGGGAGAAGGAGGCACCCTCCGGGGCAACGGAGAAGGAGCCGTCGAGAGCTTCCTCCGCGTACGGAAACTTTTCCGGCGTGTCGGTGTGGAGGGTCAGGAGGGGCTGGCCCGCTACGACGGAGTCGCCCGGTTTGGCGTGCAGCTCGACCCCGGCCCCCGCCTGGACGGAGTCCTCCTTGCGGGCGCGGCCGGCGCCGAGCCGCCAGGCGGCGACGCCGACGGCGTAGGCGTCGAGGGAGGTGAGGACGCCGGAGGCGGGCGCGGGGACGACGAGGGTTTCGCGGGCCACCGGGAGCGGAGCGGAAGGGTCACCGCCCTGGGCGCGGATCATGCGGCGCCAGACGTCCATGGCGGAGCCGTCGGCGAGCGCCTTGGCGGGGTCGGCGTCGGGAAGCCCGGCGGCGGCCAGCATCTCGCGGGCGAGCGCCAGGGTCAGCTCGACGACATCGGCGGGGCCGCCACCGGCCAGCACCTCGACGGATTCGCGGACTTCGAGCGCGTTGCCCGCGGTGAGCCCGAGGGGTACGGACATGTCGGTGAGCAGGGCGACCGTGCGGACGCCGTGGTCGGTGCCGAGCCCGACCATGGTGGACGCCAACTCCCGTGCGTCCTCGAGGGACTTCATGAAGGCGCCGGAGCCGACCTTGACGTCGAGCACGAGCGACCCGGTGCCCTCGGCGATCTTCTTGGACATGATCGAGGAGGCGATCAGCGGGATGGCCTCGACCGTCCCGGTCACGTCGCGCAGCGCGTACAGCTTCTTGTCGGCGGGCGCGAGCCCGTCCCCGGCGGCGCAGATGACGGCGCCGACGTCGTCCAGGACGGCCAGCATCTCCTCGTTGGAGATCGAGGCGCGCCAGCCGGGGATGGATTCGAGCTTGTCGAGGGTGCCCCCGGTGTGGCCGAGGCCGCGCCCGGAGAGCTGCGGGACGGCGGCGCCGCACGCGGCGACCAGCGGGGCCAGCGGCAGCGTGATCTTGTCGCCGACGCCGCCGGTGGAGTGCTTGTCCGCGGTGGGGCGGGTGAGCGCCGAGAAGTCCATCCGCTCACCGGAGTTGATCATCGCGGCGGTCCAGCGGGCGATCTCGGCGCGGTCCATGCCGTTGAGCAGGATGGCCATGGCGAGCGCCGACATCTGCTCGTCGGCGACGGCACCGCGCGTGTAGGCGTCGATGACCCAGTCGATCTGGTCGTCGCTCAGCCTCTGGCGGTCCCGCTTGGTACGGATGACGGAAATGACGTCCACGAATAGTCCTAGCGGTCTAGCGGTTCAACCGCGTCAGCGGTTCAGGTCTTCCGGGCCGAACGCGTCCGGCAGGATCTCACTCATCGGCCGGATGCCGCCCGCGGTGTCGACCAGCAGGCCGGGCCCGCCGTTCTCCCACAGCAGTTGGCGGCACCGCCCGCACGGCATCAACAGGTTGCCGCGCAGGTCGGAGCAGGTGAAGGCGGTCAGTCTGCCGCCGCCCGAGGCGTGCAGCGCCGAGACCAGCCCGCACTCGGCGCACAGCGCGACCCCGTACGCGGCGTTCTCGACGTTGCAGCCGACGACCGTACGGACCGTGCCGTCGTCGGCGACGGCCAGCGCCGCGGCGCCGACCGGGAAACCGGAGTAGGGCGCGTACGCCTTCTCCATGATCTCCCGGGCGGCGGACCGCAGGCGGTCCCAGTCGACGGCGGCCGGGTCGGTGACGGGAGGCGTCATCCGCCCTCCCCCTTCCGGTACGGGACCCCGTCCGCCTTCGGCATGCGCAGCCGCTGTGCGGACAGGCCCATGACGAGCAGCGTGGCGACGTACGGCGTGGCCTGGACGACCTCGTCGGGGACGGAGTCGGTCAGCGCGTACCAGACGGCCAGCAGCACGGCGAAGCCCAGGGCGACGGCGGCGGGCACGTAGGACTTGCGGAAGAACTTCCAGGCGGCCATGGCCAGCAGCAGCAGCGCGAGCAGGAGCAGCAGGGCGTGCACGGAGGAGCTGCCGTTGCGGAGCTGGAGGCTGTCGGCGTATCCGAACAGGCCCGCGCCCATGGCGAGTCCGCCGGGGCGCCAGTTGCCGAAGATCATGGCGGCGAGACCGATGTAGCCGCGTCCGCCGGTCTGGCCCGCGAGGTAAAAGTGCGTGCCGATGGCGAGGAAGACGCCGCCGAGTCCGGCGAGGCCGCCGGAGACGATGACGGCCATGTACTTGTAGAAGTACACGTTGACGCCGAGGGATTCGGCGGCGACCGGGTTCTCGCCGCAGGACCGCAGCCGCAGGCCGAAGGCGGTGCGCCACAGCACGAAGAAGGTGGCGACGAAGAGCACCAGCGTGAGGATGGTCAGCGACGAGATGTGTGTGACCAGGCCGCCGAGGATGCCCGCCACGTCGGAGATCAGGAACCAGTGGTGGTTCTCGACGGTGGCCAGCCAGTGCGAGAGTCCGGGCACGGTGAAGGACTTGATGGAGTCCATCGGCGGGGACTGCTTGGGGCTGCCGCCCTTGGAGGCCGCCTCGCCGACGGTGAACCAGCGCTTGGCGAGGTACGCGGTGACGCCGGTGGCGAGGATGTTCATGGCGACACCGGCGATGATGTGGTCGACGCCGAAGGTGACGGTGACGATCGCGTGCACGAGGCCGCCCGCCGCGCCGCCGAGCACACCGGCCAGGACGGCGAGCCACGGGTCGGTCTGCCAGCCCACCGCCGCGCCGAAGAAGGCGCCGAGGATCATCATGCCCTCGAGGCCGATGTTGACCACACCGGCCCGCTCGGACCACAGGCCGGCGAGTCCTGCCAGGCCGATCGGTACGGCGCCGGCGAGCGCTCCGGCGATCTGGCCGTCGGAGGTGATGTCGTTCGCGCCGGTGATGATCCGGACCAGGGAGACGACGATCAGCGCGGCGGCGATCATCAGCAGGATCACCGGGAAGGTGAGCTTGAGCCGGGGCGCCTTGCCGCCGTTGGTCACGCGCGGCGCGGCCGGCGGCGGGGTCTGGGTAGCGGTGGCAGTCACGCCGTCACCTCCTGCTTGTCGTCGGGGCCGGAGTCGGGGCCATTGCCGTTGCCGTTGCCGTTGCCGGTGCCGTTACCTGAACCGTTGCCGGTGCCGGGGCCTGTTCCGTTGCCCGGACCGGACGCCGCGGCGAGTTCCGCGCCCACCTGGCGCTGCTGGCGGGTGATGCCGTAGCGGCGGACCAGTTCGTAGGCGATGACGACGGCCAGGACGATGACGCCCTGGATGACGCCGACGATCTCCTTGTCGTACCCCTCGAACTCCAGGCCGTTGGAGGCCCGCTCCAGGAAGGCCCAGAGCAGGGCGCCGATGCCGATGCCGATCGGGTTGTTGCGGCCGAGCAGGGCGACCGCGATACCGGTGAAGCCGATACCGGTCGGGAAGTCCGTGCCGTACTCGTACGACTGGTTGAGCAGGGTCGGCATGCCGACGAGTCCGGCCATCGCGCCGGAGATCAGCATGCTGGTGACGACCATCTTCTTGACGCTGACGCCGCTGGCCTCGGCGGCGGACTCCGAGCGGCCGACCGCGCGCAGGTCGAAGCCGAAGCGGGTGCGCGAGAGCACGAACCAGTAGATGACACCGGCCAGCACCGCGAAGACGATGAAGCCGAAGACCGGGTCGGTGGAGGTGGTGAAGTTGAACAGGTGGCTGGAGGACGGCAGCGGCTTGGTGGAGATCATGTTCGCCGCTTTGTCGGTGACGCCGAGCCGTCCGTCGCGCAGGAAGTAGCCGATCACGATGCCCGCGAGGGAGTTCAGCATGATCGTGGAGATGACCTCGCTGACCCCCCGGGTCACCTTGAGGACACCCGCGATGGCCGCCCACAGCGCGCCGACGACCATGGCGGTGAGGATGATGACCGGGATCTGGATGATGCCGGGGATCGACATCGCGCCGCCCGCGGCGGCGGCGAAGAAGGCCGCGAGCCGGTACTGGCCGTCCACACCGATGTTGAACAGGTTCATCCGGAAGCCGACCGCCACCGCGAGACCCGCGAGGTAGTACGTGGTCGCCTTGTTGAGGATGTAGACCTGGCTGTCGGTCTTGCTGCCGTAGTTCACCATCACGTCGAACGCGTGGAACGGCTCCTTGCCGGTGGCCAGCAGCACCAGGGCGGTGACCACCAGCGCGCCGACGACGGCGAGCACGGGGGCGGCGACGCCCAGGGCCAGCCGGTCCTTGTCGAACTTCTTCATCGGTCCTCTCCCCCGAGCTTCTTGGGCCGGTCCTCTGAAACGGCCGAGGTGTCGGTCCCGGCCCCGTGTTCGAGATGGCCGCTGGCGGCACCGGTCATCGCGGATCCCAGCTCTTCCGGGGTGATGGTGGCGGGGTCGGCGTCGGCGACGAGCCGTCCCCGGTACATGACGCGCAGAGTGTCGGACAGGCCGATCAGCTCGTCGAGGTCGGCGGAGATCAGCAGCACCGCCAGACCCTCGCGGCGGGCCTCACGGATCTGGTCCCAGATCTGCGCCTGCGCGCCGACGTCCACGCCCCGGGTGGGGTGCGCGGCGATCAGCAGCTTGGGCAGGTGGCTCATCTCGCGGCCGACGATCAGCTTCTGCTGGTTGCCGCCGGACAGCGAGGCCGCGGTGACCTCGATGCCGGGGGTACGGACGTCGTACTCCTTGACGATCCGCTCGGTGTCGCGGCGGGCGGCGCCGGAGTCGATCAGGAAGCCGCGGCTGTTGGGGCGCTCGGTGACATGGCCGAGGATGCGGTTCTCCCACAGCGGCGCTTCCAGCAGCAGGCCGTGCCGGTGCCGGTCCTCGGGGATGTAGCCGATGCCGTCCTCGCGCCGCTTGCGGGTCGGCACGTGGGCGATGTCGCTGCCGTCGAGCACGAGGCCGCCGGAGTCCAGCTCCCGCATGCCCATGATGGCCTCGACCAGTTCGGCCTGGCCGTTGCCCTCGACGCCCGCGATGCCGAGGATCTCGCCCTTGTGGATGGTGAAGGAGATGTCGTCGAGCACCTTGCGCTCGATGCCGTCGAGGTCGACGGTGCCCAGCCGCAGCCCGTCCACGGTGAGCATCGGCTCGGTGGTGACGGTCGACTCGCGGGTCTCGGGCGAGGGCAGTTCGCTGCCGACCATCAGCTCGGCGAGCTGCTTGGCCGTGGTGGTCCCCGGGTCCGCCTCGCCGACGGTGGTGCCGCGCCGGATGACGGTGATGACGTCGGCGACCGACAGCACCTCGCCGAGCTTGTGCGAGATGAAGATGACGGTCAGGCCCTCGGCCTTCAGTCCGCGCAGGTTCTCGAAGAGCGCGTCGACCTCCTGCGGCACCAGGACTGCGGTCGGCTCGTCCAGGATCAGCGTGCGGGCGCCGCGGTAGAGGACCTTGAGGATCTCCACCCGCTGCCGGTCGGCGACGCCCAGGTCCTCGACCAGGACGTCGGGGCGTACGCCGAGGCCGTAGGCGTCGGACAGCTCCTTGATCCGGGCGCGGGCCTTGCCGCCGATGCCGTGCAGGCCCTCGCTGCCGAGGACGGTGTTCTCCAGCACGGTGAGGTTGTCGGCGAGCATGAAGTGCTGGTGCACCATGCCGATCCCGCGGGCGATGGCGTCGCCGGGGTCGCCGAGCGTCACCACCTCGCCGTCGATGGCGATGGTGCCCTCGTCGGGCTTCTGCATGCCGTAGAGGATCTTCATCAGGGTGGACTTGCCGGCGCCGTTCTCGCCCACGAGGGCGTGCACGGTGCCGCTGCGCACAGTGATGTCGATGTCGTGGTTGGCGACGACGCCGGGGAACCGCTTGGTGATGCCGCGCAGTTCGACGGCGGGCGGCGCGGCGGACCGGCCGGGGGCCGGGGCGGCGGGTGGACTCGTGGACGCGTTGATGACGCACTCTCCTGGGGGGAAAGGCTCGGAGCGGCAGGGCGGGTGGGGTGAAGGTATCGCGTGAACGTATCGCGGAAATGGCACTCTACGCGCGTAGTTGTGTTCATTCCACAGGCTGGGGACCACGGGATTCCGACAGGACGGTTCCTGGGATTTCCGGGTGTTCCCGGATGGTTCCGCACAGTGATCGAGGCCCGGCGGGGGGCGCCGCAGCATCCCCCCGCCGAGCCTCGCGAACCGGTTGTCGTACCGCCGGTCCAGCGGGGACCCGTGGCCGGGTCCCCGGCTTACGTCACGGCTTCGAGCTCACCTTGATCGCGCCCGAGACGATCTTCTGCTTGGCCGCGTCGAGCTGCGACTGGATGTCGGCGATGAAACCGCCGGACGTCGCCAGCGACACACCGTCGTTGGCCAGGTCGTACGTGTTGGTGCCGGTCTTGGCCTTGCCCTCGTGCACCGACTTGATCAGGTCGTACGTGGCCACGTCGACGTTCTTGACCGCCGAGGTCAGGATGTGGTCCTTGTACTTGGCCAGGGCCGGGTCCTCGTACTGGTCGGAGTCCACGCCGATCGCCCAGGCGCCGGCCTTGCCCGCCACCGCCTGGATCGCGCCGTCACCGGACAGACCGGCGGCGGTGTAGATCACGTCCACGCCGCTGTCGAGCATGCCCTGCGCCTTGCCCTGCGCCGACGTCGGGTCGTTGAAGCCCTTGGTGTCGGTCTCGTACAGGTACTGGCGGGTGAGCTGGACCGACGGCTTGGTGTCCTTGACGCCCTGGGCGAAGCCCGCGTCGAAGGTGCCGATCAGGGTGTTGTGCACACCGCCGATGAAGCCGACCTTGTTGGTCTTGGTCTTCAGGGCCGCGGCCACACCGGCGAGGTACGAGCTCTGCTCGGTGGCGAAGACCATGGAGTCGACGTTGGGCAGGTCCACGACCGAGTCGACGATGCCGAAGGTCACCTTGGGGTACTTCTTGGCGATCTTCGTGACCGAGTCGCCGTAGGTGAAGCCGACCGCCACGACGGGGTTGTAGCCGCCGCCCGCGAGGAGGTCGAGGCGCTGCTCGCGGTCGGACTCCGTCTCGCCGTTGCTGGCGGTCTGGTCCTTCGACCCGATCTTGAACTCCTTGACGGCCTTGTCCATGCCGCGGGCCGCGGAGTCGTTGAAGGAGTGGTCGCCACGGCCGCCGACGTCGAAGGCGAGACCGACGCCCTTGTCCTTGCCGCTGTCCGAGGAGCTGCTGCTGCCGCACGCGGTGGCAGTGAGCCCCAGAGTCGCGGACACCATACCCGCGACGATGATCTTGGATACCCGGCGCAAGAGGGTCCCCTTCAGTCTGAAGCGCCCCGTCCGGCGCTGGCTAAGCGGGAGCTTAACGCGCGTAGATGTCAGGTAAAGACCGAATGACGGCCCGTTATCGGATCGACGCATTTCAGCCAGGTGACGGACCGGTAGCGGGGGGTTCACCCGGTGTCAGGACAGCAGGACAGCCGCCGTGAAAAGCTCCACGCCGACCGCGATCGCCCCCTCGTCCACGTCGAAATCGCCCTGGTGCAGATCGCGCTTGGCGGTGTCGCCGACCGGCCGCACGCCGAGCCGGGCCAGCGCGCCCGGCACCCGCTCCAGATACCAGGAGAAGTCCTCGCCGCCCAGGCTCTGCTCGGTGTCCTCGACCGCGTGCAGGCCGTAGCGCGCGGTCATCGCGTCCCGCAGCAGCTCCACCGAGACCGCCTCGTTGACCACCGGCGGCACACCGCGCTGGTAGGTGATCTCGCACTTCGCCCGGTACATCGCCGTGATCTGGTCGATCACCTCGTGCACCAGGTCGGGTGCGTCGTGCCAGGCCGTCAGGTCCAGGCAGCGGACGGTGCCCTCCAGCTCCGCGTACTGCGGGATGACGTTGGCCGCGTGCCCGGCCTGGATGCGGCCCCACACGATGCTCAGCCCGGACCTGGGGTCCACGCGCCTGGCCAGTACGGCGGGCAGTTCGGCGGCGAGCTTCGCGGTGGCCATCACCAGGTCGGTGGTCAGATGCGGGCGGGCGCTGTGTCCGCCGGGGCCCTCCAGCGTCAGGGTCAGCCGGTCGGCGGCCGAGGTGATCGGCCCCTGGCGCAGCCCGATCCTGCCGACCTCCACCTTGGGGTCGCAGTGCACCGCGAGGATACGGTCGACGCCGTCGAGCACGTTCGCCTTGATCGCGTCCAGCGCGCCGCCGGGCATGATCTCCTCGGCCGCCTGGAACACCAGCCGCACCGGGCGCGGGAGCGCGCCCCGCTTGTCCAGCTCCGCGAGGACCAGGCCGGCGCCGAGCACGATCGTGGTGTGCACGTCGTGGCCGCACGCGTGCGCCCGGCCCTCGACCGTCGAGCGGTACTCCACGGTCTTGGTGTCGGGCACCGGCAGCGCGTCCAGGTCGGCGCGCAGGGCGAGGCGGGGGCGCTGGGAGCGTGCCGCGCCGGTGTCTTCGCCGCTGCCGCTGCCGCTGTCGTCCGTGTCGCCGATGTCGCACACCAGTCCGGTCCCGCCGGGCAGCACCCGCGGACTCAGCCCCGCGCGCTCCAGCCGGGCTCTGATCTGCTCGGTCGTCCGGAACTCCTGCCGCCCCAATTCGGGGTTCCTGTGCAGGTCACGGCGGAAGGCGATCAGCTCGGCGCGCAGTGCGTCGTCCACGACGGTCTCGGCGAGACCGGACAGCACAGCCGCGGTCAGCCCGTCGGACGGCGGTGTAGGTGAATCGTTCACCTCAGTCAGCGTAGGGCCCATCACCGGCTCCTCTTACGTGATCGGGAAAGTTTTTGTCCTGCGGGAGGAGAAGAAGTCGCCCGATCGGCGCATACCCAGTCACCCTCGGGGGTAAGAAAACTTTTTAGGTCTCTTACACCCATACTGGCTCAACGAGCCGTCCCACGCGAGGCAACGCGACCGTCTCCGACGACCCCCGCCTCACGGGTGAGACCCCTCACCTTACGACCCTCGTGTTACGGCAACGTGTGCCGCCCGAGTGTTCCGCTCCCCACGCCCCCGTGCCCCGCACCTCCGCCGCCCACCGCGCCCTGCTGCGCGCCCAACGCGGCGGTTACTCTCGCGACATGGGCGACTTCCTTCAGGTGAGCACTGCTACGGAAACTCGTGACCAGGCGGTGGAGTTGGCCGCGTCCGCGGTGCGTGAGCGTCTGGCCGCGGGGGCGCAGGTCGTCGGGCCGGTGACATCGGTGTTCTGGCACCTGGGGAAGTTCGGTACCGGGGAGGAGTGGCGGTTGCTGCTGACCACCCGGGCGGAGCGGTACCAGGCCCTCGAAGATCATCTGTTGCGGCACCATCCGTGGGACAACCCCGAGGTGTCGGCGGTGCCGGTCGTCGCCGGTTCGGAGGCGTCCTTCCGGTGGATCGAGACGAACACCACGCCCGAAGCGGCTTCGTAACCCTCAGACCGCTGCCTTCTCCAGCACGTCCGCCACCGCGGCGACATCACGGTGCCGCGCGAGCCGCTCCACAAACGGTGCGAGGCGCTGCTTCGGACGGACGGATGCGACCCCGTTGGCGAGGTCGAGCGCCCGGCCGGTGACCTTGGCGGCCTGTTCGATCTCTCCTGCGGTCAGGTAGGAGGCGGCCAGCCACGACAGGTAGAGCGCTTTGTCGCGGGCGTGGCTGTCGTCGTACCCGGCCAGTGCTGCCTCCAGCACGGGCACGGCGCGCAGCGGACGGCGCAGTTCGCTCCAGCAGCGGCCGGACATGATCTGGAGTTCGTTGCTGTCGACCCATGCCACCCAGTCGGGTTGGGGCGCGGCGCCGAGGTCGGCCAGTGCTTCCTCGGCGCGGCTGAGCGCCTTCTCCGCTTCCGTGGCGAGTCCCGCGACGGCGCAGGCCCACGCCAACCGCTCGTGGAGCAGGGCTCGCACCCCCGGCGGGGGCGTCGGGTGTGAGGGTTCGGCAGGAACGCGCGGCGATCTCCACTCCGGCTTTCCGGTCGCCGGCCACGGTCTGGTAGGCGGTGTGGCGATCGCTGGGGTCGTTCGCGCTCACCGTCGCCACGCCCGCCCGCGTGTATCTCTACGAAGCGCGCGGCCTGAGTTGTGGTCCGCAGGAACTCGCGGAGAGCGAAGCGGACTTCGCGCTCGGGTGGTGGTCCATGGGAGAGGCTTTGCGCGCCGCCGGGGACGGTCGGTTTCTGTTGCCCGCGGGGCCGCTCGCGCTGTTGCTGGCGGACCGGGCGGGTGGTCAGGGGGCTCAGGTGTCGGAGGGGCGGGGGCCCAGGAGGCGGGTGTAGAGGTCGAGGAGGGGGGCGGACTCGGTCTGCCAGGACCATTGGCGGAGGATGTCGGTGCGGTCGTATGCCTTGCGGTAGCGGCGCGGGTTGGTGAGGACGGCGCCGACCGCGCGGACGAAGTCGGCGGTGTCGCGGGCGCGGAAGACCTCGCCGTTGCCGAGTTCGAGGGTGGCGGCGGCCATGGCGCGGACGTCGCTGACGACCACGGGCAGCCGGGCGTGGGCGTATTCGAAGTAGCGGGTGGCCAGCACCGTTTGGTGGTGCGGGAGTTGGTGGACGGGCAGGACGCCGATGTCGGCGGAGGCCAGGAAGCGCGGGATCTCGGCGACGGGGACGTACGGGAGGACGTGCAGCCGTCCGTGGACGCCGAGTTGGGCGGCGCGCTCGCGCAGCTCGCGCAGGTGCGGGTGGCCGGGGTCGGGCACGACGAAGGCGGCGTGCAGGTCGTACAGCTTGGGCAGCGCCTCCACGACGGTGGCCGGGCCGCGGTCCGGGGTGACGGGTCCTGTGTGGACCAACAGCGGGATGTCGGGCGCCAGATGGCAGCGCGCCCTGATGCCCGCGGGGTGCGCGGCGACGGAGGCGGCGGCCAGCGGCGGGGCGTTGCGGACCACGGCGGGCGTGGCCGCCAGCCGGTGCCGTGCGCGCAACTCCCTTGCCAGGCCCTCGCCGACGGTGACGACGCCGTCGGCCTCGGGCGCGAAGGTCCGTTCGTACGCCTCGCCCGCCACGGCCGCGCGGCGGGAGGCGGCCGGGGTGCGCGGCGGCGCGTCCCACACGACCTCGATACGGTGCCCCGCCCCTTCGGCCCGCAGCGCCGCGCGGGTGGCGACGCCGAGCGCCCGGTGGCCGAGCGCGTGGATCAGATGCGGGCGGACGGCGTCCAGCACCGGGCCGTACGCGACCTCCTCGTCCAGCAGGCCGGGGTCGAGGCGGCGCCACGCGCGGCGGCCGAGCAGCAGCCGCAGCGTCTCGGTGACGAAGTTGTCCAGCCGGGCCGTCGGGCTTTTGCGGCGGCGGACCGCCGCCAGGTACTGCGCCGCGCGCAGCCGTGTCCATCCGGCCCGCAGTCCGTGCCGCAGCCACGCCAGCGCGTGGCCCGTGCGGGCCGCCGCGAGCAGCGGCAGCGCCCGGTGCACGACGTCCAGTTCCGCGGTGCGGGTGACGAGCACCGCGCGCTCGGCCGTCACCAGTGCCGTGCGGTGGTCGTACGCCGCCGCGCTCCGGTACGCCAGTGGCCAGCGCAGCCCGGGTCTCGGCCGCCGCACCCGGTGCGCGCCGAGTACGCCGCGCACGGCGACCTTCCGTACGTCCACGCCCTTCGGCGTCACCGTCGCCGGTGCCCTGCCGATCAGCGTGACCCGATAGCCCGCCGCCCGCGCCGCGTCCGCCACCCTCAGGGCACGCGAGTCGCCGTCCAATCCACCGGGGTCGCCTCCGGCGAGGATCGCTACGTGGGCCGGGGCCCTTAAACCCTCCGTCATTCCCGAAGCCAACCTCACGGGGGTGATCATTTGGTTACGTCAGCCTTGACGTAAGGCGAACGAGGCTGAAGCGCCGCCCGTTGGCCCCGCCGGCCGGTGGTCAGACAACAGCCGAATCGCCCCGCTGGGGCCGGGGGTGACGTGCAGCCACGTCTCGGCCGGCCGCGCAGTTCCTCCCCCGGCTACCGCTGGGAGGTGCCCCCAGCGCCCGAAAGATCGGCTCGCCCCACAGTGTCAGCGCGGCTCGCGGCGTCGCGGAGTGGTGGCCGCCCAGAGGAGGAGGGCGGCCAGGCTCAGGGCGGCGCCGAGGGCGCAGACGGCGGGCCAGCCCGCGGCGGCGTAGAGGGTGGTGGCGGCGAAGGCGCCGGAGGCGCTGCCGAGGGAGTAGAAGACCATGTACCCGCCGATGAGGCGGCTGCCGGCTTCGGGGCGGAGGGCGTGGACGAGGGTCTGGTTGGTGACGTGGACGGCCTGTACGGCGAGGTCGAGGACGATGACGCCGACGGCGAGGGCCCAGAGGGACTGGCGGGTGAAGGCGAGGGGGAGCCAGGAGGCGGTGAGCAGGGTCAGGGCGATGCCGGTGGTCCGCTGGGACAGGCCGCGGTCGTTGAGGCGGCCGGCCGCGGTGGCGGCCAGGGCGCCGGCGGCCCCGGCCAGGCCGAAGGCGCCGATCGCGGTGTGGGACAAGGAGAGCGGGGGTTCGCTGAGCGGCAGCGCGACGCTGCTCCACAGGACACTGAAGGCGGCGAAGACCAGGAGCGCGAGCAGGGCTCGTATCCGGAGCAGGCGTTCCCGCGCGAACAGCGTGACGGTGGAGCGCAGCAGCCGCCCGTATCCCCCGGACGTTCGCGGAGCGCCGGGACGGGACGGCAGCAGGCGGTGCAGGGCCAGGGCGAGCGCGCAGGTCAGGACGGCGGAGGTGAGGTAGACCGAGCGCCAGCCCGCGAGGTCGGCCAGGACGCCGGAGGCGGTACGGGCGAGCAGGATGCCGACGACCACGCCGCTGGTCACCAGGCCGACGACGCGCCCGCGTTCGCCGGGCGGAGCCAGCGACGCGGCGAAGGCGACGAGCGTCTGGGTGACGACCGCGAGCAGTCCCACGGCGGCGAGCCCCACGAGCAGGAGCGCCGCGTCGCCCGCGGTGCCGACCGCCGTCAACGCCCCTGCCAGGAACAGGAGTTGTGCCACGACGAGGCGTCTGCGGTCGAGCAGGTCGCCGAGCGGTACGAGGAAGAAGAGGCCGAGGCCGTAGCCGACCTGGGTCAGGGTCACGATCGCGCCGACCGTCGCCGTACCGATCGAGAAGTCGCGGCCCAGGGTGACCAGGAGGGGCTGCGCGAAGTAGACGTTGGCCACGGAGGTGCCGCAGGCGACCGCGAAGAGCAGGGTGACGCCTCGGGTCAGCGTGAATCCGGGTTTCGCCGCGCCGGGCCCCGCGACCCGCGCCGTATCGACGGGACCGGCCTCCCCCACGACCTCGCACGCTCGTCCCACGCCAAGCCCTCCCTCGCTGGTTTCATCTTGCTACCAGGTGGACCATAGGCCGATCCGGTAGCATGATGCAACCAGGACGGAACACGTCACAGAGGGAGGGCGAGATGGTGGAGCGGACCCGCTTCGACGACAGCGACTGCCCCGTCGCGCGCTCGGTCGACACCATCGGGGACTGGTGGTCCCTGCTGATCGTGCGGGACGCCTTCGACGGCAGCCGCCGCTTCGGGGAGTTCCAGCGCGGTCTCGGCGTCGCGAAGAACATCCTCACCGCGCGCCTGCGCTCGCTGGTCGCCGCCGGGGTGCTCGACACCGTCCCCGCCTCGGACGGCAGCGCCTACCGCGAGTACGTACTGACGCCGAAGGGCAAGGACCTGTTCCCCGTCGTCGTCGCGCTGCGGCAGTGGGGCGAGCGCAATCTCTTCGCCCCCGACGAGCCGCACTCGGAGCTGACCGACCTCCGCCAGGGACGTCCCCTGCGCACGCTGGAGGTCCACGCCGCGGACGGGCGGCGGCTCGACGCCGACGACACCGCCGTCACCAAAGTCACCAAGGTCCCCTGAAGCGGCGGGACTTGAGCCGGACCCGGGGCCCTGGGACTCAGGCGGGACCCGGGGACCTGGGGCTCAAGCCGGGCTCGGGACTCAGGCGGGACCCGGGACTCAGGCCGGGCTCGGGGACTCGGCCGCGTTCAGGCCGTGCAGGTCACGGGCCGAGTGGTTGATGCCGGTCAGGAAGGTGTGGGCGCGCGGCGAGGCGGCGGCCGTCAGCCACTCCTGGTCGATGTCGATGACGACGATACGGACTCCCGTACCGCCGAGCGCGAGCGGCAGCGTGTGCACGACCGTGGAGGGGAAGGACAGGACGGTCCGGCCGATCGGGCCGCGGCGGGCGACGAGTTCGAGCGGGAGGTCGGGCCGGACGATCTCCAGGCCGGTCTCGGCGGCGAGCCGGTGGAGCTTGTCGACGGCCTCGCGGCGGTGGGCGAAGTACCGCTTGGCGCCGTGCCGTTCGGCGAGCGAGCGGACGACGGCGAGGTACCGCTCGGGGTCGACGACACCGGTCTCGACGAGGGAGGTGCCGATCAGGTCGGTGCCCGCCAGCGTGCGCGGCGGCCCGAAGCGGCTGCGGGTCCAGGCGAAGCGGTTGGTGCGCAGCGCCATCCCCGGAGGCGGCGTCGCGGGCATCGCGCTGAAGAGTTCGACATGGCGCCGCTTGCCGGGCGTCAGGCGGCGGCGGGCCGCGGAGGAGAAGATCCCGAAGGCCGCGTCGACGGGCGAACGGCGCCGCCCCGAGCGGTGCCAGCGCACCAACCGGCCGCCTCTGGAGAGGATTTCGGTGAACTCCATGGTCGCGGTGCCGTCGTCCACGACGGTCAGCTCACGGGCGCGGCACAGCGGGAGCAGCACCTGGACGAGGCGTGAGAACGGGTCGCCGATCACGAGGTGCCTGACCCGGAAGAGCAGCGGCGCGAGCGAGACCGCCGTACGCAGGAGGCCGCCGCGGCTGCCGCGGGCCTCGAACCAGCGGACCACCGCGCCCTCGTCGCGGGCGAGTTCGGCCATGCGGCGCAGTTGGCCGCGGCTGGTGGGGTCGACCGGGGACAGGACGACGACGGTGAGCGGTCGCGCGACCGGTTCCGGTTCGGCGGGTACCGCCGGTTCACCGGTGGTGCGGGCGGCGGGGACGGTGGGCGGATGGATGTGCGCCCACTCCAGGACGTTGAGGAGCTGGACGGGTGACTCGACGAGCGCGACGGCGCCGATACCCGGTGCGGGCACCTGCCCGGCCGCGACTGCGGGCTTACCGGTCATGGCCGTTCCCCTTTTCCTCTGCGATTGTGCGCGGGACCGGGAGACCCGAAGGTCCCGCGGTCCCGCCGGTCCTGGTCAGTGATCCCCGCCGCCCTTCCGGGGTCAGACGGCGGCGGGTGCCTCGACGCCCGCGGCCTCGGACTCGGCGACGACGCCCGCGACGCGGCGCAGCTTCTTCATCGGGCCGAGCTCGCCCTCGTAGACCTTCTTGACGCCGTCGCCGAGGGAGGTCTCGATGATCCGGATGTCGCGCACCAGGCGCTCCAGGCCGGTCGACTCGACCGAGGCGGCCTGGTCGGAGCCCCACATGGCGCGGTCGAGGGTGATGTGCCGCTCGACGAAGACGGCGCCGAGCGCGACCGCGGCGAGCGTGGTCTGGAGGCCGACCTCGTGGCCGGAGTAGCCGACGGGCACGTTCGGGTACTCGGACTGGAGGGTGTTGATCATGCGCAGGTTCAGCTCTTCGTGCTTGGCCGGGTACGTCGACGTGGCGTGGCACAGCACGATGTTGTCGCTGCCGAGCACCTCGACCGCGTGCCGGATCTGCTTCGGCGTGGACATGCCGGTGGACAGGATCACGGTGCGGCCGGTGCCGCGCAGGGCGCGCAGCAGGTCGTCGTCGGTCAGGCAGGCGGAGGCCACCTTGTGGGCGGGCACGTCGAACTTCTCCAGGAAGGCGACGGACTCGACGTCCCACGGGGAGGCGAACCAGTCGATGCCGCGCTTGCGGCAGTACTCGTCGATCGACCGGTAGCCGGCCTCGTCGAACTCGACGCGGTGCCGGTAGTCGATGTACGTCATACGGCCCCAGGGGGTGTCGCGCTCGATCTCCCACTGGTCGCGCGGGGTGCAGATCTCCGGGGTGCGCTTCTGGAACTTGACCGCGTCGCAGCCCGCGGCGACGGCCGCGTCGATCAGTGCGAACGCGTTCTCCAGGTCGCCGTTGTGGTTGATGCCGATCTCGCCGGTGACGTAGACGGGCTGTCCGTTGCCGATGTGGCGGGAGCCGACGCGGCGGAGGTTTGCGGGGATGGATGTGGTCACGAGGGTGTTCCTTACGGGTTGGGACTGTCGGGGGGATGGATGTGTGCCGCCGGCGGGGCCGGGGTCGGCGGTCGCCGGCGGCTGCTTGTCAGCGGGCGAGAGTGGGGCCCAGCAGCCAGGCGGCGATCTCTCTGATCGCGCCGTGACCGCCCTGGGCGGTGGTGATGGCGCGGGCCGAGGCGCGCACCACGTCGTGGGCACCGGCGACGGCGACGGGCCAGCCGACCAGGCCGAAGCACGGCAGGTCGTTGACGTCGTTGCCCGCGTAGAGCACCCGCTCGGGCGCGATGCCGTTCTCCTCGCACCATTGCTTGAGGGCGAGGTCCTTGCGGTCGATGCCGTGCAGCACGGGGACCTTGAGCTTGCGGGCCCGTGCGGCGACGACCGGGTTGGTCTCGGTGGACAGGATGAGGACGGGCATTCCGGCGCGACGCAGGGCCGCGACGCCGAGGCCGTCACCGCGGTGCACGGTGACCGACTCGTGCCCGTCGGCGTCGATCAGCACCCGGTCGTCGGTCTGGGTGCCGTCGAAGTCGAGGACGACCGCGTCGACGTCGCCCCAGCCGGGGGTCGTCGTGCGCGGGTCGAGCAGCGGGGCGAGGGCGCGGGCCCGTTCGAGGTCGGCGGGTTCGTCGATCTCCAGCACGCGGGCCGGGTCGGTGCGCACCAGCGCGGTCCTGCCGAAGAAGCGGTGGTTCGCGGCGCGGAAGCCGTCGGCGCGCATCGCGTACGCGGTGCCGGTCTCCAGCAGGTCCTGCGGCCGGTCCTGGCGGCGCGGCCGGGTGGCCTTGTCGTGGTTGACGCCGACGGCGCCCCCGGCGGCGGGCGCGGTGACGGCGGAGGCGGGTGCGGTGACGGCGGCCGTCCTGCCCGATGGGGCTTCCGCGGTCCCGTTCACGGACTCGTGCGACGTGTCGGCCGCCGCCGCGTCCCCGGCCTCGCGCCATATGAAGCCGTGGAAGGGGGCGACGGTGTGGGCGGTGTCCGCGCCGCCGTCCAGCACCGCGGCGGCGACGCCGTCGACCTCCTCCGCGGTGATGAACGGGCTGGTGCACTGGACGAGCAGGACGACGTCGGTGGCCGCGCCGCTCATCGCCTCATGGGCGTCCATCGCGTGCAGCACCGCGGCCTCGCTGGTCGCGGTGTCGCCCGCGATCGCCGCCGGGCGCAGGACGACTTCGGCGCCCGCGGCGCGCGCGACCTCGGCGATGGAGGGGTCGTCGGTGGAGACGACGACCGCGGTCACCCGCCCGGCCTCGACGCAGGCCGCCACCGCCCGCGCCACCAGCGGCACCCCGCCCACCGGCGCCAGGTTCTTCCCCGGCACCCCCTTGGACCCCCCGCGCGCGGGGATGACGGCAAGGACGCTTCCGGCCGGGGTGGTGGATCGGTCGCTCATCGGGTGACTCCTGTCGTCTTTCGGGCCCGGCGGCCCCGGCGCCCCGCTCCCGCGAGGGGCTCTGTGCTTTCGCCGCGTATGCGGAGGACGGCCGCTCCAGGGGCGCGGGGAACCGCGCGCTCGGCCGGGAATCGCGTGCGGGCCGTCACAGCTGGCCCCAGCGGCGGATGGTGGGGGCGACGCGCTGGACGCCCTGGCGGTAGGCGGTGCGGGCGGAGTTGCGGACGAAGTCGCGGACCGCGCGGCGGACGGGGCCGGGGTCGCGCGGGGCGAGGCCGCCGACGGGTTCGCCCTTGGGGTCGAGGCCGTGGCGGGCGAGGACGCCGGGGAGGTAACCGGGGGCGGTGCGCAGCGTGTAGTACGGCGTGATCCGCGGCAGTTCGGGTTCGGCGAGCAGTGCCTGGACGCGGGCGCGCAGGGCGGCGAAGGGCGCGAGGGCGGCGACGCCGTGGGCCGCGGTCCAGTCGGGGTGGGCGTGCGGCACGTGGCCGTCGTCCAGTTCGTCCCAGGAGGCGAAGCAGCCGGAGCCGAGGAAGTGGTGGTTGCCGAGCGATTCGCGGATGCCGAGGTCGGTGAGGATCGCGGTCGGGATGCCCCGGTGCAGCGATTCGAGCGCGGCGGTCGAACTGACCGTGACCAGCAGGTCCGTACGGTCCAGGACGTCGGCCATGTTGCCGTAGACCAACTGGAGGTTGTCCGGCGGATCGAGGGCGGCGACCAGCTTCTGGTACGGGTGTTCCTCGATGTGCGTGGTGTGCTCGCCGGGCTTGCTGCGCAGCTTGACCAGCACCTCGCGCTCGGTGTGCCGCCGCGCGTGGTCGACAGTGCGGCGCAGCAGGTGCGTCCGGTCGGCCCGGCCCTCGGGCGCGGACGGCTGCACGGCGAAGGTGACGGTGAACGGCCGCTGGTCGTCGGGCCGGTACGGCTCGCCGCCGAGGAACGGCAGCGCGGTCTCGACGATGCTCGTGGTGCGGTAGCCGACGCCTTCGTACACGTCCCTGAACCGCCGTGCGTCGTCGGCGCTGTTGGCGAGGACGACATCGGCCCCGGCGCGCAGCAGCAGACCGTCGGCGAGCTTCTCGTATACGACGCCGACGTATCCGGTGACGACCAGCGGTCGCTGCGGGCGGCCTTCCCAGGCGCGCGCGAAGCCGTGCAGGAGCGCCTGGACGGTGCCGCCGACGCAGGAGATGACGACCACGTCGCAGCTCTCCTCGTCGATGTCGGCCAGCATCTCGGCGGCGGTCGCCTCCTCCATGGAGTCGGCCGGGATACCGAGTTCCGCCAGTTGGCGGGGGGTGGGGGTGGCCCGGCCGCGCAGCAGCCGCGCGTCGAGTCGGGCCTCGGGGTCGATCCGGCGCGCGGTCAGCGCACCCCACTTCCACCGGGTGTCCGAGTCGGCGATCACAGTGACCCGCAATGGGCCGGGCTTACGTTTTGGCACGGCAAGACCATAGGAAGCCGTTGAGTTCATCGTGCTAATTGGCGACCAACAACAGGTAAACATAGAGCCGCCACTTAGCCGTCTGCCGTGGAGAGGCCAGGCGTTCTCCGAACGGCAGAAGAGCCCGTGCGGGGCCTGCTTCACCGCTCCGACATCTGTCGTTTACCCAGATGTACGCTCGACGCAAAGCAAAAGGACAGGCAAACGCCCTAAGGTACGGCGGGTGGTCAAGCTCACCGTTATCGTGCCCTTTTTCAATGTGCAGCAATTCGTGCCCGACGCGCTGCGCAGTCTCCGTGCCAATGCACGCTCGGATTTCGAGTTCCTGCTGATGGACGACGGGTCGACCGACCGGACTCCGGAGCTTCTGGAGCAAGGGGTCGGCTCGCTGCCCGGCGCACGGATCATCCGGCGTGACCACACCGGGGTGGCGAGCCTGCGCAACGCGGGCATCGACGCGGCCAGGGGGACGTATCTGACGTTCCTCGACGGCGACGACTGGATGGCCCCGGGCTATCTGCCGCAACTGGTGCGGGCGATGGAGGAGTTGGACGTCGACTTCATCCGCACCGACCATGTGCAGTGCACCGGCAGCACCCGCAACATCATCCGGGCGCCGTACGGCCGCCGCGGTCAGCGGCTCGACCCGCGCGCGACGATCCTGCCCGCCGACCGCCCGACGCTGGTCGACTACCCGTACTCCTGGGCGGGCGCCTACCACCGGCGGATCGTGGACGAGGGGCTGCTGCACTTCCCCGAGCACCTGCGCACCGCCGAGGACCGGCCGTGGATCTGGCGGCTGCACCGCGAGGCGAAGTCCTGCGCGGTGCTCGGCCTGCTGGGCGTCTACTACCGGCGCGGCGTGGCCAGTTCGCTCACCCAGATCGGTGACATCCGGCAGCTCGACTTCGTCCGCTCCTTCGACCAGGTCATCGCGGAGATCACCGCGGACCGGGACGCGGAGCTGTTCCTGCCCAAGGCGGTCCGCACCTACTGCGCGATCATCGCCCACCACCTCGACAACATCGACCGCTTCGAGCCCGTGCTGGCCCGCAAGCTCAAGGCGATCAGCGCCGCCGCGCTGAACCGGCTGCCGCACGACGTGCTCACCGACGCGCTGGACTCGATGGACCTGGAGCGCAGTGTGAAGATCCGCCGCCTGCGCTGGCGGGTGCCGGTAAGGACCGACGGCCTGGACGCCGATCCTTACCCGGAGCTGTCGCCCGCCGCACGGCGCACCGCGGCCTCCGCCTCCCCGGCCGCCGGAGCGGGGGCGGGCGCCGCGAAGCCCGAGGACGACGACGATCCGGACGCCACGGACAACGGATCGGCGGTCGCGTGATGGCACGTACCACTCAGCTCTTCATGGCCTCCACGCTGTACGGCGCCGCCACGCTGGCCGCCGGCCTGGACTCCGGGTCGTTCCCGCCCGCCGACCGCCGCATCCTGGTGGTCAGCAACAACGCGTCGGTGCCCGAGACCAATCCGGGGCTCGACCAGGCCCCCGGCTTCGAGGTGCTGCGCGACCGCTTCGACCGCATCGTGTCGTGGAACGAGACGATCACGCCGCTGCACCCGGGCGGCTGGGTCCCGCGCCCGGACGACGTGCCGCTGTGGGAGCGGCATCTGCGGATGCTGTGGAGCCTGGGCGACGACGCGGTGGAGCTGATCGTCGAGTCCCTCCAGGTCGCGCCCGCGCTCTCCTTCGTGCAGGTCTTCACCGGCGCCCCGATCAGCGTGTACGCGGACGGCCTGATGTCGTACGGCCCGACCCGCAACAAGCTGGGGCTGCTGGTCGACACCCGGATCGACCGGCTCTACCACCTGGACCTGGTGCCGGGGCTGCGTCCGCTGCTGCTCTCCGAGCACGGCGTGGAGCCGCAGGTGGTGCCGACCGAGGGCTTCACCAAGGTGCTCTCCGAGGTCGCGGAGGGCTCCGCCGACCTCGCCGAGGAGCATCTGGCGGACGTGCCGGAGGGCGCGGCGCTGCTGCTGGGCCAGTACCTGTCGGCGCTCGGCATCCTCTCCGTGGCCGAGGAGGAGGAGCTGCACCTGTCGATGGTGCGCGGCGCCGCCGCCCTCGGGCACCGCGCGATCGTCTTCAAGCCGCACCCCACGGCGCCCGCGCACTGGACGGAGCCGCTGCGCGCCGAGGCCGAGCGGCTGGGCGCGAGGCTGACGGTGCTCAACACGCCGGTGCTGGCCGAGGTGGTCTACCAGCGGGCCCGCCCCGCGCTGGTCGTCGGCTGCTTCTCCACCGCGCTGCTGACCGCGTCGGCGCTGTACGGCATCCCGGTGGCCCGTACCGGCACCAAGCTGCTGCTGGAGCGCCTGTCGCCGTACCAGAACAGCAACCGGGTGCCCGTGACGATCGTGCACGCGCTGCTGCCGGACCTGGCGGACGCCTCGGCCGTACGGTCCTGGTCGTCGCCGTCGCCCGAGCGGGTGGCGGCGGAGCTGACGCCGCTGCTGCACGCGGTGGGCTTCTGCATGCAGCCGAAGGCGTACCCGAAGCTGCGGGCCGGGGCGGAGGCGTATCTGACGGGTCATCTGAGCGCGGCGACCTGGCCGTACTTCAAGCGGCGGCGGCTGACCTCGCTCGGGCTGCCGGGCGCGGTACCGGCCCGGCTGGCGTTCGTGCCGCGCAATCGGACGGTCCGCAGGGTGGCCCGCAGGGCGCGCGCCCTGAAGAAGGCGACCATGGGGTGACATCCCTCACGATCGCCGCCGGTGGGGCATTCGCCCCTTTACCGGCGGCGTCGGACGGCGCATCGTGGAGGACTTCCGGGGGCCGCACCGGCCTGAGGGGCCGTACACCCACACGATGAGGACCGACACCGTGAGCGACTTCGCCGCACCCCGCCCGCACACCGAGCCCGGCACCGGCACGGGCGGGCCCAAGGACCGCAAGCACCTCATGGAGCAGGTGCTGGGCTGGACGCTCACCGTGCTGGTGGCGATGCTGATCACGCAGATCCACCTGCTCTGACGGCGCTCCCGGGGCCCGCGTGACGGTGTCAGCGGGCCCGGGCGCGGATCAGAAGGCGTCCGTGGGGACGTACGTGCCCCAGATCTCCCGCAGCGCGTTGCAGACCTCCCCGACGGTGGCGCGGGCCCGCAGCGCCTCCTTCATCGGGTAGAGGACGTTGTCGGTGCCCTGCGCGGCCTTCTGCAGGGCCGCCAGCGCCGCGTCCACGGCGTCCTGGTCGCGGCCCGCGCGCAGGGCCGCCAGCCGGGCGGCCTGCTGGGCCTCGATGGCCGGGTCGACGCGCAGCGGCTCGTACGGCTCCTCCTCGTCGAGCTGGTAGCGGTTCACGCCGACCACCACGCGCTCGCCGGAGTCCGTCTGGAGCGCGATCCGGTACGCGCTGCGCTCGATCTCCGACTTCTGGAAGCCGTTCTCGATCGCCGCGACCGCGCCGCCGAGGTCCTCGACCTTCGCCATCAGCGCCAGCGCGGCGGCCTCGACGTCGTCGGTCAGCTTCTCCACCACGTACGACCCGGCGAAGGGGTCGACGGTCGCGGTCACGTCCGTCTCGTACGCCAGCACCTGCTGGGTGCGCAGTGCGAGCCGGGCGGACTTGTCGGTGGGCAGCGCGATGGCCTCGTCGAAGGAGTTGGTGTGCAGCGACTGCGTGCCGCCCAGCACCGCCGCCAGGCCCTGGACGGCCACCCGTACGAGATTGACCTCGGGCTGCTGCGCGGTGAGCTGCACACCGGCGGTCTGGGTGTGGAAGCGCAGCATCAGCGACTTCGGGTTCTTCGCCCCGAACTCCTCGCGCATCACCCGCGCCCAGATGCGCCGGGCGGCCCGGAATTTCGCGACCTCTTCCAGGATCGTGGTGCGGGCGACGAAGAAGAACGACAGGCGGGGCGCGAAATCGTCCACGTCCATCCCGGCGGCGACGGCGGTGCGCACGTACTCGATGCCGTCGGCGAGGGTGAACGCGATCTCCTGCGCGGGCGAGGCACCGGCCTCCGCCATGTGATAGCCGGAGATCGAGATGGTGTTCCACTTCGGGATCTCGGTCCGGCAGTATCCGAAGATGTCCGCGATCAGCCGCAGGGACGGCTTGGGCGGGAAGATGTACGTGCCCCGCGCGATGTACTCCTTCAGCACGTCGTTCTGCACCGTGCCGGTCAGCGCGGACGCCTCGATGCCCTGTTCCTCGGCGACGAGCTGGTACATCAGCAGCAGGAGCGCGGCGGGCGCGTTGATCGTCATCGACGTCGACACACGGTCCAGCGGGATGCCGTCGAAGAGGACCTTCATGTCCTCGACCGAGTCGATCGCCACACCGACCTTGCCGACCTCACCGTGCGCGATCACCGCGTCGGAGTCGTGGCCCATCTGGGTGGGCAGGTCGAAGGCGACCGACAGGCCCATCGTGCCGTTGGCGATCAGGCCCTTGTAGCGGGTGTTGGACTCCGCCGCCGTGCCGAAGCCCGCGTACTGCCGCATCGTCCAGGGACGGCCGGTGTACATCGACGGGTACACACCGCGGGTGAACGGGAACGCGCCCGGCTCCCCCAGCTCGGCCGCGGGATCCCAGCCCTCCAACACGCCCGGCCCGTAAACGGGCTCGATCGGCAGTCCCGACTCCGACTCGCGTGTCATCTTCACGCCTCCGTGTGCTGCTGAATGGCTGTGTGGCTGGCGTAACGGACTGTAGCGGCGGCCCTGCGTGCGGTGCACCGCGGCGGCCTGGGACCTTCCTCACAGTCTTCCCCGCGGTTCGCGCAACCGCACGGCCGGGAATCGATGTCTAGGGAAGAACAGGAAGTACGAGCGGGGGGACGCAGGGGATGAGGACGATGACGGGGACGGGCAGCAGATCGCCGCTGGCGGTGGCCGCGGCGGTCGTGACGGCGGCGCTCTCGACGGCCGTGCTGGCGGGCTGCGGACCGCAGGACACCGGGGCCTCGGGCAAGGACAGGCCGCCGGCCACCTCGGCCGCGCCGTCGCCGACCGCGACGACCGCGCAGCCGTCGTCGGAGCCACCGGCCACCACCGCGCCCCCGACGACGTCGGCCGCGCCCACCACGACCGCACCGGCCTCGCCGACGGCTCCGGCCACGACCGCGCCGCCCGTCGTCCCCGCCGTGATCGCCACCGGCTCGACCAGCGCCAAGGTCCGCGAACTCCAGGCCAGGCTCGCCCAGCTCCACCTCTTCAGCCAGTCCCCCACCGGCTACTACGGCACCGTCACCCAGCACTCGGTGAGCGACTTCCAGGAGCGGCACGGCCTGGCCATCACCGGCCGCGTCACCCAGGACACCTGGACGAAGCTGCGCTCGCTGACCCACGCCCCGACCCACAAGGAGCTGTACCCGGTCGCGCCGCCCAAGCCCGCGGGCAAGCTCGACCCGCGCTGCATGACCGGCCGCGCCATGTGTGTGAGCAAGACCACTCGCACGCTGTCGTGGGTGGTCGACGGCAAGGTCAGGGCCACCATGGACGTCCGCTTCGGGTCGCAGTACACCCCGACGCGCGAGGGGCTCTTCCACGTCACCTTCAAGAGCCGCGACCACGTCTCGACGCTCTACAACACGGCGATGCCGTACGCGATGTTCTTCAGCGGCGGCCAGGCCGTGCACTACTCCTCGGACTTCGCGGCCCGCGGCTACGCGGGCGCCTCGCACGGCTGTGTGAACGTACGGGACAAGGCGGCGGTCTCCGCGCTGTTCGACCAGGTCAAGGTGGGTGACAAGGTCGTCGTCTACTGGTGACGCGGGCAGCGTCGATCCGTGTGGTGACGGGCGCGGCCGGGCAGGGGGAATGCGCCCGGCCGCGCCCTTTGCACGGACCCCGATACGGGGAGAACCGGGGTCCGCAGGACCGATGACCAGTCGGTCCACTTCCTACAGCGCACCGGCACCCGGAAGTGTCACCTGGCCGCACCCGCCCCGGCCGTCCCATGATTCGTCGGAGGGGTCGGCGGCCGGGGCCGCGGGTCCCGGAAGCGCCCCGCGCGGCGCCGTACCGAGCCCCGCGGGTCGCGTCACAGGGCCTTGGAGGTCGAGAAGGTCACGCCGACGTGGTCGGCGTCGGCGCGCGGGTCGTCGTCGTGTTCGAGGAGTTCGGCCAGGCGGCGCAGGCCGCGGTGGGTGGCCATCCGGACGGACCCGGCGCGCTTGCCGAGGACGCGGGCGGCGCTGGTGGAGTCCAGGCCCATGACGACGCGGAGCAGGACGGCCTCGGCCTGCTCGCGCGGCAGGGCGGCTATCGCGGCCAGGGCGCGGTCGGTGGCGACGGCGTCCAGCGCCTCGCCCGCGGTGTCGGCCCGGTCGGGGAGCTGGACGAGTTCGTCGACCCCCGCGCCGGAGACGGGCCGCCGGGCGCGGGCACGGATGTGGTCGAGCGCGCGGTTGCGGGCTATGCGCGCCGCCCAGCCGCGCACCGAGTCGCCCGCGCCGCGGAAGTTGGGGAGGTCGCGGGCGATCTGCAACCAGGTCTCGGAGGCGACGTCCTCGGCGTCCACCGGTCCGACCAGGCTGCGGACGTATTGCAGCAACTGCGGTTGCACAGCGCGGTACACGACGCGGAACGCGGCTTCGTCCCCGCGCTGCGCCCCGGCTACCGCGGTCTCCAGGTCCACCTCTGGCCCCACCCCCTCGAACACTCGCCCCATCCTGCCTCATGTGGGAGCGCTGACACTTTTGAACCATGGGAGCGGTGACACTTTTGAACGGGGATACGCCGTACAAGACGGCGGCCGGGGACGCTCCTGTGGGGGGAGGCGGCCCCCGGCCGTCGTCAACTTCCCCCACGCAGTCCCCTCATGAACGGTCGTTGAGGAGTCCTCCGATGTCATTGGACCGCCTCCTCGACGGGCTCCCGGGCGGACTGCCGCCGGGACGGCTGGTCCCCGGCTCCGCGCCGGGACTGTGGCTGAGCGACGAACCCGTGGTCGCACCGGGCCGGTTGTGGGCCCGCTACCAGGCGCAGCAGGAGGAGACCGGCTGGCGGCCGGTGCTGATGGCGTGGCCGTGCGCGAACGGCTTCGGGCACCGCGCGGCCGAGATCGACGCGGTGGACGCGGAGGCGTCGCTGCGCGAGTCGTGGGGGACGTACCAGGAGGCGCGGTCGCTGCTTCCGCCGCACCCGGCGATCGACGAGGTGTGGCCGGACGACGCGACGGCGCTGCTGGCGGCCGACCCGGGGCCGCCGTTCACCGCCTTTCCCGGGCTCGCCGCCGCCTCGCCGCCGCATCCCGGCCCTTCGCCCGACGCGGTGGCGCGCGCGGCCGTCGGGCAGATGCTGCACTACTTCACGACCCGTTTCATCGCGCACATCGCGCTGGTCCGCGCCGAACGCAGCGCCGACATCCCGGCGCTGGCGGGCTGGGAGACCGAGGCGCCCGCGCTGGAGCTGTCGGCGCTGCTGCGTACGTGGGAGGACCGGTTCGGGGCGCGGGTGATCGGCTTCGAGGGCTCGTCGGTCTTCGTGTCGGTGGCCTCGCCGCCGCTGGCCTCCGCGCACGCCGGGCACGTCGCGCTCGAACACGTGCTGACCGGGGCGTCGAATCTGAACGACGGGACGTTTCCGTTCCCGGACTACGCCGAGGCGCTGCGCGGGGAGCGGCTGTGGTCGTTCTGGTGGGACTGAGCGGCGCCGGGCCGGGGCGGGCCGACGGGGGGCGCGTCAACGGGGCTCACGTCAACGGAGGTCGCGTCAACGGGAGCGTGTCAACAGGGCGCGCGTCAACGGCGGGCGCGCCGCCTCACGTACGAGTGAAGTTCAAGGTCCCGTCGGACATGTTCGAACCGGCTGCCCCTAAAGTGGGAGCACTCCCCCTGCCGTACCTTCCCTAGCCGAAGCCGTACCGAATCCGCACCTGTCGTACCGCCGTGCCGATTCCGTACCCCCGGTCCACCCGATCCAGGAGCCCAGCGCTGTCCAGCGACACCCCGCCCGAGGGGCTGTATCTGCTCAACCGGGCCCCCTCCCTGGTCGCGGAGGCGGCGCTGCGCACCTGCTGCGGCAGTCACCGCTGGGCCCGCCGGGTGGCCGCGCACCGGCCGTATCCGACGGTCGAGGCGCTGCTCGCCGCGGCCGACGAGGCGGCGTACGACCTGACGTCGGGCGATCTTGCCGAGGCGCTGGCGGGCGAGGCCACCACCGCGCTGCCCGACCGCGGCGGCCTGACCGTGCACACCGCGCTGCGGGCCGCGAACGCGGCGTACGAGGCGAAGTTCGGCCACGCCTTCGTGATCGCGCTGACCGACCTGGACGACCCCGACGACCCGGCCGCCGCCCTCGACCTGACGCTGGCGAGCCTGCGCCAGCGCCTGGGGCACGACGAGGACGAGGAGTCGGTGGCGACGGCCGAGCAGCTGCGCCGGATCTGCCGCGCGCGGCTGCTGCGACTCGCGGACACCGGTGGGCATCTGGCCGAGTCCGGCCCGCGAAAGACCCCCGCCGGTTCACCCGACCGTGCGGGATCGATCACACCTGGCCTACCCCGCGGTCCGGAGCCGACATCGCGTCGCTACGATGGCCGGGGCCGGTGGACCGTACCCGGCCGGGCGTGACCGACACCGAAGCCGGCACCCCTCGCCCCGCTCCCGGAGGGTTTTTTCCGTGCCGGCTGGAACGCTGTACCGCGGCCGGGAAGGCATGTGGTCCTGGGTGGCTCATCGAGTCACCGGTGTCCTCATCTTCTTCTTCCTGTTCGTCCATGTCCTCGACACCGCCCTCGTGCGGGTCTCCCCCGAGGATTACGACAAGGTCGTCGCGACCTACAAGACCCCCATCGTCAGCCTGCTGGAGTACGGCCTCGTGGCCGCGATCCTCTTCCACGCGCTGAACGGCCTGCGGATCATCGCGGTCGACTACTGGACCAAGGGCCCGCGTTACCAGAAGCAGATGCTGTGGACGGTGCTCGGCCTGTGGGCTCTCCTGATGGTCGGCGCGATCTACCCCGTCCTCGGCCACGCCGCACGAGTCCTGTTCGGGAGCTGACCGCACATGTCCACCGAAATCACTCCCGCGGACGCGGTCGAGCTGACCGGCTCCAGCGTCACGTACAGCCCGGACAACCCGGCCCCGGTCATCGAGCCGCCGCGCGCCCGCACCAAGCGGACCCCGCGCAGCTCCCGCACCAACTTCGAGCTGTACGGCTGGCTGTTCATGCGGCTGTCCGGTGTGGTGCTGGTCGTCCTGGTCCTCGGCCACCTGCTGATCCAGCTCGTGCTCGACGGCGGTGTCACCAAGGTCGGCTTCGCGTTCGTCGCGGGCCGCTGGGCCTCGCCGTTCTGGCAGGGCTGGGACCTGGTGATGCTCTGGCTGGCCATGCTGCACGGCGGCAACGGCCTGCGGACCGTCATCAACGACTACGCCGAGCGGCCGAACACCCGCATCTGGCTGAAGACGCTGCTGTTCACCGCGACGGCGTTCACCATCGTGCTCGGTTCGCTGGTGATCTTCACCTTCGACCCGAACATCCGCTAACGCGGCCGACACGGCCATCACCGCCAAGCCGCGAAGCCGCTGACGCCAAGCGCTGAGCCAGGGCTGGAACAGGGAAGCGACCCCCATGCAGATCCACAAGTACGACACCGTCATCGTCGGCGCGGGCGGCGCCGGCATGCGCGCGGCCATCGAGGCCACCAAGCGCAGCCGCACCGCCGTTCTGACCAAGCTGTACCCGACCCGCTCCCACACCGGCGCCGCCCAGGGCGGCATGGCCGCCGCCCTCGCGAACGTCGAGGAGGACAACTGGGAGTGGCACACCTTCGACACGATCAAGGGCGGTGACTACCTGGTCGACCAGGACGCCGCCGAGATCCTGGCGAAGGAGGCCATCGACGCGGTCCTCGATCTGGAGAAGATGGGCCTGCCGTTCAACCGGACGCCCGAGGGCCGGATCGACCAGCGCCGCTTCGGCGGCCACACCCGCAACCACGGCGAGGCCGCGGTGCGCCGCGCCTGCTACGCCGCGGACCGCACCGGCCACATGATCCTCCAGACGCTGTACCAGAACTGCGTCAAGGAGGGCGTGGAGTTCTTCAACGAGTTCTACGTCCTGGACCAGCTCCTGGTCGAGGTCGACGGCGTCAAGCGCTCCGCGGGCGTGGTCGCGTACGAACTGGCCACCGGCGAGATCCACGTCTTCCAGGCGAAGGCCGTGATCTACGCGTCGGGCGGCACCGGCAAGTTCTTCAAGGTGACGTCGAACGCGCACACCCTGACCGGTGACGGCCAGGCCGCGGTGTACCGGCGCGGGCTGCCGCTGGAGGACATGGAGTTCTTCCAGTTCCACCCGACGGGCATCTGGCGGATGGGCATCCTGCTGACGGAGGGCGCCCGCGGTGAGGGCGGCATCCTCCGCAACAAGGACGGCGAGCGCTTCATGGAGAAGTACGCGCCGGTCATGAAGGACCTCGCCTCGCGTGACGTCGTCTCCCGCGCGATCTACACCGAGATCCGTGAGGGCCGCGGCTGCGGTCCCGAGGGCGACCACGTCTACCTCGACCTCACGCACCTGCCGCCGGAGCAGCTCGACGCGAAGCTGCCGGACATCACCGAGTTCGCGCGGACGTACCTGGGCATCGAGCCGTACACCGACCCGATCCCGATCCAGCCGACCGCGCACTACGCGATGGGCGGTATCCCGACCAACGTGCAGGGCGAGGTGCTGAGCGACAACAGCACCGTCGTGCCGGGCCTCTACGCGGCCGGTGAGGTCGCGTGCGTGTCGGTGCATGGCGCGAACCGGCTGGGCACCAACTCGCTGCTGGACATCAACGTCTTCGGCCGCCGTTCCGGCATCGCCGCCGCCGAGTACGCGCACGCGCACGACTACGTGCCGCTGCCCGACGACCCGGCGTCGCTGGTCGAGGCGCAGGTGGAGCGGCTGCGCGCGTCCACCGGCACCGAGCGGGTCTCGGTGATCCGCACGGAGTTGCAGGAGTGCATGGACGCCAACGTGATGGTGTTCCGCACCGAGCAGACCATCAAGACGGCCGTCGAGAAGATCGGCGAGCTGCGCGAGCGCTATCTGAACGTGGCGATCCAGGACAAGGGCAAGCGGTTCAACACCGACCTGCTGGAGGCCGTCGAGCTGGGCAATCTGCTCGACCTGGCCGAGGTCATGGCGGTCTCCGCGCTCGCCCGCAAGGAGTCGCGCGGCGGTCACTACCGCGAGGACTACCCGAACCGCGACGACGTCAACTTCATGCGGCACACGATGGCTTACCGCGAGGTGGACGCGACCGGCGTCGAGTCGATCCGCCTCGACTACAAGCCGGTCGTGCAGACCCGCTACCAGCCGATGGAGCGTAAGTACTGATGAGCACCCCGACGCTCGACAAGCACTCGGCGGCCCTCGACGCCGCCGAGGTGACCGACGCACACCTGATCACGATCACGCTGCGGATCCGCCGGTTCAACCCGGAGGTCGCGGCGGACGCGGAGTGGGTCGACTACCAGTTGGCCATCGACCCGAAGGAGCGCGTCCTGGACGCGCTGCACAAGGTCAAGTGGGAGATCGACGGCTCGCTGACCTTCCGCCGCTCGTGCGCGCACGGCATCTGCGGGTCCGACGCCATGCGGATCAACGGCAAGAACCGGCTGGCGTGCAAGACGCTGATCAAGGACATCAACCCGGACAAGCCGATCACGGTCGAGGCGATCAAGGGCCTGACCGTGCTGAAGGACCTCGTGGTCGACATGGACCCGTTCTTCCAGGCGTACCGCGATGTGATGCCCTTCCTGATCACCAAGGGCAACGAGCCGACGCGTGAGCGCCTTCAGTCCGCCGAGGACCGTGAGCGCTTCGACGACACCACCAAGTGCATCCTGTGCGCCGCGTGCACGTCGTCCTGCCCGGTCTTCTGGAACGACGGCCAGTACTTCGGCCCCGCGGCCATCGTCAACGCGCACCGTTTCATCTTCGACTCCCGCGACGAGGCGGGTGAGCAGCGCCTGGAGATCCTGAACGACAAGGACGGCGTCTGGCGCTGCCGCACCACCTTCAACTGCACCGACGCGTGCCCGCGCGGCATCGAGGTGACGAAGGCGATCCAGGAAGTCAAGCGCGCCCTGATCACCCGCCGCTTCTGACCCCTGCGCCCCCAAGGGCCCGCCCCGACCGGTCGTCTCCGGCCACGGGCGGGCCCTTTCGCGTGCCCGTACGCGGGTCCCTTCGCGGTCCCCTTCGCGCGCGCTAGCCCGCGGTCCCGGCCGCGTCGTGCTCGGTGAAGATCTCGCGGGCTGCCGTGACGCCGTTGAGGGCGGCGGGGAAACCGGCGTAGCCGGCCATTTGGGTGAGCGTTTCGACGACTTCGGTGCGGGTGCCGCCGAGGCGCAGGAAGGCGCGGATGTGGATGCGGAGTTGGGGGGCGGCGGTGCCGAGGGCGGTGCAGATGGCGATGGTGAGGAGTTCGCGGGTGACGAGGTCGAGGCCGGTGCGGCAGTAGATGTCGCCGAAGACGTGCTCGACGATGTAGCGGCCGAGGTCGGGGGCGATGTCGTCGAGGGTGGCCACGACGCGGACGCCGTCGGAGCCGTCGACGGTGCGCAGGGCGTCCAGGCCGCGTTCGTAACGGCCGCCGTCGACCGGTTCCTTGACGACCGGGTCGTCGTCGGCCGGGTGGTCCGCGAAGACCTCGCGGGCGGCGCCGAGAGCGTTGAGCGCGGCGGGGAAACCGGCGTAGACGGTGGTGTGGATGAAGGTCTCGACGATCTCGCGCCGGGTGCAGCCGACATTGAGCGCACCTGCGATGTGGAAGCGGAGCTGCGGGGCGGCGTTGCCGAGGGCGGCGAGCGCGGCGACGGTGGCGAGCTGCCGCTGCCGCGGGGTGAGGCCGGGGCGTGACCATATGTCGCCGTAGCCGAACTCGATGGTCATCCGGGCCAGGTCGGGGGCGATCTCCGCGACCGAGTCGAGCAGGGCCGGGCGCTCGTCGCCGGTGACCGTGCGGAGGGCGGCCAGGCCGCGCGCGTACCGGTCGTCGGCGGGAGCGGATTCGGCGCGGTCGGTGGGGTCGGAGCCGTCTGCGGGGGTCATGACGACGACGCTAGGGGTTGGAGTCGACTCCAGCGCAAGTCCCACGCCAGCTCAGCCCGTGCAGTCGCGTCTGCCGTCCCCGTTCCCCTCGGCCGCCAGCATCACCCGCCGCAGCAGGTCGGAGAGCGTGCGCCGTTCTGCCGGGGTCAGCACGCCCAGCAGCCGGCGCTCCTCCTGGCCCTGGAACTCCAGCGCCCCGAGCCACGCCTGCCGCCCCGCCTCGGTGAGTTCGACGTCGACCCGGCGGCGGTCGGCGGCCGACGGCGTACGGCGTACGTACCCGCGCCGCTCCAGGCCGTCGAGGCGGCCGGTGATGGAGGCGGGGGCCATCTTGAGGTCGGCGGCGAGTTCGGAGGGAACGGTACGGCCGCCGCGCCCGGCGAGCGTGTGCAGCGTCTCGTACTCGTGCTTGTGCAGGCCGTGGTCGACGAGCGAGCGCTGTTTGACCCTGCGGATGTGGTCGGTGAACAGCATGGCGCGGGTGGCGGCGCCCTCGACGTCGGGGTCGAGGTCGGGCAGCACGGGCTGCCAGCGGGCGACGTGGCCGTCGGTCCAGTCGTGCGGGGTGGGCATGGGCCGATCCTATGCCTACCCACCGGAGATACGTCGGTGCCGAAATATTCGTTGACGAAATGTTCGACGCCGAAATACCTTGTTCGCCGTGACCACCCCGCCCCCGCACGAAGACCGGCACGACGACCCCCGCGACGACCGGCACGACGCCTCCCGCGACGGCTCCCGCCAGGACCCCGTCGCCCCGCCCACCAAGCCCCGGCACCCGCTCCGGCACCGCTCGTTCCGCCTGCTCTTCTTCGGCCGGACGCTCTCCGCCCTCGGCGACGCCGTCGTCCCGGCCGCGCTCGCCATCGCCATCAGCCGCGCGACCGGCTCGGCGTCCGCGCTCGCGGTCGTGCTGGGCTGCGCGATGGTGCCGCGCCTCCTGCTGCTGCCGGTCGGCGGCGTGATCGCCGACCGGTTCGACGCGCGCAAGGTCGCGCTCACCACCGACCTCGTCCGCTGCGCCGCGCAGATCTTCGTCGGCCTCGAACTCGTCGGCGGCGACCCGAGCATCCTGGTCCTCGCGGTCGCCGAGACCGTCGGCGGGGCCGCCTCCGCCTTCGCCATCCCGACCTCCGCGCCGCTGGTCGCGGGCACCGTCGAGGAGGACGGCCTGCTCGGCGCCAACTCCCTGATGGCGTCCGCCGCGAGCGCGACCCGGCTCGGCGGCCCCGCGCTCGCCGGACTGCTGATCTTCACCGCGGGGCCCGGCTGGGCGTTCCTGCTGGACGCCGCGTCCTTCGCGGCGAGTGCGGCGCTGCTCACCCTCGTCCGGGTGCGCCGCACCCCCATCCCGCGCCGCTCGATGCGCGCCGACCTCGTCCAGGGCTGGACCGAGGTCCGCGCCCGCGACTGGTACTGGACGAGCCTGATCGCCCACGCGGTGTGGAACGGGGCCGCCGCCGTCCTGGCCACCCTCGGCCCGCTGATCGCGCACCACCGGCGCGGCGGCGACGGCATGTGGGTGCTGATGCTCGAAGCGGGCTCCGTCGGCCTGCTGACCGGCTCGCTGCTCGCCTCCCGCGCCCGGCTGCGCCGCCCCGTGCTCACCGGCAATCTGGCCCTGACCAGCTACGCGCTGCCGCTGGTCCTGCTCGCCGCCGACGCCCCCGCCGTGCCCTTGATCGTCTCCTACGGCCTCGCGCTCGGCGCGCTCGGCTTCTTCAACCCGGTCTGGGAGTCCTACGTGTTCAGCTCGGTGCCCGCCGGGGTGCTGGCCCGCGTGACCTCGTACGACTGGCTGCTCTCGCTCGCCGCGATGCCGGTCGGATACGCGCTCGCGCCGCTCGCCTGCGACGCCTTCGGACCCGCCGTGCCGCTGTACGTGGCGGCGGCGCTGGTCGCCGCCCTGTGCCTGGGGACGGCGGCCGTCCCCGGTGTGCGGCACGCGACGACGGTGACCGACGCCCCCAGGGAGCGGGCACCGGTCACCGTCTGATCACCCCGTGGGGGGAGCTGTCGGGAACCCGCGGACTACGCGGTACGGCGGCGGTTGCGCGCGGTGAACAGCACCGCGCCGCCGAACGCGACGGCGCCGACCGCGATCCCGCCGATCAGCCGGGTCGCGCCCGCGCCGGTGGCGGGCAGCGAGGCGTTGCCCGCGCCGCCGGACACCGCGCCGGAGGACCCGGCCGATCCGGTGGTCCCGTTGGAGCCGGAAGAACCGGAAGAACCGGCGGTGGCCGAGGCGTTCGAGGCCGACGTCTTGACCACGAGCGCGACCGTGTTGTTCGCCGCGTTGTGGTCGAAGGGCAGCTCGATCCGGTTCGGCCCGGTCGTCAGCAGCGCCGCCTCGCCCCGGTGCACGCCGGTGGACGTGACGCGCAGGGTGAGCGGGAAGTCGTACGACTTCCCGCTGTAGAGGGTGACCGGGCGCTCGACGTCGGACTCCGTGTCCGACGCGCAGCGCAGGTACCGCTTCGCGGTGTCGCGCGGCGCGCACGTCACGGGCCACTCCACGAGTGCGGTGCCGTCGGGCACGCGGACGTCGAAGCGGGTGACCGGCGTGAAGTACTCGAGCGGGTCGATCGAGGCGGGTCCGTGGTTGTCCACGTGCACGGTGAGCTTGACCTGCGCGCCGTTCGCACCGGTGACCTCGGGCGCGGAGATCCCGAAGTCCGCGGTGTTGGTGACCGTGAAGTCCGCGCCGCCGTACGAGGTGTCGTTACGGCCGTCCGCCCCCGGGGTCCCGCCGGGAACCGGCACCAGGTGCAGGGCGGGCCCGGTGCCCGGCTCGCCCGCGGGGTGCGCGGTGGCCTCCTTCGGGGTGAACGCCGTGACGTCCACGCTCTCCGCGTAGGCGTCCGCGTTCGCCTTCACCGAGACGGTGTCGCGCACGCCGTAGCTGGCGCCGGCGGCGAGCGGCTGGTCGATGGCGCAGCGCGCCACCGTACGGTCCACGCCCTGCCGCGGGTCGCGGGAGGTGTCGTACACGCAGTTGGAGAAGCGCTCGACCGGGGTGAGGCCGTGCGACCACCGCAGCTCCAGTTGGACCGAGGCGACGTCGGCGTTGCCCTCGTTGGTGACGGTGACCGGCACGTCGCCGTTCGCTCCGGGGGCGAGGGTCGTGGCCGCCGCCCGGCCGACGACGAGGGACGGGCCGTCGGCCAGCGTCACCGTCGGCTTGAACGTCTGCGTCTTGCCGTTGGTGTTGCGGTGGCTGACGCTGAACGACCCCTTGGCCCCGGCGGCCACGCCCGGCAGCGGCCGGATCTTCACCGCGACGTCGGGCAGGTCGAGCCGCCCGACCGGCGCGCCGGGCACGGTGCAGACGGCGTCGGCGCCGGTCACCGTACAGCCTTGCGGCCAGACGACCTCGGCGACGTTCTTCATGCCCGCCGCGGAGAAGGTCAGTCGCTGGGCGGGCACGGCCACGTTCGGGTCGTGGTGGAACATCGTGACCGCCATCGAGCGGGTGACCGGTTCGGCCCCGGCCGCCGTGGGCGCGAAGGTCACGTCGTAGGCGCGCAGGCCCAGGTCGATCGAATCGGCCGGCGCGGTGTCCGTCGGCGGCCCGTCGGCTCCGAAGGCCACGGCTCCGCCGCCGAGCGTCAACACCCCGGCCGCCCCAAGGGCCAGCGCCGTGGGGCGCAGCCGTCCGGTGAATGCGCGACCTCGCATGGTGTCTCCCCGTCACTTCGAGTGGTGGTTCGTTGTGGGGAGTTGGACGGCCGATGTCGCACAGGGGTTGTACGGGTTTCCGTTTGTTATAG
This sequence comes from Streptomyces sp. NPDC087422, assembly GCF_044744145.1. Lineage (NCBI taxonomy): Bacteria > Bacillati > Actinomycetota > Actinomycetes > Kitasatosporales > Streptomycetaceae > Streptomyces > Streptomyces sp. NPDC087422. The sequence continues at coordinate 105,572 of NZ_JBIUXT010000016.1, read as the reverse complement.
ATTTGGTCAAGTAGCGGCGGGGACAGTGGACTTCACACCGGTTACCACCGTCTCCTGGCCCCTCGCCGGGTCCTCGCCGACCGCCGGGTCCTCGCCGACCGCCGTCCCCGCGCCCACCGTCGGCAGCGTCACGCAGACCGTGAGGCCGCGGCCGGGTGCCGTCTCCAGCGCGACCGTGCCGTGGTGCGCCTGGACGACGGCCTGCACGATGGCCATGCCGAGGCCCGCGCCGCCGCTGTCGCGGGCGCGTCCGGCGTCGGCGCGGAAGAACCGGTCGAAGACGCGGGCCGCGTCCCGCTCGCTCATACCGGGACCCGAATCGGTGATCCGCAAGAGCAGTTTCTCGCCACGCGCGGCGACTTCGACGCTGGCCGGGGATCGGGCCGGGGTGTGCACCCGCACATTGCTCAGCAGATTGCCCACGACCTGCCGCAACGCGGCCTCGTCGCCGAGGACTTCGGGCAGCGGTCCGCCGTCGGCCCGGCAGTCGGGCACCATCAGCGTCAGCGGCCGTTCCGGCTGCTGCGCGGCCAGGTCGGCGGCGGCGTCGCGGACCAGCCGGGACAGGTCGACGGCGCCGTGCGGCAGCGCGGGCCGGTCGTCGAGCCTGGCCAGCGCGAGGAGTTCGTCGACCAGGCGGCTCATCCGCAGCGCCTCGGAGCTGACCCGGCTCAGCGCCCGCTCCTTCTCGTCGGCGTCGAGCATGCCCTTCTCGTAGAGCTGGAGGTAGCCGCGCACCGACGCCAGCGGGGTGCGCAGCTCGTGCGAGGCGTCGGCCAGAAATCGCCGCAACTGTGTGGTGGCGCGCTCGCTTTCGGTCACGGCGGTCTCGATCTGCTGGAGCATCGCGTTGAGCGCGCCACTGAGCTGTTCGACCTCGCTGGAGCCGTGCCGCGCGGTGCCGATCCGCCGCCCGAGGTCGCCCCCGGCGATGGCGGACGCGGTCTCCACCATGTCCTCCAGGGGGCTCAGCCGCCGTCTGGCCGCGGTCAGCGAGCCGGTGGCGAGCAGCGCGAGCAGCACCACGCCGACGACCGATTCGACGATCAGCAGATTGCCGATCGCGTGCTTGACGCCGCTGAGCCGTATGCCCTTGACCACGATGGTGCCGTCGGAGAGCCGGATCGCGACCACCCGGTACTCCATCGAGCCGGTCTTCACGGTCTTCGCGCCGCCGCTGCGGACCAGCCCGGCCGGGTCGGGGATCGCCTCGGCGAGCCGCCGCTGCTCGGAGCTGACCGGAATGGTGCCGTCCTGGCAGACGGCGGCGGGCTCGCCGCGCCGGTCGAGCATGACGAACAGATCCTGCTGGAACGCCACCGCGATCGCCGAACTCCCCTGCCCGCCGCCCCCGTTCTGCCCGCCCTGCCCGCTCTGCAGGAGGTCGGCGAGCTGGCAGAGCCGCCGCACCATGTCCGCGTCGATCGAGGTCTTGGCGAGCGAGGACTGCGAGCCCTTCAGCGAGTCGTCGATCTCGCCGACCAGCACCATGTACGTGGCGGCGATGCTCGCGCAGGCCGCGAGCAGCAGGCCGACCGCGAGGAAGGTCACGTTGGCGATCGTGAAGCGCCCGCGCAGCGAGTGCGGGCGGGGCCACAGGCCGCACTTGTTCACCTTCACACCGCTCCCCCGGCCGTGGCGGCGCCCGGTTCCGCCGCGCGCAGCCCGTATCCGATCCCCCGCCGGGTCTCGATCAGCGGCGGCCCGAGCCGGTCGAGCTTGCGCCGCAGATACGAGATGTACGTCTCGACGACCGTGGACGAGACGGCCGTGTCGTACTGCCAGACGTGCTGGAGCAGTTGCTCCTTGGTGACGATCCGCCCGGCGTTGCGCAGCAGGTGCCGCAGCAGGTTGTACTCGGTGGGCGTCAGCTCGACGGGCTGCCCGCACCTGCGGACGGTGTACGTGGCCTCGTCCATCTCCAGGTCGCCGTGGCGCAGGACGCGCCCGTCGGCGCCCTCGCGGCGCCGGGTGCGGCGCAGCACCGCGTGCACGCGGGCCACCACCTCGTCGACGCCGAACGGCTTGGTGATGTAGTCGTCGCCGCCGAGCGCGAGCCCGGCGACCACGTCGCGCGGGGCGTCCCGCGCGGTGACGAAGATGACGGCGAGGTCGTCGGCGTCGGTCTCGGCGGCGCGTTCCTGGCGCAGCGCGCGGCAGACCTCCCAGCCGCTGCCGTCCGGCAGCATCACGTCGAGCAGTACGAGGTCGGGCCGGTGTTCGCGCGCGGCGGCCAGCGCCTCGCGCCCGGTCGCGGCACTGTGCACCGTGAAGCCGTTGTATTTCAGGGTGATGCGCAGGATGTCCGCGATCCCCGGTTCGTCCTCCACGATGAGCACGGTGGCGTCCATGCCCACCAGTATCCGCACTCCCCCCGGGGCCCCGTCCCGGCCGGAACTTTGGAGTTCCTTGAGAGAAGCGGGATCGGCTTGGCGGTCGGCGCGACAGCCACGGAGGCTGAAGAGGCTCGTTGGTCAGTCCACGGGTCCGTCGGTCAGCGCGCGGGTCCCGTTGGTCAACTCGTCGGTCGTGGAACGCTCGTTGATGGGGGATGTGGTCGTGGCCGTTGTGGCTCGATGGTGTTTTCGGCACAAATGGCTGGTGATGTCGTTCTGGCTGGCGGCGCTGCTGTGCGTCGGCGCGGTGGGCAACGCGCTCGGCAGCGGCTACTCCAACGCGTTCTCGCTCAAGGGCACCGAGTCCACCAAGGTCCTGGACCTGATGGACCAGGTGGTGCCCGAGCGGTCCGGCGAGGCCGACACGGTGGTGTGGCACGTCGACTCCGGTACGGTGCGCGACGCTTCGGTACGGGCGCGGCTCGACCCGGCGCTGGCGGACATCGCCCGGCAGAAGGACGTCGGGCAGGTCGTCAGCCCGTACGACCCGGCGGGCGCGGCGCAGATCAGCAAGGACGGCCGTACGGCGTACGCGACGGTGACGTACACCAAGCTCGGCGGTGACCTCTCCGACGACCAGGCGCAGAAGCTGATCGACACCGCGCACCACGCGGCGGCCAAGGGCCTGAGGGTCGAGGTCGGCGGCAACAAGCCCGCGCAGGCGGAGCAGCCGCTGCCGGGCCTCGCCGAGGGCGTCGGCATCGCGGCGGCGGCCGTGGTGCTGTTCCTGGCACTGGGCTCGCTGTTCGGGATGCTGCTGCCGATCGTGACGGCGCTGTTCGGCATCGGCATCTCGTCGTCGGCGATCATCATCCTCAGCCACGGCATGGACGTGGCGGACTTCTCGCCGCAGCTCGCGACGCTGGTGGGTCTGGGCGTCGGCATCGACTACGCGCTGTTCATCGTGACCAGGCACCGCAAGGGAATCCTGCGCGGGAAGAGCCCCGAGGACGCGGCGGTCACCGCGCTCAACACCTCGGGCCGGGCCGTGCTGTTCGCGGGCGGCACGGTCTGCATCGCGCTGCTGGGCATGTTCACGCTGCGGCTGACCTTCCTCGACGGTGTGGCCGTCGCGGCGGCGCTGACCGTCGTCATCACGGTCGCCGCCGCGATGACGCTGCTGCCCGCGCTGCTCGGCCTGCTGGGCATGCGGGTGCTCAGCCGCGGGCAGCGCCGCGCGCTGGCGGCCGAGGGACCGCAGCCGGAGGTCGCGACGGGCGCGGCGGCGCGCTGGTCGTCGTTCCTCCAGCGGCACCCGCGGGTGCTCGCGGTGGCGGCGGTGGCCGTGATGGCCACCTTGGCGATCCCGGCGCTCGGCCTGCGCCTGGGCTCCTCCGACCAGGGCAACAACCCGACGACGACCACCACCCGCAAGGCGTACGACATGCTCGCGGACGGCTTCGGCCCCGGTTTCAACGGGCCGTTGACGATCCTCGCCGAGGTGCCGACCGGCGCGGACAGGACCGCGCTGAACGGCCTGGTCACGACGTTGAAGGACACCGACGGCATCGCGTACGCCGCCGCCCTGCCGATGAAGCCGGGCGACAAGGTGGCGTTCATCCAGGCGGTGCCGACCACCTCGCCGCAGGACAAGGCGACCTCCGACCTGATCGACCACCTGCGCGACGACGTCGTCCCGGCCGCCGAGCGGGGCAGCACGATGCGGGCGTACGTCGGCGGCCAGACGGCGATCTTCGAGGACTTCGCGACGGTCCTGTTCAACAAGCTGCCGCTGTTCATCGGCGTGATCATCGTGCTGGGCTTCCTGCTCCTGCTGGTCGCCTTCCGCAGCCTGGTGGTGCCGCTGACGGCCGCCGCGATGAACCTGATCGCGGCGGCGGCCTCCTTCGGGGTGCTGGTGGCCTGCTTCCAGTGGGGCTGGGGCGGTTCGCTGGCCGGGCGCGAGGGGCCGATCGACGCCTTCCTGCCGGTCATCATGCTCTCGCTGCTCTTCGGCCTGTCGATGGACTACCAGGTCTTCCTGGTCAGCCGGATGCACGAGGAGTGGGTGCACACCAAGGACAACGCGCGGGCGGTACGGGTCGGGCTCGCCGAGACCAGCCGGGTGATCAACTCGGCGGCGGTCATCATGATCTGCGTCTTCGGCGCCTTCGTGCTCAGCGGCGAGCGGGTGCTGGCGATGTTCGGCATCGGCCTGGCGGGCGCGGTCGCGCTGGACGCGTTCATCCTGCGGACGGTGCTGGTGCCGTCGCTGATGCACATGTTCGGCACCTCCAACTGGTGGCTGCCCGCGTGGCTGGACAAGCGGCTGCCGCACCTGGCGGTGGAGCCGGCCGAGGACGACGGCCCCGCGGCAGGCGCGCCGACGGGCACGCTGATGGCCGCCGGGGCCGGTGCGGACATCGTCTCCGGGCCCGCCGTACGCGGCCGGGTCACGGGCGCCGCCGGGCTGCCGGTGCCGCGCTCGGAGCTGACGCTGATCGCGGCGGACGGCCGCCAGGTGGGCCGCGCGGCGGCGGACGACGAGGGCGCCTTCGCTCTGCCGACACCGCGCGCGGGCTCGTACGTCCTGGTCGCCAACGCGCCGGGACACCACCCGCAGACGGCGAGCGTGCTGGCCTCCGACCGACCGGTGGAGTGTGATCTGCGCCTCACGGGGACGGGTGCGCTGACCGGTACGGTGCGGCGCGCGGACGGCCAGCCGGTCGAGGACGCGCGGGTCGTGCTGCACGACGCGGACGGCCACGAGGTGGCGGAGACGCGGACCGGCAAGGACGGGTCGTACGCCTTCGGCAATCTCTACTCCGGCCGGTACACGCTGCTGACCATGGGCTATCCGCCGTTCCCCGCCACCGTCCGGGTTCCGGACGACGGCGGCGAGGGGGACGGTGACGTCGATCTGGAGCTGAGTTATTCGCAGGACTGACCGCGGCCGGGCGCCGCCGCTCCCCCGGCGGCGCCTGTCGTCAGGGCCCGGTTCCGAACCTTCGGAGCCGGGCCCTTCCGTATGCCCGGAGCACCGACCTTGAACATGTTCAAAACCGGGTCTAGAGTCGTCGCGTCAGTAGGTTTGAACACGTTCAAACAAGGGGTGGACCCGCTATGGACCTGACCGTCCTCGCGTATGTGATCTATCTGGCCGTCAGCATCGGCCTGACCGTCTGGGTGGCCCGTACCCTCAGCAGCAACGGCCGGATCTTCCTCGCCGACGTGCTGCACGGCGACGAGAAGCTCGCCGACGCCGTCAACCACCTCTTGGTGGTCGGCTTCTATCTGGTGAACCTCGGCTTCGTCGCCCTCTACCTGAAGTCGGCCGACGCCGTCGACAACGCGCGCGGCCTGTTCGAGGCGCTGTCGGTCAAGCTCGGCGTCGTGCTGCTGGTGCTCGGCGTAATGCACCTCGGCAACGTCTACGTGCTCAACAAGATCCGGCGGCGCGGGCTGATGGAGCGCGAGCAGTACCCGCCGGTGGAAAGCGACGGCTGGACGAAGCCGAACGGCCCGACCCCGGCCGGGGTGTGACATGACGCGCCTCACGCAGAGCGCGGTGACCGCGCGGCCCGACCGGCCGACGGCGCGGCCCGTGGCGCGGACGCCCCGCCCGCCCGTACGGCGGCTCACCGTGCTGTACGACCCCGCCTGCCGGCTGTGCGCCTTCGTACGGGACTGGCTCGTCCGGCAGCGGCAGCTCGTCAGACTCGACATGGTGCCGGTCGGCTCCCCCGAGGCCATGCACCGCTTCCCCGGCCTCGACCACGCGGCGACCGGGCGCGAGATCACCGTCGTCGGCGACGCGGGCCAGCTCTACCGGGGCGACTCCGCCTGGGTGGTGTGCCTGTGGGCGCTCGCCGACCACCGCGCCTTCTCGCACACCCTGGCCACCCCCGCGGGCCGCAGGCTCGCCCGCGCGGCGGTGCTGACCGCGGCCAAGTACCGCGAGAGCAAGCAGCGTTCGGCCGCGGCCCCGACCTGGTTCCCCGGGCGCAACGCGGCGGGCGCGCCCGGCCCCGCGCCGGTCAGGTCCGTACCCGGCTGGATCTACGACAAGGCGACCGGCTGGACGCAGAGCGACCCGGGCGCCCCGTCGGCACCGCCGGCCGTACCGCCGGCCGACCCGCGGCGCGGCCGGGGCGAGGACTGCGCCGACGGCTGTGCGGGCGACGGATAGGCTCACCCGGGTGGAGCACGTGACAGACCAGCCGGAGCCCGCGGCCACGGGTCCGGCGGCGGAGCCGGGCCCCGGCCTGGGCGAGGAACTGCCCGGCGGCCGGGCCCGGCCCAAGACCGGCAAGAGCGAGCAGACCCGCGCGGTGATCCTGGAGACCGCGATGCGGCTGTTCCGCGAGCGCGGCTACGACAAGACCACGATGCGCGCCATCGCCCAGGAGGCGGGCGTCTCGGTCGGGAACGCCTACTACTACTTCCAGTCCAAGGAATTCCTGATCCAGGGGTTCTACGACCGGATGACGCACGACCACGCGGCCGACGCCCGGGTGCGCATGCGCGGGGTGACCGACTTCGCGGAGCGCCTGGAGATCACGCTCGCGTCCTGGCTGGACACCGCGGCCGAGTACCACGAATTCGCCGCCCAGTTCTTCCGCACGGCCGCCGACCCGGACAGCTCGCTCAGCCCGTTCTCGAACGAGTCGCACCCGGCCCGCGCCACCGCCGTCGAACTCTTCCGCGACGTGCTGTCCGGCTCCGACCTCGCCCCCAAGCTCGACTCCGAACTCGCCGAGCTGCTCCCCGAACTGCTCTGGCTGCACCTCATGGTCGTCGTCCTCTACTGGGTCTTCGACCGCACCCCCGACACCGCGCGGACCCGCGAGTTCGTGCACCGCTCCACCCCCGTGGCGGCCCGCGTCATCGGCCTGTCCCGCTACCGGGTCTTCCGCCCCGTCGTCCGCGACGCCAAGTCCCTCATCCAGGACTTCATCCTCCCGACGATCGGCCGCACCGCGGTCACACCGTCGAGTCGGCCGACTCCCGATCGGCCGGGGCAGCCGGGCTAGTCGTGGCGGTCGCTTCCGCCGGGTCGGCCGGACCGGCCTGCGCCGCCTCGCGGCGCAGCGCCCGCAGGCTCCGCGCGCCGAGGGCCGCGATGGCGGTGCCGAGGAGGAAGGAGACGATCGCGAGCGTGAGGTGGATCCAGAAGTAGGCGGTGGGCGATCCGTGGTCGCCGTCGTGGAAGGCCAGACCGCTGGTGTCCTTCCACAAATTCTTGACAAAGGTGACCCAGACGATCCACGACCACACACCGAAAGCGACCAGGAACCAGGACACGCGCCGACTGAGCTTCATGCGTCCCAGTATGTGCGGGCCCCCCGGTAGGAGGGCCGACGGGGGTGGCCGGTTCCCCGCGCGGGACGTGCGGATCGTCACGGCGGACGGCCCGCACCCGGGGGCGCGGCGGCCAGGAAAGGGCATGTACGTTTCCTCGGGTGCCCATGCCTACGACCGCCGCGCGCCGCACCGCGCCGCACCGTTCCGCCCTGGCCGTTCTCGCCGTGTCCGCCGTCGCCGCGCTGCTCGGCGGCACCGTCCTGACGGGGGCCGCGAGCGCGGCTCCGGCCGCCGGCACCAAGCCCGCGCCGAGACCGCCCGAGCACATGTCCACGGTGGGCGGCGACCGGCTGGGCGTGCCGGGCACGCAGGTGGACCCGGGACAGGGCGCGCCCGCGCTGCCCGCGAAGCTGACGGCGAAGTCCTGGATCGTGGCGGACGCCAAGACCGGTGAGATCTACGCCGCGCACAACGCGCACTGGCGGCTCCCCCCGGCCAGCACCCTGAAGATGCTGTTCGCCGACACGGTGCTGCCGAAGTTCCCGAAGAACACCGTGCGCAAGGTGCTGCCGAGCGACCTCCAGGGCATGGGCGAGGGCAGCAGCCTCGTCGGCATCAAGGAGAATCTGACCTACACCGTCCACGACCTGTGGCTCGGTGTCTTCCTGCGCTCGGGCAACGACGCGGTGCACGTGCTGTCCGCCATGAACGGCGGCGTCGCCAGGACCGTCGCGGACATGAACGCGCGGGCCAAGGAGTTGCAGGCGGCCGACACGCATGTGGTCACGCCCGACGGCTACGACGAGCGCGGGCAGGTCAGCAGCGCGTACGACCTCACGCTCTTCGCCCGCTCGGGGCTCCAGAACGCCGACTTCCGCGAGTACTGCTCGACGGTGAGCGCGCAGTTCCCCGGCGAGTGGAAGGTCGACAAGAACAAGAAGACCGGCAAGACCACCAAGAAGCGCGAGTCGTTCGGCATCCAGAACACCAACCGGCTGCTCAGCGGCGACTACGGCCTGTCCCCCTACCCCGGCATCGCGGGCGTCAAGAACGGCAACACCACCAACGCGGGCGCCACCTTCACCGGGGTCGCGCAGCGCGACGGCCGTACGCTGCTGGTCACCGTCATGACGCCGAAGGCCGAGCACGACCTGGTCTACCGCGAGGCCGCCTCGCTGCTGGACTGGGGCTTCAAGGCCGCCCCTACGGTCAAGCCGGTCGGCACGCTGGTCCCGCCGCTGAGCCAACTGCCGCCGCCGACCGCCACGACGAAGGCGCCCGAGGGCGACAAGGGACCGGCCACCGCCTCCGCCACGGCCGGTTCCTCCCACGACGGCCTGTGGACGGCGCTGGGCGTCGCCGCCGGTTCCCTGCTCGTCCTGGCCGTGGCGTTCATCGTGGTACGGAAGCTCCGCCCGCTGCCGTCCCCGGCCGGCGGTGGTCCTCATCCTGCCCCGCGTCCTGATCCCGCTCCGCGTCCCGGTGCTGACCCTGATCCTGGCCCTGATCCCGATCCCGATCCCGATCGGGCGTCCGGTCCGGCGTCCGGTCCCGACCGCCGCTCCCGGCGCCGGAAGGGCTGACGGACTCCGGGGCCCGCGTGGCCCCGTGGACCTCGATCACCTCGACGACCTCCACGGTCTCGACACCTTCCACCGGTTCCCCGGCGGCGTCGCCGTCACCACCGTCCCCACCGTCCCCGCCGTCCTTCTCGGGCGGCGGCGCGTGCCTGGGCGTCGCCGTCCACGCGGCGCAGTACAGCAGCAGCTTCGCCATGAAGTTGATCCAGAGCAGCAGGGCGACCGGCGTACCGAAGGCGCCGTACACGTTCTTGCCCGCGACGCCCTGGAGGTAGCCGCTGAGCAGCACCTTCAGCAGTTCGAAGCCGACCGCGCCGATGAACGCCGCCTGGACCACGGCGCGGCGCGACGGTTCGACGCCCGGCAGCAGCGTCAGCAGGTAGGTCAGGATCAGGAAGTCGGCCAGGACGGCGATGCAGAAGCCGAGGACGGTCAGCAGCGCGCGGCCGGGGCCGTGGTCGGCGAGCCCGGCCTTGTGGACGGTCCAGTCGACGGCCGCGGTCGCGAAGCCGGAGGCGGCGAGCGAGAGCAGGGCCGCCGCGCCGAGGCCGAGCAGGATGCCGCCGTCGACCAGTTTGGCGACGACGGGGTTGCGCTCCTCGTCGTCCTTGTCCCAGACGGCGCGCAGGCAGTCGCGCAGCGAGCCGACCCAGCCGATACCGGTGAAGAGCAGCGCGGCACCGGCGATCCCGCCGATGGTCCCGGCGTTGGCGACCAGGCCGTTGATGTCGAGCTGGTCGGCGATGCCGGGGATCTGGTCGGAGATCTTGTGCTGGAGGGTGTCGAGCTGATGCTGCGACAGCAGCGCGGCGCCGATCGCCGCGACGACCGCGAGCAGCGGGAAGAGCGAGAGGAAGCTGGTGAAGGTCATCGCGGCGGCCAGCCGCGTCCAGTGGACGGTCTGGAGGTGCGCGAAGGCGCGCCAGCCGTGTGTCCGCATCGCCGCGGCGATGCGCGGGCCGATCCAGGGCAACCTTGTCAACCAGTCCATACCGGGGGGCCTACCCTCCCCCGGCCCGCGCAGTCCCGCGGAACACGAAGATGCGGGTTCCCCAGAAGCGCAGCGCGGTCGCGAGAGCCATGCCGATGCCCGCGCCCGACACGACATCGGCGCGCGCACTGGCCAGCCCGAGCACGTAGTGGGATACGCCCAGACAGCCCAACTGCACGAGCGCGCCCGCCACGTTCACCGCGAAGAAGACCCCGTACTGCCGTGCCCTGCCGACCGCGGGGGTCCGGCCCCGGTAGGTCCCCAGCGCGTTGCCGAGATACGCCACCGTGCACCCGGCGAGGAACGACAGCGCCTTCGCACCGATCGGCCCGAACCCGCCGGGGCCGCGCAGCCAGACGAACAGCCCGAGGTCGGCGGCGTACGCGGCGCCGCCCGCGAGGGCGAAGCCGAGGACTTCCGAGCTGAGGCCCCGAGGGGAGCGCGCCCTCACCGGTTGACCGCCGCCAGGACGTAGAGGACGACCCAGGCCAGGGCGATGACGACCAGGGCGCGGTCGCGCAGGACGACGTCCTCGGGGGCGCCCGCGGAGCCCGCGTCGGCGAAGACGGCGTAGCGCAGGACGGAGAGGATGAAGGGGATCATCGAGAGCTGCCGCCAGGGGAGCCAGCCGTTGGGCGAGGCGCCGGTCTCCATCGACCACAGGCAGTAGGCGAGTACGGCGCCGCCCGCGGCGAGCTGCCAGACGAAGCGCAGGTAACCGGTGGTGTACGCGCCGAGGAGGGCGCGGGAGGCGCCGACCTCGGAGCCCTCCGAGTCCTCGGGCGGCGCGGGGGCCGCCGGGGCGGTGGCGTCCGGCTGGGGTCCGACCGTCGGGGCCGCCGGGGCCGCGGGGGCCGCCGCCGTGGCCCGTTCGGCGAGCCGCGACATCAGGACGAGTTCGGAGTAGCGCTTGGCGGCGACCATGAACAGCGCGCCGAAGCCCGAGGTGATCAGGAACCAGCGGGACAGGTCGATGCCGAGGGCGAGGCCGCCCGCCATGGCGCGCATCAGGAAGCCGGTGGTGACGATGACGAGGTCGACGACCAGCATGTGCTTGAGCCACACACAGTAGGCGAGCTGCATGACCACGTATCCGGCGAGCAGCCCGGCCGTGTCCGGGTTGCAGAGCACCCCGGCCGCCGCGGGCGCGAGGACCGCGAGGGCGCCGCCCGTGGCGTACGCGACCGGCACCGGGACCTGTCCGCAGGCCACCGGGCGGCGGCACTTGACGGGGTGGGCGCGGTCGGCGTCGGCGTCGCGGGCGTCGTTGATCAGATAGACGGCGGCGGAGCAGCCGGTGAAGAGCACGAAGACGACGGCGAGCTGGAGTACGGCGTGCGCGGACAGCAGGCGTCCGGCGGCCAGTGGCGCGGCCAGCACGAGGACGTTCTTGACCCACTGCCGGGGCCGGGCGGTCCGCACCAGACCGGCGGGCAGTCCCCGTACGGAGACCGGGGGCGGGAAGCGTCCGGCCGAGGGGACGGCGGACGCCGGTACGTCGTCGATGAGCGCGGCGGTGCGTTCCGTCATGACGGCCGCCCTCCGCGCAGGGCCCAGTTCCGGCCGAGCCGGGCGGTGACGGCGCCGAGCAGCGCGCCGCAGGCCACGTCGCTCGGGTAGTGGACGCCGACGACCATCCGGGACACGCACATGGCGGCGGCGAGCGGCGGGAGCGGCGCGGCGAACGGCGTACGGGGCATCAGTGCCCCGAAGGCGACGACGGCCGCGGCGGCCGAGGTGGCGTGCGAGCTGGGGAAGCTGTGCCGTCCGGCGGTGCGGACCAGCGGTTCGGCGTCCGGCAGCACCGGGCGGGGGCGGCGGACGACCCGTTTGACCCCCATGCTCGCCGCGTGGGCCGCGCCGACCAGTGTGGTGGCGCGCAGCCAGGCGCCGCGGCGGCCGGGGTCGGCGCAGGCGCCGGCGAGACCGGCGGCCAGCCAGACCGCGCCGTGCTCGCCCGCCCAGGACAGCGCGCGGGCCGCACCCGCGACGCGGGGGTCGGTGCCGCGGCGGCGCAGCGCGGCCAGCAGGTGGTGGTCCGCGCGTTCCGCGGCGGAGTCGGGGTAGCGCACTGGTCGGTACTCCCTCGCAGCGACGGCTCGTGACCCGGGGCCGCCGCAGCTGGGCGACCGGCCGCCCCACCTGGGCGAATTGTCAGGTCATCACACTTGGACCCCGAGTGCTTACCGTGCGCGACGGCTCCTCACGCACCACCACTCACCCTTTTCAGTGAGAAAAGCCGCATAACGCACTATTCGTGATCTTTTGCACCACTCAGAGCGCTACGGTCACGGACATGCCTGTACCCTCCGCGACGACCGTCCCCGTCACCGGCGAGGGCCGCACCGCCGCCGATGCCTCGGCCGACCCCACCGACGCCTCGACCGACCCCACCGCCGCCCCCCTCGATCGCGGCTCCGGCCCCGCCGACCTCCCCAGCCGCGTCGGCCCGGTCACCGGCTGGGGCCGCACCGCCCCCACCACCGCCCGCGTCCTGCGCCCCCTGACGTACGAGGCGGCCGTCGCGGCGGTCACCGGCAGCGACGGCCGCGGCGCCATCGCGCGGGGCCTGGGCCGGGCCTACGGGGACGCGGCGCAGAACGCGGGCGGCGCCGTCCTGGACATGACCGGACTCGACCGCGTCCACGAGATCGACGCCGTCAACGGCCTGGTCGTGTGCGACGCGGGCGTCTCGCTGCACCGCCTGATGGAGGTGCTGCTGCCGCTCGGCTGGTTCGTGCCCGTCACGCCCGGCACCCGCTATGTGACGGTCGGCGGCGCGATCGGCGCGGACATCCACGGCAAGAACCACCACGGCTCCGGGTCCTTCTCCCGCCATGTGCGCGCCATCGAACTGCTCACCGGTGACGGCGAGACCCGGCTGGTCACGCCCGAGGACGAGCCGGGCCTGTTCTGGGCGACGGCCGGCGGCATGGGCCTGACCGGCGTCATCCTGGCCGCGACCCTCCAGCTCCTGCCGGTCCAGACGTCGTTGATGACCGTGGACACCGAACGCGCCACCGACCTGGACGACCTGATGGCGCGGCTGACCGCGACCGACGACACGTACCGCTACTCGGTGGCCTGGATCGACCTGCTCGCGCGCGGCGCGAAGACCGGCCGCGCCGTCCTCACCCGCGGCGACCACGCCCCGCTCGACGCGCTGCCCGCCACGTCCCGCGCCCGCCGCGACCCGCTCGCCTTCCGCCCCGGACGGCTGCCCGCCGCCCCGCGCTTCGTCCCCGAGGGCCTGCTCGGCCGCACCAGCGTCGGCCTGTTCAACGAGTTCTGGTACCGCAGGGCCCCGCGCGAGCGGCGCGGCGAACTCCAGCGCCTGTCCGCCTTCTTCCACCCGCTGGACGGGCTGCCGCACTGGAACCGGATCTACGGCCGCAGCGGCTTCGTCCAGTACCAGTTCGTCGTCGGCCACGGCCAGGAGGAGGCGCTGCGGCGCATCGTCGGACGGATCGGCGCCCGCGGCTGCCCGTCCTTCCTCGCCGTGCTCAAGCGCTTCGGCGAGGGCGACCCCGGCTGGCTCTCCTTCCCGATGGCGGGCTGGACCCTCGCCCTCGACATCCCCGCCGCGCTCCCCGGCCTCGGCGCGTTCCTCGACGAGCTGGACGAGGAGGTCGCGGAGGCGGGCGGCCGGGTCTACCTCGCCAAGGACGCGCGGCTGCGGCCCGAACTCCTGGCCCGGATGTACCCGCGCCTCGACGACTTCCGCACCCTGCGCGCCACGTACGACCCGCGCGGCGTGATCACGTCCGACCTCGCCCGCCGCCTGGCCCTCTAGGGCCCGCCGCCACAGCCTCGAAGGAGCTTCCCGTGAAGGACGCGTTCGGCGCCCCCCAGTCCCTGCTGATCCTCGGCGGCACCTCCGAGATCGCGCTGGCCACCGCCCGCCGCCTCATCGCCCGCCGCACCCGTACCGTCTATCTCGCGGGCCGCCCCTCCGAGGCGCTGGACGCCGCCGCGACGCAGTTGCGCGCGCTCGGCGCCGACGTCCACGCGGTCGGCTTCGACGCCCTCGACCCCGCCTCGCACGAGGAGGTCCTCGGCAAGCTCTTCACCGAGGGCGACATCGACATGGTGCTGCTCGCCTTCGGCGTCCTCGGCGACCAGGCCCGCGACGAGCAGGAACCGCTCTCGGCCGTCCACGTCGCCCAGGTCAACTACACCGGCGCCGTCTCCGCCTCCCTGGTCTGCGCGGGCGCCCTCCAGTCCCAGGGCCACGGCTCGCTGGTCGTGCTGTCCTCCGTGGCCGGCGAGCGCGCCCGCCGCGCCAACTTCATCTACGGCAGCAGCAAGGCCGGGCTCGACGCCTTCGCCCAGGGCCTCGGCGACGCCCTGCACGGGGCCGGCGTGCACGTCATGATCGTCCGCCCCGGCTTCGTCCGCACCAAGATGACCGCGGGGCGCGAGGAGGCCCCGCTGGCCACCACCCCCGAGGCCGTCGCGGTCGCCATCGAGACCGGGCTGCGCCGCCGCAGCGAAACGGTCTGGGTGCCCGGCACCCTGCGCGTGGTCATGTCGGCCCTGCGGCACGTCCCGAGGCCGCTCTTCCGCCGCCTGCCGGTCTGACCCGGCACCGGCTCCGCCGCGCGCCGTCGGCGGCGGGCGGCCGTGTCGTACGCTCCACAGACGGTGACACCGCGTTCCGGAGGAGGGGGCCAATGGGGGCGACTCCCGCTGACGGGAGAGGACTTCGGGGTCGGCGGCTGCGGTGGCTGACCCCGCCGGTCGTGGCCTTCGCGGTCGTCGTCAGCTCCGTCTTCGTCGTCGCGGGGCTGTCCGGGACCGGCGCCAGGTCGGCCGTGCAGAGCGCGGCCCCGCCCAGGCCCGTGCTCACCCGGGTCGGCGCGTGGACGGCGGCCCTGGCGGGCGGCGGCCAGCGGGTCCACCACCGCACGGTCCGCATGGTCGTGCACCCGACGATCGGCGGGACGGGCGTACGCGTGCGGCTGTCGAACCGGTACGGGACCGGGCCGCTGCCGGTCGGGGCCGTGGACGTGGCCGTCCAGGCGCACGGCGGGGACGCCGTACCCGGCACGCATCACACCGCGACGTTCTCCGGGGCGGGCGCCACGACGATCCCGGCGGGGCGGGACGCGGCGACCGACCCCCTCGCGATGACCGTCAACGCGGACGAGAATCTGCTGGTCAGCGTCTACTTCCCCGGTGACGCGGGCGCGTCGGGGCGGCACTGGCTGGCCGCCGAGACCACGTACTACTCGGCGCCCGGCGACTTCGCCGCCGCCGACACCACCGCGCACTACCCCGTCTCGAACGGCGTCTGGTACTACCTCAGCGGTCTCGACGTGGAGTCCGCCACCGCCCGCGGCACCCTGGTCGCCTTCGGCGACTCCCTCACGGACGGCGCGGGTTCCAGCACGTCGGCCAACGCCCGCTGGCCCGACGTCCTCGCCCGGCGGCTGCGCGACCGGCCGGGCGGCCCGCTCCTCGGCGTCGTGGACGCGGGCCTGAGCGGCAACCGGGTGCTCACCGACACCGGCACCCGCTTCGGCACCAGCGCCCTGCACCGCTTCGCCCACGACGCCCTCGGCCAGCCCGGCGTCACGGCCGTGGTCCTGCTGGAGGGCATCAACGACATCAGCGTCGACCGCGGCCCGCACGGGCACCTCGCCGCGGCCGACCTCATCGACGCCTACCGCACCCTCATCCGCCAGGCGCACGCGGCGGGCGTACGGATCTACGGCGCGACCCTGCCGCCCTTCCAGGGCTCCCGCCCCTACACCCCCGCCGGTGAGCGGATCCGCGAGACCGTCAACCGCTGGATGCTCGGCGGCCACGCCTTCGACGCCGTCTTCGACCTGTCCGCCGCGCTGCGCGACCCCGCCCGGCCGCACCGCCTGTCCCCCGCCTACGACAGCGGCGACCACCTGCATCCCAACGACGCCGGTTACCGCGCGATGGCGAACGCGATCGATCTCCGTACGCTGACGGCTCCGCTGACTCCGCGCGCGGCGGGCTGAGCGGCCGTACCCCCGCTCACAGGCGGCTGGGGGTCGCCTCGTCCGTCGTGTTCTCCGCGTCCTCCCCGGGCGGGGCGACCTCGCCGAAGCGGGCCAGGGCCAGGGCGCCGACGACCGCGAGGGCGAAGCCCGCGACCGCGACCGGGGCCCAGCCGTGGCGGGTGCGGTCGCCGAGGGCCAGGACGCCGACGAGCGCGGGGCCGACGGTCTCGCCGATGACCATGCCCGCGGTGGCGGCCGTCACCGAGCCGCGCTGGAGGGCGGAGGTCAGCAGCAGGAAGGCGGCTCCGCCGCCGACGAGGAGGCCGTACACGGCCGGGTTGGTGAGCAGCGCCACCGGGGTCATGCCGTCGATGACGCGGACGGCGACCTCGACCACGCCGAAGCCGAGGCCCGCGCCGAGGCCCAGCGCCGCCGCGCGGGAGCGTTCGGGGAGGCGGCCGGCCGCCGTGCCCGCCGCGAGGACGGCGAGGGCCGTGGCCAGCGTGCCCCAGCGCAGCGCCGTGCCGCCGTGGTCCGCGCCGGCCCCCTCGCTGCCCGAGGCCATGCCCAGCAGCGCCAGGCCGCCGCACACCGCCGCGACCGCGCCCCACTCGCGCGGCGACAGCCGCGTGTCCAGCAGCCGCGCCGCCGCGACCGCCGTGACGGCCAGGCTCGCCGCCAGGGCCGCGCCCACCGCGTAGATCGGCAGCGACCTCAGCGCGACCAGTTCCAGCGCGAAGCCCACGCCGTCGAGGCCCAGGCCCGCCACGTAGCGCCACTCGCGCAGGGCCCTGCCCAGCAGCCGCGCGTCGACCGCCGAGCCCGAGCCTCCGCCCGGCTCCGCCGCCGCCCGCGCCGCCACCGCTTGCAGCACGGACGCCACCCCGAAACACACGGCCGCGCCCAGCGCACACACCATTCCCAGAAGCACGCCACTGACTCTAGGGCGTCCAGCACCCCGGGCCCCGCCCCGAGCGCTTCCTCCGCCGCGGACGGCGAGCCGCCCCTTCCCACCGGCCGGTGGCCGCAAGCCCCCCGAATCGCCCCTCCGGGCCCGGTGGTGACCTGCGGCAGCAATGTGGCTGAGCGCGCAGTTCCCCGCGCCCCTCAAAAGATCGGCCCACCCCGTCAGGGGCGCGGGGAACTGCGCGGCCGGCCCCCACCGGCCGGTGGTGCGGAGAGGAGGGAACCGCCCCCGCCGGCGGGAGGGGGGGAGGTCAGGCGGAGAGGACCGTGCGGAGTTGGGTGAGGCCCCAGTCGAGGTCGTCCTTGGAGATGGTGAGCGGCGGCGCCAGCCGAATGGTGCTGCCGTGGGTGTCCTTGGCGAGAACCCCGAGCGCCATGAGCCGCTCGGAGATCTCGCGGCCGGTCCCCACGGCGGGATCGATGTCGACCCCGGCCCACAGCCCGCGCCCGCGCACCTCGGTGACCTTGCCGGAGCCGGTGAGGAGGGCGAGCTCGCGGTGCAGGTGGTCACCGAGTTCGGCGGCGCGCTCCTGGTACTCCCCGGTGCGCAGCATGGCGAGGACTTCGAGCCCGACGGCGCAGGCCAGCGGGTTCCCGCCGAAGGTGGACCCGTGTTCGCCGGGCCGGTAGACGCCGAGGACGTCGCGGGAGGAGACCACGGCCGAGACGGGCACGACGCCGCCGCCGAGCGCCTTGCCGAGGACGTACATGTCGGGGACGACGTCCTCGTGCTCGCAGGCGAAGGTGCGGCCGGTCCTGCCGAGGCCGGACTGGATCTCGTCGGCGATGAAGAGCGCCCCGCGCTCGGCGGTGACCCGGCGCACCCCGGCGAGATAGCCGGGCGGCGGCACGAGGACGCCCGCCTCGCCCTGGATCGGCTCCAGCAGCACGGCGACGGTCTCGTCGTCCACGGCCGCTTCGAGCGCGGCGAGGTCGCCGTAGGGGACGGTCACGAAGCCGGGGGTGTACGGGCCGAAGTCCGCCCGCGCCTCGGGGTCGGTGGAGAAGCTGACGATCGTGGTGGTGCGCCCGTGGAAGTTCCCGGCCGCGACGACGATCCTGGCCCGGCCGTCCGGTACGCCCTTGACCCGGTAGCCCCACTTGCGCGCCGTTTTCACGGCGGTCTCCACCGCTTCGGCTCCGGTGTTCATCGGCAGCACCATCTCCATGCCGCACAGCTCGGCGAGCCGCGTACAGAAGTCCGCGAAGCGGTCGTGGTGGAAGGCGCGGGAGGTCAGCGTGACCCGGTCGAGCTGCGCCTTGGCCGCCGCGATCAGCCGGGGGTTGGCGTGGCCGAAGTTCAGCGCCGAGTAGCCCGCGAGCATGTCGAGGTAGCGGCGGCCCTCGACGTCGGTCATCCACGCGCCTTCGGCCGTGGCGACCACGACGGGGAGCGGGTGGTAATTGTGCGCGCTGTGCGCCTCGGCGGCGGCGATCCGCTCACCGGTGGTGCCGGTGGTACCTGCGGTGCCGGAAGGACCTGCGGTGGTGGTGGTCACGTGCGTTCTCCGTTCGTTGTACGTCGGAGGCCAGGGCGAAGGGGCGGGGTGACGCCCCTTTCTATCGTCGCTCGCCGCGATCACGGCGAAACCTCACCGACGGCGGCCAGTGGTGTCCACCAGGGGTATGGGAGCGGGGTCACCACCTGAGAGAATGATGGACATGGCAACAGATCGCCCGCGCGCGCTTTCCGGTATCCAGCCCACCGCCGGTTCGTTCCACCTGGGGAACTACCTGGGGGCGATCCGCCAGTACGTGGCGCTCCAGGAGACGCACGACGCCTTCTACATGGTGGTCGACCTGCACGCGATCACCGTGCCGCAGGACCCGGCCGAGCTGCGGGCGAACACGCGGCTGGCCGCCGCCCAGCTCCTGGCCGCCGGGCTCGACCCGGACCGCTGCACGCTGTTCATCCAGAGCCATGTGCCCGAGCACGCCCAGCTCGGCTGGGTGATGAACTGCCTGACCGGCTTCGGTGAGGCGTCCCGGATGACGCAGTTCAAGGACAAGTCGGCCAAGCAGGGCGCGGACCGCTCGACGGTCGGCCTGTTCACGTATCCGATCCTCCAGGTCGCGGACATCCTGCTGTACCAGGCGGACGCGGTGCCGGTCGGCGAGGACCAGCGGCAGCACATCGAGCTGACCCGCGACCTGGCGGAGCGGTTCAACACGCGCTTCGGCCCGACCTTCACCATCCCGGCGCCGCACATCGTGCGAGAGGTCGCGAAGATCTACGACCTCCAGGATCCGACGGCCAAGATGAGCAAGTCGGCGGCGTCGCCGAAGGGCCTGGTCAATCTGCTGGACGAGCCGAAGACGTCGGCGAAGAAGTTCCGCAGCGCGGTGACGGACACCGGCACGGTCGTCAAATATGACGAAAGAGACAAGCCGGGCATCAGCAATCTGCTCACGATTCACTCCGCGCTCACCGGTACCGGAATTCCGGAACTCGAGGAGCGGTACGAGGGCAAGGGCTACGGTGCGCTGAAGACCGACCTCGCGGAGATCTTCGTGGAGTGGGTCACACCGTTCCGTGAGCGTACGCAGGAGTATCTGGGGGACCCGGAGACGTTGGACGCGGTGCTGGCGAAGGGTGCCGAGAAGGCACGCGCCGTGGCGGCGGAGACGCTGGCCGGGGCGTACGACCGGGTCGGGTTCCTGCCCGCCAAGCACTGAGTACGGTACGGGGCGGTACCGAGGACGATTTTTCTGCTCTCGCATGATTGTCCCGCATGATGGCTGTATGACCATGCGGGGTCATCGCGCGGGGGTGACCACGCGGCCGGCTGAACGGGGAAAGGGGTGAGCGCAGTGGGGACCTCCACGACCACCACGATCGGCGTGTCCATCGCGGTCCCGGAGCCGTACGGGCGCCTGCTCCAGGAGCGGCGCGCCGGTTTCGGCGATCCGGCGGCGTACGCGATCCCCACCCACGTCACGCTGCTGCCGCCCACCGAGGTCGACTGCGGCGCGCTTCCGGCGCTGCGCCGCCACCTCGCGCAGGTCGCCGCCGACGGCCGCCCCTTCCTGATGCGGCTGCACGGCACGGACACCTTCCGGCCGCTCTCCCCCGTGGTCTACGTCCGCCTCGCCGACGGCGGCGACGCCTGCGCCCAGCTCCAGGAGCAGGTCCGCTCGGGACCCGTCTCCCGCGAGCTCCAGTTCCCGTACCACCCGCACGTCACGGTCGCCCACGGCATCCCCGACCCCGCCATGGACCTGGCCCAGTCCGAGCTCGCCACCTTCTCCGCCGCCTGGACCGCGATCAGCTTCGCCCTCTACGAGCAGGGCGAGGACGGCGTCTGGCGCAAGATGCGCGAGTACCCCTTCGGCCGTGAGGGCCTCTCGGCCGTCCCGCACCAGCAGTCCGCCAAGGCCGCGACGCGGCTGTAACGGCGCCGCGGGGGCGGCCCGGCCGCGACTCCTGCCGCGCTTCGACCGCGCTTCGGCCGTAAGCCGGGCCCCGTCGGTCACATTCGGCCGCTTCCGTGCGACACATCAGCGCACCGCCCACCCACGGGCGGTGCGCTGATTCGTCAGGTCGGGCAGAAAGCCGGGAGTGATCATGGGTACGCGGACATCGGCCGTCACGTTCACGGAAGCGGTGGCGGCGGAGCGGCTGGAGCGGGCGGCGGAGGCTCTGGTGCTGCACGGCTTCGACGCGGAGATCCTCGACGACGTGGCCGCCGCGCGGGTCCGGGTGGGCGAGCTGATCCCGCCGGGCGCGAGCGTGTTCACCGGGGCCAGCGAGACGCTGCGGCTGTCCGGGATCGAGGAGGACATCAACGGGAGCAGGCGGTACGAGGCGGTCAAGCCGCGCGTGCTGGCCATGGACCGGGCGAGCGAGGCGGACGCGATCCGGCGGGCGCTGGCCGGTCCGGACGTCAGCGTCGGGAGCGTCGCCGCCGTCACCGAGACGGGGTCGCTGGTGATCGCGTCGGGCAGCGGGAGCCAGTTGCCCGGGTACGCGGGCGGGGCGGGGCGCGCGATCTGGGTGGTGGGCGCGCAGAAGGTCGTGCCGGACCTGGAGACGGCGCTGCGCCGGGTGGAAGAGCACTGCCTGCCGCTGGAGAGCGCCAGGACCATGGAGGTGCACGGCTGGCCGAGCACCGTGAACCGGCTCCTGGTCCTCAACGCGGAGTACGTGCCGGGGCGCGGCACCGTACTGCTGCTCCGCGAGCCCATCGGCTTCTGAGGCACCGCCCGTTGACGGCCGCTCCACGGCCGGTTGACGGCCGGTCCCCTGTCGGTCCACTGGCGCGCGGTATTGCCGACAACGTGTGTGCAAAAGGAGGCGGCGGCCGGGTTTAGGGTGAAGCGGAAACGCTTGGAGGCATGGCCAATTGGCGAATGTGAAGCAGGGCCGTTGCATTGTCGGATCGCGCGGGAGCGACCTCGCCAGGGCGCAAGTGCGTGAATATCTGGCGCCGTTGAGGGAGCGGTTTCCCGAGGTGACCTTCACGCACCGGGTGATCGTGGAGGGCGGCGACCGCGACCGGCGCTCACCGCTGGCCAACGTGTCGGCGGTGAGCGGCGGTTCGGCGTTCAGCACCGAGCAGGAGGCCGCGCTGGCACGCGGTGACGTGGATGTGGTCGTCCACTCCCTCAAGGACCTGCCGACGTCGAATCCGCCGGGCCTGACGCTGTTGCCGCCGCCGGGGCGGGAGGACGTGGCCGACGCGCTGTGCGGGGCGACACTCGCCGGGCTGCCGGAGGGGGCCAGGGTCGGTACGGGGGCGGCCCGCCGGACCGGCCAGCTCCTCGCCGTACGCCCTGACGTGCGGATCGTGCCGATTCGCGGCAACGTACCGCCGCGCCTGGAGAAGCTGGCGACCGAGGGGCTGGACGCGGTCGTGCTGGCCCTGGCGGGCCTGCGCCGCCTCGGTCTCGACGGCGCTGTGAGCGAGGTGCTGCCGCTCGACCTCTTCCCGCCGAGTCCGGGCCAGGGCGCCCTCGGCATCCAGATCCGCGCGGACGACACCGCCGTACGCGACCTGCTCGCCTGCGCCGGTGACGCCTCCGTCGACGCGCGGGTCCGCGCCGAACGCGCCTTCCTCGCCGAATTGCACGGCGGGTGCAGCGTTCCGGTCGGGGGTTACGCCGAATTGGACCCGGCCGGAAATCTGCGACTGTTCGGACAGGTCACGTCTCTCGACGGCAGGACGCAGATTTCCGCCACCGTCAGCGGTCCGGCGCAGCGGCCGGAAAGGCTCGGAAGGGAATTGGCCGCGGAACTCGTCGCGCGGGGCGCGCATTCCCTGCTCGACACGGCGCGCCACCCCGACGCGTGACGCGACTGGCGGCCGAACCGCCGCCCGGCGCGCGACGCGACCCGCGGCCGTACCGCCGCCCGGCGCGTGACCTGACCGGCGGCCGTGCCGCGCCTTACGCGCGGACCGCCGGGGACATCCGGCAGGAGACGCCGATCCGGTTCCAGGCGTTCATGGTGACGCACATGGCCAGGAGGCGGGGGAATTCGTCGGCGTCGAAGAGCCGGGCCGCCTCGTCGAAGACGGCGTCGGGGACGCCGTGGTCACCGAGGTGGGTGACGGCCTCGGCCAGGGCGAGGGCGGCGCGCTCGCGGGCGGTGAAGAAGGGCGTCTCGCGCCAGACGGTGACGCCGTACAGCTTCTGCTCGGTGAGGCCGAGGGCGCGGGCGTCGGCGCTGTGCTTGTCGACGCAGTAGGCGCAGCCGTTGAGCTGGGAGACGCGGACGCGGACGAGTTCGCGGACGGCGGGGTCGAGGCCGCGGGCGGCGGCCTTGTCGAGGGCGGCCATGGCCGCGTAGAAGTCGGGGGCCTTGTCGGTGAGGTCGATCCGGCGCGTGGGCGCGGGAACGGTAGCGGTGTCGTCGGTCGTCGTCGTCATGCCTCCACCGTAGGAGGAAAGTGGCTCCATGCCGTGGTCCACTTGGAGCATGAACGACTGGGCCACTCGCGGTGAGCGCGCCGCCGACTACGACCTGCTGCTCGACCTCCCCGCCGCGCGGGCCGCGGCGGGCGGCGGCGCGCGGGCCGGTCTTGAGCGGGCCCTGCGCGAGGCCGTGCGCGACGGCCGCCTCTCCCCTGGTACCCGCCTGCCGTCCAGCCGGGTGCTGGCCGGGGATCTGGGCCTCGCGCGCAATACGGTCGCGGACGCGTACGCGCAGCTCGTCGCCGAGGGGTGGCTGACCGCGCGGCAGGGCTCGGGCACGACGGTGGCGCCGCGCCCGGCCGCGGTCCCCGGCCGGGCGGAGCGCGCCCCCGTGCGCCGTACGCCCGTCGCCCCGGTCGAGCTGGTGCCGGACAACGCGACCGGCCTCCCGTACAGCCTGTGGCCCGGCTCGCCCGACCTGTCGTCCTTTCCGCGCGCCGCGTGGTCGGCGGCGGCGCGGCGGGCGCTGGCGGCGGCGCCGAACGAGGCGTTCGGGTACACCGACCCGCGCGGGCGGCCGGAGTTGCGGGCGGCGCTGAGCACGTATCTCGCGCGGGTGCGCGGGGTGCGGACCGACCCGGAGCACCTGATGATCTGCACGGGGTACGTGCAGGGCGTCGGTCTGCTGGCCCGCGCGCTGTACGGCCGGGGCGCCCGCCGGATCGCCGTCGAGGCGCTGGGCTTCCCGGACACGCGAACGCTGCTGCGCACGGCGGGACTTGAGACGGTGCCGCTGGACGTGGACGGCGACGGGGCGCGGGTGGACCGCCTGGACGGCTCGGCGCAGGCGGTGCTGCTGACCCCCGCGCACCAGTTCCCGACCGGTGTGCCGCTGTCCCCCGGGCGCCGGACGGCCGTCACGGGGTGGGCGCGGAGCACCGGCGCGGTGATCCTGGAGGACGACTACGACGGGGAGTTCCGCTACGACCGGCAGCCCGTCGGCGCCCTCCAGGGCCTCGCGCCCGGACACGTCGTGTACGCGGGCACGGCCAGCAAGAGCCTCGCGCCGGGCCTGCGGCTGGCGTGGCTCGCGCTGCCGCCGCACCTGCTGGACGCGGTCGTGCGCGAGAAGCGGATGGCCGACCACCACTCGCCGGTGCTCGACCAGTTGACCCTCGCCGAATTCATCGGATCGGGCGCGTACGACCGCCACGTACGCCGCATGCGCCTGCACTACCGCGCCCGCCGCGACCGCCTGGTGGCGGCCCTGGCCGAACACGCCCCCCACGTCCGGGTCTCCGGCATCGCCGCGGGCCTGCACGCCGTACTCGAACTCCCCCCGGAGACCGGCCCGTTGCAAGCCCTCGTGGACCGCGCCCACGCCCTCGGCCTGGCCCTCAGCGGCCTCCCCGTCTACGGCGCCCCCACCGCCCACGCCCCCACTTCCCTCGTCATCGGCTACGCCACACCCCCCGACCACGCCTTCTCCGGCGCCCTCTCCCGCCTGTGCGAGGTCCTGTCGCCCGGGTAAGTGGGCCGGCGGAGACGGGAGTCGGGGTCAGGCGGGGAGGGTGAGGAGGACCTCGTCGATGTCCTCACCGCGGGCGTTCGCGAAGCCGCGGTCGGTGCCGGTGGGGTGGAAGCCGCATTTGCGCAGGACGCGGATCGAGCCGGGGTTGTCGGCGGCGGCGCGGGCGTGCAGGGGGCGTTCGGGGGCGACGGCGAGGAGTTGGCGGAGGGCGGCGGTGGCGGCGCCGCGACCCCAGAACTCGCGGCCGATCCAGTACGTGACCTCGCGCTCCTCGGGCGGGCCGTAGACGGCGGCGTGGCCGACGACCGTACCGTCGGAGGCGGCGACGACCGTGCGGTTGACGACGCCGGGGGTGGCACGGACGCGGGCCCAGTGGGCGTGGAAGCGGGCGCTGTCCGACGGGTCCTCGGCGGTGAACGCGGCCATCCGTACCGCCTCGGGGTCCTGCATCTGAACGAAGAAGACGGGCAGGTCCGAGTCGCGTACCTCGCGCAGGATGACGTCCATGGGGCAAACGTAAGGGGCCCCGCACCAGGGCGGGACCCCTTACCGGCGGAAAAGAGGCGGGACTCAGATGAGGCCCAGCTCGCGCACGGCGGCGCGCTCCTCTTCCAGCTCCTTCACGGACGCGTCGATGCGCGCGCGCGAGAACTCGTTGATCTCCAGGCCCTGGACGATGTCGAAGGCGCCGTTCTTCGTGGTGACCGGGAAGGACGAGATGAGACCGGCCGGGACGCCGTAGGAGCCGTCGGAGACGATGCCCATGGAGGTCCAGTTGCCCTCCGCGGTGCCGTTGACCCAGGTGTGGACGTGGTCGAGGGCGGCCGACGCGGCGGAGGCGGCGGAGGACGCGCCACGCGCCTCGATGATCGCGGCGCCGCGCTTGGCGACGGTCGGGATGAAGGTGTCGGCCAGCCACTGCTCGTCGTTGACGACCTCGGCGGCGTTCTTGCCCGCGACCTCGGCGTGGAAGATGTCGGGGTACTGGGTCGCCGAGTGGTTGCCCCAGATGGTGAGCCGCTTGATCTCCGAGACCGGCACGCCGGTCTTCTTCGCGAGCTGCGCGACCGCGCGGTTGTGGTCCAGGCGGGTCATCGCGGTGAAGCGCTCGGCCGGTACGTCGGGGGCGGCGGACTGCGCGATGAGCGCGTTGGTGTTCGCCGGGTTGCCGACGACCAGGACCTTGATGTCGTCGGCCGCGTGGTCGTTGATGGCCTTGCCCTGCGGCTTGAAGATGCCGCCGTTGGCCTCCAGCAGGTCGCCGCGCTCCATGCCCTTGGTGCGGGGGCGGGCGCCGACCAGCAGCGCGACGTTGGCGCCGTCGAAGGCCACGTTCGGGTCGTCGGTGATGTCGATGCCCTGGAGGAGCGGGAAGGCGGCGTCGTCCAGCTCCATCGCGGTCCCCTCCGCGGCCTTCAGGCCCTGGGGGATCTCCAGCAGACGGAGCCTCACCGGCACGTCCGCGCCGAGCAGGTGGCCCGAGGCGATGCGGAAGAGGAGGGCGTAGCCGATCTGGCCTGCCGCTCCGGTGACGGTGACGTTGACGGGGGTGCGAGTCATTGCCTTCTCCTGGCCTTTTCCTGCGGGTACCTGGCATTGCCGCCCCGGCAGTGGCCCGAGCGGCCCCGGAACGTGACTCTCTCGTCGTCAAGAGAGCCGTCTGTCAGGCTATCGCGCGGCGGCGCCGCCGGTGACGCGAGGGCGTGTGGCCCCGGTCACCGGGAAGGCCGCCGGGTGACGTTCCCGTGCCGCGCGGGACCCGCGTCCGCGGGTTTGCGCGGTGCGCCGCGGGTCCGCGCGGTGCGCCGCGGGTCCGCGCGTCTCAGCCCTGGCCGCCCACGCAGAGGTTGACGACGAGCAGGCCGAGGCACAGGCCGCCGCGGCCGGTGGCGGTCGCGGTCGGGGACGGCGGACCGGTGGGCGTATCCGTAGGAGAAACGGTTCCTCCGGAGGCGGGCGCCGAAGGGGACCCGGTATCGGTCGGTACGGTGCCGGGAACGCCGCCGCTCGGCGCGCTGCCGGGGCCCGCGCCGTGGGTGGCCGTGGCACCGGGTGTTCCCGGCGGACCGGCGGACGGGGAGCCGTCGCCCGTCATCACCGTCACCGAGGGCTCGGCCGTGGGGGCGGTTCTTCCCGGCGCGCCGCCCGTGCCGGGCGACGTACGTGGCGCCGCGCCCTTCGCTCCCGGCGTCAGCGGCGCGCCCGCCCGGTCGGTCACCGTCGGCGCCGCCTCGGGCGCCGGGGCCCGCCCGGTGCTCGGGCCAGCCGCGAGCAGCACCGTCACCGCCGCGCCGATCGCCAGCACCCCCGCCGTACCGAACAGCAGCGCCCTGCGACGGCGGTTGCCCGGCAGACCCTCCTCCGGGCCCAGCGGGTCCAGCGGATCGGGATGCGGTACGGGTTTGCCCCGGCCCCTGTCGCCGGTGCCGGTCGCGGCCTTCTCCGCCAGCTTCCACAGCGCGCCGACCCGGTCGTAGTCCGCGCCGCTCGCCTGCGCCAGCACCTCCACCGCGTCCAGCGGCGGCAGTTGCCTGCCGTTGAGGTACTTCTCCCACGACTCCGCGGACTGCGCCGTGCGCGCCGCCAGCGCCGGGACTGTCAGGCCGCCGCGGTCCTTCATCCGGCGTAACTGCACGGCCAGCCGCCGCACATCCACCGGAATCCGCTCCGCCAACGGCTCCCACTGCCCCATCGTGCCCCCTATCTCAACGAGTCCCCCGCCGGGGGCAACGCTAGAACGGGTGTCCCCTTGTCGGGGGGACTTTCCGGACAGCCTCCCCGAACTCGTCCGGACCTGCTATTGCCGGGTGCCGGGCCCCGGCCGCCTCCGAGGCCAGCTCTTCGTCCGCGCCACCGCTGTCGCGGCCCAGCGCCCGCCCCGGGGGATGCGCCCCGCCAGGGGCGCGGGGAACTGCGCGAGCAACCCACCACCGGCCGGTGGTCGGGAAACAACCGGGCTGCCCCGCCGGGACCGGTGGCGACCTGCGCGGAGCGCCGTGGCTGGCCGCGCAGTTCCCCGCGCCCCCAAAAAGACCGGCCCGCCCCCCATACGAAAGAGGGCCCGCCCCGCCAGGGGCGCGAGGAACTGCGCGCGCAACCCACCACCGGCCGGAGGCCGGGAAACAACCGCACTGCCCCGCCGGGACCGGTGGCGACCTGCGCGGAGCGCCCACGCGGCCGCGCCCCCAAAGAACCTGGCCCCGCGTCAGCCCACCGTTCCGGGCTACCGCACCGAGAAGTGGATGATGTCCTCCAGGAACGGAATCCTGATCAGCGGATCCGGCTGCGCCATCAGCGCCAGCAGCACGATCGCGAGACCGAACAGCCCGTACGTGATCACATCAGTGAACCGGCTGCGGACCGCGAGCATGCCGACCGCCGTCACGCCCCAGCGCAGCGCGGCGCCGACCAGCAGCGACGCCCCGATCACGATCGTGCCCGCGCGGAAGGCGCCGGCCGCCGTGACGATCAGCCCGATGGCCGCGCCGCAGATGACCAGCAGGATCGGCCACTGCCGGGCGGGCGCGGGGGCGTCCTTGCCCGCCGCCCGGCCGCCGCCCTCGGGACGCGCGGTGGTCCTGCCGGGCCCGGCCTCGTGCCTGCCGTGCTCCCCGGTGAATCCGGCCGCCTGTCCGAGGGAGTGCCCAGAAGAGTGCCCGGCGGACGAGGGCGCGGGCACCGGCGCCGACGCCGGGCCCGAGCCGTTCTCACGGCCCTCCCCCGGCGTCCGGCCGGTCCCCGGCCCCCCGGCGCCGAAGTCCGCGGCCCCTGCCGCGGGACCCGGATCAGCCGGCATCGCCCGCGGCCCGCTCGGACGCCTCCACCACGTTCTGGAGGAGCAGCGCCCGCGTCATCGGGCCGACGCCACCGGGGTTCGGCGAGATCCAGGCGGCCACCTCGGCCACGCCCGGATGCACGTCGCCGACGATCTTGCCGTTCTCGTCGCGGCTCACGCCGACGTCCAGGACGGCCGCGCCCGGCTTCACGTCCTCCGGCTTGATGATGTGCGGCACACCGGCGGCGGCCACGACGATGTCGGCCTGCCGCAGATGCGCGGAGAGGTCACGAGTGCCGGTGTGGCACAAGGTGACCGTCGCGTTCTCCGACTTACGGGTCAGCAGCAGGCCGATCGAGCGGCCCACGGTGATGCCGCGGCCGACCACGACCACGTCGGCGCCGTTGATCTCCACGCCGTGGCGGCGCAGCAGCTCCACGATGCCGTTGGGAGTGCAGGGCAGCGGCCCGGTCTCGTTGAGTACGAGGCGGCCGAGGCTCATCGGGTGCAGCCCGTCCGCGTCCTTGGCCGGGTCCATCAGCTCCAGCACCCGGTTGGTGTCGATGCCCTTGGGGAGCGGGAGCTGCACGATGTAGCCGGTGCAGGCCGGGTCCGCGTTCAGCTCGCGGACGACCGCCTCGATCTCCTCCTGCGTGGCGGTGTCCGGGAGTTCACGCTGGATGGAGCCGATGCCCACCTGCGCGCAGTCGCGGTGCTTGCCCGCGACGTACCACTTGCTGCCCGGGTCGTCGCCGACCAGCAGCGTGCCGAGGCCGGGGGTGATCCCGCGGGCCTTCAGCGCCTTGACGCGTTCGGCGAGTTCGGACTTGATCGCGGCGGCGGTGGCCTTGCCATCGAGAATCTGGGCGGTCATGCCCGCCATTCTCGCGGATCGGACCCGCGCCGGACCAATCCGCCCCCGGCGCGAACCCCGCCTGGGTGTCACCTGAGCGCCGCCTGCGCCGTGCCCGGCCCCCGCCGACGCCCGCCGACGCCCGCCGACGCCCGGACGGGTGCCTCGACCGCTGCCCGGACCGCCGCACCGTGGAGGCACCGTCCCGACCTCGGTCCGACACCTCTGGTCCCTTGCGCGCCGGGGCACGGGGGCCCCACGATGTGGCCTCGTCCCCCGATTGGGCCAGTACGACGGATATACGACGGATGCGGTCCGGCCGCCGCCGTCCCGACCGGCCCTGTCGTCCCAGCCGCGCGCGTAAGGAAGCAGCACGTGAGCCAACCCCCCGGCCCTCCCGGCCCCGGAAACCCGTACGGCGGACCGTCCCAGCCGCCGCAGCAGCCGCCCTACGCGCAGAACCCGTACGGCCAGGGCGTCCCGCAGCAGCCGGGCCCGTACCAGCAGCAGCCCGGCGGCTACCTCGGATACCCGCAGCAACAGCAGCAGCCCGGCGGCTACGGCTACCCCGGCGGCGGCTACCCGGGCCAGGCGCCGTACGGCTACCCGCAGGGGAACCTGCCGCCCGGCATGCCCCCGCTGGCCGGTTGGGGCGCCCGGCTCGGTGCCACGCTGCTCGACGCGCTGATGTTCAACCTCGTACCGGGCGGGCTGGTCATCGCGGGCTACACCCAGATGTCCGTCAAGCTCGCCGACCGCTGGCAGGACTGCGACGACGCGGGCATCCCCCGCGACGCGTGCCCCAATCCGCACGTCTCCGGCGGTTCCGTCGCGCTGATCCTCATCGGCGGCCTGCTCAGCCTCGTCGCCATGCTCTTCCTCTGCTACCGCGAGGGCAGCACCGGGCAGACCCCCGGCAAGAAGATCGTCGGCATCCGCCTCCTGCGCGAACACGACGGCTCCACCCTCGGCTTCGGCCTCGCCTTCGGCCGCCGCCTGCTCCACGTCCTGGACGGCCTGCCGTGCTACCTCGGGTTCCTCTGGCCGCTGTGGGACGCGAAGAAGCAGACCTTCGCCGACAAGATGGTCCACACCGTGGTCATCAAGGACCAGTCCTGACCGACCCCGCGCTGACGCGGGGCCGCGTGCGCGGGGGGCGCGGGGAACCGCGCGGCCGGCCCCACCGGCCGGTGGTCCGAAGACCACCGGTCCGCCCCGCCGGGGCCGGTGGTGACGTGCGAGCACGTCACGGCCGGGCGCGCGGTCCCCGCGCCCTGTGAAGGATCGGCGTACCGCCAGGGTCCTAGTGGAAGAAGTGCCGCGTCCCCGTCAGGTACATCGTGACTCCCGCCTTGGCCGCCGCCTCGATGACGGCTTCGTCGCGGATGGACCCGCCCGGCTGGACGACGGCGGCGACCCCGGCGGCGGTGAGGACCTCGAGCCCGTCGGGGAACGGGAAGAAGGCGTCGGAGGCGGCGTAGGAGCCGGCGGCGCGCTCGGCCCCGGCGCGCTCGACGGCGAGCCTGGCGGAGTCGACCCGGTTGACCTGCCCCATGCCGACGCCGACCGTGGCGCCGCCCTTCGCGAGAAGAATGGCGTTGGACTTGACGGCGCGGCAGGCGCGCCAGGCGAAGGCAAGTTCGGCGAGCTGGGCCGCCGTCAGCGCGTCCCCGGTGGCGAGGGTCCAGGTCTCGGGGTCGTCGCCCTCGGCCTGGAAGCGGTCCTTGGCCTGGACGAGGAGGCCGCCCTCGATGGGCTTGTACTCGGTGACGGTCTCGGGCCCGTCGGCGCAGCGCAGGACGCGGATGTTCTTCTTGCGCGCGAGGATCTCGACGGCGCCGTCCTCGTACCCGGGAGCGACGATCACCTCGGTGAAGATCTCGGCGACCTGCTCGGCCATGGCCACCGACACGGGCCGGTTGACGGCGATGACGCCGCCGTACGCGGAGACCGGGTCGCAGGCGTGCGCCTTGCGGTGGGCGTCGGCGACGTCCGTGCCGACCGCGATCCCGCACGGGTTGGCGTGCTTGATGATCGCGACGCAGACGCCCTCGTGGTCGTACGCGGCACGGCGGGCGGCGTCGGTGTCGACGTAGTTGTTGTACGACATCTCCTTGCCGTGCAACTGCTCCGCCCCGGCCAGCCCCTTTCCGCTGCCGTCGCTGTAGAGCGCGGCGCCCTGGTGCGGGTTCTCGCCGTAGCGCAGCGTCTGCTGGAGGTCGTACGTCTGCCCGCTGAACTCGGGGAACTCCTCGTTGGACGCATAGCCGTCCAGGAACCAGGAGGCGACGGCCACGTCGTACGCGGCGGTGTGCTGGAACGCCTCGGCGGCGAGCCGCTTGCGGGCAGCGAGGTCGAAGCCGCCGTCGCGGACGGCGGCCAGGACGTCGGCGTACCGGTTCGGGCTGACGACGACGGCGACCGACGGGTGGTTCTTGGCGGCGGCGCGGACCATCGAGGGGCCGCCGATGTCGATCTGCTCGACGCACTCGTCGGGGCTCGCGCCCGAGGCGACGGTCTCCTTGAACGGGTAGAGGTTGACGACGACCAGCTCGAACGGCTCGACACCGAGTTCGGCGAGCTGCCGCTGGTGGTCGGGCAGGCGCAGATCGGCGAGGATGCCCGCGTGGACGCGCGGGTGCAGCGTCTTGACCCGGCCGTCCAGGCACTCGGGGAAGCCGGTCAGCTCCTCGACCTTGGTGACGGGGACGCCCGCGGCGGCGATCTTCGCGGCGGTCGACCCGGTCGACACCAGTTCCACCCCCGCCTCGTGCAGACCGCGGGCCAGGTCTTCGAGACCCGTCTTGTCGTAGACACTGATCAGCGC
Organism: Streptomyces sp. NPDC087422; assembly: GCF_044744145.1. Lineage (NCBI taxonomy): Bacteria > Bacillati > Actinomycetota > Actinomycetes > Kitasatosporales > Streptomycetaceae > Streptomyces > Streptomyces sp. NPDC087422. Next base: position 73,581 of record NZ_JBIUXT010000016.1, on the reverse strand, counting down.
GCGACGGATGGGCTTATTCACCGACATGAACCTTTCGTCCCTCAATGCGGTAGCCGTGGCGCGCCAGGCGCCCCACGGTCTCGACGAGCAGTCGTCGCTCGACTTCCTTGATGCGCTCGTGGAGCGCGTCCTCCGTGTCGTCCGGCCGGACCTCGACCACGCCCTGGGCGATGACCGGGCCGGTGTCGACGCCGTCGTCGACGAAGTGGACGGTGCACCCGGTCACCTTGGCGCCGTACGCGAGCGCGTCGCGTACGCCGTGGGCGCCGGGGAAACTCGGCAGCAGCGCGGGGTGGGTGTTGATGATCCGGCCGCCGAACCTGGCCAGGAACTCCTTGCCGACGATCTTCATGAAGCCCGCGGAGACGACGAGGTCGGGCGCGTACCGCGCCGTGGCCTCGGCGAGCGCGAGGTCCCAGGCGGCGCGGTCCTCGTGGTCCTTGACGCGGACGACGAAGGTGGGCAGGCCCGCGCGGACGGCGCGGTCCAGGCCCGCGATGCCGTCGCGGTCGGCGCCGACCGCGACCACACGGGCCCCGGCCCCGTACGAGGGATCGGCCTCGATGGCGTCGAGCAGCGCCTGGAGATTGGTCCCGGAACCGGAGACGAGGACGACGAGACGGGCGGGGGTGGAGGCGTGTGCGGGCGCGGCCACTGGCGGTGCTCTCTCGTTTAGAGGATCGTACGAGTCGGAGGCCGATCGGATGACGGGGAACCCTACGAGGCCGCCGACCGTCAGCAACGATACCGGCACTCCCGGCGGCCCCCACGGGACGGGGGAGCGCGCGGACGGTAGCGTCTGCCGGGAGAGCGGCACTTCGCGCGCCCCGCACGCGGGCGTAAGTGACGCATCTGACAGGGATGGCACATCGTCGTACGGTCGTTGCAAGACGTCAGTACACGTCGGTACAAGCCGAAGAAGGAGTCGAGCCCAAGGGGATGGCGCATCACATCATGAGCAGCGGCCGTATTCGTCTCGCGCTGCGCGCGCCCGAGGGCGATCAGCAGGACAATCCCTTCGCGCCGCCGCCGGAGGGCGCGCCCGACCGTCCGTGGCAGCCGCGAGAGCAGCCCTCGGACGGTTCGTCGAAGGAGGGCTCGTCGGAAGGCTCGTCGGAGGGCTCGTCGGAAGGCGGCTCCGGGGACAAGCCGGAGGGTCCGCCCCCGCCGCCGCACGGCGCGCCCACCGCGTGGGGCCACGGGTGGAGCAATCAGCAGCCCCAGGGCGGACGCCCTGACCCGTTCGGACGCAGGCCGGAGCAGGGCGGCGGTCCCACCGGACCCGCGGGCAGCGGCCCGCGCTTCGACCCCACCGACCCCGCACAGCGGCGGTCGCGCTATTCGCTGGTCTGCGGCGGCTGGGGACTGATCTTCGCCCTCCTGGGCTGGACCCCGGTGGGGCTCCTGCTCGGCGCGCTCGCCCTCTACTGGGGGATCTCCGCGCTCCGCATGAGCCCGCAGGACCGGGCCAAGGCCCGCGCCGAGGCGGCCTCCGCCCTGGCCGACGCCACCCAGACGCCCCGGCCCGCCCCGCCCGCGCCCGGGCCCGACGCCCAGCGCTCCTTCGTCACCGCGGCCTGGAGCGGCATCATCACCAGTGCCGTGACGCTCGCGCTGGTCGTCACCACGTACTCCTTGCAGTACGCCTACCGCGATTACTTCACCTGCAAGAGCGACGCCCTCACCACGCCCGCGTCGCACTCCTGCCAGAATCTCCTCCCCAGCCCCCTCCGCGACTTCCCCGGCCTCCGCTGACCCCCTCCGGGGGGGGTGGCGCGTGAATTCGGGTCCCGTATCCGCCGAGCGTCCGCACGGTGGGGGCTGGTCGCGCAGTTCCCCGCGCCCCTACGGGGCTCGACCGCTTCTGCCGGGCCAGACGAAGGGCCTGCTTTTCAGGGGCGTGGGGAACTGCGCGGCGAGCCCCCACCGGGGGCGCGGGGGAGAACCGGCCCCGGCGGGGCAGACGCTGTGGGTTCTCGGGCTGAAAGCCCGGCGGGGGGCCTACTCGGGCCCGGGGTCCGGCTCGGGCCGGGGGACGACGGGGGCCGGGGCGGCGACCGGAGCAGGCGGCAGCGTCGGCATGGGCGGAACGGCCGGAGGAGGCGGCTCCGCAGGAAGAGGCGGTGGAACCGCAGGCACCGGGACCTCGGCGGACGCCGAAACGGCGCGGGTCGGCCGCAAGGCGGCGACACGGCACCGCACCGCGGGGCCGCACCGCCCCCAGAGCCCGCGCGCGGCGCGCGCGGTGGCGGCAGGCCAGCCGAGGGGCCGCAGGGCCCGGACCCAACCGGCCCAGGTCCGGGGACGGAAGACCGCGGCCCCGTCCCGGTGCCAGCGCAGCGCCACGGCCCCGGGCGCACCGAGCAGCAGCGTCCAGGCGAGCGCGGCGAGGCCGGTGGCCCACCAGGAGGGGCCGAAGGCGGCGAGGGTGACGGTGCCGAGGGGCCCGCCCGAAACGGCGGCGAGCAGCGCGAAGGCGACCCCGGTGACGAGGGCCGCCGCGGAGGCCACCGAGGCCGTACGCCGCAGGCTCCACGCGTCGGCGGCGCGCCCCACGGACCGGGCGACGAGAACCCCCGCGCAAACGGGCACGACGAGGGTGGCCCACCCGACGAACCCCCCGCTCCCCTCGTCCGGCAACGCGGCGAGCAGCGGAAATCCGGGCAGCGTCGGATAGCCGGAGGCCCCGGCGGGAGCGACCGCGCTGCCGACGCCGACGGCGAACCCCGGCCCGAGCGCGTACGAGGCCCCCCAGACGGCGAGGTTGGGGACGAGCGCGACCGCGACGAGCAGGACGGCGAGCTGTCCGGCCGGTGGCGCGCTGAGCTGCGCGAAGGTCCGCCCGGCGGCCCCGGCGTGCCACGCGAGGGCGGCGGCGCCGATGAGCGCGCCGCCGCCGATGACGACGCCCACCGCCGTCCCGGCGGCCCGCAGCGCGACGACGGCCTCCCGGCCGTACGGCCCGACCCGCGCGAGTGACGGCCGCCCGCACCCCGACCACGCCCCGGCGGCGGTCACGGCGGTCGCGAAGAGCGGCACGTAGAGCAGCGCGGCGAGGACGTCGACGCGGAAGGACCCGCCCGCGGCGTACGCGACGGCGCCGGACGCGGCGGCCAGGTATCCGCCGAGCAGCCAGCCCGCGGTGGCGGCCACCGTACGGACGTCGGCCGCGGGCCGCGGGCCGTCCTCGCCCCCGGCCGCCGTGCGGACCGCGGAGGCCGCGGCGCGGAAGAGCAGCCAGCCCGGCAGGGCGGTGAGCAGCAGCGGGGTCACACCGATGGGCGCGGCGGCGCCGGAGAGCGTCTCCGTACGGACCAGGTCGGCGCCCTGGGCCAGCAGCCACAGGGCGGCGCCGACGTGCAGGGCGCCGCCGAGGCCGCTGTCGGGGAAGGGCGAGGCGATCCAGAGCAGGAGGACGACGGCGCCGAGGACGCCGAGGCCGAGCCCGGCGGCGACCGCTCCCCCGGCGAACGCGGTGGCGCGTGCCGCCGCGACCCGCCGGGCAGCGGCCTCGGCGGACAGTGCCGCGATGCGATCGGTCGTATGGGTCACGGCGACCCATGGTGCCAACAACACCCGTTTCGCCCCGGCAGCGGGCGAAAAGTCGTCGTGTCGCACATGATGGGCGCTATGTGTCCTTTTTTCACACTGTCACATGTACGGGTATCCGTACGAGCACGGGTACGGCGTGACGGCTCGGGGTCGCCGCGGTGAGCGCCCGCAGGCGCACCGGCGGGACACAGTCACCGCCCAAGCCCGTACCGGCCAAGCAGAAGCCGACGTCGCGGCAGCGGCAGAAACCGCCGTCGTCCGGCGCGCCCGCACCTGCCGCGGACCCGGCTCCGTCCCAGAGCCCCGCGGGTCCCGCGCCCAAGAGACCGGCGCCCGAGGGGCCGGCCGCGAAGAGCCCGCCGTCCAAGAGCCCCGCGGCGAAGACCCCTCCGCCCACGGCTCCGGCGCGCAAGAGGCACCCGCGCTCTCCCGCGCCCACCCGTGAGCCGGTCGGTCTGGGCCGCGTGGCGGTCGTCGCCGCGCCCGTCGTGGCACAGGCCCCGACGGTGCTGCCCGGCCCGAGCCCCGAGGCCGCCTTCGACGCGCTGTACGCGCACTGCGCGGACCCGCTCGTGCGTCAGGTCCTGGTCCTGACCGGCAGTCCGCGGCTCGCCGACGACGCCGTGGCCCGCGCCTTCGACCAGGCGTGGCAGCGGTGGCCGGAGGTGGCGCGGGACGCCGATCCGGTCGGCTGGCTGCGCGCGAACGCCTACGCGTTCGCCCTCGCGCCCTGGCAGCGCTGGGTCCCGGCCCACCGCCGCGAACCCGCCGCCCCGGCCGCCCCCGCCCCCTTGGCGGCGGCCCTGCTGCGGCTGCCACCCGAGCACCGCCGCGCCCTGCTCCTCTACGACGGCCTCGGCCTCGATCTGCCCGGCACCGCCGCCGAGACCGAGTCCAGTACGCCCATCACCGCGGCACGCATCACCCACGCGCGGGCCGCCCTGACCACGGCGCTGCCGGAACTCTCCGAGGACGGCCAGCCCCTGTCCGTGGAACTCGGCGCGCTGCTCGCCGACGAGCAGGACGACGCCGCGCCCGCGCGTACCCGGAAACCGGCCGCCGTACGGGACGCGAGCGAGCGCGGTGTACGGCGGCGTACGGTCGCGGCCTTCGCCCTGACCGCCCTGATCGTGACGGCCACCGTCGTGACCATGGCGGTCGCGCCCGACCACAGCAAGCCGGTGCCGCCCCGGCACGCCCGCGAGGCGGGCCAGAACCGCGCCGACACCCCCGGCGCCCCGGGCCACGCCCCCTCCGACGACCCGGCGCGCGCGGCAGCGGACGCACGCACCGACGTACCCCCGCCCGTCCCGCCGCGCGTCCCCCCGGCCGCACACCGCAACCCCCGCCCCGGCCTACGGGACGGGCACGGGGCGCGACTCCGCCCGGACACCGGCAAACCGCCGCTGCCCTGAGGACTCGGCCGTAGGCGCGGTCCCGGCGGGGACGGCAGTGGCGAACCGCCGCTGGGCCGAGCTCCGTCCGCGCGACGCGGAAACGGCGCGGGTCCGGCCCCTTCCGAGGAAGGGAACCGGACCCGCGCCGGGTTGCGTGCCGAACCGACCGCAGGTCAGCCGGCCAGGATCGACCGCGCGAGGCGCGCCGTCTCGGACGGCGTCTTGCCGACCTTGACGCCCGCGGCCTCCAGGGCCTCCTTCTTGGCCTGCGCCGTGCCGGAGGAGCCGGAGACGATGGCGCCCGCGTGGCCCATCGTCTTGCCCTCGGGCGCGGTGAAACCGGCGACGTAGCCGACGACCGGCTTCGTCACGTTCTTCTCGATGAAGGCCGCGGCCCGCTCCTCGGCGTCGCCGCCGATCTCGCCGATCATGACGATCAGGTCGGTGTCGGGGTCGGCCTCGAACGCGGCGAGCGCGTCGATGTGCGTGGTGCCGATGATCGGGTCACCGCCGATGCCGACGGCGGACGAGAAGCCGATGTCGCGCAGCTCGTACATCATCTGGTACGTCAGGGTGCCGGACTTGGAGACCAGGCCGATGCGGCCGGGCTTGGTGATGTCGCCCGGAATGATGCCCGCGTTGGACTGGCCGGGGGTGATCAGGCCGGGGCAGTTCGGGCCGATGATCCGGGTCTTGTTGCCCTTGGCCTGGGCGAGCGCCCAGAACGCGGCGGAGTCGTGCACCGCGACGCCCTCGGTGATCACCACGGCGAGCGGGATCTCGGCCTCGATGGCCTCGACCACGGCGTCCTTGGTGAACTTCTCCGGGACGAAGATGACCGTCACGTCCGCGCCGGTGGCCTCGATGGCCTCCTTGACGGAGCCGAAGACCGGGACCTCGCCCTGGTCGAAGGAGACGGTGGTGCCCGCCTTGCGCGGGTTGACGCCGCCGACGATGTTCGTGCCGTCGGCGAGCATGAGCGTGGTGTGCTTCATGCCGGTGGCGCCGGTCATGCCCTGGACGATGACCTTGCTGTCCTTGGTCAGGAAGATAGCCATGGTTGTCGGTGTCCTCGTCCCTTACTTCGCAGCCAGCTCGGCGGCCTTGTCGGCCGCTCCGTCCATGGTGTCCACGCGCTGTACCAGCGGGTGGTTCGCGTCGGACAGGATCTTGCGACCCAGCTCCGCGTTGTTGCCGTCCAGGCGTACGACCAGCGGCTTCGTGACGTTCTCACCCTTGGACTTGAGCAGCTCCAGGGCCTGCACGATGCCGTTGGCGACCTCGTCGCAGGCGGTGATGCCGCCGAAGACGTTGACGAAGACGGACTTGACGTCCGGGTCGCCGAGGATGATCTCCAGGCCGTTGGCCATCACCTCGGCGGACGCGCCGCCGCCGATGTCCAGGAAGTTGGCGGGCTTCACGCCGCCGTGCGCCTCACCGGCGTAGGCGACGACGTCGAGGGTGCTCATGACGAGCCCCGCGCCGTTGCCGATGATGCCGACCTCGCCTTCCAGCTTCACGTAGTTGAGGCCCTTGGCCTTGGCCTTCGCCTCCAGAGGGTTGGCGGCGGCCTTGTCCTCGAGCGCCTCGTGCTCCGGCTGCCGGAACGCGGCGTTCTCGTCGAGCGAGACCTTGCCGTCAAGCGCGACGATCTTGCCCTCGCCGGTCTTGACCAGCGGGTTGACCTCGACCAGCAGGGCGTCTTCCTTGACGAAGACGGTCCAGAGCTGCTGGAGGACGGAGGCGACCTGGTCGGCGATGTCGGCCGGGAACTTCGCGGCGGCGACGATCTCGGCGGCCTTCTCCGGGGTCACACCCTCCAGGGCGTCGACCGGGACCTTGGCCAGCGCGTCCGGGTTCTCCTCGGCGACGACCTCGATCTCGACACCGCCCTCGACGGAGGCCATGGCGAGGAAGGTGCGGTTGGTGCGGTCCAGCAGGAAGGAGACGTAGTACTCCTCCTTGATGTCCGCGGTCTCGGCGAGCATCACCTTGTGGACCGTGTGGCCCTTGATGTCCATGCCCAGGATCGCGTCGGCCTTGGCCACCGCGTCGGCCGGGTCGGCGGCCAGCTTCACGCCACCGGCCTTGCCGCGGCCGCCCACCTTGACCTGAGCCTTGACGACCGCACGGCCGCCCAGTCGCTCCGCCACCTCGCGCGCCGCCTCAGGCGTGTCGATGACTTCACCGGCCAGCACCGGTACACCGTGCTTGGCGAAGAGGTCCCTCGCCTGGTACTCGAACAGGTCCACGCGCGTCCGTCTCCCTTTTCCCTGGTTTCCAGGGTTCCTGGTTTCCCTGGAATTCAGCATTTCGCAAGCTGCTGCCGCCTGATGTGTGCGGCGCTGCGTGCGTTTCTGCCTGATCTGCCTGGGCGTGCCGCTACGGGCAGGGCGACTGCACTGTCACAAGGGAAGCGCACACGGTGACCGAGTACGCGGCATGTCCGTCTCGCAGGTTATCGCCGAGGGCGGTGACGGGCTAAATCGCAGATCACATGTGGGCGGTGAGAACGGTCACAGATCACCGTCCGAGTCCGTTCCCGATCGTCGTTCACGCCTCCGGTATCGGAATCGGGCGTTTCTCGATCGCCGCTGCCATCACATCGGGAAAGAGGTCGGGGGTGCAGGCGAACGCGGGAGCGCCGAGGGCGGCGAGCGCGGCGGCGTGGTCGTGGTCGTAGGCGGGCGCGCCCTCGTCGGACAGCGCGAGCAGCGCCACGAACTGGACGCCGGCCGCCTTCATGGCCGCCACCCGCTTCAGCATCTCGTCGCGGATACCGCCCTCGTAGAGATCGCTGATCAGTACGACGACGGTTTCGGCCGGACGGGTGATCAGGCCCTGGCAGTACGCGAGCGCCCGGTTGATGTCGGTGCCGCCGCCGAGCTGGGTGCCGAACAGCACGTCCACCGGGTCGTCCAGCTCGTCGGTGAGGTCGACCACGGCGGTGTCGAAGACGACGAGCTTGGTGGCGATCGAGCGCATCGAGGCCAGGACGGCGCCGAAGACGGACGCGTAGACGACGGAGGCGGCCATCGAACCCGACTGGTCGATGCAGAGGACGACGTCCTTCTTCACCGCCTGGTCGGCGCGGCCGTAACCGATCAGCCGCTCGGGCACGACGGTGCCGTGCTCGGGCAGGTAGTTCTTGAGGTTGGCGCGGATCGTGCGGTTCCAGTCGATGTCCCGGTGCCGGGGGCGGCTGACCCGCGCCGAGCGGTCGAGCGCGCCGGTGAGGGTGGCGCGGGTCCGGGTGGCGAGCCGCTTCTCCAGGTCGTCCACGACCTTGCGGACCACCATCCGCGCCGTCTCCTTGGTGGTGTCGGGCATCGCCTTGTTCAGCGACAGCAGCGTGCCGACCAGGTGCACGTCGGCCTCCACGGCCTCCAGCATCTCCGGCTCCAGCAGCAGCGCCGACAGCCCGAGCCGGTCGATCGCGTCCCGCTGCATCACCTGGACGACGGAGCTGGGGAAGTACGTACGGATGTCGCCGAGCCAGCGGGCCACTTGCGGCGCGGAGCCGCCGAGGCCCGCCGAACGGTCGGCCCCGCGCCCCGAGGCGCTGCCCGTGCCGCCGTACAGCGCGCCGAGAGTACGGTCCATCGCCGCGTCCCTGCCGGTCAGTTCGCACCCGGTGCCGTCGGCGCCCCCGCCGCCGAGCACGAGCCGCCAGCGGCGCAGCCGCTCATCGGTGTCAGTCATCTGCCTGGTCCCCCTCGTTGGTCAGCCTGGCGGCGAGATCGGTCGTGGTGGTCGTGCCCAGCAGCAGCCGGACGGTGTGCAGGACGGCGTCGGCGCGGGCCGCGTCGAGGCCGGTGCCGAAGCCGGGCAGGCCCGGGTCCGACGCGGTGGCCGGGCGGCGCGCCGCCGAGGGGCCGCGCCGCACCAACTCCCCCACGCTGCGCCGCACTCCGGTCTCGAAGTCCGCGAAGGTCCGCCGCAGCAGAGGCAGCACGTCGTTGAACGCCGTCGCCGGTACGGCCGCCAGCCAGCCGTCGACCAGCGCCAGCAGCCGCTCGTCGTGCACCAGCAGCATCCCGCCGCCGGACAGGAACCCCTCGATCCACGCGGCCCCCTCCGCGGGCCCCGTCCCCGGCGACAGCGCCAGCCCCATCAGCCGCGCCGCGTCCTCCGCCTCGATCCGCCCGTCGTCCATGAGCAGCCGCGTCGCGGCCCCCCGCAGCAGCCCGGGTATCGCCCCGTCCCGCTCGGCCAACCCCCGCAGCGTCCCCGCCCACCGCTCCCGAAGGTCCCCCCCAGAAGCATCCCGCCGCCCCTGCGGGCTGGCCCCGGAGACCAGCGCGCGCCCGGAGGCGGGTGCGGTGCCGGAGGCGGGTGCGGGGCCGGAGGCGGGTGCGCTGCCGGAGGCGGGTGCGGGTGCGGTGCCGGAGGCGGGTGCGGGTGCGGGTGCGGTGCCGGAGGCGGGCTCGGAGGCGGGTGCGGGTGCGTCCGTCTGCGCTGGGCCAACCGCCGGTCCTGGGCCGACCGCAGGGTGCGGGGCCGGGGAGGGGAGGAGGCCGATCGCGCGGTGGACCTCGTCCATGTGGGTGCGCAGCGCCGCCGCGCCGTCGGCGTCGAGGCCGACGCAGGCCGGGGGGAAGCCGACGCAGATACGGGAGGCCAGGCCCTCCGCGACCTCGCCGAGGGCGGCGGAGTCGGTGCCGCGGACGTCGCCGTACCGGACGGCACGGACCAGCGCGGGCAGCGCGGCGGCGAGGTGGGAGACGTCGGCGTCGAGCGCGGCGCGGTCGGCGAGGACGCGCATGACGACGGGGAGCGCGTCGGACAGCCCGGCGAGCAGGCACTGTTCGGCGACCGAGGTGACGGCGGCCAGCGCGTCGCTGTGCACGGCGGCGTCCTCGGCCTTGGCCGTGGCGGCCGACCCCACGGTGGTGCCCCAGATCCCGGCCTCGGCGATCCGTACCGCCAGCTCCGGCTCCCAGCGCAGCCGCCACGTCTCACGGAAGGTGCCCTTGCCGTGCCGGGCGGCGGCCGGTTCGCCCCAGCCGATGCCGAGCATCGTCAGCCGGTGCAGCAGGCGGCTGCGGCCCGCGTCCATCTCCTTGCGCAGGTCCAGCTCCAGCTCCTTCTCCAGCGCCTCGGGCTTGAGCCGGAGCCTGCGCTGCTCGCGGGCGAGGTCACGGGCGAGCGGCACCGCGGGCGCGTCCGGCGGGACTTCACCGAGCACGTCGCCGACGACCAGCCGGTCCTGGATCAGGGCGAGCGGCACGTCGGAGCCGTCGCACATCACCGCGCGGACCGCGTCGGTGGTCTCGCCGAGACCGGCCAGCGGGCGGCCCCGCATCGCGGCGAGCGTGTCGGCCAGCCGTACCGCCTCGATGACGTGGGCCGAGGAGACCGGCAGGTCCTCCTCCCTGAGCAGCCCCGCCACCTTCGTCATCCAGCGGGTCACCGGGCGGTCCCGCGCGGTGAACAGGTGCCGGTACCAGCCCGGCGAGTCGATGCCCGCGCCGTATCCGCTGGCCCTGGCCAGCCGCCGGTGGGTCCACGGCACCCAGGTCGTCTCGACCTTCGCCTTGGGCAGGCCCTTGAGGAGCTGCCGGTCGGCGGTGGCCGTCGTCCGCTCGGTGAGGGCGGGCACGTGCCAGGCGCCGCAGACCACCGCCGTCCGCTCGTACGCCTTGCGCGCCTCGCGGACCCGCAGCCGCATGTGGGCCTCGCGCAGCGGGTCCTGGGCGTGGCCGCCGTCGCCGTAGGTCTCGCGGATCGCCGCCATGGCCTCGGCGAGCGCCGCGAAGGGGACGAGCGGGTCGCCGTCGCCGTCCGCCGTGCCGCCGCGGTGCTCGACCGCGTCCTCCCACCAGCGCTCCGGGTCGTCGTACCCGGCTGCCCTGGCGAGGACGGCCAGCGGGTCGATCCGCGCGGCAGCCGCCGCCCCGCCGTCGTCCCTATCCCCTCCGGCCGCCTCCTCCTCGGCGGGCTGCTGCCCTTCCTCTCCTTCTCGCACCGGCCCCCGTACCGGCCCTTCCGGGTCCGGGCCGCCGGACGCGGCCTCCTCTTCCTCCGCGGCGGCGCGCAGCGCGAGGGTGTGCGCGGCCGGGAGGTCGATGAAGCGGACGTCGGCGCCCGCCTGCGCGGCCCACCGGATCGCCACCCACTCGGGCGAGAATTCGGCGAAGGGCCAGAACCCGGCCCGCGCCGGGTCGTCCACCACGTGCGCCAGCAGCGCGACGGGCGGGCGCATCGCGGGGTCGGCGGCCAGCGCGAGCAGCGCGTCGGCCTCCGGCGGCCCCTCGATGAGCACGGCCTGCGGCCGGTACGCGTCGAGCGCGGCCCGCACCGCCCGCGCGGACCCGGGCCCGTGGTGCCGGACCCCGAGCAGTACGAGGTCGTCGCCGTAGTGGCCGCCCGCACCGCCGCGGACGACGGCGGCGGGCACCGCCCCGGCCCGGAGTCCTTCCGCCGTGCGGTCCTCCGGCCCGCTTCCGGCCGCCGTCGCACCGTCCTCCGCGCGACCGGGCGCCGCCGTACTGTCAGCCGTCCGCGTGCCGCCCGCCGCGCGGTCACCCGTCGTCGTGCCGCCGATGGCGGCGTCCATGACCGTCATGCCGACACCTCACGGCAGGCGCGGTAGAAGTCCTTCCAGCCGTCCCGCTCGCGGACGACCGTCTCCAGATACTCGTGCCAGATCAGCCGGTCGGCGGCCGGGTCGCGGACGACCGCGCCGAGGATGCCCGCGGCGACGTCACCGGCCCGCAGCACGCCGTCCCCGAAGTGGGCCGCGAGCGCGAGGCCGTTGGTGACCACGGAGATCGCCTCGGCCGTGGAGAGCGTGCCCGAGGGGGACTTGAGCTTGGTGCGGCCGTCCTCGGTGACGCCGCCGCGCAGTTCGCGGAAGACGGTGACGACCCGGCGGATCTCGGTGGCGCCCTCCGGGGCGGCCGGGAGGTCGAGGCCGCGGCCGAGCTGGTCGACCCGGCGGGAGACGATGTCGATCTCGTCCTCGGCGGAGGCGGGCAGCGGCAGCACGACCGTGTTGAAGCGGCGGCGCAGCGCGCTGGAGAGGTCGTTGACCCCGCGGTCGCGGTCGTTGGCGGTCGCGATGAGGTTGAAGCCGCGTACGGCCTGTGTCTCGGCGCCCAACTCCGGTATCGGCAGGGTCTTCTCGGACAGGATCGTGATCAGCGAGTCCTGGACGTCCGCCGGGATGCGGGTCAGCTCCTCGACGCGCGCGAGCCGGCCCTCGGCCATCGCCCGCATGACGGGGCTGGGCACCAGCGCGTCCCTGCTGGGGCCGTTGGTGAGGAGCTGCGCGTAGTTCCACCCGTAGCGGATGGCCTCCTCGGGGGTGCCCGCGGTGCCCTGCACCAGCAGTGTCGAGTCGCCGCTGATCGCGGCGGCGAGGTGTTCCGACACCCAGGTCTTCGCGGTGCCCGGCACGCCGAGCAGCAGCAGCGCCCGGTCGGTGGCGAGCGTGGTCACGGCCACCTCGACGATCCGCCGCGGGCCCACGTACTTCGGTGTGACGACCGTGCCGTCGGGCAGTGTCCCGCCGAGCAGGTAGGTGGCCACGGCCCAGGGCGAGAGATTCCACCGGGCGGGGCGCGGCCGGTCGTCCGCCGCGGCGAGCGCCTTGAGCTCGTCCGCGAACGCGTCCTCCGCGTGCGGCCTCAGGGCCTGCTCGGCGCCGGTGCCGCTGTCGGTCTCGGCACCCGTCGTACCGGTCATGGCTCTCCCCCACTCATCCGTCGGACCCGCGTGGTCCGAGCTGTTCTCCACGATGCACCCGACCACTGACAATCGGTCACAGCGCGCGATCCGCGCAGGTCAGAGCGATTGTCAGTGGGGGGTTCTACCTTCGGGGGCATGGAGACGGAAGCACGGTGGACAGCGGATCAGGTCCTGGCGCTCGCGCCTGACGCCGCATCACGCAAGGCGGGCGCGCGGCTCGCCACACCCGCGCCGTGGTCCGGTGCGGGGACGGCCGGCGGCGCGGTGTGGGGGCTGTGCGCGGGCAGCGGCAGCAAGCCGTACCAGACGGTCGTGGATGTGAACGGGCCCGCGTACCGGTGCAGTTGCCCGAGCCGGAAATTCCCGTGCAAGCACGCGCTCGGACTGCTGCTGCTGTGGTCCGAGGGCGGGGCGGGGCCGGTCGGGGCGGGGGACGTGCCGGAGTGGGCCGAGCAGTGGATCGACGCCCGGCGGAAGAAGGCCGAGACGGTGGCCGAGACGGCCGCGGTCCGGGCGGAGTCGGGCCCCGCGGACCCGACGGCGGCGCGGCGGCGGGCCGAGCGGCGCGCGGTCCGCGTCGAGGGCGGGGCCGCCGAGCTGGAGCAGCGGCTCACCGACCTGCTGCGCGGCGGGCTCGCGGGCGCGGACCGCGCGGGCTATCAGCAGTGGGACGAGATCGCGGCCCGCATGGTCGACGCGCAGGCGCCGGGACTGGCCACGCGGGTGCGGGAGTTGGGGACGGTGGTCGCGGCGGGCGGCGACTGGCCGTCGCGGATGCTGGAGGAGACGGCGCTGCTGCATCTGCTGGCGCGCGGCTTCCTCGGCCGCCAGGGGCTGCCGGGGCCGCTGGCCGACACGGTCAGGTCGCGAGTCGGATTCACCGTCGACACGGCGGAGTTGCTGGCCGGGCCGACCGTCCGCGGCCACTGGCAGGTCCTCGCGCAGTACGACAGCGCGGACGAGCGGCTGACGACTCGGCGGATCTGGCTGTACGACCGGGGGCCCGGCCGTTTCGCGCTGCTCCTGTCCTTCGGGGCGGTCGGCCGCGCGCCCGAACTGGCCCTGCCGGTGGGCGCGGTGCTCGACGCGGAGCTGGCCTACCACCCGGCGGCGCTGCCGTTGCGGGCCGCGCTCGGCACCCGGCACGGCACGGTCGGCGCGGGCGGCGGCCCCTCCGGCGGCGGTACGGGGGGCGGTACGGGCGGCGGCCCCTCCGGCGGCGGTACGGGCGGCGCACCGGTCGGGACCGGGATCGACGCGGCGCTCGCGTCCTACGGCAGCGCGCTCGCGGACGACCCCTGGCTCGACGCGTGGCCCGTCGTCCTGTCGGGAGTCGTCCCCATACCGGGGCCGAACCGCTGGCAACTGGCGCACAGGGAAGGGCAGGACGCCGTCCCGCTCACCCCGGCCACCACCAGCCTGTGGCGCCTCGCCTCGGTCTCCGGCGGCCACCCGGTCACCGTCTTCGGTGAGTTGGGTCCGACGGGCCTGCGCGCGCTGGCGGTCTGGCCGGACGGCGGGGAGACGGTGCCGCTCTAACCGCGCCGGAAGCGCGGGGGGGGCTGAGAGCAGGGCCCGGCGTGGAACGCACGGTTTACGGGGGGACGGGTACGGGGGCGCGGGGCGGCCCGCCCGGGGGACGGTGCGCGACTGCGGAGGGGGCAGCCGCGCGCGGGAACCCGGCGGGCCGGACCCGGCCGGAGCAGCGGCATCAGGCATCAGGCAGCAGGCAGCAGGCAGCAGGCAGCAGCGGGATCAGCGCAGGGGAAGCGGACGACGCGGAGGAGATCCGCGAGGCGACGTCGTGGAGTGCGAAGGGGGAATGTGATGAGCATCGGTTGGGACGATCTGGTCGGCAGCGCGCTGCTGGGCACCGAGCGGCGGCGGCCCGCGATCGTGGCGGGCGACGCGGACGAGGCGGCGGCGGGGCTGCTGGACGCGGCGGCGGCCGGGGTGGTGCGGCGGCGTGCCGGTGTACGGCCGGGGGTGGCGCGGGAGCGGCCGGAATTGGCGCCGCCCGACACACGACGGCCGCTGCCCGAGGCCGCCCGGCAGCGGCTGGACCGGCTGCTGACGGACCGCACCGGCGGCGGTTCCGGCAACCGGCGGGGGTCGGCGCCGAATCTGGCCGAGCTGCTGCCGCAGTGGCTCGCGGAGGCCAACCTCCTCGGGTACGGGGCGCCGCCCGCGCTGCTGCCCGCACTGCTGGACGCCGCCAGGGCGCGGACGGACCTGCGGACGGACGCGGTGGCGCTGGCGGGACCGCGCGGGCTGTGGCTGGCCGGGCTGAATCCGGACTGGAAGTTCGTGCTGCGCTCGGGCCACCGGGGCCTGGCGGCGGCGCCCGAGGACCCGGACGCTGCCGAACGGCTGTGGGAGGAGGGCCTGTTCGCGGAGCGGGTCGCGCTGCTCACCCGGATCAGGCTGGCCGACCCGGCCCGCGCGCTGGCGCTGCTGGTGTCCACCTGGAGCGGCGAGCGGGCCGAGGACCGGCTGATGTTCCTGGACTCGCTGCGGGTGGGCCTGTCGGGGGCCGACGAGCCCTTCCTGGAACAGGCGTTGACCGACCGCAGCCGCAATGTCCGCTCGACGGCGGCCGAGTTGCTGGCCGCGCTGCCCGAGTCGGCGCTGGCCGGGCGGATGGCGGACCGGGCCAGGAGCTGTGTGTCGCTGGGCCCCGACGGCATCACGGTGGAGGCGCCGTACGAGTGCGACGCGGGGATGGAACGGGACGGGGTGGCGCCCAAGCCGCCGAGCGGGCGGGGTGAAAGGGCCTGGTGGCTGGGCCAGTTGGTGGACGCGGCGCCGCTGGCGACCTGGGGCGCGCGGTTCGGCGACCGCGACCCGGAACAGATCATCGCCCTCCCGGTCCTGGACGACTGGCAGGCCGATCTGCACGCCGCCTGGTGCCGGGCGGCGGTACGGCAGCACGACACGGGCTGGGCGCGGGCCCTGCTCGGCCCTCCCCCGGCGCCGTCCTCGCCGGTGGCGGCGGTCGGCGACCCGGCGAAGCTGCTGTCGATCCTGCCGGAGGACGAACGGGCCACGTGGGTGGCGGAGTTCATCGCCACGCACGGGCTGTCCGAGGCGTTCCAGATGCTGGGCGTGTGCGCGGTGCCGTGGTCGGAGCCGCTGGGCCGGGCCGTGGTGGACGCCCTGGACATCGCGCGGGACGCGGGCAGTTACCCGTGGAGCTTCAGCGGCGTGATGGGTCTGGCGGAGCGCTGTCTCGACCCGGCGGCGGCCGACCAGGTCGGGGTGCTCAGCGCGGCGGCGGAGGAGCCGCCGGACGGTTCGCCGGGCGCGGGCGCGTACTGGTCGGAGGCGTTCCAGCGGCTGACGGGCACGCTGCGGCTGCGCGCGGTGATGCTGGCCGAGCTGCGCGGCAAGGCCACCGCCCCCGGGGCGCCGGGGGACGGGGGTGAGTGATCATGCGGACGGTACGGCGGGCGGCCCGCACCGCGGCCCGGGCGCTCCGGGGCCTGGCGCGGCCCGGAGGGCCCGGCGGGCTCGGGCGGACGGGGCGGCGGCGGTCAGGCGCCGGTGGCCTGGTGGACGTTGGCGCGCACCCAGTCCACGGCGGCCGTGGTCGGGGTGCCGGGGGTGAAGATCGCGGCGACGCCGAGTTCCTTGAGGGGCGCGATGTCGGCCTCGGGGATGATGCCGCCGCCGAAGACCTTGATGTCCAGGGCGTCGCGCTCCTTGAGCAGTTCGAGGACCTTCGCGAAGAGCGTCATATGGGCGCCGGACAGGATCGACAGGCCGATCGCGTCGGCGTCCTCCTGGATGGCGGTGTCGACGACCTGCTCGGGCGTCTGGTGCAGGCCGGTGTAGATGACCTCCATACCGGCGTCCCGCAGGGCGCGGGCGATGACCTTGGCCCCGCGATCGTGGCCGTCGAGACCCGGCTTGGCCACCACCACGCGGATCGGACCGGACACTCCCATCACTGCCTCCATGCGTACGGCTCGCGGGCCGGGAATTCGGGGCTGCGGTCGCGGAGAGCGTCCCACAGTGTGAACGAACGTTATCGCCCCGCTCCGCCGCCCGACAGTTTCGCGGGACCCAGGGAGGGGGAAATCACACAGTGGGACACATTCACCACGGGTGGGACCCCGGGAAACGGCTCGTCACGGTGTGGGACACGCCGGAGCCGTCGCTCACCGGTCCGGCCCGCTGTGGAGGAGCCGCTGCCAGGATGCCGTGTTCCCGCGCTCGCAGCCGCAGAGCACGGGGACACGGCCTCCGCTCCGGCCCTCGACAGGGCACGCCGGGCCACCGGGCCGCACGGAGCGTGCCGTGACGGGAGGTGGGCCATGACCGTCGGACCAGCCGATTCGCCGGACGCCACGACACCGGCCGGCACCACGGCCGCCACCGGCCCTCCGCGGGCCGCGGAGGACCCGCAGGCGGACCGTCCGTCCGCCGGGGCGGCGACGGCCCCGCTGGCCCGGCTGCTGCACGGCGCGGCGCTGGTCAAGGCCACCGCGTTCGACCTGGCGATCCTGGCGGGCCACCTACTGCTCTACCCGACGGGGATACTCCCCGCGCGGACGGCCGCCCCCTCACCGAAGACACCCGCGATAGGCCAGGCGCCCGGCGGGGCGCTGCGGCTGCCGACCGAGGGCAGGGCCCACCCGCCCGTGGTGATGCTGCACGGCTTCGTGGACAACCGGTCGGTCTTCACCCTGCTGCGCCGCTCCCTGCTGCACCACGGCTGGACACGGGTCGACGCGCTGAACTACTCACCGTTGACCTGTGACATACGCGGAGCGGCCGAGCTGCTGGGGCGGCACGTCGAGCGGATCTGCGCGGAGTCCGGGCACAGCCGGGTCGACCTGGTGGGACACAGCCTGGGCGGGCTGATCGCGCGGTACTACGTGCAGCGGCTGGGCGGTGACGCGCGGGTGCGGACGCTGGTCACGCTGGGGACGCCGCACACCGGGACCAGGGTGGTGCCGCTGCTGACGCCGCTGCCGATCGTGCGGCAGATGCGGCCGGGGTCGGCGCTGCTGGAGGAGCTGTCGCAGCCCGCGCGGGGGTGCGGGACGCGCTTTGTGTCGTTCTGGAGCGACCTCGACCAGTTGATGGTCCCGGTGGCCGCGGCGCGCCTCGAACACCCGGATCTTTCGGCGGAGAACATCCGGGTGAGCGGGATCGGCCACCTGGCACTGCCCGTGCACCGGGGTGTGGCCGCCGAGATACGGCAAGCGCTGAGCGGGAAGGAGCTCTGGAGGGGCGCGATCGACGCCGCATAACGGACACGTAACGGTCGAATATCAACCGAACACCGGGCAAGGCGGACGCCAGGTCACCGCAGAAGATTGTCGGCTCCCCGTACGGGGAGCTACAGTCACCGCTAATTCTCCTGCTGCCTAGGCGAAAGAGAAGCTGGCGGTGAACGAACGTCCTGCGTCGGGGTACGCCCCCGACTACGACGCCTACGGGTACGACGCTTATTCCACGGGCGCCTACCAGACCGTCGGCACCACCTTCGCTGACGCCGATCCGCTGTACGGCCACGCGCCCGACGCGACCGGTAGTTACGCGTATGCCCCGCAGCCCCCGCAGTACACACACGGGTACGGCTACGACACCGGTTACAGCTACGACCAGGGGCAGCCGCAGGCCCAGACCCAGGTCCAGCAGCCCCACGTACCGGCGCAGTCCCAGCCCGCCGACGCGTACGACACCGGCACGTACACCTCGTACGACACGGGCACGTACGACACGGGCGTCTACGACACCGGCATGTACGCGGCCGGGACCGGGACGTACGACACCGGGACGTACGACACCGGCGGCTACGCGGCGTACGACCCGTACGCGACGCAGGCCGCGGGGACGTACTACGACACGGGGACGTACGACAGCACGGCGTTCTACCAGCAGCCGTATCAGGAGCCGCAGGCTCCGGCCCAACAGCCGCAGCAGGACTGGGACTCGGGCGCGTATCCGACGTACGGCTACGGGTACGGCTACGACGCCAGCGGCGACACCGGTGTGTACGAGCAGATGGCGCCGGTCCACGAGGAGCCGCAGCCGCACCCGCGGGTCGAGGAGCCGGTGGCGGAACCCGCCGCGATGACGGCCGAGTTCGAGGCGGTCGACGCGGTCGAGCCCGTGACGGCGACGGCCGAGGCGGCCCGCGACGACGAGCCCGCCGTGGAGCACGCCTACGCGGACGCGTTCCCGGCGGACGGCGAGCCGGTGGCGCGCAGCCGACGACGAAAGCCCGCCCGGCGGTCGGCGCTGCTGACCGTGGCGGTCCCCTCCGTCGCGGTGATGGGCGTGGCGGCCGTGGGCGCGGCGGCGGTCTCGGGGGTCGGCGTCGCCGAATCCTCGAAGACGCAGGCCGACGGCGGGAGCGCGGCGACGGACGCGAACGCGCCGACGACGCAGTTCGACCGGCAGCTCGCCGGGGTGAGCGCCGACGCGAACGACTTCGCGGACCGCGCGAGCCGGACGCAGGAGCGGATCGACCTCAAGGACCGCGAGGCGGCGGCGAAGAAGGCCAAGGCGGACGCGGCGGCCCGCAAGGAGGCGCTGCGGCCGAAGTTCCTGCTGCCGGTGACGGAGAAGGGCCTCAGCGCGTACTTCGGCCAGGCCGGCGTCAACTGGATGGCGCTGCACACCGGCATCGACTTCCCCGTGTCGGTGGGGACGCCGGTCATGGCGGTCACGGACGGCACCGTCCGCACGCAGTGGAACAGCTCCTACGGCAACATGGCGATCGTCACGGCGGCCGACGGCACGGAGACGTGGTACTGCCACCTCAGCAGTACGAAGATTCGCAGTGGGTCGGTCAAGGCGGGCACCGTCATCGCCTACTCCGGCAACACCGGCAACACCACCGGTCCGCACCTGCACCTCGAGGTGCGGCCCCACGGGGGATCTCCGATCGATCCGCTGCCCTGGCTTCTGGCCCACGGGCTCGACCCCCGCTGACGCCCTGCGGGCGGGCCCACTCGCGACGTCCACCCTGCGCATGACGGTGCGCCCCGTCAGGGGCGCGGCCCCTGTGCGTCCACCCTGCGGGTGGGCTGTGCCCCGTCTGGGGCGCTGGGGGCACCCCCGGCCGGAGGTGGGGGGAGGAACTGCGCGGCCGACCGCCGCGCTCCCGCAGGTCACCACCCGCCCCGGCGGGGCAGTCCGGTTGTCTCCGGACCAGCCGCCGGTGGGGGCTTGTCGCGCAGTTCCCCGCGCCCCTAAAGACCAGGCCCCGCGCAAGGTGAATCCCACGGGGGCCGCGCCCCTAAAAACCAGGCCCCGCGCAAGGTGAATCCCACGGGGGCCGCGCCCCTAAAGACCAGGCCCCGCGCGGGAGGGGCTAGAGCTTTTCTACGGGGGCGTAGCGGAGAAGAAGCTGTTTGGGGCGTTCGTCGCCGAAATCGATGGTGGCCTTTTCGTCGCCCGGCTGGCCGGTGACGGAGATGACGGTGCCGAGGCCGAACTGGTCGTGGGTGACGCGGTCGCCGACCTTGAGGGAGATGACGGGGCGGTCACCGGAGGAGCGGCGGGTGGCGAAGCCGCCGGCGGCGCCGGACCGGCCGCGGGCGGTGACGGAGGAGGCCGCGGAGGCGGACTTGGTCATGGGCCCCGAGGACCCCCCGGCGGAGCCGAGCCGCTTCCATTCGATCAGCGTCGGCGGAATCTCCTCCAGGAAACGAGACGGCGGGTTGTAGGAGGGCTGGCCCCAGGCGCTGCGCATCGTCGAGCGGGTCAGGTAGAGCCGTTCGCGGGCGCGGGTGATGCCGACGTAGGCGAGCCGCCGCTCCTCCTCCAGCTCCTTGACCTGGCCGAGCGCCCGCATGTGCGGGAAGACGCCGTCCTCCATGCCGGTGAGGAACACCACGGGGAATTCCAGGCCCTTGGCGGTGTGCAGGGTCATGAGGGTGATGACGCCGCCGGAGTCGTCCTCGTCGGGGATCTGGTCGGAGTCGGCGACCAGCGCGACCCGTTCCAGGAAGTCGGCGAGGGTGCCCGGCTCGTCCGCGTCCCGCTCCTGCTCGAACTCCAGGGCCACGGCGGCCAGTTCCTGGAGGTTCTCCACGCGGGTCTCGTCCTGCGGGTCGGTGGACGCCTGCAACTCGGCCAGATAGCCCGTGCGTTCCAGCACGGCCTCCAGGACGACCGCGGGGCCCGCGCCGGACTCCACGATGGTGCGCAGCTCCTCCAGGAGCGTGTTGAAGCGCTTGACGGCGTTCGCCGAGCGGGCCGCCATCCCGTACGCCTCGTCCACCCGCCGCAGCGCCTGCGGGAAGGTGATCCGCTCGCGCGCGGCCAGCGCGTCGATCATCGCCTCGGCGCGGTCGCCGATGCCGCGCTTGGGCACGTTGAGGATGCGGCGCAGCGGCACGGTGTCCTCGGGGTTGGACAGCACCCGCAGATACGCCAGGACGTCGCGGACCTCGCGCCGCTCGTAGAAGCGGACGCCGCCGACGACCTTGTAGGGCAGGCCGACGCGGATGAAGACTTCCTCGAAGACACGGGACTGCGCGTTGGTGCGGTAGAAGACGGCGACGTCGCTGGGGCGGGCGTCGCCCGCGTCCGTGAGCCGGTCGATCTCCTCGGCGATGAACTGCGCTTCCTCGTGCTCCTGGTCGGCGACGTAGCCGACGATGACCGGGCCGTCGCCGGACTCGGTCCACAGGTTCTTCGCCCGCCGCCCCGCGTTGCGCTCGATGACGGCGTTGGCGGCCGTGAGGATCGTCTGCGTGGAGCGGTAGTTCTGCTCCAGCAGGATCGTGCGGGCCTGCGGGTAGTCCTCCTCGAACTGGAGGATGTTGCGGATCGTCGCGCCGCGGAAGGCGTAGATCGACTGGTCGGCGTCACCGACCACGCACAGCTCGGCCGCGTCCTCGTCCTGGTCGGTGCCGACCAGTTCGCGGACCAGCGTGTACTGGGCGATGTTGGTGTCCTGGTACTCGTCGACCAGGACGTGCCGGAAGCGCCGCCGGTAGTGCTCGGCGACGTCGGGGAACGCCTGGAGCAGATTGACGGTGGTCATGATGATGTCGTCGAAGTCCAGCGCGTTGGCGTCCCGCAGCCGCGCCTGGTACATCGCGTACGCCTCGGCGAGCTTCTTCTCGAAGGGGTTCTCCGCGGTGGCCGCGAAGGTCTCCTCGTCGATCAGCTCGTTCTTCAGATTCGAGATCTTCGCGCTGAACGACTTCGGCGGGTACTGCTTGGGGTCCAGGTCGAGGTCCCGGCAGACCAGCGCCATCAGCCGCTTGGAGTCGGCGGCGTCGTAGATCGAGAACGACGAGGTGAAACCGAGCGACTTGGACTCGCGGCGCAGGATGCGCACGCACGCGCTGTGGAAGGTGGAGACCCACATCACATTGGCGCGCGGGCCGACCAGCTCCTCGACGCGCTCCTTCATCTCGCCCGCGGCCTTGTTGGTGAAGGTGATGGCGAGGATGGAGCCGGGGTGCACGTGCCGGGCGCCGAGCAGATAGGCGATCCGGTGGGTGAGCACCCGGGTCTTGCCGGAGCCCGCGCCCGCGACGATGAGCAGCGGGCCGCCCGCGTGCTCGACGGCGGCGCGCTGCTGCTCGTTGAGCCCTTCCAGGAGCTGCGCGGGGTCGGTGGCGGGCCGCGGGGCGCCGTCCCGGTAATACGCGTCCCGCCCGGTGGCCTGCGGCGGCGGTCCGTCGAACCGGCCGCCGAACAGGTCGTCCGGTACGTGCTCGCCGCCGGGGCCCCCGTCCTCCGGGGGCGGCGGAGCGGTGGGGTCGGCGGGCTCGGGGGCCACATGCAGACCGTTCAGGAAGTTGTCGTCAAAGAGGCTGCTCATCGCTCCCCGAGTCTAGAGCCCGGCACCGACAGCCCACGGCCCTTCCCCGCACAGCCCCCGGCCGACCCCCCACGACCCCCGTACGACGGCCCCCCGGCCGACACCCCCCGGCCCCTTCGCCCGGAGTCCCGGCCGACACTCCCGGCCCCCCGCCCAACGGCCGCCTCCGGGGCAACCACGTACCTTTACCCCGTAGTCCCGTTACCACGCACCGTGACAATGGGAAATGATTACGAAAAGGTATCGGGCCTATCGGACACCGCTCTTCCCAGCAGCCCGGAGCGTTGGCTACGGTCTCGCTCCAGCAGCGTCCGGATGGGCGTCCGAAAGGAGTCCGCGCGCCATGGCGACACACCGTAAGGCTCGCGCCGCGATCCTCAGCACCCCCGGCCCGCGTGCGGCCGTGGGGATCACGACGGCCGCGCTGGCCACCGTGACCCTCTTCGCGGAGAGCGCCAGCGCCGAGCCGGCCAAGCCGAAGCAGCCGAGCATCGCCGAGGTGAAGGCGAAGGTCGACGGGCTGACGCACCAGGCCGAGGTCGCCACGGAGAAGTACAACGGCATCAAGGAGTCGACCGACGCGCAGAACGCGAAGGTCAACCGGCTCCTGGAGCAGGCGGCGAAGAAGACGCAGGCGCTGAACGACTCGCGCCGGGTCCTCGGGCAGTACGCCGCCGCGCAGTACCGCACCGGGGGCGACGACTCGACCGGCCGCTACCTGCTGGCCACCGACCCGCAGTCGATGCTCGACCAGGTGCACCTGTCGGACGTGCTCGGCAAGCGGCAGCAGAAGGCCGTCGAGTCGTACCGGGTGCAGCAGGCCGCGGCCACGCAGCAGCGCATAGAGGCGGCCAAGAGCCTGGCGACGCTCACCACCCAGCAGGGCGAACTGCGCACCGCCAAGCGGGATGTGCAGGCCAAGCTGGGCGAGGCGCAGAAGCTGCTCAACAGCCTCAACGCGCAGGAGAAGGCGCGGCTCGCGGCGCTGCGGGCCAAGCAGGAGGAAGAGGCGCGCGTCAAGGCCGCCGCCATCGCGGCCAAGGAGAAGGCGGCGGCCGAGGCCGCGGCGAAGGCGGCGAAGGCCGCGAAGGACTCCTCGACGCCGACCGTGCTGAGCACGGGTTCCTCGAAGGCCGACGACGCCATCGCCTTCGCGCGCAAGCAGCTCGGCAAGCCCTACGTGTGGGGCGCGACCGGGCCGACGTCGTACGACTGCTCGGGGCTCACCCAGGCGGCGTGGAAGGCGGCCGGGGTCGATCTGCCGCGCACGACCTGGGACCAGGTGAACGTCGGCACGCGGGTGTCGGAGTCGAATCTCCGGCCGGGTGACCTGATCTTCTTCTACAGCGACATCAGTCACGTCGGCCTCTACATCGGCGGCGGCCAGATGATCCACGCGCCGCACACCGGCACCGTGGTCAAGATCGCCCCGATTACCGAAATGCCGTTCTACGGGGCGGTCCGTCCCGCATAGTCCACCCGGCATAGTCCGACTTGTCCGGACGCCGTCGCGCTCACAAACGGTAAGATCACAAAGCGATTTCGGTCACATTGCAATCCAAACTTCCCAAGGCTCGCACAAGTTGACTACGGTAGCCCGCTAGGTGGTGAGCTTCCCCGTCGGCTGAAGAGCCGACAGCGAATCACCTCCGCTCAATCCGGCCCAGGCCGGAGCCGGGGACCCAACAGCACGTGGGGTGAATCGGAACGGACGCCGCAGCAGGCGTCGGGACCGTAGGGCGACCTTCAGCCCGAACCCGTCAGCTAACCCGGTCGGCGGTATTCGGAAGGAGTCGCCTCCCTTGGCGTCGCACCGCAAGCCGCGCAATCGCATACTGTCCACGGCCGGTCCACGGGCCGCCGTCGGGATCACCACAGCGGCCCTCGCGTCGGTCACCCTGCTCAGCGAGAGCGCCAGCGCGGCGCCCGCGAAGCCCTCGATCACCGAGGTCAAGGCGCAGATCGACCAGCTCAACCAGGACGCCGAGGTAGCGACGCAGCACTTCGACGCCGCCAAGGAGAAGACCGACAACCAGCGGGCCAAGGCCAATCAGCTCCTGGAGCAGGTCGCGCAGAAGACCGCGAAGATGAACGAGACGCGGCGGGTGCTCGGGCAGTACGCCACCGCGCAGTACCGCGACGGCGGCCTCGACCAGACGACGCAGTTGCTGCTGACGGACGACCCCCAGAAGTTCTTCGACCAGTCGCACATGATGGACCGCATCTCCACCACGCAGGAACAGGCGCTGGAGACCTTCAAGGTCCAGCAGGAGCAGGCGTCCATCCAGCGCGCGCAGGCCACCAAGAGCCTCAACGAGCTGACCAGCGCGCAGAACAAGCTCGCGGCGGCGAAGAAGAACGTCCAGACGAAGCTGGCCGCCGCGCAGAAGCTGCTCAACAGCCTCAACGCGCAGGAGCGCGCCAAGCTCGCCGCGATGCGGCCCACCGCCCCGACCAACACCGCGGGCTCCTCGAATTCCTCGAACTCCTCGAACTCCACGGCGAGCAACGTCAGTTACACCTACAACGGCCCGGCGTCCGGCCGCGCCGCCGCCGCCATCCAGTTCGCGATGTCGCAGCGCGGCAAGCCGTACGGCTCCGGCCGCACCGGCCCCGACGCGTACGACTGCTCCGGGCTCACCCAGGCCGCCTACCGCGCCGCCGGTATCTCCATCGGCCGCACCACGTGGGACCAGGTCAAGGACGGCACGGCGGTCTCGCAGTCCGACCTGCGCCCCGGCGACCTGGTGTTCTTCTACTCCAGCATCAGCCACGTCGGCATGTACATCGGCAACGGCCAGATCGTGCACGCCCCGCACAGCGGCGCGGTCGTCGAGGTCGCCCCGATGAGCTGGATGCCCTTCGCGGCGGCCCGCCGCATCGCCTGAGCCGTATCACCAGGGCCCGCACCGCCTGAACCCGTGCAGTCTGAGCCCGTATCGCCTGAACCCGTGCAGCCTGAGCCCGCGTCCGCGGAGCCTCAGGACCGCCGGGCTCACAGCCCCGCATAGCACCCCGTGCCCGGTCGGACCTCCCGACCGGGCACTTTGGTCAGCAGGCGCGCGCATATGACCGGGTCACCCGTCGAACGGCGGTCGTTTACGGTCACGGGCCGGTCGAATCGGAGCAGTCCCGGTCTCCTTCCCCTGGCGCACCCCCGGTCAGGTTTAGCGTCGCTCCCCAGGTGACCGATCCCCACAGCCGTCAGGACCGTGGCGGCGCGGTCACCCCCGCCGAAGGTCCGGCGGCGCTCTGCTCCCCCGTGCAGGCGTCGCCGGGCCTCCGCGCGGGCCCGTCGGAGCACTGGAAGGAATGACGGCCGCATGGCCTCCCACAGTCCCGCCTCACACCGCAGAACCTCGGCGGCGCGTACGTCCGCCCGCACGTCGGCGCTCACCGCGACCCGCGCAGCCCTCACCGTGGCGCTCGCGGCCGCCGCCTCCGTGAGCCTGCTCGGCGAATCCGCCCTCGCGGACCCGCGGCCGCAGGCACCGGCCTCGCTCAGCGAGGTGAAGGACCAGGTCGACACGCTCTACCGGCAGGCGGAGGCCGCCACCGAGCAGTACAACGGCGCGAAGGAGCAGGCCGATCAGGCCCGCGCCGCGGTCGCCGATCTGCAGAACGAACTGGCCCGCAAGACCGCGCGGCTGAACGCCACCCGCGACACGATCGGCGCCCTCGCGGCGGCGCAGTACCGCACCGGCTCGCTCGACCCCAGCGTGCAGCTCGCGCTCAGCTCCTCGCCCGACACGTATCTGGACCGGGCCGGGATGCTCAACCGCCTCGACTCGCGGACGGCGACCGCGCTCGCGCAGCTCACCGAGGAGCAGCGGGACGTCACCCGTACCCATGACGCGGCCGACGCGAAACTCGACGCGCTCAAGGAGGCGCAGTCCAAGCTGGCCGCGCGCAAGGCGACCGTGCAGAGCAAGCTGCGGGCGGCGCGCGCGCTGCTCGACCGGCTGACGGCCGCCCAGCGCGCGGCCGTCGAGGCCGCCGACACCCCGTCGTCGGGACCGGCCGCCGCGACCCGCGCCAGCGCCCGTACGCCGCTGCCCGGCGACACGACGCCCGTCGCCGCGCCGTCCTCGCGCGCCGCCCAGGCCGTCGCCTTCGCCTACCGCGCGCTCGGCCTGCCGTACGTCTGGGGCTCCACCGGGCCCAACTCGTACGACTGTTCCGGCCTCACCCAGGCCGCCTGGAGGGCCGCGGGGGTCTCGCTCCCGCGCACCACGTACACCCAGATCAACGCGGGCACCCGGGTCTCCGAGTCCCAGCTCCAACCCGGTGACCTGGTCTTCTTCTACTCCGGCATCAGCCACGTGGGCCTCTACATCGGCAACGGCCAGATGATCCACGCCCCGCACCCGGGCGCCCCGGTCCGTATCGCCCCGATCTCCGAGATGCCCTTCGCGGGAGCCACCCGCCCCACCTGACCGAGGCCGCCCGCCCGCTGAGCCCGGCCGTCGGCCCGTCCGCCCCGCCCACCGGTCCGCACGTCAGATGTTGATACGAAATCCGGACAAGCTCTTCTCCTGACGAACCGCCCGACTCCGGGCAGACTTGCCCCATGACGTCTACGCCGCTGAGCAAGGGTGCGAATGTGCCGGTCGCCGTGCCCGCCGTACGGGCCGAACTGGCCTGGGGAGCGGGCGGCGGGCCCGACGCCGACGCGTCGGCGCTGCTGCTGGCGGGCGGCGGGAAGGTGCGGGACGACGCCGACTTCGTCTTCTACAACCAGCCAGGACACGCGTCGGGGGCCGTACGGCACGCGGGGAAGCGGCAGGCGGCCGTGGTCACCGACACCATCGAGGTGGACCTGGCGCGCGTCGAGCCGGGGATCGAGCGGATCATGCTGTGCGCGTCCGCCGACGGCGGCACCTTCGGCGCGATGACCGGCCTCGGGCTGCGGCTGCTGGACGCGGCGTCCGGCGCCGAACTGGCGTACTTCCCGGTCACCGCGACATCCGAGACGGCGCTCGTCGCGGGTGAGCTGTACCGGCGCGGGGACGGCTGGAAATTCCGCGCGATCGGCCAGGGGTACGCCTCGGGCCTCGCGGGGCTCGCCACCGATTTCGGCATCAGCGTGGACGCGGAGGAGGAGGAAGCGGCGCCCGTTCCCGTGACGGCGCCCGCCGCCGCGCCGCCGATGCCCGCCGCGCCCCCGCCGCCCGCGTCCCCGTACGCGGCGCCCTCGCCGTACGGCTCTGCGCCCGCGCAGCCCGCTTCCCCGTACGGCTCTGCGTACGGCGCGCAGCCCGCGTCCGGATACGCGTCGGCGCCTGCCCCCGGCTCCGGCGCGCCCTCGCTCGTCAAGGGCGAGGAGCACCTGCCGGTCGACATGCGCAAGCGGCTGTCGCTGCGCAAGGAGCAGGTCGCGGTGAGCCTGCGCAAGCACGGCGCCGACAACGTCCGGGCGCGGGTGATCATCGTGCTGGACGCGTCGGGGTCGATGTCCCACCTGTACTCGCGGCGCGTGGTGCACGACGTGGTGGAGCGGATGGCGGCCGTGGCCGCCGCGCTCGTACCGGACGGCGTCATGCAGGCGTGGACCTTCGCCAGCAACCCGGCGCGGCTGCCCGACCTCGACCTCGGCTCGCTGCCGCAGTGGCTGGAACTGCACGTCCGGGTCGGCGCGATCGGCATCTTCAAGCGCCGCAAGCCGTCTCCGAACGGCCAGGTGGACATGAAGCTGGTCGGCTTCGGCAACGAGGAGCAGAAGGTCATCGCGCAGGTACGGGACTACGTGCGCGGCGAGCCGTCCGCCGCCCCGACCCTCGTGCTCTTCTTCTCCGACGGCGGTGTCTACCGCAACGCGGAGATCGAGCGCGAGCTGCGCGGGGCCGTCGAGGAGCCGCTGTTCTGGCAGTTCGTCGGACTCGGCCAGTCCAACTACGGCGTCCTGGAGCGCTTCGACACCATGACCGGCCGCCGCGTGGACAACGTCGGCTTCTTCGCCGTCGACGACATCGCCAGCCTCTCCGACGCCGAGCTGTACGACCGCCTGCTCACCGAGTTCCCGACCTGGCTGAAGGCCGCGACGGCCGCGGGCATTCTGCGCTGAGCGCGCGCCCGCGGCCGTACGCCTCCACCGGTCGCCGGGTCAGTACCGCCCGGCGACGAGCAGCAGCAGCGCGCCGAGGACGGCCAGCCCGGCCGCCGAGGCGAGCGACGCCAGCCAGGCCCGCGTCCACCGCGGCGCCCGTACGGACCCGTCCCCCGAGGTGCCGGTGCCGGGGCCGCCTCCCGGCTCCGCCCACAGGTAGCCGAAGAAACCGGCCCCCGTCACCGCGCACGCCAGCAGCCACGCGGGGCCGCTCGCGCGCCGGTGCCGGGTCACCGCCAGCGTCCGTACGACCACCAGGAGACCGGCGAGCAGCGCCGCCACCCGCAGCCACGCCCACGGGGTGAGCAGGACGTAGGCGACGGGCACCAGCAGCGTCAGGCCCCCGGCGCCGTAGGAGCTGTCGAAGCTCCGTACGGCGAGGCCGTCCGCCGCGGGTCCCGCCTGCCGCCTGATGTCCGCGGTGAACTCCCCGACGACACCGTTCCGGCCGCCGGGGAAGGGGTTCGCGGGCCGGTAGGTGTACTGCCGTTCGGTCAGCGGCCCGGCGCTCCAGCGGACGGTGATCCCGTCGGAGCCCTGGTCGTCGACCCGTACCGAGTGGGTCCGCCCGGCCTCGATGTCCCGCGCCAGGGCGCCGGTCGACCCGCCGCCCGGCACGATCCGCAGCAGGACGGTGGCGAACGACAGCACCAGCACGGCCAGCAGCACCCAGCGGACGGGCCCCCAGAGCCGGTCGAGCCGGGCGGCGGGCCCGGAGCCGTGACCGCCGGAGCCCGGCCCCCCGGGCTCCCCGCCGTCCGGTGCGGCGGGGAGCGTGGCCTGCGGACCGGTGGTCACTCGACGCTCACCGTGACGGACCAGTAGTACTCCTGGTACACGCTCGCTCCTCCGTAGCCCTGCTTGATGTCCGGGACCCCGAAGTGGAAGGCGGACGCGGTGCCGGTGTCGTTGAACGCGGCGAAGGCCACGGTCATGGAGTGGTCCTTCTTGTTCTGGTTGATCACCTGGTACACGAGGTCGTAGCCGCCGGTGAAGGCTTCGGGGACCTTGGTGCCCACGCGCCCCCTGGTGGCCATGCCGCTGAGGTCCTTGGGCAGGTTCTTCATCTTCTCCCCGAGGTTCTTCCCGTCGACATAGTCGTCCTGGCCTCCCAGCGCGTCAATGTCGGCCCCGAAGTCGGCGTCCGAGACCGCCCTGGCCAGATTCTTGATGATCTGGAGACTGTGGCCGTTGAACGCCAACTGCTTGGTGAGCAGGCTGTTCGCGTCGAAGGGCACATTGGCGCCCTTGCCGCCGAGCCACAGTTGCAGCAGGTCGGTCCAGGTCAGTTGCGGCGAGTTGCCGCCCATCTGGTTGCAGGCGGCCATGGTGCCGGAGGTCACGGACGCGCCGACCTTGCAGGGGTTGGTGTTCCCTGCGAGGGCGAGGACGTAGTCGCGCAGTTCCTTGGCCAGCGCCGCGTGGACGTTCTTCTCGTTCTTGTCGTCCTTCCAGGTGTTCTGCTGGAGCGCGGCGAGCGCGTTCTGGCAGGCCCGGTCGCAGCCGCCGCTGCCACTGCTGTTGCTGTTGCCGTTGCCTTTGCCGCCGCTGTGGGACGGCCGGTTCCCCGGGTCGCGGTCCGGGTGGTAGACCGAGCCCTTGCCGGGCACGCCGTTGTGGCAGCCGGTGATGACACCGGTCATGCACTCGGGAACGCCCTCGCCGGTCGGGTCGGCGAGCCCGGTGGGATTGTCGGCGGCGTAGACGTAGCCGTTGAGGGTCTGCGCCTTGTCGGTCTGGAGCAGCGGGTCGACGCTGATGAAGCGGCCGGTCGACGGGTCGTACTCGCGGGCGCCGATGTGGACGAGTCCGGTGCCGGTGTCCGCGGGCTTGCCGAGGAAGGTCTTGTCGTCGGGCCACGCCGTCGCGGGCGCGCTGCCGCGGGCGGCGCCGAACGGGTCGGTGTAGCGCTTGGTGACGGCCTGCGTGCCGGCGTCCACCGCGAGGCTGCTGGTGCCGTGGTTGTCGCCCGCGAGCCAGGTCAGGGTGGTGGCGCCGGACTGGGTGGAGCGCACCGCGATCGCCGGTCCCCCGGCGCCCGCGGTGTAGGTGCGGACCGCCCAGGTGGTGGTCTTCCCGGCGCTGACCTTGCTGTGGATCTCGGTGGCGCCCAGGTAGACGACGCTCTCGCCGTCGCCCGCGGACGCCCGGCGGATCAGCAGGTTGTCACCCGCGTCGTAGAGGTAGTCGGTGACCTTGGCGCCCTCGGTGGTCCTGGTCAGGTCGCCCTCGCTGTTCCAGGCCAGCGTCTGCGAAGTGCCGCTCGGGCCGGGCCGCTTGGTGGTGTCGCCCGCCTCGTCGTAGCCGTACGTGGCGGTCGCCCCGGTGCAGCTCGCCGCCGCCGTGACGGTGGTCAGGGCGTGCGGGTGGGCGGAGTCGTTGTAGCAGGACTGGGCGGTGCTGTCGCCGGTCGCGGTGTGCTGGGTCCGGGTGAGCCGCAGCCCCGCCGGGTTGTAGGTCCAGCCGGTGGAGTACGGGGCCGCGCCGCCGGTCGTGGTGCTCGCGCAGTCGGCGTTGGCGGGCGTCCAGGCGCTGGTCATCCGCTGGTAGCCGTCGTAGCCGAAGCACTGCGTGTCGGCCTGCGCGGTGCCGCCCTGCGTGGTCGGGTCGGCGATCTTGGTGACGTTCCCGGCGTCGTCGTAGCTGTAGTTGAGGTCCTGCGTCATGTACGCGTGGGTCTGGTCGGTGACCGAGGAGCGGGTCAGCCGGCTGGTGCCCTCCTCGTAGACGTTGGTGATGTACGCCTTCTTCACCCCGGACGCCGCGGTGGCCAGGGTGAGTTGCTGCGGTTCGCCGAGCGCGGAGTAGGAGGTGTCCTGGAGGTAGCCGCTGGTGCCGGTGGCGGTCTCGATCTGGCCGGTCGGCGTGTAGCCGTAGCTGACCGACTCCTGCGGCAGGCCGCCGACGGCGGGCTCGGTGGTGTGCTGGAGGCTGCCGTCGACGTTGTAGTAGGCGGAGTAGCTGTAACTGGCCTTCGCCGCACCGGACTTCACCAGCGGGTCGTTGGCGTCGAGGTCGATCTCGCTGCCGGTGACGTGGTAGGCGTCGTCGTACGCGGTGACCTTCTGGGTGTACGCCTTCCCGGCCAGTCCGCCGTCGTAGCGGGTGGAGGTGTCGAGCTGTCCCGCGGCGGCCGTGTCGTACGTCCACGCGGCGATCTTCGTCGCGTCGGTCCTGGCCGTCTCCCACTCGCCGGTCTTGCGGCCGAGCGTGTCGTACTCGAACAGCAGCGTCTTGTGCGTGGAGCCGGTCGTCGTGGCGATCTGGTCGAGCGCGTTGTACGTGGTCGACGTGGCGCCCATGTCCGGGTCGTTCGCGGAGACCTGACGGCCGAACAGGTCGTAGCCCCAGCTCCACTTGGCGTTGTCGGGGCCGGTGGCGGTGGACTGCTTACCGTCCCTGGTCAGGCCGTACAGGGTGCTGGTGTGCGCGGGCAGCGGGGCGGCGCCGCCGTAGTCCGCGTCGGCGGGCGAGGCGCCCGAGTAGTCGCGGCGCTCGACGGTGCGGCCGAGCGCGTCGGTGATCACGCGGGAGGCGGTGCCGCCCGGCTGGGCGCTGGTGGCCGTCGAGTCGCCGGTGTACGTCGAGGTGACGGTGACGCCCTTCTGCACGCCGTAGACGAGCAGCTTGTCGGAGGTGGTGCGGCCCGCGCCGTCGAAGGTGATCTCGTGCTGGGTGGGCGCGCCGCCGTATTCGGCGCGGGCGTACGTGCCGCTCGGCGTGTGGTCCTGGTCGAAGATCCCGGCGAAGGTCTCGTACGCCAACCCCCGTGAGTCGTAACGGGTGTCGGTGAGGACCCGGCCGCCCAGCGGGCTCGGCGACTGCGTCTGGAGCGGGCGCAGCAGCGCGTCGTCGATCTGGTAGGTGACCCTCCGGACGTTGTTCGGGCCGAGCGTGGAGGTGCTGACGTACGGCGCCGAGCCGCGCTCCATGTGGTAGCCGTAGACGATGCTGGCGCTGTCGCCCGCCGACTTGACGCGGCCCGGCTGCCACACGCCGGTCAGCCGTCCCAGACCGTCGTAGGTCAGCTCGGTCTTCTTGGTGTTGACGTCGTAGGTGGTGGTCGGCAGGCCGCGCAGACCGTCGTAGAAGGTCGTGGTCTTCTGGCTCTTGGCGTTGGTGATCACCGAACGGGTCGGGACGCCCGCGCCGGTCGGGGTGTAGGTGTTGGACGTCGGGTTGCCCGCGCCGTCCTTGGCGAGGGTCATCCGGCCGAGGGTGTCGTAGGCCGAGGTGCCGGTGGTCTGCCAACTACTGGGGTTGCGGTCGCCGTTGGCGTCCGCGCCCGCCGGGTACGCGGCGGCCCGGCCCTTCCACATCGCGTCGCCCTTGGCCGGGCTCTGGTTCGCGGTCCAGGCCGTCGCGGCCGAACTGTCGTAGACGGTCGCGGTGTCGGCGAGCACATCGCCGCGCGTGGTGCTGTTCGCGGGCAGCGACAGCGACGCGTCGGCGGTGCCGCACGGCTGGCCGACCGTACGGACCCTGGAGGTCAGGGAGTTGATGCCCGCGCTGTCGTTGCGGGCGTACCAGGTGCGGGTGCAGGTCTCGTCGCCGCTCTTGGCGGTGTCGCCCGCGTCGTCGACCGTGACCGGCATGCCGTAGGAGTCGTAGGTGCTGGCCGTGGTGCTGGTGCGCCACTTGGCGGGCACGGTCAGATAGGTGTCGGAGTACGTCTTCGCGGTGCGCACGTAGTACGCCTCGACGTCGGCGTACGACTTGTGCTGCGTGGCGGTCCTGACCGACCACGGGTCGTTGACGGTCGCCGAGACGGGCGTGTCCCCGTTGTAGGTGACCTGTTGGCGCTGGAAGCCCGCGTACTGGTCGGAGTCGGTGAGCGCCGCCGTGGTCAGTCCCGGCACGGTCAGCCCCGCCACGGTGACCGTACGGGTGCCGCCCGCCTTCACCTTGTCGCCGTTCATGCCCTGCATGTAGCGGGTGACGGTCCTGAGCCGGTTGCCCGCGCCGGTCCCGGAGTACGAGGTGACCGTGCCGTAGCCGCGGAAGACCGACCAGGTGCGCTCGTCGTCGGGCGTGAACGGGCTGTCGTTGTAGTGCCACGCCGGGTCGGTGTAGACGTAACTCTGCTCCAGCGCCTCGTTGTTGCCCGCCGGGTCGGAGGTGGTGACGTCCACGACGCGGTACTTGTGGAACCAGTCGAGCCCGGCCTCCTCGGCGCCGTTGATGTGCCAGTACTGCGGATAGCAGTTCATGGTGTCGCTGTCCTCGGCGGCGGGCATGTGCGAGCCGCGCACGCACTCCGGCGTCGACATCGTGACGCTGGTGACCGCGCCGGTCTCCGAGGTGACCGACTGGATGCGGGGCCGGTGCAGCGGCAGGATGTCGTCGGTGGCGTCGACCCGGTTCGCCAGCATCTGGTAGGTGAACGACACCGGGTCCAGCGGGACCGCGGTGCCGGCCTCGCCGGTCCGCTTGATCGAGTCGAGCACCAGCGTCTGGTCGCTGCTGTCGCCGAGGTCACCGGCGTCCAGGTACTTCTCCGCCAGCGCCCAGGTGTCGACGGGCGTGTACGAGGTCCCCGACAGCACCAGGGCCTGCACCGACGTGAGGCGCTTGCGGGTGAAGAACGACGGCGCCTGGGCGGCGCAGTCGGTGTCGGACGCGCCGGAGGCGCAGATCGCGTCGAAGGGCACGTCGGGCCAGTTGTGCGCGGTGTCCTTGGTCAGCTTCGAGCAGTCCGAGGCGGTGCAGCGCTCGGTGTAGCCGAAGGTCACCTCGTAGGGCGCGGTGGCGCTGAAGAGCGTGTCGGAGCGCTGCCCGTAGAGGATCTTGTCGAGGTGACCGCCGCGCGTGTAGGAGGCGTTGGCGGTCTTCGAGCCGTTCTTCTTGTAGAAGTTGGACTCCGCCGTGTACCAGTACGACTCGGCGTTGCCGTGGGTGTCGACGACGTAGTCGAGGTTCCAGCGCCACGCCTGGTTGTAGGAGCGGTCGGCGAAGGCGCTGCCCTTGGCGTAGCCGGGCTCGCCGGAGTCGTCGCCGAACACCGGGACGGTCCATACGGAGTTGGTGCGCTGCGTGCCCGCGCCGGTGAGCTTGTTGAGGCCGAAGACGTACTGGGTGCCGTCGCCGGTCGTCACCGTCCAGTACTCGCCCGCGCCGTCCACGCTGTCGCCCTCGTCGCCGTTGTCGGCGCCCGTGGAGTGGGTGACGGTGGAGGCGTCGTCGTCGGCCAGCCGCCACTTCCCCGTGGTGTCGTCCTTGACCAGCTCCGTGGACTTGCCGTTCAGGACGACCGAGGCGTTGTCGAACTTCCAGCACTGGTCGAAGACCTCGGCGTGCCCGTCCTTGTCGCAACCGCCGTACTGGCGCTCGACGTAGGAGTCGGCGGAGACGGTGAAGCCCTCACCGACCTGCGAGCCCTGGTTGTTCGTCGAGGCGGTGCGGCCGTCGATGCTGCCGGAGTCGTAGGTGAGCGTCACCGCGGGCACCGGGCCCGCGACGGACGGGGCGACCTCCATCGGGTACGACCAGTCGAAGGAGCCGGAGGAGGTGCCCGCCGACCACTTGGAGGACGCCGACAGGGGGGTGGCGCCGTAGTCGCCGCTGCCCTTGGCGGACTCGCCGCTGTCGGCGGTGACGGCGAAGGCGCTCAGGGTGCCGGCGTCGGTACCGGCCGTGGCGGGGGCGTCGTCGGTGGCGTCAGCACTGGCGTCACCACTGGCACCGGCACCGGCATCGACATCGACATCGGCACTGACGTCGGCCGAAACCGTCTGCCGGGCAAGGTCGTTGGTGGACGAAGGGACCGGGGTCCGGGTCCTGCACCGCGCCTTCTGCGGGGTGGTCAGGGCGCACGCCGGGAGCCGCACCAGGCGCAGGCGGCCGGACCAGTCGCCGCCGTAGGCGGAGGCGAAGGAGGAGTAGTCGACGGAGACGTGGACGCGTGCGCCGGCCGGGCCGGTGTGCGCGGCGGAGGCCGAACTCGCCTCGCGCGCCCGCGGTGTGACGGCGAGCAGCACACCTCGTACGCCTGCCGCGTCGGTCGCGGCCCGGTCCAGGACGGTGACCTCGGAGGTGCCGGACACGGCGCTCTTGAGGGTGCTGCCCTTGGGCCAGGTCGTGTGCTGCTCGGCGAGCGCGCGCCGCGCGCTCCGGTCGTCGGCCGCCTTGCCCGCCGCGGCCTTCGCGCGGGCCTGCTGCGCGCCGAGGCCCGCGGTGTGCACCGTGCCGTTGCGCGGCGCGGGCAGATCGGGGCGGCCCAGCGGCCCCGGCGCGGCGTGCGCGAGCGGGCTCAGCCCGACCGGCACGGTCAGCGCGGCGGCGAGCGCCACGACGAACAGCTTGGCGCGCCTGCCCGGCAGGTACGCGCGGGCGCGTGCCCGCCGCCCGCCGCCGGCGAATCCCGATCTCACGATGACAACCCCCTGGTGAATGACGGCCGCGGACCGGAGCACCGCGGCACGAGCAGTCCCGACACCGGCCGCGGACGGACATCCCGCCCCGCGGCCGTACAACCCCACGAACGATCACCACGCGCCCGGCCGGGCCGGTCCGTCCCGCCCCGCCCGGCGGCCGTCACCCGCCGACGACCGCGTCGGCCCGTTCCCGACGCGCCGCCGCCCCGGCCGTGTCGCCGCCGCCGGAGGAGAGGGCCGTTCGCGAGGCGACGGTCCCGGACGGGGCGGAAGCCGTGGACGCTTTTGTATTCGCGCGGGAATCCGGACGGGCCGAATCCGGACGGGCAGAATCCGTATAGCCGGAATCCGGAGCGGCGGAATCCGGACGGCCGGAATCCGTAGGTGACGTCGGCAGGGGCGGCACTCCCGGAATGGCTCCCGCCGTCGGCGGTACGGCGGCGCTCACACGCACCGCACCCGCCGCGCGCGGCCTCAACCGCCCCTCGCGCACGCCGAACAGCCCCGCTCCACCCCGAGCCATTTCCCCCACCCCACGCTCAGCGATACCTACAGCCGCGTATCGAATCACCGGTCGCCGGGTGGTGACTACGAACCCCCGTGTTCGTAAGGATTGGCGCCGATCGGCGAGGCCGGCCGAATAGCGGAGCGCGCCGGAAAGGCATACGTGCCGGGGGCACCTTCCCGGCGGCCGGAATAACCGGTTGGCCGCGGACGGCCGCGCCTCAATACTGTCCCGGTGTTCACCGACGACGACGATGCCGTGCTCTACGACCTGCTCAATCAGTGGGACCCCGAGCGGTCACCCGGCGACCGGTTCTACACCGACCTGGTCATGGCCGCCGACTCCGTTCTCGACGTGGGCTGCGGCACCGGCATGACGCTGCATCACGCGCGGGCGCTGGGCCACCGCGGCCGTCTGGTCGGCCTCGACCCGCACCCCCCGTCCCTGCGCCGGGCCCGGCGCCGTACCGACATCGAGTGGCTCGACGGCCGCGCCGCCGACGCCCCGCCCGGCGCCGGTTTCGACCTGGCGATCATGACCGGGCACGCCTTCCAGTGCCTGCTCACCGACGACGACATCCGCGACTCGCTCGCCGCCGTCCGCGCCGCCCTGCGCCCCGGCGGCCGTTTCGTCTTCGAGACCCGCCACCCCCAGGCCCGCGCCTGGCTGTCCTGGACCCCCGGTCACCCCGTCACGACCACCCACCCCACCGCCGGTCCGCTCCGCGTCTGGCACAGCGTCGACTCCGTCACCCCCGACCTCGTCACCTTCACCACCACCACCGCCGCCCCGGACGGCACCCCCCTCCATACCGACCGCTCCACCCTCCGCTTCCTCTCCGAGCCCGCCCTCGACACCTTCCTCACCGCCGCGGGCTTCCGCACCGAGTCCCGCTACGGCGACTGGCCCCGCACCCCGGTCACCCCGGCCAGCCGCGAGATCATCACCGTCGCCCTGGCCTGACCCCCGCCCTTCAGACGGGCCTGGCCGCCAACAGGTAGCCCTGGGGCTGGCGTTCGTCCGGGGCCGGAGCGCGGGTCGTGGTGGCGGTGACGGTGAGGCCGGCGGATTCGGCGAGGGCGGTGATACGGGCGGGGGGATGCCAGTAGACGTCGAGGGAGATGGGGTGGCCGTAGCCGTGGGAGAGGTGGTGGCGGGTGTCGCCGATCTTGTAGGCCACGGCGAGCGGGGCGCCGGGGGCCAGGACGCGGTGGAATTCGGCGAAGACGCGCGGCAGCAGGCGCGGGGGCAGGTGGATGATCGAGTACCAGGCGACGAGGCCGCCGAGGGAGCCGTCCGGGAGGTCCAGGTCGGTCATCGAGCCGACGTCGAAGCGCAGTCCGGGCAGATCGCGGCGGGCCACGGCGACCATCTCGGGCGAGAGGTCGACGCCGAAGACGTCGAGTCCCAGCTCCGCCAGATACCCGGTGATCCGGCCGGGGCCGCATCCGATGTCCGCCACCGGCCGTCCCCGCTGGGCCAGTTCGGCGAACGCCCCCAGCGTCGCGCGGTCCAGGACGCCGGCCGCCAGCGCGTCCCGCAGCAGGTCGGCGTAGCTGTCGGCGACGGTGTCGTAGGCCGCGCGGATGTCCGTCAGGTCGGTGGATTCCGTCATGCGGGCGACCGTATCGCCGCCCTCTGACACCGCTTATCCGACGCTGCCGTCCGTCAGCGACCTGCGGTCACCGCCCGGCGGACCGCCGCGGCGACGGCGGGCGCGTCGTTCCAGGGAGGTCAGGACGGCGGCCAGGAAGGCCAGCGGGATCACCAGACCGAAGAGCGTCCACCAGGCGGCGGTACGGTCGTCGGCCCGGCCCTGGTAAGGGGTGTCGGACGCGCTGGCGACGAAGGCGACGACGTCCAGCACCCCGGCCAGCAGCAGCAGCGCCCACACGAGGACCAGGCACGCCAGCCACAGCACACGCCCGGGCGTGACGCGACGCTCGCGGCCAGGCTCTCCTGCGGGCTCGCGGCCAGGTTCACGTACGGGCTCTCCTGCGGGCTCCGGCATGCGCGCCCGGCTCAGACCAGGCGCCGTGCCGTCGCCCACCGCGTGAGCTCATGGCGGTTGGAGAGCTGGAGCTTGCGCAGGACGGCCGAGACATGGGACTCGACGGTCTTGACCGAGATGAAGAGCTGCTTGGCGATCTCCTTGTACGCGTAGCCGCGCGCGATCAGGCGCAGGACCTCGCGCTCGCGCTGGGTGAGCCGGTCCAGGTCCTCGTCGACCGGCGGGGCGTCGGTGGACGC
This sequence comes from Streptomyces sp. NPDC087422, assembly GCF_044744145.1. Taxonomy (NCBI): domain Bacteria; kingdom Bacillati; phylum Actinomycetota; class Actinomycetes; order Kitasatosporales; family Streptomycetaceae; genus Streptomyces; species Streptomyces sp. NPDC087422. The sequence continues at coordinate 34,907 of NZ_JBIUXT010000016.1, read as the reverse complement.
GAAGGCGTCCAGCACGAAACCGGCCAGCCGCGGGGAGAAGACGGCGTCTCCGTCGCGCACCCGGAAGATCGAGTTGATCAGGTCGGGCCCGGTGATGGTCTTGGTGACGTAACCGCGCGCGCCGCCCCGGATGACACCGATGACGTCGTCGGCCGCGTCGGAGACCGAAAGGGCCAGGAAACGCACCGGGTTGTCGGGGTCGGCGGCCAACGGGGCGCAGCGGCGCAGGACTTCGACACCGCCGCCGCCGGGCAGGTGCACGTCGAGGAGGACGACCTCGGGCCGGGTCGCGGTGACGACACTGACCGCCTGGTCGACGTCGGCGGCCTCGCCGACGACCTCGACACCGGTCTCCTCGGTGGCGCCGATCTCCGCCTGGACCCCGGTACGGAACATCCGGTGGTCGTCGACGAGCACCACCCGTACCCGCCGCTCCCCCGCCAAAGGCGCACTCGGTGTGCTCATGCCGCCACCCTCTCCATCTCCAGTTCGACTTCCGTACCGCCGCCGGGTGCGGCCCGCAGCCGGGCCTCGCCGCCGTTGCGCTGCATCCGGCCGATGATCGACTCGCGGACGCCCATGCGGTCGTCCGGCACCTGGTCGAGGTCGAATCCGGGGCCGTGGTCGCGCACGGAGACGAACACCTTGACGCCCTCCACCTCCGCGTAGACCTGAACGGGTCCGCTGCCACCGTACTTGGCCGCGTTCACCATCGCCTCCCGCGCGGCCTGCATCTGCGCCGCCAGCTTCTCGTCCAGCGGGCAGTCGCCGACGCAGACGACCTCGACCGGGACGCCGTGCGCGTCCTCGACCTCGGCGGCTGCGGCGCGTACGCCCTCGGCGACCGTCGTCGGCTCGTCGTCGCGCCCGGTGCCCTCGGGGCGGTAGAGCCAGGCGCGCAGCTCGCGTTCCTGGGCGCGGGCCAGCCGGTTGACCTCGCGGGGTTCGTCGGCGTGCCGCTGGATGAGGGTCAGGGTGTGCAGGACCGAGTCGTGGACGTGGGCGGCGACTTCGGCGCGCTCCTGGGCGCGGATGCGCATCAGCCGCTCCGCCGACAGGTCCTGTGTCATACGGACCAGGTAGGGGCCCGCGATCAGGGCGACGCCGACGAGGACGGCGAGCGCGGCCTGGAGGATGCCGCCGAGGTGGCTGCCGGAGCCGCGCACCACGATGAAGCCGGTGACGCCCGCGACGACCAGGGCGACACCGGCCGCCGCGCGGGCCAGCGGCCAGAACCGCTTGCCGTGGCTCATCTCGACCCAGCGGGCCTTGCGGGCGTTGTCGGCCTGCCGCCAGACCAGCGCGACACCGAGGCCGATGACCAGCAGCGGCCACACGGCGCGGTTGGCGGCGCCGAGGTTGAGGTTGTCGATGAGGATGCCCGCGCCGACGGCCAGCGCGATCAGGGCCATGATCTGGCCCTTGTCGGGCCGCTTGCCCGCCAGCCACGAGCGGGCGTCGCGCGGCTCCTTGGCCATGGCGACACCGCCGACGCCGAGCGGTACGAAGAACCAGAAGACGGCGTAGAGGAGCACGCCGATGCCGTTGAAGCAGGCGAGCAGCACGAACAGGCCGCGTACCCACAGCACGGGCAGGCCGAAGTGCCCGGCCAGGCCGCGCGCGACGCCGCCGACCATCCGCCCCTCGGAGCTGCGGTAGAGCTTGCGCACCCCGGAGTCCCCCGGCTCGTGCGAGGACAGGGGCGAGGAGAGGAAGGACGCCCCGCTGGGACCGCCGGGACCGCGCGGAGCACCGGGCCCGCCGAGACCGGGACCGCCGGAGCCGCCCGGGCCGGGACCACCGGGACCGGGGCCGCCCGGCACGCCGGGTCCGCCGGACCCGCCCGGCATACGGGACGCTCCGGGCATGCCGGACGCTCCGGCCGGGCTGCTCGCTGACATACCCCGATCGTCACACGTCCGGGCCGCCCGGGGCATCAGGGTTGTCCCCCCAGGGGTAGGGCAGGGTACGGATCAGGGACGTACCAGGGTCGGGGCCGATGCCGGCCGCCCCCGCGAACCGTCACCATGGTCGTATGACGGACCAGCCACCCGAAGAGCCGAGCGACGAGCCGCGCGACCGGCCGAGTGCACCGCGCGCCGACGACGCCGATGGCAGCGACCTCGGCACCGGCGGCACCGGCGGCCCGGACGGCGACAGCGCCGCGCCCAAGCGGCGGCTGACCCGTGGCCGCGACCACAAAGTCCTCGCGGGCGTGTGCGACGGAGCGGGCCGCTACTTCGACATCGACCCGGTGATCTTCCGCGTGGTGCTGGCCGTTCTCTCCCTCACCGGCGGCATAGGTCTGATCATCTACGGCATGGGCTGGCTGGTCATCCCGCTGGAGGGCGAGCGGCAGAGCGAGGCGCAGCGGCTGCTGTCCGGCCGGATCGAGGGCGCGCCGCTGACCGCCGTGCTGATGGCGCTGGTCGGCTGCGGGCTGTACGCCTCGATGCTGGACAACGGCGACGACCAGGCGTTCTCACTGATCCTGCTGGCCGCGACGACCGGCGCCGTCTACTACTGGGCCCAGGTACGGCGTCGGCAGGCCGCGGGCGAGGCCGCCTCCCCGTCGGGCGCGGCGAGCGCGGTGGTGGACGCGCCGCCCGCCGTGCAGGCGCCGCCGGAGCCCGGCGGCTCCGCGTCCTGGTGGCGCGGCCCGCTGACCAAGGAGCCGTCGTATCTGTGGGGCCCGGACGACGGCCCCTACGGTGACGAGGACAAGGTCGCCTGGCGGGAGCGCAAGCGCGCGGCCCGCAAGAAGGAGAGCTCGTGGGTCTTCGGCCTGACCGTCTTCGTGCTGGTCGTGGCGGCGGGCGCGATCGGCACCGGGGCCGCGGCGCCGTACCAGTCTCCCGCCGTGAGCGTCGAGATCGGCCTGATCGCGGTGCTCGGCGTCTTCGGCCTGGCCTTCGTCGTCGCGTCGTTCGCCGGGCGGGCGCGCGGCGGCACCGTCTTCTTCACCCTGCTGACCCTCGCCGGGCTGATCGGCACCGCGTCGGTGCCGCACGACAACGCGGGGTGGCGCGACACCTGGAGGCCGATGACCGCCGCCGCCGTCCAGCCGACGTACGAACGCGGCAGCGGACAGGGCGTCCTCGACCTGACCGACCTGACGCTCGACGGCAGGACGGTCAACACACGGGTCGACCTGCGCGTCGGCGAAGTGCTGATCAGACTGCCCAAGGACGCGACCGTGCGCCTGACCTACCACGTCGCCGTCGGCGCCATCCGCCTGCCGGAGAAGGACCACGGCGGGCTGAACGTCAACAGCGAAGGGGCCGTGCCGGTCGTCTTCGCCCCGCCCGCGGGCACCATGAACACCGGCACGGTCAACGTCCACGTGCGGATCGGCGCCGGTGACCTGCGGATCGAGCCCGCCACGGCCGGGACCGGTACGGGGACGGCCCCGCTCGCGCCGACCGCGCCCGCCGTACCCGGCGCGCGCCACGTGCCCGTACCCGGCGTGCCCGGCCCGCCCGCAGGACAGGTGAACCGATGAGAAGGCACCGCTTCGAACCCGCCGTCCTGGTCATGGGCCTGGTGCTGCTCTGGCTGACGGCGTGCTTCATCCTCGACGCCTGCCAGGTCTGGGACCTGCGGCCCGAGGACTCCGTCCCGCTCGTCGTCAGCGGTCTGGCCCTGACGGTGGCCACCGCGATCGTCACACAGGTCGTGAGGGCGGTACGGGGGCGCCGGAAGCGCCGCCGCGCGTAGCGGAGCCCGAGCCGTCGGCGGCGTGCGCGCCGGGCCCCGGCACCGCGCCGCCGCCCTTGCCGCGCCGCCGCGCGAGCAGCGCGTCCAGCGACAGGTAGGGCGTGCCCGCGAGCACCAGCGGCAGCCAGGCCATCAGATACGCGAGGTCGTTGCCGTAGTAGTACGGCGTCGAGGACCAGCTCACCGTCAGCCACAGGCTGAGCGAGACCAGCGCGCCGCCGAGGGCGGCGACCCGGCCGAGGAGCCCGAACAGCGTGCCGAGCCCCGCCGCTGTCTCACCGAGCGCGATGGCGTACCCGAAGCCGTGCGGCGCCTTCAGCGCGAGGTCGATCATCGCGGGGATCGCCGCGGTGTCGTGGGCGCCGTGCAGGATCTGCACCAGCGAGCCGTTCGCGGAGTCGGTAAAGAAGGTGTCGCTGGTCAGCTTGTCGAGCCCGGCGTAGATGAACGTGACGCCGAGGAAGATCCGCAGCGGCAGCAGTGCGTAGCGACGGGCGGTGTCCCGCCGGACGTCGAGCCGTTCGAGCATCGTGTTCCGCCAATCCCGCCGCCCGTGCGTTCCCTGATGAGAACGATTCTGCCGGTACGGCGCCCTCGGAGGGACATACGTACGCCCGGCGGCTGTCACTCAAGGCGGCGGCCACAAAGCGCGGGACCGCAGAAAGACCCGCACGTCTCTGGCAGTACGCGGCCCCGCCCCCGATACTCAGGCATCGCACGGACCCGACGGGTGGAGGTATCCGAGTTGCCGTACGACCTGACGATCTACCTGGCCCACCGCGACGACTACGCGGACTTCCTCACCGCGACCGACGAGGAGGCGTCCGTCGTCTGGCACCGCAGGCAGGGCGACCACACCGACAGGGCCGACCTCCTGGAGCGTACGGAGGCCGCGTACGGCAGGACCCAGGCCGCCCTCAATGTGCTGGACATCGAGGGCGGCGGCCCGCTCACCGAGGCGAAGGCCCTGGTCGGCCGCATCCGGTCCTTCTACGATATGGACGAGATCCCGGACAGCGCGTGGGAGGAGTACAAGGCGGCCAGGAGCCGCTACGTCACCGCGGCCCGCGAGAGCCTGGCGGCGCACTGAACGCGCGTCACTCCCACTCGATGGTGCCCGGCGGCTTGCTCGTCACGTCGAGCACCACGCGGTTGACGTCGGCCACCTCGTTGGTGATCCGGGTGGAGATCTTCGCCAGCACCTCGTACGGCAGCCGCGACCAGTCCGCGGTCATGGCGTCCTCGGAGGAGACCGGGCGCAGCACGATCGGGTGGCCGTAGGTGCGGCCGTCGCCCTGGACGCCGACGGAGCGGACGTCGGCGAGCAGCACCACCGGGCACTGCCAGATGTCGCGGTCGAGCCCGGCCGCGGTCAGCTCCTCGCGGGCGATGGCGTCGGCCTCGCGCAGCAGGTCGAGCCGGTCGCGGGTGACCTCGCCGACGATCCGGATGCCGAGCCCGGGGCCGGGGAACGGCTGCCGCTGCACGATCTCCTCGGGCAGGCCCAGCTCCTGGCCGACCATCCGCACCTCGTCCTTGAACAGCTTGCGCAGCGGCTCGACGAGCGTGAACTGGAGGTCTTCGGGCAGGCCGCCGACATTGTGGTGCGACTTGATGTTCGCGGTGCCGGTGCCGCCGCCGGACTCGACCACGTCCGGGTAGAGGGTGCCCTGGACCAGGAACTCCACCGGCTCGTCGCCGGGCGCCTCGGCGACGATCTCCGCCTGCGCCTGCTCGAAGACCCGGATGAACTCCCGGCCGATGATCTTCCGCTTCTGCTCCGGGTCGCTGACCCCGGCGAGCGCGTCCAGGAAGCGGTCGGTGGCGTCCACGACCTTGAGCTGGACGCCGGTCGCGGCCACGAAGTCCTTCTCGACCTGCTCGGTCTCGCCCTTGCGCATCAGACCGTGGTCGACGTACACGCAGGTGAGCCGGTCACCGATGGCCTTCTGGACGAGGGCGGCGGCGACCGCGGAGTCCACGCCGCCGGACAGCCCGCAGATGGCCCGGCTGCTGCCGACCTGCTCGCGGATCAGCGCGATCTGCTCGTCCACGACATTGACGGTCGTCCACGTCGGCGCGAGGCCCGCGCCGCGGTAGAGGAAGTGCTCCAGGATCTGCTGGCCGTGCGTGGAGTGCAGCACCTCGGGGTGGTACTGGACGCCGTACAGCCGCTTCTCGTCGTTCTCGAACGCGGCGACCGGCACCACGTCGGTGGACGCCGTCACGGCGAAGCCCTCGGGCGCGGCCGAGCAGGCGTCGCCGTGCGACATCCACACCGACTGCTCGGCGGGGGTGCCCTCGAAGAGGGTGGAGCCGGGCTTGGAGACGGCCAGCGCGGTGCGGCCGTACTCCCGCGCCCCGGTGTTGTCGACGGTCCCGCCGAGCGCCGTCGCCATGAGCTGGAAGCCGTAGCACATGCCGAAGACGGGGACGCCCGCCGTGAAGATCGCCGGGTCCAGGGTGGGGGCGCCCGGCTCGTAGACCGAGGACGGGCCGCCGGACAGGATGATCGCGCTCGGCCGCTTCGCCAGCATCTCGCTCACCGGCGTCGTGGAGGGCACGATCTCGCTGTACACCCGGGCCTCACGGACCCGGCGCGCGATCAGTTGCGCGTACTGCGCACCGAAGTCCACGACCAGGACCAGGTCCGGTGTATCCGGTGTGCCCGACGAGGGGGCGGGGGCGACTGGCGTTACCACGGTGTGCCTTCCGGCGGTTCCAACGGGGATAGGACCCGATTCTACCGGGGCGGCGGACTCCCTCCTTCCCCCGGCTTGCCCCGCGGGAGGCGAGGGGGGCACACTGACGCCATGCACACGCACAGCGTCACGTTTACCTATGGCACCGGCTGGTCCGGCTGCCATGGTCGCGTCGCGTGAGCTGACGAGCGACTTCCCAGGCGCCCCGGGCCGGACGGCCCGGGGCGCCTGTCGTTTCGCTCCCCCGGGACCCGAGGCCCGCGGCGCCGCCCGCCCCTCCCGAGGAGAGCAGACATGACGACCCCGACCCCGACACCTATCTCCGTCCCGGCCCCCATTCCGGCCCCGGCCCCCGCGACCGCGGGCACCGAGAGCGCCCCGGACACCCACGGCGTCCCGGAGTCCGCGGACGCGGTCATCGCGCGCAAGCGGCGGCGGATCGACGATCTCGACACCCGGATCATCGGCCTGGTCAGGGAACGGATGACCGAGTCGGCCGACATCCAGCGCGCCCGCATGACGTCCGGCGGTCGCCGGGTGAGCCTGAACCGCGAGATGGAGGTGCTGACGCACTACAGCGCGGAGTTGGGGAGGCCGGGCACGTCACTGGCGATGACGCTGCTGGAACTGTGCCGCGGCAAGGTGTGAGCGGCGCGGCCGGAGCGGCCCGCGAGGCGTGACGTTTCGCCCTTTCGAGCGGCATCACCCGTACGGCACGTGACCGGCCCGCGATGGCTTCGTTGGAGGTGGTGTCCGTGCCATCCAGGGGCGGTAACCCAACACCACGCGTGGAACTGGACACCGCCTAGACGCAGCTAGGCGGGGTGTGACCGATGCGATGAGGCGACCGCAGGTGTGCGGTCGCCGTGGGACCTCGTGTCGGTGCTATGTGACCGGACGGCAGGGGACAGCAGCCCGGTCACGACTCAAAGAGGCGGTCGGCTCCGGGGACGCTTGGATCCGGCCGCTCTGCGAGAACCCACATTACTCATGTACGGCTCCCGGCACGGACTTCCCGTCCACGATCGGGTGACACAGCGCGTGCCCGTGCGCACGGGTACGCGTCGGCGCGCGCGGACGCGTCACCCGAACGCGTCAGTCACCGCAGTCAGTTCAGGCAGTTCAGCCGGTTCAGCCGGTTCAGCCGCGTCACTCTGCCGCGGACCTGGGCGGCACCGCGGGGACCGGCAGCATCGGAAGCCGCAGCGCGCCGAAGGCTCCCTCCGGCACCACCGGGGCGGCGGGCCGTACCGCGGCGATCCTGCGGTAGCCCTCGCCCTGGGCCGGACGCGGGTCCGCCTCGCCCTTGTTGGGCCACAGCGACATCGCGCGCTCCGCCTGCGCGGTGATCGTCAGCGACGGATTGACGCCGAGATTCGCCGAGACGGCCGAACCGTCGACCACATGGATGCCCGGGTGCCCGTAGAGCCGGTGGTACGGGTCGATGACGCCGTGGTCCGCGTCCTCGCCGATCGGGCAGCCGCCCAGGAAGTGCGCGGTCATGGGGCGTTCGGTGGCCTCGCCGACATTGCTGCCCGCGAAGCCGTTGATCTCCTCGGCTATCAACTCCGCGGCCCGCGCGCCCTCCGGGATGTGCGTCGGGTTGGGAGCGCCGTGACCCTGACGGGCCGTCAGCAGCCCTTTGCCCAGGCCCTTGGCCTTGCGGTAGGTGGTCAGCGAATTGTCGCTGGTCTGCATGACCAGGCCGATGATCGTCCGCTCCGACCAGTGGAAGTTGGACAGCGAGCGGAGGCCGACCGCCGGGTGGCGCAGGTAGTTGACGGCGAATTCGGCCCAGCGCGGCACCTTCCCGCCGTACGGCGCCGCCATGATCGACAGATTCCCCATCGCGTTGGAGCCCTTGCCGTAGCGGACCGGCTCGATGTGGGTGTGGTCGTTGGGGTGCACGGACGAGGTGATCGCGACGCCCTTGGTGAAGTCCAGCGCGCGGTCCGGGTGCCGCTTGCGGTAGCGGCGGGTGGAGGTCTGCGCGCCCACCAGCGCCTCGGAGTTGGTACGGGTCAGCTCGCCGAGCTTCGCCGAGATGCCGGGCAGCCGGCCGCCGTCGCGCATCGCGTGCAGCAGCGTCTGCGTCCCGTACGTGCCCGCCGCGACCACGACCTGACGGGCCCTCAGCACCGCCCGCTCGCCCTTCTTGCGCTGGTCGGTGGGGACGGCGGTGACACGGTAGCCGCCCTCGGGGTCCTCGGTGAGGTCGGTGACGGTGGTCATCGGGTGGATGACGGCGCCCGCCCGCTCGGCGAGGTGCAGATAGTTCTCCGTGAGGGTGTTCTTCGCGCCGTGCCGGCAGCCGGTCATGCACTCGCCGCACTCGGTGCAGGCCCGCCGCGCGGGGCCGGTTCCGCCGAAGTACGGGTCGGGCACCTCGCCGCCGGGCGCCGCCTTCGACGCGCCGCCCGCGTCCTGGCCGTCGCCGAAGAACACCCCGACCGGCGCGAGGTGGAAGCTGTCGCCGACGCCCATCCGCTCGGCCGCCGCCTTCAGATGCTCGTCCGAGGGGGTGAGCGTGGGGTTGGTGCGCACCCCGAGCATCCGCTGGGCCTGGTCGTAGTACGGCGCCAACTCCTGCTGCCAGTCGGTGATCGCGCCCCACTGCCGGTCCTCGAAGAACGCCTTCGGGGGCACGTACAGGGTGTTGGCGTAGTTCAGCGAGCCGCCGCCGACGCCCGCGCCCGCCAGCACCAGGACGTTGCCGAGGACGTGGATGCGCTGGATGCCGTAGAGGCCGAGCGCGGGCGCCCACAGGTAGTTGCGGACGTCCCAGGAGTTCTTCGGCAGTTCGTCGCGGGCGAAGCGGCGGCCGGCCTCCAGCACGCCGACCCGGTAGCCCTTCTCGGTCAGCCGCAGCGCGGAGACGGAGCCGCCGAAGCCGGAGCCGATGACGACGACGTCGTAGTCGTAGCCGTCTTCCTGTGACACGTGATCCTCCGTGCGTCGGTGCGGGACTCGTCCGGTCCGGCCGGGTCGGCGGGCAGGGCGTGGGCGGGGCGCGGGCGGCGGGCGAGGGCCGGGCAGCGCGCGGGCGGGCGGGGGTCAGCGCATCCGCAGGGCCTTCATCGCCTTCAGCGAGACGGTGAGGAACTTCGCGTACGTCTCGTCGGTCATGCCGAGCGAGGGCGCCATCGGCAGAAGGCGCTGGGTGGCGACGGTCTGGGCCTCGGTGTGCTTGAGGATGCCCTCGGAGCCGTGCCTGCGGCCGAGCCCGGAGTCCTTCATGCCGCCCATCGGCGCCCGGACACTGCCGTACGCGGCGGCGTACGCCTCGTTGATGTTGACCGTGCCGGAGCGCAGCCGGGCCGCGATCCGCGCGCCGCGCCGGGTGTCCTTGGTCCACACACTGGCGTTGAGGCCGTAGTCGGTGTCGTTGGCGCGCTCGATCGCCTCCTCCTCGTCGCGGAAGCGGTAGACGGACACGACGGGGCCGAAGGTCTCCTGCGCGCAGACGGCCATCGGGGCCTCGACGCCGTCCAGGATCGTCGGCTCGTAGACGTACGGGCCGATGTCGGGGCGGGCCCGGCCGCCGGCCACCACCGTGGCGCCCTTCTCGCGGGCCTCCTCGACGTGCCGGACGACGGTCTCCAACTGCCGTTCCCCGGCCAGCGATCCCATGCCCGCGCCGTACGCGAGGGCCGTGCCGAGCCTGATCGCCTTCGTGCGCGCGGCGAACTTCTCCAGGAACGCGTCGGCGACCGACTCGTCCACCAGCAACCGCTCGACGGAGACGCAGAGTTGACCGGCGGAGGCGAAGCAGGCGCGGACGGCGCCGTCGGCGGCCTTGTCGAGGTCGGCGTCGCGCAGCACCAACAGGGGGTTCTTGCCGCCGAGTTCGAGGGAGGCGCCGATCAGCCGGGCGGCGGCGCGCTGGGCCACGTCGCGGCCGGTGCGCGTCGAGCCGGTGAAGGACACGTAGTCGGCGTGCTCGACCAGGGCCGGGCCGACGACCGGGCCCTCGCCGATCACGATCTGCCACACGTCGGCGGGCAGCCCCGCCTCGACCAACTGCTCGCGCGCCCACAGCGCGGTCAGCGCGGTCTCGGTGTCCGGCTTCATCACCAGGGCGTTGCCCGCCACGAGTCCGGGCAGCGCGTCGCCGACGGACAGCTCCAGCGGGTAGTTCCAGGGCGCGATCTGGCCGACGACCCCGCGCGGCTGCCGCAGCTCCACGGCCTTGGTCAGCGTCGGGATGGCGCCGGTGTGCCGCTTGGGCTTCAGGTACGCGGGGGCCTTGCGGCCGTAGTGCCGGGCCGCCATCGCGACCACCTGCACCTCTTCGTGCGCGTGCATGCGCGCCTTGCCGGTCTCCACCTGGATCAGGTCGAGCACCTCGGCCTGCCGGGCGAGCACCAGGTCGTGGAAGCGGAGCAGGACCGCGGCGCGCTGCCGTACGGGGGTGGCGGCCCACGCCTTCTGCGCCGTGCGGGCGCGCGCGAACGCCTCCGCGACCTCCTCGGGCGTGGTCTCCGGCAGGTCGGCGAGCTTGTCGCCGGTCAGCGGGGTGTGGCTGGCGGTACGGCCTCCCCCTGCTTGCCAGCGGGGGGACCCCCAGCCGATGACGTCGCGGGTGAGGCGGGCGACCAGATCGGGGGTGACGACGTCCTTCGGGCCGCGCGCCGTGGTGGGCGCGACCGGGTTTCCGTCGGTGGGGCCCTCGGTGGGGCGGCCGTCTGCGGGGGGCGTGCTGCGCTCCAGCGAATCCGTCATGCCGGTGAGATTACGACCGTCCGGCACCGATTGGATACCCGTGAGTAAGTATTTTCCTCGTGATCCGTGCAACTAAGCCAGCAATCGGTGGCGTCGTGCGGATCTTCGCAGGTCACGCAGGTTGCCCGGAGGGGCAGTGGCGGCAGGCGCCGGACGCCCGCAGGGCGCGTACGTGTCGGTGGAACATCAGTGCGGACGGAAGGCGGCGCGCGCCGCGTCGAAGGTGTCCCGCGCCCGCTCGACCTGCTCGATCGGCGCCGACAGCCACATGTCGTACATCCGGCCGCCCTCCGTCCAGCACAGGTCGAACGTGCGGCGCGCGCCGTTGCCGTCGGCGAAACCGTCGTACGTGAACTGCCACAGCGCGGCGGGCCGCCCGCGCTGCGTGGTCTCGGTGATCACGCCGTCCCGGTACCCCGGATAGACACTGCCCGCCTGGGGACCTGCCAGATCCTGGTCGCGCAGCACCGCGTACGGGCCGCGCGGGTCGGGCGACTGCTCGCGCTCGCCGAAGCGGAAGGCACGGTCGGGCGACCAGTAGTACACCCGCAGGACGCCGCTGCTGTCGCGCTGCGCGTCGCGTACGTATCCGGCGGGCAGCGCCAGCGAGAAGCCGGTCGGATCGGTGACGCGCTCGTACCCGGCCGGGAGGGCCGGGGCCGTCGGCGGGGGTGTCGTCGGGCTCGGCGTCGTGGGCGGCGTCGTGGGCGGCGGGGTCGTGCCCGTCACCGGCGCCGTGCTCGGCGGGGGCGACGCGGCGCGGGCGCCGCCGTCGTCGTGCCGGACGACCAGCACCGCGGCCAGCGCGCCGCCGCCGACCGCGAGGGCCGCCACGCTCACGGCGGCGGCGGCGAGGACACGGCGCCTGCGGCCCTTCGGGCGGGGGGTCGCCCGCCGCTCGGGCTCCGCGTCACGCGGGGGTTCGGCCGCCGGGACCACCGGTACGTGCTGGGCGGGCGGCGGCTCACCGGTCTCCGCGTACGCCGTCAGCAGCGTCTGCGCCCGCGCCGCGCCCATCCGGCGGCCCGGGTCCCGGTCGAGCAGCGCCGTGACCACCGGCAGCAGCGGCTCCGCCGCCTCGGGCGTCCTGATCGTGTCGATCGCGACCGCGTGCACGATCTCGCCTATCGACTCGCGGTGGAACGGGGACTCGCCGTCCACCGCCGCGCACAGCAGCGCGCCGAGCGACCACAGGTCGGACTCCGGGCCCGCCGCACGGCCCGACATCCGCTCGGGCGAGGTGTACTCCGGCGACCCCACGAAGGACCCGGTCTCGCTGATCGTCGCGCTGCCCGCGACCCGGGCGATTCCGAAGTCCGTCAGCACGACGCGTCCGGTGCCGCGCTCGATCAGCACGTTCGCCGGTTTCACGTCACGGTGCTGGACCTCGCTCGCGTGCGCCGCCCGCAGCGCGCCCGCCACGGCCGCGCCGATCCGCGCCGCCTCCCGCGGTTCCAGGGGGCCGTCCTGTGCCAGCACGTCCGCCAGCGAACGACCGTCCACCAGCTCCATCACGATCCACGGGCGGCCGTCCTGCTCCAGCACGTCGTACACGACGATCACATGCGGGTACCTGATCCTGGCCACGCTGCGCGCTTCGCGCAGTGCCCGGTCCTGGCCGCCCTCGGGCAGGTGCAGCTCCTTGACCGCCACCGGTCGGTGCAGCAGCTCGTCCTCCGCCCGCCACACCGTCCCCATCCCGCCGCGGCCGAGCCGCCCCGTGATGCGGTACCTCCCCGCCACCACATCCCGAGGCTCCGCCTCCGCCGTCCACCCCCCGTCACTCCCCATACCCCCCAGGCTATCCACCCTCCCCACCCCAGCCCACCCTCCAGGGCCCCCTCCCCAGCGCGCCCCCCTTTGCGCAGGGCCTGTCTTCCAGGGACGGTGAGCCGATCTTTTAAGGGGCGCGGGGAACTGCGCGGCCAGCCACTGGCAGTGGCGCGGGCGAAGATCCCGCCCCAGCGGGGCAGTTCGGTTGTCTCCGGACCACCGGCCGGTGGTGGGTTGCTCGCGCAGTTCCCCGCGCCCCTGACGGGGCGGACTCAACCGCGCAAGGTGAACGGGCCGGGGCGGCGAGCCCTTGGCGTGGGGCGGGCGTCAGCTCGCCGCGTAGGTTTCGACGGCTTTGTCGAAGGCACGCTGGACATCGGCGCGCCGAGCGTCCGGCCCGCTGACGACGACGACGTGGTAGGAGCCGTCGATGATGACGGCGAGATTGAGGGCGTAGATCTGCGTGTCGTTGGCGTCGCGGTAGCTGTACTCGCCCTCGGCGGCACTGTGCCCGCGCAGGTCGAGCGTGTGGAGACCGGAGGCGGCGGACCAGGAGGAGCCGCGGAAGGCGGCCAGTTCGGGCTCTTCGAGCTGGTAGGCGAGCGGATCGCTGCCGTGGTCGGAGACCTTGTCACGGCCGGGCACGACGGTGAGCTGGAGGTCGCTGCCGGAGTAACGGACCTGCCCCTGACCGTTCTTGCCGGAGCGCTGCCACCCGGTGTGGACGGCGACGGTGAACCCGGCGGAGTCGGTCCGCATGACGAAGTCGCTGCCGAGGTCGGGCGGCGGCACCGCCGTACTCGGCGGCGGGGCCGGCTTCGTGGTGGCCGGCTTCGTCGTCGGCGCCGCGGTCGTACGAGTGGGCGTCGGCGTCGGCTTCTTGCCGCCGCTGTGGCCGCCCGGCACCTCGGCCGGGACCGTACGGTCGCCGCCCTTGGCCCCGTTGTCCGACGTGTCGCCGTTGCCGGGCATGGCGAGCACCGCGTACGCGACGACGGCCGCGAGCACCACCAGGACCGCGATCAGCAGCCGCACGCCCAGCTTGCGCGGTGCCTCGTCGCCGCCGCGCGGGGGCTTGCGGTAGACGACCTCCTGCTCCTGGTGGATCTGCTCCTGCCGCATCTCGCTGCGCCGCGCCTGCTCGCGCTTGGCCTTGGTGACCCTGGCCTGCTTGCCGCGGGCGTGCCTGCGGTGCTGAATCCCGGCGACGTCGGCCTCGGCGGCGGCCTTGCGGCGCCGCCGCCGTACCAACTCGCCCTTGCGGCGCACGATCGGCAATTTGGCCGGATCCGTCGGCACCTGGACCATGTCGAGGCCGAGATCCGGCTCGGGCGCGGAGCGGATCAGCGACCGCAGCCAGCCGCCCAACTCCTCGGCCTCCGGCCGCTCCTCGGGGTCGGGCCGGAGCAGCGACTCGACGATCGGCCGCAGCGCGCCGCACTCCTCGGCGAAGGCGGGCGGCTCGGCGCACACCATCTGCACCAGTTCGGCGGCGCTCTCCTCGGGGAACGGCGGATGCCCCTGCACGGTACGGAAGAGCAGCGAGCCGAGCGCCCACAGGTCGGCGGCCGGGCCGACCGGCGGCGACAGCCGCCAGTTCTCGTGCACCTCGTGCGCCTGCTCCGGCGCCCAGCGCTCGGTGACGGCGCCGATGACGGTGATCCGGTTCTGCCGGGCCCGCTCCTGTTCGAGCGCGGACTCGGGGCCGTGCCACGACTGGTCCTCACCCGCGCCCGACAGGCCGCCGCCCGCGAGGACCTGGATGTGCTGCGGCACGGGGTCGTAGCCGCACAGCGCCTCCTGGGCGGCGCCCGCGGCGAGCCCGGCGAGCATCGCCCGGCCGTCGTCGCAGACCAGCACGGTGCTCGCGGTCACATTGCGGTGCGTCCAGCCGTACGCGTGCACGGCGCGCAGCGCGGTGAGCACGTCGGAGGCGACCTCGGCGGCGCGGTAGGCGTCCAGCGGCCGGTCGGCGAGTAACGCGGCGAGCGGCCGGGCGGACACCAGTTCGCTCGCGATCCAGAGACTGCCGCCCTCGATGAAGATGTCGAAGACCTGGACCAGGCGGGGGTGGTCGGGTATCGCCGCCGCCGCGCGGGCGGCCTCGAGGGCGCGCCGGGCGCTGTCGCTCAGCGCGTCCTGGTCGCCGTATCCCCGGTCGTCGCCCGGGTCCTCGGCCGTGACGACCTCGGGCAGCAGCACCTGCCGGACCAGGACCTCCTGGCCGCTGTAGGTGTCGAAGGCGCGCGTCTCGACCAGTTCGAACTCGTCGGCGGGCGGCCGGGGCAGCCGGTACCGGTCGGCGAGCACGCGGCCCGCGTATTCGTCCACGACGCCCCCTCTCCGGCCCTTCCCGACCCGATGCCATCCGTGCGGGAACCCTCGCCCGCACCCCACCTTGTACCCGAAGCGGTCCGATCCGAACGGAATCCGGCTGCGGACAGTCCACGGCTACTCACAATACGTGCTGCGGAAGGCTCACTTGGCCGGTTTGAAGGTAGCGAAGAAGGTCGTGAGGGCCTTGGTGCTGGTATCGCTGGTCCACGCGTCGGCCGGAGTCGTGAACATGATGGCGTACCCGTGCTTCGGGTCCGTCACCATGCCGCGATTCAGGACGTGTACCTGCTTACCCTTCACGTCCCGCTTGTACTCCCAGTCGGCCGCGTCGTACGAGCGGTACTGCGTCTGGGCCACCTTGAGTTCCTGGTAGCCGGGCATGCCGTTCCGGCCGGACTTGGCGGTCTTCGCCGCGTTCTGCCAGTCCTTGAGCGCGCTCGGCCCCGGCGAATGCGTCCAGTCCACGAGCAACTCGCTGCCGTCCGAGCCCCGGAACTTCGAGCCGCTGCCGTACCCGTTGTCCCCCACGCGCTTCCAGCCGTTGGGCAGGGCTATCGAGAAGCCCTCGGAGTCGTCGTAGCGGTAGAAGCCCGCCGGTACGGCGTCCGAGCCGCCGGTGGCCGGCGGGGACGAGGCGGGGGTGGTCGGCGCGGAGGCCGAACTGCCCGGCGACGACGGCGACTTGCTGTCGTCCGTGCCGCCCTTGCTGTCGTCGTCGTTCTTCGCGCCGGTCGACGCGGACGCGGAGGCCGAGGCCCCGCCCTTCGGCTTCGACGCCGATCCGTTCCCGCCGTCGCCGCCACCGGAGTTGGCGAGCGCTATGCCGATCACCGCGCCCAGCAGGACGATCACGATCGCCGCGGCCACGATGACCATCGTGCGGCGCGGTACGACGTCGGTGAGCGACGCGCGCGGCGGGGCGGGCGGCGGGACGGGGCCGCCCGGCTCAGGGGCGGCGGCCGACGTCGCGGGCTTCGCGGGGATCTTGGCGGCGGCGGCCTTGCGGACCGAGCGCAGCGCGTCGCGCACCCGGGCCTGGTCGGCGGCGGCTTCGCCTCCGGCGGTGGGGGTCCCCCCGCCGGAGGCAGCGGGAGCGTCGGTCGGGGTGGGCTGCGGGTCCACGTTCAGCACGACGGTACGGGCGTCGGAGGTGGGCGGCGCGACCGGGCGCTCGGGGGCGTGCGCGACGGTGGACAGCAGGGCGTACGCGGCGTCGTGGTCGAGGCGTTGGGCCGGGTCCTTGACCAGCAGGCCCTTGATCGCCTCGGCGAGCGGCCCGGCGTTGGTCATCGGCCCGACCGGCTCGGTCATCACCGCGGTCAGGGTGGCGATGGCCGACCCCTTGTCGTAGGGCGGGCGGCCCTCGACCGAGGCGTAGAGCAGCGCGCCGAGCGACCACAGGTCGGCGGGCGGGCCCGGCTTCTGGCCGCGCGCACGTTCCGGCGAGATGTACGAGGGGGCGCCGACGAGCATGCCGGTGGAGGTGACGGACGGGTCGCCGTCGATCTGGGCGATGCCGAAGTCGCTGAGGACCACGCGCCCGGCGCCGCGGCCCGCGGGGTCCGAACCGCGGTCGGCGAGCAGGACGTTGGAGGGTTTCACGTCGCGGTGCAGGATGCCGGCGTTGTGGGCGGCCTTGAGGACGTCGAGTATGACGAGGCCGACCTCGGCGGCGCGCTTGGGCGTGAGCGGGCCGTCCTCACGGATCGCGTCGGACAGCGAGCGGCCCTCGACCAGCTCCATGACGATCCACGGCCGGTCGTCCTCCTTGACCACGTCGAAGACGGTGATCGCGCCGGTGTTGCGAATCCGCGCGGTGGCCTTGGCCTCGCGCAGGGTCCTGGTGACCAGGCGCTGTTTCTCGTCCTCGTCGACGTTGCCGGGGAAACGCAGCTCCTTGACCGCGACGGTACGGCCCAGCGTCTCGTCGACGGCGCGCCACACCGTGCCCATGCCGCCTTTGCCGAGGACTTCGCCGAGGCGGTACCGGTCGGCGAGCACGCGTCCGTCGGTACTTTCGACCTCGCTCATGGGATCCCTCTGGAGTGCTGGACGTGTAAACACCCATCATCCCCGAACGGGGGACGCGGAAGCGAACCCGGCTTATGGGTTCGATAGCCGGAAACCGGCCACAGCGTTCGTGAACACCGGTCGGTAGGTGTCCCATTCGGCGTCCGGAGCCGACAGGTAGACCGCGTACTCACGACCACCCGGCTTGCCGAATCCGAGGTCGATCGCATGGAACTTGCGGACCGAGCCCTGGAAGGTGAACTCCCACAGCGCGGCGGGCATCCCCAACTGCACGGTGCGGATCATCCGTTCACGGTGGTACTCGTCAACCTGCTCCTGGGTCTGCGGCTCCAGAGTCAGCCAGTGCTCGTACGGGTCGTCGCTGCCGAAGTCCAGCGAGCTGATCTTCAGGCCGATCTTGCCGGTCGGGTCGATGAAGTCGACCTCGTCGCCGTCGTTCTTGACCTGCCGCGTCCAGCCGTCGGGCACCGGCACCGCGTAACCGTGGTCGGACTCCGTGACCAGGTGGTAGCCGTCGGGGACCGGCGGGGGCGGCGCCGTGGTGCTCGGCGTGGGACCGGCCGAGGACGTGGTGCCGGTGGGCGGTGTACTGACCGCGGTGGTGGGGCCGGGGCTCGCGTCCTTACCGGAGCCGCCGTTGTGGATGACGGCGAAGGCGGTGCCCGCGGCCACGAGGGCGAGGACGGCGACGCCCGCGATCCACGCTCCGGTACGGCGGCGCGGCCGTTCGGGGCGGTGCGCGCCGGAGTGCGGGCCGGTGTCGGGGCCTGAACCGCCCGCCCCCGTACCGAAACCGGCGGCCGTTCCCGTCCCGGTTCCCGTGGAGTAGGGCGGCGGGGGCCCGAAGGAGTCGGCGTACGGAGGGGAGTGCGCGCCGCCGGGCGGCGGGGCGCCGGGCACCTGGGTCACGGTGGCGGTCCGGCCGTCGCCCGCGGGGTAGGTGAACCGGTCGGTGTCGACCTGCCCGGTGTCGGGTTCTGCCAGCGGAATCCGCAGCAGCCGCTCGGTCTCGGCCGCGGACAGCCGCTCGGCCGGTTCCTTGGCGAGCAGCCCGGCGATCACCTGGGTCAGCGCGCCCGCGTTGGCGGCCGGCAGCACCGGCTCCTCGGCGATGGCGTACGCGGTCTCGATCGCGGTCGGCCGCCGGAAGGGCGACTCGCCCTGGACGGCCTGGTAGAGGGTGGCGCCCAGCGCCCACAGGTCGGCCTCGGGTCCGGGCAGGGCGCCCCTGATCCGCTCGGGCGACAGGAAGTCGATGGAGCCGATGAGTTCGCCGGTCCGGGTGAGGGTGGAGGTGCCGGACGCCTGGGCGATGCCGAAGTCGGTGAGGACCACGCGCCCGCTGCCGTAGCCCTGTTCCGCGGAAGCGCCCTCGACGGGCGCGCCGCCCTCGACGCCGAGCAGGACGTTGCCCGGCTTGACGTCGCGGTGCAGCACTCCGGCGCGGTGCGCGGCCCGCAGCGCGGCGACCATGCCGCGGCCGATCCTGGCGACTTCGGCGACGGGCAGCGGTCCGTGCTTCTTGAGCTGTTCGCCGAGCGTGACCGACGGGACGTACTCCATGACGATGGACGGCAGTCCCTCGTCGTCCACGACGTCGTGCACGACCACCACGTTGGGGTGGCTGATCCGGGCGGCGGCGCGCGCCTCGCGGCGGGTGCGTTCGAAGAGGGTGGCCAACTCGTCGTCGTGCATGTGCGGCTGGGGCGGGTGCAGCTTCTTCACCGCGACCTGCCGGCCGAGGAGTTCGTCCTCGGCCCGCCACACGGTGCCCATGCCGCCCCGGCCGATGCGTTCGAGCAGCCGGTACCGGCCCGCGACCAACCGCCCCTCGTCGGCCTGTCCCGTCATCTCGCGCCCTTCCGCCCGCTCCCCCGACGCGCGCCGCGTCTCCCCCGAGACGCACCGTGCCTAGAGGGGAACGATATCGGGCGCGCCCAGCCTGGCCGCATCCGCGGTCAGATCATCGGGCTGGAGCTGCGACTCGCGCTCGGCCTCCACGCGCTTCTCGTAGTAGGCCACTTCCTTGTCGATCTGGTCCTTGTCCCAGCCCAGGACGGGTGCCATCAACTCGGCGGCCTCGCGGGCGCTGCGGGTGCCGCGGTCGAAGGTCTCGATCGAGATCCGGGTCCTGCGGGCGAGCACGTCGTCCAGGTGGCGGGCGCTCTCGTACATCGCCGCGTAGACGATCTCGGCCCGCAGGTAGTCGTCGGCCGAGGTCAGCGGGGCGCCCAGCGACGGGTCCTCGGCGATCAGCGCGAGCACCTCCTCGGCGAGCGAGCCGTACCGGTTGAGCAGGTGCTCCACCCGGGCGACGTGCAGTCCGGTGCGGGCGGCGGTGCGGGCGCGGGCGTTCCACAGCGCGTGGTAGCCCTCGGCGCCGACCAGCGGCACATCCTCCGTGCAGCACTCGGCCACCCGGTGGTCCAGGCCGTGCACGGCCTCGTCGACCGCGTCCTTGGCCATCACGCGGTACGTCGTGTACTTGCCGCCCGCGACCACCACGAGTCCCGGCACCGGGTGCGCCACGGTGTGCTCGCGCGAGAGCTTGCTGGTGGCGTCCGACTCCCCGGCCAGCAGCGGACGCAGGCCCGCGTAGACGCCCTGGACGTCGTCCCTGGTCAGCGGGGTGGACAGCACCGAGTTGACGTGTTCGAGCAGGTAGTCGATGTCGGCGCTGGACGCCGCCGGGTGGGCCTTGTCCAGGTCCCAGTCGGTGTCGGTGGTGCCGATGATCCAGTGCCTGCCCCAGGGGATGACGAAGAGCACGCTCTTCTCGGTCCGCAGGATGAGCCCGGTGGTGGAGTGGATCCGGTCCTTGGGGACCACCAGGTGGATGCCCTTGGACGCGCGGACGTGGAACTGGCCGCGCTCGCCGATCAGCGCCTGCGTGTCGTCGGTCCACACCCCGGTGGCGTTGACGATCTGCTTGGCGCGGATCTCGTACTCGCCGCCCTGCTCGCCGTCCTGCACCCGCGCGCCGACGACGCGCTCGCCCTCGCGGAGGAAGCCGATCACCCGCGCCTGGTTGGCGACCTGCGCGCCGTAGGAGGCGGCGGTACGCACCAGGGTGGTGACGAAGCGCGCGTCGTCGACCTGCGCGTCGTAGTACTGGAGCGCGCCGACCAGCGCGTCCTTGCGCAGCGCGGGCGCGACCTGGAGGGCGTGCTTACGGGTGAGGTGGCGGTGCACCGGCAGGCCGCGGCCGTGCGCGGAGGAGACCGACATGGTGTCGTACAGCGCGACGCCGGAGCCCGCGTAGAGCCGCTCCCACGCCTTGTGCTGCAAGGGGTAGAGGAACGGGACCGGCCGCACCAGGTGCGGGGCGAGGCGTTCCAGGAGCAGGCCGCGCTCCTTGAGGGCCTCGCGGACCAGCGCGAAGTCCAGCATCTCCAGGTAGCGCAGGCCGCCGTGGATCAGCTTGCTCGACCGGCTCGACGTGCCGGACGCCCAGTCGCGGGCCTCGACCAGACCGGTGGACAGGCCACGGGTGACGGCGTCCAGCGCTGTTCCCGCGCCGACCACCCCGCCGCCCACGACCAGCAGGTCCAGCTCGTGCTCGGCCATCCGGGCCAGTGCCCCGGCCCGCTCGGCGGGGCCCAGTGTTGACGTACGCATCCGTGTGCCTCCCATGGTGGCGGCGCTCTCGCGTGCCGCCGCGGTGGATAGCCCTCCACTCGATAGTGACCGCCACCGCCGCGAGCGGCCACCCTTGACCCGCCGTCGAGGGGGGTGCCGGGGCGCGCCCGCGGTGCGGCGAGGCGGTGAACGCCCTGCGGGCAGGGCGTCCGGGCCGTCCCTCTCCTACCCGGCGATCCCGTGCCTCTTCTGCCCGTAACCCGGATGACTGCACGGCGCGCCGTGCGGTCATATCAGTCATTTGTCTGGTTAGCCTGATTTAAAGCCATCCGTGGAGCCATCCGTGGAGTCCCCGTGGTGGTCGCAAGGGAGAGGACTGAACCGCATGCCCGCAGACCTCGCAGTGCTCGGACTCGGCCGCACCGGACTTCCCCTCGCCCAGGCGGCGACCGCCGCGGGCGTCGGCGTCATCGGCTACGAACCCGACCCGGCCGCCGCGGCCGACATCAACGCGGGCCGCGTACCGCCGGGCACGCTCGCCGCCGCCGACCTGCGCCGGATGCTCGCGGGCGGCTTCCGCGCGACCGCGGACCCGGCGGTGCTCGGCCGGGTCAGGACCGCCGTGATCTGCGCGCCCACCCCGCTCGGCGAGGACCGCGCCCTGGACCTGACGGCGGTGTCCGCCGCCGCCCGCGCGCTCGCCGGGCACCTGCGCCCGCACACCACCGTCGTCCTGGAGTCGGCGGTCTACCCCGGCACCACCGAGGGGTTCCTGCGCCCGCTGCTGGAGGCCGACGGGCTGCGCGCGGGCCGGGACTTCCACCTCGCCTACTCCCCCAGCCGCCTCGACCCCGGCAACCGGGACTTCCACCTCGCCAACACCCCCAAGGTGATCGGCGGTTGCACCCCCGCCTGCACCGAGGCCGCCGCCGCCTTCTACGGCCGCTTCACCGAACGCATCGTGCGCGCCCGCGGCCCCCGCGAGGCCGAGGCGGTCAATCTGCTGGAGACCAACTACCGGCACGTCAACATCGCCTTCGCCAACGAGATGGCGGTCTTCTGCCACGACCTCGGCGTCGATCTGTGGGACGTGATCCGCTGCGCCGAGACCAAGCCGTTCGGCTTCCAGGCGTTCCGACCGGGACCCGGTGTCGGCGGCCCGGCCGCCGCCCTCGACCCCAACGCCGTCCCGCTCTTCGCCGCCATGCCCGCCCAGGGCCAGGTCCGGATGCTCGGCCACCCGCTGCGGATGGTCGAACTGGCCCAGGAGGTCAACTCCCGCATGCCGCGCTACGTCGTCCAGCGCGCCGCCGCGCTGCTCAACGAGCACGGCAAGTCCCTGCGCGGCGCCCGCGTCCTGCTGCTCGGCGTCACCTACAAGGCCGACCTGGCCTCCCAGGAGGGCGCCCCCGCCCGCGAGATCGGCACCCGGCTCATCGAACTCGGCGCGCAGCTGTGCTACCACGACCCCTACGTACCGCAGTGGCGCGTTCTCGACCGTCCGGTGCCGCGCGCCGACTCCCTGTGGGAGGCCGCCTCCGAGGCCGATCTGACGGTGCTGCTCCAGCACCACCGCACGTACGACCTCCAGGGTCTGGCGGTCAAGGCGCAACTCCTGCTGGACACAAGGGGGGCGACGCCCGCGGGCGCGGCGGCGCGGCTGTAGCGGCCCGCCGCGGCGGGGTTCCCGATCCGCGTGTAGTGGTCATGTAACGACCGGAAGAACAACTTGTCCGATTGTCACCCCCTGCTGCTAGATTTCGGCGTCCATCGTCGAATGCCGTATCCCGGGGGACCCCATGAGCGCCAACTACCCGCCGCCGCAGCAGCCGCAGCAGCCCGGTGGCCAGAATCCGTACGGACCGCCGCCGGGCGCCGGATACGGCTACCCGCAGCAGCCCCAGGCCCCGTACGGCCAGCAGCCCCAGGCGCCCTACGGTCAGCAGCCCCAGCAGCAGTGGGGCGCGCCGCCCGCGCCCGGCGCCTTCAACCCGGCCGCCTACCCGCCGCCGGTGCCGGTCGCCCGCCGCGACAACCCCGGACTCGGCTTCCTGGTCGGCCTGCTGGCCGCGATCGTCGCCGCGCTCGCGTACGGCGGCATCCTGCGCGCGCTGTCCAGCGACGACGGCAGCACCCACGAATTCCGGCTGATGGCGATCGGCGTCGGCGCGCTCGTCGGCCTCGCCGTCGGCAAGGCCGGCGGACGCAACCCGGCCCTGCCGTTCGTGGCCGTCCTGCTCGCGCTGTTCGCGGTCGTCTTCGGTGAACTCTTCGGCGGCGCCCTGGTGATCAGCCACTACGTGTCGGGCCAGGGCGGCTCGATGCCGGTCACCGACATCTTCTTCCACCACTTCGGCGACCTGCTCGACTCGTGGAAGCAGGACTTCAGCTTCATGCGCTTCCTCTTCCTCGCCGTCGCCGCGTTCATCTCCTTCGGCGTCGCGAAGCACGCGGGCGACAACTGACGACAACCGCCCCGGCGCGGTGACGCGTACCGCGCCATGACGCGACGAGGGGCCGTACCGCCTGCGCGGTACGGCCCCTCGTCCGTGCTAATGCGTGTGCGCCCTAGCGGTGGTGGGTCGGGGAGACCGTCACCTCGACGCGCTGGAACTCCTTCAGGTCCGAGTAGCCGGTGGTGGCCATCGAGCGGCGCAGGGCGCCGAAGAAGTTCATCGAGCCGTCGGGCGCGTGGGACGGGCCGAGCAGGATCTGCTCGGTGGTGCCCGCGGTGCCGAGGTTCATCCGCTTGCCGCGCGGCAGTTCGGTGTTGACCGCCTCCATGCCCCAGTGGAAACCGCGGCCCGGCGCGTCGGTGGCGCGGGCCAGCGGGGAGCCCATCATCACCGCGTCCGCGCCGCACGCGACCGCCTTGGGCAGGTCACCGCTGGCGCCGAAGCCGCCGTCCGCGATGACGTGCACGTACCGGCCGCCGGACTCGTCCATGTAGTCCCTGCGGGCGGCGGCGACATCGGCCACCGCGGTCGCCATCGGCACCTGGATGCCCAGCACATTGCGCGTGGTGTGCGCGGCGCCGCCGCCGAAGCCGACGAGGACGCCCGCGGCGCCGGTCCGCATCAGGTGCAGCGCCGCCGTGTACGTGGCGCAGCCCCCGACGATCACCGGCACGTCGAGTTCGTAGATGAACTGCTTGAGGTTCAGCGGCTCGTGCGAGCCGGAGACGTGCTCGGCGGAGACCGTGGTGCCGCGGATCACGAACAGGTCGACGCCCGCGTCCACGACCGCCTTCGAGAACTGCGCGGTGCGCTGCGGCGACAGCGCGGCGGCCGTCACGACGCCCGCGTCCCGGACCTCCTTGATCCGCTGCCCGATCAGCTCCTCGCGGATCGGCGCCGCGTAGATCTCCTGGAGGCGGGCCGTCGCCCGGGTGTCGTCCAGCTCCGAGATCTCCGCGAGCAGCGGCTCCGGGTCGTCGTACCGGGTCCACAGCCCTTCGAGGTTCAGCACCCCGAGGCCGCCGAGGTTCCCGATCCTGATCGCCGTCTCCGGCGACACCACCGAGTCCATGGGCGCCGCGAGGAACGGCAGCTCGAAGCGGTACGCGTCGATCTGCCACGCGATCGAGACCTCCTTCGGGTCCCGGGTGCGCCGGCTCGGCACGACGGCGATGTCGTCGAACGAGTACGCCCTGCGGCCTCGCTTGCCCCGACCGATCTCGATCTCTGTCACGTCCTGCGCCTTTCTTTTGACCTGCGGCCCCTCAGTATCCCCGTTCGGCCCGCGGGCGGCCCGTGCCCCGTCGGGGATGCGCCCCCGCGCGCTGCCTCGACACGGGACCTGTGCCCCGTGGGGGCGCGGGGAGAAGAACCGCCCGGGGCCGCGCCGCTAGGAACAACGTCCAGCGCGTGGCGGACGCACAGGGGCCCCGGCCCGGAGGACCAGGTCCCGCGCAAGCGCGGCGTCAGCCGTGGTAGTTGGGGGCCTCTACGGTCATCTGGATGTCGTGGGGGTGGGACTCCTTGAGCCCGGCGGCGGTGATGCGGACGAACCGCCCCTTGGACTCCATCTCGGAGACGGCGGCGGCGCCGACGTAGCCCATGGTCTGCCGGAGACCGCCGATGAGCTGGTGGAGGACGGCGGACAGCGGTCCGCGGTATGGCACCTGGCCCTCGATCCCCTCGGGCACGAGCTTGTCGTCGGAGGAGACCTCGGCCTGGAAGTAGCGGTCCTTGGAGTAGGAGCGGCCCTGGCCGCGGGACTGCATCGCGCCGAGCGACCCCATGCCCCGGTAGGACTTGAACTGCTTGCCGTTGATGAAGAGCAGCTCCCCGGGGGACTCCTCGCACCCGGCGAGCAGGCTGCCGAGCATGACGCTGCTGGCGCCCGCGGCGAGCGCCTTGCCGATGTCGCCGCTGTACTGGAGGCCGCCGTCGCCGATGACCGGCACCCCGGCCTCGATGCACGCCTGCGCGGCCTCGTAGATCGCGGTGACCTGCGGGACGCCGATGCCCGCGACGACGCGGGTGGTGCAGATGGAGCCGGGTCCGACGCCGACCTTGACGCCGTCGACACCGGCGTCGATGAGGGCGCGGGCGCCGTCACGGGTGGCGATGTTGCCGCCGACCACGTCGACCCCGCCGACGCTGGACTTGATCTTCGCCATCCAGTTCAGCGCGTTGCTGTTGTGGCCGTGCGAGGTGTCCACGACGAGGAAGTCGACGCCCGCGCCGACCAGCGCCTGGGCGCGGTCCAGCGCCTCGGGGCTGGCGCCGACGGCGGCGCCGACCAGCAGTCGGCCCTCGGAGTCCTTCGCCGCGTTCGGGTACTGCTCGGCCTTGACGAAGTCCTTGACGGTGATGAGCCCGCTGAGCTTGCCGTCGGCGTCGACCAGCGGCAGCTTCTCGATCTTGTGGCGGCGCAGCAGCGCCATCGCGTCGACCCCGGAGATCCCGACCTGGCCGGTGACCAGCGGCATCGGGGTCATGACCTCGCGGACCTGGCGGGAGCGGTCGCTCTCGAAGGCCATGTCGCGGTTGGTGACGATGCCGAGCAGCCGCCCGGACGCGTCGGTGACGGGCACACCGCTGATCCGGAACTTCGCGCAGAGCGCGTCCGCGTCGGCGAGCGTCGCGTCGGGCCTGACGGTGATCGGGTCGGTGACCATGCCGGACTCGGACCTCTTCACCAGGTCGACCTGGTTGACCTGGTCCTCGATCGACAGATTGCGGTGCAGCACGCCGACGCCGCCCTGGCGGGCCATCGCGATGGCCATCCGGGCCTCGGTGACCTTGTCCATGGCGGCGGACAGCAGCGGGATGTTCACCCGGACGTTGCGGGAGATGAGGGAGGAGGTGTCCACCTGGTTGGGCAGCACCTCTGACGCCCCCGGAAGCAGCAGCACATCGTCATAGGTCAGCCCGAGTGTGGCGAACTTCTCAGCTACTCCGTCGGCGTTCAGCGTCATGACACCTTCCCGAATGGTCTTGCCCGGCGAGTTGTTCAATGGTAGTGGCTTCGCCGCTATTCCCATGACGCCCTCGGCCGGGCCCGTACACCCGTACGGCCACCAGCGGTCGGACCGCGCGGCCGGACAGCGCCGTCGCACCCGGGTGCCGGGCCCGGTGCCGGGCCCGCCCGTCCGTTTCCGCCCGTCCGTTTCCGCGTGTCCTACGCCGAGAGACCCGGCGCGTCCCCGGCGGCGGGCGCCCCCGCCGTCTGTTCCGCGATGGCGCGCAGCCGGCTGAGCGCGCGGTGCTGCGCCACCCGTACGGCCCCCGGCGACATGCCGAGCACCTGGCCGGTCTCCTCGGCGCTCAGCCCGACGGCGACCCGCAGCAGCACCAACTCGCGCAGGTGGTCAGGGAGGTTGTCGAGCAGCTTCTTGGCCCAGGCGGCGTCGCTGTTGAGCAGCGCGCGCTCCTCGGGGCCGAGCGAATCGTCCGGTTTCTCCGGCATCTCGTCGGACGGAACGGCGGTGCTGCCGGGCCCGCGCATGGCGGCCCGTTGCAGATCGGCGACCTTGTGGGCGGCGATGGAGACCACGAAGGCCTCGAACGGCCGCCCCAGGTCGCGGTAGCGGGGCAGGGCGCACAGCACCGCGAGACAGACCTCTTGGGCGAGGTCGTCGACGAAGTGCCGGGCGTCGCCCGGAAGACGGGACAGTTTGGTGCGGCAGTACCGCTCGGCGAGCGGGTGGACATGCGCGAGCAGGTCGTGTGTCGCCTGCTCGTCGCCGTCGACTGCGCGCCGGACAAGGGCACCGATGGCCGGAGTGTCGTCGTCGCGCATCCACCCATGGTGCCTCGCCGCGGCGCGATCCGCGTCATCGCGGCCGTACTTCTGCACCGAAGCGTTATGAGCGGCCGAACCCGACGCTGTCATCTCCGCCATGTGAGGCCCCCGCCGATCCCCGAGGAAGTCCATACGTCAAGCATGCGTCCTCCCCCGGGAAACCGAGGACTTGTGGGCGACTTCGCCGGAACGGCCGCCCTCTCGGGCGTACGACACGACGGCTCAGCGAACCAGGCCCCAGCGGAAGCCGAGCGCCACGGCGTGGGCCCGGTCGGACGCGCCGAGCTTCTTGAACAGCCGCCTGGCGTGCGTCTTCACGGTGTCCTCGGAGAGGAACAGCTCGCGGCCGATCTCGGCGTTGGAGCGTCCGTGGCTCATGCCTTCGAGCACCTGGATCTCGCGGGCGGTGAGGGTGGGCGCGGCGCCCATCTCGGCCGAGCGCAGCCGCCGCGGGGCGAGCCGCCAGGTGGGGTCGGCCAGCGCCTGCGTCACGGTCGCCCGCAGTTCGGCGCGCGAGGCGTCCTTGTGCAGGTAGCCGCGGGCACCGGCGGCGACGGCCAGCGCCACGCCGTCCAGGTCCTCGGCGACCGTGAGCATGATGATCCGGGCGCCGGGGTCGGCCGACAGCAGCCGCCGTACGGTCTCGACGCCGCCGAGGCCGGGCATGCGGACGTCCATCAGGATCAGGTCCGACCGGTCGGCACCCCAGCGGCGGAGGACTTCCTCGCCGTTGGCCGCGGTGGTTACGCGCTCGACACCGGGCACGGTGGCCACCGCGCGGCGCAGGGCCTCTCGGGCGAGCGGGGAGTCGTCGCAGACGAGGACAGAAGTCATGACCGCCCTCCGCAGCTGAACCGCGTCACGTTGTGCCTCCAGGCTGTACGAATGTTCACCGTTGAGGCTGACGGCCTCGGGCACCTGCCCGATTCACTTGTCCGCCAACCGCTTCCGCCAGACTCAACGACCCTCACCCGAAAGAGTTACGAAGTTTGCCGACGGTCATCGGCACTCTACGTGATCATGCGCACACGGATCGCCCAGGCCGCAGGTCAGACGGGTGAGAGAGCCGGTATTTCGGAGGCGGAACGATTCCTCTACGGCCGAGCGGCCCTGCCCGGATGCTGCCGAACGGGTGTTATGCCAGATTTTTCACTGTTTGGACGCTCTTTCGCGCCTTGTGGGCTATTCGCCACTAGATTGGCGATGAGTCATATTTACATCTACTACGACAGTAGATGTACGGTCGAGACGCTGACTCTTCACGGCCTCCCAGACCGACACACACCCTCCGAGGGGATAAGCAATGGCAGACTTCTCCCGCCTTCCCGGCCCCAACGCCGACCTCTGGGACTGGCAGCTCGTGGCCGCCTGCCGAGGCGTCGACAGCTCGCTCTTCTTCCACCCCGAGGGCGAGCGGGGCGCCGCCCGGAGCGCGCGCGAGGCCTCCGCCAAGGAGGTGTGCATGCGCTGTCCCGTACGGGCCGAATGCGCCACCCACGCCCTCGCCGTCCGCGAGCCCTACGGGGTCTGGGGCGGCCTCACCGAGGACGAGCGCGAGGCGATGATGGGCCGCTCGCGGTCGCGGATGCCCTCGGCGGACGCCGAGGCGGGCCGCTCCGAGCGCGAGCCGTCGGACGTGCGCGACGCGACCGACCGGCACGACGCCGACTTGGACGACGCCGACCTGCACGACAGGTCCGAGCTGCACGACGCCGACCTGCACGATTCTGACCTGCACGACGCCGACCTGCACGACGCCGACCTGCACGACGCGTCCGACATCCGCGACGCGTCCCACGTGTGAGCGCGCTTTCGCGAGACGCCAGCAGAATCGTTCCTGCACTCCCGGCGCCGTCGGCACTCCCGGTTCCATCGGCCGCGTCGGCCGCGTCGGCCGCGTCGGCTCCGTCCGCCCTGACGCGTACGGCACGCGCGGCGCGCCGCCCGCCGGGCCCGGCTGACGGGCGACCGGTGCCCTGAGATCAGCGGGCCGCCGCCTGCGCGAGGCGGCCGAGCATCATGTCCACCGCCGGGACGTTCGCCAGATCGGGCAGCGTGAGGGCCACCACCTCGCGCTGCACGGCCGGACGCACCTCCACCACGGCGACGCCCTTGGGACGTACCGACTCCAGCGCCAGCTCCGGCAGCACCGCGACCCCGAGACCGGCCGCCACCAGGCCGACCACCGCCGGGTAGTCGTCGGTCGCGAAGTCGATCCGCGGGGTGAACCCGGCCCGCTCGCACACCTCCACGAGGTGGCGGCGGCAGCGCGCGCACCCCGCGATCCACTGCTCCTGCTCCAACTCCGCGATCTCCACCGGGCGCCCGCCGACGGCGAGCGCGTGCCCCTCCGGGACGACGCCGACCAGCCGGTCGGTGAGCAGCGGGCGCACGACGAGGTCGTCCCACGACTCCTCGGCCGGGGTCGGCAGATCCACGTAGCGGAACGCCAGGGTGATGTCGCAGTCGCCCGCGCGCAGCATCTCCACCGAGCGCGGCGGCTCGGCCTCCTCCAGCGACACCTTCGTGCCCGGGTACTGCGCGCGCATCGCCGCGACCGCGCCCGGCACCAGCGTGGAGCTGCCCGAGGGGAACGAGGTGAGGCGTACGCGTCCGGCCCGCAGCCCCGCGATCGCCGCGACCTCCTCCTCGGCCGCCGTCAGCCCGGCCAGGATGCCGACGGCGTGCCTGACCAGCACGTCACCCGCCTCCGTCAGCCGGGTCTCGCGGGCGCCGCGGACCAGCAGCGGGGTGCCCGCGGAGTGCTCCAGCGCCTTCATCTGCTGGCTGACGGCGGGCTGGGTGCAGCCCAGTTCGCGGGCCGCCGCGGAGAACGAACCGGTGCGGGCGACGGCCCGCAGCACCCGGAGATGACGTGCCTCGATCATCCGCCCACCATAAGCGGAACTTAGGGATACCCGACAGATATCGGTAATGGACTTTGAGGCGGGCCCGCGCCACGCTGAGGAGCCATGGACGCCATCGCATTCGGCAGCACAGGCACAGGCACAGGCAGCGGTACAGGCAGCGGTACGGGCGCGGGCAGGGGTACGGGCGCGGGCAGGGGTACGGGCGCGGGCGGCGGCGCCTCGGGGGACGGCCTCGCCGCGAACCGCCTCATCCGTGCCGAGTATCCGGACCTCGACCCCGGCGCGCCCTACCTCAACACCGCCACCGTCGGGCTGCTCCCGGCCCGCACCGCGGCGGCGCTGCGCGGGGCCGTCGACGAGTGGGCGGCGGGCCGCCCCGACACCGACGCCTTCGAGGCGGCCGTCGTCTCGGCGCGCGCCGCCTACGCCCGGATCGTCGGGGTGGCGGTGGAGCGGGTGGCGCTGGCCAGCACGGTCGCCGAGAGCGTCGGGCTGATCGCGGCGCGGCTGCCGCCCGGCGCCGAAGTGGTCGTCGCCGACCGGGACTTCAGCTCCCTCGTGCAGCCCTTCGCCGCCCGCGAGGACCTGGACCTGCGGATCGTGCCGCTGGACGCGCTCGCCGACGCGGTGCGGCCGGGCACGGCGCTGGTCGCCGTCAGCGCCGTGCAGTCCGCCGACGGCCGGGTCGCCGACCTGCCCGCGATCCGCGCCGCCGCCGCGGCCCACGGCGCCCGTACGCTCCTGGACGGCACCCAGTCCGTCGGCTGGCTCCCGCTGTGCGCCGACGACTACGACTACGTGGTCTGCCACGCCTACAAGTGGCTGCTCAGCCCGCACGGCGCCTGCTTCCTGACCGTGCGCGCGGGCGCCGAGCCGACCCTCTCCCCCGGCTTCGCGGGCTGGTACGCCGCCGACGACCCCTGGGAGTGGTGCTACGGCCCCGTCACCCGGCTGGCCCCCGGCGCCCGCCGCTTCGACGCCCGCCCCGCCTACCTCCCCCTCGTCGGCGCCGCCGCCTCCCTCTCCCTGATCGAGGAGATCGGCGTCCCCGCGATCCACGCCCACGACACCGCCCTCGCCGCCCGCTTCCGCGACGGCCTCACCGCCCTCGGCCACACCCCCGTCCCCGGCCCCTCCGCCACCGTCACCGTCGCCCTCCCCCCGACCGCCCCCGCCCGCCTCACCGCCGCCGCCGTCCGCTTCTCCACCCCCACCACCTCCCTCCGCTTCGCCTTCCACCTCTACAACACCCCTTCCGACATCGACCACACCCTCGAATCCCTCGCCTGACGCCTCTCCCGGCGGGGCGCGTCGCGGGGGGAAACGGGGCGCGTCGCGGGGGGAAATCGGTTGGGGGTGGGGGGGTGGGCGTGTTGGGATGGGGGGATGGATCGCGCTTATGTACTCGGGTTGTTCGATGCTCAGATGCGGCGGGACGCTCCGCCGGAGGGGGCGGGGACGCGGGTGGAGCGGGGCGGCGGGGTGGTGCGGCAGGTGGGGGCCGCGGTGCACGACTGGAGCGGGGTGCTCTGGTCGGAGCTGGACGAGGGCAGCGCGGGCCCCGCGGTCCAGGCGCAGCTCGCGTGGCTGAAGTCGCCCGAGGGGGCGGGCCGGGAGTTCGAGTGGAAGCTCTACTCGCACGACCGGCCGGCCGATCTGGGCGAGCGGCTGCGCGCGGCGGGGTTCGTGCCGGAGGAGCCGGAGACGCTGATGGTCGCGGAGGTCGCGGCGCTGCCCGGCGAGCCCGTCCCGCCGGACGGCGTACGGCTGGTGGAGGTGACCGACGCCGCCGGGGTGGACCTGCTGGCCGCCGTGCACGAGGAGGCGTTCGGTACGGGCGCGGAGCGGTTGCGCGAGCGGCTGCTGGACGCGCTCGCGCAGGCGCCGGACGAGATCGCGCTGGTGCTGGCGATGGCGGGCGACCGGCCGGTCTGCGGGGCCCGCATGGAGATGCCGCCGGGCAAGGACTTCGCGAGCCTGTGGGGCGGCGGGACCGTCGCCGAGTGGCGGGGGCGCGGCGTCTACCGCGCGCTGATCGCCCACCGGGCCCGTATCGCCGCCGCCCGCGGCTACCGCTACCTCCAGGTCGACGCGATGGACGCCAGCCGCCCCATCCTCCAGCGCCTCGGCTTCAGCGCCCTGAGCGTCACCACCCCGTACCTCTACCAGCCCTGAGAGCGGAGGCGCGCCCCGCATGGGACTGCTGCTGAGCGTCAACATCGGCCACCCGCGCCCCAACCCGTGGAAGCGGCTGCCGGCGACCGGCATCGACAAACGGCCGGTCACCGGCCCGGTACGGGTCACCGCGCCGGGTCCGAAGGGGGACGGCGCGGTCGGTCTGGCCGGTGACCGCGCGCACGACGTCAAGCACCACGGCGGCGCCGACCAGGCCGTCTACGCGTACGCCCGCGAAGACCTCGACCACTGGGGCCGCGAGCTGGGCCGTACCTTCGCCAACGGCTTCTTCGGCGAGAATCTGACCACCTCCGGCATCGACGTCAACGCCTCGCTGATCGGCGAGCGCTGGCGGATCGGCGCGCGCGGACCCCTCCTGGAGGTGTCCTGCCCGCGCATCCCGTGCGCGACCTTCGCGGGCTGGCTCGGCGAGAACCGGTGGCTGCGGCGCTTCACCGACGCGGCGCTGCCGGGCCCGTATCTGCGGGTGATCGAGCCGGGCGAGATCCGCGCCGGGGACCCGGTCGAGGTCGTGCACCGGCCGGACCACGAGGTCACCGTCGCGCTGTCCTTCCGGGCCTTCACCACCGAGCCCGAGCTGCTGCCGCTGCTGACCGGCCTCGACGCCCTCCCCCGCGAGGACCGCGACGCGATCCGCCGCCGCCTCGCCCGCGACGCGAAATAGGCTGCCTCCCATGTCCCGAGTGCGCTCCGTGAACGTCGCCCGCCCCCTCGTCGTGCCCTACACCGACGGCGAAGGCGGCCTCACCGGCATCGGGAAGCTCCCGGTGACCGGACCCGTCGCCGTCACGGCGCCCGGACCGCGCGGCGTCGCGGGCGGCGGCCTCGCCGGGGACACCGTCTGCGACCTGCGCTTCCACGGCGGCGACGAACAGGCGGTGTACGCGTACGCCCGCGAGGATCTCGACCGCTGGGAGCGGCGGCTGGGGCGCGAGCTGCCCGACGGCCGCTTCGGCGAGAATCTGACCACCACCGGCATCGACGTCAACGCCGCGCTGATCGGCGAGCGCTGGCGGATCGGCGCCGCGGGGCTCGTCCTCGAAGTGACCTCGCCCCGCATCCCGTGCCGCACCTTCGCCGGGTGGCTGGACGAACGCGGATGGGTCAAGCGGTTCACCCGGGAGGGGCTGCCTGGCCCGTTCCTGCGGGTGATCACACCGGGCGAGGTCCGCGCGGGGGACCCGGTCGAGGTCGTGCACCGGCCGGACCACGAGGTCACCGTCGCCTTCCTCTTCCGGGCGATGACCCTGGAGTCCGAGCTGCTGCCGCGGGTCATGGCCGCGGCCGACACCATGAACCGTACGTATCTGGAGGCGGTCAACAGCCGCTTGAGTCCGGCGCGTTGACGAAGGGTCCGGCGGCGGCCCGTACGCTGCCGGGATGACGACTTCACTGGTCACCGGGGCGACCTCCGGCATCGGAGCGGCCTTCGTACGACGGCTCGCCGCCGACGGACACGCCCTCGTCCTCGTCGCCCGCGACGAACAGCGGCTCGCCGACACCGCGGCCGGGCTGCGCGAGCGGTACGGGGCCGACGTCGAGGTGCTCCCCGCCGACCTCACCACCGACGACGGGATCGCCGCCGTGGAAGCGCGGCTGCGCGACCGGGAACGGCCCGTCGACGTCCTCGTCAACAACGCCGGTTTCGGCAACCACGGCACCTTCCTCGACGCCCCCATGTCCGACGAGCTGCGCATGCTCAAGCTGCACTGCGAGGCCGTGCTGCGCCTCACCGGCGCGGCCGTCGAGACCATGCGCCCGCGGGGGCGCGGGTACGTGATCAACGTCTCGTCCGTCGCGGCCTACATGCCTCGCGGCACGTACGGGGCCAGCAAGGCGTGGATCGTCCACTTCACCGAGGGCGTGGCCGCCGAGACGGCCGGGTCCGGCGTGCGGCTCCTCGCCCTGTGCCCCGGCTTCGTCCGCACCGAATTCCACGCCCGGGCCGGGATGGACGCCTCCCGGCTGCCCTCCTTCGCCTGGCTCGACGCCGATGCCGTGGTCACGGCGGCTCTGCGTGATCTCGCCCGTCGGCGCACTCTCAGCGTGCCCTCCGCCCGCTACAAACTCGCCGTGTCCCTTGCCCGGCACCTTCCTCCCGGCCTCTACGCAGCCGCCTCCACCCGCGCCGGCCGCCGCTTCGACCCTCGTGGGTAAGCCGATCCCTCAGCTCACGCCCCCAGGGCCGCAGCTACGCGCGCCGCGCCGACGCAGGGCCTGTTTTTCAGGGCCGCAGCTACGCGCGCCGGGCCGACGCAGGGCCTGTTTTTAGGGGCGCGGGGAACTGCGCGACCAGCCCCCACCGGGCTTTCAGTCCGAGAACAACAGCGACTGCCCCGCTGGGGCCGGTTTTCACCCGCGCCACCGCGCGGGCTGAGCGCGCAGTTCCCCGCGCCCCTAACTACACGGCGTGCCGCCTCGGCAGAAGAAGCGTCCCGGGGCCGCGCCCCGAAAAAGAACGGCCTGACGCCCAGCGCAAGGAAACCGCCCCGGGGCCGCGCCCCGAAAAAGATCGGCGTGACGCCCAGGGCAAGGGAGCCGTCCGGGGGCGCGTCGCGGGGAAGGCGGTGTGCCGCCTCTGGGGGAGGCGGCGTAGGGCGGGGGCGGGGAAAGGGGGCGGCCCCCGGCCCCCCCGGGGGGGGGGCGGGGGCCCCCCCCGGGCCCCCCCCCCCCCCCCCACCCGGGGGGCGCCGGCCCCCCCCGCCCCCCCCCCCCC
Source organism: Streptomyces sp. NPDC087422 (assembly GCF_044744145.1). NCBI lineage: Bacteria > Bacillati > Actinomycetota > Actinomycetes > Kitasatosporales > Streptomycetaceae > Streptomyces > Streptomyces sp. NPDC087422. Next base: position 12 of record NZ_JBIUXT010000016.1, on the reverse strand, counting down.
GGGCGCCCATAA
>NZ_JBIUXT010000015.1:0-183034 GCF_044744145.1 Streptomyces sp. NPDC087422 | reverse complement strand
GACTTTTGGCACGCTGTTGAGTTCTCAAGGAACGGAAGCTTCCTTCAGACCGTTTCACCGGCCCTCCGGGCTTTCCCTTCGTCGTGTCTCCGACTTTAGCAGAAGCTATTCGGTCGGAATTACCAACCCCGTTCCGAGCACACACGTTTCCGCGGGTCTCGTCGAGGCGGTTGTGCCAACGTACTGGACTCCCCCGCTCGGAGCAAATCGACCGCGGCCGTTGCGGTCGCGGTGACAGTCACGGTGGCTGAGGGTGGCCGGATGACAGACTTCCGATCGGGAAGGGTCATCATGTGGTCGCTTCCGCTCGGGCGGAATCCATACTTGACATGACTTAGGCTGCTCTCGCGGCCTCGCCGTCCGGTGACAGGCAGTGACGGCGTCTTGAGCTCCGCATATAGGAGGCTTCCCATGACGACCGTTTCTTCTCCGCTGGCCGGACGGGCCATCGGGCTCGCGGCAGTGCCCGACCCCGTGTTCTCCGGCGCCATGGTGGGACCGGGTACGGCCATCGACCCCGTGCGCGAGTCGACGGTGGCGGTGTCCCCGGTGGACGGAGTCGTTGTTTCTCTGCACCCGCACGCGTTCGTCGTCGTGGACGACGAAGGGCACGGAGTGCTGACGCACCTCGGCATCGACACCGTTCAGCTCAATGGCGAGGGATTCGAGTTGCTGGTGTCCAAGGGCGACACCGTCAGCCGCGGCCAGGAGGTCGTCCGGTGGAATCCGGCGGCCGTCGAGGAGGCCGGGAAGTCGCCGGTGTGCCCCGTGGTCGCGCTCGAGGCCACGGTGGAAGCGCTCGGCGAGGTCGCGGAGAGCGGCGAGATCGAAGCGGGCGGCACTCTCTTCACCTGGAAGTAGTCCCGCGCTCCGCCAGGAGTCAGGCCAGCGGGGGCACGCAACCTAAGCGGCGGCGTCATCGACCCGCCGCATCGACCGGAGACGGGTGAGATGGAGACAACGCTGCGAGGCGTCGGTGTCAGCCACGGTGTGGCGATCGGCGAGGTACGGCACATGGGCACCGCTGTTCTGGAGCCGCCCGCCAAGCAGATCCCGGCGGACGACGCTCCGCGCGAGCAGGGTCGGGCGCGGCAGGCCGTCGAGGCGGTGGCCGCCGATCTGACCGCGCGCGGTCATCTCGCGGGCGGCGAGGCGCAGGCGGTGCTCGAGGCGCAGGCGCTGATGGCGCAGGACCCGGAGCTGCTGGCCGACGCCGAGCGCCGGATCGCGGTGGGGAGTACGGCCGAGCGCGCGGTGTACGACGCTTTCGCCTCCTACCGGGCGCTGTTGGCGGGCGCTGGTGAGTATCTGGCCGGTCGGGTCGCGGATCTGGACGACGTGCGGAACCGGATCGTGGCGCGGCTGCTGGGTGTGCCGATGCCGGGTGTGCCGGACAGCGACGAGCCGTATGTGCTGATCGCGCGTGATCTGGCGCCTGCGGACACGGCGCTGCTCGACCCTGCGTTGGTGCTCGGTTTCGTCACCGAGGAGGGCGGGCCGACCAGTCACAGCGCGATTCTGGCGCGGGCGCTCGGGGTGCCGGCCGTGGTGGCGCTGCCGGGTGCGGGTGAGCTGGCCGAGGGAACGCTGATCGCGGTCGACGGCAGCACCGGTGAGGTGTTCGTCGAGCCGGACGAGGAGAAGCGGACCGCGCTGTCCGAGGCGGCGGCGGCCCGGAAGGCGGCGCTGTCGGCGTCGTCGGGTCCTGGTGCGACGTCGGACGGGCACAAGGTGCCGTTGCTGGCGAATGTCGGCGGCCCGGCCGATGTGCCCGCGGCGGTGGCGGCGGGGGCGGAGGGCGTGGGTCTGTTCCGTACGGAGTTCCTGTTCCTGGACGACTCCTCGAAGGCTCCGACGGAGGACAAGCAGGTTCAGGCGTACCGCCAGGTGCTCGAGGCGTTCCCCGAGGGCCGGGTGGTGGTGCGCGTGCTCGACGCGGGCGCCGACAAGCCGCTGGAGTTCCTGACGCCCGCGGACGAGCCCAACCCGGCGCTGGGTGTGCGGGGGCTGCGGTCGCTGCTCGACCACCCGGAGGTGCTGCGGACGCAGCTCACCGCGCTGGCGAAGGCGTCGGAGGGGCTTCCGGTGTATCTGGAGGTCATGGCGCCGATGGTGGCGGACCGTCAGGACGCGAAGGCGTTCGCGGACGCGTGCCGTGCGGCGGGGCTGCGGGCGAAGTTCGGTGCGATGGTGGAGATTCCGTCGGCGGCGCTGCGGGCGCGGTCGATTCTCCAGGAGGTCGAGTTCCTGTCGCTCGGCACCAATGACCTGGCGCAGTACACCTTCGCGGCGGACCGGCAGGTCGGTGCGGTGTCGCGGCTTCAGGACCCGTGGCAGCCCGCGCTGCTCGACCTGGTGGCGGCGTCCGCGGACGCGGCTCGGGCCGAGGGCAAGAGCTGTGGTGTGTGCGGTGAGGCGGCGGCGGATCCGCTGCTCGCGTGTGTGCTGACGGGTCTGGGTGTCACCAGCCTTTCGATGGGTGCGGCGTCGATTCCTTATGTGCGGGCGACGTTGGCGAAGTACACGCTGGCGCAGTGCGAGCGTGCGGCTGCCGCGGCTCGGGCGACCGACAGCGCCGATGATGCGCGGCGGGCGGCGCAGGGCGTGCTGTCCGGCGAGTGAGCCGACGACGGCTACGACGGCGGTCGGGCCGGTTGGCGGAGGGCGTTCCACCCGTGCGGGGTGGGGCGCCCTCCGCCGTTTTGTCATCGGCCCGGTGTTCCGCGCTAGCCGGTCCCGTACTGCGGCCTCTCCCTCATGTGAGGGGTCCGAAGGGACCCGTCGGGCCGATGTGGTCGACGGGCGGTGGCGGCAGGGGGAGTCCCGCGCGGTAGACGACGCCGTGCTCGGGCGGTACGGGGTCGCCGGTGGCGGCGTCGGTGCAGTAGGCGTTGAAGACCTCCGCTTCGGTGAGCGGGTGGAGGTGGCCGTCGCGCAGGGACCAGCCGCGTACGGTGTCGGGCCGTTCGTCGTCGTGGGTGGTGCGCAGGACGACGCCTCCGGTCCGGCCGGTGGCGGTGCTGGCGGCCATGACGGTGCAGAGCACGAGGGCGTCGTTCTCCGCGAGTTCGATCGTGTCGTCGGTGTCGGCGTGTACGTGGACGGCGGCGAGCAGTGGGCCGTCGTCGGCGGGGAGGCTGCACACGACGTGGTGGGTGCCGGGGCCGACGGTCTCGATGAGGCGCAGCAGGGTGTCGGAGGCGCGGTCGAAGGCGCAGTGGGCGAGGTCCTGTCCGCAGTCGGGGCAGGTGCCTGCCCGGGTGAGGGCGTCGGTGGCGCTCTCCCAGGTGGCGCGGCGGTCGGCTTCGTGGGCGAGTTGGGCGCGCAGCAGGGTGAGGGACTGGCGGGTGTAGGCGATGGAGGGGCCCGCGGCGGTCGCCTCCGCGGTGTAGTGGGTGCGGGTGGTGGCGCTGTCCGGGGGCTGGCGGGTGGTGGTGCAGTAGGCGGCGTAGGCGTCGGGGTCGAAGAGTGTGACGGCGATGTGGTGGCCCTGGGCGTGCAGGTGGCGGAGGAAGGCGTCGACGGCGTGCAGATACTGTGCGTAGTTGTCGAAGGCGAAGCTGCGGTGGTCGGTCAGGGCCGCGAAGTCCTCGTCGTCCAGGAGCAGGGCGACGACGGTGGGGGCTTCGCGGCGCAGCGCCCTGCGGTGGGCCGCGCGGTGCCGGGGCGGGCGTTGTGCCTGGTCGGCGCGGGCGTGGCGGTTCTTGCGGTGGGTGGTGCGGTTCTTGGTGCTGGACATGCTTCCCCCTCGGTGTGGCACCGGGGTCCCGATGACCCCTAGTGCTCACTCACCGTAACCGGGGGCACTGACAACGGCGGTTCTGCGGCGGTCGGGTGCGGTCGGTCGAGGCGGCGCAGGACCAGGCGGCGTTGCAGGAGCGCGGCGGCGGCGAGTACGGCGCCGAGCGCGATCCAGCCGGTCGGTCCTGTGGCGATGACGACGGAGGTCATGAGCAGCGGGCCGACGCAGCGTGAGGTGGACTGGGCGAGGCCGTGCACGCCGACGTAGCTGCCCTGTGCGTCGTCGGGTGCGAGGGCGACGGACAGTTCCCAGGAGATGGCGGACTGGATCATCTCGACGACGGTGAAGGCGATGGCGGCGGCGAGGATCGCGGCGGTCGCGGCCCATCGCGTGTGGACGACGGCGACGGCCGTGGCGGCTCCGGAGAGCAGGAACCATACGGCGACCCGGCGCAGGGAGTCGGCGGCGACGCGTGGGGTCCTGCCGTGCCGGGAGAGCCGGACCTGGAAGGCGACCACGATGACGGTGTTGACGACGAAGATGGCGGCTGCGAGGCCGTGCGGGGCGTCGGTGCGGGTGATGATCCACAGCGGCATGCCGACGCTGAGCGCGCAGCCGTACAGGAACATCGCCGAGTCGAGGGCCGCGTAGAGGAGGTATCCGCGGTCCCGCCAGGGGTTCGAGGGGGCGCCGACTTCGCGGTGCGGGAGGGAGGTTGTGGCCGTGGTGGCGGTCGGGGCGGTGTGGGCGGCGACGGTTCTGCTGGCCGAGGGGGGTTCGGCGCAGCGGGCGACCAGGGCGGCGACGAGGACGAAGGACAGGGCGTCGCCGAGGAGCAGGCCGCGGTAGACCGCGCTGGTGCCGATGGCCAGGGCGGCGGAGGCCCCGAGGCCGCCGACGGTGTAGCCGACGTTGACGACGGTGCGCTGTACGGCCTGGTAGCGGGCGCGGTCGGGTCCCGCGACGCGGGCGGCGAAGAGTTTGGTGAGGACGGAGGCGGAGCGTTCGCCGAAGCTGCCGAGGGCGACCAGGGGCAGCAGTTGCCAGAAGCCGTGGGCGAGCAGGAGCAGCAGGCTGGAGGCGCCGCGCAGGAGTTGGACGGCGAACAGCACGCGGGTGAGCGGCACGCGGTCGGCCAGGCGGCCCGCGACGGGCGCGCCCGCGATGCCGGCGGCGCCGCCGAGGCCGAGCAGCAGTCCGGCCTGGCCGGTGCTGAGTCCGCCGATGAGGACGAAGTAGAGGGCGGTGACGGCGACCCAGAGTCCTGAGCCTGTCTTGTCGATGAGGTTGATCCAGAGCATCCGCCGCCCGTCCGGGCCTCCTGGTATCGGCGGTATCCGCATCGTGTCCGCTCCCCCTCGTCACCGGGTCCGTTCGCCGCTCGTCCGCCACGTACTCGCTTGCCGTACGGCTTTGTATTGGTACATACTCATGTATGTGGCAACACAATATGCGATCAGCGGTGCGACGGCCAGGGAGATTGCCGCGTCGGCCGAACGGGCGGTGACCGAAGGGCGGTTGCGGCCGGGGGACGCGCTGCCGCCGGTGCGGACGCTGGCGGATGGGCTCGGCGTGAGTCCGGGGACGGTGGCGGCGGCGTACAAGGAGCTGCGGCGGCGCGGGATCGTGGTGACGCGCGGGCGCGGCGGGACGGTGGTCGCGTCGGCGCCCTCGGTGGCCTCGCGCCGTCCGCCCCGGGTGCCAGAGGGGCTGCGGGATCTGGCGGGCGGCCATCCGGACCCGGCCTTCCTGCCGGATCTGGTGCCGCCGGGACGGCTGTCGCCCGGCGCGCGTTCGCACCGCGCCTCGCCCCGGCTGCCGCAGTTGGAGGAGCTGGCGCGGGCGTGGTTCCGCCGGGACGGGGTGCCCGACGGGCAGGTGACCTTCGCGCACGGCGCGCTGGACTGCGTCGCGCGGCTGCTGTCGGTGGAGCTGCGGCCCGGCGACGCGGTGGCCGTCGAGGACCCCGGCTTCCACCATCTGCTCGATCTCGTACCGGCGTTGGGGCTGCGGACGCTCGCGGTGGCGGTGGATGACGAGGGGATGCGGCCGGAAGCGCTGCGGTCGGCGCTGCGGGCCGGCGCGCGGGCGGTGGTGCTGTGTCCGCGCGCGCAGAATCCGTACGGGTCGCGGGTGTCGGAGGCGCGCCGGGAGGAGTTGCTCGCGGTGCTGGCGGGGTCGCCCGAGGTGCTGGTCGTCGAGGACGACCACAGCGCGGACACGGCGGGCGGTCCGCTGCACTCGCTCACCACGGCGGGGGCGCGGGGTCCGGGGCGATGGGCGCAGATCCGTACGGTCTCCAAGCATCTGGGCACCGATCTGCGGTGGACGGCGATGGCCTGCGACCCGGTCACGCTCGCCCGCCACGACGGCCGGATGCTGCTGACGTCGGGCTGGGTCAGCCATGTGCTCCAGGAGACGGTGGTCCGGCTGATGACCGATCCGGCGACGGCGGAACTGGTCGCCGCGGCGGGGACGGCGTACACCGAGCGCCGCGAGGCGCTGATCGCGGCGCTCGCGGAGCACGGGATCACCGGGGCCGCGGTGAGCGGTCTGAATGTGTGGGTGCCGGTGCGCGACGAGGCCGCGGTCGTCAACGGCCTGCGGTCGCAGGGCTGGTGGGTGGCGGGCGGGTCGCGGTTCCGGATCGGTGCGGGTCCGGGCGTACGGATCACCGTCGCGGACCTGCGGGTGCCGGAAGCGGCCGTGCTGGCCGCCGACTTCGGTCGCGTGCTCGCCGACTCCGCGAGCACGTACGGGGGTTGAGGCACCGCACCGTGACGGGGGTGGTCAGTGAGGTGCCAGCGGCGCTATTGACGGGGGCGGCGCCGGTCAAGTATCCAGATCCTGGGCGGCATTGGTACAGACCAAATGGGAGTCCGGCATGCGAAGATCCCTCACACTCCTCCTCGCGCTCTTCGGCACGCTCGTCCTGTTCCTCGTTCCTCCCGCCTCGGCGGCCGGCGGCGTCGGCGCGGCCTTCGCCAAGACCTCGGACTGGGGCAGCGGCTACCAGGCGCAGTACACGATCACCAACGGCAGCGGTTCCGCGATCAGTTCCTGGAAGGTCGAGTTCGACCTGGCCTCCGGCAGCAGCGTCGGCAGCTACTGGGACGCGCTGCTGACCCAGTCCGCCACGTCCGGCGGCACGCACTACACGTTCACCAACCGCGACTACAACGGGACGCTCGCGCCGGGCGCCTCGGCCGTCTTCGGCTGGGTGGGTTCGGGAACCGCCACCCCCGCCAACTGCAAGCTCAACGGGGCTTCTTGCGACGCGGGCGGCGGTGGCGGCGGTTCCGACACCACGCCTCCGACCGTGCCCGGCGGCGTCACCGTGGGCTCGCCGACCAGCTCCTCGCTGACGGTGAAGTGGAACGCCTCGACCGACAACTCCGGTTCCGTGGCCGGTTACGAGGTCTCACGCAACGGCGGCACGCCGGTCGCCGTGACCGGCACCTCGTACACCGCGACGGGTCTCGCGGCGTCCACCGCGTACTCCTTCCAGGTCCGCGCCAAGGACGCGGCGGGCAACTACTCGGCGTACAGCGCGGCCGTCAGCGGCACCACGAGCGCGACCGGTGGCGGCGGGAATCCGAGCCCCGGCGTGATCCGTACCGCGCCGTACGTGGACATGGGCGCCTGGCCGACGCCGAGTCTCACGGCGATGTCCCAGGCGAGCGGCGTGAAGAGCTTCACGCTCGCCTTCGTCACCTCGGCGGGCTGCAAGGCGTCGTGGTTCAACGCCTATGACCCGCGCCAGGCGTGGGCGAAGGACCAGATCGACGCCATCAGGGCGGCCGGCGGGGACGTGAAGGTCTCCTTCGGCGGCGCGAGCGGCATCGAACTGGCCCAGGCGTGCGGTTCGGCCAGTGCGCTGGCCACCGAGTACGGCGCCGTGGTCGACGCGTACAACCTGTCCTACGTCGACTTCGACATCGAGGGCTCGGCGGTCGCGGAACCCGCGTCGATCGCCCTGCGCTCACAGGCGTTGGCGCTGCTCCAGCAGTCCCACCCGAGTCTGCGGATCTCGCTGACCCTGCCCGTGCTGCCCAACGGTCTCGACACGAACGGGCTGAACGTGGTCACCTCCGCGAAGAACGCGGGCGTCAACCTGGACATGGTCAATGTGATGGCCATGGACTACTACCAGAGCGTCGACTACGGCGACGCGGCGGTCCAGGCCGCCAACAGCCTGTTCGGACAGCTCAAGTCCCTCTATCCGACCAAGTCCGACGCGCAGCTCTGGGCGATGGTCGGCGTGACGCCGATGCTCGGCCAGAACGACGACGGACACGTCTACGACCAGGCCGACGCCCGTCAGCTCGTCGCCTTCGCGCAGAGCAAGCACCTGGGCATGCTCTCGTTCTGGGAGGAGGGCCGGGACGCAAACGCGTGCACCGGCGCCACCTACAAGTGCACCAACATCTCGCAGACGCCGTACGAGTTCTCGAAGATCTTCGCGGCGTACACCGGATGACGGCGACGCGGACGTGACCGTCGGCACCTGAAGTGACCTTCTACGAGCGGCCCTTCGCGCGTTCGGCGGCGAGCCGCTCGTAGAAGCGCAGCACCCCGAGGTCGTCCACCGAGCCCGGGTTGACGGCCTTGTCGAGCGCGGTGCCCTGGAGGAGCCGTTTGACGGGGACCTCGATGCGCTTGCCGGTGAGGGTGTGGGGGACGCCGGGGACGGCGATGACCTCGTCGGGTACGTGGCGCGGCGAGAGCTGGGCGCGGATCGCGGTGCGGATCCGGTCGCGCAGCGCGTCGTTCAGTTCCGCGCCGTCGGCGAGCTGCACGAACAGCGGCATCCAGTAGCCGCCGTCGGGCTGTTCGATCCCGATGACCAACGACTCGCGGATCTCCGGCAGGCGTTCGACGACCTCGTAGATGTCGGAGGAACCCATGCGGACGCCCTGGCGGTTGAGGGTGGAGTCGGAGCGGCCGTGGATGACGACGGTGCCGCGCGAGGTGAGGGTGATCCAGTCGCCGTGCCGCCACACGCCGGGGAACATCTCGAAGTAGCTCTCGCGGTAGCGGGCGCCGTCCGGGTCGTTCCAGAACCTGATGGGCATGGACGGCATGGGGTTGGTGACGACCAGCTCGCCGACCTCGTCGACGACCGGGCGGCCCTGCGCGTCCCACGCCTGCAAGTCGGTCCCCAGGCACGGCGCTTGGAGCTCACCGATGTGCACGGGGAGGGTGGGGACACCGCCCGCGAAGCAACTGCACACATCGGTGCCGCCGCTGACCGACGCGATCCACAGGTCTTCCTTGACCTCGTCGTGCAGCCAGCGGAAGCCGTCGGGCGGCAGCGGCGAGCCGGTGGTGGCCACGCACTTGACGGCCGACAGGTCGACGTCACGGCCGGGGTGGATGTCCGCCTTGCGGCAGGCGATCACATACGCGGCGGAGGTGCCGAAGACGGTGGTGCCGGTCTGTTCCGCCACCCGCCACTGGGCGGCGACGTCGGGGTAGCCGGGGCTGCCGTCGTAGAGCACGACGGTGGAACCGGCCAGGAGCCCGGAGACCAGGAAATTCCACATCATCCAGCCGGTGGAGGTGTACCAGAAGAAGCGGTCGTCCGGGCCGAGGTCAAGGTGGAGGCCGGTCTGCTTGAGGTGTTCGAGCAGGATGCCGCCCTGGGACTGCACGATGGCCTTGGGCAGTCCCGTGGTGCCGGAGGAGTAGAGCACCCACAGCGGGTGGTCGAAGGGCACGGCCTCGTACGCGGGCGCGGTGTCGTCGGCGGTCAGGTCCGCCCAGTCCAGGGCGCCTTCGGGGGCGGGCGTGCCGAGCAGCGGGATGTGCACGGTGGCGCGCAACGAGGGCAGCCCTGCGCGCAGTTCGGTGACGACGTCGGTCCGTTCGTGCCGCTTGCCGCCGTAGCGGTAGCCGTCCACGGTGAACAGCACGACGGGCTCGACCTGTTGGAAGCGGTCGAGGACGCTGCGGGCGCCGAAGTCCGGGGCGCAGGAGGTCCATACGCCGCCGACGGCCGCGGTGGCGAGCAGCGCGACGACGGCCTGCGGGATGTTGGGCAGGTAGCCGCTGACGCGGTCGCCGGGGGTGACGCCGAGGCGGCGCAGGGCCGCGGCGAGCGAGGCGACCTGGCGGCTGAGTTCGGCCCAGCTCACCGTGCCGGTCTCGTGGCTCTCGTCCAGGTGCAGCAGGGCGGGGGTGTCCGCGCGGGCCGGGTCGAGGGCCGGGCGCAGCGCGTGCTCCGCGTAGTTGAGGGTCCCGCCGGGGAACCAGCGGGCGCCGGGCATCGAGGCGTCGGCGAGCACCGTCTCGTACGGGGTGCTGAAGCGGACGTCGTACCACTCGGTGATCGCGCGCCAGAAGGCGTCGGGGTCGCGGACCGACCAGGCGTGCAGCGCGTGGTAGCTCGCGGCGGGGTCGCCGGCCACGGTTGCCGGGGCGCCGTACCGCTCGGCCGTCCAGTCCTGGAACCGGGTCACCTGCGCGCGGGCGATCCGCTCGGGTCCCGGCGTCCACAGGGGCTCCGGGCTGTCGGCGGGCTCGGGCGTGGTGCTCATATGGGCGGCTCCCCGGACGGTACGCGTCGTCGCGTATCTGCGGCTGGTCCCCTGCGGGCGGAATGTCCCGCCCCGGGCCTGGGCAGGACGATGCCATGTGATCGTCTTCGGCGCCAGGGCGGGGTGGCCCACGGGTCGCGCGGCGGGGGTCGGCGGGGGCTCTGACGAGGGGTTCCGAGGGGGTGGACCGGGTGGCGGGGCCTGTTGCCGGCTCCCGCCGGGGTTCCCGCCAAGATCCCTGGGAAGATCACTCACCGGGCCCGCGCGGGCCCGGCCCCGCCGCCGGGAGGGCACGGGCGCGCGGGGTGCGGTCCGGGTCGGCGGCGTCGGCGACCGGCGCGGGTCGCGCACCGCCCCCTCCAGGTGAACGGTGGCTGAACGAGCGGCGCGACCGGCGGTTTCGATGGAAGGGTGGGGGCATGGACGCTCGGGACCTGCTGCGGTCGGTGCGGACGGCGGGTTCCGCCGAGGGCCGGCGTGCCACACGCTCGGCCTGGCGGCGGCAGCGCACGGACGCGCGGGATCTGCCGCGGCGCGGCGCCGAGCGCGCCCGGGTGCCGGGTGCCGCGCAGGAGGTGGAGCCGCTGCCCGGCGGCGGCCGGGTGCGGTTCGCGCGCTCGGTGCTGCGGATACGGGTGGCGATCGGCGGCGCTGTCTTCTGCGGCTGGGACGGCGCGGATCCCGACCCGTCGTACGCGCTGGCCGACGGGCGGCCCGAGGCGGATCTGCGGGCGATCCTCGAACCGGACAAGGACGGCTGGCGGGTGGTGTCCGAGCGCGTCACCGTCCTGGTGTCGCGGCACGGCGCGGTGGAGATCCGCACGCCCGGCGGCGTGCTGCTGCGCAGGGAGCTGCCGCCGCGCTGGTGGGAGCCGACCGGCGGTGAGCCGGGGGTGGGCGCGCGCTGGGTGCAGCGCTCGGAGACCCCGGCCGACGCGCGGGTGTACGGGCTCGGCGGCCGGGCCGTGGGACCGCGGCTGCCCGCGGGCGGCTACCGGTTGTGGAACACCGACCCCGACGGCTCCTTCGAGCCGGGCGACGACCCGCTGTACATCACCATGCCGGTGCAGCTCGTGGTCGCCGACGCGGGCTGCCACCTGGTCTTCCACGACAACACGTGGGACGGCAGGGTGACGCTGCGGGACGGTGAGGAGGGTGCGGGCTCGGGCCACGACCGGCCGGGCGGCTGCGAGCTGCGGATGGACGGCGGGCCGCTGCGCTACTGGGTGATCACCGGTACACCGTCACGGGTGCTCAACGGCTGGACGGCGCTGACCGGCAGGCCCGCGCTGCCGCCGAGCTGGGCGCTGGGCCACCACCACTCGCGCTGGGGCTTCGGCAGCGAGCGGGAGGTGCGGCGGGTCGTGGCGGGCTACCGCGAGCGCGAACTGCCCCTGTCGGTGCTGCATCTGGACATCGACCACTTCGACGGCCACCAGGTCTTCACCGTCGACAAGGGCCGGTTTCCCGATCTGCCCGGTCTGGCCGCGGAGTTGGCCGAGTCCGGGATCCGGATGGTGTCGATCGTGGACCCGGCGGTGAAGGCGGAGCCCGGTGTGGCGGTCTACGACAGCGGCACCGAGGAAGGCGCGTTCGTGCGGGACGCGCGGGGCCGGGAGGTCAACGGCGTGGTCTGGCCGGGCGATGCGGCCTTCCCCGACTTCACCGACCCCCAGGTGCGGGCGTGGTGGGGCCGGTTGTACGCCGAGCGCCTCGATCAGGGCTTCTCCGGGGTCTGGCACGACATGAACGAGCCGGTGTCCTTCGTGTCCTTCGGCGAGAACACCCTGCCGCGCTCGGCGCGGCACTCTTTGGAGGGCCGAGGCGGCGACCACCGCGAGGCGCACAATGTGTACGGCCTGACGATGGCCCGCGCGGGCTACGAAGGGCTGCGCGAACTGCGCCCCGAGCAGCGGCCGTTCCTCTTCTCGCGTTCCGGCTGGGCGGGCATGCAGCGGTACGGCGGCACCTGGTCGGGCGATGTGGCGACCGGCTGGCCGGGGCTGCGCGCGTCCCTGTCGCTGGTCCTCGGGCTCGGCCTGTGCGGGGTGCCGTACTCGGGCCCCGATGTGGGCGGCTTCACCGGTTCACCGTCACCGGAGCTGTATCTGCGCTGGTTCCAACTCGCCGCGTATCTGCCGTTCTTCCGCACCCATTCGGCGATCGACGCGGGGCGGCGCGAGCCGTGGGAGTTCGGCCCCGAGGTGCTGGAGCACGCGCGGGCCGCGCTGACCGAGCGGGTGCGGCTGCTGCCGTATCTGGAATCGCTGGCGCACGTCGCGCACCGCACCGGCGCCCCGTACGTCCGCCCGCTGTGGTGGAACGCGCCGGGTGACCGGGCGTTGCGCGAGTGCGGTGACGCTTTCCTCCTGGGCGATGCGCTGTTGGTGGCTCCGGTGCTCGAACCGGGTTCGCAGACGCGGGCGATACGGCTGCCGCGCGGCCTGTGGTACGACACCGCGACCGGTACCGCGCACCGCGGGCCCGGTCAGGTGCTGCTCGACGCGCCGCTGGGCCGGATTCCGGTACTGGCGCGGGCGGGTGCGATCGTGCCGGTGGCCGGGGCGGACGGCGAGGTCGAACTGGAGGTGTGGGCACCGCGACTCGGCCGTACCGGGAGCGGTGTCGTCTTCAGCGGCGACCCGGAGGGCTGGGGCACGGCGTGGATGGAACGGTTCACCTCTCGGTGGGCGGACGGCGAGGTCGTGGTGGAGCGGGACGGCGCGGACGCCGGGGAGCCGGTCGGCTACCGGGTGCGGGTGCGCGGCACGGCGTCGTAGGGGCCGGTCGGTTACCGGGTGTGCGGCGGCGTGTCGTAAGCGCCGTCGAACCAGCGGCGGGCGGCCAGGGTGTGCAGGGGGAAGCCCAACTCGGCCGGGCGCGGCAGGATCTGGTGCCCGTCGGTCTCATCGGTCGGTACGGACGGCGGCAGTTCGGCCGCGTCGCGCTCCGGCAGCAGGCCGAACAGCAGCAGATATCCGCCGTCCTCGTCGGTGAGCGCGTCGGCGAGGGTGACGTCCGCCGCCGAGGCGCGGATGCCGGTCTCCTCCGACAGCTCCCGGACGACGGCCTGTTCCCAGCTCTCGCCGAAGTCGATGAAGCCGCCGGGAAGGGCGAGTCGGCCCAGGCGCGGCTCGATCGTCCGGCGGATCACGACGAGGCCCGTGCCGTCGGTGTGCCGTACCGGGAGCAGGGCGACGGCGACGGGCAGCGGGTTGCGGTAGCTGACGGCCCCGCAGTTCCCGCAGGTGCGCGGCCATCCGGGGTCGGCGCCGAAGGGCGCGCCGCATGACGAGCAGTGAGAGTCCTTGGCCACGGCGGGACCCTATCGGACAGCGGTCGTGCGGGTGGGGTGCCGGGCCGCTTCAGAGGCGGCCTTGCGGGTCGGGCCGGCTTCTGGGCCGCGGGGCGGCTTGCGCAGGACCTGGCGGGTCGGGGACGAGGACTCCAGCAGGACGGGGGCGCCCAGGGCCGCGCCGATCGCGTCCGACCAGCGGCGCGGGTCGCGTCCGGGCGTGTCCCACAGGGCCGGGCGGGCGCGCTGGAGGCGCGCGGTGAGGGCGGCCTGGCGGGCCAGGTCGCCGGGCGGACCCGGCGGGAGGCGTTCGACGAGGGTGCCGTCGATGCCGTAGGCGCGGCAGATGCGCAGGCCGCGGGCGCGGGCGGGCGCGTCGAGGTGGGTGACGGCGAGGGCGTCCACTCCCCCGCAGACCTCCACGGCGTACGCGTGCGCGACGGCGTCGAAGTGGCCGGTGCGGAAGGCGCCTTGCCAGCGGCCGTGGCCGTTGTGCGGCTCGGGCAGCAGCGGTGTCAGCTCCGGATCCTCGGTGACGAGCGGGCCCGGCCCGTGCCGGGTGGTGTAGGTGCGCACGACGCCCAGCCGCCGTGCCTCGCCCGGTGTACCCGCCTCGGCCAGCAGCGTCTCGGCGTTGGTGAAGGTGGTGGTGGACCAGGTGGTGTACGGGTGGAAGCCGTGCCATTCGTCCAGCAGGACGCCCTGGGCGCCCTCGAAGACCACCGGGCCCCGCCGCAGGAGGTCGTGCAGCGCGGCCCCGTCGGTCAGGGTGACCGTACGGGCGAAGGCGGCGAGGACTTCCGCGCAGTCCTCGACCGGCGGCGCGGGAAGCGGGCCCAACTCGTCCGCCAACCGGTCGCGCAGCAGGCGCAGTTGGCGCAGCAGCCGGGGGCGTGACGCGCAGTCGCCGACGGTCGGCGCGTCGCCGGGGTGGGCGAGCGCGTACGCGGCGGCCTCGCCCACGCCCATCCCGCAGGAGCCGTGCCGGTCGGCGCCGCGCGCCTGCTCCCGCAGCCGGTTGGCGGCGGCGTGGTACGGGGTGGCGATCGGCGCCGCGCGGTCGACGGACAGCAGGGCGTACGGGTCGGGGACGCCGACCGTGCGCAGGTGGTCGGCCTCGGCGGCCAGCGCGAGCGGGTCGACGGTCATGAACCGCGACAGGTGGGTGCGGACCCCGCGCAGCGTGCCGGAGCCGAACTGCGCGAAGGTGTGGTGGCGGCCGTCGGCGGTGACGACGTTGTGCGCGGCCTGGGCACCGCCGTTGAACCGGACGACCGCCTGGACCGTACCGTCCTGGCAGAGCCGGTCCACGGCGGCGCCCTTGCCCGCGTCCCCGAATCCGAGGTCGACGACGATGGTGTGCACTACAGCCTCGTGGTGGTGGCGGGACCCGCGTCGCCGTCGGTGAGGGGCGCGTCGGAGACGGCGAGGGCGCTGCCGCGGGCCGCGCCGTCCCTGCCGCGGTCGAGTCCGGCGAGCGCCCTGCTGACGCTGTCGCCCGCCGCCGAGCCGACGTCGGCCAGGTCGGCAAGGCCCGCGGCGAGGTCGATCGCCTCCTCGCCGAGGCCGACGGTCAGCGCGATGGTCTCGCAGACCGCGTCGAGGTCGTCCAGCTCGATGACGTTCTGGCCGAGCAACTTCCGCCAGATGCCGAGCACTTCGGTGTTGCCGACGTAGGAGGAGCCCGCCGGGAGGATGTAGTGGACGTGGTAGGTGCGCTGGAGTTCGGCGACGATGTCGGTGATCGGGATGTCCTGCGGGATGCGCTCGCCGAGGACGTCCCACACCTCGCGCGCCTTGACCTTGCCGTACGGCATCTCGTCGCCGATCAGGAACAGGTAGCCGCGCCGCCCGCGCTTCTCGTGGCAGTCCAGCGCGGTGTGCCGGGCCATGGTGTAGAGCGCGAGTTCGTACGACTCGCTCATCTGGCCGCCGCCCCCGCCCTCCAGGAGGATGTTGCCGAGGTCGTCGTCCATCCGGTTGTCGGACTCGAACTGCCCGATCTGGAGGGGCACCCGGTCGCAGGTGGCGTCGCCGACCGCGCCGAACATCACCTGCGGGTGCTCGGTGTAGCCCTTGCGCAGCAGCAGGCCGAACAGCTCGGGGAGCTTGGTCTGGAGCACCTGCGGCACGGTGCGCATCGAGCCGGTGACGTCGAAGAGCACGGCGATGGCGAGCGAGGTGGGGTGTTCCGCGGAGTCGCGGCTCTCCCGCAGGGTGATGTTCTTGGGGTCGAGTGACGGGTGGGCCGCCCAACTGCTGCGCGGGGACGAGCCGGTGACGTGGTCGCTGTAGGCGAAGGCGCCGGAGCCGGACGCGGCGCGGTAGCGCGCGGCGGCGTCGTAGACATTGGTGGACCAGCTTCCGCTGCCCATGGTGGTTCTCCCCCTTGTGTCGTGGTGGTGGTGTCGCAGTTGTCAGATGTGCGGCATGGCGAACGGGCGGAAGGTGCGCGGCCCGTAGAGCCGTTCCAGCAGGTCGTCCAGCTCGCCGAGGAGCTGCCAGGCGTCCTGCGGGCGGGCGTTCTGCGAGGGCAGTACGCACGCGCGCAGGAAGGCGCGCATCGGCGCCGGTGCCCGGTCGCCCATGAGCTGCCGCACGCAGAGCGCGGCGAGGTGGATGTCGGTGGCCGGGGAGGCCGGTCGGCGCTCCGGGACCTCGGGCGGATAGGCGTCCCTGTGCCGGTCGACGAGGACCGGCACATGGGTGTCGAAGGCGGTCGCGTAGCACCAGTCGACCAGGACCAGGCCGTGCAACTCGGGGTGGATGAGGACGTGTTCGGGGAAGACGGCGCCGTGCACCAGCCGGGCGCGGTGGGCCCAGCCGAGCGCGGTCAGCAGGCGGCGCCACATCCAGGCCGCGTCGCGCGGGTCGAGGCCGCCGGGGTGGGCGGCGGCGACCTCGGCGAGCGTGTGGAAGCCGGTGAGCGGTACGAGCGCGTTGACGTGCCGCTCGACGCCGTCGGTGTCGCGGTGCCTGAAGCTCTCGATCAGTTGCGGGGCGTACGCGCGGTGCCGCCGTTCGCCGACGGTGTCGAGGCGGCGCAGCACGTCGGCCTCGTGCTCCAACAGGTCGTTGTCGCGGGGCCGTTGCGGGATCTTCAGTACGGCCTCGCGCCGGTCGCCGTTCTCGTCGTAGTGGGCGGTCCGCAGGACGGCGAGGTCGCCGGTGGCCAGGACCGGGCCGAGGACGTAGCGGCGGTCCGCGGTGGTGACGGTGGGAGCGGTGGCCCTTTCGTCGGTGTGGTGGTGGCGGGCGGACAGCCGGGCGAAGGCCGCGGCGGCCTCCGCGGTCCGGCCGGGCGGTGCGGCGTCGGGGTGCAGCAGCCGGGCGAGCCGCCGGTAGTGGCGGACCGCGTCGTGTGCGTCGGCCGGGAAGTCGGCGTCGAGGGCGGCGAGGGCGTCCTCGAAGGTGCGTATCGGGGCGCCCGCCGGGTCGTTGCCGGTGTCGCCGAGGGGTCCGCGACTCGCGCCACGCGTCGGGCCGTTGGTCCGGTCACCGGCCGGGTCACCGAGCGGATTCGTGGTGGCGGTCATCGGACGTCGTCCTCCCGGTCGGGGCGGAGCAGCGCCGGGTGCAGCAACCGGGCATCGCCTGCCCGGTAGAGACGGGCGCGCGGACCGCCCTTGCTGCCGGGGCGGCTGTCGGTCTCGCCGGTGGACTCCACGAAGCCCGGCACGGAGAGCACTTTGCGGTGGAAGTTGCCCGCGTGCAGCGGCGCGCCCCACACCGTCTCGTAGACCGCGCGCAATTCGCTGATGGTGAAGGTCTCGCCGAGGAAAGCCGTGGCCAGCGGGGTGTACTCGATCTTTCCGCGGGCGCGTTCCAGACCGTCCGCGAGGATGCGGTCGTGGTCGAAGGCGAGCCGGGGAGCGCTCCCGTGAGAAGCGGGCCGGCGGCCGGTACCACCCCCGTAGATTCCGGTCCGCCGACCCTGCTCGAAGGGACGCGGCGGCGCCGTGTCCGGTTGCCCTTTCGGGAGGATTGCTTCGACGGGGATCCAGGCGGCGCCCGCGGCGTCGCTCCCCGGCGTGGCATCGGGCAGTCCCGGCGCGAAGGCGAGGTACGCGATCGAGACCACGTGCATGCGCGGGTCGCGGTCGGGGACGCCGTAGGAGCCGAGCTGTTCGAGGTGGACCCGGCCGAGCGCCGTGGCGTCCAGGCCGGTCTCCTCGGCCAACTCCCGCGCCGCCGCCTCGTCCAGGGACTCGCGTCCCGCGCGGACGAATCCGCCCGGCAGTGCCCGCTCCCCCGCGAACGGCGGTCCGCCCCGCTCGACGGCCAGTACGTGCAGCCGGTCGGCGCGCAGGGTCAGCGCGACGATGTCGACGGTCACGGCGATCGGGTCGAAGGCGCGCGGATCGTAGGAGTCGAGGAAGTCCCGCTCCCGCCGCGCCGCCGACTCCCCCGCCGTCTCCGGCGTGTTCACCGCGTCCGTCATGATCGCCCCCGTCTCGCGCCGAACCCACCCCGCATGTTGTTCTCAGGGTGAGTCATTCTCACTACGAGAAGACCATAGCACCGACCCCTGACACCGTCCAGCGGCGGC
The DNA here is from genome assembly GCF_044744145.1 of Streptomyces sp. NPDC087422. Lineage (NCBI taxonomy): Bacteria > Bacillati > Actinomycetota > Actinomycetes > Kitasatosporales > Streptomycetaceae > Streptomyces > Streptomyces sp. NPDC087422. The sequence continues at coordinate 164,909 of NZ_JBIUXT010000015.1, read as the reverse complement.
GCTACTCTGCGGTAATGACGAAGCAGACGTTCAGCACTTTCGAGGAGTTCTGGCCGTACTACGTGGCGATGCACTCGAAGGCCGCCACCCGCTGGGTGCACCTGGCGGGCACGCTCACCGGCCTCGCGGTCACCGGGTACGGCCTGGCGCGGGGCCGCAAGCGGTACGCGGCGGCGCTGCCGCTGATCGGGTACGGAACGGCGTGGCCCGCCCACTTCCTGATCGAGAAGAACAATCCGGCGACCTTCGGGCACCCGGCGTGGTCGCTGCGCGGCGACGTCAAGATGATCACCACCATGCTCGCCGGACGGGACGCCGAACTGGCCGAGACGGCGGACAAGTGGCTGGCGGAGCAGGGCGGCACGGGCGACGACGCCTGACACCGCCTCACACCGGCCGGTCCGGCCCGCCGACGTCGCGCGGTCCGGCGCCGTTCCGCCGACGGGCCGCCCGTGGCACACTTCTGACGATCCGTCAGATAATGAGCCGGGGAGGCCGCGTGGAGCAGCACAGGCGCACACCGCCGGTGGTCGAGGGCTGGTTCACCGAGGGGACGGGAACCGACTTCCGGCTGCTCGGCACCCGGTGCCGCGACTGCGGAAGCGTGTTCTTCCCCCGTGAGGACTCCTTCTGCCGCAACCCCGCGTGCGCGGGTACCGACTTGGACGAGTTCCCGCTCTCCAGGACCGGGCACGTCTGGTCGTACACCGACGCCCGCTACCGGACGCCGCCGCCGTATCCCTCGGACCCCGGGCGCGCGTGGCAGCCGTACACCCTGGTCGCCGTCGAGCTGGCGGACGAGCGGATGGTCGTGCTGGGACAGGCGGCGCCCGGGGTGACCCCGGCCGATCTCGCGGTCGGGATGCCGGTCGAGCTGGTGCCCGGGGTGCTCGGGGAGACGGCAGCCGACAGTACGGGCGGCGCCGGCAACGGGCGCGGCACCTGGAACTGGCGGCCCGTGGGCGGTGCCCGATGACCGCCGACATCGCGGTGCTCGGCGCCGGCATGCACCCCTGGGGCAAGTGGGGGCGGCCGTTCACCGAGTACGGGGTCGCCGCCGCCCGCGCGGCCCTCGCGGACGCGGGCCTCGACTGGCGCGAGGTGCGGTCGGTGGTGGGCGCCGACACCGTACGCGGCGGCTATCCCGGATACGTGGCGGGCGCGACCTTCGCGCGGGCGCTCGGCTGGCAGGGCGCCCGCGTCACCAGCGTCTACGCCGCGTGCGCCTCCGGGGCGCAGGCCATCGCGACCGCCCGCGCGCAGATCCTGGCGGGCCTCACCGACGTGGCGCTCGTGGTCGGCGCCGACTCCGCGCCCAAGGGCTTCTTCGCCCCCGCGGGCGGCGAGCGGCCCGACGACCCCGACTGGCTGCGCTTCCGGGTCCTCGGCGCCACCAACCCCGGCTACTTCGGCCTGTACGCGCGCCGCAGGATGGCCGTGCACGGTGACACGCTCGACGACTTCGCGCAGGTCAAGGTCAAGAACTCCCGTGCGGGCGCGGCCAATCCACTGGCCCGCTACCGCGAGCCGGTCAGCGCCGAAGAGGTCGCGGCCTCCGCGGTCGTCGCCGATCCGCTGCGGCTGCTGGACATCTGCGCCACCTCGGACGGCGGCGCCGCGCTCGTGCTGTCGAGCATGGACTTCGCCCGGCGGCACACCTCCGCCCCGGTACGGATCCGCGCGGTCTCCACCGTGACGCCCCAATACCCGCGCACCGTACCGGACTTGCCGGACATCGCGAGTGACTCCGCCGTCGCCGTGCCCCCGCCCGAACAGGAGCCGCGCGCCTCGATCGCGGCGGCGGCGTACGAGGAAGCCGGGATCGAGCCGGGAGACCTCGACCTGGCGGAGGTCTACGACCTGTCGACCGCCCTGGAACTCCAGTGGTACGAGGATCTGGGCCTGTGCGCGACGGGTGAGGGCGCCAAGCTGCTGCGGTCGGGGGCGACCGCGCTGGGCGGCGCCATCCCGGTCAACACCAGCGGCGGCCTGGCGTCCTTCGGCGAGGCCGTACCCGCCCAGGCCATCGCGCAGGTCTGCGAGCTGGTCCGCCAGATCCGCGGCCGGGCGGAAGGGCGGCAGGTCGCGGGCGCGCGGCTCGGAATCACCGCCAACCAGGGGCTGTTCGGGCACGGCTCCGCGGTGGTCGTGGTGAAGTGACCGGGCACCGGGGGGCGCGTAGCGGATCGTACGGGCCGGGCGGACGCGCACCGGGCCGACCGGGTTGGTCGGACGCGCGCCGGGCCGCACGGGCCAGGCGGACGCGCACCGGGCCGGACCGTACCGACGCGTGTCGGGTCAAACGGTGGGGATCGGTCCCGGCTCCGTCGTGAAGTGACCTGATCGGTCAGGCTTCTTGACGCTCCGTAACCCCTGGAGAACACTTCCGGTGGCGCGGAGCCGGTCGGCGGGAGGGGCACCGGCCACCGGCGGTCCGCGCCGCCGCCCGTTCCCGACACGGTCCCGCGCGGACCGGGCAAGGGAGACCGACATGAGCGACCAACCCGTGCGCTACGTAGCCGCCATCGACCAGGGCACCACATCCACCCGGTGCGTCGTCTTCGACAACGGCGGCCGGATCGTCGCCGCCGACCAGCGCGACCACCGGCAGATCCTCCCCCGGCCCGGCTGGGTGGAGCACGACGCGACCGAGATCTGGGCGAAGACGCAGGCTGTGGCGGCGGGCGCGCTCGCCAGGGCCGGGCTGCGCCCCGACCAGCTCAGCGCCCTCGGGATCGCCAACCAGCGCGAGACGACGGTGCTCTGGGACCGCTCGACCGGACGCCCGGTGCACAACGCGCTGGTCTGGCAGGACACCCGCACCTCGGCGCTGTGCGCCGAACTCGGCGGCACCTACGGCCAGGACAGGTTCCGCGACGCCACCGGGCTGCCGCTGGCGCCGTACTTCTCCGGGCCCAAGGTGGCCTGGCTGCTCGACCATGTGCCGGGGCTGCGGCGACGCGCGGAGAACGGCGAGATCGCCTTCGGCACCGTCGACTCCTGGTTGGTGTGGAATCTGACCGGCGGCGTCCACGGCGGCGTCCATGTCACCGACGTCACCAACGCCTCGCGCACCCTGCTGATGGACCTCGACACGCTGGACTGGGACCCGGCGATCCTGGCCGCCATGGACATCCCCGAGGCCGTCCTGCCGGAGATACGGTCCTCCGCCGAGGTCTACGGCACCGCCGTCGGACGGCTCGCGGGCGTGCCGGTGGCCGCCGCGCTCGGCGACCAGCAGGCCGCGCTCTTCGGACAGACCTGCTTCGAGACCGGCGAGGCCAAGAACACCTACGGCGCGGGCAGCTTCCTGCTGATGAGCACCGGGGCACGGCCGGTGCCGTCCAAGAGCGGTCTGCTCACCACCGTCGGCTACCGGCTCGGCGGCGACCGGCCCGCGTACTGCCTGGAGGGCTCGATCGCCGTCACCGGGGCACTCGTCCACTGGCTGCGCGACCAACTCGGCCTCATCCGCAGCGTGGACGAGATCGAGCCGCTGGCCGCGAGCGTGCCCGACAACGGCGGCGCCTACGTCGTGCCGGCCTTCTCCGGGCTGTTCGCGCCCTATTGGCGGTCCGACGCGCGCGGTGTGATCACCGGGCTCACCGGCTTCGTCACCAAGGCGCACCTGGCGCGGGCCGTGCTGGAGGCCACGAGCTGGCAGACCCGCGAGGTGGTCGACGCGATGCAGGAGGACTCCGGCGTACGCATCGCCGAACTGCGCGTGGACGGCGGCATGACCGTCAACAGCCTGCTGATGCAGCATCAGGCCGACGTGCTGGGCGTGCCGGTGGTCCGGCCGGTCGTCGCCGAGACCACCAGCCTCGGCGCGGCCTACGCGGCGGGTCTGGCGACCGGCGTGTGGGACGGCCTCGACACGCTCAGGGCGCAGTGGGAGCGCGACACCGAGTGGAAGCCGCGCATGGCCGAGCCGCGACGTGAACTCGGTTACCGGCGTTGGAAGATGGCCGTCGAGCGGAGCTTCGGCTGGCTGGAGGAGGACGGCGAGGACGGCTCCGCCGGATAACGATCGTCTCTGAACGGCGGCCGGTTGGCCGTCTCGCGGAAGAACCGGGCTCAGGCGGCGGCCAGTCAGCGGAAGCGTCGGAGGCGGCGTCCGGGCTGCGGAAGCGTCCGACCCCAGGCAGCCGCCGGGCTCAGGTGGCGGCGGGCTCCTTGCGCCCCGTCGCCATCTGCGCCGCGTGTTCCACCACGGTGATCAGGACGTTCTTCGCCGAGTCCCGCTCGCGCGCGTCGCACATCACCACCGGCACCGAGGCGTCCAGGTCGAGGGCGTCGCGCACGATGTCCGGCGCGTGCAGTTCGGCGCCGTCGAAGCAGTTGACGGCGACCGTGAAGGGGATGCCGCGCCGCTCGAAGTAGTCGACGGCCGCGAAGCAGTCCTCCAGGCGGCGGGTGTCGGCGAGCACGACCGCGCCGAGCGCGCCCTGCGCCAACTCGTCCCACAGGAACCAGAACCGGTCCTGTCCTGGCGTGCCGAACAGATACAGCACCAGGTTGTCCCTGAGCGTGATCCGCCCGAAGTCCATGGCGACGGTGGTGGTGCGCTTGCCCTCCACGCCCTCGATGTCGTCCACCGGGCGGCCCGCCTCGCTGAGCGACTCCTCGGTGCGCAGCGGCCTGATCTCGCTGACCGCGCCCACCAGCGTGGTCTTGCCCACGCCGAAGCCGCCCGCCACCAGCAGCTTGAGCGCCACCGGCTCGTCGGCGGACGGCTTGCGGCGGCGATCCGATCGCGCGAAAGCCATGTTGTGTCTACTTCCCTGCCGGCGTTGTCAGTTGTACGTCGATCTGTACGTCGGTTGCGCTTCGTCGTACGTCTGCGGAGAGCCTAGTCCTGTTCGAACATGACCGGCACGCCGCAGTGGATCACGATCCACTACAGCGCGCGCAGCCCGTTGATGACCTCGCGCAGGATGTTCTCGTCCACCAACTCGGCCGGTGGGACCGGCTGGTGGAGTTGTACGTGCGACGCCTCCAGCAGGTCCCCGACCAGGACGCGGACCACCCCGACCGGCAGGTCGAGGTCGGCGGCCAGCTCCGCGACGGAGACGGCCTGGACCTGACAGCGTTCGACGATGTCGAGGTGCTCGGGTGACAGCGTGTGGTCGTCCTGCGCGCCTCCGTCGTCCCCGGCCTCGGTCTCCGTGATCACCAGGGCGATCAGGTCGATCTTCGTCTCAGCGGCGTTGCTGGTACGGCCCCTTGTCATCGCATAGGGCCGCACCACCGGTCCTGCCGCGTCGTCGTACCACCGGTCCGAATCAGAAGTCATGACACCCGTCACCCCGTTGTCAGATCATCCGGTCAGCCGCTGAGTGCCGCGCCGCCGTCGTTCCGAGCCGCGGTGCCCAGGTGGGCACCGACCCGCTTGACCAGTAGCGCCATCTCGTACGCGACCTGGCCGACATCGGACTCGGCCGCGCTGAGTACGGCCAGGCAGCTTCCGTCGCCCGCCGCCGTCACGAAGAGGAAGGCGTCGTCCAGTTCGACCATGGTCTGCCGGACGCGTCCGGCCTCGAAGTGCCGTCCTACGCCCTTGGCGAGGCTGTGGAAGCCGGATGCGACGGCGGCGAGGTGCTCGGAGTCCTCGCGGGTCAGTCCGTCCGACGCGCCGATGGCCAGGCCGTCGCCGGAGAGGACCAGGGCCTTGCGGATGCTGGCCACGCGCGAGACCAGATCGTCAAGGAGCCAGCTCAGCTCGCGTGTCGGGCTCGATGGTGCGGTCATCGACCGTTCCCCTCAGGTGTCGTTCTCGGTGCGGATGCCGACGGGTCGTCTTGCGTGCCGTCGTTCTCGGTCACTTCCCGGCCGCGCTGCCAGCCGCGCTGGAGTGCCGCCATCCGGTCGCGGACCTCGTCCGCCGACCGCTCGCGGCCGGCGCCCTCGCCGGTCGCGCCGCCGCTGTCGTGGGCGGTGGTCTCCACCCTCAACTGCGGCGCCAGATTGGCCTGCCTGACCCGGCGGGGCAGTGCGCTGCCGCTCGCGCCGGACGCGGTCGTCTTCTTCGCGGCCGTCAAAGGCTGGGACCCGGACGGGGGTTCGGGCGTGGGTTCGGACGCGGGCCGAGACGGGGACCGGCGCGCGGGCAGCGGCTGGGGCTCCGCCGGAGCCGGTGCCTGCGGCTGGCCCTGTGGGTACAGCTCGCCGCGGGCCTGCGCCTGCGCCACGGCCCGCTCCGCGGCCTGTTCCAGCGCTCCCCGGTCGGCCTGCGAGGTCTGCGCGGAGGGTCCGCCGACCGGTCGGCCGCGGTCGGAGACCAGTACGGGCGCGGTACGGCGGCGGCGCGGCAACGGCAGCGGCCCGTCGAGTTCCGGGTCGCCCGCCTCGCCGACCGGCGCGCCGACGGGTTCGTCCGCCGGGTGCGCCTCGTGCTCCTTCTGCGTCTCGCCGCCGATGCCGTCCAGGCCCCACTGCCGGAAGGTGTGCTCGGTGTCGGAGGGCACCCGCGCCGGGCGGGACTCGGTGAGGTCGCCGATCTTGGTCGCGCCGGTGTCGTCGCCGGTCTCGGTGAGCAGATTCGCCGGGATGAGGACGACGGCGGTGGTGCCGCCGTACGGGGACTGCCGCAGCGAGACCCTGACGCCCTGGCGCTGCGCGAGGCGGCTGACCACGAACAGGCCGAGCCGGTCGGTGTCCGACAGTTCGAATTCCGGGGTCTCGGCCAGCCGGAGGTTGGACTCCAGCAGCGCGTCGGGCGTCAGGCCGAGGCCGCGGTCGTCGATCTCCAGCACGAAGCCGTTGGCGACCGGCTCGCCGTGCAGCCGTACCGCGGTGTGCGGCGGCGAGAACACGGCGGCGTTCTCGATGAGTTCGGCGAGCAGGTGGGTGAGGTCGCCGACCGCCGAGCCGGTGACGGCCAGCCGGGGCAGACGCCGTACCTCGATCCGCTCGTAGTCCTCGACCTCGGCGACGGCGGCGCGGACCACGTCCATGAGCTGGACGGGCTTGCGCCACTGCCGGGAGGGGGCGACACCGGAGAGGATGACCAGGCCCTCGGCGTGCCGCCGCATGCGGGTGGTCATGTGGTCGAGGCGGAAGAGGTCGGCCAGTTCCTCGGCGTTCTCGGTGCGGCGCTCCATCGCGTCCAGCAAGGTGAGCTGACGGTGCAGCAGGACCTGGCTGCGGCGGGCGAGGTTGACGAAGACCTCGGAGACGCCCTTGCGCATGTCGGCCTGGCGGACGGCGGCCTCGACGGCGGCCCGCTGGAGGGTGTTGAGCGCCTTGCCGACCTGTCCGATCTCGTCGTCGGAGTACTGGAGCCGCGGCACCTCGGTCTCGACGTCGACCTGTTCGCCCGCGGCCAGCCGCCGCATGACGCGGGGCAGCCGGGTGCCGGAGACCTCCTGGGCCTCGCGGCGCAGCCCGGACAGGTCGCGGATCAGGCTGCGGCCGATCCGTACCGACACGATCAGCGAGGCGATCACCGCGAGCAGACCGAGGACACCGATGACGGCGGCTTCGACGACCAGCGTGGTGGACAGCGGCCTGGCCTGCTTGCTGAACTTCGCGATGGCCTCGCCGTCGAGCTTGCCGAGGTCGGTCATCACGGTGGCGGCGGTCGCGGGCCACGCCTTCTGGGCGGCCACGACCGGCGCCTCCTCCACGCCCGCGACGATGATCGCGTTCTCGGCGGCCCGCAGCGCCTTGCCGCTGGCGCTCTGCCAGTACGTGTCGAAGGGCGCGCGCGCCTCGTCGGTGAGGGTCTTGAGGTCGACGGCGTAGTAGTTGCGCTGCTCGGCGACCGCGAAGGTGAAGGAGCGCAGTTCGTCCTTGCTGGTGTGGCCGGTGCTGATCGCGGCGGCCATCAGCGCGTCCTCGCGGCTGACCTCCTCCTGCGCCCGGTAGAGGCCGATCACCGCGCGCCGCTGGCTGTCCAGCGTGACGTCGCTGAGCGGGAGGTACTCCTCGAAGAGGTCGAAGGTGGGATCGACCAGCGAGTTGTACGCCTGGTAGGCGTCGTCGCGGGTGATCCGCTGGTTGTCGATCCGCTGGCGGAGCGAGGTGAGGCCCTCGACGGTGTTGAGGAGGTCGTCGAGGCGGTCGCGGGACCGCGCGTTGAGGTCGTCGCGGACGCCGGACGCGTCGATGGTCGTCCGCATCTTGGCGATGGACGCGTCGGTGGCGTGTTCCTGCTTGTCGTAGGCGATCCGCGCCTCGGAGTCACGGGTGTTGGCCAGAAAGACCAGAGCGACCCTGCGCTCCTGCTGAAGGTTCCGAACCGCGTCGTCGGCGGGATAGCCGACATTGTCGACTATTCGCTGGATGTCCGGCCGTCCGAACACCTCGCGCCCGGTGATGGTGGCGGCGAAGGCCCAGATGAGGGTGAGGGACACCAGTGGGATCAGCAGCAGCGCCACGATCTTCCGGCGGATCGTCGTACCGCGAAAGCGCATGGCCTCCCCAACGTCTTCCCCGGTATGGGGATCGTCTGTCGCGTTTAAACGGCGTGAGCCTACTACTGCCGATGCGGTAACTCGAAAGCCAGTGCGTAGGGTTGGGCAGGTCTGGCCGGATACGTACCCCGGAATGCATCGTGAAGATTCGGGGCAGGCACCTTGTATGGACTTCGAACAAGGGCGGGTGTGGACCGAGGACCCGGTCGGCACTCCCCGAATGCCCGATCCGGTACGAGCGGCGGCGGTGCGGGCGGTGCTGATCGTGGCCGTCGCGCTGATCCTCGCGGTGATGGCCGTACTGCTGGCCGCCGGACACTCCTGGCTGTCGGCGCCCGCGCTGATCTCCGCCGTCTTCACCAGCGTCGTCGCCACGTGGGCGGTGTTGGACGTGTGGGTGACGCGACAGGTGTGGAACCAGCGCAACGGGGTGCTCTCCAGTCCGAGCAGCGCGGCCCGTGCCCTGCGCAGGGAGCGGCGCAGAAGGCACCGTGCGGCGCGGTCGGCCGCGCGCGGCAGGCCGACGCGGCGGGTGCACATACCGCGTCATCTGCCCTGGCACCTCGGGGTCTGACTCCGGCCGCTCGCGGTCTGCCGTCGGTACCTGGTGGTCGGGCGACGGTCCGGGAGCTGATCGCGGTCATTACCAGCGGCGGCCGGTAGCAGCGGCGGCCACCGCCGGCGGCGGTCCGGACTAGCCTCTGTCCGGCTGGAGTTCCCTGCCCGGTCCGGGCACGGCGGCGCGCGCGGACCCGGAAACGGGCACATCCGATTCCCCGTCTCCCCCGTCCCGCTCCGGCTCGGGCGGCCGTCGGTACATCCGGGTGGCGGTGATCTCGCCGTGCACCTGCTCGCCCTGCGGGTCGGGGACCGGAAGTCCCGGCCGCAGGTGCTCCTCGACGCTGATGTATTTCAGGCCCGCCCGCAGATCCGCGTCATTGCGGAGCCTGACCACCAGCGGGAATTCGGCCAGTGCCGTGGTGTCGAACAGTCCCGTGGTGTAAATGAGCTGTACGCCCAAGGCGTCGGCCACCGCGCGCTGCAATTCCAGGAGATAGGTGGCGTTGGCGCGACCGATGGGATTGTCGAGGAACAAGGTGCCCGCGTGCCGCTGCTTGTCCCGGCCCCGGTCGTTGCTGCGCAGCGCGGCCATCGTGCAATAGAGGGCGATGGCGGCGGTGAGGAGCTGCCCGCCGGAGAACACGTCGCCCATCTGTCCGACCGGCACCCGCTCGGCGCGCAGCACCGCGTCCGGTTTGAGGATCTCCACGGCGATGCCGCGCGGTTCGAGCGCGGACCCGACGCCGCGCAGCAGCAGGGACATCCCGTCCCGCCGCAGGTCCGAATTCTTGCGTACGGCGGCCCTGGTGGCCTCGTCGATGACCTCGCCGAGGCGTTCGGTGAGAACGGACTGGTCCGGGTCCTCGAAGCGGATCCGCAGGAACTCCTGGCCCGACCATTCGCCGAGCCCTTCCGGCAGCCGTGACAGGCGCTGCGCCGAGCGCAGGGTGGCGAGCGAGGACTCGACCAGGCCGCGCAGCCGGTCCACGATGCTGTCGCGGTTGCGCTCCAGCTGGGTCAGCTCGTCGGTCAGCACGCGCAGCCGCGGGGCGAAGGCGGTCGCCCAGGCCGCGGCGTGCTCGGGCAGCGCGGCGGCGGGCAGTTCCCTGATCTGCTGGCGCGCGGGCGTCCTGACCTGCTCGTAGCGCACCGCGTTGGCGTGCCGGACCAGGACGTCGGAGGCTTCGCGGAGCTGGGTCTCCGCGGTGGACAGGTCGGCCGCGCAGCCGCGCAGACCGCGCCGGGCCTCCGCCGCGGCCTGCCGGGCCTCCTCGGTGCTGCCGGGGTACGGCTCCGGCTCGTCCTCGTCCTGCTGTCCCGGCGCGTTGTCCCGCAGCAGGTCGCGCAGCATCGCGGCGATCTCGTCGAAGCCGCCCGCCGCGTCCTCGGCGGCGCGGTGAGCGTGGACCATGTCGGTGTGGGCGGCCCTCGCCTGCTCCAACGCGTCGGTGCGGGAGGCCAGTTCGGCGTTGGCGGCGCGCAGCAGCTCCTGCGCGTGCTCGGCGTCGCGCGGCAGCAGCCCGTCGGGCAGGTCGGTGTGCCGGTCGCCGTCCGCGGGCGCGAGCCGTTCCGCCTCGCCGCGCAGCCGCCCCAACTGCTCGCTGGCGGTGGAGGCGCGCGACTCCAGGGTCTGTACGAGCTGTTCCGCGCGGGCCGCCGCGGCCTGCCGGGAGGGGCCGTCGGCGCCGTCCGGACCTTCGAGCAACTGGGCGGCACGGCTGCGGACCTTGTTGGTGAGCCGGTCCAGTTCGACCAGGGCCGCGTTCTCGGTGCTCTCCGCGCGGGCCTGCTCGGCGCGCAGGTCGGCGCCGACACCGACCTTCTCGTACACCTGGGAGGCCGAGTGGTACGCCTCGCGGAGCGCGGGCAGCGACTCGGTGGCCGCGGGGGCCTGCGCCCGGTCCTGCGCGCTCTCGTCGGGGGCTCCGGCGATCTCGGACCGCTCGGCGCGCAGGACGCGTGCGGTGCGTCGGGCGTCGTCGGAGGCGCGCTGGGCGGCGCGGCGGTCCTCGTCCGCGGCGCGGGCCTGCGCCAGGCAGGTCTCGGCGCGGGTCTCCGCCTCGGCCGCGTCGGCGGCCAACTCCCGTGCCCTGCGCTGCCAGTTGGTGCGCTCGCGGAGCCGGTGGGCGAGACCGGCGAGCGCGTCGGCGCGGCGCCGGGCCTGCTCGGCGGCGGCGCGGCGGGCGTCGTTGTCCCGCGCGCTCTCGGCGGCGGCGGCCTCGGCCTCCGCGCGTTCGGCGCGCAGCGCGGCCAGCTCCGCGCGGGCCTGCTCCGCGCTCTGCCGCGCGGCGGTGACCTCCGCCTCCAGCTCGGCGAGGCGGTCCGGCGGGCAAGAGGCGCGCCACGAGGCGAGGCGGGCCGACAGCGTCCGGTCGTGCGCGAGCCGGGCCGCGAGCGTCCTGATGTCCTCCTCGCGGGCGGTGGCGCGGGCCCGCAGCTCCTGGCGTTCGCCGTCGGCGGCCAGTTCGTCGTGCATCGCCGGGTTCGGCGGGACCAGGAACACGTCCTGGTCCGCGCTGCCCGCCGCCGTCGCGGGCGGCGGCGCGAGCAGCGCCGCCGCGGTGCCGACCGCGACCGTCGAGCGCGGCAGCAGCGCGGCCTGCGCCAGCACGTCCCTGGCCCGCTGGTACGAGCCGGGTTCCGTGACCACGACGCCGTCGACCAGCTCGGGGCGGGAGGCCAGCACGACCGCGTGGTCCACCGGGTCCACGGCCTGTGCGAGGTAGCGCCAGCCGGGCAGCGCCGGAATGCCGTGCTCCCCCAGGAATTCGACGGTCGCCAGGACGTCGGGGCCCGGCGGCAGCAGGCCGCCGTCGCCGAGCGCGGCGAGGATGCGCGCGTCGTCGGCCGCCGCGGTCCGCAGCTCGAAGAGTTTGCGCTCGGCAGAGGCGACGGCGCTGTCCAGCAGTTCCCGCAGCGGCTCGGCGAAGCCGTCGAGCTCCGCGGCGGTGAGGGGTCCGTCCGCGGACGGGCGCGCGGCGGCGGGGCGGAGGGGCGACGCGCCGGCGCCGTCCCGGTCGGAGGCTCCCGAGCCCTGGCCGGTGGGGCCCGCGACCGTACCCGCGGCGCCCGAGCCCGTACCGCCGTGCCGTCCTGCCGAGCCGTCCCGGGCGTCACGGCCCGTACCGCCGTGCGGCCCGGTCGCGCTGTCACCGGCCGAGGCGTCGGAGGTTCTGCCGGAGCGGGCGCCGCTCGGGTGTCCGGCGTCCTGGCCCGCCGCGGAATCCGTGCCGTCGCGCGGGCCCGGCACGCTCAGCAGGGCGGCCAGGCGGGGGTCGGCGGCGAGCGCGGTGGCCGCCACGGTCGCGGCGGTTCTGGCGGCTTCCGCGGTGGTGAGGGCGTCGGCGGCGCGGGCGGCGGCCAGGTCGGCGCGGGCCTCGGCGGAGGCGGCCTCGCGGGCGCGGGCGGCGGCGCTGTGGGCGGTGTCGGTGGCGGAACGGGCCAGGGCCGCCGCGGTCTGTTCCGCGTCGGAGGCGGCGAGGGCCGCGCGGGCCGGGTCGGCGTCGGGTGCGGTGTCGTCGAGCCAGCCCGCGCTGACCGCCTCGGCGGTCTCCTGCTCGACCTCGGCGAGCCGCTGTCCGAGGTGTCCGCTCTCGCTGCGGGCCCGCTGCGCCTCGGTGGCGGCGGCGGTCGCGTCGCGGTGCGCGGCCTCGGACTCCGCCTGGAGCGCGGCGGACCGCTCCTCCTCGGCGTCGGCCTGCTGCTCGGCGCGTGCGGCGGCGGCGTGCAGGGCGCGTACGAGATCGGCGGCGGCGCGGGTGCGGGCGGCCAGCGCCGGGGCCGCGTCACGTTCGGCCTCGCGGATCGCGGCGGTGACGCGGGTCAGCCGGTCGCCCGCGGCGCGCTGCCGCAGTACGGTCTCGGCCGCCTGCCAGGCGGCGTGCAGCGTACGGGCGTCGCCCAGCTCGCGGCGGAGTCCCGCGGCGCTCTTGTCCGCGGCGGCCAGCGCCAACGAGGCGTGCCGGTAGGCAAGTTCGGCGGCGATCAGGGCGCTGCCGCCGCGGGCCTGGTCGGCGTCGGTGACGCTGTGCGCGGCGCGCGCCATGTGCTCGGCCAGTTCGGTGGTCCTGCCGCGCTCCTGCTGGGCGCGGGCGGACAGGCGACGGGCGAGGGCGCGGGTGCGGCGTTCGGACTGGGCGTGGACGCCGCGGGCCTGGTCGCGGGTGGCGGCGGCCTCGACGATCCGCTCCAGCAGGTCGAGCGAGCCCGCGGTGAAGTCGCGTTCCGCGGTGAGTTCCGCGCGGCGGCCGAGCTTGTTGGCGAAGCCGTGCACGAGGTCGGCGAGGCCGTCGGTGTCACGGGTGTCGGTGACGGCGCGCAGCAGGAGGTCGGTGAAGTCGGAGTCCTTCTTGACGGCGAACAGGCCCGCCGCCTCGCCCTCGTCGGCGTTCATCTCCCGCTGGTAGCGGAAGAGTTCGGGGTCGAGGCCGAGGTCGCCGAGGTGTTCGTTCCACCGGTCGTGGATCTCCTCCCACACCACTTCCAGGTGCGGGTACGCCTTGCCCGCCTCGGTGACCGCGTCCCGGAAGCCCTTCATCGTGCGGCGCCTGCCGCGCGCGCCGGACATGCCCTCGACCGGCGGCCGTACGCTGGCGGCCTCGGCGACCGGCAGCGAGTCCAGGCTGAGGCCGGGTCCCGGCCGGAACGAATACCACGCCTCGGCGAATTTCCGCGGGTCGGTGGAGACCTGGCGGCCTCGCCACTCGCTGACCTTGCCGACCACGACCAGCTCGCCTGTGACGGTGTGCTGCCACTCCAGGGCGACGTGGCCGCAGTCCTCGGCCAGCAGGAATTTCCGCAGGACGCCGGAGCTGGCGCCGCCCAGGGTGTTGCGGTGGCCGGGCAGCATCACCGAGAAGATCAGCTTGAGCAGGACCGACTTACCGCCGCCGTTCTCCAGGAAGAGCACGCCCGCGGGCGCCGGGCGGCGCGGCGGTCCTGCGGGCTCGTCGGCGAAGAACTCGCCCTGCGCGGGAGCGGGTTGCGGCACCGGCTCGCCGACGCCCCGCAGGTCCAGGACGGTGTCGGCGTAGCGCGCGCCCGCGGGCCCGATGGAGTAGAGGCGGAGTCGGGAAAGCTCGTACATGCGGCGGACTCTCGTGGCTCGTGGTTCAGGTCGGAAGTGGACTCGAGGTCGGGGGCGAGTGGGGGGTCGGGGGCGAGTGGGAGGCGGTGGCGAGTGGGAGGCGGTGGCGGTGGCGGGTGGGAGGCGGGCCCCGGTCAGGTGTGGGCGTGGAACGGCAGACCGGCGTCCGCGGCCAGGTCGAGGCCGCTGTCGTCGGCTGCGGCGGGGACGAGGCTGGCGCTGCCGTCGCCGACCGGGACGATGCCGAGGTCGAGCAGTTCGGCCATGGCGGCGCTGCCCGCCATGTCGCGGACCTGCAACTGGTAGCGGGCGGTGGTGCGGTAGGTGCCGCCCGACTCGTCCCCGGTGCGCTGGAGGAAGCCGGAGTCGACGAGGAAGGCGACGGCCTTGCCGATGATGCCGGTGGTGGAACTGGCCAGCCTGCGGGCGTCCTTGGTGGCGCCGGTCGCGCTGCGCCGGGTGTAGACCCGCCAGGCGGCCTCCAGTCCCGGTGCGTCGCTGGCCGGGTCGGTGTTCTCACCGGTCTCGTCGGCCTGTTCCTCCAGGCGGCGGCAGGCCTGGCGGATGAAGGCGTCGATGCCGTTGACGGTGATCCGGCCGATGTAGCCGTCGTCGGCGAGGTCCTCGGGGCGCGGGAAGGCGAGCGCCGCCGCGGCGAGGTGGGCCAGGCCGTGCAGGAAGCGGTCACCGGAGTCGGAGGCGGCGCGGCGGGCGTAGTCGCCCATCCGGACGGCGAACACCGAGTCCTCGCCCGCCGCCAGGGCCATTCCGGCGCGGGGCGAGACCTCCAGCACGATCAGGCCGAGTCCGGCCGCGACCGCGTCGGCCAGGCGCGCGAAGGCGGGGTCCTCGCGGTGGCGGCGGATCAGTTCCGCGTACTCCGCGTCGCGGGCGGGCAGCAGCTTGGGCTGGAGCCCGAAGCCCACGAGGCGGGCGGCGTCCGCCGCGTCGCCGGGCGTCACTCCCCCGGTGCGCGCCGGTCCGGTGCTCCCGGCCTCGTACGCCGCGGCCTCGGGCGTGTCCGCCGCCGTCTCCCGGTACTCGCTCACTTCTCGCTCTCCTCGGTCCAGGCGATGACGCCGGTCGGCACCGTCGCGTCCGCCGTACGTGGTCGCCCGCCGCCGGGTCGGAAACGGCGGGCGGCCGCCGTGCCGGGCCTCACGCGGGCTCCGCGCGCGCGGCCGTCATCGCCGCCGCGTCCAGTCGCGCGGTGCCGACGATGAGGTCGGCGCCGCCGAATTCGTGGTCGTCCAGCGGCGTGCCGTCGTCCACCGCGAAGAGCAGGCGCTGTTCGCCCTGGCGGTAGGCGGTGCCGACCGGCGGGGAGGCGGCGTGGATCGCCAGCAGGGCCAGCAGATAGGGCAGTTCGGGGTCGCGGCGGCGGGCGTCGGCCAGGAGCCCCGACAGGCGGCGCGGCGCGTCGTGCGGCAGGTCGAGCAGATCGAGCGCGGATTCGAGCTGTTCCTCGCTGAACCGGCTGTCGTCCGGGGTGGCGACCAGGTCGGGCTCCGGCATCTCCGCGCCCAGGTGCTCCCGCTCCAGCGGCGGGGTGAGCAGCAGTTCGACCAGGTCGGTGACGCGTACGGCGGACGGGGTGCGCAGGCCCGCGCCGCGGGCGAAGAACGCGTCGGTGACCCGCGACGCGCGCTCGACCGGGATCGGCAGCAGGGGCGCGACGAGCTGCCCGTACAGGTCGAGTCCGGCGCGCGCGGGGGGCGCGGCGAACGCCTGCCGGTCCTGCTCGGCGCGGAACAGCGGTCCGGCCTCCAGCAGCCTGGACTGGAGCTGGGTGTGGCGCCGGATGCAGTCCTTGACGATGTCGACCAGTTCGGCGGCGCGGCGCTTGTGCTCCGGCTCCTCCGCCTCGTCGCGCGCCTTGCGGATGTTGGTGAGGATCGCGTTCTCGTGCCGGTAGCGGTCGGCGACGTGGTCGAGGGCCTCGGCGATCATGTCGGGGACGGTCCGCAGCCAGTCGACCGCCCGGACGTTGCGCCGGGTGGCCTCCAGGGTGCGGCGCAGCGTCTCCGCGTACTGCACGGTGCGGTACCTGGCCTGTTCCGCGGCGAGTTGGGCGTCGGCGAGCCTGCCGCGGCTGATCAGCACCTCCAGCTTGACCTCGGCGGCGATCTGCGCGCTGGTGACGTCGGTGTCGAGCGCGCCGACCAGGACGTTGACCGCCTCGTCGGTGGTGCGCAGGTAGACGCTGCCGCCGGGGCCCGGCACTTCCTCGATCAGCTTGAAGTCGTAGTCCCGCCGCACATATCCGCCGTCGGCGCCGAACGTGCCGTAGACGGCGCGGAATCCGCGGTCGGCGCTGCCGACGTTGATCAGATTCTCCAGCACCCAGCGGGCGACGCGCTCGTGCTCGGCCTGGCCGCGGACGGGGGCCTGCGCGGCGACGCGGGGCAGCAGTCTGGCCACTATCTGGTCGTGGTCCGCGCCGGTGTCGAAGTCCATGTTGAGCGTGACCAGGTCGATCGCGGCCAGCGCGATCTCCGCCATCGCGTACACCGAGTACTCGCCCGCGAGGTTGGCCTTGCGGGTGTCGAGGTCGTGCAGCGGCGCCGTGCAGGCGAGCGCCTTGAGCCTGCGGGCCAGGCCCTCGTCGGCGGCCGGGCCCGGGGCGGGCCGGGCGGCGCCCGGCAGCGAGTACGGGATCGTGGTGGTCACGCCCCACACATTAGGCGGTGGCACCGACAACGAACGAAACGGCACGGATCGCCACGGGGCGGGCACCCGGCGCGTCGGCCCGCGGGAGTGCCATGATCGGTCCCGCGACAGGTACGGCACGGGCACGGAAGACTCGCGGGCGGCGCGCGGAGCACCTTCGGCGCCGTTCGTAGGCGGATACGAGGATACGAGGACGGGCTGATCATCATGGCGGACGCGGTCACCGGGGCGGCACCCGGCACGGCTCCTCGGACACCTCCCGGCGCGGCACCGGACGCCGACCCCGGCGCGGTCATCGATCTCAACGCCGACCTCGGCGAGGGCTTCGGCCGCTGGCGGCTGACCGACGACGAGGCGCTGCTGTCCGTCGTCACCAGCGCGAATGTCGCGTGCGGCTTCCACGCGGGCGACCCGTCGACGATGTGGCGGGTGTGCGAACTGGCGGCGGAGCGGGGCGTACGGATCGGCGCGCAGGTCTCCTACCGCGACCTCGCCGGTTTCGGCCGGCGCTCGATGGATGTGCCTCCGGAGGAACTGGCCGCCGAAGTCGCCTATCAGATCGGCGCGTTGGAGGTCTTCGCCCGCGCGGCGGGCACCACGGTGGCGTACGTCAAGCCGCACGGCGCCCTGTACAACCGGGCGGTGCACGACGCCGAGCAGGCGGTGGCCGTCGTCGCGGGCGTGCGGCTCGCGGGGGAACTGCCCGTACTCGGCCTGCCCGGCTCGCAGTTGCTGCTCGCGGCGGCCCGCGAAGGGCTGCCCACGGTCCACGAGGCGTTCGCCGACCGCGCCTACACCTCGGGCGGCACGCTGGTCCCGCGCCGCGAGCCGGGCGCGGTCCTGGAGTCGGAGGACGAGGTGGTGGCCCGCTCGGTGGGCATCGCCCGCGACGGGCGGGTGACGGCGATCACCGGCGAGAGGGTGCCGGTCGCCGCGAGGTCCTTGTGCGTGCACGGCGACACACCGGGCGCGGCCCGGCTGGCGGCCCGCGTCCGGGAGTCGCTGGAGGCGTCGGGTCTGCGGATCGCGGCCTTCGCGTGAGCCGGGCGGGTTCCGGGGCGGGTTCCGGGGCGGGTTCCGGGCCGGGTTCCTGGGCGGGCACGGGGCCGCGGGTGCTGCGCGCCGGGGCGGACGCCGTACTGGTGGAGTCCGCGACCGGTGAGGAGACGGAGGCGCTGCACGCCGAGTTGCTGCGCAGGCGGGCGGCCGGGGAACTGGCCGGGGTGACGGAGATCGTGCCCGCCGCCCGTACCGTGCTG
The DNA here is from genome assembly GCF_044744145.1 of Streptomyces sp. NPDC087422. Classification (NCBI taxonomy): domain Bacteria; kingdom Bacillati; phylum Actinomycetota; class Actinomycetes; order Kitasatosporales; family Streptomycetaceae; genus Streptomyces; species Streptomyces sp. NPDC087422. Next base: position 146,916 of record NZ_JBIUXT010000015.1, on the reverse strand, counting down.
GTGTGCGGGCTCGCCGATCCGCGGGCCTTCGCCGCCGAGGTGGCCGCGTGGGACGTGCCCGCGGTGCCGCGCGGGAGGGGCGCGGCCGTGGAGATCGCGGTGCGCTTCGACGGGCCCGACCTCGCGGAGGTGGCCGGGCTGTGGCGGGTCTCCCCCGAGGAGGTGGCAGGGACTGTGACCTCGACGCCCTTCCGTGTGGCCTTCTGCGGCTTCGCGCCCGGCTTCGGCTATCTGACCGGACTGCCCGAGCACCTGCGCGTACCGCGCCGGGCCGAGCCCCGTACCGCCGTACCGCCCGGCTCCGTCGCGCTGGCCGGACCGTACGCGGGGGTGTATCCGCGCTCCTCGCCCGGCGGTTGGCAACTGGTCGGCACGACGGACGCCGTGCTCTGGGACCCCGAGCGGGAGCCCGCGGCGCTGCTGAGCCCCGGCACCGAGGTGCGGTTCACGGAGGTGCGGGGGTGAGGGAAACGGCGGCAGGGCAGGCCGAGTTGGCCGTCGTACGGGCGGGGGCGCTCACCACCGTGCAGGACCTCGGGCGGCCGGGCCACGCGCATCTGGGGGTGCCGCGGTCCGGCGCGCTGGACGGTCCGGCGCTGCGGGCGGCGAACCGGCTGGTCGGCAATCCGGCGGAGGCCGCCGGTCTGGAGACGACGGTCGACGGCTGCGCGCTGCGGGCCTCGCACGCGGTGCTGGTGGCGGTGACGGGTGCGCCGTGCGCGGTGCGGGTCGACGGGCGTCCCGCGGCGTGGGGCGCGCCGGTACGGGTGCCGGGCGGGGCGGTGCTCGACGTGGGGCGGGCGGAGCCGGGGCTGCGCAGCTATCTGGCGGTGTCCGGCGGTGTGGCCGTACGGCCGGTGCTGGGCAGCAGGTCGACGGACCTGCTGTCGGGGCTCGGTCCCGCGCCGCTCGCGAGGGGTGACGTGCTGCCTGTCGGCGGCCGGTCCGGGGACGTCATCAGGGGCTCCGACGTGAGCTCTGACGGAGACTTCGTCAGCCTCTTCGGCGAGGGCGATGTGGTGGCACTGCCCGGTCCCGGAGCCGAGCTGGTCCTTCCGTTGGCGCGCGGGCCGCGTGACGACTGGTTCGCGCCGGACGCCTTCCGTACGTTGTTCGGCGGCGGTTACACCGTCTCACCCGCGTCCAACCGGATCGGGCTGCGCACGCGGGGCCCGGCGCTGCGCCGGGCCCGCGGCGGTGAACTGCCCAGTGAGGGCATGGTGCTCGGCGCTGTGCAGGTGCCTCCGGACGGCTGTCCTGTGGTCTTTCTCGCCGACCATCCGACCACCGGCGGCTATCCGGTCATCGGCGTGGTCCCCGAGGGTTCGCTGCCGGCCGCCGCCCAGTCACCGCCGGGGACGCCGGTCCGCTTCGTGCCGCTCAGCACGCGCTGACCCGGCACCGGTGGGCGCGGCGGGGTATACGGCCGCGCCGCCGGGCCCGGCGGGACCTTGAGCGCGGCGAGCGCCGCGACCGTGGCGCGCCGCGCGTCCTCCTCCAACACCGCTGTGTCGCCCTGCCGGTGGTGGCGCAGTTCGGTGCCCGCCAGCCGGATCAGGTCGGGCAGCAGGTCGATGCAGCGGTCGGCGATCCACCGCGTGCCGCGGGTGGCCATCCACCACGCGGCGGCCCGGCGGCCGGGCGGCGCGCCGTCCGGCTCGGGGCGGGGCGCGGGCCCCTGGGCGAGGCCCGCGGCGGTGAGCAGGGCGTGGAAGTCGCGGGCGAGCAGGCGGTGTCCGGTCTCGCTGGGGTGCAGCCGGTCGGCGCTCAGCGCTCCCGGCATGGTCGCCCAGTGGCGCTCCGCGGCGTGGAGGTGGTGCGCGCCGTGGTGCGCGGACAGGGCGTGCACGGTGTCGTTGAGCGCGCGCATCCTGCGGCCCAGTGGCCGGGCCAGCGGCCACGGCAGCCCGAGCACGGTTCCGGGGTCCGGCAGGCACGCGGTGAGCACGTCGCAGCCCTCGGCGCGCAACGCGCCCATCACGAGGTGCAGTTCGGCGGCCACCGCCTGGATGTCGAAGCCGCCGCGCAGCGTGTCGTTCCCGCCGACCAGCACGGACGCGAGGTCCGGCCGGTGCCGCAGCGCCGCTTCGAGCTGCGGACCCGCCACGTCGCCCGAACGGGCCCCGCTCCGGGCGAGGTTGAGCGTCCGGGTGTCGTACGGGGCCGCCGCGAGCCCGTCGGCGAGCAGCGCCGCCCAGCCGCGCCACCCGCCGTCGGGCAGCGGGTCGCCGACGCCTTCGCTGAGCGAGTCGCCGAGTACGGCGAAGCGCACGGCGCCGGTCACGGCCTGACCCCGTCGGACTCCGGTGCGGTCCGGCGGCGCGCGGACGGTGCGGCGGCGCCGACGGCGGCCCGGTGCGCGGTGAGGAAGGCGTTGACGGCGGCGGGCCAGGTGTACAGCTCGGCGCGGGTGCGGGCCATGGCGCGGCGGCCCTCCTCGGGCGCGGCGAGGATTCGCTGTACGGCGGCGGCGTACTCGGCGGGTGTGTCGGCGCAGCCGCCCGCCGGTCCGATGAGGGTGGGCAGCGCGGAGCGGGAGCTGGCCACCACGGGGGTGCCGCACGCGAGGGCTTCGAGGGCGGCCAGACCGAAGGTCTCGACGGGTCCCGGTGCCAGTGCCACGTCGGCGGTGGCGAGCAGTGCGGCGAGGTCGGCGCGCCGCGGCACATGGCCGAGGAAGGTGACCGGCAGCCGGGCGGCCCTGGCCTGGGCGGTGAGCCGGGGCCGCAGGGGTCCCTCGCCCGCGACCACCAGCGCCGCGTCGACGCCGGAGCCGCGCAGGTGGGCCAGGGTCTCCAGTGCCATGCCCGGCCGCTTCTCGGGCGAGAGCCGCGAGCAGAGCACCAGCAGCACGGCGGCGCCGTGCCCGTGCGTCTCGCGCAGCCGCGGGTTCCGGGCACCGGGGTGGCAGCCTTCGAGGTCGACGCCGAGCGGGGCGCGTACGACGTTGCGGGCGCCGATCCGCTCGAATTCGGCGGCGGCCCAGGCCGTGGTGCACACCACACGCGTGTAGGCCAGCGCGGTACGGCGGTTGAGGGCGTCGGCGGCGCGGCGGGCGGGTCCCGAGGGCAGGCCCCAGGTGCCGAGCACACCGTCGGCGCTCTCGTGGGACACCATCAGGGAGGGGACGCGGTGCCGCCTGGCCCACTCCCCCGTCCAGCGCAGGGTGGTGCGGTCGGAGACCTCGATCCGGTCGGGGGCGAGCGAGGCGAGTACGGCCTCCACGGGGGCGCGGCGGGCCAGTACGCGGTAGCCGCCGGTGCCGGGGATCTCAGGGCCCGGCAGGGTGATCACCCGCCCCTGCGGGGTGAGTTCGTCGGAGGCGGTGGCGCCGGGGACGATCAGCACGGGTTCGTGGCCCGCCGCCGCGTAGCCCTCGCCGAGGTGGCGCAGCGCGGTGCGCAGGCCGCCGGAGACGGGCGTGACGAAGTTGGCGAGCCGCACGATGCGCAGGGCCGACTCGGGGTCGCGGTCGAGGGGGTGCGGGGCGGTGCGGGCGCCGCCGTCGGGTGATGCGAGGTCGTCCTGGCCGTACATGACGTCGTCCCTGCCGTCGGTGGGGTCGGTGCCGAAGTCTGTGATGGTGCCGCCGGTTCGCGCGCCGCTCGCCGTACCGGCCGTTCGCGTACCGGTGGTCATGCGGTCGCCCGCGCCGCTCATGCCGTCGCCGTTGACGCCGCCGCTCATGTCGGTGGTCATGCCGCTGCCGCCTCGCGCTCGCCGAGCACCTGGTCGTAGTGGCCGAGGAGTTGGTCGCCGACGGCCTCCCACGTACGGTCGGCGACCGCTGTGCGAGCCGCGCTCCCGTAGCGCTCGCGCAGCCCGTCGTCGCCGAGCAGGAACTGGACGGCCGAGCGGACGGCCGCCGGGTCGAGCGGCGGCACCAGCAGGCCGGTGCGGCCGTGCTGGACGAGGTCGAGGGGGCCGCCGGCCGCCGGGGCGACGACGGGGACTCCACTGGCCATCGCCTCCTGCACGGTCTGGCAGAAGGTCTCGAACGGCCCTGTGTGGCAGAAGACGTCGAAGGAGGCGTGGATGCGGGCGAGTTCGGTGCCGGTCCTGCGGCCCATGAAGACCGTGCCCGGCAGGGCGGTGCGCAGGCTCGGCGCGCTGGGGCCGTCGCCGACGACGACCACGCGCACACCGGGCAGTTCGCAGAGTCCGGCGAGCAGTTCGACGTGCTTCTCCGGCGCGAGCCTGCCGACGTATCCGACGATCAGCTCGCCGTTCGGGGCCAGTTCGCGGCGCAGCGCCCCGTCGCGGCGCGCGGGGTGGAAGCGGTCGGAGTCGACGCCGCGCGGCCACAAGTGGACGCGCGGCACGCCCTGTTCCGCCAGCGCGCTGACGGACGCGGAGGAGGGGGCCAGGGTGCGGGCAGCGGCGGAGTGCACCGCGCGGATCCGGCGCCAGGCGGCGGACTCGCCCGCGTTCAGATACGTCCTGGCGTATCCGGCGAGGTCGGTCTGGTAGACGGCGACGGCGGGGATACGCAACCGAGTGGCGGCGGCCAGGCCGCGCGCGCCGAGCACGAAGGGACTGGCCAGGTGGACCAGCTCCGTCCGGTGCGCGGCGATGGCGGCGGCGGTACGGCGGCCCGGCAGCGCGACCCGCACCTGCGGGTAGCCGGGCAGGGGGAGGGAGGGGACGCGGATGACGGGACAGGGGTCGGGACCGGGGTCCTGGTCGGCCGGGCCCGCGGGCGCGACCACGAGCGGTTCGTGGCCGCGCCGGGCGAGGTGCTCGGCCGTGCGCAGGGCGCAGTGGGCCACTCCGTTGACGTCGGGTGGGAAGGACTCTGTGACGATGGCGACACGCATACCGTGGTTGTCGCCGCATTGAGCGTTGTCAGGGCCACGTGGATCTTTCCCGAAGTGGAACGCCCCATGAGCGTTAGGGCCCGCCCGGCGGATCATGGGCGGTCCGGGTGCCGAAGGGGCCGTTCGTGATCCGCCGGACACGCCCTGAGACCCGCGCCGGGTTCTCCGTGGTCCGCCCGCGGGCCGGCCGCCTACCTGGACGTACCGCCGGAACTGAGCCGGCCGCGTACGGCGGTCTGCACTTCGGCCTCTTCCGCGGGGTCCGCGGCCAGTCTGCGCAGCTGCGCCAGGACCCTCACGTCACCGGACGTCGCGCGGTGCGCGGCCAGCTCGCGGGTGCTCTCCTCGCAGTCCCAGAGGCACTCGACGGCGAACCCGGCGGCGAAACCGGGGTCGGTGACGGCGAGCGCGACGGCGGCGGTGCCGCGGAGCTGGGAGGACGACGTCTCCCGGTAGATGTGCCGCAGGACGGGCGCGGCCAGGCAGGCGGAGAGCCGGCCGACTCCCTCGACGAGCGCGTCGAGCCCTTCGGCGTCCGCGCCGCCGGTCTGTACGGTCCTGCGCAGCGCGCCCAGCACGTGCTCGGCGTCCTGCGGTCCGCCGTGGCGGGCGAGCAGCCGGGCGGCGGCGGAGCCGAGCGGGTCGGTGCGGGCGGCCCAGACGCGGGCGCGGGCCATCGCCTCGTCGTCCCTGAGCCGTTCCAGGGATTCGAGGGCGGCGCGTACGACGAGGTCGTCGGTGGAGACCGCGGCCGTCTCGATCAGGTCCAGGCGCCGGGGGTCGCAGCGGTCGGTGAGGTGGCGCAGCGCGGCGGCGCGGGCGGCTGAGGGGCCGTGCAGGGCCGCTTCCAGCAGTTCCGCGTGGTCCTCGGGGCCCGCGACGGCGGCCAGGCAGCGGGCGGCGGGCTGGTCGCGTTCGACCTGGGGGTGGCGGGTCAGTCCCTGCTGCGCCCATTCGAGGACGGCGGTGACGCTCCAGCCGGGGGTCGGGCCCGCGGAGCGCATCTGGCGCTGCCAGCGGTCGAACGAGACCTGTTCCGCGGCCTTGGCCACGCGGGTCGCGGTGGCCGGTTGCGAGGCGTCCTCGGCCCAGAGCTGCCACGGGCGGGGTTCGTAGGCCTCGCGGACGGCGCGGGCCAGTTCCGCGTCGCCTTCGGGGGTGTGCGGGAAGCGGGCGACGACGGCGGGACCCAGCGCGCGCAGTCCCGCCTCGTCGTCGCGGACCGCCAGCTCGTCGAGCGCCCATTCCCAGCAGCCGCCGGTGGCCGCGTACCGCCGCAGCAGGTGCAGCGCGTCGCGGCGGCCGTACCCGGCGAGGTGTCCGAGGACGGACAGGGCGAGGCCGCAGCGGTGCTCGTCCGGGGCGACCAGGTCGTCCGGGTGGAAGAGGTGGTGTTCGATCCCGTCGAGCGGGCTCTCCAGGTCCGAGTAGAGGCGCGCGTAATACAAGGAGCGCGACTCGACCCGCCAGTCGAGCCGGGGATCGCGCAGCACGCACTGCTCCAAAGCGGCGAGGGCTTCCGTCCGCGGCGCCGCCAGGGCATGCAGGGGCCCGTCTCCGCGTCCTCGCTGGAGGAGGCCGAGAAGGGATCCACTGGGCGCTATGTCTGGGTCGAACATGAGGTCAGCATCCGGTGCGGGGGGTTCCATGGCAACGGGATTTCCGCTACCGGTGCCCGGCATCCTTACCGGCCGTCGTCGGTTTCATGCCTGACGGGAACGGGGGATTCCGTGGGGACGGGCGGCGGAAGCCTACCGACTCGGGGTGTGCCGTGTCGCTTCCGGGCGGCGGGCGGGTGTCGAACGGGTGGCGCGGGAACGGCCGGTGGGGTGGCGCGGAGGGTGGCGTTATGCCGCTGGGCTGGTGGCATATGCCAGAAGCACCACCGTATCGGGTATCGCGGAAACCCTTACGGCCGATCGCTCCCTGTGCAACAGTCGTTACCGGTCCTTCCGTCCGCGACGGCCGTTCAGCGCCTGCCAGCAGACACGTTCGGAGTGTGTCATGCCGTTCCCCACGCACGCGGAGCACAACTCCGCGCAGCCACCGGATCCCGGTGCGGTGGACGCCCTGATCTCTCAGGCGCGTCGCCTCAGGACCCAGGTGGATTCGGTGCTGCGCGAGAGCGCCGCCGCCGCCGAGGACCCCCAGTTGCGCTGGCAGCGCGCCCTGTGCGATCTGGCCGTGCACCAGCTCGACGACGTGGACACCCACCTCGGCCAGCTCAGGGACGGCCTGGACACCGGGTATCCGGGCGGCGACCCGCTGACCGCCGACCTGCTGGTGGACCTGCCGTCGCAGACGTCCCTGCCGCCGGGGCCCGACGCGGTCAGCGCGCTGGGCCGGGCGGGCAGCGCGGAGTGGGACCTGCTCACCGATGACGCGCAGTGGTCGGACGAGCTGTACCGGATCTTCGGCCGGGAGTCCGCCGACGGTCCGCTGACCCTGGACGAGCTGCCCTCGTGGCTGTTCTCCGAGGACCAGCAGATCCTCACCGAGATGGTGACCGGCTGCCTGGTCGACGGCCGTCCGATCGACGGCGAATTCCGTATCGTGCGCGCGGACGGGTCCGTGCGTACGGTGCACATGGTCGGCGAGCCGGTACTCGGCGCCGACGGGGACACCGTGTCCATGTGGGCGGTGTTGCGGGACGTCAGCGACCTGCGGCGCAGCCAGCGCACGCTCCGGGAGACCCGTGACTCCCTCCAGCGGCAGCGGCAGATCGCGCAGACCGAGCGTCGGCTGGCGGTTGAGCTGCAGGAGGCCGTGCTGCCGCCCTGGCGCGGCACCCTGCGGTTCCCGCAGGACGGGGGGCCCACCACGATGGACCTGGCAGCGCATTATCTGCCGTCCGGCACCAGCGCCCTGATCGGCGGCGACTGGTACGACGCGATGCAGTTGCCCGACGGGTCCTCCTTACTCACGGTCGGCGACCTCACCGGACACGGGGTGGCCGCCACGTCCGGTATGGCGATGCTGCTGGGCGCGCTGCGCGGCATGGCCGTCGCGGGCCTCCAGCCCGGCCCCCTGATGGGCTGGCTCAACGAACTGCTCGACACCTCGGCGCAGCCCGCGCTCGGCAGCGCCCTGTGCTGCCGGTACGAGCCGTCGACCCGGCTGCTGCGCTGGGCCCAGGCGGGCCACCCCGCCCCGCTGCTGTTCCGCGACGGGGCGGGGCGGGTGCTCGATTCCCCCGAGGGCGTCCTGCTCGGAGCGACCTCCGGCGCCCTGTACGGGCAGGCCGACGAGCAACTGGCCGCCGGTGATCTGCTGGTGCTGCACACCGACGGCCTCGTGCCGCGCCGTTCCGCGCTGGACACCGACACCGAGAGCGGCTCGGGACGACTCCTGGCGATGGCACCGCTGTTCGCCCGCGCCCGGACCGCACAGGACTGCGTGCGGATCGTCGCCGAGGAGTTCGGCACCCCGGAGCGCGAGGACGACGCCTGTGTGCTGATCGCCAGGATCGCCTGAGCCTTCTTTCCTGCTTCCTTTCCCGTGGACACGTTCCGCGGACAGGTCGCGCGCACGAATTCCATACGGCATTCCGTACGGGCATTCCGCGCGTGCGCTCCGCGGGAGAATCGCGGTCTTCTTTTTCGAGACCCCTCGAGAGCCCGGCAGGGATCTCATCCGTGCTGTCGTACGAGCTGTCCGACCCGTTCGGCGGCAGGCCGGCCGGTCGCTGTCACACGGAGCGGGTCTTCCCGGTGGTTCCCTTCCCCTTGGATTTCGGCAGTGCCGTCTCGATCTCGGTGCGCAGATCCTGGATCTTGGTGTAGCCGGAATACCGGCCGGTGAGCCGGTACATCTCGCGCAGCCGGTCCCAGGTGCGGTGCGAGGAGGTCTCCCCGATGGTGAGCAGCGCCATCCGGGCGTAGCGGTCGGCCTCCTCCGGGTCGTCGGCGATGAAGCAGGCCGACGCCAGCGACAGATAGTCGAAGATCATCGACCGCTCGTGGCCGCCGCCCCGCAGCACCAGCGCCTTCTTGGCGTGGAGTTGCGCCTCGGCCGCGGCCGACGGGTCGTGGTCGGCCAGGGTGCGGAAGGCGAGCGCCTGCATCCCGTGCAGGTCGGCCTCGTCGAAATTCTGCATCCAACTGGGCGCCGGTACATCGCCCTTGTCGGAGACGAACAGGTCCTCGGCCTCGCCGAGGGTCCGCCGCATCGCCTGGCCACGGCCCATGGACGCCTGCGCCCACGCCTCGATGGTGCGCAGCATGGCGCGGGTGCGCGGCAGCGCGGACTCGCCGGATCCGGACTTGGCGAGCTTCATCAGGTCCAGCGCGTCGTCCGGCCGCCCCAGGTGCACCATCTGGCGGGCGGCCCTGGACAGCGCCTCACCGGCCCTGGGCCGGTCGCCGCCCTCCCGCGCGGCGTGTGCGGCGATCACGAAGTACTTCTGGGCGGTGGGTTCCAGGCCCACGTCGTGCGACATCCAGCCCGCCAGCACCGCGAGGTTGGCGGCCACGCCCCACAACCGGCGCTGGAGATGCGCGGGATGGGCGTAGGAGAGCATGCCTCCCACCTCGTTGAGCTGGCCGACCACGGCCTTGCGCTGGAGGCCGCCGCCGCGTGAGGCGTCCCAGGCGCGGAACACCTCGACCGAGCGTTCCAGCGACTCGATCTCCTGGGAGCCGACCGGTACCGCCTCGTACTGGTCGTAGGCGGCGGGGTCGGCGTCGAGCGGATCGTCGAGGACTGGCGCGTCGGCCGCGAGGGCCGGGTCGGTGTGCAGCCAGTCGTGCATGGCGGTGCTGAGTACGGAACCGGTGGCGAGCGCGGCGCCCGCGCCCACCAGACCGCGTCGGTTGAGCATGAGGTCCATTCCCGTGAATTCGGTGAGGACCGCGGCGGTTCGTTCCGGCGGCCACGGGAGGCCGTCTCCGGTCTGTCTTCTTCCCGTCTTCCGGCGCCGGTCGAACCCGAGATCCTCGATGGTCACGACACGGCCGAGACGCTCGGTGAACAGCGCGGCCAACACCTTCGGCACGGGATCGCGCGGCGACTCACCGGTCTCGATCCAACGGCGTACGCGCGATGTGTCGGTCGAGAGCTGCGGATGGCCCATGGCCGCCGCCTGCCGGTTGACCAACCGTGCGAGTTCGCCCTTGGACCAGCCGGTGAGGCCGAACAGGTCCGCGAGTCGGGTGTTGGCTTCATTGCCCACGTCAAGCCCCCAGGTTCCTCGGCTGAATTGACACTATTCCCCCTGACAATGGCCTCGCGACTATTCGCCAGGGTTCGCCAGGGTCCGCTACGTGGTGTGCCACCCGCGGCCGGGTGTCAGGTAGGAACGCGCCACCCCGGTCCGTCTCCGCATTCCCCAGGGTGCGGTACCGGACCGGCCGTGGCACCCCTGAACCGTTGGCACACGAAGGGATCTGCTTCTCCTCATGTATTCGGCATCGTCCTCCGTGTCCGCACCGCCCCGGCCGTCGTACCCCGCCGTCGCGGAATCCGCCCTCCGCCCCCGCCAGGCCACCGCCGTACGGCGCGTCGGCCGGCCCGCGGGCAGCTCCCATCCGCTCAGCGGGAGACTCGACTTGACCGGCCCACAGGGCGCCCAGTTGCGCACCGCCGTCGCCGCCGTGCAGCGCATCTGCCCCGAGTTCGCCCCGGTCCAGCTCCTGCGCCGGGGCGGCCGTACCGCGCTGCTGATCGGCACCTCGGGGCGCGCTCCGGCCGTCGCGAAGTGTCTGCTCGACCAGTCCCCCGCCTGGGCGGAGCGTTTCCGCCAGGAGATAGCGGCCTACCGCACGTTCGTCCGGCACCGGCCGCCGGTCCGGGTGCCGCGGCTGATCGCCGCGGACCCCGAGAGCTGTGTGCTGGTGATGGAACGGATGCCCGGACGGGTGGTGTCGCCGCAGCGGCACCCGGTGCAGCCGCCGACCAAGGGCGATGTGCGGGCGGCGCTCTCGGCGTACTCGCGCGTCAACATGTGGCGCCCGCCCGCCGGTTCCTTCGACGCGCCGATCGACTATCCCGTCCGCATCAACCGCTACCACGAGTTGGGGCTGCTGACCGACCGGGACATGGGCGACCTCCAGCAGCTTCTGCACGGACTGGCCCATGTGCAGGGGCAGTTCTGCCACGGCGACGCGCAGTTGTCGAATGTGCTGCTGTCGCCCGCGGGTCCCTCGCTGGTCGACTGGGAGCACTCGGGCTGGTATCTGCCGGGGTACGACCTGGCGGTGCTGTGGTCGGTGCTCGGCGACGACCCGGCGGCGCGGCGGCAGATCAGCCAGCAGGCGCAGGCGCAGGGTCCGGCGGCGCGGGACTCCTTCCTGGTCAATCTGATGCTGGTGCTGACCCGGGAGATCCGCACCTACGAGACGGCCGTCCAGCGCACGATGCGGGCCGTGGGGCCCGTGGCGCCCGGCGCGGCCGAGGCGGGCGAGGAGCAGCGGCTGCTGCTGCGCCGCCTGCACGACGACTGCGGCATGGCCCGCAGGGCGGTGCGCGCCGCGGTCGGCACCCGGTAGGAGCGGACCGGACGGGTACACCGTGACCGCGGCCGGCCACGAGTTCCGCGCGCCGTCCCGCGCGCCCCACTGGTCCACACCACTGACGAGGAGCAGGCCAGCACGCCGCAGCGGGGAAACTTCCGAAATACGCCGCTGACGTGCGAAGACGGCCTCGTGTCCGGATGCCTGACGGATGGTTGACGGATGTTCCGGCAGCCGATACCTCTGTGGTGCCGATCGTTCGGCATCTCTTGGAGGAGGCTGCTTTGCGAGGATCCGCTCCCCCGTCCGACAGACGCCGTGGACGGCGCGCGCTGCGTATGGCCACGGCCGCCGCGGCTGCCGCCGCTCTGCTCCCGGTGTTCGGTGTCGCCCACGCGGCCGAGCCCGGCCCGAGTGCCGCGGGCTCGCTGCAACAGGCGTTCACGGACGCCGCCAAGGCGTACCACGTGCCGCAGAGCGTGCTGCTGGGCGTGTCGTATCTGGAGTCCCGCTGGGACGGCCACCAGGGCATGCCGAGTGTGACCGGCGGCTACGGGCCGATGCATCTGACCGACACCCGTACCGCCCTCGCGGACTTCCCGAGCAAGGGCATGGGGGACGGCGCGGACGACGGGCGCGGGGACGACACCCGGCCGATGATCAGTACGGCGACCGCGCAGGCGCCCGATCTGGCCGCGCTGCCCGCCTCGTACACCACGCTGGACCGCGCGGCGACGCTGACCGGGCTGTCGGCCGGTGCGCTGCGCGAGGACGCGGCGACGAATGTGGCGGGCGGCGCGGCGCTGCTCGCCGACACCCAGAAGTCGCTGGGCGAGCCGCTGAGTTCGAATCCCGCGGACTGGTACGCGGCGGTCGCCCGCTACTCCGGCGCCGACGACACGGCGACGGCCGCGGCCTTCGCCGACGACGTCTTCGACGTCCTGAAGCAGGGGCAGACACGGACCACCGACGCCGGGCAGCGGGTCACGCTGGCCGCGGCTCCCGCGGTGAGGCCCGCGGCGGGCCAGGCCGCCAGGATCGGCCTGAAGCAGGTCAACGCGGCGGGGACGGAGTGCCCGAGCGGCCTGGGCTGCGAGTGGATCCCGGCGCCGTACGAGGACACCGGCGGCGGGGACTACGGCAACTACGACAAGGCCGACCGGCCGAACACCGAGAAGATCGACACGATCGTCATCCACGACACCGAGGGCTACTGGGACACCGCCCTCCAGCTCGTCCAGGACCCGACGTATCTGGCCTGGCACTACACCGTGCGCTCCTCCGACGGGCACATCGCCCAGCACCTGAACACCAAGGACGTCGGCTGGCACGCGGGCAACTGGTACACCAACTCCAAGTCCGTCGGCATCGAGCACGAGGGCTTCCTGACCGATCCGGGCACCTGGTACACGGAGTCGATGTACCGCACGTCCGCGCGGCTGGTGAAGTACCTGGCGGCGAAGTACCACATCCCGCTGGACCGGCAGCACATCCTCGGGCACGACAATGTGCCGGGCCCGACGGCCTCGTACATCTCGGGGATGCACACCGACCCGGGCCCGTACTGGGACTGGGGTCACTACATGGCGCTGATGGGCGCCCCCCTGCGCGCGACCGCCGGCGCCTGGGGCGGCGTGGTCACCATCGCCCCCGACTACGACACCAACCAGCCGGTCTACACCGGCTGTGTGACGGCCGCGGCGGTCTGTCCGGCGCACGGCTCCGACGCGGTCCGGCTGTACACGGCGCCGAGCGAGGACGCGCCGCTGGTCAAGGACATCGGGCTGCACGGCGCGACCGGCGCGAGCACCACGGGCGTCAACGACGTGGGCGCACGGGCCTCCGCGGGCCAGCAGTTCGCGGTGGCCGAGCGGCAGGGCGACTGGACAGCGGTGTGGTACCTCGGCCAGAAGGCGTGGTTCCACAACCCGGCGTCGCGGCCGACGGCCGTCAACTCGATCGGCCTGGTGATCACCCCGAAGAAGGGGCTGGCGAGCATCCCGGTCTACGGCCGCGCGTACCCGGAGGCGGCGGCGTATCCGGCGGACGTGCCGGTGCAGGGCACCTTCCCGATGCCGTACGCGATCCCGGCCGGACAGCGGTACGTGGTCGGCAATGTGGTGCCGGGCGAGTACTTCTACTCGACCTCCTTCGACACCAGCAACCAGAAGGTGGTGCGCGGGAAGCAGCTCTACTACGAGATCCAGCTCGGCCACCGGGTGGAGTACGTGATGGCCTCCGACGTGACCTTGCTGCCGTCGGTGCTGGGCGCTCCGCGCTGAGTCCGCCGGGCCCGCGGCAACGGGCCCGAGGGTAGCGGGGGAAGGGCGGCACCGGGATTCCGGTGCCGCCCTTCGCCATGTCCTGTCGCGCCCGTGTCGCGAAGCGTGCGTGTGCCGAAGCGTGCGTGTGCCGAAGCGTGCGTGTCCTGGGCGTCCTGTCGCGTCCGCGTCCTGGGCGTCCGCCCCGCGGAAGGTGCGTGTCCGCCGGGTCTCAGCCCGCCTGGAACATCTCCGCGGGCAGCGGCTTCAGAAGCTGGTACAGATCGTCGGTGATCGGCCGGTCCCAGGTGGCGATGGTGACCTGGACGCCGTCGCTGCGGTCGAACTGGGCGCAGGCGACCCGCGACTCGGAGATCTTGATCCGGCGCACGATCAGCAGGCTGTCGCCGTGCATCACGGGGGTGTCCTCGATCCCGGTGACCTCGGCCGGTTCGTCGTTGCCGAGCGCCGCGAGGAGCTGGGCCACCTCGAAGGGCACCTGGCCGTCGTCCAGCTCGCGGGCGGGCGAGCCGACCGGGAGGTTGCCGATCAGCATCGCGGGGCCGCGTCCGCCGAACAGGTCGTAGCGCAGATAGATGCCCTGGCAACTGCCGTCGGGGCCGGGCAGCAGCCCGGCGCCGAGGTCACCGGGCCAGTCCCCCGGGTCCATCGCGAGGACATCGAAGTCCGGCCCGGTGGGCGTGGCTGCGCTACGGCGGCGGAGGAAGGACATGCCGCCATCGTACGGGTAGCGACCGCCGCCGGGGACCGGGCCCGCGCCCCTTCCGTGCCCTGGTCGCGTGCCGCCCCGGCCGGTGCGATCCCGTACGGCGGCCCGCCCATGGGCCGCTCCCCCGGCCGTCAGCGGCTGTGGGCGTCGTCGTCCGGCGGCGCGGGCGCCGCGGGGATTTTGCGCAGGGCTTCCGGCAGCCCGGTGGGGTCGGTGCCGAGCTTGCGGTAGACGGCGTTCAGGGTGCGGACGACGTCGCGCTCGCCGGTGCCGAGGGCGGCGGCGATCCGGCGGTGGTCCTCGCCCTGTGCGGCGCGCAGGGCGGCGGCGTGCTCGCGGGCGGTGAGGGCGTCGGAGTCGGCCGAGTGCGGGTGCCGCGGGCGCAGCCCGGCCAGCTCCAGCTCCTGGCCGGCCCGGTCGGCCAGGCCGTCCGCGCCGCACGTCCGGGCGGTGTCGAGTCCGCGGTGGAGCTGTTCCGCGGCCCGCTCTGGCTGTCCCGCCCGGCGCAGCGCGGCGCCGTGGGCGACGAGCGAGCAGGCGAGCTGGTGCGCGGAGGGCGACTCCTCCAGCCGGTCGACGGACTCCTCCAGCAGCTTCAGCCCGTCCGGGCCGCCGGTGACCTCGGCGGCGACCCGCAGCGCGTGGCCGACGGCGGAGGCGGCGCCGAACTGGCGGGCGCGGGCGACGGCGTCCAGCGCGGTCGCCCTGGCCCGCTCCGGGGTGTCGTGCGCCTCGGCGAGCGCGAGGTGCAATTGCCAGGGGCTCCAGGCGGGGTTGCGCATCCCGCGCGGGTCGAGCCTGCCGCCGACGCCGGTCAGTTCGGCGACGGCTTCTTTGTACCGCCCCTGGGCGAGCAGCAACTCACCGTGCACGGCCTGGGCGTCGGGGAAGGTGACGGCCGCGGGGAACGGCTCCCGGAAGTCGTACGCGGCGGCGAGCGCGACGGCTTCCTCGGTCCGGCCGCGGGCCAGCAGGATCTCGATGAGGACGGCCACCGAGTACCACTGGACGGGGGTGCCGCGGCCGACCCGCTCGGCCAGCCGCAGCCCGTCGCGGGCGAAGTCCTCGGCCTCCGCGAGCCGCCCGCGGCGGTAGCGCAGGTAGCCGAGCAGCAGATAGCCGAAGGACAGGTGGGCGCCGCGCCAGCCGTGCCGCTCGAAGCCCGCGATGCCGGTGGTGAACAGCTCCTCGGCGCGGCCCGGCTGGTCGGCGTACATGTAGGTCATGGCGACCAGGACGGGGACCTCGAAGCCCCAGCCCTCGTTGGCCCAGGGCAGGCCGCCGTCCAGGGCGCGGCCCGCGTGGCGCAGGACGGTGGTCGTGGGCTCGCCGCGCAAGGTGGCGTCCCAGGCGCGCAGGCCGATGATGTACCGCTCGGTGAGGTCGCGGCCGGTGAGCCGGTCGGCGAGCCTGGCCAGCCGCCGGGAGCGGCTGGGCGAGTCGGGTTCGTCGGCGCGGAAGGCGTCCCACATGAACTGTTCCGCCTGCATCCGCAGCCTGGTGCGGGCGCCGGTGGCGGTACGGGCGGCGTGCGCGACGACGTCGGCGGCCTCGCCGAGCCGGTCGCTGTGGGCGAGGGACTGGGAGAGCCGGAAGACGATCCCGTCGCGCAGTTCGGGGTCGGTGATCGGCTCTTCGAGCGCGGCCCGCAGGTGGTTGACGGTGACCGAGGGCTCCAGGAGCTGGGAGGCGGAGCCCAGTTCGTAGAGCACGGCGGCCCGGTCCTCGGGCGGCGGGGGTTCGCGCAGGGCGCGGCCCAGGTACGCGCGGGCCGCCTCGGGGGCGCCCGCGCGCAGCGTCTCCCGTGCGGCGGCGCGCAGTTGGGCGACCACCCAGGGGTCGCCCTCGGGGTGGGTCTCCAGCAGGTGGCGGGCCGCGGCGGCCGGGCCGAGGCCCTCGTCGACCACCGACCAGGCGGCCTGGCCGTGCAGGGCGACGCGTACGGCGTCCGGGATCGCCCGGTAGACGGCGGTGGCGATCAGCGGGTGGACGAACTCCAGGGTGCCGCTGCCGGTGACGATACGGGCGTCGCGCAGCCGGTCGGCGCAGTCGGCGGCCTCCTCGCGGCCGAGTCCCGCGACGGTGGCGGCCAGCGTCGGGGAGATCTCCGTGCCGAGGACGGCGGCGGCCCAGGCGAGGCGGACGGTGGAGGGGCCCAGACGTTCGAGCCGGGCGATCAGACCGCTGCCCTTGGCCGCGGCGGCCAGGTCGCGCAGCAGGTGGGCGCTGGACTCGTCGGGGCGCAGCCCCCGGTCGCGGACCTTCTCGGCCAACTCGACGGCTTCGAAGGGGTTTCCGGCGGTGACCGCCCAGCACTCGCGGCAGAACGCCTCGTCGGCGTGCGCGCCGACCGACTCCCTGATCAGGTGGCGGATGGCGGTCGCGGTGAGCGGTTCGAGGCCGATCGGGCGGTGTCCCGCCCGGCCGGGCAGGCCGCGGAACGACTCGGCGCCCGGCGGGAGTTCGTCCGGCCGGTAGGCGACGACGATGAGCAGCGCCAGTTCGTCGGCGCGCGGCGCGAAGGCGGCGAGCCAGTTGAGCGACTGCGGGTCGGCCCAGTGCGCGTCGTCCAACACCAGCACGACGGGCGCGCGTTGGACGGCGATGTGGGTGAGGACCCAGTCCAGGCCGTCGCGCAGACCCTGCGGGTCGGGGGCGGCGCCTTCCGCCGTGCACAGTCCGAGGGCCGGGCCGACGATGCCGTACCAACTGCCGAGCCTGGCGCGGATTTCCGTCTCCGGGGCTCCGACGAGCTGGGGTTGCAGCAGTTGCCGCGCGACGTGGAAGGCGACCTGCTGCTCCTGGTCGCCGCCGCGTGCGGACAGTACAGTGCAGCCGCGTTCCGCGGCCCTGCGGCGTACTTCGGTGAGCAGTGTGGTCTTGCCGAGGCCGGCGGACGCGGCGAAGGCGATGAGCCCGCCGTGCCGTTCGGCGGGACGCGCGGCGGTGCCCGCGTCCGTACCGGCGTCGTCGTCGGCGCCTAAGCCGGTGAGATCGCTCAACGCCTCGTCCACGGCGACGAGTTCGGCGTCTCGTTCGAGCAGCGCGCGCCGGTTGCGCGAGTGGCGCTGCGACATGGTCAACCCCCCTGCCTGCCGGTGGTGTGCGCCCGGCGCACGACATGCGGGGACGTGCAGGACGGACAGCCGACCGGTGGCCTCACAGCGTACGCCGTCGGCTCCGCTGTGTAAGGGGGACGGCCGTGCCGGTTCGCCACTGGCAGGGGACGTGACCGGCACGGCGGGAGCGGCGGCGACCTGGGAGATCTTCCCGCCGCCCAGCACGGGCGAGACTGCCACGCGAGACGGTCGTCCCACCAGGCACCGCAGTCCCCGCACCGCACTGGAGCACCCGTGCGCCCCATGTGCGCCCCCCTTACCCGCCGTAACGCGCCGTCTCGTCCGCGGGTCCTGCCGTACGCCCCTCGTGCGCGCGTCAGCCCCCGCGGGATGTCGGCGTCTTTCGCTCATCGGCCCGCCGCGCGCCTCAATCCGACGCGGGCCCCACTCGACGCGCGCTTCAGCTCGACGCGGGTCTCAACTCGTCCCGCGCCTCAGCTCGACGCGGGCCTCGACTCGGCGCGCACACCGGCTCGATCCGCGCGTCACCCCCTCGCTCCGGTCAACTCCCCTGCCCAGCCTGCTCCTCGCGCTGCCGCGCGTGATGGCGGGCGACGCGGGCGCGGTTGCCGCAGGACGGTTTGCACCACTCCTGGCGGGCGTGCTCCTTGACGAAGTAGCGGACGCAGCGCGGGGCGGGGCAGGCGCGCAGCAGCACGCGCTCGGGTCCGGCGAGGAAGGCGATGGCGGCGCGGGCGAGGGCGGCGGCCAGCCGGTCGGCCGGAGCCGCGTCGGCGGACACGGTGTGAGCCGCCGCGGGTTCCGCGCCGTCCGGCCAGTCCAGGCGCGGGGCGACGGGGACCAGGGCGGACGCGGTGTTCAGCCGGTCGAGCGCCTGCCGGGCCGACGGCAGTCGTCCGGCGTCCGCGCGGCTGGGCGGACCGGGCAGCACGGCGCGGGCGAAGAGCGCGCGGACCGCCGTACGCACCTCGACGACGGCGGTGCGCGCGGCCTCGTCGGCGGTGAACCGCGCCGCCGAGCCCGGCACTTCACCGAGAACGCCGCTGAGCGCGTCGGCGTGCTCGCGCACCCACCGGGTCAGCCCGGCGGGGTCCGCGAGGTCGTCGGCGACGCCGCCGTGGCCGTCGTGCCGGATGGTGACGGCGAGGTCGAGCGCGAGATGATCACCGGTCATGTCCTAATGCTATCGTCGCCATAAGCCATTAACGACTGAGGGGGTACCTGTGTCCGACCTCCGCGAGATCCTGCGCGGTCTCGATGTGTTCGACGGCGACCTGCCGCCTTTCGACATCGCGGAACTGCCCGCGGATCCGCATGAGTTGTTCATCGAGTGGCTGCTGGCGGCCGTCGCGGCCGGGGTCCGCGAGCCGCACGCCATGACGGTCTCCACGCTGGGCGCCGACGGCGACCCCGCCGCCCGCGTGCTCATCGTCAAGAACGTGTCGGCGGCGGGCTGGGAGTTCGCCTCCGACACCGGCAGCCGCAAGGGCCGCGAACTGGCCGCCCACCCCGCGGCGGCGCTCACCTTCTACTGGTCGCCGCTCGCCCGCCAGGTGCGGATTCGCGGCCGGGTCGAGACCGCGGGCCCCGAGGCGAGCGCGGCGGACTTCCTGGCCCGCTCCCCCGGCGCCCGCGCCGAAGCGCTGCTCGGCCGCCAGAGCGCACCCCTGTCCGACCTCGCCACCCGCGACGCGGCCGTGCGGGAGGCCGCGGGCCGGATCGAGCGCGACCCGGACCTGGTGGCCCCCGGCTGGGCGCTCCACACGCTGCGCGCGGACAGTGTCGAGTTCTGGCAGGGCGACCGCGACCGCAGACACACCAGAGTCAACTACGTCCGCACCGAGGGTGGTTGGGAGCGAGGTCTGCTGTGGCCGTGACCGGACCCACGACCGGCCCGACGGCCGGAGGACCCGCGCTCGCGGCTGTGCTCGACGCGGGGCAGACCCGGCTGCGCACGCTGCTCGACGGTCTCGACGACGCCGCCGTCCGCGCCCCCAGCGCGCTGCCAGGCTGGACCCGCGGCCATGTCCTGACGCATATCGAGGGCGTCGGCCTCGCGCTGGCCCGGCAGGCGCGCTACGCGCTGCGCGGCAAGCTGATCGAGGTGTACGACGGCGGTCGCAGCGGCCGGGACGCGGCCATCGAGGCCGGGCACGGCCGCTCCGCACCGGTGCTGACCGCCGCGCTCGGCGACGCGCTGGACGAGATCGAGGCGTCCTGGGCCGCGGTCGGCCCGGACGACTGGGACCGGCCGGTGAGCTACCGCGACGGCACGGTGACCACGGCGGGGCTCGCCTGGTGGCGCGAGCTGGAGATCCACACGGCGGACGCGCTGCTCGGCCCGACCCCGGCGGACTGGTCCCCCGAGTTGTGTACGCACCTGGTCGACTTCCTGTCCGCGCGGGTGCCGGACGGGATACGGCTCACGCTCGGCACGCCGGGGGACGCGGCGGACGACACCTGGTCGTTCACGCGGGGCCAGGGCACACCCGTGCTCGTACGGGGTCGGCTGACCGACCTGGCGGCCTGGCTGGCCGGACGGGTGCCGCCGCGGGCGCTGACCGGCGATCCGCTGCCGACGCTGGGCAGTTGGCCGTAGCGGGCCCGCTGACCACGGTGACCCGCGGCGGGCGGCGGAAGCCTCCCGGCCGCGGGTGGGCGGCGGCCGATGCCGTCCGCCCGTGCTGCGCTCAGGTGAGGTCGAACTCGCCGTCCCGCGCGCCCAGTACGAAGGCGCGCCACTCGGCGGGGGTGAAGATCAGGGCGGGCCCGTCGGGGTTGCGCCCGTCCCGCATCGCGATGTAGCCCTCGACAAAGGCGATCTGTACGTCGCCGGTGCCCTGGCTGCTGGAAAGCCACTCCGCGTCCGTCAAGTCGACCTGCGGCTTCTTCCCGTTGGCCAACGGCTGTCCGATGGTGCTTTCGGCCACGTCCGCTCTCCTCCTACGTCGTCGTCCGTCCTCCAGCCTATCCACCGGATCCGGAGCCCGCACAAGTCCGCGGAAACCACCCGGCGCACGGTGTACTTCAGGTAGTGGGGGGCTCGCTGCCCACCACCCACATGGAGAAGAACTGCGACCCGCCGCCGTAGGCGTGTCCCAGGGCCCGCCTGGCGCCGGGGACCTGGTGCTCCCCGGCCTCGCCGCGTACCTGAAGGGCCGCTTCGGCGAAGCGGATCATGCCGGACGCGCCGATCGGGTTGGTGGACAGCACGCCGCCCGAGGGGTTGACCGGCAGGTCGCCGCTCAGCTCCGTGACGCCGGACTCGGTGAGTTTCCAGCCCTCGCCCTCGTCGGCGAAGCCCAGATTCTCCAGCCACATCGGCTCGTACCAGGAGAAGGGCACGTACATCTCGACGGCGTCGATCTCGCGGCGCGGCGCGGTGATCCCGGCCTGCCGGAAGACGTCGGCCGCGCAGTCCCGGCCGGCCCGCGGGCTGACGTAGTCCTTGCCCGCGAACATCGTGGGTTCGCTGCGCATGGCGCCGCCGTGCATCCAGGCGGCCGGTCGCGGCGCCCGGTCCGCGCCCGCGGTGTCGGTGAGCACCATCGCGCAGGCGCCGTCGGAGGACGGGCAGGTCTCGGAGTAGCGGATCGGGTCCCAGAGCATCGGCGAGGAGCGCACCTTCTCCAGGGTGATGTCGGTCTCGTGCAGGTGCGCGTAGGGGTTGAGCAGGGCGTTGCGGCGGTCCTTGTAGGCGACCAGCGAGCCGACGGCGGCGGGCGCTCCGGTACGGCGCATGTAGGCGCGCACGTGCGGTGCGAAGAAGCCGCCCGCGCCCGCCAGCAGCGGCTGCTGGAAGGGGATCGGCAGCGACAGGCCCCACATGGCGTTGGACTCCGACTGCTTCTCGAACGCGACGGTCAGCACGGTGCGGTGGACGCGTGCGGCGACCAGTCCTGCGGCGACCAGCGCGGTGGAGCCGCCGACCGAACCCGCGGTGTGCACCCGCAGCATCGGTTTGCCGACCGCGCCGAGCGCGTCGGCCAGATACAGCTCCGGCATCATGACGCCCTCGAAGAAGTCGGGCGCCTTGCCGATCACGACGGCGTCGACGTCCGCCCAGTCCAGTTCGGCGTCGTCGAGCGCGCGGCGGGCGGCCTCGCGGACGAGTCCCGCGATGGACACGTCGTGGCGCGCGGCGACGTGTTTGGTCTGGCCGACGCCGACGACGGCCACGGGCTCCTTGGGCATGGGTTACTCCCCTTCCAGGACGGCCACGAGATTCTGCTGGAGGCAGGGGCCCGAGGTGGCGTGGGCCAGTGCGCGGTCCGAGTCGCCGCGGTGGATACGGGCCGCCGCCTCGCCGAGCCTGATCAGCCCGGCGGCCATCATCGGATTGGCGGCGAGCGGCCCGCCGGAGGGGTTGACGGCCACGTCGGGGCCGAGCCGCAGCGCCCTGCGCAGGACGACCTCCTGCGAGGTGAAGGGCGCGTGCAGCTCCGCGGTGTCCACGGGCGCGTCGAAGGCCCCGGCCCGCTCGGCCGCGAGCCGCGTCGAGGGCGAGTCGGTGAGGTCGCGGACGCCGAGCGAGGGGGCCTCGATGCGGTGGTCCATGCCCCGGATCCAGGCGGGCCGCGCGCACAGCCGCCGGGCGGTGTCCCCCGCCGCGAGCACCACGGCCGCGGCCCCGTCGCCGACCGGCGGGCAGTCGGCGCGGCGCAACGGGCGTACGACATAGGGGTCGTCGGCGGCGGGCGCGGTGGTGAGCTGCGCGTTCGGGTTGGTGCGGGCCGCGGCGCGGCTGCGGGCGGCGATCCCGGCCAGCTCGCGCTCGTCGGTGGCTCCCGCGTCGATCAGCGCCCGGGCCTGGAGGGCGGCGAGCGCGACGGAGTCGGGCCACAGCGGCGCCATGTAGTACGGGTCGAGCTGCCGGGTGAGGACCGAACGCAGGTCGCCGGGCGAGGACTTGCCGTAGGAGTAGACGAGCGCGGTCTCGGCCTCGCCGGTGAGAATCCGCACCCACGCCTCGTACAGCGCCCAGGCGCCGTCGGTCTCGACGTGGGACTCGGAGATCGGCGGCCAGGCGCCGACGCCGTCCAGCGCCATGGTGAAGGAGAAGGCGCGTCCCGCGAGGTAGTCGGCGGAGCCCGAGCAGGTGAAGTCGATCTCGCTGGTGGCCAGTCCGGTCTGTCCGAGCGCGTCGTGCAGGACGGGCATCAGCAGTTCGACCTCGGAGACCTCGTCGGTGCGCGCGCGGTGGCGGGACTGCGCGAAGGCGACGATGGCGACGTCGGGCATCTAGACCAGCTCCCGGTAGGTGTCGTATTCGGCGTCCGGTTCCCCGGTGGGGCGGTAGTGGTCGGGGTAGCGTCCGCCCTCGGTCCAGACCGCCTCCACCCGCAGGCCCATCCGCACCTGGTCGTACGGCATTCCTGCGATCCGTCCGTGCAGCGGGAGGTCGGCGCCGTCGAGCGCGATGTGCGCGTAGACGTACGGGACTTCTATGTCCATGGCCTTCAGGTGGGCGCTCTTGATGTTGACGATGCAGAAGGTGGTGACCGTGCCGCGCGGACCGACCTCGACCTCTTCCGCGGTGGCGACGCCGCAGGTGGGGCAGGCGCCGCGCGGCGGGACGTAGACCTTGCGGCAGGACGGGCAGCGCTCGCCGACGATCCGCCGGTCCTCGGCGGCGCGCAGGTAGCCGGTCTGGGCGCGGCCGGGCGAGTAGGTGTAGTCGAGGCGGGCGGGGGCGACGATGCCGGTGACGGGGTCGGTGAAGACGCCGTCGTGGGCGGTGGCCGCGCCGCGCGTACGGCCGTCGTCGTACGGCTCGAAGCAGGCGATGTCGGTGATGGCGCCCTGGCGTTGCCCGGCCCAGCGGATCGCGACGCGCATGCCGGTGCTGACGTCCTCGGGTGCGGCGGCGTCGAGCGCGTGCAGCAGGGCGGTGTCGGCGCCGTCGAGGCGGACCAGGACCCAGGCGAAGGGCGTGGTCAGCGGCTGGTTGGGGCGCGGGTCGGGATTCCAGGCCCAGGTGGTGACGGTGCCGGTGGCGCCGACCTCGACCAGGTCGCGCACCTCGGCCGCGGTGACCGGGTCGTACTCGACGGGGGGTACGAGGACGCGGCCTTCGGCGGTCCGCACGCCGAGCACGGTGCGCTCGCGCAGCCCGGTGAGGAAGGCGCTCTGCACGGGGCCGAGCGAGCGGGTGAAGGGGAATTCCACGACGAGCGGGGCGCTGAGCACGTCCGGTGCGTGGCCTGGTGTCATGGGCTGGCCTCCTGGGTGGGGCGGCTCATCGGGGGTGATGCGCGGTGGCTGGCCGAGCGCGCTGGGCGTCCGGTGCCGGGGGTCAGGCGCCCGGCTTCAGGCGCCGGGGGTTCGGGTGCCCGGCATCAGGCGCCGGGGCTCAGGCGCGGCGGAAGACCGGCTGCCGCTTCTCGGCGAAGGCGCGCGGTCCTTCCTTCGCGTCGGCGGTGGCGAACAGCGGCCAGCCGCGCTCGAGTTCGAGTTTCAGCGCCTCGGTCTCGGGCAACTCCGCGGTGTCGTAGACGCTGGCCTTGACGGCCTCGACGGCGAGCGGGCCGTTGGCGTTGATCAGCTCCGCGGTCTCCATGGCCCGGTCCAACGCGGTCCCGTCGGGCACGACATGGCCGATCAGGCCGATGTCGCGGGCCTCGTCGGCGCTGTACGGGCGTCCGGTGAGCAGCATCTCCAGCGCGTGGGTGCGGGCGATCTGCCGGGTGAGCCGTACGGTCGAGCCGCCGATCGGGAAGAGGCCGCGACGGACCTCGAACAGGCCGAAGACCGCGCTCCGTCCCGCGATCCGGATGTCGGTGCCCTGGAGGATCTCGGTGCCGCCCGCCACGCACGGTCCTTCGACAGCGGCGATCACGGGTTTGCGCGGCCGGTGGTGCCGGAGCATCGCCTTCCAGTGCAGATCGGGGTCGTCCTTCAGCCGGGCCCGCGCCCGCGTGGCGGTCTCGTCGGCGCCCTCCGACAGCGCTTTGAGGTCCATCCCGGCGCAGAAGGCGCCGCCCGCTCCGGTCAGCACGATCGAGCGGATCGCGTCGTCCTCGTCGGCCTCGACCCAGCCGTCGTACAGCCCGACGAGCATCGGCAGCGAGAACGCGTTGCGCGCCCGCGGCCGGTTCAGGGTGAGGACGAGGGTGGCGCCCGCACGCTCCACGGTGAGGTGTTCCGTACCGCCCATCACGGTGCTCCTTCCGTCCGGTACTGGAACAGGTTGCAGTAGCCGCAGGCCGGGGACAAGGGTTTTCTGACTACTCGTCAGATTTGTTGGACGGGAGCCCTTCCCACCGCACGCCCGGACCGCTCTAATGACCGCGAGCCCACCGCCACTTCACCTTCACCGACGACCGACGCGGGACCGCGCGGGACGGGAGACGCCGTGGAGTACAACCTTGCCGACCTCTTCGAGTCGGTCGTCGACGCCGTACCGGACCGGGAGGCGCTGGTGTACGTCGACCACCCGGGCACCGGATCCGAGCGGCGGCTGACGTACGCGCAACTCGACGCGGCGGCCAACCGGCTCGCCCACCACCTCCTCGCGGCCAGCCTGCGCCCCGGCGAACACGTCGGACTGCACCTCTACAACGGGGTCGAATACCTCCAGACCGCCTACGCCTGCCTCAAGGCCCGCCTGGTGCCGGTCAACGTCAACTACCGCTATGTGGCCGAGGAGTTGGTCTACCTCTACCGGGACGCCGACCTGGCGGCGCTGGTCTTCGACGCCGAGTTCACCGACCGCGTGGCCGCGGCCCTGCCGCAAGCCGACCGGCTGCGGCATCTGATCCGGGTGGGCGGCCCGCCCGCCGCCGAGGACGCGGAATCCGCCCTGGATACGGTGGAGTTCGCCGACGCGGTGGCCGCGGAATCGTCCTTACGCGACTTCGGCCCGCGGTCGGCCGACGACCAGTTCGTCATCTACACCGGCGGCACGACCGGCATGCCCAAGGGTGTGATGTGGCGTCAGGAGGACCTGTTCTTCTCGGGGATGGGCGGCGGCGCCCCGACCGGCGAGCCGGTCAAACGGCCGGAGGAGCTGGCGGAGCGGGTCGCGGCCGGCGGCGAGGGCCTGGTCTTCTTCCCCACCCCGCCGCTGATGCACGGCACGTCCACGCTCACCGCCTTCATCGGCTTCCACTTCGGCCAGAAGGTGGTGATCCACCGGAAATTCGTGCCGGAGGAGGTGCTGCGCACCATCGCGAAGGAACGGGTCACCAGTGTCTCGCTGGTCGGCGACGCGATGCTCAGGCCGCTCGCCGACGCGCTGGCCGGACCGCTCCAAGGCACCGACTGCTCCTCGCTGTTCACCCTGTCCAGCTCGGGCGCGGTGATGTCGCAAACGGTCAGGGACCAGTTCCAGTCGCTGGTGCCCGGGGTGCTGATCCTCAACAACTTCGGCTCGTCGGAGTCCGGTTTCAACGGCACCGCGACGGCCGACGCGGGCCCCGACCGCGGCTTCCGCATCTCGGTCGACTCGCACATCGCGGTGGTCGACCCGGCCACGCTCGAACCGGTGACCGGCGCGGCGCCCGGCCGTATCGCGCTGCGCGGCCACGTACCGCTCGGCTATTACAACGACCCCGCCGCGTCCGCGGCGACCTTCTTCCGGCGGGACGGCGAACGCTGGGTACTGCTCGGCGACATGGCCACCGTGGACGAGGACGGCGTGGTGACGGTGCTCGGGCGGGGCTCGCAATGCATCAACACCGGTGGCGAGAAGGTCTATCCGGAGGAGGTCGAGGAGGCGCTCAAGGCGCATCCCGACGTCTACGACGCGCTGGTGGCGGGGGTGCCGGACGAGCGCTGGGGCCACCGCGTGGCGGCGGTGGTGCAGCCGCGGGACGGGGCGGACCCGCTCACCCTCGAGGACGTGCAGGCGCACTGCCGTGCGCGGCTGGCCGGGTACAAGATTCCGCGCAGTCTGGTGGTGACCGACCGCATCCAGCGCTCCCCCAGCGGCAAGGCCGACTACCGGTGGGCCCGTTCGATCGTCGTACAGGGGGCCGGATCCGGCGGGTAGGGTCCGATCATGACCGTACATGATCACCAACGCGGCGCCGGGCGGAACTCCGGCCGCGAGTCGCCGCATGCGCCGCACTCCGCCCTGTCCCCGCTCTCTCCCGGCCTCGATCCGGCCCGCACCGCGCTGGTGCTGGTCGACCTCATGGACCGGATCGTCGCGTTACCCCTGGCTCCGTACAGCGGGCCCGACGTGCTCACCGCCGCGTGCGGCCTCGCCGCGTCCTTCCGGGACGCGGGCGCGACGGTCGTCGCCGTTCGCGCGCAGCGCACCGGCCCCGCGGAACAGCCGCCGGGCAGCGGCCTGGTGGAGGGCGTGGCGCGGGACGGCGACCTGCTCGTCGTGAAGCGGACCGTCGGCGCCTTCCACGACACCGGTCTCCACGACCGGCTCCAAGAGCGCGGCATCGACACCCTCGTCATGGCCGGGATAGCCACCAACATGGGCGTGGAGTCCACCGCGCGGGCCGCCGCCGACCACGGCTACCGGCTGGTCTTCGCCGAGGACGCGATGTCCGGCCTCACCGCCGCCGAGCACCGGGCGACGGTCTCCCTCGACTTCCCCCGGTTCGGCACCGTCGTCTCCGCCGCGGAGGTGGAATTCGCCGGTCCCGGCTGAACCCGCCGGTCTTCGGGAACCTAGGAGCGGCGGCGGGGTGGCCCGCCGCCTTCTTTTTCACCCTGGTTTCTGTACCTACTAGTATGTACACTCGGTTCCATGGACACGGCGGAGCGGTTGATCGAGAGCGCCCAGGAGCTGCTCTGGGAGCGGGGCTATGTCGGGACCAGCCCGAAGGCCATACAGGACCGGGCGGGTGCCGGGCAGGGCAGCATGTACCACCACTTCCGGGGCAAGCCGGACCTGGCGGTGACGGCGATGCGGCGCAGCGCCGCGCAGCTCAGGGCCCAGGCAGAGGAGCAACTGGCGGGCGGCGAGACGGCTGTGGAGAAGGCGCTGGCGTATCTGCTGCGCGAGCGCGACGCCCTGCGCGGCTGCCGGGTCGGCCGGATGGCCATGGACCCGGACGTCATCGACAGCGCGGAGCTGCGACAGCCGGTGGCGGAGACCTTCGGCTGGCTGTGCGACCGGCTCGCCGGGATCATCGCCGACGGCATGGACAGCGGCGAGCTGCGGCCGGGCCTGGATCCGTACGACACGGCCGCCGCGATAGTCGCCGTCGTCCAGGGCGGTTACGTCCTGGCCCGCGCCGCCGACTCGCAGGAGCCGTTCGACCGGGCGGTACGGGGTGCCACGGCGCTGCTGACGGCGGCGCGTACGGCGTCCTGACCACCGCCACCCGGCGCCGCTTCTCGACCCGACACCTGACCGGACCCGTCCCGCCGCACGACGGCGGCGCACCGCTCCGAGGCGGCGCCGCGGCACTCATGGGGGAGCCACCGACCATGCACGCGATGAACTACCGCATCACCCTGCCCGCCGACTACGACATGGGCATCATCCGGCACCGGGTGGCGACCCGCGGCCACCTCCTGGACGATTTCCCCGGCCTGGGCGCCAAGGCGTACCTCATACGTGAGCGCGGGGTCGAGGACTCGCCGGTCAACCAGTACGCCCCGTTCTATCTGTGGAACACCCCGCAGGGCATGAACGGCTTCCTGTGGGGTCCCGGATTCCAGGGGATCGTCAGCGACTTCGGACGGCCGGTGGTCGAGCACTGGACCGGGCTCGGCTTCGCGCGGGGACCGTCCTTCGGCGCCGTTCCGCGCGCGGCGGCCAGGAAGGCGTGGCCGCTGGACCCGGGCGCCGAGCCCGCCGCCGTGATCAGTGCCGCGCTCGCGGAACTGCCGGAGCTGGCCGCACGCCCCGGCGCGCACAGCGTCGCGCTCGCCGTCGACCCCCGGCGGTGGGAGCTGCTGCGCTTCACCCTGTGGGAACAGACGGCCCCGCCCGCCCCCGGCGAGGAGCGGTACGAGGTGCTGCGTCTGTCGGCACCGGAGTTGGACACGATCGAGACGGGACAGCAGTGGTGACCACCCCTACGGCTGATACGGCGCGTACATCCCCAACGGTCCCTACGGCCCGTACGGCCCCTACGGCGATGACGCCGAGCACGATCGACCGGGACGCCGGCTACCGGCTGCTGGCCGAAATGGCGGGCCCCTCCACCGTCGAGTCCACCCTCACCGGCCTCGACTCGCTCGCCCCCGGCTTCCCCGACTGGATCGTCACCGCCCTCTTCGGCGGCACCTACCAGCGCGAGGGGCTGGCCCTGAGGGACCGGCAGATCGCCAATCTGGCGGCGCTGACCGCGATCGGCGGGGTCGAGCCGCAGCTCGACGACCATGTCCGCAACAGCCTGCGGATCGGCATGTCCCCACGCGAGATCGTGGAGGTGATGGTGCACCTCGCACCGTACGCGGGCGTGCCGAGGGCGTTGGCCGGGCTGCGGGTGGCGGCTGGCGTCTTCGCGGACGGCCCGGGCAGCGCGGGCAGCGCGGGCAGCGCGGACGACGCCGACGGCACGGCGCCGGGCGGTGCGCGATGAGCGGGCGGTCCGGGACGAGGGCGGTGCGTACTGTCCTCGGGGACATCGCGCCCGACCGGCTCGGGGTGTGCGACGCCCACGACCATCTCTTCCTGCGCATGCCCGCGCTCGCCGGACAGGAGCTGGACGATCCGGCGGCGGCGGTGGCCGAGTTGGCCGCCTTCCGGGCGCTCGGCGGGGCGGCGGTCGCCCAGTGGACGCCGTTCGGCCTCGGGCGGCGAGCGGTCGAGCTGCCCGCGCTGTCGCGGACCTCGGGCGTGCACGTCGTGGCGGCGACCAGACTGCACCAGGCCGCCCACTACGCGCCCGAGCTGGTGGAGCGGCTGCGCGCGGACGGCCTGGCCGCCTTCTTCACCGCCGAGCTGACCCGGGGGCTGCTCGACGGCGACGACCCGGACGGCCCGCGCGGCACCGCGAGGGCGGGCATGATCAAGGTCGCCGGGATGTTCCACGGCCTCGACGGCCACGCCCGGCGGGTCCTGGCGGCGGCGGCCGAGGCCCACCACACCACGGGTGCGCCGATCGGCGTCCACCACGAGCTGGGGACCGCCGCGGTCGACGTCCTCGGCGTACTCCACGGCGAAGAGGGCGTACCCACCGCCAGCGTCCTGCTCGGCCACCTCAACCGCTTCCCCGATCCGGGCGTCCACCGCGAACTGGCCGCCTCCGGCGCGTTCCTCGCCTTCGACGGCCCCTCACGCGCCAACCACGCCACCGACTGGCGGCTGATCGACTGCATGGTCGCGCTCGCCGAGGCCGGCCACACCGCGCAGCTCCTGCTCGGCGGCGACACCACGACGGCCGCCGCCCGCTCCTCGACCGGCGGCGGTCCGGGGCTGCCCTACCTCCTGCGTACGCTCCGGCCGCGCCTGGAAAGAGAGTTGGGCACGGCGGCGGCCGATGCGGTCTTCGTGACCAACCCGGCGCGGGCGCTGTCCGCCGAGTGGCACGACGGGGGCGGGAGCACGGGCGCCGACAGGGCCTAGCGCGGGTCCGGTCGGCCGCCGGTCGCCGCGCCCTGGGCCAGGTCGACGACCACGGCCGCGTGGTCGGAGGGCCAGACGCCGTCGACCGGGCGGTCACCGGCCCGGTGGGCGCGCTGGACGGCGCCGCGCGTGCCCCCGGCCGTCGGCATGCCGACGAAGATGTAGTCGAGGCAGGTGGGCCGGTTGCCGAAGTTGGCCGCGTCCTGCTGGGTGATGTCCCAGGTGCCGTTCGGCAGGGCGGGGTCGGCGAACCGCCAGGCGTCGACCAGCACGAGCCCCGGAACGGCGGGCGCCGTCCGGTAGCCGCCCATCAGCCGGATCTCGTCGAAGTCCGGTTCCGCGTTGAAGTCCCCGGTGACGACGGGCGGATGCCCGCCGGTCGACCGCTCGGCCACGAAGGCGGCCAGCTCCCGCACCTGGAGGCAGCGGACCGCGGAATCGGCGGCCCCGGAGTTGAGGTGGGTGGTGAAGAAGGGCAGCGGGCCGCCGGGCGCGTCGATCAGCGTGTGCAGCGCCGTCTTGCCGTCGTCGGCCGCGGCACCCGCGGGCAGCCGACGCTCGGCGGTCTCCAGGATCGGGTGGCGGCTGAGCACCGCGACCCCGACATCGACGGTGGTGTCACCGCCGTTGCGCCCGTGCCAGCGGTCCTGCACCGGGGCGCGCGACCAGGCCCACTCCATGCCCAGCTCGTCCGCCAGCCACCCGGCCAGATTCTCGTCCGCGCTCCCCCACACCTCCTGGAGGCCCACGACGTCCGGCCGGACCTCGGCCAGCGTCCGCACGATCGCGTCCCGCCGCTCGCGCCAGTTCCCGAACCGCCACCAGAGATTCCAGGTCATGACGCGGGTGGTGTCCGCCGACCCGGAGCCGCTGCCGGAGCCGCTGCTGGAGCCGCCGTCGAAGCCCGTGTCCGAGCCGCTGCCGATATCCACTCGCCGGTTCCCCTCACCGCGCCTACCGTGTCGGGATGTCCACTGAGGTGATCATTCTCAACGGCGGATCGAGTTCCGGGAAGTCCAGGATCGCCCGCTGCCTGCAAGATGTGCTGCCGCGGCCCTGGCTGACCTTCGGCTGCGACACCCTGGTCGACGCGCTGCCCGCCGCGATGCGCACCTCGGAGGACCCCGAGGGCGGCATCGGCTTCGGACCCGACGGCTCGGTGTCGGTCGGCGACGACTTCCGGCTGCTGGACATCGCCTGGGCGCGGGGCATCGGGGCGATGGCCCGCGCGGGGGCCAGGATCGTCGTGGACGAGGTCTTCCTCGGCGGGCCCGACTCCCAGGAGCGCTGGCGCACCGCCCTGACCGGCCTCGACGTCCTGTGGGTCGGCGTGCGCTGCGACCCCGAGGTGGCGGCGGCCCGCGAGGCCGCCCGCGGCGACCGCGCCACCGGCATGGCCCGCTCCCAGGCCGACCTCGTCCACCGCGGTGTGCGCTACGACCTGGAGGTCGACAGCAGCCGCACGCCGTCGCTGGCCTGCGCCCGTACGATCGCCGCCCGCGTCACCGGCTGACCGCCGCCGGACGACGGCACCGGGCACCCACGACGGCCACGCCGCCCGTCGGCCATGGTGTCAGGCGGCGCGGTTCCCGTCGCCGGAAGGCACTGACCGTACTCGTCGGGCCTCAGCCCCGCGTCCCGTCCGCCGGCCGACCGGCCGGGACCGGGGACAGGAAGGCCCGCACCTCGCGCAGGAATTCAGCCGGGCGGTCGTCGTGGATCATGTGACCGGCCTCGATGGTGGCCAGGCGGCAGTCGGGGATGCGGCCCGCGACCCGGGCGAGCTGGTCCTGGCGCAGGTGGCTGCTCGGGCCGCCCGCGACGAGCAGGGTGGGCGCGGTGATCGCGGTGAGGTCGCGCCACCAGGCCGGGTCGGGGTCGTTGCGCTGCGCCGCGACGGCGGGCAGAAGACGCCAGTCGTACGGGGTCGGCTCCCCGGGGGCTTCGGTCGGGACGGGGCGCGGCGGGTCGGCGGGGAAGGGCAGCGGGCCCTCCTCCAGTACGAGCCGCCGTACGGCGTCCGGCCGCGCGATGGCCGCCAGCGACGCGGCGAACGTGCCCAGCGAGTGGCTGACCACCGTCACCCGCCGCAGTCCCAGCGCGTCGAGGAAGCCGAGCACGTCGTCCCGCAGCAGCTCGAAGGAGTACGTGCCGGGGCGTTCGCTCGCGCCGTGGCCGCGCAGGTCGGGCGCGTACGCGCGCCAGCCGTCGGCGGCCAGCGCGTCCGACACCGCACGCCAGGACGTACGGTCCTCGCCCAGCGCGTGCAGCAGCAGGAGCGGCGGCCCGTCCGCCGGACCGGCCACCTCGTAGGCGAGCCGCACACCGTTCGCCTCGACGTTCAGAATCTCACCCATACGCCGAGGCTACGGTGCCGCGGGCCGCTCACAGCGGGCGTTCGCGCTCGGCCCAATACGGCTCGCGGAGCCGTCGCTTGTACAGCTTGCCGTTGGGGTCGCGGGGCATCTCGGCGACGAAGTCGACGGTCTTGGGCCGCTTGTACCCGGCCAGTCTCCGGCCGCAGTGTTCGAGGATGTCGTCGGCGAGCGCCGGTCCCGGCTCGTGTCCGGGTGCGGCCTCGACCACGGCCTTGACCTCCTCGCCCCACTCGTCGTGCGGGATGCCGAAGGCGGCGGCGTCGGCGACGGCGGGGTGGGTGAGGAGGGCGGCCTCGATCTCGGCGGGGTAGATGTTGACGCCGCCGGAGATGATCAGGTCGATCTTGCGGTCGCGCAGGAAGAGGTAGCCGTCCTCGTCGAGATAGCCGAGGTCGCCGACGGTGAAGAAGTCGCCGATCCGGTTGGACCGGGTCTTGGCCGCGTCCTTGTGGTAACTGAAGCCGCCGGTCTTCATGTTGATGTAGACGGTGCCGACCTCGCCGGGCGGCAGCAGATTCCCGGCGTCGTCGTGGACGGCGATCTCGCTGATCGGCCAGGCCCGCCCCACGGTGCCGGGTTTCTTCAGCCACTCCCGCGCGGTGGCGAAGGTGCCGCCGCCCTCGCTGGCCGCGTAGTACTCCTCCACGCACGGGCCCCACCACTCCAGCATCGCCCGCTTGACGTGGTCGGGGCAGGGCGCGGCGCCGTGGATCGCGTGCCGCATGGACGTCACGTCGTAGCGCCCCCGTACGTCCTCCGGCAGGGCCAGCAGCCGGTGGAACTGCGTGGGGACCATGTGCGTGTGCGTGCAGTGGTAGCGGTCGATGACGCGCAGCATCTCCTCCGGCGTCCACTTGTCCATCAGCACCACCGGGTGCCCGATGTGCAGGGCGGCGCCCGCGAATTGGAGCACGGCGGTGTGGTAGAGCGGTGAGCAGACGAGGTGGACGTTGCCGTCGAAGGGCTTGATCCCGAAGATCCCGAGGAACCCGCCGAGATACGTCTCCTCGGGCGGCTTGCCCGACAGCGGGCGGCGGATGCCGCGCGGGCGGCCGGTGGTGCCCGAGGTGTAGTTCATGACCCAGCCGCTGGTCCTGGCGTCGGGCGCGGTGGCGGGCTGTCCCGCGAGCAGGTCGGCGAAGGGGCGGAAGCCGTCGATGTCGCCGACCGCGTACCGCCGGTCCGAGGCGAACCCCGCCTCGTCGGCCGCCTCGCGGGCGGCCTCGGCGAAGCGCTCATGCGCGATGAGCACCTTGGCGCCGGAGTCGGCGAGTATCCAGCCGATCTCGGGGGCCACGAAGTGGTGGTTGACGGGCACCAGGTAGAAACCGGCCTGGAAGGCGGCGAGATAGGCGGTGAAGAACTCGACGCCGTTGGGCAGCACGACGGCGAAGGCGTCGCCGGGCTCCAATCCGGCCGCGCGCAGCCCGTGCACGAGCCGGTTGGACGCCGCGTGCAGCCGCTCGGCGCTCCACTGCTCGCCGTCGGGCGCGGTGAGAACGGTACGGCCGGGGTCCTGTTCGGCCTGTGCCCAGAAGCCGTTGGGCGTGGACGTGCTCATCCGGTCCTCCTCAGCGGTCGGGTCTGCCGGAGCAGATCTGTTCTGCGCGTGCGGGCGGTCAGCGCCGGTCACGCCCTGGGCCGGGGGCGGCGCCGTCCTGCGCGCCGCGTCCGGCGATACGGTTCAGCCGGTCCATCGCGCGCTCGAAGCCGCGCGTGAGGTCGTCGAAGACGGCCTGGACGGGGCGCTCCTGGTTCATCGCGCCGACGATCTGGCCGACCGGTGTGCCGAGCAGCGGGCCGACCTCGTGGCGCTGGATGCGGGAGACGGCGTCGGCGACCAGCAGGCCCTGGAGCGGCATCGGCAGGGTGCCGGGGCCTGCCGGGTCCTCCCAGGCGTCGGTCCACTCGGTGCGGAGCTGGCGGGCGGGTTTGCCGGTGAGGGCGCGGGAGCGGACGGTGTCGCCCGAGCCCGCGGCGAGCAGCTTGCGGGTGAGGGCGGGCGAGTGCAGATCGGCCTCGGCGGCGGTGAGCCAGACCGAGCCGAGCCAGACGCCCTGCGCGCCCAACGCCAGCCCGGCGGCGACCTGTTCGCCGGTGCCGATGCCGCCTGCCGCGAGCACCGGCAACGGGGCGA
This sequence comes from Streptomyces sp. NPDC087422, assembly GCF_044744145.1. Classification (NCBI taxonomy): domain Bacteria; kingdom Bacillati; phylum Actinomycetota; class Actinomycetes; order Kitasatosporales; family Streptomycetaceae; genus Streptomyces; species Streptomyces sp. NPDC087422. The sequence continues at coordinate 112,580 of NZ_JBIUXT010000015.1, read as the reverse complement.
CGGCGCGCACCACTTCGGGGACGAGCACCATGCTCGCGATCTCCCCGGTGTGGCCGCCCGCCTCGTAGCCCTGGGCGACCACGATGTCGATGCCCGCCTCCTGGTGGTGCCGCGCGTGCCGGGCGCTGCCGGCGAGCGCGGCGACCAGCACACCGTGGTCATGGGCCCGGCGCACGACGTCGGCGGGCGGTGAGCCCAGCGCGTTGGCCAGCAGCTTGATCGGGTAGTCGAAGGCGACGTCGAGCTGGTCGCGGGCGACCTTCTCCATCCAGCCGGTGATCCGCCAGCCCGCGCGCTCGTCGGCGGCGAGTGCGGGGACGCCGTGTTTGGTCAGCAACGCCTCGACGTAGGCGCGGTGTTCCGGCGGGATCATCGCCTCGATGTCCGCCTCGGTGACTCCCTCGACCTTCTTCGCGGGCATCACGACGTCGAGGCCGTACGGCAGTTTGTCGGTGTGCCCGTCCAACCAGTCGAGGTCGCGGGCGAGTTCGTCGGGGGCGGAGTAGCGGACCGCGCCCAGGACGCCCATGCCGCCCGCGCGGCTGATCGCGGCGGCGACCGCGGGGAACGGCGTGAAGCCGAAGACGGGGTACTCGATGCCCAGCCGTGTGCTCAGCTCGGTCTCCATGGGGGGCAGGATGCCGCAGCCGGTCTGGAGAGGGAAGAGATTTTCTGACGTGGTGTCAGATTTCTGCGACCCCGCGCCCGTCACGCGGGGCCGCGACGCCCGAGCGCGCCACACGTCGGCGGCGCTCCCGGCCGCCGCCCCGTCACATCAGCGGCGCTCCCGGCCGCCGCCCCCCGTCACATCAGCGGCTGTCGCCGCCCTCGTCGCCCCGCCGCACCGTCATCACCGCCGCGGCGACCGCGGTCGCCGCCAGGATCGCGGCGGCGGTACCGAGGGCTGCCTGCGCGGCGGCGCGCGGTGTGCCGTCCCCCGCGAGGTAGACGCCGCCGATCACGGCGACGCCGATGGTGCCGCCGAGTTGCTGGACGGCGTTGAGCAGCCCGGCGGCCGAGCCGGTCTCCTGCCGGCCGACGCCGCTCAGCGCGGTGGTGAAGAACGGCGGGGTGAACAGCCCGGTGCCCAGGCCCGCGACGGCGAGCGCGAACAGCAGCGCCGTCGGGTACGCGTCGGGCGCGGCGGACCGGTAGGCGAGGACCGCGCCGCCGATCCCGACGCCGAGGAAGGCGATCCCGGCGTGCATGACGCGGGTCCCGTAGCGCGGGACCAGACGGCCGCCCGCGGCCACCGAACCCGCGGACAGCCCGAGCGACCAGGGCAGCATGGTCAGTCCCGCGGTGAGCGGGCCGCGGCGCAGGCCCAGTTCGAGATGGAGGACCACGGTGATCACGACGCCGTTCATGACGGCGAAGAACAGCGTGGAGGTGGCGAGCGCGGCGGGGAAGGCACGGCCGCGCAGCAGGGCCGGTTCGATCAGCGGCGCCCCGCCGCCGCGCGCGGTGCGCCGCTGGTGGACGACGAACAGCGCCAGTACGGCGGCGCCGACGGCCGCCACCGCCCATCCGGCCGCTCCGGGCGAGCCGGTGGCCAGCGGGCACACCACCAGCGCGGTGCCCGCCATGGCCAGCGCCGTCCCCGCCGGGTCGAGGCGCGGCCGGACCGGGGCACGGTCCTCGCGCAGCCGTCGCGCGACGGCCAGCACGACGACCGCGAGCGGGACGTTGACCATGAAGCAGGCGCGCCAGGACGAGCCGAACAGGTCGGCGTGCGTCAGGACCCCGCCGAGCACCGGGCCGAGGACCGCGGACAGACCCATCACCGGGCCGATCGTGCCCAGCGCCTTGGCCAGTTCGTCGCCGTCGAACATCGCGCGGATCAGGCCGAAGGTCTGCGGGATGATCAGCGCCGCCGCCGCGCCTTGCAGCGCCCGCAGTCCGATCAGCGTCTCGGGTGTCGGCGCGAGCGCGCACGCCAGCGACGTGACGGCGAAGGCCGTCACCCCGATCCGGAAGACCCGGCGGCGGCCCGCGATGTCGCCGAGCCGGGCGCCGGTCAGCAGCCCGAGCGCGAACGCGAGGGTGTAGGCGGCGCTGAACCACGGGATGGCCGCCGCCGCGCCGCCGAGGTCGGTGTGGATGACCGGGCCCGCGACCTGCACGATCGTGGCGTCCAGCAGATTCATCGCCTCCGCGACCAGCACGGCGGCCAGCGCGATCCACCGCCAGGGGTACGCGGACGGCGGTACGGAACCGGCCGCCGGTCCCTCACCTGTGCCGGGACCCCCGGTCACGGCGGGCGCGCCGTGCGGGTCGTACGTGTCATGCGTCTCGTGTCCTGTGCTGCGGGACATGCCTCTCCCCTGCGGGTCCGGGTGCGCGGTCCGTCGTCCGTGCGCGTGGTCCGTCTCGCGACGCCCCGGCCCCGTGACCGACGACCACCACCGTCCCGCCCGTACGGCACCCGCTTCCATTTCCGTGGCAGAATTCGATGATTACTTCCATCGAGGTCGGCTGATATGGCGAATGTGCTCGCACTCGACGATCTGGACCGTGGCCTGATCCACGCCCTGCAAGTGGACGGCCGGGCGCCGTTCACGCTCGTCGCGGACGTCCTCGGCTGCTCCACCCAGACCGTCGTACGCCGCTACCGACGCCTGTACGCGCACGCGGGCCTCCGGGTGGTCGCGCTGCCCGCGCCGCGCAGCGCCGGTATCCACCAGTGGTTCGTACGGCTGACCGCCGCCACGCGCGCCGCGCACGACATCGCGGTCGCCCTCGCGCGGCGCCCCGACACCTCGTGGGTACGGCTGACCTCGGGCGGCACCGAGATCGTCGCGATCATCCACACCCAGCCCGCGGGCCCCGACGCGCACGCGCTGCTGCTGCGCGACATCCCCCGTACCGCCGGGATCACCGCGGTGTCCGCGCACTACCTCCTGCACACCTACGTCGGCGGACCGACCGCCTGGCACGGACGGGTCGGTGTCCTGGACGCCGCACAGCGGGCGCGGCTGCGCGCCGAGAGCGCCGCCGAGGAGCCGGACGCCTCGCCGTATCTCCTCACCGGCTCCGACCGCCTCCTGCTGGACGCGCTGCGCGACGACGCCCGGATCAGCTACGCGGAACTCGCCGCCGCGACCGGCTCCACGGCCGCCACCGTCGCCCGCACACTCGCCGAACTGCGCACGCGTGGCGCGCTCTTCCTCGACGTGGACATCGAACCGGCGGTGCTGGGCGTGACCGTGTCGGCGCTGCTGTGGATGCAGGTGAAGCCCGCGCATCTGGACGCGGTCGCCACGGAGTTGGCGGGGCACCGGGAACTGGCGATGGTCGCGGCGACGACCGGGCCGACGAATCTGGTCGCGCAGGCGCTGTGCGGGGACGCGGAGGAACTGCACCGCTATCTGACCCGCGAGGTCGCGCTCGACCCGATCGCGCGGATCGAGACGGCGCCGGTCCTGCGCACCTACAAGGCCGCCGCGACCCTCCGGATCGGCTGAGGACGGGGCCGAGGGGCCGGGACCGGATCGGACCCGCCGCTCACAACCGCTCGGGCGCGCCCTGCTGTTGGGCGGAGACACGGCGGTACAGGGCCTGCGCCTCGGCGGTCCTGCCGAGCTGTTCCAGGCAGTGCGCCTCGTCGTTGCGACTGGTGAGGGTGTCGGAGTGGTCGGCGCCCAGCACGCGCTCGCGCGCCTCGGCGACCTCGTGGTAGACCGCGAGCGCGGTCGACCAGCGGCCCAGCCAGCCCAGCCCCACCGCTATCTCCCGCTTGCTGACGAGGGTGTCGGGGTGCTCCGCGCCCAGCACCCGCTCGCGCACCGCCGCCACGTCGCGCGCCTCGGCCAGCGCCCGGTCCCAGTGGCCGAGCCGTCCCAGATTGACCCCGAGCGCGTGCCGGGCCCGCAGCGTCTCGGCGTCGGTGGAGCCCCCGGTCCTGGTCCTGGCCTCGACCAACTCCTCGTACAGCGCGAGGGCGTCGCCGCTGCGGCCGAGCCGTCCAAGGCAGATGCCGGTCTCGTAGCGCGCGGCCAGCGTGTCGGAGTGGTCGGCGCCCAGCACCCGGGCGCGCGCGGCGGCCACGTCGCGGTAGGTGGCCAGCGCCTCGGCCCAGCGGCCCGCGCGGCCCTGCGCGTAGCCGACCTCGAAGCGGGTCACCAGTGTCTCGGGGTGATCGGCGCCCAGCACCCGCGCGCGGGCGTCGGCGACCTCGACGGCCATCGCGTACGACTCGTCCGTCCGGCCGAGACGGCCCAGGTTGAAGGCCAGATTGTGCTTGCAGTGCAGGGTGTCGGGGTGGTCCGCGCCGACCGTGCGCTCGCGCGCCGCCAGCACGGCCGAGTAGATCTGGTGGGCCTCCAGGTAACGGCCGAGGCTGCCCAGCGCGTACGCGGCCTCGTGCCGGGCCACCAGCGTGTCCGGGTGGTCCGGGCCGAGGACCCGGCGGCGTACGTCCGAGATGTACTCGTACAGCCGCAGCGACTCCTCGGTGCGGCCGAGCCTGCCCAGGCAGAAGGCGGCCTCGTGGCGGCTGGCCAGGGTGTCGGGGTGCTCGGTGCCGAGCGCGCGGTCGCGGGCGGCGGCGACGGAGGTGTGCAGGTCGTACGCCTGCCGCCAGTTGCCGACCCGGCCGAGGTCGATGCCCTCGGTGTGCCGGGCGGCGAGCGCGGCCAGGGTGTCGGGGCCCGCGGCGGCGACGACCACGCGGGTGGACCAGGCGCCGGTGAGTTCGTGGTGCGGCGCGTCGGGGATGCGGTGCGCGCGGGTGGAGCGCGCGGCGGAGCCGGTGGTCAGTCCGCTGGCCCAGGACGGCAGCGCCGAGGGACGCTCGGCGGCGGCCGCGCCCGCCGCCGCCCGCATGGCCTTGAGCCGGCCGCCGACGTCCGCGGCGTCCTGCGGGCGGTCCTCCGGGTCCTTGGCGAGCAGGTCGAGGATCAACCGGTCCAGTTCGGCGGGGAGTTCCGGCCGCGTCATCCGTGGCGGGTCGGGCGCGGTGTCGCGGTGGCCGACCAGGATCGACCAGGCGTCCTCCAGGTCGAACGGCGGCCGTCCGGTGGCCAGTTCGTACAGCACGCAGCCCAACGAGTAGAGGTCGCTGCGCTGGTCGACCTCGGAGACCGCGCCGATCTGCTCGGGCGACATGTAGTGCGGGGTGCCCATCGCCATGCCGGTGCCGGTGAGCCGGGAGGTGAAGCCGATGTCGTGGCCGAGCCGGGCGATGCCGAAGTCGCAGATCTTCACCGCGCCGTCGCTGAGCCGCATGATGTTGGCCGGTTTCAGGTCGCGGTGCACGATGCCCTGGGTGTGCGTGTACGCGAGGGCGTCCGCGACCTGTTCCGCGATGTCGGTGATGTCGGGGACCGGCAGCGGATGGCGCCGCGCGTCGTCCAGCACCTGGAGCAGATTGCGGCCGTCGAGCAGTTCCATCACCAGGTAGAGGACGCCGTCGTGTTCGCCGAAGTCGTGCACGACGGTGACCCCGCGGTGCTGGAGGGACGCCGCGACGCGCGCCTCGCGGCGGAAGCGCTCCTGGAGGACGCGGGTGAATCCCGCGTCGCCCGCGTGGCCGACCGGTTTCAGGCACTTCACCGCGACCCGGCGGCCCAGCGACTCGTCCAGCGCACGCCAGACCTCGCCCATGCCGCCGCGGCCGATCAGTTCGTGCAGCCGGTACCGCCCCTGGATGAGGGTCCCCAATCCCTCGGGGCCGTTCCCCTGCCCGCGTCCCGGTCCGTGTCCCTGCTCGCGCCCCTGCTGGTAGGTCTGTTCGCGTCCCTGGCCGTGTCCCTGTGGATGTCCCTGGTCGTGTCCGTCGTGATGTCCAGCCGCCATCGCGTGCCGCCGCCCCCGTGGTCCTCGGTGCTTCCCCGGTCCCAGTATGGCCGCGACCGCCGACAAGCGGCACAGCGCATCAGGGCAAAACGGCCGCGGACTCGCGAAGCCGCGGCCCGCCGGGCGGGTGACGGGTGACGGGCGCCGGGCCCCGCCCGTAGGACCGACGGCCGGGTGACGGCTCCGACCCGCCGGACCGCCACGGGGGACGCGCCCCGACGGGGGCCGAACAGCCGGGCACCCGCCGCACAGGCCCTAGCGGCGGACGCGCGGCATGCCCAGTCCGATCCAGGAGATGATCTCGCGCTGGATCTCGTTGTTGCCGCCGCCGAAGGTGAAGATGACGGCGCTGCGGTAGCCGCGTTCCAGCTCGCCGTGGAGCACGGCGCCCGCCGAGCCCTCCTTCAGCGGTCCGGCCGCCGCGGTCACCTCCATCAGCCAGGCGTACGCGTCCCGCCGGGCCTCGCTGCCGTAGACCTTGACCGCGGAGGCGTCCTGCGGGGTGAGGGTGCCGCGCTGGAGGGCGTCCACCATCTGCCAGTTGAGCAGCTTCATGGCGTCGAGCCGGGTGTGCGCGCGGGCCAGCCGGCCGCGGACCCAGCCGAGGTCGATGACGCGGCGGCCGTCGTCGAGCTTGGTGTCGGCGGCCCAGCGCTGGACGTCGTGCAGGGCGCGGATCGCCATGGTGCCGTGCGCGGCCAGCGTGACCCGCTCGTGGTTGAGCTGGGTGGTGATCAGCCGCCAGCCCTTGTTCTCCTCGCCGACCCTGCGGGCGACGGGCACGCGGACGTCGTCGTAGTAGCTGGCGGTCGTGTCGTGCGAGGCCAGGGTGTTGATCACCGTGCAGGAGTAGCCGGGGTCGGTGGTCGGCACCAGCAGCATGCTGATGCCCTTGTGCGGCGGCGCGTCCGGATCGGTGCGCACCGCGAGCCACACCCAGTCGGCGGTGTCGCCGTTGGTGGTCCAGATCTTCTGGCCGTTGACCACGTACGTGTCGCCGTCGCGCACCGCGCGGGTCTTGAGCGCGGCGAGGTCGGTGCCCGCGTCGGGCTCCGAGTAGCCGATGGCGAAGTCGATCTCGCCCGCGACGATCTTCGGCAGGAAGTACGCCTTCTGCTCATCCGTGCCGAACTGCATGATCGTCGGACCGACGGTGTTGAGTGCCATCAGCGGCAGCGGCACCCCGGCCTGCGCGGCCTCGTCGAAGAAGATGAACTGCGCCATCGGCGTCATCCCGCGTCCGCCGAATTCGGTGGGCCAGCCGATCCCGAGCCAGCGGTCGGCGCCGAGCTCGCGGATCGTCCGCCGGTAGAAGTCCTTGCGTGCGGCGGGGTCGTCGTGCCGGGCGTAGGCGTTGTCCGGTACGAGACCGGCGAAGTAGTCGCGCAACTCGGCGCGCAGCCGCCGCTGTTCGGGCGTGTATTCCAGGTCCACGGCCCCTCCTGAACTCTTCGGGACTCCCGTCGGGACGCACCGGCGGTGCCGGCCGCTGCCCCGATACCGGCGCACACAGTAGAACGCGTTCCAGAAATTCGGAAGGGCCGTGCGAGGGGCGGCGACGGCCGATAGCCCGGCGCGGGAACGGGGGCGGCCGGGTGCCGCGACGGTCCACGACACCCCGCCCGCGGGCAGCCGGGATTCGCCGCCGCCGTGGGTGATACTGCAATTTCGCTGGTGGGCGCCGTGTCCACCGGTCCGTGGACGGACGCGAGGGACGCACACACGTATGGCCGACGGGCAGGACGACCCCCACGAGGACGACCGGACCGGGCCGCCGGGGGCCGGCGGGGAACCGGTGGCCGAAGACGGGGAATCCCCCGAGGAGGACACGCCGTCCGTGCCGGGCGCCACAGCCCTCGGCGTCCGGCGGTACCGAGGGCGGCGGACGATGCGGGTGACCGCGCTCGCCGTCTCCGTCCTGGTCCTGCTGACCGCCGCGACCGGCGCCTTCCTCTACCTCCGCCTGGACGGCAACATCCGCGATCTGCCCCTGTTCGGCGGGGTCGGCGGCGACGCGGGCACCGAGCGGGCCGACGCCTTCGGCAGGACCCCGATCAATGTGCTGGTGATCGGCTCCGACACCCGCGCGGACCCGGAGGACTGCCGGCTCGGCGGCGACTGCGGCCCGGGGCAGAACGCGGACGTGGGCATGGTGCTGCACATCTCCGCCGACCGCTCGCACGCCTCGGTGCTCAGCATCCCCCGCGACACGGTCACCGACCTGCCCGCCTGCCGCGACCCGCACGGCGGTGTCACCGAGCCCCGGCACGCCCAGATCAACTCCACGCTGCGCTACGGGCCCGGCTGTACGGTCGCGGCCGTGCACGCGCTCACGCGGATCCCCATCGACCACTTCGTGATGGCCGACTTCGCGGGCGTGGTCCGGATGTCCGACGCGGTCGGCGGCGTCCCGGTCTGCGTGGACCGCAATGTGTACGACTCCTACTCGCACCTGAAGCTGGCCAAGGGCAGGCACGAACTCCAGGGCACGGCCGCGCTCCAGTTCCTGCGCTCGCGCCACGCGTTCGGCGACGGCAGCGACCTCGGCCGTACGGACGCGCAGCATCTCTTCCTCGGCGCGCTCGCCCACCGGCTGCGCGAGAACAGCACGTTCACCGACCCGGCCTCGCTGCTGGACCTCGCGGACGCGGCCACACGGGCGCTGACCGTGGACACCCGGCTCGGGAGCGTCTCCCGGCTGGTCGACCTGATCGACGACCTGCGCAAGGTGCCGTCGGCGCGGATCGCGTTCGTCACCATGCCCAACATGCCCGATCCGGAGGATCCCGACCGCGTGGTCGTCTCGCACTCCGGCCGCCGCCTGTTCGCCGCCATCGCGGCCGACCTCCCGCTGACCGTCACGGACTCCCGGGCGATCGACGGCAAGCCCGACGATCCGACGGACGCCACGGGCCCCACGGGCCCCACGGACTCCGCGGATTCCACGGCGGGGGTCACGGGTGGTGACGACGGCGACCCGTCAGGGGACGCGACGCGGGACCCCTACGGCGGCGAGGCGGCCACCGCCACCCCGCGCCCGACTCCGGCCCCGCCCCTGACCCACGCCTTCGGCCGTACCGCCGGCGGAAAGGCCGCCTGCGCGCGGGTCGCCACCGGACCCGCGGTCACCGTGCGTGGCGAGACACTGACCCCGAGCGCCGCCTTCCGCGCCACCCCCTGGATCCCGGTCTCCGCGCCCTGACGGTCCCGCTCACCTGAGCACGCGGGTGCGGAACGCGCTGTGCGGCGCGTATGCGGCGATACTGGGGGGAGACGCGACAGCCCGGCCGGAGCATGCCGTGGGCCGACCGGGCAAGGCGGTCCCCGAACCGCGTCCGGCCCCTTGACCTGGACGAGGGCCCCCGGGCGCCGCACTGCCGACCTTCTCAGGAGGTACTGATGAAGATGCTGATCAACGTCGCCGAGACCGTGGTCGCCGACGCGCTGCGCGGGATGGCGGCGGCGCATCCGGAGCTGACCGTCGACGTCGAGCGGCGGGTGATCGTGCGGCGGGGGGCGCCGTACGAGGGGAAGGTCGGTCTGGTGTCCGGCGGTGGTTCCGGGCACGAGCCGCTGCACGGCGGATTCGTCGGACGCGGGATGCTGGACGCCGCCTGTCCCGGCGAGGTCTTCACCTCGCCCGTGCCGGACCAGATGGTACGGGCCGCCGCCGCGGTCGACAGCGGGGCCGGGGTGCTGTTCATCGTGAAGAACTACACCGGTGACGTGCTCAACTTCGACATGGCCGCCGAGCTGGCGGAGGACGAGGGCGTGCAGGTCGCCAAGGTCCTGGTCAACGACGACGTGGCGGTGGTCGACAGCCTCTTCACGGCGGGACGGCGCGGTACCGGTGCGACGCTCTTCGTGGAGAAGCTGGCGGGCGCCGCGGCCGACGCGGGAGCGCCGCTCGACCGGGTGGCGGCCGTGGCCCGCCGGGTCAACGAGTCCTCGCGCAGCTTCGGCGTGGCGCTCAGCGCCGTGACCACGCCCGCCAAGGGCGCCCCGACCTTCGACCTGCCCAGCGGCGAGCTGGAGCTGGGCATCGGCATCCACGGCGAGCCGGGGCGCGAGCGCCGGGCCATGATGACGTCCGGCGAGATCGCCGATGTGGCGGTCGACGCGGTCGTGGAGGACCTACAGCCGGACGGACCGGTGATCGTGCTGGTCAACGGGATGGGCGCGACGCCGCTGCTGGAGCTGTACGGCTTCAACGCCGAGGTGCACCGGGCCCTGACCGAACGCAAGGTTCCGGTCGCGCGCACACTGGTCGGTAACTATGTGACCTCGCTCGACATGGCGGGCTGCTCGGTGTCGATCTGCCAGGTCGACGAGGAGCTGCTGGGGCTGTGGGACGCGCCGGTCTCGACGCCCGCGCTGCGCTGGGGCTGCTGAGCACCCGCTCTCCCGCGCCGTACCGACCGCTCCCGGCCACCGGCCGCCACCGCCGAAAGGACCGTACAACCGTATGAATGCCCTCCCCTCCCCCGGATCCGCCGGCTCCACCGTCGACGCGGACTTCGTGCGGCGCTGGCTGGACACGGCCACCGCCTCCGTCGACCGCGAGTCCGAGCGGCTGACCGAACTCGACTCGCCCATCGGCGACGCCGACCACGGCAGCAATATGCGGCGCGGTTTCATCGCGGCGCGCGACGCCGTCGAGCAGGAACCGCCCGGCACGCCCGGCGGCGTGTTGGTGCTGGTGGGCCGGACGCTGATCAGCACGGTCGGCGGGGCGTCGGGGCCGCTGTACGGCACGCTGCTGCGCAAGGCGGGCAAGGAGCTGGGCGACGAGGAGGCCGTCGGCGCGGACCGGCTGCGGGACGCGCTGCGCGCGGGGGTGGACGGGGTCGCCCAGCTGGGCGGCGCGTCGGCCGGTGACAAGACGATGCTGGACGCGCTGCTCCCGGCGGTGGACGCGCTGACCGGCGCGCTCGACGCGGGCGGCTCGCTGGCCGAGGGCCTGGCGGCCGCGGCCTCCGCGGCCGACGAGGGCGCGAAGGCCACCATGCCGCTGCGCGCCCGCAAGGGCCGGGCCAGCTACCTCGGCGAGCGCAGCGTCGGCCACCAGGACCCGGGCGCGACCTCGGCGGCCCTCCTGGTCGACGCGCTGGCCGCCACGGCGCGGGACGGTGCCGCGTGACCACCCCGATAGTCGGCATAGTGCTCGTGTCGCACAGCGCCTCCGTCGCGGCCTCCGTCGTCGCGCTCGCCACCGGACTGACCGGCGGCGCGACCGATGTGCCGGTCGTCGCGGCGGGCGGCGGCCCGGACGGCGGGCTCGGCACCAGCTCCGATCTGATCGTCTCGGCCGCCCGTACGGTCGACCAGGGCGCGGGGGTGGCCGTCATCGCGGACCTGGGCAGCGCCGTACTCACCGTCAAGGCGCTGCTCGCGGACGACGAACTGCCCTCCGGCAGCCGGTTGTTGAACGCCCCCTTCCTCGAAGGCGCGGTCGCCGCGGTCGTCACGGCCTCGACCGGCGCGGACCTGGACGCGGTGGCCGCGGCGGCCGAAGACGCGTACACCTACCGCAAGTTGTGATCTGAGGCGCCGGAGAAGACCGCGGGCCCCCGCCGTCCCACACGGGTGACGGCGGGGGCCCGCGGGCTGCTGCGGGTCAGCGTCCGTAGCTGATCAGGGCGCGGACCATGCGGCAGGTGATGTCGGACGGCGGGTGGACGCCGATGCGCTCGGCGGTGTCGTGGATCCGGCGGTTGCTCGCCTGCGCCGGATCGTAGACGCCCGAGTCGAGCAGGGCGATGACCAGGCGCATCGTCTTGAGCCGGCGGTTGTGCGCGATGTACCACTCGCGCGGTCGTCCGGCGGGAAGCGGCTTCTTCGGCAAGGACAGTAGGGGCAGTGCGGCAACGGCCATCGGCATCCTCCTGAGGCGTCGGCCAACCCTCTCGAACACTGTCGATTTTACCGCCAAGCACTGACAAAGGCCGCTGCTCAGACGGGGGTTGGGGGAGGTTCTTCCGACCCGCGCGAGGGCCCTCCGCACGGCACTTCGCGGGCACTTCGCAGGACATTTCGCCGAGGGCCTTCGCGGTCCGCGGGACAGGCCCGTGCGTGCCATGGGGCGAAGGGGCCGTTCGTGATCAGCCGGGCAAGCCCTAGCCGCCAAGCAGCCGTACGGCGTGGTGGGCGGCGGCGAAGCAGCGCGGGTCCTCGTAGGTCGCGTACTCGCGCCGCGCCACCTCGGCGATCTTGATGGCGTGTTCGTCGCGCAGTTCGACCGCGGCCTCGACGATCCGGCGGCGCTCCGCGGGGTCGTGGGCGTCCACGGCCGGTGCGGCGGGGTCGGGTTCACCGCGTCCGGTGAAGATGTTGAGCAGCGTTCCCGACACGTCGCGGACCGCTTCGTAGGAGGGCAGCGCGAGTTGCGGCGGCAGGTGCGGCAGCGTCATCCGGACCGCGGCTGGCGCGGTGACGGCGTGGATGGCGGGCACCGGATTGCCGCCCGGCCGCATCAGGGTGTAGCGCCCGGCGCCGATCGCGGTCAGCTCGGCGAGCGCGGCGTCCACCGACTGTTCGAGCCGCGCGTCGGCGGCGGCGAACAGCTTGGACTTCGGTTGGCGGCCGAGTGTCCTGACCGCGCCCACGGCCTTCGCGCCGCGCGCGAGGGCGCCGTCCGGCGGCTGGTAGAGCGCGGCCCAGAAGGCGAGGCCGTTGGCCAGTTCGTGGAGTTGTACGGTGCTCGGCGCGCCGACGGCGGTGATGCCGCGTACGGCGTGCGCGGTACGGATCACGCCGTGGGTCAGACCGGCGAACATGCCGGGAGTCAGCCGGGGCCACCACTTGACCAAGGTCTCCCGCCAGCCCGCGCCGTCGATCTCGCGCCGGAACAGCGTCGCCCAGTCGGCGAGCCGCCGGGCCTCGCCGAGCGCGGCGCGCCAGGAGTCGGGGTCCGCCGCGTCGATGGGGGCGAAGAGGTCGGGCGGCGCGCCGAGGCCGCGGTGGCCCGCGTACCACTCGACCCAGTCCGGCACCTGGTCGCCGTGGCCGAGGGCGGCCAGCGCCTCGGCTCCCATCGGGGCGTGGAGCGCGAATCCGCGCAGCTGATTGCCGGACCCGAGGAAGAACCCGGCGTGACCGAGCCGTTCCAGGGCCTCGTTGACGGCGGTGTCGTACGTGTCGTCGTGCGTGCTGTCGTACGCGTCGTCTTGGCTGGGGGTGGCGTCGGGCATAGCGGGCACGGTCCCCTCGGGGTTGCGCGGAAGCGGCGGGTCGGGCGCGGGCGGTGCGGTGCGGCGAGTCGCAGTACGGTGCGGCGAGTCGCGGGCGGCGCGGGGCGGCGCCGTGCGGGAAACGGGCCCCGCTCCCCCTCGAACCGGGGAACGGAGCCCGCGCACCGCTGTCGCCCTGTACCGGTTCAGCCCCTGGCGGGGGCCGGGTCGGCGGGCGAGGCGGCGGCCTCCGCGGCGGCGATCTCGTCCGCGCTGAGCGGCAGCCCGTGGGGGTTGGCCGAGGCGCCGTCGATCTTCTTGACGAGCAGGCAGGACAGCGCGCCCAGCGCCATCACCACGACGGACACCAGCAGTGTCGGGTGCATGGCGTCGATGAAGCCGTGCCCGAAGACCGCGGTGCCCGCGTCCTGGATGCGGTGCGCCGCGTCGGCGGGGACGTCCGAGGGGAGCTTCAATCCCGAGGTGTTGCCCGCCACTTCGAGGTGCTTGCCCGCGTTGTCGAAGCTCTTCACGAACCCCTCGCGGTAGTCCGCGGGTACGCTCCCGGCCCGCTGCGCCGCCTGGTCCTTGAGGGAGGAGGCGAGCTGGCCCTGGAGCACCGCGCCGACCACGGCGCCCGCGAGCACGGAACCGACCTGCCGCAGCGCGTTGTTGACGCCGGACGCGGCGCCGGTGAGCTTGGGCGGCACATTGCGCATGACCTCGGTGGCCATCGGGGTGAAGGTGCAGCCCGCGCCCATGCCCATGATGAACAGCGGTGCCACGATGCCGGTCCAGCTCTGGCCGACGTCGGCCACGGACATCACCCACAGCAGGCCGCCGCCGTACAGCACGAGGCCGGTCATCAGGATGTACTTGCCGCCCAGCTTCTCGGAGAGCACACCCGCGGGCCCGGCCATCACGAAGGTGCCGACGGACAGCGGCAGCAGCACGATGCCGGACTTCATGGCGCTGTAGCCGAGGATGGACTGGAGGTAGACGGTGATCGGGAGGAAGAGGCCCACGATGCCGAACGAGATCGCGATGCCGACGAAGTTCATGATCGTGAAGTTGCGGTCCTTGAACAGCGAGAACGGCACCAGGGGCTCGTTGTCCTGCTGGCCGCGCTGGTAGACCAGGAAGACCGCGAAGACCACGGCGGAGGCGGCGATCGACGTCCAGATCCAGCCGTTCCAGTTGTACTTCTGCCCCTCGATCAGCGCGAAGGAGAGCAGGAAGAGCGTCAGCGACAGCAGGACGACGCCGGGAACGTCGAAGCGGTGCTTGACCGTTCGTTCCGCGTTGGGGATGAACAGCAGGGCGCCGGCCACCGCCAGGACGCCGAGCGGGATGTTGACGAAGAAGATCCAGCGCCAGTCGATCTTGGTGACGAGCACACCGCCGACGGCCGGTCCCGCGGCGCCGGACACACCGGCCACGATGCCCCAGATGCCGAGCGCGACACCGCGCTTCTCGTGCGGGAAGATGTCGATGATCAGGGAGAGGGTCTGCGGCAGCAGCATCGCGGCGCCGATGCCCTGGATCGCGCGGAAGGTGATGAGCTGCGACGGGTTCTGCGACAGACCGCAGGCCAGGCTCGCCAGGGTGAACAGCGCGACGCCGTAGACGAAGAGGTTCTTCTTGCCGGTCAGATCGCCCATCCGGCCCGCGGTGATCAGGAGTACGGCGAGCGCCAGGGTGTACGCGTTGGTGATCCACAGGATCTGGTCGAGTGACGCGTTCAGGTGCTCCACCATGTCCGGAATGGCGATGTTGACGATCGTCAGGTCGAGCAGTGTCATGAAGAACCCGATGGACAGCACCGTCAGGATCGCCCACGGGTTGCCCCGCAACTTGTTCACAATTCCTCCTTGCCGTGGGCGTGGCAGGCGCTCACGGTCGCGTGTGTCGTTCGAGGCGGCGACGATCAGCTCTACGGCCCCAAGAGGAGCCCTCCGCGAGCGGATGTGACATCGCCGTCGGGCGGTGAGGCAGGGATCACAGGCGTGACACCGGCGCGGCCACCGGCGGGAATGGCCGAGGTGAACGCGCGGGTGCGGGGGTGTGCTCGCCCGGCGCCCGCGGCGCGGTCAGGGCGGCGAAAAGCCCCCGTGTGAAGGGGAGTTCCCCCACGGAGGCTGTTGTGGGGCAGGACAAGCCCCTGGGAAAACCGTGACAGACGCCTTCTGGTCCGTCAACCGGCCGCTACAGGTGGGTCACCTCGCGCAGCACGGCGACCTCGCGGGGTTCGAGCCCTTCGAGAATGGTCAGGGCGGTGCGGCGGACCTCGGCCGCGGCGGCCGTGTCACCGGCGGCGTGATGGGTGTCACCCAGATAACTGAGCGTCACGACCTCCTCGGCGAGGTCGCCCAACGCCCGGGTGATCTCCAGCGACCGTTCGAAGGCATCGACGGCCTCCGCGTACTGCCCGAGCCCGTGATGGGCGTAGCCCAGATTGTCCCAGGCGACCGCCTGCATCGGCCGGTCGCCGAGCACGCTGTAGAGCGCCAGGCCCTGCTGACACTGCGTCAGGGAGGCGGCGAAGTCGCCGAGTCTGCCCAGCAGCCAGCCCGCCGCGTTACGGGCCCGCGCCTCGCCGTGCTGGTGCGCGACGACGTTGAACAACTCCGCGGCCTGCTGGGCGTATTCGAGCGCTTCCTGGTAGCGGCCCCGGTGTTCGAGCACCGAGCTGAGGCCGAAGTAGGTGTGCGCGAGACCGGTGCTGTCGTCGAGGTCGCGGTAGACCCCGGCGCAGTGTTCGAGGTGGGTGAGGGCGGCCGGGTAGGCGACCAGCCACGAGTAGCTGGTGCCGAGACCCCGGTGCACGCCGGAGCGCCGGGGGCCCCAGGGGTCGGGCGGCGACGCCGGGTTGGGGCCGCGCCGGTCGGAGACGCCCATCAGGATCCAGCCGAGCCGGTCGGAGTGCACGTCGAAGCCGTTGACATCGGCCTGCGTGACGGTGGCCATCAGGACCTGCTCCTCGGCCTCCATCCACTCCGCAGCCCGCCGCGCGTCGGCGAGCGTCTCGGGCACCGCGCCCGGCTCCGGGTCCCCCAGCGTCAGCGGGATCGGCACCGGGCTCAGCAGCCTGGCCGCCGCGTGGGCGGTGTGCAGGTAGTGGTCGAGCACCCGCAGCAGGACCGTACGGCGCTCCGCCTCGCTGTCGTGCGTGGCGGTCAGCTCACCGGCGTACGCGCGGAGCAGGTCGTGGAAGGTGAAGCGGCCCGGCACATGCTCCATCACCAGGTGGGCGCGGGTCAGGTCGTACAGCGCGCGGCGTGCCTCGGCGACGGTCACCCCGGTCAGGCTCGCCGCGGCCGGGACGGTGATGTCGGGTCCCGGGTGGACCGACAGCAGCCGGAACATCCGCCGGGCGGACTCCGACAGGTGCCCGTACGACCAGGAGAAGACCGCACGCAGGTCGGTGGAGGCGTCGCCGATGTCGAGGGTGTCGAGCCGGTGCCGTACGTCGCGCAGCGCGGCGACCAGGTCGGCGAGCGACAGCCGGGGCGAGACGAGGGCGCGGGCGGCGGCGATGCTCAGGGCGAGCGGCAGCCGGGCGCACAGCTCGACCAGTTCGGCGGCGGCCTCGGGTTCCGCGGCGGTGCGCTCGGGGCCGAGGCGGCGGGCCAGCAGGTCCAGCGACTCCACCGCGCTGAGCAGGTCGAGGGTGACGGGGGTGGCGCCCTCGGCGGCGATCAGGCCGGTCAGTTGATTGCGGCTGGTGATCACCACGGCGCAGGAGGTGCTGCCGGGCAGCAGCGGCCGGACCTGGTCGGTGTCGCGCGCGTTGTCCAGGACGATCAGGACCCGGCGGCCCGCCAGCAGGGTGCGGTAGAGCGCGGCACGGGCGTCCAGTTCCTCGGGAACGCTCTCGGCGGGCACCCCGAGCGCGTCGAGGAAGCCGCGGATCGCCTCGACCGGCGCCAACGGACGGGAGCCGGGAGCGAATCCGCGCAGATTGACGTGGAGCTGGCCGTCGGGGAAGCGCTCGGCATTGCGCTGCGCCCAGTGGATGGCCAGCGTCGTCTTGCCGATGCCCGCGGTGCCGTCGATGGCCGAGATGACGGCGGTGCCGCCGAACTGCACGGCGTGGTCGAGGAGTTCGTCGAGGAGCTTGAGCTGTCTGCGGCGGCCGGTGAAGTGCCGTGAGGCAGCGGGGAGTTGGCGGGGCACGCGGGCCGGGGCGGCGACCGGTCCGCCCTCCGTGGCGCGCGGCCTCTCGGGGGCGGCGACCGAGGGATCATTGGCGAGAATCCGCTGGTGCAGCAGGTCGAGCGCGGGCGGTACGTCCAGGCCCATCTCGTCGGCCAGGCGGGTGCGCAGCCCGTGGAAGGCGGCGAGCGCCTCGCTCTGCCTGCCGCCGCGGTGCAGTGCGAGCATGAGCTGGCTGACCGGCTTCTCGCGCAGCGGGTACTCGGCGACGATCGCGGACAGCGAGGCGACCACTTCCGTATGCCGCCCGAGGGCCAACTGGTGGTCGGTACAGGTCTCCTGGACCGCGAGCCGCCGTTCGTTCCAGGCCGCCGCCCTGGCCTCGATCACCCGCCCCGAGAGCCCGGCGAGCGCGGGTCCGTGCCACAACTCCAGCGCCGCGCCCAGCAGTTCCACGCACTCGGCGAGGTCGCCCGCGACGCGCGCCGACTCCGCGGCGGCCACCTGACGGTCGAATTCGGCACTGTCCAGCGCGCCTTCGCTCACCGCCATCCGGTATCCCGCGTCTCCGACGGCCGTGATGTCCCCGGTCCCGCCGGGAGCGGCGACCAGCGCCGAGCGCAGTCGCGACACCGCGTTGCGGATCTGCTTTCCGGCCGTGGCGGGCGGAGTCTCGTCCCAGAGGGCGTCGACGAGGTGGCTGAGCGATACGGTCCTGTTGGCTTCGAGGAGCAGCAGCGCGAGGACTCGCTGTTCCCTGGGCCCGCCGAGGGATATTCGGGTCCGACCGGACCAGGCCTCCAAGGCGCCGAGGACCCGAAACCTCACGCCGTCCCCCTTACCGGGCTCGCCCGGCGTTGTGATCGGAAACTGCATCATAGACCGCGGGCTCCAATGAGGACCAGTTGAGGACGAGTTGAGGCCGCCGTGCCCAATGCTTGAGCCAGGCCCTTCAGTTGAGTAGTCGATGTAGTCGATTGATTAGTCGATCAGTGCGGTGAAGGCAAACAAGCTTGGCGGTCTTCCGCCACCCAACGGGGGTGTGGCGTGAAGATCGGCTCGATGGCATACGCCTCGGGTCCCGGCGGCCGACGGCCGGGACACGCGCGGTGCCTCCCCTGGGCGAGGCCCGGGTTCGGAACCGGCACGGGGCGGCTCCGCACCTGGGCCTCGTTCGTACCCCCGCGCGGGCCGGTGTCCTCGGTGCGGCTGTTACGGGGCCGGGTATCCGGGGTGCGCCGCTCCCGGAGCGGTGGCGGGCGCGAACCACGTGGGGTCGTCGCGCAGCGCCATGTCGATCCGGCCGCGGGCGATCGGGCCGAGCGGCGGCAGTTCGTCCAGCGCGAACCAGCGCACGTCGAGCGATTCCTCGTCGTTCACCCGCGCCTCGCCGCCGACGGCCCGACAGCGCAGCACGATGTCGATGTACTGGGCGCGGTCGCCGTTGTCGTACCTCACCGGCTCGTTGGTGAAGACGCTCAGCACCTTCTCGACGACGGCGTGCACCCCGGTCTCCTCCTCGATCTCCCGGACGGCCGCCTCGGCGGGCTGCTCGCCCGGGTCGGGGATGCCACTGATGAGCGCCCACTTTCCGGTGTCCGTACGGCGGTTGAGCAGGATCCGGCCGCGGTCGTCGAAGACGACGGTCACCACACCCGGCAGGAGCAGCAGGGTGTCCCCCGCCTTCGCGCGGATGTCTCGGATGAATTCGGGAATCGCCATGCCCAGAGCGTACGAGAACGACGGTGAACGCCACACCAGCACCAGGTTTCCCACGTGGTGCCGGGTTCCCGTACGACATATCCACAGGTCGGGGTGTCACCCGTTACGGTGGCGACAGACAGCGCCCACGCGGGGAACGCGGGTGTGACGGTACCCCGTCGCGCCCGGGTGGCAGGGGGTACCGGGGGATGGACACGACGGCCGGCGGGACGCCGGGCGCCACGCGTACGAAGGCCGCCGGAGCGCCGCGCCCGCCGCGGCGCGAACCGCGTCCGTACAGCGGCACCACCGACGCCGTCGGCATCGCCCTCCTCGTCTGCTGCGGCGTCTGGACGCTGATCGCCGCCGCGGGCCGCGCCGCCCGCCCCGAGGGCACCCTGCTCGCCATCCTCGCGGTCAGCGCCGGATACGCGGCCGGCCGCATCCTCGGCGCGCTGCTGCCGGTGCTCGCGCCCGCCGTCGCGGCCGTGGCCGTACTCGCCCTGGTCCTCGTCCCGCCGAGCCGGCTGTCCGCGCACCCCGACGCGCCGCCGCTCGGCTATCCGAACGCCGACGCCGCGCTGCTGGTCCTCGCGGTCGGCGCCGCCTGCTGCGCCGCGTGGGCGGTCCGGGGCAAGGGGTGGCGGCTCGGGCTGCGGCTCGTGGCGGCGGGCGCCGCCGTCACCGCGCTCGCGCTGGGCTCGGCGGCGGGCTTCGCGGCGGGGATCGCCGTCGTCCTGTACTCGCTGGCCGCCGCCCGGATGCGGCGACGGCTGCTCGGCCTGTGCGGACTGGCGCTGGCCGCCGCGCTCGCCGTCGGCGGCAGCTACGCCGTCGCGGTCGACGCCCTGCCGTCCGGTCTGTCCGAGTCGCTGACCGGCCAGCTCACCCAGCCGCGGGTCGAGCTGTGGCACGAGGCGATCGACCTGGCCGAGCGGCACCCGCTGCGCGGGGTCGGGCCCGAGCGGTTCACCGAGGAGAACGCCGGTCCGCCCGCGGACGCCACCACCGCCGTCGCAGCCTCACCGCCGTCCGCGCCGCTCCAGCTCGCCGCCGAGCAGGGCATTCCGGGCGCGGCGCTGCTCGCCGTCGCCTTCGGCTGGCTGCTGTACGCCCTGTGGCGCTCGCCGCGCCCCACCCCCGTCGTCCTCACCGCGGGCGCCGCCCTCACCGGGCTCGCCCTGCTCGCCACCGTCGACCACGTGCTCAGCTACGCCGTGGTCACAGCGGGAGCCGGGTTCCTCGCGGGCATGGCCACGGCCCGCCCTCTGCCGGACGACGGCTGCCCGCCGGTGGCCGGGTCGGCGTCCGGCCTCTTGCTGCCGGACGACGGATTCGGTCCACTGCGCTGACCGGGTGGCGCGGCCTCGGGGCCCGCCCCGGATACGGGTGTGCGGGCCTGGGCGTCTCCGGCCCGCGGGACGCGGGTCAGGCGCCGGAGGTGTGGCGGGCGGTGCGCAGCGTCAGCAGGTCGCGGATGGTGTCCACGGCGCCCTGCGCGTCGTCCACGGTGACCGTGAAGCGGCGACCGCTGCCGAGGTCGATGACCAGGCCCTGGCCACGGCGGACGACGACCGCGGTGCCCTCCTCGGGGCGCCAGCGGTAACCCCAGCCGCCCCAGTTGCGCGGGCTGACCAGGGGCGCGAGCTGGGCGCCGCTGACCTGCTCCAGCGGGATACGGCGGCGCGGCACTCCGATGTGGCCGCAGCGCACGTCGACCGCGTCGTGGTCGACCCGGACCCTGACGTGCGTGAAGGCGACCGTGCCGAACAGCACCAGCAGCCCGACGGCCACGCAGCCCACCACCGACATCACCAGCGGGGCCAGGCCCGAGGCGGCGTCGGGGCCTTCCACGGCCAGCTCGATGCCCAGCGCCATGCAGGCGGCGCCACAGGCGGCGAGCACCCATTGCATGCGGTTACGGGCCCGCCCCGTCCAGACCTGGGGCGCGCCGCTCTCCGGCCGAGGAGGGTGCGTCATGCTGTGAAGGGTACTGGGATACCCACCAGAAGGCAGCCCTATGCACTCAGGCGGTGGCGGGTGTCACCAATGAGGCGCCTTCGGCGTACGCCAGCGCCGCCGCGGGGAGCGGGGCCGACCGGCCGTTGAGGACGACCTCGATCCGGCCGCCGCCGGTCGCCCGGGCGGCGGACCCCGCACGGCGCAGCGCCTGCGCGGCGACGGCGTCCGCCGAGCCGTAGAGCACGGCGCCGGGGACGGCCGCGGCGATCCGGTCGGCGACGAGTTCGTAGTGCGTGCAGCCGAGCACGATGGCCCGCGCTCCGGCGGGGGTCAGCGACGCGGCGGCGGCGACCGCGGCGGCCACGGCCGCGGTGTCGCCGTGCTGCACGGCGTCCGCGAGACCGGGGCAGGGCACCTCGGTGATGTGCGCGCCGTTGCCGAATTCCGCGATCAGTCCGCGCTGGTACGCGCTGCCCGTCGTCGCGGGCGTCGCCCAGATGGCGAGGGAGCCGCCGGCCGCCGCCGCGGGCTTGATCGCGGGCACGGTGCCGACGACCGGCACGGCCGGTTCGAAGGCGGCCCGCAGCGCGGGCAGCGCGTGCACGGTCGCGGTGTTGCAGGCGACGATCAGCGCGTCGGGCCGGTGCGCGACCGCGGCCCGCGCGCACTCCAGCGCCCGCCCGGTCACGTCGTCCGCGCCGCGCGGACCCCACGGCATTCCCTCGGGGTCGGACGACAGCACCAGATCCGCGTCCACCCGCAGCCGCCGTACGGCCGCCGCCGCCGCGAGCAGTCCGATCCCGGAGTCCACCAGTGCGATCTTCACCCCGCCACTCTAGCGACGCCCCCCGCCCCGCTGCCGCGTCACCACCCCCGACCCGCCCACGCCCCGATGCCGATCCCCGCACCGCCGGAGCCGCCGCCGCGCGGCGGTCGGGGGTCAGCCCGATCCGCGTCGGCGAGGGGCGCGCCGGGTGGCAGGGGGCCGCGCCCGGGCGGATGAGGCCATGGCTGCGGCCCGGACCGAGGCCGTCGCCGCCGCAGGCGGTGGGTACCGCAGCCGCCGGGCGGCCGTCGGCGGGCAGGGAGGCGGTCCGATCGGGCTTCGGGGAGGGCGGGGCGCGGCGGGTGGTGGGGGGTGGGTGCGGCAGACTGCGGGGCGTGACGGTGTTGATGGTGATCGCAGGGGTGTCGTTGCTGGCCTGGGTGTGGCTGGTGGTCGGGCAGGGGGGTTTCTGGCGGACCGATGTGCGGCTGCCGCGGCGGGGCGCGCTGGACGAGTGGCCGTCGATCGCGATCGTCGTGCCCGCGCGGGACGAGGCCGAGGTGATCGGGGTGAGCCTGCCGTCGCTGCTGGCCCAGGAGTATCCGGGCCACGCCGAGGTCTTCCTGATCGACGACGGCAGCACCGACGGCACCGGGGACCTGGCCCGCGCGCTGCACGACCGGCACGGAGGTCTGCCGCTGACGGTCTCCTCGCCCGGCGAGCCGCCGCCCGGCTGGACGGGCAAGCTGTGGGCGGTCCGGCACGGCATCACGCTGGCCGCCGAGCGCAGCGGCCCCGACTACCTGCTGCTGACGGACGCCGACATCGCCCACCGGCCGGACAGTCTGCGCGAGTTGACGGCCGCCGCGGTCTCCCGCGACCTCGACATGGTCTCGCTCATGGCACGCCTGCGCGTGGAGACGGGCTGGGAGAAGCTCATCGTCCCGGCCTTCGTGTACTTCTTCGCGCAGCTCTACCCCTTCCGCTGGATCAACAAGGCCCGCTCCCGTACGGCCGCCGCCGCGGGCGGCTGCGTGCTGATCCGCGCGTCGGCCGTGGCCGCCGCCCGCGTGCCCGACTCCATCCGGCAGTCGGTGATCGACGACGTGGCGCTCGCCCGCGCGGTGAAGCGTTCGGGCGGCAGGATCTGGCTCGGGCTCGCCGAACGCGTGGACAGCGTGCGGCCCTACCCGGACCTGGGCGAGCTGTGGCGGATGGTCTCGCGCAGCGCGTACGCGCAACTCCGGCACAATCCGGCGGTGTTGCTCGGCACGGTGCTCGGGCTCGCGCTGATCTATCTGGTGCCGCCGCTCGCGGCGGTCGGCGGCGCGATCGCCGGGGCCTGGCCGCTGTGCGCGCTGGGGCTCGCGGCGTGGGCGGCGATGGCGGCCAGTTACGTACCGATGCTGCGGTACTACGGTCAGCCGTGGTGGCTGGCGCCGACCCTGCCGTACACGGCGGCGCTGTATCTGCTGATGACCGTCGACTCCGCGGTCGAGCACTACCGCGGCCGGGGCGCGGCCTGGAAGGGCCGCACCTACGCGCGGCCCGACGCCTCCGCCTAGGGCGCGTCGGCGCCCAGCCCGTCGGCACGGAGTCCGTCGAGGCCCGCACCAAGTCCCTTCAGCCACGCCTCACTTGCGGCCCGGCGTCCAGTTCAGGCCCCAGCCGTACGCGTAGTCCGTCGTGCGCTGCGGGCTCACGCCGCGCCTGGGCACCAGATAGCGCGCCTCGCGCCGTACGACGAGGTCGTCGCCCTCGCGGACCAGCAGCGCGAGGGCGCAGACGTTGGACTGCACGGTGCACTCGTCGAGGACGAAGTCGACCGGGGCGCCGTACTGCGGCTGGAGCGTGACGGTGGCGTGCAGTCCCGCGAAGCTGCGAGCGCCTTCGTAGATCGTGACGAAGACGAGGATCCGCCGGAAGTGGGCGGTGTGGTCGAGGTTGACGGTCAGATTCTCGCCGGACGCGCTGCCGCCGGTGCGGTCGTCGCCGTCGAGCAGGATGAACGGCGGCTGGTAGAGCGAGCCGAAGGCGTTGCCGAGGGCCTGCACCACACCCTTGCTGCCGTCGGAGAGTTCGAAGAGCGCGCACAGGTCGAGGTCGACGCCGCCGCCCTTGCGGAACCGCCCGCCGCCGCGGGCCGGGTCGACCCGCCAGCTCAGATTGACCCGCAACGCGCCCGTCGCGCCGCCCTGTTTGGTGAGCGAGACCGCCGGCGCGTCCTTGGTGAGCGTGACCTTGGACAGCCGTACCGGCGCGGGTGCCGAAGCCGGAACGGGCGGCGCCATCGGGGCGGGCGGTACGACGGGTACGACAACGGTCGGCTCCGGAGCGACGGCACGCGTCGCCTCGGGCAGAGGCTCGGACATAGGCTCAGGTACGGGATCGGGTTCGGGCTCGGGCACCACCTCCGGCAGCCGCTCCGGCAGTTGATCCGCCCGCAGCCCGTACGCGGCGCCCAGCCCCGCGAGCCCGGAGCCGTACCCCTGCCCGACCGCCCGGAATTTCCAGCCGCCGCCGCGCCGGTAACACTCGCCGAGGACGTACGCCGTCTCCGCCGTGGCCCCCTCGCAGTCGAAGCGCGCGACCTCCGCTCCCCCGTCGGTGACGCGCAGCCGCAGTCCGGGGATCCGGCCGAAGGTGCCGGCGTCGGAGCGGGCGACGATCAGCACGGAGGTGACGGTCGTTTCGACGGACGCGAGGTCAACCGAAAGAGTGTCAGTGACCGTGCCTGCGGCCGGGTCCGGATCCGGCGTTCCACCAGCCGCGTAGCGCACCGCGCCGGAGGGGTGAACGGGTGCGGCGGCGTGCACCAGATCGTCCGCATCGCGGGCCCCGGTGTCCGCCACGAGCAGCGCGCAGACGTCGGCGCGCGGGATGCCCGTACCCGCCCGCCTGGTGAACTCCACCTGGAGGACCGCCGTGGGCAGCGGCATGTTCTCGCCCTTGCGCAGCGTCATCGGATGCCCCCTCGCACGTGCGCCGAGACGCCCGGTAACACCAAGGACGCACGGCTTTTACCTGATCACATCATGAGACGCTGACCGTTTTCCCCGGATTCGCTCATATTGGGGACAGGACCGCGCAACACGCAGCGCAAACAACCCGCTAATCGGTCTCCCCAACGACCACATCGTGGGCTTAACTTATGGCTCATGAGCTCCCCCCGCGGTTCTTATGGTGGCGGCTACAGCGGCTACTACCCCTCGTCCTCGTCCTTCCCGGACACCCCGATCTACGACAGCCTCGTGGCCGAGCGAGGCACACCGCAGATCGCCCCCATCCGCGTGCCGTCCTACACCCCGTACGAGACAGGCACCGGATACAGCGGCTACCCCGGCAGCAACCTTCCCGCGCTGCCCGCCCTCCCGGCTCTGCCGTCGGGGCCGTCGGCCCCCTCGCCGCAATACACCCAGCCGCAGCCCGCCGCGCAGAACGGCTACCCGACGCCCGCGTACCAGCCGCCGCCCGCGCCGTACATCCCGCAGCAGACCGCCGCCCCGCGCGGCGGCTTCAACGGGAACGCCTTCAACGGCGGCAACGGCGGCGCTTTCAACGGCGGCGGCTCCAACGGGACGGGCACCGGCAACGGTTACAGCAACGGCGGCGGGTACCCGGCGCAGCCTCCGCAGCCCTCCCCCTCCGGCTACGAGGCCGCGCGGCCGGTGCCGCCGCGTCCCGTACCGCCGCGGCAGGCGCCCGGCGGCCACCCGGAGGAGCAGTATCCGCGGCGCAATCTCGGCCAGGGTGTTCCCCCGGCCGCCGGAGGCGGTTACTACCAGGGCTGATCAGGTACCTCCCGGGCCGATCGGCCCGGCGCGCGTGCTGGCAGGATGGCGGTATGACCTCGACCGTCCTCAGCGCGCTGCACATCTACCCGGTCAAGTCGCTGCGTGGAATCAGCATGCGGACGGCGGTCGTGGAGCCGTGGGGGCTCACCGCTGACCGCCGTTGGATGCTGGTCGACCGCGAGCGGGGCAAGGCCGTGACACAGCGGGAACAGCCGCGTATGGCGCTGCTGGCCGCCGAACCCGTGGGGGGTGGCGGTCTGCGGCTGACCGGTCCCGGGCTGCCGCCGCTCGACGTCGCCGTGCCTGAACCGGGTCCGCTGGAGACGGTGACGCTCTTCGCCCACAAGATCGAGGTCGTGCCCGCGGGGCAGGCGGCCGACGACTGGTTCAGCGGGTATCTCGGCCGCCCGGTGCGGCTGATGCACATGGACGACCCCGCGGTCCGGCGGCCGGTCGACCCCGATTTCTCCGCGCCGGGCGACATGGTCAGCCTCGCCGACGGCTTTCCGCTGCTGGTGACCACGACCGCCTCGCTCGCCGCCCTCAACTCGCTGATCGCGCAGGGCGAGCGGGCCGAGGAGGGCCCGCTGCCGATGAACCGCTTCAGGCCGAACGCGGTCGTGGAGGGCACCGAGGCGTGGGCCGAGGACGACTGGCGGCGGGTACGGATCGGCGAGGTCACCTTCCGCGTCCCCAAACCCTGCGGGCGGTGCGTGATCACCACCACCGACCAGGGCAGCGCCGGGCGCGGCAAGGAGCCGCTGCACACCCTCGGCAAGTACCGCAGGATCGGTTCGAGTCTTGTTTTCGGCCAGAATCTGATCCCCGAGAACCCCGGAACCCTACGGGTCGGCGACCCGTTGACCATCGTGGAGTAACGCGTCGCCGCGGCGCTCCCGCGACCCCCGCGGATCCACACGCATGAGTCGCGCCGTTTGCGGTAGTTGAACGGGTGTGAAGGGGGTCCGTCCATGAATCGCCAGAGTCGGCAGCGTCACCGCACACGGCTCAGGAAGTTCGGCTGGCGGTGGCGGCGCAATCCGCTGCGGCGCCGCTCCGATCTCGTCGAGGCATGGCTCGGCGTGGCCACCGTGGTGCTGCTCTGCGCGACCCCCGCGCTCGGCTGGTGGGCGGGCAGTTCGGTGGACCGGGCCCTCCAGCGGGTGGTGCGCACCGAGAACGCGCAGCGGCGGCTGGTCCCCGCCACCGTGCTGGATCCGCCGGACACGACGACGCCCGTGGTCTCCGACAAGGTCGGCACCGCCGATCCGCGCCGCGGCGATCTGCTGCGCTGGAAGTCCCCGGACGGCGAATCCGTCTACAGCGCGACGGTGCCCGGCGACATCGAGGTCTGGCGCAAGGGCGGTATCTGGCTGTGGACGGACCGCTCGGGCGAACTGGTCGCGCCACCGCTGGACTCGGCCACCGCCGCCACGCACTCCGTGCTGGCGGGCACCGCGGCCGCGACGTCCGCCGCCGGATTCGTGATGATCGTACGGCAGTTGGTGATGTGGCGGCTGATGAGCCGCCGGCTGACGAGCTGGGAGCGGGACTGGGCCCGCGTCGGCCAGGACTGGGGCCGCGCGGGAGCGGGCGGCTGAGCGGCGCGACGACCGGGCGGGATCGCGGGCGGACCGGTGTTCGTCAACAGCCGCCTTCCGCGCACGCTACGGTGGGTCCCCGGTCAGCAGATGCAAGAGGTGGGGGCACAGCAGCCCGATGGCACATGGCGTGGTCCAGGTGACCAATCCGAACAGCTCGCGGTGGCGCCGCCGCACGGGCGAGTACGAGTCCCTGGCCGCCGCGGTCGAAGCGGCGGCGGACGGTGACATCCTCTCGGTGAGTTCAGGCACCTACCGGGAGAATCTGGTGCTGGACCGCGCGGTGACACTGCGCTGCGCCGACGGCGCCGGGACGGTACGGATCGCCCCGGCCTCGGGCGTGGCGCTGACCGTACGGGCCGCCGCGACCGTCCAGGACCTCGTGGTCGAGGGCCAGGACATCTCGGCCGCCGCGCTGCTCGTCGAGGCGTGCGCGCCCGAGCTGACGGGCCTGCGGATCAACACCCGTTCCGCCGTGGGCCTTGAGGTGCGCGACGGCGCCCGGCCCACGGTGCGGCAGTGCACGGTGGACAATCCGGGCGGCCTCGGGATCAGCGTGCTGGACGCCGCGGGCGGGCTGTTCGAGGAGTGCGAGGTGGTCGCCGCGGGCCAGAGCGGGATCGCCGTACGCGGCGGGGCCGCGCCGCGCCTGGAGCGCTGCCGGGTGCACAACACCTCGGGCTCCGGCCTGTCGGTGACCGGCGAGGGCAGCGCCCTGGAGGCGGTGGGCTGCGAGGTCTACGAGATCCGCGGCAGCGGTGTGCAGGTCTCCGCGCGCGCCTCCGCGCACTTCACCGACTGCCAGGTGCACCGCACGACCGGCGACGGCATCTCGCTGGACACCGACGGGGTGCTGGCGATGGCGGACTGCGACATCCACGACATCCCGGAGAACGCGGTCGACCTGCGGGCGCGTTCGGTGCTGACGCTGACCCGCTGCCAGGTCCGCCGCTTCGGCCGCAACGGCCTGTCGGTGTGGGACCCGGGCACCCGCGTGGACGCCAACCAGTGCGAGATCCACGACAGTACGGGCGACTATCCGGCGGTCTGGGTGAGCGACGGCGCCGTGGCCATACTGGATTCCTGCCGGGTCCACGACGTGCCGGACGCGCTCTTCGTCCTGGACCGGGGCTCGCGCGCCGATGTCGTGGACACCGACTTCTCGCAGATCCGCAACACCGCGGTGTCGGTGAGCGACGGTGCGAACGTCCAGCTCGACGACTGCCGGATCCGGGAGGCCGCCACCGGCGCCTGGTTCCGCGACCACGGCAGCGGCGGCACCCTCGCGCAGGTCACCATCGACGACACCGCGACCGGGGTGATCGTCACCAAGGGCGCCGACCCGGCGCTCGACCGCTGCACGGTCACCAACGCGGCCGAGTCCGGCATCTACGTCTCGGCCGAGGGCCGCGGCACCTTCACCGCCGTCCGGGTCACCGGCAGCCGCGGCTACGGCTTCCACATCATCGACGGCTGCCGGTCCACGCTGACCCGCTGCCGTACCGAGCGCTGTGCGCGCGGCGGTTACGAATTCGCCGAGCCGGGCCCGGTCACCGAGGACTGCACCAGCGACCGGGCGGCGACGGAGGCCGATCCGGTGCCGGTGCCCTCGGGCGCCGCGACCGTGCAGCAGGCCGCGGCGACACAGTCGTACGGGCTGCTCGGCGGTGTTCCGGAGCAGCGTCCGGTGGCCGAGACCGCGCCGCCCGAGCAGGTCGCGCGGGACAGCGACGACGTGCTCGGCGACCTGGACGCGCTGGTCGGCCTGGACAGCGTCAAGCGCGAGGTGCGCACGCTGATCGACCTGATCGCGGTCGGCCGCCGCCGCCAGGAGGCCGGGCTGAAGGCGCCCTCGCTCCGCCGCCACCTGGTCTTCACCGGCTCCCCCGGCACCGGCAAGACCACGGTGGCCCGGCTGTACGGGGAGATCCTGGCGTCGCTCGGTGTGCTCCAGCGCGGCCATCTCGTCGAGGTGGCGCGGGTGGACCTGGTGGGCGAGCACATCGGGTCGACGGCGATCCGTACCCAGGAGGCGTTCGAACGGGCCCGCGGCGGTGTGCTGTTCATCGACGAGGCGTACGCGCTGGCC
This sequence comes from Streptomyces sp. NPDC087422, assembly GCF_044744145.1. Taxonomy (NCBI): domain Bacteria; kingdom Bacillati; phylum Actinomycetota; class Actinomycetes; order Kitasatosporales; family Streptomycetaceae; genus Streptomyces; species Streptomyces sp. NPDC087422. Next base: position 83,547 of record NZ_JBIUXT010000015.1, on the reverse strand, counting down.
CCCGAGGACTCCGGGCGGGACTTCGGACGCGAGGCGATCGACACGCTGGTGAAGCTGATGGAGGACCACCGGGACGCGGTGGTGGTGATCGTCGCCGGGTACACCGCGGAGATGGAGCGCTTCCTCGCCTCCAACCCCGGTGTGGCGTCGCGTTTCTCACGGACCATCACCTTCGGCGACTACACCGCGGAGGAGCTGCTGCGGATCGTGGAGTCGCAGGTCCTGGAGCAGGAGTACCAACTCGCGGACGACGCGGGCGAGGCGCTGCTCAAGTACTTCACCGCGATCCCGAAGGGTCCGGGGTTCGGCAACGGCCGCGCGGCCCGGCAGACGTTCGAGGCGATGGTCGAGCGGCACGCGGGACGGCTGGCGCAGGTCGAGGAACCCACGCACGAGGAGCTCCAGTTGCTCTACCCGGAGGATCTGCCGGAGCTGCCCTGAGCGGGCAGCGCGGTCGGCGCCGGGGCGGACCGTACGGCCCGCTCCGGCCTTGACCGCGCCAACTCGGCGAGCAGCGCCGTGCGTTCCTCGGCGAAGGCCGGGTCGGCCTGGAAGTCCGAGTGCCCGAGCACTGGTTCCGGCAGCGGGTGGTACAGACTGCGGCCGTACGCGACGGGGTCGAGCAGCGGACCCCGGTCGACGTACGGCGCGGCCGAACTGCCGTGCTCCTCCGGTGCGTTGGAGCGGGCGCCGAGGTGGACGGGGCCGCCGATCGGGTCGGTGCGGCGCCACAGATTGCGCCAGGCGTGCATGTCGTCGTGCAGTGCGCGCAGCCGATCGGGTCCGAAGTGGGCGGGGAACCAGCGGCCGTAGAGCCGGGCCAGCGGACAGCCGTAGGTGAGCAGGGCGACGCGGGCGCGGGTGGCCGGGTCGAGCTGCCAGACCGCGGCGGCGGCCAGGACGCTGCCCTGCGAGTGGCCGGACAGGATGATCCGGCCGCCGGTGCGCCGCGTCCAGGTCTGGATCCGCCAGCTCAGGTCGGGCACCGCGCGCTCGGCGTAGCAGGGCGGCGCGAAGGGGTGCGCGGCGCGCGGCCAGAAGGTGCCGACGTCCCACAGGATGCCGACCGTGCGGCGCGCGGAGGCGTCGCGGTACGCCCGCCGTCCCAGCGCGATCAGCGCCACCACTCCGGCGCCGACCATCCAGGAGCCGAGCGCCTGCGCGGTGCCGGCGACCGCGTCGAGGACGCCCGGCGCCCCGGCGGCGGTCTCCCCCGGTGTGCGGCCCGAGCCCAGGGCGCCCACGAGAGCCCCGGCGCCCAGGGCGAACGACGCCGCACACACCACGGCGATCAGCGTCGGCGCGCTGTCGGTCAGCCCGGCGCGGGCGAGGGTCCCGGCGATCTGCCGGGTCCTGGTCCTGTGGTGCGGCTCTTCCGGGTACATCCGCTCGACCTCCGCGCGCAGCTCCCGCTCCCGGCGCCGCAGCCGCCACATCACCGCGGCGGCGCACAGCAGGAGCACCGCGAGGACGGCGGGGATCACGGACGCCTCCCAGGTCAGCACGGCGGGCGGCCCGGCCAGCGAGCTGCCCTTCTCGCCGGGCGTCGGACCCCGGTCCAGCCAGTCCGCGCACCGCTGCGCCACCCCGCCGGTCAGCACTCCGCCCATCGCGCAGGCCAGCAGCGCGACGGCGGGCCCGGCGAGCCCGCGCAGCGCGACCCCGCGGTCGGCGGGCAGGCCGTCGGGGGCGTCGTCAGGTGAATCGTCGGGCGCGTCGGCGGACCCGCGAGGGGTCGCGGACGTCGGCGCGTACTCCGGCGGAGGCGAGCGGTGCAGGAGCAGCGCCGTCACCGCGAGCGCGGCGATCAGCGCGCCCTGGAGCACGGTGAGCACGGTGAACGTCTGGGCGGCGGGCAGCCGTCCGGCGGAGGTCCAGCCCGGCCGGTGCCAGGCGCCGTAGACGACGGCCGCGGTCAGTGCCGCCGCCGTGCCGTTGAGCAGGACCCGCGTGGTGAGCCGGTCGGTGGTGTCGTCCACGTCGTTCTCGGTACGGCGGGCCCGGCACGCGGCGACGACGGCCGCCGTGCCGAGGACAGCGAGCAGCCCGGCGAGCGTCCAGCCGACCGCCGGGAGCGCCCGCCCGCCGTCGCCGTGGTCGTAGCGCAGGGCCGGGACGCACAGGGCGGCGGCGACGGTGAGCAGGCCGGCGGCGGTGTGGGCGGTGCGCAGCCGGGCGACGGACCGGCGGCCGTACCAGAAGCCGGGCAGCGCGAGGGCGGGGGTGCCGGAGCCGGGCAGCGCGAGGGCGGGGGTGCCGGAGCCGGGCGGCGGGGCCTGCCGGTCGTTCGGGCGCTGCGACTCGTACGCGTACCAGGTGCGGTGGGACAGCCACCACAGCAGGCAGGTCAGGGCGAGCGGTGCGGTGGCGGCCAGGGCGAGGCGGCGGCCGGGCTCGCTCCACCAGCCTCCGCGCTCGACGGCCGCGAAGCCGAGCCACGCCTTGTCGCGGGCGCAGGCGGCCCGGCCCGCGCACTGCCACGCGACGATGTCGAGGGCGACTTCGCAGGCGGCGGCGACCAGCAGCACGGTGAGGGTCAGCGCGATCAGCCGGACGAGGACGTCGTAGCCGCGGCGCAGCCGGTGCCGGGTGGACGGCGGGCGCATCCAGTGCGCCAGGTTGGCGATCATGAACGGCAGGAGCAGCAGCCACAGCGCGCGGCTGCCGTTGCCCGAGGTGAGGTTGGACCAGCAGTACGCCTCGGCCACCGGGCCGTCGCGGTGTTCCTCGGGGTGCTCCTCGGCGTCGGCGTCGCGGACGCGGCGGTGTATCCCGGCGATGTCGTCGCCCGCGACGCAGACGATGCGGGAGTCGTCGAGCATGAGGGCGGGGGTGGTGCCGCCGACTCCGTGGACGAGGAGTTCCAGCGCGAGCGTCTCGCACGTACCGCCTTCGGGTCCGGTGTTCGCCTCGGGTTCCGCTTCGGCTCTCGCCTCCGCTTCCGCCGCCCGCGCGTCCGTTCCGCCTCCCGCTCCCGCTCCCGTTCGTGGTGACACTGCGTCCCCCGTCCCTCGCTGTTCCCTCCGGTGGTGCCCGCCCGGCCCGCGGGCAGCCGTCAGGCCCGGCAGCCGTGCCGTAATCGTGATGTCGATGGTCGGAAGTCGTACCGGTCCGGTCACCTGACGTACACGCGATGTCGCCGCTCATGGAAAGATGACCGCAGCACGTCGGTGGACGGCATCGCGGACAACGAGACGGACGGGACGGGGTCACGGGTGAGCGACAACCAGAACCTGCTCGCGGAGCAGCGGCGGGCCCTGATCCTCGACGAGGTGCGGCGGCGCGGCGGTGTCCGGGTCAACGAGCTGACGCGGCGGCTGAACGTCTCCGACATGACGGTGCGGCGCGATCTCGACGCGCTGGCCCGGCAGGGTGTCGTGGAGAAGGTGCACGGCGGCGCGGTGCCGGTCGTCGAGGCCAGCAGCCACGAGCCGGGCTTCGAGGCGAAGTCGGCGCTTGAGCTGGGCGCGAAGGAGGCCATCGCGCGGGCGGCGGCGACCCTGGTCACGCCGGGCAGCGCCATCGCGCTCGCGGGCGGCACGACCACCTTCGCGCTGGCCCACCATCTGCTGGACGTGCCGGATCTGACCGTGGTCACCAACTCGGTGCGGGTCGCGGACGTCTTCCAGTCGGGGCAGCGGCGGACCGGCGCCCACAGCGGCGAGGCGAGCGCGACCGTGGTGATCACCGGTGGTGTGCGCACCCCGTCGGAGACGCTGGTCGGCCCTGTCGCGGACCGGGCGATCCAGTCCCTCCACTTCGACCTGCTCTTCCTCGGCGTGCACGGCATCTCCGTGGAGGCGGGCCTGTCGACGCCGAACCTCGCGGAGGCCGAGACCAACCGGCAGTTCGTACGGTCCGCCCGCCGCGTCGTGGTGATCGCCGACCACACCAAGTGGGGCACGGTGGGCCTGAGTTCCTTCGCCTCGCTGGAGGACGTGGACACTCTCGTGACGGACGCGGGCATTCCCGAGGTGCTGCGCGCGGAGATCGCCGAGCACCTGTCGGAGCTGATGGTCGCCGAGGAGCCGGAGGGCTCGACGGGCGCGGCCGACAACTGACCGCCCGGCTAAGGGTGTTCAGGGCTTCGGCTCAGTTCGTACAGGGCTTCGGCTCCGGTCGTACAGGGCTTCGGCTCCGGTCGTCCAGGGCCTCGGCCCAGGCCGCCCAGGGCCTCGGCCCAGGCCGCCCAGGGCCTCGGCCCAGGCCGCCCAGGGCCTCGGCTCAGTTCGTCCAGCGGCTCAGCGGTATTCGGCGAAGCGTGCGCGCACGGCGAGGAGCACCAGCAGACCGGCCGCGCCGAGCGCGCCCGCCGGGATCTGGGGCCAGCCCGCCAGATCGTCGTGGGCGGCCCTCGCGTGCGTGTCGAAGTCGTCGAGCTGACGGCCCGCGAGGGCGTCCAGGGTGGTGGCGAAGTCCCAGAAGTCGAAGGCCACGTCACCGCGTCCGACATTGGTCAGGACAACCGCGGCCTCGTCCGTCCTGCCCCGCGACTTCAGTGACCGCAGCCGCTTGTCGTCGGCGAGGAAGTGGCCGTAGCGGGTGAGAACGTCCTCGTACGCGGCGCGTTCGGCCGCGGTGGCGTATCCGTCGGGGCTGAGCAGTGCGTCGAGTCGCTTGACCAGACCGTCGAACTGCCGCTGGTCGGCGACCCCGTAGGCGGCGTCGTGGACGAACCAGCGGCTCTCGCTCGCGGCGGCCTGCGCGGCGGTGGCGCGGGCCTCGGCCAGTCGGGACCAGGGGCGCAGCCCTTCGCGGCCGGCCGCGGTCACGGCGTCGGCGGACGAGGTGAGGGCGAGAGTGCCCACGAGGGTGACGAGCAGCGCGGCGACGGTGGCCGCGACCAGCGCCGGGCTGAACAACCGCCGGTAGTCGGTGGCCAGTTCCCACTGCCACCACAGGAGGAAGCCGAGCGTCAGCAGGCCGACGGCACCGATGACCAGGGCCCAGCGCAGCGCGGCCGAGTGGGCCGCGGACTCCAACTGCGCCGCCTTCGCCTCGTACCCGGCGGACAGCTCCGTGGCCTCGGGCAGGAGCTGGTCGTGCATGATCTGCCCGGCCTGGACGTTCATCGCCACGGCGCGCGGCGGCGGGTGGCCCGCGGTGCGGTCGGGCTGCTGCTCGTCCACGTAGGCGGCCCGGCCGCTGAGGTCGTCGTAACGGCCGAGCCCGTCGAGCAGGTCCCGCACCCGGACGCTCTGCGAGCGGTCGGCGGCGAGCTGCCGCAGCAGGTCACTGATCTCGGCGCGCCGCTGCTGCGCGGTGATCAGCGCGATGAGCTGGTTGCCGACCTCGACCTGTGCGTCGGTGGCGGATCTGCCCGGTGCGAGGGTGTCGGCCCGCTGGGCGTCCAGGTCGGCCAGGGCGAAGCGCAACTGACCCGCCACGGCGGCCCGTTGGGTCACCGCGTCCCGCAGCCCCGCGGTGTCGGACCGTACGCCGATCGCCCCGGCGACCGCGACGGCGCACAGCGCGGCCAGCAGCGCCAGCGCCGTCACGGCCCTGGTACCGAGCCGCCGCGGCCCGGCCTTCCCCCGTCGAAGGCCGCGCCGCGGCGCGCGTATCGTCTCCGGTTGCCTGACCGTTACGGCCACCACCGCCGGCGGGTCGCCCGCCGGGGGCCGCGTCACCTGAGACGTCGTCATGCGGCGACGCTAGGCGCGTCCCGCGAAACCCCGGTGGCCCCGGAGCGACCGCCCGGTGTCCGGCCCGTAACAGAACTGCCGCGAAAGGTACGTGCGACCGCGAACCGGCCGCGGGCGCACCGGAGTTCAGCGCGGCCCGCGCGCCGTGGTCTACCCCGACTTCCCCGTCCTCCCCGGAGCACGGCCGCCGCCGCTCCCCTCCCCGTCACCCTCGGTCGGGGATTCCGGCTGCCACAGCGGGTGTTCCTCCTTGATCCACCAGCGCGGTACGTAGCCGGTGCGCAGGCCGCGCCGCGCCTCGGGGTCCTTGCTGGCGAACCAGACGTGTCCGGTGATCCCGGCGGCCAGCAGGAGCGCCAGCCAGTCGTGCACGAAGGTGGCGCCGGTGCGGTAGAGCAGCGGGGACATCCGGGGGAACCACATGATCAGCCCGCTGCCGATCATCACCAGCACCGCGCCGACGCTGAAGGCGGCGAAGAGCTTCTGGCCCGCGTTGAACTTGCCCGCCAGGCTCGGCTCGCGCCTGCGGGTGCGCAGCGCGGCGCGCAGCCAGCGCCAGTCGTGCGGGAAGAACCGGCCGAGCCCGCTCGCGTCCCGGCGGAAGGCTCGCGAGGCCAGTCCCAGGATCACCGGTACCGGGAGCAGGATGCCGGACCACTCGTGGACGGTGACGACCAGCCGTCTGCGGCCGACGATCTCCGACAGCGGCGGGAAGTACAGACAGGCGGCGGTGAACACGCACACGCCCATCAGCCAGGCCAGTGAGCGGTGCACCCAGGTCTCGGCGCGGGTGAAGCGGCGCAGCCCGGTGACGGCCCGTGCCTCACGTAGTCGGGTCATCATGGCGGCCGTTCGACGTGCCGACCCATCCGTCCACGTCATAGCCGTAGTGCTCCCAGTAGCCGGGTTGGACGTCCTTGGTGACCGTGATTCCGGACAGCCACTTGGCGGACTTGTAGAAGTACATGGGCGCGGCGTAGAGCCGTACGGGTCCGCCGTGCGCGTCGGTGACGGGCTTGTCGTTCATGGTGAGCGCCACCAGCATGTCGGGCCGCCTGGCCTGCTCCATGGTGAGGCTCTCGGTGTAGACGCCGTCGAAGCAGTTGAAGCGGATCGCCCCGCCCTTGGCCTGGACGCCCGCCGCGTCGAGCAGGGTGGACAGCCGCACCCCGGAGAATGCGGTGCTCGGCACCCGCCAGCCGGTGACGCACTGCACGTCGTGCACCATCCGCACCTGCGGCAGCGCCCGCAGATCGGCGAGGCGGTACGAGGCGGGCTTGTCGACGAGGCCGCCGACGGTCAGCCGGTAGTCGTTCTCGCCCCGGTGCGGGATGGAGTTGGACACCGAGTAGAAGCGGAAACCGCCGCCGCCGGGCAGCAGTCCGGTCACCCCGGTGGGGTCCTTGGCGCTGACCGACGCCAGGATCGTGTCGAGCTTGCCCTGGACGGCGCTGCCCACGCCGACGCCGACGGCGCCGAGTCCCAGCATGCCGAGGATGACTCGGCGACCCACGGGGGTGCCGCGCCCTTCCGATTCCGCGCCTTCCGGGGAGTCCTGAGCGTCCTGCGAGTCCGGGGTGTCCCGCGGTTGGGGGGTGTCCGGCGTTCTGGGGGTGTCCGGCGATTTCGGGGTGTGCGGGACTGCCGACGGCGGAAGCGGTTCCGGTGACCTCACCGGGTGGGACGTGCTGTCTTCCATTCCTCGATTCGAGCACGCCGGAGGCCCGCTGGCCAGGGTCGGCGGCACTCCGTCAGAGTTTCGTCACATCCGGGTCCGTTTATCCGCGTCCGCTGTGCGTTCCGCGAGGTCGCGGCGGGTGCGGGTGCGGGGACCGGCACCCGGCTGTGCCACCATGCCGGTCATGGGTGACAAGGATCAGTCGGGCATCGCGCACTACGAGCGGCCGGAGGGGCTGCCGCCGGTCAACGGGTACAGCCACGCGGTGGCGTTCACCGGGCGCATGGTCGCGGTGTCGGGTCAGGTGCCGCTCGACGCGGACGGCACGCTGGTCGGCGAGGACGACGCGGAGGCCCAGATCCGGCAGGTGTTCGTCAATCTCGTCGCGGCGCTGGCCGCCGCGGGCGCGACGCCGGACCGGATCGTGAAGCTCACCGTCTTCCTCACCGATCTCGCCGATCTCGCCGCCTTCCGGCGGGTGCGGGACGAATTCCTGGCCCCGCAGAGGCTCCCCGCGTGTTCCCTGGTACGGGTCGCCGGGCTGGTCAACCCCGCGTTCCGGGTGGAGATCGACGCGCTGGCGGCGATCTGATCAGGCACTGGGTCCGGCGCCGGACCGCGCGCCGACCTCGTATCTGACGTGGCGTCAATCCGGCCGACTGCCGTCCGCCAGAAAGGCGTCGATCGCCGCCGCGTACGGCGCGATGTCCAGGCCCTGCGCCGCGAGCCAGGCGTCAGAGTAATACTTGTCGAGGTAGCGGTCGCCCGGATCGCAGATCAGGGTGACGACGCTGCCGGTGCGCCCCTCCGCGACCATCTCGGCGATGATCTTGAAGGCGCTCCACAGCCCGGTGCCGGTGGAACCGCCCGCCTTGCGGCCGATGGCCGTGTCGAGGGCGCGTACGGCCGCGACCGAGGCGGCGTCGGGGACCTTCATCATGCGGTCGATCGCGCCGGGCACGAAGCTCGGCTCCATGCGCGGCCGCCCGATCCCCTCGATCCGTGAACCCCGGTCGCAGGAAACGGACTTGTCACCGGTCAGCCAGCCGTCGAAGAAGCAGGAGTTCTCCGGGTCGGCGACACAGATCCGCGTGTCGTGCTGCATGTAGTGCACATAGCGGGCGATGGTCGCCGAGGTGCCGCCGGTCCCCGCGGTGGCGACGATCCAGGCCGGGTCCGGGTACCGCTCACGGCGGAGCTGCTGGAACATCGACTCGGCGATGTTGTTGTTGCCGCGCCAGTCGGTGGCGCGCTCGGCGTACGTGAACTGGTCCATGTAGTGCCCGCCGGTCTCGGCCGCGAGCCGTGCGGAGACCTCGTAGACCGTGCGCGGGTCGTCCACGAGATGACACCGGCCGCCGTGGAATTCGATCAGCCGCTGCTTCTCGTGCGCGGTGGTGCGCGGGAGGACCGCGACGAAGGGCACGCCGATGAGACCCGCGAAATAGGCCTCGGACACGGCGGTTGAGCCGCTGGACGCCTCGATGACCGGCTTGCCGGGGCGGATCCAGCCGTTGCACAGCCCGTAGAGGAAGAGCGAGCGGGCGAGACGGTGCTTGAGCGAGCCGGTCGGGTGGGTGGACTCGTTCTTGAGGTAGAGGTCGATGCCCCACGACTCGGGCAGCGGGAAGCGCAGCAGGTGGGTGTCGGCGGACCGGTTGGCGTCGGCCTGGACCTTGCGGACGGCTTCCTTCAGCCAGGCGCGGTAGCCGATGTCGGTGCGGTCGACGTCCACCGTGCCGGTACGGCCGCCCGCCCGGTCACCCGCCCCGGCCGCTCCGGTCGCCCCCGCCGCTCCGGCCCCCTCGGCGGTTCTTCCCGCGCCGCTCGCCCCGTCCGATCGCTCGCCGGTCTCGTCCGAATCGTTCGCGTCCATGCCGTGGATCATAAGCGTCTAAACCACCGGAAAGCGGTCCAGCACTGGCCCGTCGGCCTTTGCGCAGGCGGGCGACGGTCCCGGAAGTTGCGGATTCGGCCACCTGGGGAGACTCTGAAATCGCATCACGGAGTGCTGTAGCAGTCACTCTACGCATTTTCGCTCAGGTGTTCCCATCGGAGCGGCGTACGTCCCGGACCCGCCCCGCGGTGTTCCGGCCCCCGCCGCGGAGGGAGTCGCAGCCGTGATCATGCAAGCCGACCAAACCGACAGAGAGTGTGCGCTCGAACTCGACGCGCATCCGTACCGGATCCAGCAGATCCGGCGCATCGTGTCCGCCCAGCTTCGCTACTGGCGTCTCGACCCGCTGATCGACGCGGCGTCGCTCGGCATCAGCGAACTGCTCGCGAACGTCCACCGCCACGCCAAGCCCGACAAGCACTGCTCGGTGCGTCTGTCGCACGCGTCCGACCGCCTCACGGTGGCCGTCACCGACAACGACCCGAGGCTGCCGAAGCTGGCACCGGCCGCCGCGGAGCCGCTGGCGACCGCCGGTCGCGGGCTGGCCATGGTGGAGGCGGTGAGCGACAGCTGGGGCACCGATCTGCTGCCCGAGGACGGCGGCAAGGTCGTGTGGTTCGTGCTCCGCACACCGATGCCGCGGCCGTCGCTGGTCCCGCTGCGTGCCGCTGTGGCCTTCGAGCCCCCGCGTGAGCGCATCGCCGCCGTCGCCGCCAGTATCGCCGTACCGGTCGCCTGACCGACCCGGTGCGCAGGCCGCCCGTCACGGCGATCCGTACGGTGCCTGCGCGGCGATCCGCGAGGCCACGGAACCGGCCGTCGTATCCCCCCGTGCGGATACGACGGCCGGTCCGTCTGTGCGCGCGCTCCTCCCGTGCCCTGCTGTCGTGTCCCGCTGTCGTGTCTCGCTGTCGTGCCGGGCCGCCGTGCCCCGCTGGCTCACTCGGTGGTGACGGCCCGCAGGACGTCCAGCCGGGCCGCCCGTCGCGCGGGCCGCTGGGCAGCGCGCTCACGCCGTACCGCCCTTGCCCTCGCGCAGGTCACGGCCGAAGCGCTCGTCCAGGACCGACAGTCGGCGCCAGTACTCGTCCTCGTCGATCTCGCCCGCGGCGAAGCGGCGGCCGAGCAGGGTGACCGGCGAGTTCTCCGCGGCCTCGCTGACCGCCTCCGACCGCCACGGCGCTGTGCGCCAGGGGCCGCCGCGCCCGCGTCCGCGCCAGACGGTGCGGCGCAGCACGGTGATCACGGTGACGACCGCGGCCGCCCAGATCAGTGGCAGGAACAGAATCCACGGGCCAGGCCCGCCATCATGCCAAGCCAGGGTGTTCATCGCTCGTCAACTCCTCGGTGGATGCCGGGTCGGGAGGCTTCTTCCGACACCACCGAGCCTCGTCCTCCACGGGCCGCCCGTCGTCGTACGGCCAGCGGCACCCGCGCTACCACTCGCGGAGTACGCGGCGGTCCCGGCACTGCTCCCGGCGGTGCGGGCACCGGCGCCGGCGGTCGAGGGCGGGCGCTGTCGTACCCCTGCCCTAGGGTCGGGGACATGTGGCGCTGCACGGGACTGGGCTGGGGTCAGGGCGGTCCCGAGTGGACGTGGTGGCATCCGGTGCACCGCGGCCGGTCGAGCCCGCTGCGGCTCGGCGGACCGCTGTCCCTGGCCGTCGGCGCGGACGCGGTACGCACCTGCGCGGGGGTGTGGCGCGGCGGCCGGTACGTGACGTGTCCTTACGGCGCGCGGCTGCCTCCCGACGTACGGCGCGACCAGTGCGAGCGGTGCGCCGCGCTGGACCGTTCGTATTCGGTGGCGGCCGACACCAAGGCGGACGATCCGCGGCCGTACGCCGTCTATCTGGCCTGGTTCGGCCCCGGACTGCTCAAGGTGGGCATCACGGCGGCCGAACGCGGCGCGGCCAGGCTGCGGGAGCAGGCCGCCGTCTGCTTCACCTTCCTCGGCGAGGGGCCCCTGATGACGGCCCGCCGTACCGAGGCGATCCTGGGCGCGGCCCTCGGCGTCCCCGACCGCGTCTCCGCTCCGGCCAAGCGCGCCGCCCGCCACGCGCTGCCCGACGCGGAGGCCCGCGCGGCCGAACTGCGCGGCCTGCACGCCTCGGTGGCCGGCCTGCTGCCCGACACCTTGCGGGCTCGGCCCTGCGAAGTCGTCGACCACGCCGTCCTGTTCGGCCTCTCCCCCGGTCAACTCCCGCCTCCGGCAGCCCGCATCACCGCGCTGCCGCCGGGCAGCACGGTGACCGGGACGGCCAGGGCGGCGGCCGGTTACGACGTCTACGTGCGGGTCTCGGAGCCGGAGGGGGCGGAAGACTCGGGCCGCCTTCTGCTGCTCGACACCCGGCTCGCCCAGGGCTGGCCCCTGCTGCGCGCGCCGCACGGCGCGCCAACGGACGTCCCGACGGCCGTCACCGCGCCGGCCAAGCAAGCCCCGCCGCCGCTCTTCTGAGGGCTCGCCGCTGCGCGGTCTGTCTTTCCCGCCCACCCGCCCACCCGTGCGGGTGCTTTGTCGTCTGCGGGTGCCGCCTGTGCCTGGTCGGTGCCGGTCCGGGGCACCTCCTCGAAATCCGTACCACCTGGCCTTCGCGAATCCGGCACCCGGCCGTCAACGTATTTCTGCGGGGGCACCCCGGCCCGTCCCCTCCTCGCTCGTCGGCGTCCGGCGGTCCGGTGGGGGTTGCCGGGGAAGGGGGGTGGGTGGGGGCTCGGCCCCTGCGCCCCCCGACCCGCCCGCGTAAGCGGGAGGGGGATGGATGGGCTCGGGCACGTCGGCGTCCAACGGTCCACTGTGGCTGAGGAAAGTCCCAAAGACCTGTGACGGCGCCCGGCTGTTCCTCCACCGTGGGATCGACCGAGAGCGCCCCCTCAGGGCGGAAGACACCGGGGGCACCCTCACGATCTTGGACCCCCACCCCGGCCCCCACGGACAGGCGGACGCCGACATACCCGAGCCCACCCACCCCCTTTCGCCCACCCCAGGTGGACCGTCGGACGTCGAGGTACCCGAGCCCAACCACCCCCTTTCGCCCACCCCGCCGGGAGGTCGGGGGGCGCAGGGCAGAGCCCCTACCCACACACCTCCGGCACCCCCACCGGCGGGCGGACGCCGACGTACCGGGAGGGGACGGGCCGGGGTGCCCCCGCAGGGGGACGAACGGAAAGGGGCTGGACGTTTTCGAAGTGGGTGCACGTTCGTCGCCCGAGGAGGTGCCCCGGACCGGCACCGCCCCAGGCACAAGCGGCACCCGCAGACGAAGAAAACACCCGCACGGGTGGGCGGGCGGGAAAGACAAGGCACACAGCGGCGAACCGCCAAACGAACGGGCACCCCTCACCCGCCCAGCAGCGCCAGCGGATCATCCAGCACCGGCTGCCACGCCAACTCCGCCGCCCCGACAAGGCTGTTGTGGTCCAGAGCACAAGCGAGCAGCGGCACACTACCGCTGCGCCCCCAAAGGCTGTGATCGGCGACAACAGCCCGCAAACGCTCCGGATCAGCGTCCAGCAGATACCGGTGCAGGCCGCCGAGAAGGATGCGATCGGGGTTGAGGACGTTGACGAGTCCGGCCAGACCGCGGCCGAGGCGGTCGATGAGGGTGTGCGCGGCGTCGCGGACGGAAGGGTCGGACGGGTCGTCGTACTCCCTGCGGAGCAGGTCGATGGACTGCTGGAGCAGCGAGCCCTCGGGCCCCGGCGCGCGACCGGCCGCTTCGAGGAAGGCCAGCGGGTCGGCCTCGACGTCGAGGCAGCCGCGGCTGCCGCAGTGGCAGGGGCGTCCGTCGGGCAGCACGGTGAGGTGGCCGACCTCCAGGGCGAGCCCTGAACTGCCGGTGTGCAGACGGCCGTCGAGGACCAGGGCGCCACCGACACCGCGGTGTCCGGAGGCGACGACGAGCAGGTGCTGGGCGTCGCGTCCCGCGCCGTGCCGGTGTTCGGCGAGCGCGGCGACGTTGACGTCGTTGCCGATGAAGGAGGGGACGGGGTCGCCGTCGGGTCCCGTGATGCCGACGCGGGCGATCTGGCTCGCGAACACCTGCCGTACGGGGGCGCCCGCGGGCCACGCGAGGTGCAGCGGGTTGAGTGCGGTGCCCTCGGGCTCCGCGACGGCGGACGGTACGGCGAGGCCCGCGCCGACGCAGACCCGGCCCGACGCGCTCAGCAGCTCCGCTCCGGCCTCCACGACCGCGGCGAGCACATGCGCGGGGTCGGCGTGCACGGTCATGGAGCCGGGCGCGGTGGCGACGATCTCGCCGCCGAGTCCGACCAGCGCGGCCCGGAATCCGTCGGCGTGCACCTGGGCGGCGAGCGCGACCGGTCCACCGGGGGCCACGTCGAGCCGGTGCGAGGGACGGCCCTGCGCGCCGGAGGGGCCGGTGGGCCGGGTGTCGACCCGGATCAGTCCCAGTGCCTCCAGCTCCGCGGCCACCGCCCCGGCGGTGGCGCGGGTCACTCCGAGCTCCGCGGTGAGCAGGGCGCGGGTCGCCGCGCGGCCGGTGTGCACGAGGGAGAGTGCCGGGCCGAGCGCGCCCCGACCCCTCTCAAGCCTTGTCCGAATCTGTGTCACCCCTCTATTCTGACTTTGTGCCGACGCTAAACAAAATAGGGACGGCCCTCGGCCGATCCCACCACACTCCCCCACCCTCTCCTGCCCTACGCCGCCTGCGCGTCGCCCTGACCGTCTTCTTCGCCGTCGACGGCTTCCTCTTCGCCGGGTGGGTCGTCCGCATTCCCGCGATCAAGGCCCAGACCGGCGCGACCGCCGGTCAGTTGGGCCTCGCGCTGCTCGGTGTCTCCGTCGGCGCCATCGCCACGATGGTGCTCACCGGACGGCTCTGCCGCCGCTTCGGCAGCCGCCGGGTGACGGTGCTGACCGGCATCCTCCTCTCCCTGAGCATCGCCCTGCCCCCGAGGACGCACTCGGCACTCGCCCTCGGCCTCGTCCTGCTGCTGTTCGGGGTGGCCTACGGCGGCATGAACGTGGCGATCAACAGCTTCGCCGTCGACCTGGTCGCGGCCATGCGCCGCCCGGTCATGTCCAGCTTCCACGCGGCGTACAGCATGGGCGGGCTGCTCGGCGCGGGGCTCGGCGGCCTGCTGGCACCGCACCTGTCGGCCGCCACGCACCTGCTGCTGCTCACCCCGATCGGCCTGCTGACGGTCTTCCTCGCCGGACGCGTCCTGCTGGCGCACCCGCTGCGCCAGCCGTCGGCGGTCGCGGCACGCCAGACAGCCGGACCCGTACAGGCCCGTACGGAACCGCCGCTCGCGGACGGCCCGGCCCGTACGGTCGCGGCACCTGCCGACGCGGTCACCGCGACGGCGAAGGACCCGGTGCACGCGCCCGCCGCGAAGACCGCGCCAGGCAAGCCCGCCAGGACGGGGCTGATCGTCCTCCTCTTCGGGCTGATCGCGGCGTGTTCCGCGTACGGCGAGGGCGCGCTCGCCGAATGGGGGCCGCTGCACATCGAGCAGGATCTGCACGGCGGGTCGAGCATCGCGGCGGCCGGTTACGCGGCGGTCGCGGGCGCGATGATGCTCGGCCGCCTTTCCGGTACCGCGCTGATCGAACGCCTCGGACAGACACGGGCGTTGGTGCTGGGCGGCCTCACCGCCTCCGCGGGGATGCTGATCGGCGCGCTGGCACCGTCCACCCCGGTCGTGGTGGCCGGTTTCGCCGTCACCGGGCTCGGCCTGGCCAACCTCTTCCCCACCGCCATGGCCAGGGCGGGCGAACTGACCGGCCCCGGCGGCGTCGCGGCGGCCTCCACCCTCGGCTACGGCGGCATGCTGCTCGGCCCGCCCTCGATCGGTTTCCTCACCGACGCCGTCGGCCTGCCCACCGCGCTGACCACCGTCTCCGCCCTGGCCGCGGTCGCGGCGGCAATCGCCTACGGCGTACGGAACAGCGCCGCGCGCGCCGAGAAGTGACCGACGGAACAGGCGCTCACCGGCACGTATCACGGCATGCTGGTCCCCGGCCGCGAGATCCACTGCCGGAAGCGTAGGGCCCGGAGACCGGGCGGGGCGAAGGCGTCGGAGCCTCACGGGCCGGAACCGTACGGGTTCGGAACCGCAAGGAGGAGCGATGCGCATACCGTCCTGGCTGACCACCGCCACCGGCCCGCTGCACCGGGAACGGATCTCCCGCGGCTATCTGTACGTCGTCGGCGCCGCGCTGGCGCTGATGCTGCTGGACACGGCGGTCTTCTCGCACCGCAACGCCTCGCTCACCGCCGTCCTGCTGGTGCTGCTGACCCTGCCGTGGACGCCACTGATCTGGGCGCTCTTCGCCGCGGTCGGCGGCATGGACACCCGTGGCACCGCCTTCGGCTGGTCCGGCTGGACGCTGACCGTCGTGGCCGCGCTGGTCTCCGCGGCGCTCAACGCCGTACTGCTCGGCTACGCGGCCCGGTACGCCCGCCGCCGCGCCGACACCAGGGGCGAGCGCTCCGCCGACGGCTCGACGGCCGCGGAGACGGGCGCCCGGCCCACCCGCTGAGCGGGCCGCCGGCCCCGTTTACTCCCTCGCCCGCATGGTGACCGTCCTGCGAGAATCCGCGCATGGAGAGCGATCAGCGGACGGGGAAGCGGACGGGGAGCATGGAGACAGCCGAGTTCATCGACACGCTGCGCGACGAAGGCACGCTGCTCGCCGACGCGGCGGGCGGCGCCGGTCTCGACGCGCCCGTGCCGCCGTGTCCCGGCTGGCGGGTGCGCGACCTGCTGGCGCACACCGGCGCGGTGCACCGCTGGGCCACCGGGTACGTCGCCGAAGGCCGCATGGAGCGCGAGCCGTTGGACCCGGCGGTGCCCGACGACCCGGAGCTGGTGGACTGGTACCGGGGTACGCATCGGCGACTGACGGAAGCTCTGGTCGCCGCCCCCGCCGATCTGACGTGCTGGTTCTTCCTGGCGGCGCCCTCGCCGCTGGCCTTCTGGGCGCGCCGCCAGGCCCATGAGACGACGATCCACCGGATCGACGCGGAGGCGGCGCTCGGCCGCGACCCGTCCCCGCTGGCCACCGGCTTCGCGGCGGACGGCGTGGACGAGCTGCTGACCGGCTTCCAGGCCAGGCGGCGGGCCAGGCTCCGCACCGACCGGCCGCGCACGCTGCGGGTCCGGGCGACCGACGTGCCGGGCGGCGCCCGCGAGTGGCTGCTGCGGCTCTCGTCCGAGGCCCCGACCGCGGAGCGCGACGCGCCCGGTGAGGCGGACTGCACCGTCACCGGCTCGGCGGCCGACCTCTATCTGGCGCTGTGGAACCGCGGGCCGTACGAGCGGCTGTCGGTGACGGGTGACGACGCGCTGGTGGAGCTGTGGCGTCGGACGGCGAAGATCACCTGACGAACGGACCGGGGCCCGCGGATTGACGAACGGGGTCAGCTCTGGACGAGCATCCGTTCCAGCACGGCGCGGTGGCAGGGGCGGGCCTGTTCGTAACGGGCGCGGCCGGTCTCGGTGAGGCCGACGCGTACGCCCCGGCGGTCCTCGCTACAGATGCCGCGGTCGACGAGACCGTCCTTCTCCAGCCGGGCGACGAGCCGGGACAGCGCGCTCTGGCTGAGGTGGACGCGGTCGGCCAGCTCCTGGACGCGGAAGGTGCAGCCGCCGTCCTGGGGGTCGCCGGAGGCGAGCAGGTCCAGCACCTCGAAGTCGCTGGCGCCGAGCCCGTACTGGTGCAGCGCACGGTCGAGTTCACATGCCGTGCGCGCGTGAACGGCAAGGATCTGCCGCCACTCGTCCACGAGCGCCCGCTCACCCTTGTCGCCGGTCATGTCTGCACGGTAGCAGAAAGCGAACCCTTCATGCACGGACATTAAATGCGCTTGCATTGAATGCGTGCGCATGTAAGTCTCGCCTCCATGACCTCTCCGTCTCCTACCGTCCCCCGCACCGAGGAGCGATGGAGTGCCCTGCAGTGGGGCACGCTCCTGGTGCTCTGCGCGGCGCTCTTCCTCGACGCACTCGATGTGTCGATGGTCGGCGTGGCGCTGCCTTCGATCGCCCACGACCTCGACCTCTCCACGTCCTCGCTCCAGTGGGTCGTCAGCGGTTACATCCTCGGCTACGGCGGCCTGCTGCTGCTCGGCGGCCGCGCGGCCGACCTGCTCGGCAGGCGCCGCGTCTTCCTCATCGCGCTCGGCGTCTTCGCCGTCGCCTCACTGCTCGGCGGCCTGGTCGACTCGGGTGAACTGCTGATCGCGACCCGCTTCATCAAGGGCCTCAGCGCCGCGTTCACCGCGCCCGCCGGACTGTCGATCATCACCACGACCTTCGCCGAGGGCCCGGTCCGCAACCGCGCCCTCACCATCTACTCGAGCTGCGGCGCCACCGGCTTCTCCATGGGTCTGGTGCTCTCCGGCTTCCTCACCGAGGCGGGCTGGCGCTGGACGATGCTGCTGCCCGCGCCGGTCGCGCTGATCGCCCTCGCCGCCGGTCTGAAGCTCATCCCGAAGAGCCCGCGCGAGAGCGGCAAGGGCCGCGGATACGACCTGCCAGGTGCCGTCACCGGCACAGCCTCGATGCTGTTGCTGGTGTTCACCGTGGTCTCGGCGTCCGAGGCGGGCTGGGCCTCGGCCCGCACGCTGGTCTCCTTCGCCGCCGTCGCCGTCCTGCTGGCGTCCTTCGTCGCCATCGAACACCGCTCCTCGTCCCCGCTGATCCGGCTCGGCGTCCTGCGCTCGTCCAGCCAGATCAGGGCCAACCTCGGCGGCGCCACCTTCTTCGGCTCGTACGTCGCCTTCCAGTTCCTCGTCACGCAGTACATGCAGAACGTGCTGGGCTGGAGCGCCCTGCACACCGCGCTCGCCTTCCTGCCCGCGGGCTCACTGGTGGCCGTCCTGTCCACCCGGATGGGCCCGATCGTGGACCGGTTCGGCACACCACGGGTGATCGCCGTCGGCTTCACCTCGCTGGTCATCGGCTACATCCTCTTCCTCCGGATCAATCTGGACCCGAACTACGCGGCGGCCATCCTGCCGTCGATGCTGCTGCTCGGCGCCGCCTTCGCGCTGGCCTTCCCCTCCCTCAACATCCAGGCCACCAACGGCGTCAAGGACCATGAGCAGGGCATGGTCTCCGGGCTGCTCAACACCTCCTTCCAGGTCGGCGGCGCCATCTTCCTGGCCGTGGTCACCGCGGTGGTCACCGCAGCCGGCGGCGATCACCCGGCGAACAAGCAGGCCATTCTCGACAGTTACCGGCCCGGCCTGTGGGTCGTCACCGGCATCGGTCTCGTGGGCCTGCTGCTGACCCTGTCCGGGCTGTTCACCCGCAGGAAGGCGTCCTACGGCATCCTGGTCGCGTCCTCGGCCGACTTCGAGAACGGGGGCGCGGGACGGACCGGCGCCGCCGGTTCCGCGGCTGCCACGGGGTCTGTCGGTTCCGCGGGCTCCGCCGAGGCGGCCGACGAATCGGAACAGGTCGCCGTGCGCGACTGATCACCCGGTCGGCCGGCCGCTCGGCCGACTGTGCGATTCCCATCCCGCGTCCCTTCCGGCGTCCTCCGACTCCCTTGGTGATCCGGGCACTTGACGACCGGCCCCGCGCGAAAAGGCATCGCGCGGGGCCGGTCGTGCCATGGCAGACTTGGCCGCATCGCGATTGCGACGGGAGGGGCGGGGGATGCGCGGAAGCCGTACGCAAGCGGAACGCGACGCCATCACAGTCGAAATGGTCTTCGCCATGGTGTCGGGCGCCGTGCTGGCGGCGGTCGGATTTCTGGCGGTGGTGAGCCCGGTCATGGCGGACGAGGCCCACGGCACGGCCCGCGAAGGGTGGTTCACCGCCGCGGTGATCGTCGCCGCGGCCGCCTTCTGCGGGCGCGTCGCCCTGACGCTCCGCCGCTTCGAGCAGCGGGGGCACGCGCTGCACGAACGGATTCCGTTACCGGGGGCACCCGTCGGCGCGGACGCGGGCGCCGAGAGGGGCGCGGGCGCCGAGTCGGGCACCGGAACCGGTCTTGATACGGGGGCGCAGTGGGGTACGGCGGCGGGCCGTTCGCCTTCGGGTGGTGGGTCGGTGACGTCGGGTCAGCCCAGCCAGCCGGGGCGGACGAGCCCGGACTCGTAGGCCATCACGACCAGTTGGGCCCGGTCGCGCGCCCCGAGTTTCACCATCGCGCGGCTGACGTGCGTCTTGGCGGTGAGCGGGCTCACGACGAGGCGGCGTGCGATCTCGTCGTTGGACAGCCCGATGCCGACCAGCGCCATCACTTCCCTTTCCCGCTCGGTGAGTTGGTCCAGGCCGACCGCCTGCGCGGGCTCCTTGGAACGAGCGGCGAATTCGGCGATCAGCCGTCGGGTCACACCGGGCGACAGCAGCGCGTCGCCCTCCACCACCGCCCTTACCGCGCGCAGTAGTTCCTCCGGTTCGGTGTCCTTCACCAGGAAGCCGGAGGCTCCGGCGCGGATCGCCTCGAAGACGTATTCGTCGAGTTCGAAGGTGGTGAGGATGACCACCTTGACCTCGGACAACGCCGGGTCGTCGGTGATCCGGCGGGTGGCGGCGAGACCGTCCGTCAGCGGCATGCGGATGTCCATCAGCACGGCGTCGGGGGTCATGTCGCGGACCAGCCGCAGCGCCTCCTCGCCGTCGGCCGCCTCCCCCACCACCTCGATGTCGCTCTGCGCGTCCAGCAGCGCGCGGAATCCGGCGCGTACCAGCACCTGGTCGTCGGCCAGCAGCACGCGGATCACTAACGCTCCTCGGTGGCCTCGACGGCCTTGGTGAACTCGGTCGCCTCAGCGGCTCCGTCGGCGGGGGTGGGCCGGTCGGCGCGGTCCTGCGGCGGCGGCTCGGCCGTGCCCGATCGTACGGCGCGTGGCGTCGGCGGGGCGGCCGGTGGGGTCGGGCCCTCGGGGCGGTCGGCCGGGGCGGAGGGTCCGGGCGTCGGGCCGATTGGGGCCTCGGTGCCGCCGGCCGGTACGCCCGGCGCGACGATCGGCAGCAGCGCGCGGATCCGGAAGCCGCCGTCGGGGCGCGGGCCCGCCTCCAGCGTGCCGCCCAGCGCGACGCTCCGCTCGCGCATGCCGACCAGGCCGTTGCCCCCGCCGCTCTCGCCGCCCGCGACGGCGGGTCCGTCGTCGTCGACCGTCACTTCCACGCTGCCGGGCCGGTAGCCGAGGCGGATACGGGCGGCGCGGGAGCCGGAGTGCCGCACGATGTTCGTCAGCGCCTCCTGCACGATACGGAAGGCGGCGAGGTCGACGCCGGGCGGCAGCGGGGCCGGTGCGCCGTCGACGGTGACCTCGGCCTTCAGGCCCGCGGAGCCCGCCTGTTCGACCAGTTCGGGGAGCCGGTCGAGGCCCGGTGCGGGCGAGCGCGGTGCCTCGCCGGGGGCGCGGAGCGTACTGAGCACCTGCCGTACCTCGCCCAGCGCTTCCTTGCTGGCGGCCTTGATGGTGACCAGCGCCGTCCGCGCCTGCTCCGGCCACTCGTCCATCAACGCGAGGGCCACGCCCGCCTGCACATTGATCACCGAGATGCTGTGCGCGAGCACGTCGTGCAGTTCGCGGGCGATCCGCATGCGCTCCTCGTCGGCCCTGCGGTGCTCGGCCTCGGCCCGCTCACGGCGGTCCCTGGCGATCTGCTCCCGCCGTACCCGGTACAGCTCGGCGGCGGCCAGCACCGCGAGCAGCCAGGCACCGGCCGCGGAGGTCGCCGCCCAGGACGCGCGGCCGTCGCCGGAGGGCGGCAGGTAGCGGTAGAGCCACTGGCCGATCAGGGTGTGTCCGGCGAGGAACACCAGGGCGATGGCCGGCACGGCCCTTCTGTGGCCCGCGGCGACGGCGCTGAAGAAGGCGACGACGAGGCTGGCGAAGACCGGGCCGTAGGGATAGCCGAGCGTGATGTAGAGCAGCGTCGCGCCGCAGGTCGCGGCGGCCACGACGACCGGCGCGCGGCGGCGGAGGAGCAGGAGTGCCGGGCCCGCGAGCAGCAGCAGGTAGCCGAGCCAGTCCAGGCCGACCCGGCCGGTCTGGTGGCCCGATGCCACGCGGGTGCCGACGACCTGGACGAAGGCCAGCGCGAGTGCGGGGATCCAGACGGGCCGCGCGAACGGGATTCCGTGGCGCGGCGGCCCTGTCGGTTCCTCGTGGCTCATGCGTTCCACGCTAGACCGCGGTCCGGGAGGCGGCGTCCGCTGTACGGGGGCACCGCGACTACTTCGCGGGGAGTACGCCGTCCGTCGCCGACGCGTCCGCGGGTATGTCGTCAGGGGTGTCCGCCGAGGCGCTCGCGGCGGCGCCGAGGCCGACTTGGCGGGCCAGTCCCGCGGCTGCCAGTTCGAGGAATTCACGGCGGGCCTCGACCACCCGGTTGAACTGCCCGAAGACCTCGAAGCTGATCAGCCCGAAGAGCTGCGCCCAGGCGGCGACGAGCGCGGCGACCGTCCGCACCGGCAGATCGGGGGCCAGTTCCGCGGCGAGCCGGGCGGCGTCGGCGCGGACGGGGGCGGCGAGCGGATTGCCGGGCGGCTGCGTGAGCAGGCCGTCGCGGTGGGCGTCGCGGACGACGGAGAACAGAGCCAGGGCGGCGCGGGAGGCGGGGCCGATGGTGTCGAGCGGCGCGGTGTAGCCGGGTACGGGTGAGCCGTAGATCAGCGCGTACTCGTGCGGATGGGCGACGGCCCACTCGCCGGCGGCGCGGCAGATCGCGACCCATCGGTCGGCCGGTGCCGCGCCCTGCTCCACCGCGCTCGCCAGGGCGTCCTCCGCCGCCGCGCCGATCGCGTCGTAGGCGTCGATGATGAGAGCGGTGAGCAGATCGTCCCTGCTCGGGAAGTAGCGGTAGAGGGCGGATGAGACCATGCCCAGTTCGCGTGCGACCGCGCGCAGCGAGAGCCGCGCCGCTCCCTCGGCGGCGAGCTGGCGTCTGGCCTCTTCCTTGATGGCCGCGGTGACTTCGATCCTCGCCCGTTCCCTGGCTCCTCTGATCACGCTCATGGCAGTCAGTGTGCCACCTTCAAGAGCATCAGCCAAGAAAGAGAGCAGTGCTCTTGCTTTTTCTCACGAGGCGCTGGCACACTGTTCTCAAGCGAGAGCACCGCTCACAACAGCGGTCACGACAGCAGTCGAGAAATCGGAGAGATCGCCATGTCTGAGCAGGTCGCACACGTCAAGAAGCCCGGCTGGTTCACCGTCAACGTCCTCAATCGCACGGTCGGCTGGCTGACCCGGCGCGGCTTGAGCGTCTGGGGTTCGCGGGTGCTGGCCGTCCGGGGCCGCAAGAGCGGTGAGTGGCGGCAGACCCCGGTGAATCTGCTGACCTTCGAGGACCGGCGGTATCTGGTGGCCCCGCGCGGCCACGTCCAGTGGACCTACAACATGCGGGTGGCCGGCGGCGGTGAACTGCACCTCGGCAAGAAGGTCGAGGAGTTCACCGCCACCGAGGTGGCCGACGACGACAAGCCCGCCATCCTGCGCGCCTACCTCAAGCGCTGGAAGGCCGAGGTCGGAGCCTTCTTCGACGGCGTGGGCCCGGATTCGACCGACGAGGAGCTGCGCGCGATAGCGCCCAACCACCCGATCTTCCAGGTCCACGCCACCGACGGGAAGTGAGGCGCGGGAGTACGGCGCAGGGCCCGGAGCCGGGCCGGGGCCGATGTCAGGCGCGGTCGACGGCCTCCAGTGCCTTGCGGGCGAGCGGGTGGGTGCGGACGAGTTCGGCGAGCGAGCTCTTTCCGCGGGTGATGCCCGCGAAGGCGCGCCAGGCGGGCGGGAATGTGGTGAGCACGGCGTGCAGCATTCCGGGGCGACGTTCGAAGAGGGTCAGCATGCGGCGGCCGACCCCCATCTCGACGCCGAGCCCGGCCTTCACCGCGAAGGTGTAGTTGAGGGCCTGGCGCCTGGCGTCCACCGCGTCGTGGGACTCGGCGATGCGCACGGCCCACTCCCCCGCCAGACGGCCGGAGCGCAGCGCGTAGGAGATGCCCTCGCGCGTCCAGGGTTCGAGCAGGCCCGCGGCGTCGCCGCAGACCAGGACCCGGCCCCGGGAGAGCGGGGAGTCGTCGGCGCGGCAGCGGGTGAGGTGGCCGGAGGAGACGCTGGGTTCGAACCCGGCCAGGCCGAGGCGGGCGATGAAGTCGTCCAGGTAGCGCTTGGTGGCGCTGCCGTCGCCGCGGGCGGAGATCACGCCCACGGTGAGGGAGTCGCCCTTGGGGAAGACCCAGCCGTAACTGCCGGGCAGCGGGCCCCAGTCGATCAGCACCCGTCCCGCCCAGTCCTCCGCGACGGACGTGGGGACCGGGATCTCCGCCTCCAGGCCGAGGTCGACCTGGTCGAGCTTGACGCCGACATGAGCGCCTATCCGGCTCGCACTGCCGTCGGCGCCGACGACGGCGCGGGCGTAGACGGTCTCCTCGACGCCCTTGCCCGCCGGGCCGCCGCTGCCGTTGAGCACGACGGCGACGGTGCGACGGTCGGGGACACCGGGACCGTGCTGCTCCACGCGGGAGACGGTCACTCCGGTGCGCAGCTCGGCGCCCGCCTCGCAGGCGGCGTCCACGAGGGCGTTGTCGAATTCGGGCCGGTTGATCAGCCCGAAGAGCATCTGCCGGGAGCGCTTGGTGCGCGTCAGCTTGCCGTTGAGGCTGAAGGTGACCGCGTGCACCCGGTCGCGCAGGGGCAGTTCGAATCCCGGCGGCAGGGCGTCCCGTGAGGACCCGATGATGCCGCCGCCGCAGGTCTTGTACCTCGGCAGTTCGGACTTCTCCAAGAGGAGGACCCGACGGCCCGTCACGGCCGCGGCGTGGGCCGCGGTGGCCCCCGCGGGGCCCGCGCCGATCACCACGACGTCCCAGACCGCGAGCGCCTCGCCGTCGTTCGCGCCGCTGTCCTGCGCCGCCTGCTCACCGCTCACGTCTGTTTCGCTCCCGCTCGGCCTGTCCGGCTGTGTTGCCCCTGTTCAGCCGCATCCTATTGCGCCCGTCCGGAACATCTCGCTGTGGCACCATCGGCAGCGACCCCGTTGTGTGCACCAACGACCGATGTTGCCACCTGATTCCTGCTAGGAGCACCTATGTCCAGCACCCCGCTCGCCGATACTGTCGCCGCCCTGCTTCCCCGTGCCCGGACGGAGCTGGCGGAGCTGGTGTCGTACGCGTCGGTGGCCGATGAACGACAGTTCCCGAAGAGCGAGTGCGAGAAGGCGGCCGTCTGGGTGGCCGACGCGCTGCGGGCGGAGGGCTTCCAGGAGGTGGCCCTGCTGGACACCCCCGACGGCACGCAGTCGGTGTACGGCTGGCTGCCGGGGCCCGAGGGTGCGCCGACGGTGCTGCTGTACGCGCACTACGACGTGCAGCCGCCGCTGGACGAATCGGCGTGGCTCTCCCCGCCCTTCGAGCTGACCGAGCGGGACGGCCGCTGGTACGGGCGTGGCGCGGCCGACTGCAAGGGCGGCGTGCTGATGCACCTCACCGCGCTGCGGGCGCTGCGCGAGCACGGCGGCGCTCCGGTGAACATCAAGGTGATCGTGGAGGGTTCCGAGGAGCAGGGCACCGGCGGTCTTGAGCGCTACGCCGAGGAGCACCCGGAGCTGCTGGCCGCCGACGCGATCGTGATCGGCGACGCGGGCAACTTCCGGGTGGGGCTGCCCACGGTGACCTCGACGCTGCGCGGCATGGTGCTGGCGGAGGTGCGGGTCTCGACGCTCGAAGGCAACCTGCACTCGGGGCAGTTCGGCGGGGCGGCGCCGGACGCGCTCGGGGCGCTGATCCAGATCCTGGCGTCGCTGCGGGACGCGGACGGTTCGACCACGATCGACGGTCTCGACGCCTCGGGCGAGTGGCCGGGGCTGCGCTACCCGGAGGAGGACTTCCGGCGCGACGCCAAGGTGCTGGACGGTGTGGAGCTGGTCGGCAAGGGCAGTGTCGCGGACCGGATCTGGGCGCGTCCCTCGGTGACGGTGCTGGGCATCGACGCGCCGCCGGTCGTCGGCGCGACCCCGTCCGTACAGGCGACCGCGGGCGCGCTGGTGAGCGTCCGGGTCCCGCCGGGCACCGCGGCCGAGCAGGCGGCCGAGGCGCTGACCGCGCATCTGCGGGCGGCGGCTCCGTGGGGCGCGAAGGTGGAGGTGACGCAGCGCGGCAGCGGTCAGCCGTTCCGCGCGGACACCGGGAGCCCGGCGTACACGGCGATGGCGGACGCGATGCGGGAGGCGTACGGGGAGGAGTTGGCGGTGGCCGGGCAGGGCGGTTCGATCCCGCTGTGCAACACCCTGGCGACCCTGTATCCGCGAGCCGAGATCCTGCTGATCGGCCTCAGCGAGCCGGAGGCGCAGATCCACGCGGTCAACGAGAGCGTGTCGCCGCGGGAGCTGGAGCGGTTGTCGCTGGCGGAGGCGCTGTTCCTGGGCCACTACGCGGCCTCCAAGTCCGCGGGCGGCGCGGCCTGACCGAACCGCGGGACCCGGCCGCCGTCACCGCCGTCCACGCCGGGTGGGCGGCGGCGGGGGCAGCGGCGGCCGGGCGGGGCGGGGTCATTCGGCCGGGTGACCGGCCTCCAGGTTGAGCGGGCGGCCCTGTTCGCGGGCGCGCAGCGCCCAGCGCAGCCGGTCGAGGCGGGCCGGTGGGAGCAGTCCCGCGGCCTCGTCCTCGGTGACGAAGCGCCAGCCGCGCAGTTCGGCGCCGGGCAGCAGCAGGCGGCCGATGTCCGCTTCCGCGACCCGGCCGCCGTCGAAGATCAGGCGGAGCCCGCCGTAGCCGGGCGGGCGTGGCGGTTCCCAGTCGACCACGAGGAGTTCGAGGCCGCGGGCGAGTTCGAGCCCCAGTTCCTCGGCGACCTCGCGGTGTCCGGCGCGCGCGGGCGACTCGCCGCGTTCGACGACCCCGCCGGGGAACTCCCAGCCGGGTTTGTAGGTCGGGTCGACCAGCAGGACGCGGTCCGCGTCGTCGAAGAGCAGGACGCCGGACGCCACGGTCTCCGCGGTCGGTTCGGGGGTCTGGACGATCCCGCAGGCCCCGGCGCCGCGCCCGACGGCCTCGGTGACCCGCAGCGCGGTCTGACGGGGGGTCAGGCCCGCGGTGGACAGGATGTGCGCGTCCAGGGCGAGCCACGGCAGGGCGTTCTCGTAGTCGGCGATGCGGTCCAGCGCCCAGCGACGGGCCCGGTCGTTCGTTCCGGTGCGGTCGGGGTGGTCGTCCCTGGTGGCGATGCGTTCACGCAGGATCGTTTCTCCTGGTTCCAGCAGTACGTGCCGGACCTCGATGCCACGGGACGCGAGGCCACCGAAGATCTCGTCGCGGTAGTCCTGCCGCAGCAGGGTCATCGGGGCCACCAGAACGCCGCCCACCTCATTGAGGAGAGCGGCGGCGGTCTCGACCACCAATCGCCGCCATATGGCCAGGTCCTGGTAGTCGGTCACTTCTTGGAGCCGTTTTTCCGGCAGCAGTTGGCGCAGACAGCCGCCGAGTACCTCGGGGTCGTACAGGGTGCTTTCCGGTATCAGCTCCAGCATCTCCAGTGCGGCGCTGGTCTTCCCCGCGCCGAACGCCCCGTTCACCCAGATGATCACGGTGCCCCCTTTTCCGTAGACCCCTACGAATTGCCCGGATCATCGTGGGCGGCAAACGCGCCGTGGCCCGCGGCGGCGCGTACCGGCCGCAACGGTCGGCGCGGGGAGGCCAGCGTGACGGACACCGGACCGTCGCGGTGCGGGCCGTCGGAGCGCGGCCCGGGCCGCGTCTCCGCCTCCGCGGGCGCCACCCTGTGCTCACCGCGGACCGGGCAGCGCCCGCCGCGTCGAGCCGGGCGCCGCACGCGATGCGGTGGAGGGTGCGGGTCGCTCCCGCCTCCCGGTCCACGGAAACGCCCCGCCCCTCAGCGGGAATCCGCCACGGCGGTGGCAGGGGCGGGCCTCGGCGCGGCACCCGGTTTGCCGCGCAGCGGGTCCTCCTCGGCGAACAGCGCGGCCAGGAAGGCAGCGGCGCAGACGGCCGCGGCGACCATGAAGATCTGATGCGTCCCCGTCGCGCCGGAACGCAAGTACGCGTCCCGCGCCGCCCGCGCCCGGCCGACGCCCCTCGGTGGCCCGGGTGAACAGCGAGCCGAAGACGGCCACGCCGAGCGAGCCGCCGCCCGTACGGAAGAGCGTGGTGCCGGCGGACGCGACGCCCATGTCCCGCATCCCGACGCTGTTCTGGGCGATCGTCGTGGGCATCCGCATCAGCAGGCCGAGCCCCGCACCGGCCGGAGCTGGTGGCCGACGCGCCCTGGACGCTCTGCCGGTACAGCGGCGGATCGAGCGTGGCACCGCACATCGCGGCGCCCACCGCGAAGATCAACATCGACGAGAGCCGGACGTTGCGGGTGTCGAACACCCGCAACGGCAGGACGGGTCGGCCGCGCGGCGCTGCGAGGCCACAAAGGCGGCCAGGCCGAGCGCGGCGGCGACGGCCAGCGGGCCGATCCGCCAGGAGGCCCAGGCGTAACGGTTGCCCGCCCAGGTCCCGGCGAGCACAACCGAGGAGAGGGCGAAGGTCATGAGGACGATGCCGAGCCAGTCGGTCCCGGCCTTGCCGCGGGTAGCGGGTAGCGGGTGGCGGGTGGCGGGTGGCGGGTGGCGGGTGGCGGGCAGCCGCAGCATGACCTGGCACCACACCAGCGCGAGCAGGCCGAGCGGCAGAGTTGACGGAGAAGGCCCAGCGCCCGCCGAGGTGGCCGGTGACGAAACCGCCGAGCAACGGGCGACCAATGGTGCCGAGCACCATGACCAAGGCGGTCATGCCCTGGTAGCGGCCCCGCTCGCCGCGGGGGCACCGGCGCGCCGATCAGCCAGAAGGCGCCCACGGCGAGACCGCCAGCGCCGAGCCCCTGGAAGGCCCTGAAGGCGATCAGCGCCGTCATCGGCTGCGCGGCACCGGAGTGCGCGCCCCCTGACGAGACACGGCACGCGGTGGCGTCCACGACGCGAAGCACACCGCGCGGAGGCCAAGGTCTCGGGGCCCGCCCCCAGACGCCCTCACCCCTCGGAAGAGAGCGCGCCGAGATCTCGGCGCGCACGGTGCGCCGCCCTCACCAATCGCCAGAGGGCACGCCAGGTCTTTTGAGGGGCGCGGGGAACTGCGCGCCCAGCCAGCGCGCAGCCGCGGACCGCAGCCGGCCCCCGCGAGGCGGTCACCTCTTCGGATTGTCGGGCCACCGGCCCGACAAGAGCCGAGCACGCCGCGGGCCCCCGCCCCCACAGGAACCGCCCTCGCGGACTCGGACCCGGCGGCGAGCCGCCCCGTCAGATCGTCGTCGTAAAAGCGTCCAACCGCAGCGCCTGCGCCGCAGCCGCCGCCGCCCCGACCAACCCGGCATCCGTCCCGAGCTTGGCGGGCACGACATCGACCCCGGCCGCGAAGGAGAGCGTGGCGTACCGCGCGAGGTGCTCCCGGAGAGGATCGAAGAGAATCGGCCCGGCCCCCGCGACACCCCCGCCGATGACGGCGACATGGATCTCGACGAGCGTCGCGGTGGCCGCGATCCCGGCCGCGAGCGCCTGCGCGGCCCGGTCGAAGGAGGCCAGCGCCACGGCGTCCCCGCCGCGCGCGGCCTCGGCGACGGCCGCCGCCGTGGGCGCGGCACCGGCGGGCGGCACCCAGCCCCCGTCCAGCGCGCGGCGCGCGATGTTCGGTCCGCTGGCGATCCGCTCGACGCAGCCGCGCGACCCGCACGGGCAGAGATCACCGTCGAGGTCGACGCTGATGTGACCGATGTGCCCGGCATTGCCGGTGGGCCCGGGAAGGAGGGCGCCGCCGAGGACCAGACCGCCGCCGACCCCGGTGGAGACGACCATGCACAGCGCGTTGTCGTAACCGCGGGCGGCTCCCTGCCAGTGCTCGGCCGCGGTCATGGCGACCCCGTCGCCGGTGAGGACGACGGGCAGGCCGCCGACCGCGTCGGACACCCGCGCGACGAGCGGGAATTCGCGCCAGCCGGGCACGTTGACCGGGCTGACGGTGCCGTGCGCGGCGTCGACGGGACCCGCGCTGCCGATGCCGACGGCGACGACGCGGGGCCACACGGCGGTGGCCCGCAGCTCGGCGATCACGTTGGTGACCGCCCGCACCACCGTCTCGCCGTCCTCCCCCGCGGGCGTCGCCCGCAGCGCCCGCGCCAGCAGTCGCCCCTCCGCGTCGATGAGCGCCCCGGCGATCTTCGTACCGCCGATGTCGATTGCGGCCACGAGTGGACCGGTAGCGCCTTGGGGGTGCATCGCTCGGGGATCTCCTCTTTCCTGACGTTCCTGACGAATATCCTGGCGAATCGCCCGGGGTTCCGCGGAAACGGCACCAGAGATAGTCTCGCCTAACTCTGACAACGTTGTCCAACTCTTCCCGCAGGGAATACTACGATCGTGACCCACAGTTCTGGACGAGTTCCCCGGCCCACCATGAAAGATGTCGCCGCCCGAGCGGGCGTCGGCCTCAAGACGGTGTCGCGGGTGGTGAACGAGGAGCCCGGCGTCACCCCGGACACGGTCGCCCGCGTCCAGGCGGCGATCGACGCGCTCGGCTTCCGGCGCAACGACAGCGCGCGACTGCTGCGCACCCGCCGCACCGCCAGCGTCGGCCTGGTGCTCGAAGACCTCGCCGACCCGTTCTACGCCCCGCTCAGCAGGGCGGTCGAGGACGTGGCGCGGGCCAACGGCGCGCTGCTGTTCACCGGGTCGAGCGCCGAGGACCCGCGGCGTGAGCAGGAGCTGGTGCTGGCGTTCTGCGCCCGCCGGGTGGACGGGCTGATCGTGGTGCCCGCGGCTGACGACCACCGGTATCTGGTCCCCGAGATCGAGGCCGGGGTGGCCACGGTCTTCGTCGACCGTCCCGCGGGCCGGATCGACGCGGACATGGTGCTGACCGACAACGCGGGCGGCACCCGTGACGGTGTCGCGCATCTGATCGCGCACGGACACCGCAGGATCGGCTTCATCGGTGACCAGCCGGGCATTCACACCGCCGCCGAGCGACTGCGCGGCTACCGCGAGGCGATGGCCGACGCGGGGCTGACCATCAGGCCCGAGTGGTACTCGATGGGCCCGACCAACCCCGAGCGGGTCCGCGCCGTCCTGGCGTCCCTGCTGTCCGGTCCCGAGCCGGTGACCGCGCTGTTCGCGGGCAACAACCGCGTCACCGTCACCGCGGTGCGCGTGCTGTCCCACCACCCGCGCCCGGTCGCCCTGGTCGGCTTCGACGACTTCGAACTCGCCGATCTGCTCGACCCGCCGGTCAGCGTCGTGGCCCAGGACTCGCCGGGGCTCGGACGCAGCGCGGCGCAGTTGCTCTTCCGCCGCCTGGAGGGCGGCGCGGACGCCGCCCCCGCCCGGCTGGAGCTCCCCGCCCGCCTGATCGCCCGCGGCTCCGGCGAGATCCCCCCGTCCGACTGAGCACCCGCCGGGCCCGTACGGCATCGGCCCGTGTCCTGCGGGCATGCGCCCGCCGCGTCAGGGGCCGTCCGCGATCCGCGGGACAGGCTCCTAGCGGCCCGCCAGCGTGTCCAGCTCCGCGCGACCGAGGCCGGTGCGCTCGGTGACCTCCTCGGCGTCGATGGCGCCGCAGTCGAGGCCGCGCAGCAGGTAGCCGCTGAGGGCGCGGGCCGTGGCGGGCTCGTCCATGACGTCGCCGCCCGCCTTGGCGACGTAGGCGGCGAGGCGGGCGGCGCAGGCGTCCAGGCCCTCGCGGTAGAAGGCGTAGACGGCGGCGTAGCGGGTCGGCAGGTGGGCGGGGTGCATGTCCCAGCCCTGGTAGTACGCGCGGGCCAGTGAGCGGCGGACCAGGCCGTAGTGCAGGCGCCAGGCGTCGTGCACCTGCTCGGCCGGGCCGACGGGGAGCACGTTGGTGGAGCCGTCGGACAGCCGGACGCCGGTGCCCGCCGCGGCGACCTGCATGACCGCCTTGGCGTAGTCGGCGGCCGGGTGGTCCATCGACTGGTGGGCGGCGCTGACCCCGCACGCGGCGCTGTAGTCGAAGGTGCCGTAGTGCAGACCGGTGGCGCGGCCCTTGGCGGCGTCGATCAGCCGCGGCACGGTCGCCGTGCCGTCGGGGCCGAGGATGGACTGGGTGGTCTCGATCTGGATCTCGAAGCCGATCCGCCCCCGCGGCAGCCCGGCCGCCCGCTCGAACTCCTCGCACAGCCGCGCCATCGCCGCGACCTGCGCGGGGAAGGTCACCTTGGGCAGTGTCAGCAGCAGCCCGTCGGGCAGACCGCCCCCGTCCAGCAGGGCGGTCAGGAAGAGGTCGAGCGTACGGATGCCCCGGTCGCGGACCGCCGCCTCCATGCACTTCATCCGGATGCCGACGTACGGCGGCGCGCTGCCGTCCGCGACGGCGGCCGTCACGGTGCGGGCGGCGGCCACGGCCGCCGCGTCCTCCTCGGTGTCGGGGCGCGGCCCGTAGCCGTCCTCGAAGTCGATCCGCAGGTCCTCGACGGGCTCGCGCTCCAGCTTGGCCCGCACCCGGTCGTGGACCTCGGCGGCCAGCCCGGTGGACGGCCCCGCGGGAAGGCCGAGTACGGCGGCGAGCGCGGCGGCGTCCGGGGCGTGGGCGTCGAGTGCGGCCAGCGCCTGGTCGCCCCAGTCGCGTACGGTCCGGGGGCCGAAGGCGTCGGCGGGTACGTAGACGGTGTGCACGGGCTGCCGGGTGCCGGGGTCGCCGGGGTAACGGCGGGCCAGTTCGGCGTCGGTGCCGGCCAGACCGGCGCCGATGTCCGCCCGTACCGCGTCCGCCAGTGTCGTACCGGCCGCCGCCGCGCCCGCTGAGCCCTGCGCCATGTGCCACCCTCCCGGAAATTCAACAAATCGTTGAAGTGAAGCTAGCCGTGCCGTAGGCCGAGGTCAACACCCCACCAGCGGGGCGCCGGACGGACGACGGCCCCCGCACGCGGCTGGCGTGCGGGGGCCGTCGGGGAGGGGTCGGTCAGCCCTTGCGGGCCTTGATCTCCTCGGTGAGCTGGGGGACGACCTGGAAGAGGTCGCCGACGACGCCGTAGTCGACGAGGTCGAAGATCGGCGCCTCCGCGTCCTTGTTCACCGCGACGATCGTCTTGGACGTCTGCATGCCCGCGCGGTGCTGGATCGCGCCCGAGATGCCGTTGGCGATGTAGAGCTGCGGCGACACCGACTTGCCGGTCTGGCCGACCTGGTTGGTGTGCGGGTACCAGCCCGCGTCCACCGCCGCGCGCGACGCGCCCACGGCCGCGCCCAGGGAGTCCGCCAGCGCCTCGATGACCGAGAAGTTCTCGGCGCCGTTGACACCGCGACCGCCGGAGACCACGATCGCGGCCTCGGTCAGCTCAGGACGCCCGGTCGACTCCCGCGGGGTCCGCGAGACGACCTTGGTGCCGGTGGCCAGTTCACCGAAGGCCACCTCCAGCGCCTCGACCGTCCCGGCCGCCGAAGCCGCCTCGACCGGCGCGGAGTTCGGCTTCACCGTGATAACGGGGACGCCCGTGCTGACCCGGGAGCGGGTCGTGAAGGCGGCGGCGAACGCCGACTGCGTGGCCACCGGGCCGTCGGCGCCGGCCTCCACGTCGATCGCGTCGGTGATCAGGCCCGAGCCCAGGCGCAGCGCGAGCCGCGCGGCGATCTCCTTGCCCTCGGCGGAGGACGGCACCAGGACCGCGACCGGGCTCACCGCCTTGGCGGCGGCCTCCAGCGCGTCGACCTTCGGTACGACGAGGTAGTCGGCGAACTCCGGCGCGTCGGCGGCCAGTACCCGCACGGCGCCGTGCTCGCCCAGCACGGACGCGGCGGCGTCGGCGCCGGGGCCGAGGTGGACCGCGACCGGCTCACCGATCCGGCGGGCCAGCGTCAGCAGTTCGAGAGTCGGCTTGCGGACGGCACCGTCCACGTGGTCGACATAGACGAGGACTTCACCCATGGAAATGCACTCCTACGAAAAAGTTTGACGGGGCGGATACGGACCGGAACGGCCGGAAGCGGGCCCGGGACAGCGTCCGGGAGGGCGCCCGGCATCCGGTCAGATGAACTTCTGGCTCGCCAGGTACTCCGCGAGCTGCTTGCCGCCCTCGCCCTCGTCCTTCACGATCGTGCCCGCCGTCCGCGCCGGACGCTGCGTGGCGTCCTCGACGGCCGTCCACGCACCGGCCAGGCCCACCTCGGCCGCGTCCAGACCCAGATCCGACAGGTCCAGGGCCTCCACCGGCTTCTTCTTCGCCGCCATGATCCCCTTGAACGAGGGGTAACGGGCCTCGCCCGACTGGTCGGTCACCGAGACCAGCGCCGGAAGCGACGCCTCCAGCCGCTCGCTGGCCGCGTCGCCGTCGCGGCGGCCGGTCACCTTGCCGTCCTCGACCGACACCTCGGACAGGAACGTCACCTGCGGCACGCCCAGCCGCTCGGCCAGCAGCGCGGGCACCACGCCCGCGGTGCCGTCGGTCGAGGCCATGCCGGTCACGACGAGGTCGAAGCCCGCGCGCTCGATGGCCTTGGCGAGCACCAGCGACGTGCCGAGGATGTCCGTGCCGTGCAGGCCGTCGTCCTCGACGTGGATCGCCTTGTCCGCGCCCATCGACAGCGCCTTGCGCAACGCGTCCTTCGCGTCCTCGGGACCCACGGTCAGCACCGTGATCTCCGCGTCGTCCGCCGCGTCGGCGATCTGCAGCGCCTGCTCGACCGCGTACTCGTCCAGCTCGGAGAGCAGGCCGTCCACCGCGTCGCGGTCAGTGGTCAGGTCCTCGGCGAAGTGACGGTCGCCCGTGGCATCGGGCACGTACTTCACTGCGACTACGATCCTCAAACTCACGCCAGCTCTCCTACCTACTGCATCGTTGCAACGTCTTCGTCCAACTGCCCCGGAATCCGCCCCGGAATGGCAGCATAGGCGTCCGCGGCGGCGGCTCCCCGCCGGGACGCAGCAACTGCCCCGACAGAAATATTACTCGCCAGTACACAGAGCTGGTTCCCCGTTAGCAAGGACCTTGAACTGTGATGTGGCCGACGCCGCCGCGGTCAGTGGCCGAGTGAGTTGAAGCCGCCCTGGTGGTAGAGGAGCGGGCGGCCGGGACCCTGGGGGTCGCCGGCGACGGCCTGGGCGATGACGATCCGGTGGTCGCCCGCCGGGATGCGCGCCACGACGCGGCACACCAGCCAGGCCGGTACCTCGTCGAGCAGCGGCACGCCGTGCGGGCCGGACGCCCAGGCGGTGGCGGGGCCGAAGCGGTCGGCGCCGCTGCGGGCGAACGTGCCGGCCAGCACTTCCTGGTGCTCGCCGAGTATGTGGACGCCGACGAACGCCGCCTCGGCGACGGTCGGCCAGCTCGACGACCCCAGGCTGATGCCGAAGGAGAGCAGCGGCGGCTCGGCGGACACCGAGGTCAGGGAGGTGGCGGTGAAGCCGACGGGATCGGGGCCCGCGGCGGTGATCACGGCGACTCCGGCCGCGTGGCGGCGGAAGACCGAACGGAAGACGGCGGGGTCGAGAGCGGGGCCGGGCGTGGGGTCGAAGGCCGAGGAGTCAAAGGCGGCGGGGTGATCGCTGATGGCAGTCACGGTCAGATCCTTCTGAAGCGGTCGAGCGGCGGAGTGCGGGTCGTGGGCGCTCAGCAGCTCGGACAACGCGCGCTGGAGTGCCGACCGAAGTCGACATCGGCGCGCGCGTACAGATACGCGTACAGAAAGTGGTCGTGCGACATAACGTCAGAGTGACGATTCGGACGGGGTCACGTCAAGACCCGCCCGGAATATGGAATTTCCGTCACACCGCGCTCCGCCGGAGGCTGACAGCCCCTCAGATCGGCCGGCCCGCCCGGCTCGTCAGACAGCCGCGCCCAGCGCGGCGATCACGTCCGCCTTGCGCGGCTGACCGGCGGCCCTGCGCACGATCGCGCCGTCCGCGTCGAGGACGAACACGGTCGGGGTCTTGAGGACGCTCAGCCGCCTGACCAGCTCCAGGTGCGCCTCGGCGTCGATCTCGACGTGCCGGACGCCGTCCACCATGCCCGCCACCTCGTCGAGCACGCGCCGGGTGGCCCGGCAGGGCGCGCAGAAGGCGCTGGAGAACTGCACCAGGGTGGCGCGCTCCCCCAGCGGCCCGCCGAGTTCAGCGGCCGTCAGCCGCTCGTCGCCGTCCTTCGTCCGCACCCGGATTCTCCCGTCCCTGCGCCGGTGCACCAGCCCGTAGGCGCTCGCGGCCAGCAGTACGGCCAGGCAGACCACCAGTCCCGTCAACGCCGTGCTCCTCGTCCGCTCACACATCTCGTACGTCTCATACGCCTGGTCATACGTCCGGTCACACACCGTCGTACGTCCGGTCACACACACGGTCGTACGTCCGGCGGCTTCCCGCCCCCGTCTTTCCGATCCGTGCAGCGTTCATGCGAACGCAATGATTCCCGCGGTCGCGTTCCGTCGCTGGTCGGCCATTATTTCAGTCATGGAGATCGATGTACGAGGGCCCCGCTTCGGTGCGTCCCTGACCACGGTGGTGCTGGCGGTCGTGCTGATCACCGGCAGCGGCTGGCTGCTGGCCGTTCAGGCCGCGGTCTTCGCCGTGGGAGCGGTGGCCGGAGTGCAGAATTCGCCGTACGGCTGGGTTTTCCGCACCCTGGTGCGGCCCAGGCTGGGGCCGCCGCCCGGCACCGAGGACGCGGCCCCGCCGCGGTTCGCGCAGGCGGTGGGTTTCGGCTTCTCCGTGATCGGTGTCATCGGCTATCTGGTGGGCCCGCAGTGGCTGGGTCTGGCGGCCACCGCGTGCGCGCTCGCCGCCGCCTTTCTCAACGCCGCTTTCGCCTACTGCCTGGGGTGCGAGGTGTATCTGCTGCTGAAACGGGCAGCAGCCTGATGGGTTCCGCCGCAGGTCGTGAGAAGAATCTCGCCTCGGCACCGGTCCCCAGGATGACAGGGGGCCCGCCGGCGGGGCACCATCGCTCAGCGGCCGAACAACTTACGGGCGCGTAACTTCCGCCGGGAGCGCCGCCCCGGAGAGAGCAGGTGCCCCGACATGGCCGAACTCGTCTACCCACCGGTGATCGCTTGTGCCCGCACCATGTTCAAGGTGCAGGGGCTCAAATTCGACATCCGGGGCACCGAGAACGTCCCCCGCCAAGGCGGCGCCCTGCTCGTCAGCAACCACATCGGCTATCTGGACTTCGTCTTCTGCGGTCTGACGACGCTGCCCGCCAAGCGCCTGGTGCGCTTCATGGCGAAGGAATCGGTTTTCCGGCACAAGGTGTCGGGTCCGCTGATGCGCGCCATGAAGCACATTCCGGTGGACCGCTCCGAGGGCATGCACGCGTACGCGCACGCCCTGGACGCCCTGCGCGGCGGTGAGATCATCGGGGTCTTCCCCGAGGCGACCATCTCGCAGTCGTTCACGTTGAAGTCGTTCAAGTCGGGTGCGGCCCGGCTGGCGATGGAGGCCGGTGTGCCGCTGCTGCCGATGGCGCTGTGGGGCACTCAGCGACTGTGGACGAAGGGGCACCCGCGCAATCTGGGCCGCAGCAAGTTCCCGATCACGCTGCGGATCGGCGAGCAGATGCGCCCGCAGGAGAACGAGAAGGCGGGCGCGCTCACCCGGCGGCTGCGGCTGCGGGTGCAGGAGCTGCTGGACGACGCGCAGCGTACGTATCCGGGCAGGCCCTCGGGCCCCGCCGACCGCTGGTGGCTGCCCGCGCATCTGGGCGGCACCGCCCCGACGCCTGAGGAAGCGGCGGCCAGGGACCGCGAGCAGCAGCCCCAGCCGAGCTGAGGCGGGAGCCTCCGGACGCGGGCGCGGGACCCCTCCGGACGCGGGACGCGACGGCGCCTTCACGGCAGTTCGGTGGGCAGCGTCCTGGCCAGTTCCGACCGGTCGCGCGCGCCGCGCAGGGCCTCCAGTACGGCCGTGGGCGGCGCCGCGTGCACGAGCGGATAGTCGGCCTCGCCGATCTCCGGGCGCGCCGCCCACGCGAGCCGTTCCTCGTCCAGCGAGAAGCGCGCGTCGACGCCGGGTTTGTTGCCGCGCGCGTCCAGCCGTGACCAGTGGCCGCGCCCCGGCAGCAGCAGGGCGATCAGGCCGTGGACCACCGGGTCCGTACCGTCGTCGTCGGTGAGCCGCTGGTAGCAGAGCCCGGCGGGGATGGACGCGGCGCGCAGCAGCGCCGTCAGCGCGTGCGACTTGGCGTAGCAGATGCCGGTGCGCTGCTCCAGCACGTCGGAGGCCCGCCAGGTGACGCGGTCGTCGCCGGAGTCGAAGGAGTGCGGGATCGTGTCGCGGACGAATACGAAGGCGGCCCGCGCATAGTCATGCGGTCCGGTGGTACGGGCCAGCAGCGCGGCCGCGGTGTCGCGCACTCGTGGGTGGCCGTGGTCGATGACGTCGTCGGCGGCCGTATACGCCGAGAGGTCGGCGGTCTCCAGGATCAGCTCCATATGCGGAGCCTAGGAAACCGCCGACCACTCGATCAATCGAATTACCGCCAACCGCATACTCATGCGGCCGACTCCGGGCCGCCGGACAGGCCCTAGGCCCGCATCTCCTCCTCGAGCGCGGCGGCGAAGCCGTCCACGTCCGACTCGGTCGTGTCGAAAGAGCACATCCAGCGGACCTCGCCCGTCGACTCGTCCCAGAAGTAGAAGCGGTAACGCTTCTGCAGCCGCTCGCTGACCTCGCGCGGCAGCAGCGCGAAGACGGCGTTGGACTGCACGGGCCGCAGCACGGTGACCCCGTCCACACCCTGTACGGCCCGCTCCAGGCGGCGGGCCATCGCGTTGGCGTGGGCGGCGCTGCGCAGCCACAGGTCGCCCGAGAGCAGCGCCTCGAACTGCACGGAGACGAACCGCATCTTGGAGGCGAGCTGCATCGACAGCTTGCGCAGGTAGTCGATGGCGCGCACCCGCTCGGGGCTGAGGACGACCACGCACTCGCCGAGCAGCAGGCCGTTCTTGGTGCCGCCGAAGGAGAGGATGTCCACGCCCGCCTCGGTGGTGAAGCGGGCCAGCGGCACGTCGAGGCCGGCCGCCGCGTTGGCGATCCGCGCGCCGTCCAGGTGCACGGCCATGCCGAGCTGGTGCGCGTGGTCGCAGATCGCCTTGATCTCCTCGGGCGTGTAGCAGGTGCCCAGTTCGGTGGTCTGAGTGATCGAGACGACCTGCGGCTGGGCCCGGTGCTCGTCGGAGAAGCCGTACGCCTGCCGGTCGATCAGCTCGGGGGTGAGCTTGCCGTCCGGGGTCGGGACGGTGAGCAGCTTCAGGCCGCCGACCCGCTCGGGGGCGCCGCACTCGTCCACGTGGATGTGCGCGGACTCGGCGCAGATCACCGCGCCCCAGCGCTCGGTGACGGCCTGGAGCGCCGTCACGTTGGCGCCGGTGCCGTTGAAGACCGGAAAGACCTCCGCGCGCGGGCCGAAGTGGCCGCGGAAGACCTCCTGGAGGTGGCCGGTGTACTCGTCCCCTCCGTAGGCGGGCTGATGGCCGCCGTTGGCGAGGGCGAGCGCGGTGAGGATCTCCGGGTGCACCCCGGCGTAGTTGTCACTGGCGAAGCCGCGCACCTGCGGGTCGTGGCGGCGCACGGCGTCGCTGGCGAGCTGTTCTGTCACGGTCGGGGCGTCAGCCACTGTCGGGTCCCGTTCACTTCCGTAGGGCTCTGGTCCCAGACGTCCGCGATGGCCTCGGCGAGGTCGCGCACGTCGGTGAAGCCGGCGAATTTGGCGTTCGGGCGCGTGGCCCGCATCTCATCGTGCACCAACGCCTTGATCACCAGCACAGTGGCCGCGGCCGTGGGTCCGTCGGCGCCGCCGAGCTTGCGGAAGGAGTCGCCCAGCGCGAGCGTCCACGCCTCGGCCGCGGCCTTGGCCGCGGAGTAGGCAGCGTTGCCCGCGGTCGGCGTGGTGGCGCCGGACGCGCTGATCAGCACGTACCGGCCGCCGTGGCTGCGCATGAGGCCGTCGTGGAAGGCGAGCGAGGTGTTCTGCACGGTACGGATCAGCAGCTTGTGCAGCACGTCCCAGTCGCCGAGGTCGGTCTCGGGGAAGGACGCGGAGCCGCGCCAG
The DNA here is from genome assembly GCF_044744145.1 of Streptomyces sp. NPDC087422. Lineage (NCBI taxonomy): Bacteria > Bacillati > Actinomycetota > Actinomycetes > Kitasatosporales > Streptomycetaceae > Streptomyces > Streptomyces sp. NPDC087422. Next base: position 44,355 of record NZ_JBIUXT010000015.1, on the reverse strand, counting down.
CCGCCGACGAGGTGGACCAGGCCGTCGACCCTGCCGTGGTCCTTCTCGATCCGGCCGGCCCAGTCCTGGGTCGCCTCCAGGTCGAGCAGGTCGACGATCTCGCCGGTGATGTCAGCGCCGCCCGCGTCGTAGCGCGCCGCGTCGACGGCCTCGGCCAGCCGCTCGGGGTCGGCGTCGGCGGCGATCACATGGCCGCCCTCGCGCGCGAGCCGTTGCAGTACCGCCCGCCCCGCGGGGCCGCCCGCGCCCGCCACGGCGATCACCGCTCCGTCGAGACCACCCGTGTACGTGTCGGTCGTCATGTCCGCCTCCTCGGCCGCACCGGTCACGCGGCGCCCCGAAGTGAGCTCTCGCCGGTGATTCCCTTGGTCGAGGTGATCACCGTCCGCAGCTTCTTCGCAAGGGCCTCGTAGAACATGCTGAGCGGAAACTCGTCCGCCAGCACGTCGTCCACGAGTTTGCGCGGGGGCTGGGACAGGTCGAGGGCGTCGGGGCCCTTCGCCCAGACCGAGCCGGGATGCGGGGAGAGGTAGCTGGCGACCAGGTCGTAGGCGGCGAACCAGTGCACGAGCTTGGGCCGGTCGATGCCGTCCCGGTAGAGCGTCTCGATCTCGGCGCAGAGCTGGTTGGTGACCTGCGGTGCGCGCTCCCAGTCGATGTGCAGGGTGTTGTCTGTCCAGCGTACGGCGTCGTGCTTGTGCAGGTACGCGAAGAGGAGCTGTCCGCCGAGTCCGTCGTAGTTGCGGACGCGTTCACCGGTGACCGGGAAGCGGAAGAGCCGGTCGAAGAGGATCGCGTACTGCACGCCCAGGCCCATCGGGTGGCCCTCGGCCTGGAGCTTCACGGCCTCCCTGAACGTGGTCAGGTCGCAGCGCAGCTCCTCCAGCCCGTACATCCAGAACGGCGCGCGCTGCTTGATCATGAACGGGTCGAACGGCAGGTCGCCGTGGCTGTGCGTGCGGTCGTGGATCATGTCCCACAGGACGTACGTCTGCTGCGCCAGGTCCTGGTCGGCGATCAGCCGGGCCGCCTCCTCGGGCAGTTCCAGGCCGAGGGTGTCGACGGCGGCGGCGGTCACCGCGCGGAAGCGGGCGGCCTCGCGGTCGCAGAAGATCGCGCCCCAGGTCCAGCGCTCGGGGGCCTCGCGGACGGCGACGGTCTCCGGGAAGAGCACCGCGGAGTTGGTGTCGTAGCCGGGGGTGAAGTCCTCGAAGGTGATCGGTACGAACAGCGGGTTGTCGTACCGATTGCGCTCCAGCTCGGCCAGCCAGTCGGGCCAGACGACGCGCAGGGCGACGGCCTCCAGATTGCGGTCCGGGTTGCCGTTCTGCGTGTACATCGGGAAGACGACCAGGTGCGGCAGGCCGTCGCGGCGGTCGGCCGCAGGCTGGAAGGCCAGCAGCGAGTCGAGGAAGTCCGGGACGCCGAAGCCGTCGTCGGACCAGCGGCGCAGGTCGGCGACCAGGGCGCGGTGGTACTCGGCGTCGTGCGGGAGGAGCGGGGAGAGCTGTTCGACCGACTCGGTCACCCGGCGCACGGTCCGCTCGGCGTCGTCCTTGCTGGGCGCGCCCTCGGCATCGAAGTCGATGGAGCCGTCCTTGCGCTGCCAGGGCCTGATGGCTTCGACGGCCTGCTTCAGCACCGCCCACGCGGGGTGGCCGACGATGCCCACGCCGGACGTACCGCCGCCGTCCGCCACCTTCGCCGAAAGAACTTCGCCCATGACCCCTCCTCCACAAAAGAAACTGTCGTCCGGACACCGTATCCGTGACCTTGTTGATCCATCAAGGGGAGCCGGTGGAGATTGTCCTGCCTGGTGGTCGACAGGCCGCTGTTCTTCCTGTCGTCTGCCGGGATGGGTCACTAAAACTTGCGCATAGCGGCCGCTTGAGCACGCGGTCCCGAGTCGTCACGGCGTGTTCGGCCCGCCGTCGCCCGGTCTCGCTAGGGTGCCGGTATGAGCTTCCTCACCGTCGGCCACCGCGGGGTCATGGGCGTCGAGCCGGAGAACACCCTGCGCTCCTTCCGCCGAGCCGAAAAGGCGGGCCTGGACCAGATCGAGCTGGATCTGCACCTCAGCAAGGACGGCGCGCTGATCGTCATGCACGACGCCGACGTCGACCGCACCACCGACGGCGCCGGCCTGGTCCGCGACCTCACGCTGGACGAGATCCGCGGCCTGGACGCCGGGCTCGGCGAGCGCGTACCGGTCTTCGAGGAGGTCCTCGAAGCGGTCGGCCGGCCGATCCAGGCCGAGATCAAGGACGTGGCGGCGGCCCGCGCGCTGGCCGACACCCTGAGCGCGCACGGCGCGACCGACCGGGTCAGTGTGCTGTCCTTCCACGACGAGGCGCTGGCCGAGATCCGTACGCTGCTGCCCGACGTGCGCACGGTGCTGGTCGCCAGCGACCTCGGCCCGGAGATCGTCACCCGCGCCCAGGCGGTGGGCGCCCGCCTGGTCAGCCTGGAACTGCGGCAGGTGAACCTGGACGTCGTCGAGCGCTGCCAGGCCGCGGGCATCGCCGTCATGGCCTGGACCGTCAACACCGCGCAGGAGTGGGCCCTGGCCCGCGCGCTGCGGCTGGACGGCGCCGCCACCGACCTCCCCGAGGAACCGGCCATCGCGTAGCCCCCGCGGTCCCGTACCGGCGTCATCCCGGCGCGCCACGGTCCCGCGGCTCCGCGCAATGTGCCGGACACAAAGGTCCGGCATCCGGACAACTGGCCGAATCGCGTGGACAGACGCGCCCGCGCGGTGCCAAGGTCCCGCCATGCGTCCCGCGATCTCGCTGTCCCCGCGCCGTGCCGCGCTCGCCGCGGCTGCCCTGCTCACCCTCGCACTGGCCGGCTGCTCGCCCCAGGACGACACGACCGACGCCGGTCCCTCGTCCTCCGCGGCGTCGGCCGGTGCGACCGGCACCACCACCGCCACCACGGCGTCGTGCGCGCCCGGCACGCTCGCCACCCGTACCCCCGGCAAGCTCACCGTCGGCACCGACAATCCGGCGTACGACCCCTGGTTCTCGGACAACAAGCCGTCCAACGGCAAGGGGTACGAGTCGGCGGTCGCGTACGCGGTGGCCAAGCAGCTCGGTTACGCGCCGGGCCAGGTCGTCTGGCAGACCGTGGCCTTCAACAAGGCGTTCGCGCCCGGTGCCAAGAACTTCGATTTCGACATCAACCAGGTTTCGATCAACGACGAGCGCAAGAAGGCCGTCGACTTCTCGCCCGGCTACTACGACGTACGGCAGACCGTCGTCGCGCTGAAGACCTCGAAGATCGCGAACGCGCACAGCGTCGCGGACCTGAAGAACGCCAAGCTCGGCGCCCAGGTGGGCACCACCAGCCTGGACGTCATCGACAACCTGGTGAAGCCCGCCAAACAGCCCGCCGTCTACCAGCGCAACGACCTCGCCGTGGCCGCGCTGAAGAACGGCCAGGTCGACGGGATCGTGGTCGACCTGCCGACCGCCTTCTACATCACCGGGGCCGAGGTCACCGACGCCAAGGTGGTCGGGCAGTTCGCGGCGGCGGGCTCCTCGCCCGAGCAGTTCGGGCTGGTCCTCGACAAGGGCAGCAAGCTGACCGCGTGCGTCTCGCGGGCCGTCACCGCCCTGCACGGCGACGGGACGCTGGCCGCCCTGGAGAAGCAGTGGCTGTCGGACGCCGTCGGCGCCCCGGTGCTCGGATGACCGTGCGGGACGACCCCGCGCAGGTCGACACGTACCAGCCGTCCGCGCGGCGGATCGAGCGCGAGCTGTACCGACGCGCCCGCGGCCGCCGCGCCCTGGTAGTGGCGAGCGTCAGCACCCTGGCGACCGCCGGGGTTCTGATCGGGCTGATCGTCAGTTCGCCCGGCTGGCAGCGCACCCGTGAGACGTTCCTCAACGGGCACTACGCGCGGCTCGCGCTGCCGGACGTGCTCCAGGGCCTCTGGCTCAATCTGCGGCTGATGGTGGTGTGCGGCGCCGTCGTCTTGGTCGCGGGGCTGCTGCTGGCGGTCGTGCGCACCCTGCGCGGCCCGGTGTTCTTCCCGCTGCGCGCCCTGGCGACGGCGTACGTGGACTTCTTCCGCGGGCTGCCGCTGATCATCTGCCTGCTCGCGGTGGTCTTCGGCGTGCCCGCGCTGCGGCTGAGCGGCGTCACCAACGACCCCGTGCTCCTGGGCGGCCTGGCGCTCTGCCTGACGTACACCGCCTATGTCGCCGAGGTGTTCAGGGCCGGGATCGAGACCGTCCACCCGAGCCAGCGCGCCGCGGCCCGCTCGCTCGGCCTCAGCAGCGCGCAGACGATGCGGTACGTGGTGCTGCCGCAGGCCGTGCGCCGCGTGGTGCCGCCGCTGCTCAACGACCTGGTGTCGCTCCAGAAGGACACCGGCCTGGTGTCGATCGCGGGCGCCGTGGACGCCGTCTACGCGGCGCAGATCATCGCCAGCCGCGACTTCAACTACACGCCGTACGTGGTCGCGGGGCTGATCTTCGTCGCGCTGACCATCCCGATGACGCGGTTCACCGACTGGGTGACGGCCAGGATGAACCGGCGGCAGTCGCAGGGAGGCGTCGTATGAGCGGCACGGGCGGGGACCGGCTCGCCAAAGACGTACCGCCCCAGGCGCGGGACCTGGCCGATCCGGACCGGAGCCGGGACACGCCCGTGCTGCGGCTGGAGTCGGTCCGCAAGACGTACGGCTCCTCCGTCGTTCTGCGGGACATCGCGCTCGACGTGCCCGCGCACACGGTCACGGCGCTGATCGGCGCGTCCGGCTCAGGGAAGTCCACGCTGCTGCGCTGCGCGAATCTGCTGGAGGAGATCGACGACGGCGCGATCTTCCTGGACGGCGAGGACATCACCGACCCGCGGGCCGACCAGGACGCGGTACGGCGCAGGATCGGCGTCGTCTTCCAGGCGTACAACCTGTTCCCGCACATGACGGTGCTGGACAACATCACGCTGGCGCCGCGCCGGGTGCACGGGGTGCCGCGGGGCGAGGCGGAGGAGCGGGCGCGGGAGCTGCTGGCCCGGCTGGGGCTCGCCGACCGGGCCGCGGAGTATCCGGACCGGCTCAGCGGCGGCCAGCAGCAGCGGGTGGCGATCCTGCGGGCGGTCGCGACCAGGCCGCGGCTGCTGCTTCTCGACGAGGTGACCGCGGCGCTCGACCCGGAGCTCGTCGGCGAGGTGCTGTCGGTGGTCCGCGACCTGAAGGAGCAGGGCATGACGATGGTGATCGCCACCCATGAGATGGCGTTCGCCCGCGATGTCGCCGATCAGGTCTGCTTCCTGGACGCGGGCGTGATCCTGGAGCGCGGCACTCCCGCCGAGGTGTTCGGCGCCCCGGCCGAGCAGCGCACGCGGGACTTCCTGCGCCGGATCACGGAGGCGGGACGGCTGTGACGGCCGGGGCCGGGCGACCGGGTTCGGGGCGCCGGGTACCGGGTGGCACGGGTGGATCGGGTGGCGGGCGTCCGGGTCTCAGACCAGCTTCTTCGTGAGCAGCTCGAACTCCAGGTCGTCCCTGGTCGGCAGCCCGAAGCGCTCCTCGCCGTATGGGAAGGGGCTGGTCTGCCCGGTGCGCTGGTAGCCGCGGCGGACGTACCAGGCGATCAGGTCCTCGCGGACCGAGATCACCGTCATGTGCAGCTCGGCGACGTCCCACTCCTCGCGGGCGAACCGTTCGGCCTCGGCGAGGATCACCTTGCCGAGCCCGGCGCCCTGGAGCGCGGGCCGTACGGCGAACATCCCGAAGTACGCGTGGTCGCCGCGGTGTTCGAGCTGGCAGCAGGCCACCACCTCGTCGCCGGACTCCACCACCGTCAGCCTGCTGTCCGCGCCTTCGATGACGGCCAGCACGCCCTCGGGGTCGGTCCGCTGCCCCTGAAGGATGTCCGCCTCCGTCGTCCACCCCGCGCGGCTCGCGTCGCCGCGGTAGGCGGACTCGATCAGCCCGACCAGGACGGGGACGTCGTCGGGGGTGGCGGCGCGGAAGCGGGGAGCGGCGATATCCATGCGGGCAAGGCTATCCCCAGGTCCGGGCCGCGCTCACGGGTCCTGCCGAGGTCTTCGCGGGCGGGCGGCGTCGGCGCGTGACGGGGCGCGTGTTCGACGTGGGGCAGGGCGCGGGTTCGGCGCGCGACAGGACGCGTGTGCGGCGCGCGGAAGGGCGTGTGCTCGGCGCGCGGAAGGACACATGTGCTGCGCGCGGAAGGGCTTCGCGACAGGGCTGGTGCTCACAGCGCGGGGGCGGTCTCGCGCAGCGCCACCTCGAAGCGCCGGACGCCTTCGGTGATCTCGGCGGCGCCCGTGGTGTAGGCGAAGGTGATCCGTATGTACGGGGCGGGCGACTCGGCGGGGAAATAGGGACGGCCGGGGGCGACGGCCACGCCCGCGCGGAGCGCGGCGCCGGTCAGCGCGGTCTCGTCGGTGCCGTCGGGCAGCCGCAGCCACAGGTGGTAGCCGCCGGTGGGCACCGGGTCGGGGACCAGTTCCGGCAGGCGGTGCCGGAGCGCGGCGAGCATGGCGTCGCGCCGCTCGCGCAGTGCGGCGGTGACAGCGCGCAGATGGCGCGGCCAGGAGGGCGCGCCGACGAGTTCCAGGGTCGCCTCCTGGAGGGGCCTGGGCACGAAGAAGCTGTCGACCACCTGGATCGCGCGCAGCCGTTCCATCACCGGGCCGCGGGCGATCAGCGCGCCGACGCGCAGATTGGGCGAGGTCGGCTTGGTGAGCGACGCGAAGTGGACGACGGTGCCGTACGGGTCCTCGGCGACCAGGGGCGGCGGCAGCGGGTCGCCGTGGCCGAGCCGCCGGGCGAAGTCGTCCTCGACCACGAAGGCGCCCGCCGCCCGCGCGATGTCGAGCACCTGGCGGCGGCGCCCGGCGGCGAGCACCGCGCCGGTCGGATTCTGGAAGAGCGGCTGGCAGAAGAAGACCCGCGCGCCGCTGGCCTCGAAGGCGTCGGCGAGCAGATCGGGCCGGACGCCGTCCGCGTCGAGCGGGACCGGCACCGGCCGCAGCCCCGCGGCGCGGGCGGCGGAGAGCGCGCCGGGGTAGGTGGGCGATTCGACGAGTACGGCGGAGCCCGGCGCGGCCAGCGCGCGCAGGGCCGTGGTGAGGGCGGCCTGCCCGCCGGAGGTGATCAGCACCTGGGCGGGCGGGACTCCCGCCTCGCGGCCGAACCAGTTCCGCAGCGCGGTGAGCCCTTCCAGCGGCGGCCGTTCCCAGGCACCGGGCCTGCGGGCGGCGCGGGCCAGCGCGGCGCCGAGCGCCCGCTCGGGCTGGAGGCCGGGGTGCAGATAGCCGCCGTTGAGGGGGATGACGCCCTGCGGCGGGCCGACCAGGCAGCCCAGCACTCCGGAGGCGTCGACCACGCGCGGTGCCACGTCCGGGTCCTCCGCGGTGAGCGCGACCTGCTGCCAGGAGGTGTCGACGGCGGTGGTGGTCGCCGTGTCCTCGGCGGCCCGGTAGGTGCCCGCGCCGGGCCGGGTGACGACCAGTCCCTGCGCGGCGAGCGTCGCCAGCGCCCGCGAGACCGTCACCGGGCTGACCCCGAACCGCTCGACCAGGGCCCGGCTCGACGGCAGTTTCGCTCCCGGTGAGAAGCGGTCCAGCTCTCCTCGGAGGGATTCTGCCAGCGCACTGGCACTGCTATCGTCATTCATGAAGGATAAGAATAGCGCTACTCCCCGCACCTCAGTAGCGGTCGCGGGCACCGCGCTCGCCTGTCTCGGTGTGGCCGCCTTTTCGCTCACCTTCCCTTCCACCCACTGGGCGCTGAGCGGATTCGGCGCCTGGTCGGCGGTGACGGTCCGGGCGGTCCTGGCCACCGCGGTCGCCGGGGCCTTCCTCGCGGCGGGCCGGGCGAAGGTGCCGGACCGGGAGCACTGGGCGGGCCTGGCCGTGGTCGCCTGCGGTGTCGTCATCGGCTTCCCACTGCTGACCACCCTCGCGCTGCGCACCACCGACACCTCGCACGCCGCCGTCGTCGTCGGCGCGCTCCCGCTGTGCACCGCGGTGCTCGCGGCCGTACGCACCGGCGCGCGGCCGTCCCGTACGTTCTGGATCGCGGCCGTCGCGGGCGCGGCGGTGGTCACCGCCTTCTCGCTCGGCGAGAGCGGCGGCGCGCCGACCGCAGGGGACGGCTTCCTCTTCGCCTCGCTGCTGGTCTGCGCCGCCGGTTACGTGGAGGGCGGGCGGCTGGCGTCGGTGCTGCCGGGCTGGCAGGTGGTCGGCTGGGCGCTGGTCGGTACGCTGCCGCTCACCCTGCCCGCCGCGGTCGTGTCGCTGTCGCTGGAGCCGGTACGGCTGACCGGCGAGTCGGTCGGCGGGCTGGTGTGGGTCTCGGTGGTGTCGCAGTTCCTCGGCCTGATGGTCTGGTACCGCGGCATGGCGGCGATCGGGGTGACCAGGGCCAGCCAGCTCCAACTCGCCCAGCCCGTGCTGACGTTGGTGTGGTCCGCCGCGCTGCTCGGTGAGCACCTGGGCCGCGCCACACTGCCCGCGGCGCTCGCCGTACTGGTCTGCGTGGCCGTCACACAGCGCTCCGGCGCCCGGCAGGCGCGGGAAGTACGCAGGTCGCGGGCCGCGGCGCGGGCGCGCGGGGCCGAGGCGCCGGACGCCGGCCCGGAGGCGTTGCGGTCGGGCGACGCGCACGAGATCGTGGCACACGGCGATCCGCGACGGCGCGCGCCGCGGTGACACGCTCCCCCGACTACCCCGATGCGCTCGGGTGTGCGCCCTCGGACCTGGGCAGTTCTCCTGGGACCGCCGAACAACCGTCCGGCGGTCCGGTCGTCACGGACTGGACCGGGCCGGTCGTCACGGACCGGACCTGAACGGACCGGACCGGACCGGACCGGCCGAGGGTCACCGCACGGACCGGGGCGCGCCGAAGAGGCGTGAGGATGAGGGGGAGGACGGCATGCACGGACCACCGCTGGTGGCCTGGCTGCTCGTGGCGCTCAGCACCGTCGCCGCGGTCGCGTGCCTGCTGCGCCGCGAAGCGCGCGACGAGGCGGTGATGGCGGCGGGCATGGCGGTGATGGCCGTCCCGATGTCCGTCCTCGACCCGCGGCCGTGGGGGACGCCGCTGTTCGCCGTCGTCCTCGGCGTGGTCTTCGCGCTGGCCGGGGTACGGGCGCTGCTGCTGGTCCGGCGGCCCGGCCACCATCTGCACCACTCCGTGTGCTCGGCCGCGATGGTGTACATGGCCGTGGCGATGGGCGGGGCGGCGTCGGCGCACGGCGGCCACGCCGAGCACATGGCGGCCACCGGCGCGGGCACCCCGCTGCTCACCGGCCTGCTGCTGCTCTACTTCGCGGGCTACGTCCTGCGCAGCGGCACCACCCTGGTCGCGCTCCCGGCGCAGGCGCACGGCGCGCCGGGCGGCGGCCCGCTGATATCCACCGGCCAGGCGGAAGGAGGCGCGGGCGGCGGCCGGGACCGTGTCCCGCTGCGGCACGCGCCGGAGGTCGCGGCGGCCTGCCGGGTGGCGATGGCGCTGGGGATGTTCGCGATGCTGCTGACCCTGTGACGGACTCGCTGCCGTGAGTCATGCGTCACATCGGGTCGTGGTCCGTCCCCCGTGAACCGCGCGCCTCCTAGGCTGATCACCATGACGGTCCCGTTCGTGCTGCTGATTCTCGGCGCACTTGCGGCGGCGATGGCGCCGCGTCTGCTGTCCCGTGCCAAGTGGCCGGAACGCGAACCGGTGCTGGCCCTGTGGGTCTGGCAGTGTGTGGTCGCCGCCGTACTGCTGTGCTGCGTGCTGGCCATGGCGCTTTCCGCCTCGGCCGCCTGGGCCGCGGTCCGCGGCAATCTCTTCGCCTTCGCCCCGAGCGGTGTGGTCGACGCCTACGCGCTGTCCGAGTACGGCCGCTGGGCCGGGACCATCGCCGTCCTGCTCGCGCTCGGCGGTGTGTGGACCGCGGCGATGCTCACCCGCGAGGTGCGCGGCACACGGTCGCGGCGCAAGCAGCGCCGCGCGGAACTCCGCGTGCGCGCGCCCCGGCTGCCCGGCGAGACCGTCACGCCCGGCGAGCGTCTGGTGGTCCTGGAGGACGCCCGCTCCGACGCCTGGTGGCTGTCCGGCGCCGAGCCCCAACTGGTCATCACCACGGCCGCGCTGCGCCGCCTGAAGGGCCGCCAACTGGACGCCGTGCTGGCCCACGAGCAGGGACACGTACGCGCCAGGCACGACGTGCTGCTGCACTGCTCGGGCGCGCTCGCGGGCGGCTTCCCGCAGGTGCCGGTCTTCGCCGCCTTCCGTGACCAGGTGCACCACCTGGTGGAACTGGCGGCCGACGACACCGCCTCGCGCCGCTTCGGCCGCCTCACCACCGCCCTCGCGCTGGTCGAACTCAACGCGGAACGCGGTGTCTTCGGCCCCTGCCCCACGCCGCTCGCCGCGCTGCCCGGCCGCGTGCACCGGCTGCTCGATCCCGCGCCCCGGCTGCCGCTCGGCCAACGGGTGCGGATGACGGCCTTCGCGCTGCTGGTCCCGGCCGTCCCGCTGCTGATCGCTTTCGGCCCCGGCCTCGGCGCGCTGACCTGAGCGGCGGCGGGAGAGGCGGGGCCATGGCCGTCAAAGGCGTGATGTTCGACTTCTCCGGCACCCTGATGCGGGTCGAAGCGGCCGAGTCCTGGCTGCGGTCGGCGCTCACCGCCGAGGGCGTCACGGCCACCGACGACGAGGTCGCGGCGTACGCCGGAACGCTGGAGCGGGCGGGCGCGCTGCCCGGCGGCGGACCGCCCGAGCGGATTCCGCCGCGATTGGCGGCGGCCTGGGCCAGGCGCGACACCAGCGCGGCCGAGCACCGGGCGGCGTACGGCGGCCTGTCCCGTACCGTCGCGCTCCCCTGGGATGTGCACGACGCGCTCTACGACCGGCACATGGCGCCCGCCGCGTGGAATCCGTACCCCGACACCGAGCGCGTGCTGCGGGCTCTGCGGGACCGGGGCGTGCCGGTGGCGGTGGTGAGCAACATCGGATGGGATCTGCGGCCGGTCTTCGGGGAGCATGGGCTGGACGAGTTGGTGGACGTCTTCGCGCTGAGCTTCGAGCACGGCGTCCAGAAGCCGGACGAGCGGCTGTTCCGGATCGCCTGCGACGGGCTCGGGCTGGAGCCCGCGGACGTCGCGATGGTGGGCGACAGCCGTGCGGCCGACGGCGGCGCCGCCGCACTGGGCTGCCCGGTGTTCCTGGTGGACCATCTGCCGGTGACGGCACGTCCCGACGCGCTGCTCGGCGTCCTGGACCGACTGGGCTACCGACTGGGCTGATGCGGCGCCGCGCACCGTACGCGCCGAGCGCTCATGAACCGGCCGCTGAAGGGGCAAGCGCTTTCAGGACACGAGCCTCGATGACAAGCGCTTTCGGGATCGGCGCCGGTCCCGGCGATCCCCCGCGCCGCCGGGCCCGGCACCATCCCCCGTTTCCCGGACAGGGCGAAGCCCGCCGGGTTGCGCTGAGTATATTGGCTCGCAGCCAGTCAACGCAGGAGTAAATAATGTCCCCTCGGAGCGCATCGGTCAATGAAGCTATGCGTCAGCGTTCCCGAGAACGGTTGCTCCAGGCAACCGTGGAGCTGGTCGAGGAACGCGGCTACGCGGCCACCACGCTGGCGGACATCACCCAGCGGGCGGGGTCGGCACGCGGCCTGGTCTCGTACTACTTCGCGGGAAAGCGCGAACTGTTGCAGTCCGCCGTGCACCGGCTGATGCACATGGAACTGGCCGCCGCGCTGGACCGCGAGCCGCGGTCGGAGGACGGCCAGGAACGGCTGGCGCGGGCCATCGACGCGGTCCTCGGCCTCACGCAGACGCACACCACCTTGATGCGTACGCACATGGCGTCGATCCTCCAGGCGGAGGGTTTCATCCAGTGCCCGGAGCAGCAGAAGCTCGCGGCGCTGCTGAGCCAGGCGGTGGACGGCGCGGGAATCGTGTCGGGACCCGAGGGTCCGGAGGCGGAGTACCGGCTGCTGCGCGCGCTGCTGATGGGCGCGACCGTGGCGCTGCTGCTGCCGGGCGCTCCGATGCCGCTGTCGCGGCTGCGGGCCGAACTCTTCGAGCGGTACGGGCTGGAGTGGACGCTGGGGGTGCCGCCGAAGGACTGCGCGGTGGCCCCCGCGAAGGCCGGCGCGGGCGGGGACGGGGGCGGCGGGGACGGCGGGGACCGGCGACCGGTGGGCTGAAATCGTGCGCCTCGACCGGGCCGCCGGGTGCGGCGCTCTGCCGCGACGCGTCCGGAGGGCGCATGCTGGTGACATCCCGCCGAAGGGAGCACCGTCGTGTTACGCGTCGCAGTCGTCGGTTCGGGTCCGAGCGGGGTGTACACCGCGGACGCGCTCACCCGTCAGGAGTCGGTGCCGGATGTCGCGGTTGACGTGCTCGACCGGTTGCCGTGCCCGTACGGCCTGGTCAGATACGGTGTCGCGCCCGACCACGAGAAGATCAAGTCCCTCCAGGGCAGCCTGCGCAAGGTGCTGGAGGACCCGCGGGTCCGCTTCCTCGGCAACGTCGGCGTGGGGCCCGCGCCGCTGACGCCGGAGCGGCTGCTCGGTCTGTACCACGCGGTGGTCTACTGCGTGGGCGCCGCGACCGACCGCAGACTGGGCGTGCCCGGCGAGGAGTTGCCCGGCAGCTACTCGGCGACCCGCTTCGTGTCCTGGTACAGCGCGCACCCCGACGAGCCGCCGGACGGCTTCGCGCTGCGGGCCCGCTCGGCCGTGGTCATCGGCGTGGGGAACGTCGCGGTCGACGTGGCGCGCGTGCTGGCCCGGCGCGCGGACGAACTGCGGCGCACCGACGTACCGGAGGCGGCGCTGCGGGCGCTCGCCGACAGCCGCGTCACCGACATCCACATGGTGGGGCGGCGCGGGCCCTCGCAGGCGAAGTTCACCACCAAGGAGCTGCGTGAGCTGGGCGCGCTGGCCGACACCGATGTGATCGTGCGCGAGGACGAGTTGGCGCTCGACCCGGCGTACGCCGCCCCCTCCGGTCTGCCGACGGCGGCCCGGCGCAATGTGGAGGTGCTGCGCTCGTGGGCCGCGCAGCCGCCGCGGGGACGGCCGCGCCGACTCCATGTGCGGTTCTTCCTGCGCCCCACCGCGTTCCTCGCCGACGAGGCCGGGCGGGTGCGCGCGGTCCGTTTCACCCGAACGGGTCCTGACGGGCGCGGCGGTGTGTCCGATACAGGCGGCGGCGAGGAGATCGACGCGGGACTCGTCCTGCGCTCGGTCGGCTATCAGGGGGTGCCGCTGCCCGGCCTGCCCTTCGACCCTCGGGGCGCGGTGGTGCCGAACGACGCGGGCCGCGTGCTGCGCGACGGTACGCCCTCCCCCGGCGAGTACGTGGCGGGCTGGATCAAGCGCGGGCCGACCGGTGTGATCGGCACCAACCGGCCGTGCGCCAAGGAGACCGCGACGGCGCTGCTCGCCGACGCGCCGGGTCTGCTGACGCGAGAGCTGTCGGCCGATCCGCTGGCCGGGCTGCGGGCCGCGGGCGTACGGCCGGTCGCCTGGCGGGGCTGGCTGGCGATCGAGGCGGCGGAGGCGGAGTGGGGCCGTTCCCTGGACCGGGGGACGGTCAAGATCCCCGACTGGGAAGGGCTGTTGACGGCGGCGGGCCACTCGTCGTCGCCGCCCGCCGAGGGACCGGCCTGAGGCCCGTCACGGACGGGACGGATCGAGGCGCGTCGAATCCAGCCACTCGAAATCCGGGCACTCGAATCCGGGCACTCGAATCCAGGGACTCGGATACAGACTTTGGATCCGGGCGCCCCACGCCCCACAGTCAGCCGTCGAGCCGGGCCGCCTGGCGGGCCGCCGCGTCGAGGACGCGGTCGAGAAGACCGGGGAAGAGCGCTTCGAGGTCGTCCATGCGCAGCGCGTTCATCTTGGAGGTGCCGCGGTAGATCTGGCTGATGACGCCCGCCTCGCGCAGCACCCGGAAGTGGTGCGTGGTCGTGGACTTGCTGACCGGCAACGGCACGTCGGAGCAGGCCACTTCACCGTGGGCCGCGGCCAGATTGCGGACCACGATCAGCCGCATCGGGTCGGACAGCGCGTGCAGCACCTCTTCGAGCCGGATCTCCCCGGCGCCGGGGTGCTCCAGCGCGCGCCCGGCGGCGGCCGGGGCGTCGGCACCTGCGGCTGGCGCCGACGACAACGGTGCCGGTGCCGGTGCCGGTGGCGCGTGGGACGGAATCGGGAGTGTCATGAACGTCATATTACGATACCCGTCGTAGTTTGACGTCTGCCGTACTACGGCGTCTATCGTAGAAGCCGTCACCAGTGCGCGGCGACAGGCCCCGACCGGTGGAGCCCCGCGACGGAGTCCGACGACGAGGAGAGTGCCGTGAGCGCGCTGTTCGAGCCCTTCACCCTGCGGTCCGTGACCATTCCCAACCGGGCCTGGATGGCGCCGATGTGCCAGTACTCGGCGGCGACCGAGGGGCCCGACGAGGGAGCGCCCGGCGACTGGCACTTCGCGCACTACGCGTCGCGGGCGGTCGGCGGCGCCGGACTGATCCTGGTCGAGGCGACCGCGGTCAGCCCCGAGGGCCGGATCAGCCCCGCCGACCTCGGGATCTGGAACGACCACCAGGTGGCGGCCTTCAGCCGGATCACCCGCTTCCTCAAGGACCACGGCACCGTGCCCGGCATCCAGATCGGCCACGCCGGACGCAAGGCGTCCACGGACCGGCCGTGGGCGGGCGGCGGCCCGCTGGGCGCGGACGAGCGCGGCTGGCAGCCGGTGGCGCCGAGCCCGGTGGCGTTCTCCGACGAGTCCAAGGTGCCGACCGAGCTGTCGGAGGCGGACATCAGGGACGTCGTCGGGCAGTTCGTGGCCGGGGCCCGGCGCGCGCTCGCGGCGGGCTTCGAGGTGCTCGAACTGCACGGCGCGCACGGCTATCTGATCGGCGAATTCCTCTCTCCGCACAGCAACCACCGCACCGACGGCTACGGCGGCGCCTTCGAGAACCGGATCAGGTTCGCGCTGGAGACGGTCGACGCCGTGCGCGAGGTCTGGCCGGAGGAACTGCCGCTGTTCTTCCGCATCTCGGCCACCGACTGGCTGGAGGACGGCGGCTGGACGGCGGACGAGACGGTCCGCTTTGCCAAGGAACTGCTCGTGCGCGGGGTCGACCTGCTCGACGTGTCCACGGGCGGGAACGCCGCGGGCGTACGCATTCCGCTCGGCCCCGGCTACCAGGTGCCCTTCGCGGCCCGCGTGAAGGCCGAGACCGGTCTGCCGGTGGCGGCCGTCGGCGAGATCACCCACCCCCGGCAGGCCGAGACGATCCTGTCCACCGGCCAGGCCGACGCCGTCCTGCTCGGCCGCGAACTGCTGCGTACGCCGAACTGGCCGCTGCACGCCGCCCGTGAGCTGGGCTCCGAGGTGGCGGTGCCGCAGCAGTACGGGCGGGCCTTCCGCCGGGCCGGTATCTGACCGGTCCTGCCCGGCGGTCCGCCGGACGAGCCGTCGTTGCGCGGGCGGGTCCGATCCCCGTCCGCGGCACGGCCGTTGAGCCAGTAGAGTGACGGACCGTGACAGCGCGACCATTGAACGAGATCGTCGAAGCGGGCTGGGCGAAGGCGCTCGAACCGGTGGCGGACCGGATCGCGGCGATGGGGGACTTCCTCCGCGCCGAGATCGCCGCGGGGCGTACGTACCTTCCCTCCGGTGCGAACGTACTGCGCGCGTTCCAGCAGCCCTTCGACGACGTGCGGGTGCTGATCGTCGGGCAGGACCCGTATCCGACCCCGGGGCACGCGGTGGGACTCAGTTTCTCCGTCGCGCCGGACGTACGGCCGCTGCCGGGCAGTCTGGAGAACATCTACCGCGAACTGGGCTCCGACCTGGGGCTGCCGCGGCCGTCCAACGGGGATCTCACGCCGTGGACGCGGCAGGGTGTGCTGCTGCTCAACAGGGCGCTGACCACCGCGCCCCGGCGGCCCGCCGCGCACCGCGGCAAGGGCTGGGAAGAGGTCACCGAGCAGGCGATCAGGGCGCTCGCCGCCCGGGGCCGTCCGCTGGTCTCCGTGCTGTGGGGCCGGGACGCCCGCAATCTGCGGCCGCTGCTCGGGCAGTTGCCCGCCATCGAGTCCTCGCACCCCTCCCCCATGTCGGCCGACCGCGGCTTCTTCGGCTCACGGCCCTTCAGCCGCGCCAATGATCTGCTGGTCCGGCAGGGTGCGCAGCCGGTCGACTGGCTCCTTCCCTGACATGTCTTGACGGTACTCTGCCCGGGTGACGACGCATCCCAATACTCCGGCGGGCTGGTACGCCGACCCGCAAGGCACTCCGAATCTGCTCCGCTACTGGGACGGCAAACAGTGGACGGAGCACACGAACCCCGGCCAGATTCCGCAGCAGCAGCAAGGCGGCGGCAACGCGTGGGAGGTGAATGTCAGCGGCGCCCCCGACCCGTCCAAGGTCCAGCGCCAGGTGCAGCAGCAGGCCGGGATAGCGCCGACCTCGTTCGGCGGCGGCACCCTGTTCACCGAGCCGATCCTGGTGGTGAACCAGAAGGCCAAGCTGATCGAGCTGGTCAACGAGTACAGCGTCTTCGACCAGCAGGGCCGTACCCTCGGCTCGGTCGTCGAGATCGGGCAGAGCACAGCGAAGAAGGTGCTGCGCTTCGTCTCCAGCGTGGACCAGTTCCTGACCCACAAGCTGGAGGTCAGGGACGCGCACGGGCAGCCGCAGTTGGTGCTCACCCGGCCCGCGAAGTTCATCAAGTCCAAGGTGCTGGTGCACCGCTCGAACGGTGAGCCGCTCGGCGAGATCGTGCAGCAGAACGCCTTCGGCAAGATCAAGTTCGCGTTCATGTACAACGGCCAGCAGATCGGTGCCATCAAGGCCGAGAACTGGCGGGCATGGAACTTCGCCATCGTGGACCACACGGAGACGGAGATCGGCCGGATCACCAAGACGTGGGAGGGCCTGGCCAAGACCATGTTCACCACGGCGGACAACTACGTCCTCCAGATCCACCGGCCGCTGGCCGACCCGCTGCTGAGCATGGTCGTCGCCTCGGCGCTGACCGTGGACACCGCGCTCAAGCAGGACTCGCGCGGGCTCGGCTGATCCGTGCCCGCTTCCGCTGACTGGGTGCTCGGGATCGACTCCGGCGGTTCCGGGGTGCGGGTGGCCGTCGCCCGCGCCGACGGCACCGAGGTGTCCGCGCCCGCCGTCTCGGCCCGCCCGGCCGTGACCGGCGAGCGCGGGATCGACGCCGCGAGCCTGCTCGACCAGGTCGTGCCCCTGGTGAACGGCCTGCTGGACAAGGCCGGGGCCGGCACGCTGGCCGCCGCATGCGTCGGCGCGGCCGGTATGGCCACACTCGGCACCGACCTGCGCGCCGTGCTGCCCGACGCCCTGGCCGCCGCCTTCGGGGTGGAGTCGCTGGCGCTGGCCGGTGACGCGGTGACCGCGTACGCGGGCGCGCTCGGTCTGCGGCCGGGCGTCGTCGTCGCCGCGGGCACCGGCATGATCGCGCTCGGCACCGCGGCCGACGGCCGCGGCTGGCTGCGCGCGGACGGCTGGGGCCATCTGCTGGGCGACGCGGGCGGCGGGTCCTGGATCGGCCGCGCGGGCCTGGACGCGGCGATGCGCGCGCACGACGGCAGGGCGGGCGGCTCCACGGCGCTGCTGGCCCGCGCGGAGGACCGTTTCGGGCCGCTCGACGGGATGCCCGCACAGCTCTACCCGCGACCCGACCGGCCCGCCGTACTGGCCTCGTTCGCGCCCGACGTGGCCGCCTGCGCCACGGGGGGCGACCCGGTGGCCTCCGGCATCCTGCAGGCCGCCGCGACGCACATCCTGGAGTCGGCGGCTGCCGTACGGCCGGACGCCGCCGCGGTGGACGTGGCGCTGACCGGTGGCCTGTTCAAGATGGGTGAGCCGCTGCTCGGGCCGCTGCGTGAGCGGGCCGGGCGGATGCTGCCGGACGCCAGGCTCGTACCGGCGGCCGGTGATCCGCTGGACGGCGCGCTGCTGATCGCGGGGGCGCTGCACCGGGACGCGCTGCCGCTTCCGGCCGACCCCGCGCTGCTGCGGCTCGTCTCCCGTGCCGCACCGGCACGTTCGCGTACCGCACCGGTTCGTTCCGGTGCCGACGCGGCGCGTTCCGGCACAGCTCAGACTCGTTCGATGACCGAACGTGAGCGGTGAAAGGGACAGATCAGGACAGGTCTGCCGCGGCTCCGACCCGGCCGAACATCCAGGCGCCCCAAGGCGTTAGCATGCGTCGCCATGAGCACTGCCACAGGGCCCGCCTCCGGCCTTCCCGTTCGAATGCCGCGCCCGCGCCAGCCGGGACGTCACCGCCGACCGGAGGCGCTGGCCGCGCCCGAGGGCGCGCCGGTGCTGGTTCTGGCCGTCCCCGGCACTCCCACCGCCGCCGCGCTCAGTCTGGCGGAGGAGGTCGTGAGCATCGCCCGCTCCGAGCTGTCGGGACTCGATCCGCGGATCGGCTTCGTCGACGGTGAGGACGGCGCGGAGACCGAATTCCCGGCGCTGCGCGGCGTCCTGGCCGCGATCGCGGACGAGCGGTCGGGGGAGGACACCGCGGCCGTCGTCGTCCCGCTGCTCGCGGGACCCGAGGCTTCGGTGCTGCGCAGGATCCGGCAGGCCATCGCCGACACCAAGGCGCAGGTGGAGCTGACCGACGTCCTCGGTCCGCACCCGCTGCTCGCCGAGGCGCTGCACGTCCGGCTCGCCGAGGCGGGTCTGGCCCGCGCCGACCGCGCCCGGCTGTTCACCGTGGCGACCGCGGCCGACGGGATCATCCTGGCGACCGTCGGCGGCGAGGAGGCGGCGCAGGCCGCGGGTGTGACCGGGCTGCTGCTGGCCGCGCGGCTCGCCGTGCCGGTGCTGGCCGCCGCGCTCGACGAGGACGGCTCCATCGCACGGGCGGCGGAGCAGCTGCGCTCCTCCGGCTCCGGCCGGCTCGCGCTCGCCCCGTGCCTGATCGGCCCGGAGATCGCGCCGCAGCTCCTGCACACCGCCGCGGCGGAGGCGGGCTGCTCGGGCGCCGACGCGCTCGGCCCGTACCCGGCGGTCGGCAAGCTGGTGGTCACGCATTACGCGGGCGCGCTGGGCATCGCGATGCAGCAGCAGGAGAGCGCGCCCTCGCACTGAACGAGGCGGCGCGTCGACACGGCGACGACAACGGCGCGGGCGGGCGGTCCTTCGACAAGACCGCCCGCCCGCGCCGTTTCCTCGTCGTGCGGGCCGCGCGAGCCCGCCGCCGCGGCGTCAGGGCCGGGCGAAGAGCACGCAGGACACGGCGGGCAGCGCCAGCGAACCGGCCTGCTTGGGGATGCCGGTGCCCGGGTCGACGTCGAACCAGGTGACGTCGCCGGAGCGCTCGTTGGCCGCGTACAGCCGGGTGCCCGACGGGTCGAGGGTGAGGTGGCGCGGCCAGTCGCCGCCGCAGCTCACGGTGTCGAGCAGTTCCAGCCGCTCCCCCGTCTCGTCCAGTGCGAGCACCGCGATGCTGTTGTGGCCGCGGTTGGCGGCCCAGGCGAAGCGGCCGTCGGGCGAGACGACCAGTTCCGAGGGGTAGTTCTCGCCTTCGGTGCCGTCGGGGAGCACGCGGACCTCGGCGAGCGGGCGCAGGCTGCCGATGGAGGGGTCCCAGCGGCAGACGGTGACGACGGAGTCGAGTTCGTTCATCACATAGGCGTGGTGGCCGGCCGGGTGGAAGGTGAGGTGGCGCGGGCCGATCCCGGAGCGCAGTCCCAGCTCGCGCTCGATCTCCAGCTCGCCGCTGTCGGCGTCCAGTTCGCAGACCCGCACCGAGTCGGTGCCGAGGTCGACGCTGACCGCCCAGCGTCCGCTGGGGTCGGTCAGCACGGCGTGGGCGTGCGGCCCGGTCTGGCGCTCGGGGTGGGGGCCGTCGCCCTCGTGCTCCAGCAGTGAGCGCAGTCCGCCGAGCGCGCCGTCCTCGCCGATGGACAGGACGCTGACGCTGCCGGGCTCCGCGTAGTTGGCCGTGAGCAGGTGGCCGCGGTGGACGGCGAGGTGGGTGGGCCAGCCGCCGTGCACCTGCACGGGCGCGCCGAGCAGCCGGGGCGCGGCCGGGTCCGCGAGCGAGAACGCGGCGGCGGTGCCCTCCGGCTCGGTCTCGCCGACCGTGTAGAGCGTCCGCCCGTCGTCGGACAGGGCGAGGAAGGACGGATTCTGCACCTCGGCGTTGTCGCCGAGCGCGGTGAGCGCTCCCGTGTCCGGGTCGACGGCGGCCGTGGTGAGCCCTCGCCCGCCCGCCGAAGTGAACGACCCGATGTAAACGTGCCCGGCCACTGCCGTACCTCTTCCGCCTGATGTCTGTACGGCGGCTGAGATTAGTACCTGACGGCGGCCGCGTCGCCCCCGGGTCCCACTGGTCAGGCGGCGAGCGGCGCCCGGGGGTCGGCGTGCAGGGGGGCGGCGAGGTCGGTGAGCGCCGTTTCCAGGACCCGCAGGTGGCCGAGCGCGCGTTCGGCGTGCGGATGTCCCACGCCGTCCCGGGGCGTTTCCGGCCGGGGTTCCGGTGCCTCGACGCCGCGTACGACCAGGCGGCGCACGGCGTCCTCGACCCGTCGGCAGGCGGCCGACAGCCGCTCGTCGTGGCCCGCTTCGGGGTGGGCGACGACCTCGGCGAGGCCGCGCACCTGGTGGGCGCAGGCGTCGAGGAGGCGCAGTACGTGACCGGCCCGCGCTCTGCGGGCCCGCAGGGGGCTCAGCGGGTGCACCAGCGGCGCCAGGCAGGCGCGTACCCGGCCGAGTACCAGGTCCAGTTCGGCGGCGCGTCCCGCCAGGTCGGCGCCGGGTTCACCGGCGAGGTGCCGGGCGGCCTGCGCGGTGAAGTCGCGTACGGATTCCAGGGCGCGCTGGATCCAGGCGTCGGTGGCGGCGTGCGTGGTGACCGGCAGCACCAGCAGCACGGCGAGGGCCGCCCAGAGCGCGCCCGCCCCGGTCTCCTCAAGGCGCAGCAGGAGCAGCGCCGGGTGCAGGACGCCGAGCAGCCCGTAGAGGGAGCCGGCCATGACGGTGACGAAGAAGGTCATCCAGGAGTAGGAGACGGCCGCGCTGTAGAAGATGCCGAAGACGCACACCGCGACGAGGACGGCGGACGGTACGGGGGCGCCGTGCAGGGGAAGGGCGAGGGCGAATCCGGCCACGATGCCGAGCGCGGTGCCGAGCACGCGGCGGAAGCCGCGCACCAGGGTCTCGCCGCGCGACGCCGTGTTGACGAAGATCCACCAGGAGGTGGCGACCGCCCAGTACCAGCGGTCCTCCGACAGTGCCTGGCCGAACGCGAGGGCTCCGGCCGCGGCGGTCGCGGCCTGGACGGCCTGCCGGGTGGTCGGCCTGCGCAGACCGGGCGGTTGGACAAGAGAGATGGCCGGTACGGGAGCGGCGCCGCGTTCGTAGCACCACAGGCCGAAGCGGACGGTGGCGGCGACGGCGAGGCTGAGGCCGATCGCCGCGTACAGCTCGGGGAGTTCGGCCGGTACGGCGTGCAGGAACTGCGCGATGAAGAACATCATGAAGCCGAAGACGCCGAGCGCGTGGCCGCGGGCGCCCCAGCGGCGGACGTAGACCCCGGCGAGGACGACGGCGACGAAGGCGGCGTCGCGGGCGAGCGGGTACGGGTGCAGCCAGGCCGCGGCGGTGAGCACCGGCAGTCCGGTCAGGGGCATCAGGGCGATGGTGACCGCCTGCTGGCCGACGCGGGGGTCGGCGACGACGAAAAAGGCGAGCAGCGCGGCGAGACCGCCGCCGCACATCGCGGGCAGCGGAAATCCGGCCAGGCCCGCCGCGGTGACGGCGAGCGCGATGCCGAGGACGGCGCGGGAGGCGTGGCGCAGCCGCGCGCGGCCCGGATCCGGTGCGACGAACAACTTCTTCACGTGTGCGGTTCCACCCCTGTCCGGTACGGGTGCCCGGCGGCGGTCGGCGCCGGACATGGCAAAGGCGTTGCGGAGGACCGCAACGCCATCGTCACCACCAGGAAAGCACCCGAGCGGGCAGTGGCTCAAACTGGTCGCTCGGCGCTGTGCCATTGGTACGGTGAGGGTGTCCTGTCATCGACCATGAGGAGACCAGTGGCCCATGGCCGTCGACGCACTGGACACCCGCATCCTGCGGCTGCTGCTGGAGCAGCCGCGCACCAGCGTCCGTGAGTACGCCCGCATACTCGGCGTGGCCCGCGGCACCCTCCAGGCCCGGCTCGACCGGCTGGAGCGTGACGGGGTGATCACCACGGCGGGACCACGCGTGTCGCCTGCCGCGCTGGGCCACCCGGTGCTGGCCTTCGTGCGGATCGAGGTGACGCAGGGGCGCCTGGACGACGTGGGCGAAGCGCTCGCGGCCGTGCCGGAGATCATCGAGGCGCTCTCGATCACCGGCGGCGGGGATCTGCTCACCCGGGTCGCGGCCCGCGACAACGCCCATCTGGAGGACATCATCCAGCGGCTGATCCAACTGCCGGGCGTGGTCCGCACCCGTACGGAGATCGCCCTGCGCGAGCGGGTCCCGTACCGCGTGCTGCCGCTGGTGGAGGCCGTGGGCCGCAGCGCGGCGACCCGACGCCAGGGCGGCGGACCGGGCGGCAGGGCGGCCGGGGTCCCGGGGCCCGGCGCCGGATCGGGCGACGGATCAGGCGGTGGCGCTCAGCGGGCGACCCGGTAGCCCTTCACCGCCGGGCGACACCCCCAGCGACCGCGCCCGATACGCGGGCGGCAGGCGGCAGGCGGCAGGCGGCAGGCGGCAGGCGGCAGGCGGCAGGCGGCAGATCGTAGGCGTACGCGAGCCGCCGTGGCCGCGGCTGGCTGGATCACGACATCCCGGGCACCCCGCAAAAGACGGCCCACGCGTCCGCGCGCCGCGCGGCGGCCGTGATGCCCGAGGCCAACGCCCGGTACCCCGCACCGTACGGCTCGTGCCGCCCGCCCCAAGGGCCTCTCGTGTCTCCCGCCCTCTGGCGGACGCGCGTAGAAGCGCGCATCATGGCCGTGTTCCACCATCACTGCCGACCCATCCGACGCACACCTTGTCATGGGCATGCAATTCTCCCGGCGTCCCCACATGCCCCGGAATCCCCACAGGACCCGCGCCACCCTCAGTACTCGCAGCACCCGAACCCCCCACTGTCCCCCCATGCATCGAGCGCACCACGCACCTCGCACATCCGCGCAATTCACGCCACACCGCCCCACCGCCTCGCGGCCCCGCCCGTCGCCCCACCTCCCCCGCGAGCGCGCGCATCCCGGACGCCGAACACCCAGCACCGCCGCCGTCCCCACCGGCGGCCCCGTGTCACGTGTCACGCATGGCGCGGCACGCACCTTGTGTTGTCATGCGCAGGTCACAACGCCTGCGCGCGAGCGAAGGGAATCGACATGGCTTGCGGATCGACCAGTCTCTGGGCAGGTGAGACCACCTGGTTCTGCTGCGGCAGCGCCTGGGGCCCCTGCGGCAGCACCGGCACCGGTGCCTGCGGCACCTGCCAGTCCAACGCCCACCAGGCGGCGTGGCCGAACGCCTCCCAGGCGTGCTTCGACATCACCCGGCCCGACCTGTGCGGTGAGACCATCGCGCGCCGCGGCTGCGGCTCGGTGATGAACGTCAAGCACCAGTGCTCCGGCGCGACGGTCTGCGTCACGGTCTCCGACTGCGGACCGCGCACCAAGAGCTTCTGCGGCGAGTCCGCGTGCTGCAACGGCGTCTGCCGCACCAACCGGGTCATCGACCTGACCCCGGCCGCGTTCTCCGCGATCGGCAATCTCAGCTCCGGCAAGCTCCCCGTCTACATCTACGAGTGAGGAGGACCGACATGAGCCACGACCAGAATCCCGCGGGCCGCGGCCGGATGGACCGCCGGCGCTTCCTCACCACCGCCGCGCTCGGCGGTGCGACCATCGTCGGCGCCACCGCGCTCGGCGGCATCGACGCGGACGCCGCCTTCGCCGCGCCGATGCCGTCGCTCGACCCGGCGATCTCCAAGTCGGCGTTCGCCGAGGGCCGGATCACCGCGATCAACGGCACCGTGCTGGAGGTCGCCGGCTCCTACGGCGACCAGCACCTCATCCAGCTCACCAACGCCACCAGCGTCTGGAAGCTGCGCCCCACCACCGCGGCGGAGATCAAGGTCGGCGACGGCCTGTACGCGCGCGGTGTCGACATGCCCGACGGCACCATCGCGGCCGACGCGGTGTGGGTCAACATCGTGAATCTCTTCTGCGAGATCCAGGGCATCGCCAAGGACCGGCTGCACCTCACGCACGGCAACAACCACGCCGTCGTGGGCCGGATCGTCACCGAGACGACCACCGCTTCGTATCTGGGCGGCGCGCTCACCTCGGACCTGTCGCGGGTGCGGATCGGGCAGTCGGCGCAGATCCTCGGCGCCTGGCGTCCCGAGGACGACACCATCGACATCGCCCGCGTGACCGTCGGCCACTAGGAGGGAGCGCGATGATCTCCGTCATCCCGAGTCTGGCGCCGCTGCTGTGCGGGGTCCTGCTCGCCGTGACCGGCGCGCCGAAGCTCTTCGGCCGCCGTACGGCCCAACTGGCCGCGAACACCGTCCTGGTGCGGGTCCTGGGCAACGGCCACCGCGCCACCCGGGCACTGCGCGCGGTGGGCGCGGTCGAGCTGCTGATCGCGGCGGCGCTGCTCGCCGTTCCCGAGGCCGTGGCGCCCGCCGTGGCAACCGCGGTCCTGGGCGCGGGCTTCACCGCGTATCTGGGCTACGCGCGGGCGACGGCGCCCGAGTCGTCCTGCGGGTGCAGCGCCCGTGACGAGGGGCCGGTCGGCTGGCGGTCCTTCACCCGTGCCGGTCTGGTCGTCGTGGGCGGTCTGGCCGCCGTGGCCGCCGACCGTACGTGGTGGTCGCGGATCGGCGGGGATCCGGTGCCGTCGGCCGTCGTCCTGGTGGTGGCCGCGGCGGTACTGCTCGGTCTGTCCTCCGACCTCGACCAGCGGTGGCTGCGGCCGTTGCGCAAGCTGCGGCTGCGGGTCCTCGGGCATCCGCTGAGCGGTTCCGGCGAACGGGTGCCGGTCGCGGCGTCCGTGGAGCTGCTGGAGAACTCCCTGGCCTGGCAGGCGACGGCTCCCGTCGTCCGCTCCGCCCTGCTCGACCACTGGGACGACGAGGGCTGGCGCATCCTGCGGTTCGCGGGCGTCCACGAGGACTCGCGCGGGGCGCGGCCGGTGAACGTGCTGTTCGCGCTCGACCTGGCGGCGACCATCGACACGGCGCCCGTGCCCGCGGTGCGGGTGTCCGTCATCGACGACGTCACGGAGGAGCCGGTCGACGTGGACCCGCTCATCTCGGCGGCCGAGCGCCTTCAGCTCCTCCCGCTGGTCAACTGACCCGAGAACGACGGGGCGCGCCCCCCTCCCCGGTCAGGGAGGGGGGCGCGCCCCGCGTGGTGCCCGTTCGGGCCGTGGTCAGGCGCCCGGTGCGGGATCCGGCGGATAACCGACGGGCGTGTCGGCGTAACTGCCGTAGGCCCGCATCTCGGCTGCCGCCGCGAACGGCAGTCCGTTGAGCGCGCTGAGCGCGGTGAAGCGGACATAGCTCGCGCGGACCCGGTCGAAGGCGATGACCTGGGTCGACGGGGAGTCCACGAGGGTGCCGCGGGCGACGGTCGTCCAGGTAGTGCCGTTGTCGGAGACGGCGACCTCGTAGCCGGCCACCCGGCCGTTCTGCCCGCCGCTCTGGCGGTCGAGGTAGCCGAAGCCGTCGAGGTCGGCGGGGCCGCCCAGCTTGAGGGTCACCCAATGGGGGTACGGCGCCTCGGAGTTGGTGTAGTCGGTGTGCCAGATGGTGCCGGGGTCACCGTCGAGCACGTTGGAGACCGGTCCTTCCGCGGCTCCCGAGGAGAGGTTCTCGGAGTCCGCGGTCGCCGTCATCGAACTGGGCGAGAGCAGCGCGCGGGTCGCGACGGTCGCCTTGGCGTCCGCCGACACCGACTTGGTGGCGCCGTCGTCGGTGTAGCCCGCCACGACCTTCCAGGAGGCGGCGGTCCCCGCCGCGCCCGCGGGCGGGGTCAGCAGCCAGGTGGTGCTCACCGACGCGCCGGGCTTCACGGTGGCGAAACTGTTGCCGTGCTCGGTCTTCACCGCCGCGGTCCACCCGGCGGGCAGGCCGTCGAGCCGCTGGACGACGCCGGTGGCGTCGGTCAGCTCGCTGTTGGTGAAGGTGGTCACGTACTCGCTCGGCACGCCGGGGCTCAGCTCGGCGGTCGGCGGCGTCGTCACACTCGCGCACGCCGGACCCGCCGGGGCGGGGCCCAGGTCGGTCACCGAGAAGTCGTCCAGCACGAAGTCCGTGCCGTTGGCGCCGCCGAGCTTGCGCAGCCCCACCCAGGTGTCGCCGCAGCCCGCGACGATCTCCTTGGAGTACGTGGCCGTGTCGAGCGCGGGCGCGAGCACGTCGCGCGTCACGTCCTTCGAGGCGACCTTTCCGCCGCCGACGACGTCCGCGCCGGTCACCCAGGCCCACTGGCCGTCGAGGTTGGTCTGGTAGCGGAAGGAGACCGCGTACGTGTGGCCCGCCACGAAGGGCACGGTCGCGGGCACCGTCCGGTAGACCAGACCGCTGTTCTCCTCGTGGGCCTTGAGCGAGTGGTTCCCGCCGATGACGTCGTCCACCGCCTGGCCCTTGAGGGCCCCTGAGTTGTACGGCGAGTAGGTGTTCTTCCAGGTCTTCTGGCTGTACGGGGCGTGCAGGTCGCTGATGCTGGTGCGCGGGTCGGTGGCGCCGCCCGCGTCGCCCTTGACGAAGGGTCCCCAGCCGGGCTGGTTGCCCTCGAAGTCGTCCCGCGCGAGGACGGTCCCGTCAGAACCGGCCGCCTTCTTGGGCAGCGGCAGCGTGGTGTCGGCCATCAGGCGTATGTCGTCCAGCGTGACGGCCGCGCCCCCCGCCACCGCGCTGACGGCGACGGTGACCTTGCCGTTGGACGGCGCGGTGAAGGTCACCGACGCGCGCTGCGAGTACGTGCCCTGCTTGGCGTCCGCGGCCATCTGGTTGGCGGCGGGCGTGGTGTCGAAGGTGTTGGCGGCGGGCTGCTTGCCGCCGGTGACGGCGAGGGTGGTGGCCCTGCGCTGCCCCTTGGCGATCTCGACGTTGGCGCTGAGGGTGTAGGTCTTGCCGGACGTCAGGCCCTTGACCTGCTGCGAGATACCGGAGGCCGCGGTGCCGAGCCGGGCGACGTTGTCACCGTTGGCGGTGCGTACGGCGGTCGCGCCGCCGTGGGCGTTCCAGGCCGTGAGGTCGCCGGCGTTGAAGCCGGGGTCGTTCAGACCGGTGCCATGCCCGAAGTCGACGTTGGTGTGCGGCGCCTTGCCGGACTGCGGGGCGAGCACGTACGGCTGGTTCTTGTCGCCGCTGATCGTGACCTTGCCGCCGGTCGGGGTGATGTCACCGGCCTTCACCCGGCCCTGGTCGGTGAGCTTGTAGAGGGTGAAGCGCTTGGTGCCCGCGAACTGCCGTGTCACGTCGAAGGTGTGGGCGCCTCCGGACGCGCTGAAGTAGTACATCTTGTCGGCGTCGCTCGGCGAGGACGTGCCGTTGCCGCGCTTGGCCTCGCCCCACGGCAGCAGGTAGCTGTCGCCGTCGAGGACGAGCGCGCCGCCCATGGTCACCTGGCGCTTGCCGCCCGCCATCGCGACGTGGACACCGCCGGTGAGGTCGGCGGAGGCGCCGAAGTCCCAGGTGGTGAGCTGGTAGTGCTGGAGGAATTTGGTCGGCAGGTTGTCGGTCCAGATGTTCCGGTAGAAGGCGTTGTAGTCGTCCTGGCCGGTCCAGCCCTCGAACTCCTTGATGTCGGAGCCGCCGAGCAGCGGGTCGACGTTCCACACGTCGCGGTCGGAGTTGGCGATGAAGCGGACGATGTTGGAGTTGATGCCCTTGTTGGTGGCGCCGCCGTAGTTCTTGTCGCTCGCCCAGTGCGACCAGATCGAGTCGCCCTCGAATTTGTAGGCCCACTCGCTGGCGACCTCGAAGCCCATCGCGTGGAGCTGGCGGGCCAGTTCGTCGGCGAGCCAGCCGCTGGAGTAGTAGGCGTCGATGTAGACGGTCTTGATGCCGGGCGCCTGCTTGCGCAGTTCCTTGAAGCGGTCGAGGACGGCGCCGCTGCCGAGGTCGGTGCGCTGGTCGATGTGGTACGACTGGTTGAGCCAGTCCCAGCCGTTGACCTGGCCCTGGATGAGTCCCGAGCTGAAGTTCTTGGCCTGCGGGTACGCCTCGGTCACATTGACGTGGACGGCGATGTCGGAGTTGTAGTCGGCGCCCACGGAAGCCAGCTTGTTGAGGTCGGTGAGGCCGCCGGCCCTGACGTTGTAGTCGCCGCCGTAGTCCGGGTGCGCGGAGTCGTGGCCCTCGTTGGCGTAGCCCTTCTCCAGCACCCACTGGCCGAGGTCGTCGGTGGCCAGCGAGATCCGCTTGACGTTGTCGAGCGTCTTGAGGAACGGGTTGGTGGCCTGGCTCGCGAAGTTGAACGGGATGTGCTGCACGACGCGTTCGGGCACCCGGTCGGCGCCGAGCGGGCGCGTCATCGCGGCGCGGTAGGCGAGCGCGCCGTCCTCCCAGGTCACCTTGTTGTCGCCGTTGGCGTCACCGGAGAGCACGACCGTGGTCCGCGGCAGCGCGTACGTCGCCACCCGCCGGTCCGTGGCGCCCTTGGGCGCGTAGGTGTAGGTGCCGACGGACAGCTCCGCGCGGCGCGCGCCGCCGCCCGCGTCCACGATCCGCGACTGGAGCCGGGTGTTGCCGTTGTCGTTGTTGTCCTGCGCGGCGTCGTCGGTCGCGTCGGTGATCAGCCCGCCCGCGAGCGTGGAGTTGCTGACGAAGCCGTACGGGGTGCCGACGGACGCCTTGTCGGGCTTGGCCGCCGCGCTGATCGTGAGGAACTGGTCGGCCGTCGTCGTGGAGTCCGTGGAGATCTTCGTACGGGCCAGGCTCGCGTGCGGGTCGGAGGAGTCGACCGACAGCAGCGACTGGCCGGGGATCGAGAACTGGTTGACGGTACGGGCGGCGCTGCCGGTGATCTTCCGGACGGCGAAGACGACGGTCTTCTTCGCCGTCGCGGTGATCGTCGAGGTGATGGTGACGTTCGGCAGGTCGGCGAAGGTCGAGGTGTACGTCGCGGTGTCGCCGTGCGCGGACATCTTCGTGGTCGCGGTGTGCGCGGCGCCGTTGATGTCGAAGGTGTGCAGGACGGACGCCTGGCCCGCGAGGCTGCCGCCGTTCAGCGCGTACGAGATGACCTGCGGGAATTCCTTGGCGACCGTGACCTTGAGCGCGCCGTGCCTGATCTCGACGGGGGTCGCGGGGTCGGCCGGGGGCGGCGGGTCGACGGGTGCGGGCGTGGTGTCGCCGACGGCGCGGACCCTGATCTCGGAGGCGGAGGCGTTGTCGGACCCGTTGACGGCGCTCTCGGCCTCGACCTTCACATAGCGGCCGGTGACGGGCTTGTCGAAGACGACGGTCTGCACCTCGGTGTTGCTCGTCGGCTGGTGGAAGGAGCCGGTCGCGGCGGGCGCTCCCCAGTTCCCCTTCGGGTCCTTGGCGACGGCCGCGTCGTCGGTGACGAAGATCCGGTAGCCCTTGACCGGGCCGTTGGCCTGGTTCTTCACCGAGTAGTCGACACCGGTGAGGGTGAAGGAGCCGCCGACGTCGAGGGTGATCCAGTGCGGCATCGGGGTCTTGGCGACGCCGACGCCGCCGACCACGTCGTAGGCGACCGTCCACTGCGTCGACGGGTCGTTGTCGAACGCGGCGAGCGCCGTGCCGTCCAGGGCCGGGGGCGCGGGGTAGGCGGGCGACTCGGAGTCTGCCTGGACCAGCGTGTACTGGGCGGGGTCGATCGGGGTGCCCGCGGCGGCGGCCGGGTCGGCCGACGTCTGCGGCGGGGCGGCGAGCGCCGGAGTGACGCCGACCGACAGCAGGGCGAGCGAGGCGAGCAGGGTGGCGGCGGTCGCGGACCGCTGCCGCCGCCACCTTCCGCGGTGGGGTGATCGGGGCGAGCGCGAGGTCATTCCTGTACCACCTAGGGCCGTGAAGAGCCGGGAGCGAGTCGGGAGTGGTGGAGACTGTAGCGGCGATGGCATCGATAACACCAGAGCCCGACAGAGCTTCTTGCACAGGTGATAGCGGCCGACATTGGGCGGTCGTGCGGCCGGTGTGGTCCGGGAACGCGGACAGGCGGCGGCACGGACGGCAGGGGGACGTACTCCCCCGCGCGTGGTGACGCCCTCAGGCCGTCGGCCGGCGCCTGACCGTCAGCGGCGGGCGGGCGCCGTGCTGGCGCGGACGACCAGCGTCGGCTCCACGGAGGCCGGTTCCAAGGTGGCGTCCGGGTCCGCGATGTACCGCATGAGGTGGGAGACCGCGAGCGCCCCCATCTCGGCGAAGGGCTGGGCCACCGTGGTCAGCGAGGGCGAGCAGTACTCGGCGAGCGCGATGTCGTCCACGCCCACGACGGAGATGTCCTCCGGCACCCTGCGGCCCAGTTCGTGCAGGGCGCGGATGACGCCGAACGCCATCTCGTCACTGGCCACGAAGACCGCGGTGACGTCGGGGATCCGGCCGAGGATGAGGCCGTTGCGGTAGCCGGAGGCGGGCGACCAGTCGCCCGTCAGCTCCGGCGGCACCGTCCTGCCCTCCGCTTCGAGCACCGCGCGCCAGCCCTGCGACCGGCTCGCCGCGTCCAGCCACTCGCCGGGTCCCGCGACGTGCCAGACCGTCTCGTGGCCCAGGTCCAGCAGGTGCCGGGTGGCCAGCCGCGCCGCCGCCGACTGGTCGACGGCGACCACTTCGGTCGCCGACGTGCGCGAACCGTCGACGGTGATGGTGGGCACGGCGCTGGTGAGCTGCTCGATCTGGCGGCTCACATGGATCAGCGGAACGGCGAGCACGACGCCTTCGACGTGCTGGTCGGCCAGCCGCAGCATCGAGCTCTCGATGGCGGAGGTGTCCAGCGACGCCGTCGTGGCGGTGCTGACCGCGTAACCGGCCTCCTGAGCGGCCCGTTCGATGCCGAGGGTGAGGGCGGTGCGGGAGTAGAAGTTGGTCTGGAGGGTGACCACGCCGATGGTGCGGCTGCGGCCGGAGGAGAGCATGCGCGCCGCGTTGTTCCTGCGGTAACCGAGCTGGTCGACGGCGGCGAGCACCTTGGCGCGGGTCTTGTCCTGCACATTGGGGTGACCGGCCAGGGCCCGCGAGACGGTCTGCGCGGAGACCCCGGCGACCCGTGCGACATCCGCCATGCCGGGCGGACGGAAGGCGTCGCGCGCGCTCTGGTTCTTCATGGGTCCCTTCCGGCTGATCCGCTGCCGCCGATGATAGCGGTCGCACCCATCCAAAGGGGGCGCTCTCCAGCTCGTGGTCCCGCCCCGGACCGGCTGAAGGCACCGCGTTGGCATCGATAACAATCTGTGCCACAGTTCGGTGCTGTGAGCCTTCCGACCACCACCGCACCCGCGGACGCCAACGGCCGACCCGCGCCCCTGCTGTCGTATCCGCACGGCACGTTCCTGCGCGGCGGGCAGCCGCACCGCGTCCTGGCGGGGTCGCTGCACTACTTCCGGGTCCACCCCGAGCAGTGGGCCGACCGGCTGGAACGCCTCGCGGCCATGGGGCTCAACACCGTGGACACGTACGTCCCGTGGAATTTCCACGAGCCGCGCCGGGGACGGCCGTCCTTCGACGGCCCGCGCGACATCGAGCGGTTCGTCGCGCTCGCGCGGGAGACCGGCCTGGACGTGATCGTGCGCCCCGGCCCGTACATCTGCGCCGAGTGGGACAACGGCGGGCTGCCCGCGTGGCTGACCGGGACGCCCGGCATGCGGCTGCGCTCCTCGCACCGGCCCTTCCTCGACGAAGTGGCGCGCTGGTTCGACGCGTTGATCCCGCGCGTCGCCGCGCTCCAGGCGGCCTGCGGCGGGCCGGTGGTCGCCGTGCAGGTGGAGAACGAGTACGGCAGCTACGGCGACGACCACGGCTATGTGGCGTGGGTGCGCGACGCGCTGGTGGAGCGGGGCATCACCGAACTGCTCTACACCGCGGACGGCCCGACCGACCTGATGCTCGACGGCGGCGCCCTGCCGGGCACGCTGACCACGGCGACCTTCGGGTCCCGCGCCGCGCAGGCCGCCGAACTGCTGCGCTCGCGCAGAACGGGCGAGCCGTTCGTCTGCGCCGAGTTCTGGAACGGCTGGTTCGACCACTGGGGCGAGAAGCACCACATCCGGACCGTCGACAGCGCGGAGGCCACGCTCGCCGAGATCCTGGACGAGGGCGGCTCGGTGAGTGTCTACATGGCGCACGGCGGCACCAACTTCGGCCTGTGGGCGGGCGCCAACCACGACGGCGACAGGCTCCAGCCGACCGTGACCAGCTATGACTCGGACGCGCCGGTCGCCGAACACGGCGGCCTCGGCCCGAAGTTCTTCGCCCTGCGCGACCGGCTGCTCGCGGTGACCGGCGCGGCCGAAGCCTCCCGGCCGCTGCCCGCGACCGCGCCGCCGCTCACCGCTCGCGCGCTGCCCGTGGTCCGGGGCGCCGGTCTGCTGGCCGCGCTCACCGCGCTGTCGCGGCCGGTGGCGTCCCCGCATCCGCTGAGCTTCGAGGAGCTGGAACAGCCCTCGGGGCTGGTGCTCTACCGCGCCCGCCCCCGTCTGCCGCGCGGCCCGCGGGAGATCACCGTGCACGGGCTGCACGACCGCGCCCAGGTCTTCGTGGACGGCGCGCCCGCGGGTGTGCTCGACCGGGAGACCGGCTCGCTCACCGTCGAGGGCGCCGGCGAGCCCGTACTGCTGGAACTCCTGGTCGAGAACCAGGGCCGGATCAACTACGGTCCGCTGCTCGGCCAGGGCAAGGGCATCCTCGGCGGGGTCCGCGTCGAGCGCCGCCTGGTGCACAACTGGTCGGTCCACGGACTGCCGCTGGACGAATGGCCCGCGGCCGACGTGGAGCGCGCGCCGTCGGTCGCCCCGCCGTCCGGCGACGCGGGTTTCGCGACCGCCCGGTTCACGGCGGACGCCCCGGCCGACACCTTCCTGGCCTTTCCCGGCTTCGGCAAGGGCTTCGCCTGGGTGAACGGCACGCTGCTCGGCCGGTACTGGGAGATCGGCCCGCAGGTCACCCTCTACGTGCCCGCGCCGCTGCTGACGGCCGGCGAGAACACCGTCACGGTGCTGGAGCTGGAGCGTTTCGGCGACCGCGTCGAGCTGCGCGACCGGCCGGAGCTGGGGCCGACCGAGGAGTACGTCGAGACGTTCGACTGAATCGCGCGGCCGGAGGCCACCGCTTCGCGTCGCTACCCGTCCGCGTCGCTGTCCGACGCGGCCTTCTTGGCGCGGCTCGGCTGCACCCGCTTGGGCTCGCCCTTCATCTTGGGGTGCTCCGGCGGGTAGGGCAGGTCGCCGAGGCCGTGCTCCCGCTCGTCCTTGTCGGCCAGTTCGAGCGCCGCGTCCAGCCGGAAGGCGTGCTCGTCCATGTCGGCGTGCACGTCGCCGACCTCCGCGAACCGCCCCGGCATGGTGCCCAGGTCGAAGTCCTCGGGCACGGCGCTGCTCACCTCGTCCCAGCGCAGCGGCGCCGAGACCGGGGCGTGCGGGAACGGCCGTACGGAGTAGGCGCTGGCGATCGTGCGGTCGCGCGCGGTCTGGTTGTAGTCGACGAAGATCCGCTCGCCGCGCTCCTCCTTCCACCATGCGGTGGTGATCCGGTCGGGCGCGCGGCGCTCCAGTTCGCGGCCGATCGCGATGGCCGAGCGCCGTACCTGGGTGAAGGTCCACTCCGGCGCGATCGGCACAAAGACGTGCAGGCCGCGTCCGCCGGAGGTCTTCGGCCAGCCGGTCAGGCCGAGTCCGTCCAGCACCTCGCGCAGCATGAGCGCCGCGCGTACGGCGTCGCCGTAGTCCGTGCCGGGCTGCGGGTCGAGGTCGATGCGCAGTTCGTCGGGGTGGTCGGTGTCGGCGCGGCGCACCGGCCAGGGGTGGAAGGTGAAGGTGCCGAGGTTGGCGGCCCACAGGACGGCGGCGGTCTCGGTGGGGCAGATCTCGTCGGCGTACCGGCCGCTGGGGAAGGCGATCCGGGCGGTGGGGATCCAGTCGGGCAGATTCTTCGGGGCCCGCTTCTGGAAGAAGGACTCGCCCTCCACGCCGTGGATGTAGCGCTCCAGTGTGGTCGGCCGGTCCCTGACCGCGCGCAGGATGCCGTCACCGACGCTGAGGTAGTACCTCACCAGGTCGGCCTTGGTGAATCCGCGCTGCGGGAAGTAGACCTTGTCGGGGTGGGACACCCGGACGGCCCGCTCGCCGACGGTCAGTTCCAGCGTCTCGGCCATGCGACCACGCTAGGCCGTACGGCCGGGCGGCGCCCGTCGGCGGGCGCCGCCGGGCGGGGCCGCGCACAATCACCAGCATGGACCTTCCGGTGATGCCCCCTGTGCGGCCGATGCTGGCGAAGTCCGCCGCGGCCGTCCCGCCCGGCATGCTCTACGAGGCCAAGTGGGACGGTTTCCGGGCGATCGTCTTCCGCGACGGCGACGAGATCGAGCTGGGCAGCCGCTCGGGCAAGCCGCTGACCCGGTACTTTCCCGAGCTGGTCGAGGCGCTGCGGGAGCGGATTCCGCCGCGCTGCGTGCTGGACGGCGAGATCGTCATCGTGCGGGGCGGTCGGCTGGACTTCGACGCGCTGCTGGAGCGGATTCATCCGGCGGAGTCCCGGGTCCGCCATCTGGCGGAGGTGACGCCCGCGTCCTTCGTCGCCTTCGACCTGCTGGCCGTGGGCGACGAGACGCTGCTGCCGGTGCCGCAGCGGGACCGGCGCGAGGTGCTGGTGGAGGCGTTGCGGGAGGCGACGGCGCCGGTGTTCACCGCGCCCGCCACGCAGGACATCGACACGGCCAAGGAGTGGTTCTCCCGCTTCGAGGGCGCCGGTCTCGACGGGGTCGTCGCCAAACCCCTGCATCTGCCGTACCGGCCGGGCGAGCGGGTCATGATCAAGGTCAAGCACGAGCGCACCGCGGACTGCGTGGTGGCCGGGATGCGGCTGCACAAGAGCGGTCCCGTGGTCGGCTCGCTGCTGCTCGGTCTGTACGACGCCGAGGGGATGCTTCAGCACGTCGGCGTCTGCGCGTCCTTCCCGATGCGCCGCCGCGAGGCGCTGATGACGGAGCTGGAGCCGCTGCGGATGGCGTCCGTCGAGGGCCATCCGTGGCAGGAGTGGGCGAGCGAGGAGGCGCAGGCCGCCGACCGGCTGCCGGGCGGTCCCAGCCGGTGGACCGGCAAGAAGGACCTGTCGTGGATCCCGCTGCGCCCCGAGCGGGTGGTCGAGGTGGCCTACGACCACATGCAGGGCGACCGGTTCCGCCACACCGCGCAGTTCCGCCGCTGGCGCCCGGACCGGGAGGCCGCGGAGTGCACGTACGCGCAGTTGGAGGAGCCGGTGGGGTACGACCTGGCGGAGGTGCTGGGTGCCTGACCGGCCGTGCGGCGGCGCCCTCGTCCGCTCCTCGGACTACCTGGCGCCGTCGCTGCGCTGGGCGTCGCGCTGGAGGCCGGCCAGTACGACCTTGGGGTCGCGGTGCACGGCCTGTCCGATGTCCTTCTTCAGTTCGGCGCTGACCGGGGCCCAGGACGCCTTGGCGACAGGATAGAACGCCGCGTCCGACAGCAGGTTCATGAATGGCACGAGATCGCGGTACCGCGGATCCATCCTGACCGTTTCCGCGACTTTCACCGTGACCGGGAGCAACTTGTACTCCTGTTGGAATTTCAACAAATTCTCTTCGCTGTATATGTACTGGAGGAACTTGGCGTCGGCCTCCCGGTGTCCCTTCTGCCGGAAGGCCATCATCCAGTCGGCGTTCCCGAGCGCCTGCGAACTGGGGCCCGTCCTTCCGGGAAGCGGCGCCACTCCGATGTCGATTCCGGCCGCCTTCGCGGAGGGAAGCAGCGTCAGATGGCCGTTGAGCATCCCCGTGCGGCCCGCGAGGAAGTCGCTGAAGGCATCGCTGACACTCGTCCTGGCCGGGTCCTTGGGGCCGACGAGACCGGCGTCGACGAGGTTCTTCTTCAGCCAGACGAAGGCGTCGACATTGCGCACCGAGTCCAGGTTGTACGAGCCGACGTTGTCGGTGTAGCCGCCGTCGTTGCCGATCATCCACATCATGGTCTCGGCTTCCGCTTCCTGCGGGCCGAGCGGCAGTCCGTACGGCACCGGGACGCCGTGCTCCTTGAGCTTGACGGCGTCGCGCCTGATGTCGGCCCAGGTCTCCGGGGCGCGGGTGATGCCCGCGCGGGCGAAGAGCTTCTTGTTGTAGAAGAACATCCGGGTGGAGGCGACCCACGGGATGCCGTACTGCACGTGGTTGACGGAACCGGCGTCCGTCAGCGACGGGACGAAGGCGGACTGCATGCTGATCGGGAACAGTTCGTCCGCGCTGTAGAGCTGCTTGCCGTCGCTGAAGGCGCTGAAGGAGTCGAGCTGCGCGAGATCGGGCGCCTGGCCGTCCTCGACCATGGTGGCGACCTGCGCGTCGGCGTCGGCGACGGGCACGAACTGCACGTCGATCGTGATGTTCGGATTCCGCTCCTCGAACGAGCGGGCCAGGCTGTTCCAGGTCTGGGCCACCGGACTCGCGGTCTTCAGACCGCTGTAGTCGGTGGCGACCACGTGCAGGGTGATGGCCTTGCTCCGCGGTGAGGTGTTCCCGCACGCGCCGAGGGTGGTCACCGCCAGCACCATCGAGCCACCGACCGCCGCTAAGCCCAGGAATCGTCGCCGCCGCACCGCTTTCTACCGCCTTCGTATATTACTCGCCCCGTATTAGCCGTGCCGAGTTTTCCGCATGACTTCACCAACGGTCAACACCACACGTGATATCCCGTCAGAAGAAGCGGAGCGCCCAGGTACAACACATCGCGGTATTTCGGAAATCGCGCCAGTCATATCCGCCGCAAAAGGCTGATATGACTGGCGCGATGTGTGTCGGGGCGTCGGGATGTGGCGGCGCTCCAGATGGAGCGGCGCGGCGTGCGGGTCAGCGCTTCTCGGCGAGCGCCCGCCGGTCAGCCCAGAAAGCTCAGCCTGACCTGGCGGCGCGGATTGTCGACGTTGGTGTCCACCAGGACGACCGACTGCCAGGTGCCGAGTTCCAGGCGGCCGTCCAGTACCGGCAAGGTGGCGTGCGGCGGGACGAGCGCGGGGAGTACGTGGTCGCGGCCGTGCCCGCGGCTGCCGTGGCGGTGGCTCCAGCGGTCGTCGGCGGGGAGCAGGTCCTGGAGCGCGGCGAGCAGGTCGTCGTCGCTGCCCGCGCCCGTCTCGATGACGGCCACGCCCGCGGTGGCGTGCGGCACGAAGACGTTCAGCAGCCCGTCGCGCCCGGCCGCCGCCTCGCGCAGGAACGACGCGCAGGCGTCGGTGAGGTCGTGGACGGTCTCGCTGGAGCCGGTCGCGATATCGATGACGCGTGAGGTGAGGTTGTCGGCCATACGTCCATGGTCACTCAATTCCGCGGGACGGCGGGGGTGTCGGCGCGGCGGGTCGCCGGGGTCCCCGTGCCCGGCAGCGGGGCGCGGGCTCCGGCCCGGCGGGCGGCTCGCGCCGCGATCAGCCGCGTTCCGCCGCCATCCGCGAGGTGAGACGGCGTTGACCTGCCGACGGACGCGTGACTACCGTCGTTGTATGCCGCGTCCCTGCATGCTCACCTCGCGTGGTCACATCGACCTCCTGCGGGTGGCGTCTGCCGCGTGTTGTCGCGGTCGCTGACGTTTCGCGCCGCTTCCCCTCCCCCGCGCTTCCGTAGCTCTTCTTCGCGTTCCGGCCCCGCCGGTCCCCTCGGGACGTCCCCGCGGTGATCCGGCGGACCTCCCGTGCCGCGCGCCGGGATCCCGCCGGACCGCACCGGATCCCGCCCATCGAAAGGCGTCCGCCCGATGTCCGTACACCTGCACTGGTTCCTGCCCACCGGCGGCGACGGCCGCACCCTGGTGGACCGCCATGTCTACACCGACGGAGGCGTGAAGCGCTCCCGGATCACGCCGGTCTCCGGCATCCGCGCCCCCGACATCGAGTATCTGGCCCAGATCGCGCGCGCCGCCGACCAGTTGGGGTTCGAGGGGGTGCTGACGCCGACCGGTACGTGGTGCGAGGACGCGTGGCTGACGACGCTGGCGCTGACCCAGCACACCGAGCGGCTGAAGTTCCTGGTCGCCTTCAGGCCCGGGGTGATCTCGCCGGTCCTCGCGGCGCAGATGGCGGCCACGTATCAGCGGATCAGCCGGGGGCGGCTGCTGCTCAACGTGGTGACCGGCGGCGACTCCACCGAGCAGAAGCGGTTCGGCGACCATCTGGACCACGACAGCCGGTACGCGCGCACCGCGGAGTTCCTGTCGGTGGTGCGCGGGGTGTGGGAGGGCAAGCCGTTCGACTACGACGGCGAGCACTACCAGGTGGCGGGCGGGCTGGTGGCGCTGCCGCCCGAGCCCCGCCCCGACATCTTCTTCGGCGGTTCCTCTCAGGCCGCCGGGCCGGTCGCAGCCCGGTACGCCGACGTCTATCTGACCTGGGGCGAGCCGCCCGAGCAGGTGAAGCGGAAGATCGACTGGATCAGGGGGCTCGCGGAGGCCGAGGGCCGTACGGTCAGATTCGGCATCCGGCTGCACGTCATCGCGCGGGACTCGGCCCGCGACGCGTGGGCGACCGCGGACCGGCTGCTGGCCGACCTCGACGAGGACACGGTCGCCGCGGCCCAACAGGCGCTCGGCCGCAGCGAGTCGGTGGGCCAGCAGCGGATGCTGGCGCTGCACGGCGGGCAGCGGGACAAGCTGGAGATCTCGCCGAATCTGTGGGCGGGCGTCGGGCTGGTGCGCGGCGGCGCCGGCACGGCGCTGGTCGGCGCCCACGCGGAGGTCGCCGACCGGATCGAGGAGTACCACGCGCTGGGCATCGACCACTTCATCTTCTCCGGCTATCCGCACCTGGAGGAGGCGTACTGGTTCGGCGAGGGCGTCATGCCGGAACTGGCCGCGCGCGGTCTGCTGGAGGCCCTTCCGTCGCCGCTGTCCGCCGTGCCCGCCGCCAACGGCCGCCCGCCGTCCGCTCCGGGCGGGGCGCCGCTGCTGCTGTCCGGGGGCCGCTGAGCGGTCCGCGGCCGTGGGGCCGGCTGTGGGCGCGGGGGTCACCGGGGGGACGCGGACCTGGGGTGATTGCCGCCTCCGGGCATTGGTCTGTACCATTCGGCGGGCCTCGGGATATCGCCGGGGCTCGGGACATCCGCCTCTGTCGCGCCCCGAAGGGGGACCACCACGTGAACGCGCTGCACCGGCTCGCCGTGCTCGTCGACTCGTGCCTGCTGCCCGCCGTCGACGGCGCGGACGAGAGACTTCCCGACTGGATCCTGCGCGGCCTGGAACGCGGCACCCCCGGCGTCGCGGTGCACGCCCGCGGCCAGGCGGCGCGCAAGGCGTCCGACACGCTGCGCGCGGCGCTCCCCGACGCCCTCACCGGTCACCCGGAGCCGCACCGGCCGGGTGGCGGCAGCGCCGCGGCGGCCGAACTCATGGCGGCCGGTGCCAATCTGCACCTCGCTGTACGGCCCGGCACCCGCGCCGACGAGACGCGGGTCTTCGTGACCGACCTCCAGACGCACGGAGTGGCCGCCGCGCTGGGGCCGTTCACCGGTACGGGCAGCCTGCGGCCCTTCGCCGAGGGGGCCGCGGCCGGTGTCCGCGCGATCACCGCGGGGCGCTCCCCCGTACCCGGCGAGGACGGTCTGCCCGCCACGCTCAGCGGCCCGGCCGTCACCGGCATCCTGCGCGGCGAGCTGGGTTACGGCGGGGTCGTGGTCAGCGACACCCTGGACGCGCCGTCGATCGTCGACGGCTGGGGCGTGCCGGGCGCGGCCGTGCTCGCCTGGATCGCCGGGGTCGACCTGGTACGCCTCGGCCCCGCGAGCGGCGCGGGTGTGCACGACGCGATCCACACGGCCGCGGCCCGCGCGGTCGCCGACGGCGACCTGCCGCTGTCCCGGCTGGAGGAGGCGGCGGAACGCGTCTCCCGGCTGCGGCGCTGGGCCTCGGAACCGCGCATGCCCGCCCCGGCCGGGGTCACGGGTCCGTCGGCCCGCACACCGGCCCCCTGAGGCGGCGCACGCTCCTCGGATCGCGGCGGCGGCGCGGGTCCGTCGCGTGTCGGCGCCCTGTCACCGATCCGTTTGACAGCCCTGGAGATGACGCCCATATTTATCTGCGTGACACAGATTCTTCGTGGCGCATAGTTTTCGCCACGACTGCTCCCTCCGACCTTCCGTCGGCCGCACGGCTCCTTGTGCCACCCGCTCCCAAGTCCTTTCCACGAACGGGGAACACCGCCATGACCGTCCTCATCACCGGAAGCCGCGGGCGCGTCGCCCGCGCCCTCACCGCGCTCCTTCACGACCGGGGCGCCGACGTACGCGTCGCCTCGCGGAAGCCG
This sequence comes from Streptomyces sp. NPDC087422, assembly GCF_044744145.1. Classification (NCBI taxonomy): domain Bacteria; kingdom Bacillati; phylum Actinomycetota; class Actinomycetes; order Kitasatosporales; family Streptomycetaceae; genus Streptomyces; species Streptomyces sp. NPDC087422. Next base: position 3,875 of record NZ_JBIUXT010000015.1, on the reverse strand, counting down.
GAGGAGGTCGAACCGCCGGAAGGGGTGCGGACCACCGCCCTGAGCCTGGACGACCCGTCCGGCTTCCCCGCCGCGCTCGCGGGGGTCGACTCGGTGTTCCTCTACGCCGAGGCGTCGCACATCGGCGCGTTCCTGGAGCAGGCGGAACGGGCGGGGGTCGGGCACGTGGTGCTGCTCTCGTCCGCCAGCGTCATGGAGCCCGACGCCGAGCGGGACCCGATCGCCCGGCACCACCTGGAGGTGGAGACCGCGCTCGCCGCCTCACCGATCGCCTCGACCGTGCTACGCCCCGGCGCCTTCGCCGCCAACGCCCTCCAGTGGGCGTGGCCCATCAAGGCGTCAGGCGCGGTGAATCTGCCGTATCCCGGCGCCCACACCGACCCCGTGCACGAGGCCGATCTCGCCGAGGCGGCCTGCGCGGCGCTCACCGATTCCCGTGTGCGCGGCGGGACGTACCACCTGACGGGGCCCGAGTCGCTGAGCTTCGCCGAGCAGGTCGACGTGCTCGCGGACGCCACGGGACAGCCGATCTCCGCCGTGCCGGTCAGCCGTGAGGCATGGCGGGCGGAGACGGCGGAGCATCTGCCCGAGGCGTTCGCCGAGGCGCTGCTCGACTGGTGGAAGGCGCTCGACGGTACGCCCACGGAGGTGACCGACACTCTTGAACGGCTGATCGGGCGTCCGCCGCGCACCTTCGCGTCCTGGGCGGCGGAGAACGCCGCCGCCTTCACCCGCCCGTAGCGGGTACGGCGGATCAGGCCCCGGCGGCGCCCCTGTGCTCCTCGCCCGCGCCGCCGGGGTCGGCCACGTCACCCGCCCGCAGCCGCGCGATCTGCGCGGTGCTCAGGTCGACGGTGCGGCGCATATGGGCGAGCAGGAGCGCGAGTTGGTCGTCGTCGTAGGAGTCGAGCATCCGCCACCAGCCGCCGCTCAGGCCGCCCCACACACGGCCGAAGTCCGCCATCCGGTCGGGCACGGTGGTCACCATGACCCGGCGCCGGTCCTCGGTGTCCCGCTCACGGACCACGTAACCCGCGCGTTCCAGCCGGTCCACGAGCCGGGTGGCGGAGCCGGTGGTGAGGCCGGTCAGCTCGGCGATCCGCCCGATGGTGACCGGGCGCGACTCCAGGCTCAGCAGATTGAGGCACTGCACGTCCGTGGGGTGCAGCCCGAAGTAGTCGGCGAGCGCCTGGTTGAACAGGGCGTACGACGCCGTGTAGTGGCGCGAGGCCACGGACAGCTCGGACAGCAGATCGGAGCGGCGGCCGGTGGGGGCGTCGGTCCGCGCCATGGTGCCTCCTGCGTGGTTCCGCGCGGCCGTGGAGGCCCGCGCCCGTGCCGTCGCGCTTCTCTGCGCGACGCAGACAGTTTGGCAGACCGCCGCCCGCCCGGACACCGACGTCTCCCGCGTCCCCGGCCGCCCGCGCGCGGGGGAAGCTTTCACTCGCCCCCACCGTTGGGTGAAACATGAACGACTTGGGTGACGCGGCGGACGGGCCGGACGTGTCCGGCGTGCGGGACGTGCGGACGGTCGTGGTCGGCGCCGGGCAGGCGGGGCTCTCGGCCGGGTATTTCCTGCGCCGCGCGGGGCTGCGGTCCGGCACGGACTTCGTCGTCCTCGACCACTCCCCCGGCGCGGGCGGCGCCTGGCAGTTCCGCTGGCCGTCGCTCACCTACGGCAAGGCTCACCGCGTACACGAACTGCCCGGTATGCCGCTGGGCGACGCCGACCCCGACCGGCCGTCCGCCGAGGTGGTCGGCGAGTACTTCGCGCGCTACGAGCGGGAGTTCGACCTGGATGTCCGGCGGCCGGTCGACGTCACCGCCGTACGGGAGGGGGTCGCGGGGCGGCTGCGGGTGGAGACCGACGCGGGTGTGTGGTCCACGCGGACGCTGATCAACGCGACCGGCACCTGGGACCGCCCGTTCGTGCCGTACTACCCGGGCCAGGAGACCTTCCTCGGGCGGCAGTTGCACACGGCGGAGTACCGGGGATCGGCGGAATTCGCCGGGAAGCACGTCCTGGTGGTCGGCGGCGGTACGTCGGCGGTGCAACTGCTGATGGAGCTGGCCGAGGTCGCCCGCACCACCTGGCTGACCCGCCGCCCGCCGGTCTTCCACAGCGCGCCCTTCGACCAGGAGTGGGGACGTTCCGCGGTCGCCCTCGTCGAGGACCGGGTGCGCCGGGGGCTGCCGCCGCAGAGCGTCGTCAGCGTCACCGGGCTGGCCGCGACCGACGCGATCCGCGACGCGCAGGACCGCGGAGTCCTGCGGCCCGAGCCCGTCTTCGACCGGATCACCCCGCACGGCGTCGCGTGGTCCGACGGCCGCACGCTGGACGCCGACGTCATCTTGTGGGCGACCGGCTTCCGCGCGGCCCTCGACCACCTGGCCCCGCTCAAGCTGCGCGAGCCCGGCGGCGGCGTCCGGCTCGACGGCACCCGCGTGGTCAAGGACCCCCGCATCCACCTGGTCGGCTACGGCCCGTCGGCGAGCACGATCGGCGCCAACCGGGCGGGGCGAAGCGCCGTACGCGAGATCCGCGCCTTCCTGGCCACCCGAACAGCCGAACCCACGAGCGAGCGTTCGCTCGAACGCGTGCACTGAACGCGAGTTGTCCCCTGCGACCCACGGGGACGCGTGATGCTTACCGACCGTCCCGGGAGGGGCGGCGCTCCGCGTTGTCCGCCGCTCCGGTCGTCGGCACGCCTGCCGCTCTGGCCACCGATTCCGATAAACATCGGATGTCTCGCTTCCCCGCGTCACGCCGTTGCGGCAGTATGAGCGCCATGGGTCATCGTCAGTCGCACGGCCTGCCGCGGCGCGGCGCGGAGGAGACATGCGCGTAGCGCTTTTCGTGACATGCGTGAACGACCTGCTGTACCCGGACACCGGGCGGGCCGTCGTCACCCTGCTGGAACGGCTCGGCGTCGAGGTGGACTTCCCCACCGCCCAAACGTGCTGCGGACAGCCCCAGTTCAACACCGGCTACCGGCACGAGACAGAGCCGCTGGTCCGCCGCTACGCCGCCGCCTTCGACGCCTACGACCACGTGGTCACGCCGTCCGGCTCCTGCGCGGCCATGGTGCGCGACAACTACCCGCGGATCGCCGCCAAGGCCGTCGCCGAGGGCCGCGACCGGGGACTCACCGAGGCCGCGGCGAGCGCCGTGCCGAAGACGTACGAACTCACGGAGTTCCTGGTGGACGTGCTGGGGGTGACGGATGTGGGCGCGTACTTCCCGCACACGGTGACCTATCACCCGTCCTGTCACGGGCTGCGGATGCTGGGGCTCGGTGAGCGGCCCCGGCGGCTGTTGGAAGCCGTGAGGGGGCTTGAGCTGCGGGAGTTGGAGGGTGCGGAGGAGTGCTGCGGCTTCGGCGGCACCTTCGCCGTGAAGAATCCCGACGTCTCGGCCGCGATGGGCGAGGACAAGGTGCGGCACGCGCTCGACAGCGGCGCGCAGGTGCTGTGCGGCGCGGACAACTCCTGCCTGATGCACCTGGACGGTCTGTTGCGGCGGCAGGACGCCGACCTGCGGGCCGTACATCTGGCGGAGATCCTCGCGTCCACCGAGGAACAGCCCTACCGGCAGGAAGTGGTCCGATGAGTGGTACGTATCTGGGTCTGCCGTCGTTCCCGAAGGCCGCCGCCTCGTCCACGAAGGACACCCAGCTCCGCGCGAACCTCACCCACGCCACCCACACCATCCGCGACAAACGCGCCAGAGCCATCGCAGAACTCGCCGACTGGCCCCAACTCCGCGCAGCAGGCGCCGCCGTCAAGGACCACACCCTGCGCCACCTCGACCACTACCTCCTCCAGCTCGAGGAGAACATCACCGCCGCCGGCGGCACCGTCCACTGGGCCCTGGA
>NZ_JBIUXT010000014.1:0-200531 GCF_044744145.1 Streptomyces sp. NPDC087422 | reverse complement strand
CGCCCGGTTACATTCCGAACCCGGAAGCTAAGCCTTTCAGCGCCGATGGTACTGCAGGGGGGACCCTGTGGGAGAGTAGGACACCGCCGAACAATCTTTCAGCTCGGGTCCTCCGAATTTAATTCGGAGGACCCGAGCTTTTTTGCGTTGTACCGTCGGATGATGCGGTACGAGATACGGCCGGTGGCACCGGCGGAGTGGCAGCGGATCCGGGCACTGCGGTTGGCAGCGCTCCAGGACCCGGTCAGCAGCATGGCCTTCGCGCGGACCTTCGAAGAGGAGGCCGCGCTGAGCGACACGGTCTGGCAGCGACGGGCGTCCGGTGCCGGATCCCAGCAGTTCGTCGCCATCGACCGTGACGCGGTCCGCAAACCCGACGAGACCGACGGACACCAGGGCGGCGCCTGGGTCGGCATGCTCACCGTCGTCGTTGAGCGTCCCGACTACTTCTCCGTCAACGCGGTCTATCTGGTCCCCGAGACCCGCGGAACCGGTCTGGCCGAGCGCCTGTTCGCCGCCGCCATCGCCTGGGCCTGGGACCGTACCGACCGCGTGTACCTGTGGGTCCACCAGGACAACGGCCGTGCCGAGTCCTTCTACCAGCGCTTCGGCTTCATCCGCACCGGCGAGACGATGAAGTATCCGCTGAACCCGTCCGAGACGGAGTACGAGATGGTGCTCTTCAGGGACCGCTAGACCGCGCCGCCGGACGACGACGAATCCGGCACCGTACCGCCGTACCGCTGCACGCCGCCGTACGCGTTGCGCGCCGCCTTACGCGATGCGCGCCAAGTCGTCCGCCAGCACGGCTCCCAGGAGCGCCTCGTCGCGTGTCCAGCGCTCGACCTCGTCGACGGCGTAGGCACCGAGCCGTTGGACCTCCGTGCCCTGGCAGCCCGCGATGTGCGGGGTGAGCAGGACGTTGCGGAGGCTGTGCAGCCGGTGGCCGCGGGGGAGTGGTTCGGGGTCGGTGACGTCGAGGTAGGCGTCGAGGCGGCCCGCGGCGCATTCGCGGGTGAGGGCCGCGGTGTCGACCAGTCGGCCGCGCGCGGTGTTGATGACGGAGGCGCCGTCGCGCATCAGGGCCAGGCGGCGGGCGTCGAGCAGGTGGTGGGTCTCGGGCAGATCGGGTGCGTGCACGGTCACGATGTCGGAGGTCGCGCACAGCTCGTCGAGGTCCACGAGTTCGGCACCGAGAGCGGCGGCCTGGGCGGCGGAGACGTACGGGTCGGCGAGCAGGACGCGGAAGTCGGAGGGGGCGGCGATGAGCCGGGCGATCACTCCGCGGCCGATGCGGGAGGCGCCGATGACGCCGACGACGGCGCCGTCCGCGCCGCGCCGGTCGCGGTAGCCGAGGAGTTGGCCGTCGGTGTACTCGGCGGCGGTGCCGAGCGCGCGGCGGGCGGCGAGGACGACCGTGGCCATAGTGAAGTCCACGACGGGACCGGCGTTGGCGTCGGCCGCCGACGAGACGGCGATGCCGCGCTGCCAGACCTCGGGCCCGACGTGGCCTTTGACGGTGCCGGCGGCGTGGATGACGGCACCGAGCCGGGGCGCGAGGGCCAGGACGGCGGAGTCGACGGCGGGCGCGCCCCAGCCGGTGAGCAGTACGTCGGCGTCGGCGAGCGCGGCCCGCGCGGCGGGCGTCGTGGTGTCGGTGACGAGGGCGGGGTGGACGGCCGCGAGGGCGTCGAGCCGGGTGCGCAGGGGGGCCGGAAGTACCAGGTCGAGGATGTCCGGACGCATCGCCAGCACCAGATTCGGACGCTCCGCCATGTCTGCCCCTCACGTGTCCGCAGGTCTGCGTGTGTCTGTGCACGGTGACGTGCTCGTGTTCGTGGTCCTGCTCGTGTTCATGTTCGTCGTCGTGCGTGTGCGGCGCCGTGCGTGCGGGCCGCTGTCCGCGCACCACGGTGTAATCGGTTTCTTTCTCTGGCTCTGAGATTAGGTCCGATGCCATCAGAGGTCAACGTCTTGGGCTGCGCAAGGGGTTGACCTGTCGTAGTAACCGGTTTAGGTTCCGTCCCACCTTAAGCGTCGAGGAGGACGCGATGGCGATTGCCGAACAGGACGCCACCAGCCGCGCCGATGCGGTGGGCGCGTCCGAACGACGCGTGAGACGCGCGAAACGCCTGGCCCGTAGGGGCGGGGCGAACCGTGTGAAGCCCGAGCCCGGCTCGCGCCGCAAGCGGCTGCGCAGGGATGCCGCCCTCGTCCTGCTGATGGCGCCCGGCGTGGCGTACTTCCTGCTTTTCCACTACGGCGCGATGGTCGGGAACGTCATCGCGTTCAAGGACTACGTGCCCTTCGACGGGCTCTGGGCCAGCCAGTGGGTGGGCTTCGCGAACTTCCAGCGGATGTTCGGCGACCCGGACTTCTGGGCCGCGGTCGTCAACACCCTGTGGATAGCGCTGCTCCAGCTCGTCTTCTTCTTCCCCGTGCCGATCGCGCTGGCGATGCTGCTGCACAGCCTGACCCGCGACAGCGTGCGGCGGTTCGTGCAGAGCGTGGCGTATCTGCCGCACTTCCTGTCGTGGGTCATCGTGGTGGCCCTCTTCCAGCAGGTGCTCGGCGAGACCGGGCTGCTCAACAGCGTGCTCGGCGACGCCCACCTGCACACCGTGAACATCATCGGCAACCCCGACGCGTTCAAGCCGCTGGTCGTGGCCCAGGTGATCTGGAAGGACTGCGGCTGGGGCACGATCATCTTCCTCGCCGCGCTGTCACAGGTCGACGAGCAGCAGTACGAGGCCGCGGCGATCGACGGTGCGGGTCCGTGGCGGCGATTCTGGCACGTCACCCTGCCGTCGCTGCGGCCGATCATCGTTCTTCTGCTGATCATGAGGCTCGGCGACATCCTGTCGGTCGGCTTCGAGCAGATGCTGCTCCAACGGCCCGCGGTCGGGCCCGAGGCGGCCGAGATCATCGACACCTTCGTCTACTACAAGGGCATCATCGGCGGCGACTTCGGCTATGCCGCCGCGGCCGGTCTCTTCAAGGGCGTCGTGGGCGCCGTACTCGTCTTCACCGCCAACAAGGTCGCGCACCGGCTGGGCGAGCAGGGGGTCTACCGATGAGCGCCGTTCAGTCCGCCGGTCGCACGCCTCGTACCGGCCCGTTCCGTTCGGTCCGCCCGCGTCGTTCGAGTCGCCCGGTCCGTCCCGTCCGTCCTTCGTGGATGGAGAAGCCGAAGCCCGTCACCCAGGCGGCCAAGGCGCTGGCCCTGGTCGCCGTCGTCCTGCTGGTCACCGTCCCGTTCCTGATCATCGTGTCGACCAGCTTCGCGTCCAACAAGGACGTGGTCGCCAACGGCGGCTGGGTGCTGTGGCCGGAACACCCCACCCTGCGCGCCTACCGGGAGATCTTCGACGGCAGCATCGTCACCCACGCGCTGTGGGTGAGCGCTGGTGTGACGATCATCGGCACGGCCCTCAGCCTCGCCTGCACGATCGGTCTGGCGTACGCGCTCAGCCGTCCCCAGGTCTTCGGCGGCAAGCCGATCCTGCTGCTGATCCTGTTCACCTTCCTCTTCCCGCCCGGCATGATCCCCGGCTTCCTGCTGGTCAAGGGCCTGAACATGCTCGACAGCTACGAGTCGTTGATCGCGCCCGTCCTGATCAATGTGTTCAACCTCGTCGTACTGCGTGGCTTCTTCCAGTCGATCCCCGAGGAGCTGTACGAGGCGGCCCGGCTGGACGGCGCGGGCGAGTGGCTGATCCTGCGCAGGATCGTCCTCCCGCTGTCCAAGGCGGCCCTCGCGGTCGTCGGGCTCTTCTACGCGGTCTCGTACTGGAACGCCTGGTTCTACGCGTCGATCTACCTCAACTCCGACCACTGGCCGCTCCAACAGGTGCTGCGCACGTATGTCATCGGGGGTGCGCAGCTCGCGGACTCCGGGGCCAGCGAGGCGGGGATGGTCTCGTCGCCCCAGACGATCCAGATGGCGGTGCTGGTGGTGGCGACCGTGCCGATCCTCGTCGTCTACCCCTTCCTCCAGAAGTACTTCACCAAGGGCGTGCTGACCGGCGCCATCAAGAGCTAAGCCGTACGCGGGCCGAGCGGCCGCGTGGCCGCGTGGCCGCGGACCGTGCCGCCGTACCCGTATCACCGCACCCGCATCGCACCCGTACCCCTGAAAGGACTGACCGTGAGCACCTCGTCGTTCTCGCGGCGTACGCTGCTGCGCTCGATCGCCGCAAGTGGCGCCGCTCTGGCCGCCCCATCCGTTCTCGCCGCCTGCTCGTCCTCCTCGTCCGGCGGCCACGATGTGAGCAACGCGGGCAAGAAGCTCGCACCCTGGCCGACGTACAAGCCGGTCAGCGGGCCCGCGCCCGATCTGCCGGGGACGGCGGACGGGGTGCAGCCGGGTTATCTGACGTATCCCAAGAACCTGGTCAGCGCGGTCGCCGACAAGCCGGGCAACGGCGAGACGATCAAGGTGATGACGATCTCGTACGGGACGCCGCCGAAGCCCGCGTCGGAGAACAAGTTCTGGGCGGCGGTCAACAAGGCGCTGGGGGTGAACATCGAGTTCACGGTCGTGCCGGACTCCGACTACGACAACAAGATGGCCACCTTGATGGCGGGCAACGACCTGCCGGACGTCATCAACCTCGGCGGTGGTCACGTACTGCCCCGTGAGGCGCAATTCGTGCAGGCCAAGTGCGCGGACCTGAGCGAGTACCTGGCGGGCGACGCGGTCAAGGACTACCCGAATCTGGCGAACATCCCCACCTACGCGTGGGAGGACATGGGCCGGATCAGCGGGCGGATCCTCGGCATTCCGGTGCAGCGGTCCGCGCCCGGCACCACGCTGTGGATCAACAACGACATCTTCAGCGCGGCCGGCATGAAGGACGGCTGGACGTCGGACGACTTCATGGCCGTCGCCAAGGAGGCGACGCACGGCAAGAAGTACGCGCTGGGCGCGGCGCAGCAGACCGGCTTCGGCTTCGCGGTGCACACGATGGCGTTCGGCGCGCCGCAGGAGTGGAAGCTCGACGGCGGGCACTTCGTCGACGCGTACGGCACGGACGAGTACAAGGCGGGCCTGGAGTTCATGCTGAAGCTGCGGCAGGCGGGGACGTACCTGCCGAACGCGCTCAGCACCTCCACCGTCGACTGCAAGACGCTCTTCTACAACGGCACGGTCGCGTCGATGGGTGACGGCTTCGGGGCACTGACCACGAGCATCCCGAGCATCAAGGACGCCTTCGTCCTGGACGGCGCGGTGCCGTACACGCCGTCGGGCGGTGGCAAGCCCGGCATGGAGCGGGCGCGTGGGATCTTCGGCTACACGGTGCTGAAGAAGGCCGCGCCCGAGCGGATCAAGCTGATCCTGCGGGTGCTCGACTACTTGGCGGCGCCGTTCGGCACCAAGGAGTACGAGCTGACGCACTTCGGCATCGAGGGCACGCACTTCACGCGGGACGCGGAGGGCTCGCCGATACCGACGGACCTCGGTCTGGTGGAGAGCACCGTCAATCTTCCGATCAAGTACCTGTCCGACGCGCCGCAGGTGCTCTACCTGCCGGGGCGGCCGGACGACGTCAAGCGCAGCCACGCCTGGCAGGTGAAGATCGCGCCGATGCTCGTACGCAATCCGCGGTTCGGCCTCCAGTCGGAGACTTTCACCCGGTCGGGAGCCACCATCGGGCAGTACCGGCTCGACACGATCGGCGCGATCGTGGCCGGGCGCAAGCCGCTGAGCGCGTGGGACGAGGCGGTGAAGAAGATGCGCGGCGACGGCCTGAACAAGATCGCCGACGAGTACGCGGCGGATTACGCGGCCAACCACTGACGCCCTGTGCCTGCCGCCCGGCCCCGCACTACTACGCTGGGCGGCAGCGCGGGGGGCGCCGGGCGCCGCGTCGAACGATGTGTTGAACGAAGCGTCGGGCGTGGGACCCGGCCCTGCGCTGAGCCTGGCGCCGGGCCGTGGGTCGGTCCTTGCGTCGCGTGTTGGCCGTCGCGGATCCGGAGCCGCGGGCCGCTGAGGAATCGGATGGCGGGGATGGCGGAGACTGCACCAGAGCCGGGGCCGGGTAACGGGCCGGGCGCGGGAAGCCCCATGGGTGCGGGGACCGCGGCGGGTGCGGGCGGCGGGAGCCGGCGTGTCACCATCCGCGATGTCGCCGTCCGGGCGGGTGTCTCGGTCGCCACCGTCTCGCGGGCGCTGGCCGGGAACTACCCGACGTCGGCCGCCGCGCGCGCCAAGGTGCTGCGGGCGGTCAAGGACCTCGACTACGTGATCGACGGCCGGGCGCGGGCGCTGGCCGGGACGGGGCCCAAGACGGTCGCGGTGATCATGATGTCGGTCGACAGCTACTTCTTCGCCGCCGTCGCCCAGGGCGTCGAGCAGGAGGCCGCCGCGCGCGGCCGGCTGTGCATGGTGTGCAGCCACGGCGGTGACGAGGCGCGCGAGCTGGCGCTGGTGCAGATGATGCGTGAGCAGCGCGCCGAGATCGTGATCCTGGTCGGCGGCGCGGTCGAGGACGAGGCGTACCGCGTGCGGCTGACCGAGTACGCGCACGGGCTCGCCGCTGCGGGCTCCCGGCTCGTGTTGTGCGGGCGCCCCGCGCCGAGCCCGGACACCCCGGTCATCGCGGTGGAGTACGACAACGAGGCCGGTGCGTACGCCGCCGTCAGCCACCTGCTGTCCGCCGGGCACCGGCGGATCCTCTACCTGGGCACGATGCCGGGGCACAGCACGGCCGAGCCGCGCGTGCGCGGTTACCAGCGTGCGCTGGCCGACCACGGGCTCGGGTCGGAGCACCAGCGGATCGCGGGTATCGGCCTCGGTCGCACCAATGGCTACAACTCCATGCGAGATCTGCTCGTGCGGTGCGACGGCAACCCCGACTTCACCGCGGTCTTCGCCGGTGACGATCTGGTCGCCGCGGGCGCTATGGCCGCCATGCGCGAGCGCGGGCTCCGCACCCCCGAGGACATCTCGGTGGTCGGCTACAACAACGACGATGTTTCCCAAGACCTCAACCCTCCCCTGACCACCGTCAACATCCCTTCCTACGAGCTCGGCCGCGCCGCCGTCCGCCTGGCCCTCGCCGAAGAGGACGCCGGCCTCCCCGGCTCCGCCCGCGGCACCGCCCAGACCCGCCATCTCCTGGGCACGCACATCGTCCTGCGGGAGTCCGTGCGACGGCTCACGGCGGAGGAGTCGGCGCTTTAGGAGCGCGGTCCTTCGCGTTCGCTCCCGCGGTGGGCGGTCCCCGAGTTCTTCTCGGAGGCGGCCCTCCGTGGAGGCGTCCTCATCCCTGGCGGAGCAGTGAACCGAATCCCGCCGCCCGCAGGCGCGAAGCGAATTCCCTCTCGTCCAGCCCGAATTCCTCGGCCGTCCGTCCCAGGTGCCAGTCGTGCGCTGCCAGCCGTTCCAACAGGTGTCCGCGCCGAATCTGCGTCTCGGACAGACGAAAGGTCTTCAGATACGCGAGCCGACCGTCCGCCGCGGTGATGACCTCACCTATGTGGTTCTCCTCGCGGGGCCGAAAGGCCGGTATGAATCGCGACAGCGTGAACCCGCCCGCCCGGTACACCTTCCGTGTCGCGTACTCGGTATTCAGCAGCCCCGCCGCCATCGTCCCGTCGTGGAATTCCGCCCACGCCCGCTGTTCCGCGGCCACCGCCGCTCGCAGATCCGCCGTCGTCCGCACCCGCGTCTCGTCGATCCTCGGCACGAAGTCCGGCACGGCCGCGCTCAACAGGGCGTATTGGTAGATGAGTTCCCCGTACAGGTCCTGGACGAGCGTGGTGTGCAGCGCCCGGTAGTCCTCCGGGTGCGGTACGACGAAGGCCGCGGCGAGGGCGTCGGCCGCGTAGAGCAGCACCCCGCACTGGCCCGGGTGTATCTCGAACACCTTCAGCGCGTCACCGAGTCCGCGCACGGTCACGCCGATGTACGCCTCCTCCACCCGAGGCGAAAGGCCCTGCCGCAGCGCCCGCTGCGACCACTCCTCCCACGCGATGGTCGGGCCGCCGAAGTGCAGCGCCAGATAACCGTCGAGCGCGAGGTGCAGCGGCAGGAACCGCAGTCGGTGCTTGGCCTCTCGGCGTGCCATCCGGCGGTGGATGCGCAGCGGCATCGCGGTCACGGGCTCGGCGTCCCGGTCGCCGCGCAGTTGTGTGCCGTACGCCGCCGCGGCGCCCGCATGACCGCTGTCCGCGCCCCAGTCGGCGACGAAGCCGTGCGGGATGTACGACGTGTAGGTGGTGCGCGGCCCAACCGTCACCACACCGATGCCGTCCCCGTAGAGCTCGGCGTGCAGCCGCAGGCCCGGCAGCGGTTCGGCGCGGACCAGCGGGACGAGGCGGATGCCGCCCCAGACCTGCGAAAGGCCCGTGGTGAGTCCGGCCAGGTCGAGGCGGAGGGTGCCGGTGGCGGTCATCGGGCCTCCTCGGGTGCGGTCAGGAACGCGGTGATACGGCTGTCCAGGTGGGCGCGCAGCTCAGGCAGGCCGGTGCGGCCGCTGGCGAACCGCGCCAGGCCGACCAGCGACGGCAGGTCCTCGGCGTCGCGGATGCCCGCGGTGGGTACGGTCGGGGCCAGGCGGCGCACGTCGAAGTCGTCCGCGTCGTACACGGGGTTGAGGTGTACGACCGTGACCCGCCCGTCCGGGTCGAGCCGGGTCCGCCATACGCGCAGCACCTCGGCGGCCAGCCCCGGCGGTGCGTTGTCCCAGCCGTCGGAGATGATCAGCAACCGGTCCGGGCCGGTCTCCAGCGCGTCCAGAATCCGCTCGCCGAGCGGGGTCGCCCCGTGCGGGAACGCCAGCAGCGGATCGCTCCGTCCCGATGTCCACAGGGGTGTGTACGAGTCGGCGAGTGCCTCCAGCAGGTGGTGGGCTGCGAGCGCCACCGCGAGCGGGCGGCGCCGCTTCTGGCCGGAGCCGTAGGAGGAGAAGCTGTCGTCCAGGACTGCCGCGACCCGGCCCCAGCCGCGCTCGCCGCGCGCGGCCCGGCGCGCGGCGGCCCGCAGCGCCGCTGTCAACTCCGCCCGCCGCCCGGCTCGTTCGTCCAGGGACAGCCCGAGGACGTACGAGGCAAGCCGGGTCAGCGGCATCCGCGTCAGGTCGGTCCGGACGGCGGTCGCGCCGTGGCGGCGCGCCGAGTCCTGGAAACGGAGCCGTTCGAGCCGGGTCATCCGCGGCGCGATCCGCTCCAGGAAAGCCGCGCGCGCGATGCCGTGCCGGGCCGCGAAGCCCTCCGCGACGGTGAACGGCAGCTCGTAGACCGCCGCCTGCTCGTAGTGCGCGCGGCGCCAGGTCTCCAGCAGCGGCGTCCCGTAGCGCGTGCGGCGGCGCGGGGCGAACAGGAAGTCACCCAACTCGGCTTCTTGTGCGGGCAGGTGGGCGTGCCGCAGCGCCGTCTTCACCCCGGTCCGGTACTTGACGGCGTCGAACGCCGGGTCGGGGCGGGCGGCCAGCCAGTCCCGCATGATCGCGCGGGTGCGGCGGTTGTTGACCTTGGCCCGGCGAAGCGCGGCGAAGAGGGCGTAGACCCGCTGCGGGGGCAGTGCGATCAGCCGTCGGGCGATCAACCGGCCTTCGGTGCGGCGCTGTTCGGGGGTCGCTTCGGTGGCGCTCTCCAGCAGTCGGCGGATGATCAGCGCGGCGTTGTGGTCGTTGATGTCGAGGGCGAGCGCGGCGGCGTACAGATCACGGTAGTTGCCCAGCATGTACGCGTGCAGGAAGTCGAGCGAGAGGTGCTGGGTGTCGGCGTCGGAGTGGAATTCGCGTTGGGCGGTGGAGGTGGCCGCGGCATTGGCGAACAGGAGGACGTCCTCGGCGGCGATCAGTCCTTCTGGCTGCATGACGTGACTCCTGTTCTCGCGTAGGTGTGTTGGGGCGTCGAGTGCTGGTGTGTTCGAGGTGTTCGGCGTCGACCGGGGAATGAGGGCGCGAGCTGCGAATCATTGCTTCAGAGGCAGGTTCCGGAAGTCGCGACGGAGTCCCGCGGTCGACTCTCGAACGGTAACAGGGTCGGCGGATTCGCTCGCGGAGTTTTCCACAGGGCGACTTTCGGCGAATGAGTTATCCACAGGCTGGAAATCAGTTGCCCCACGAGGACGGCGTGGAGCGGATACTGATGATCAGTGACAAGCGGACATTGAAAACTCAACAGGGAGCAGAGGAATCAGGGGCGCGAACCGGCCGGGCGGGCGGGCGCCGCGCCCGCGTTCCCGCCGGGGGCCTCTCTCCCGTGCGTTCTCGCCCGCGTGTGCGCACACGCGGGCGGGCGCGTGGGCGCGGGCGTGCGGCCGGGCGCCCGCGCGCGGAATCAGCGGATGCGGACCGCGTCCGGGATCGACGGCGGGAGCGTGTCGGCCGTCTCATCGCCCAGGGCCAGGCGCATGTCGGCGTGCTGCCACAGCGGCGCGTGCCAGCGCGCGAGCGCCTGTTCGGGGGAGCGCAGGACGGCGAGGGTGGGCAGACCGGAGTGGTGACCGGTGCTCAGCAGGTCCGACAGGCCCGGGAGCGGGGCCAGCGCGGCGACGTCGTCCAGGACGAAGGTCAGTGGTGGGTCGAGCCGACCGGCGGATGACGTTGCGGCCATGCGCCGGCCGTGCTCGACCACGCTGGAGACGAGTGCGGTGAGCAGGGGCATCGCACCCAAGTGGGTCCGCGGATCCTCGATGCGCTCACCCACTACGTAAAGTGTGCCCCTTTCCGCGACGAATGACTCCATGTCGAGGCCACCTGAGCGCGGTGGATTGCAGGCGTCGCGGATGTGCACCGCGTTCAGCGGTTCGAGGGTCTGGCGGATCAACGCCTGCGCCGCGTCCCGGCGTTCGGGGTGGGCGTGCAGCACCGACTCCAGTTCGCCGCTCCAGCCGGAGGCGGCCTCGGTGTCGGTACGCAGGATCCGCACCGCCTCACCGGCCGCTGAACCGCTCGCCGCCCAGCGCTGCACCTGGCGGAATGGCCCGCCGTCCAGGGCCGCCGCGTGCAGCCAGCAGCGCAGCAGTGTCACGGCGGTGTCGTGGACGATGGCCTCGTCGGCGCGTGCGGGCCGCAGTGGCGCCAGCAGTGCGCCCGCGCGTATCCCAGCGGTCTCCGGTCGCTCGCAGCCGCCGTGCGGCGCCCACCGCAGCCGCCCGGGCACATCGAGGAGGTGCGCCGGATCGTAGACGTAGACGGGACCGAGCTTGCTGCGGTTGCCGACGGTCTGCTGATAGGTGTCCGGGTCCGCGGTGGTGACCACGGCGGGTCCCGCGGCGGCCAGGACGGCGGGCTGCACGATGCGCTTGGACTTGTCGCCGCGCGGGCTGGCGAACAGGGCACAGGTGCGGGTGACTTCACCGCCGGGCAGTGGGTCGGCGACGGGGTGCGGGATCGGGGCCGCGGCCATGGTGCCGGTGGCTCCGGCGGCGGTGGGCCCGGTCGCTTCGGTGGCCGTGGCGGGGATCGGCTCGAAGACCGTGGTGGGCGCGTCCTCGCGCGGGCCCGCCGCGCCCGGCACGGAGCGGAACCAGGCGTCCAGGCCGTCGTCGCCCGCGGCCTTGGACCCGACCGGCTGGCCGCGGCGGCGGCGCGGCGAGGGCAGCGGGGCGCGCTCCACCGGCGCGGGCGACGCCTCAGGGGCCGGGGCGGGCGGGGCCTGGCGGGGTGCCCTGAGGCGGGCGCGGGTACGGGCCACCGCGTTCAGCACGAAGACGGTCAGGACGAACAGCACCATGAACTGGCTGATGAAGATGCCCCAGAACAGCCCGGAGCCGGGCAGTTGGCCGGGAGGCGAGTCGGGCCAGGCCGCGGCGACGTCGTGCGGTTCCGCGATCAGGTGCCGCATGGCCTGGGGGGTGCGGGTGAAGTGCACCTCGGCGGGCCAGCCGCCGTGCGAGAGGACCCCCGCGATGCCGGTGGCCGTCCACACCAGCAGCGTCACGCCCAGCAGGAAGCCGAGGACGCCGACGATCAGGCCGTCCGGCAGGCCCCCAGAGGACTCGCGTTTCCTCCCGGCCATGTCACCCCACCTCTCATGCCACCGCGTCGTCGGCCAACTGCTTGGCCAGCGCCACCTCGGCGGCGGCGTGTGCCTCGGCACGGGCCTCGGCCTCCGCCTCCGACGCCGCTTCGGCCTCGACCTCCGCTTCGTGCTCCAGGGAGGTCTCGGTCATCGCGCGGTCGGTGAAGACCAGGGGCCGTTCCGCCTCGGTGATCAGGTGCTTGACGACCTGCACATTGCCGTTGACGTCCCAGACGGCGATGCCGGGGGTGAGCGTCGGGATGATCTCCACCGCCCAGCGTGGCAGGCCGAGCACCCGCCCGGTGGCGCGCGCCTCGTCGGCCTTCTGGGCGTAGATGGTGCGGGTGGAGGCCATCTTCAAGATGGCGGCGGCTTCCTTCGCCGCGGCCCCGTCGACGACGTCCGAGAGGTGGTGGACGACGGCGACGAAGGACAGGCCCAAGCGGCGGCCGAACTTCAGCAGCCGCTGGAAGAGCTGGGCCACGAAGGGCGAGTTGATGATGTGCCAGGCCTCCTCGACCAGGAAGATGCGTTTCTTCCGGTCGGGCCTGATCCAGGTGTGCTCCAGCCACACACCGACGATCGCCATCAGGATCGGCATCGCGATCGAGTTGCGGTCGATGTGGGAGAGGTCGAAGACGATCAGCGGCGCGTCCAGGTCGATGCCGACGGTCGTGGGCCCGTCGAACATGCCCCGCAGGTCACCGTCGACCAGCCGGTCGAGCACCAGGGCCACGTCCAGGCCCCAGGCGCGGACGTCGTCCAGGTCGACGTTCATGGCCTCCGCCGACTCTTCTAGCGGGTGCCGCAGCCGTTCCACGATGTCGGTGAGGATCGGCTGCCGGTCGGTGATCGTCTCGATCACATAGGCGTGCGCGACCTTCAGCGCGAAGCCGGACCGCTCGTCGAGACCGCGGCCCATCGCGACCTCGATGATCGTCCGGAGCAGCGCGAGCTGACCGGTGAGGGTGATCGCCGGGTCCAGGGGATTGAGCTTGATGCCGCCGTCCAGCGCGGCCATCGGGTCCAGCCGGATGGGAGTTAATCCCAGCGACTTCGCGATGAGGTTCCACTCGCCGACGCCGTCCTCGCCCTGCGCGTCGAGCACCACGACCTGCCGGTCGCGGAAGCGGAGCTGGCGCAGCACGTAGGTCTTCTCCAGCGCCGACTTGCCGTTGCCGGACTCGCCGAGGACCAGCCAGTGCGGGGCGGGCAGTTGCTGGCCGTAGAGCTGGAAGGGGTCGTAGATGTAGCCCTTGCCCGAGTACACCTCGCGGCCGATGATGACGCCGGAGTCGCCGAGGCCGGGGGCGGCGGTGGGCAGGTACACCGCCTGGGCCTGGCCGGTGGAGGTGCGCACCGGCAGCCGCGTCGACTCGACCCGGCCGAACAGGAAGCTCGTGAAGGCGTCCGTGAGCGCCGCAAGAGGGTCCAGCATGGGCATGGC
This sequence comes from Streptomyces sp. NPDC087422, assembly GCF_044744145.1. Classification (NCBI taxonomy): domain Bacteria; kingdom Bacillati; phylum Actinomycetota; class Actinomycetes; order Kitasatosporales; family Streptomycetaceae; genus Streptomyces; species Streptomyces sp. NPDC087422. The sequence continues at coordinate 187,105 of NZ_JBIUXT010000014.1, read as the reverse complement.
GGTGGCCTCCTCGTACGGGCGGACTAGCGGCGGATGCCGGTCGCGAACGGCAACGTATTAACGAATGCCCGGTGGTGCTCACGATCGCACCACTCAAGCTTCAAATACGACTTACCGGCGGAAGCGCGAATGGTGCGCTTGTCGCGCGCCAGCGCTTCCGGGGAGCGCGAGGACACCGTGATGTAGCCGACGAGGTTGACGCCGGCGGCGCCGCTCGCCAGGTCCTCGCCGCGCTGGTCGATCCGCCCGTGGTGGGCGACGTCGCGCGGGTCCACGACCCGGTTCATCTTCGCGGCGCGGCTGGCGTCGGCGTCGTCGTTGGTCTTCTCGGTCAGCATCCGCTCGATGGCCACATCGGTGGGTTCGAGGTCCATGGTGACCGCGACCGTACGGATCACATCGGGGGTGTGCACCAGCAGCGGCGCCAGGAAGTTCACCCCGACCGGCGTCATGGGCCACTCCTTGACCCACGCGGTGGAGTGGTTCCAGGGCGCGCGGGTCGACGACTCACGGGTCTTGGCCTGCAAGTACGTCGGCTCGGTCGCGTCCAGCTCGGCCGGCCAGGCGTTGCGGCGGGTCATCGCCTGGATGTGGTCGATGGGGTGGTCCGGGTCGTACATCGAGTGCACCAGCGACGACAGCCTGGCCTGGCCCAGCGGCTGCCTGACGCGGATGTCGGCCTCGGCGAGACGGGCGCAGATGTCGTTCAGCTCACGGGCCATCACCGCGGCGAGTCCCGCGTCCTTGTCGACCTTCACGCCGCGGCCCGAGGTGGCGCGTGCCATCGCGTTGCCCTCGGCGGCCAGTTCGCGCGTGAAGTGCATGCACGCCACCAGATACGCGCGGTGCTGCTCGGAGGAGGTCGACACCATGGACTGGAGCTGGTCGTAGGAGTCCTTGAGCCAGTTCTCTGCTGCCGGGTCGCCGCGCTGGGCGACGTCCTTGGCGTGGGCGTCAGGGTCGGCGGGCAGGGTGCGGGCGAGCATCTGAAGCCGGGTCACGAAGCCGTCGCCGTTGGCCACATGCTTCAGCAGGGTGCCGAACCGCTCGACCAGGGCTTCCTGGTCCTCGCTGTCGCGCAGCCCGACGCCGGGTCCCTCGATCTCGATGGCGGCCGTCACCGTACGCCGGTCGACGTGCAGCAGCACCGCGATCTCGTCGGGCCCGAACGGCGCCGCCAGCCAACTGATCCGCCCGATCCCCGGCGGCGGCCCGACCTCGACCTCGCGCCCGTCGAGCCCGATCCCGGCCTCCTCGATCCCCGACCGGTAGGTGGGAGAGACCCGCAGCGTACGGCGGAAGGTGCGGTTGATCTCGAACCAGCGGTAGAACGTGCGCCGCCGGTACGGCATGTACACCGCGGCCAGGGCCAGCATCGGCCAGCCGACCAGGCCGACGATGCGCAGAAGCAGCACCGGGACCAGCAGGCCGCACAGCATGCCGAGGCCCGCTCCGGCCACGATCAGCGCGATCTCGCCGGTCTCCCGGTTCTTGCCCACGATCGCGTTGGGCCGGGCCTTGCCGATCAGATACGTACGGCGCGGCTGGGTGAAGGGCTGGGTCGTCACCGGCGATCACCTCCCTGCGAATTGCCGTTGTTCGATCCTGAGCCCGAGCCTCTGCCGAAGTTCGAGCCGAAGTTTCCGCCCCCGAAGCCGTTGCCACCGGTACGTGAGCCACCGCCGGAGCCGCCGCTCCCGCCGGACGGTCCCGGATTGCCGGTACGGCTGCTGTGCGCGGCCACCCCGCCTGCCACCGGGTTCGACGGCTGCGAGCCGCCGCCCTGCGCCTGCTCCTGCGGGCCGCCGCGCGCGCTGTGCGTGTTGATGCCCTGCCGCACCAGCGCCGCGGGCGACGAGATCACCGCGGCTGCCTGGCTCTGGCCGCTGGCCTTGCGGTTGTTCCGCAGATTCACCACGTCGTCGCCGAAGCCGGGCACGAAGCGGTAGATCATCGCGCTCGCGAAGATCGCCAGCAGGATGATCGACAGGCCGGACACCACCGCTGAGAACGCGTCAGGCCCGTCCTTGGACGACGACAGCGCCCCGGCCAGACCCAGCACGATCACGATCACCGGCTTCACCAGGATCACCGCGATCATGATCCCGGCCCAGCGGCGCACGTGGCCCCACATGTTCTTGTCCACCAGGCCCGCGTACACCGCGGTGCCCAGCAGCGCCCCCACGTACAGCAGGGCCGCCCTGATCACCAGTTCGAGCCAGAGCACACCGGCGGCCAGGATCGACACCATCGACACCACGATCAGCATGATCGGGCCGCCGCCGATGTCCTTGCCCTTCGTCAGCGCCCCCGAGAACGACCCGAAGAACACATCCGTGTTCGACGACGTCCCCGACGAGATCACCTCCGTGACCGCGTCCGTCGCCGTCACCACCGTGTACAACACCAGCGGTGTGAACGCCGACGCCAGGACCGTCAGCCACAGAAACCCGACGGCCTCCGTCAGCGCCTCCGTCAACGGCACCCCGCGCACCGCCCGCTTGGCCACCGCCAGCAGCCACAGCACCAGCGTCAGAATCGTCGACGCCGCGAACACCACCGCGTACTGCCGCAGAAACGCGGTGTTCGTGAAGTCGACCTGCGTCGTCTTCGTCACCGCCTGGGACAGCTTGTCGATCGTCCACGCGGCGGCGTCGGCGCAGCCCCGCCCGAGGGACGTGAGCGGGTCGAGCGTGGTGCTGGAGTCGGTCCCGCCCTTGGTGGAGGTGGAGGGCGCGCCGTTCTCGCAGTACGACTTGGCCGGGCCGCGGATGAGCGCGCAGGGGTCTTTGGTCGCCGTACCCGAGCCCGGGGCCGTGGCCCTGGGCGAGGGATCGGCCAGCGCGCGCGTGGCGAGCAGCACCGCGGAGACCTGAACACTGCCCAGAACGGCGGCCAGGGTCAGGACACGACGACTACCGGGCATAGGTGAAGCCTCCGAACCCGTTCACTGCGTTGGTCATGTCCTGGGCCGACGAGGCGGCCTGGTCACGTCCTACCGGAGTGGGGCCGTCCTTCTGCTGGAAGGAGACGATCTTCCAGTCGTTGCCGACCCACTTCAGCTCGAACGTGTTCGTGTACCAGCTCTCGGCGACCGGGTTGGTGGACCCCTCGCCTGCCAGACCGAACAGCGACGAAAACCAGACGCTCACGGTGGCCGTGTCCCCGCTGATCTTCTCCGCCTTGGCGCCGACCGGGTTGACCCGGGAGATGAACGTCATCCCGGTCGGTGCCGTGCCGTCGGGCTTGAGCCCTATCCGCTGGAGGAAGGCCGCGTCGGAGTAAGCCTTGTCGAGATCGCTCTGCACCTTCGCGGCGGCGTCGGCCGCGTACACGGTGTCGACGATCTCGTGGCGGCGGGCGGCGGAGTACATGCCGTCGCCTCCGAGGAAGACGGCGTAGTTCGCCGCCGCCGACTGCGCTCCCTCCCCGCTGTGCGCGAAGCCGGAGGGGATGCCGCCGCTCTTGCCGGTGACCGGCTTCTGGCCGGAGGGGGCGGTAGGGGCGTCCGTGCCGGTCTTGCCACCGCCACCGCCACCGCCGCTGGAGCCGGCGGTGGCGCCGGAACCGGCCGCCGTGCCGTTGTCGGCGGAGCCGGAGGAGGACGGGTGGGAGCCGCGGTTGGCGAAGGCCAGGGCCGCGACGAGGAGGGCGACGATGCTGACGACGGTGACCAGGGCGCGCCGGGGCTGGGGGCGGCGGCCACCGCCCCCGTGGCCGCCGTGGCCCTCCGGCATCCGGGTCCTGGTCGGGGGTCCGTCCTGGCCGAGGCTCATCGTGCCTTCGCCCCCTGGGGCGCCCGCGCCGCGGGCACGCCGGAGCGGCGTGTGGCACGGACGGCACCGCTGCTTGGTTGAGTGGGCATCAGCACGCAGCCTCAGGTGGGAAGGTGGAGCCTGGGACGGGCTCCAGGGACGTCGACGGAGAAGCGGACACGAAGTGGGACGGGCGGCTGTTTCCAGCGGGTCTCGGGTCTCGGGTCTAGACGGCCATCCCGTACACGATGGTGAACAGCGTGCCGAGTGATCCGATGATGAACACGCCGGTCAGCCCGGCGATGATCAATCCCTTGCCCTGCTCCGCGCTGAAGGTGTCGCGCAGCGCGGTCGCGCCGATCCTCTGTTTCGCCGCGCCCCAGATCGCGATGGCCAGGCACAGCAGGATCGCCACCGCCATGACCACTTCGATCATCACGCGTGCTTCATTGCCGAGGGACCCGAAGGGTCCCCAGTCCGGTGCGATGCCACCGATGATGGTGTTGATGTCGCCCTTAGCGGCTGCCACGAACATGTAACTCACCACCCCGCTCGATCAGTTGGCTCCCTCGCCGGGGCGCAAGGGTCCAGGGTCTATCTTGGCCGAGGATGACGCTGTTGCATGTCGACTCAACGACTTTCTCGGCGGATCGTCCGTGTGATCCGGCCCGTAGCCGTCAAAATAGTGCGCGGACCGGTGTTCGATAGGACGTAGACGACTACTCTGTGTATCACGAGCGTCACCGTAGGGCAACGATAGGAACGTACGAGACCGTACGAGTGCGTGTTCGGGAACCGAGAGGAAGGGTCGCCCTGTGGCGCGGAAGATCTGGCTCCCCGTCATTATCGGCTGTGGCCTGTGCTTTTCGTTCCTCGCGCTGCTCGTGGTGGGCACGTACTCGGCCGCGGCCGGGCTCGCGGGCGGTGGCGGCGGCGGGACGGTGACGCTCGCCAAGGGATCGGTTCCGGCCATATATCAGTCGCTCGTCCAGAAGTGGGGCAATCTCTGCCCCGCGCTCAACCCGGCACTGCTGGCGGCGCAGCTCTACCAGGAGAGCGGATGGAACCCGCGGGCGCAGAGTCCGGCCGCCGCGCAGGGCATCGCGCAGTTCATTCCGGGCACCTGGGCCACCCACGGCATCGACGCCAACGGTGACGGCAAGGCGGACGTCTGGGACCCGGAGGACGCGATCCCGTCGGCCGCCTCGTACGACTGCGAGTTGGCGTCGTACGTGAAGAACGTGCCGGGCGACCGGACGGCGAACATGCTGGCGTCGTACAACGCGGGCGCGTACGCGGTGATAACGGCGGGCGGTGTCCCGCCGTACGCGGAGACCCAGAACTACGTGAAGATCATCACCAGCCTGTCGAAGAGCTTCGCCGCGCCGGTCGGCCGGGTCGCGCCGTCGCAGCAGGCGGCCGGGGCGATCTACTACGCGCAGCAGCGGCTCGGCACCGACTATCTGTGGGGCGGCGAGGGTACGGCGGCGCAGGGCGGGCGGTTCGACTGCTCCGGGCTGACGCAGGCCGCGTACCACTCGGTGGGGATCGAACTGCCGCGCGTGGCCAACGACCAGTGGAACGCCGGGGCACACCCGTCGCGGGCCGAACTCCTCCCCGGCGACCTCGTCTTCTTCGCCACCGACCTGACCGACCCGCGCACCATCCACCACGTCGGGATCTACGTCGGCGGCGGCTACATGATCGACGCGCCGCACACCGGGGCCAAGATCCGCTTCGACCCGATCGGCTCGGCGGACTACATCGGGGCGACCCGCGTCACGCGCGACGGTGCGGCGGCGCTGCCGACGGCTCTGTAAGTCCCCGCCGCCCGACGCGGCTTTCGTGTCAGCTCTGCGTAAGGCTCTGGCCTGTGCGCCGGGCCGCAAATGGGCCAGATCGTCCTCTCCGGTCACCCTTGGATAACGGCATGGTGATCTTCTGGCGAAGACCGGAACGCTACGTAGCGTGTCGGTCGTTGTACGGGGGAGAATGGCGCGGGACGCAAGCGACGGGGGTTGCAGACGAGCCGAGCCGTACAGGCACAGTCAGTGAGTTGCTAGGTAAGGGGCACCACCCATGGCAGCGGTCGCCAATGACAGCGTGAACCCCGACATCAGCCTGCTCCGCGACATCAACGACCTGGCCAAGCACGCCCCGCGCGGTGTTGACCGGGCCGTGGAGTTCATCGGCGAGTACGGGCTGATCGGCCTCACCGTACTGCTGGCCGCCCTGTGCTGGTGGCGCGTCGCCCGCCGCGCCCCGGTCCCGGACGCCCCGGCCGCCGTCGCCGGTGTGCTGTGGTCCGGCCTCGCCGCCGGCATCGCCCTGCTGCTCAACATCCCGATCCGCGCCCTGGTCCAGCGGCCAAGACCCTTCGTGGACCACGACGGCATCGACGTCCTGGTCCACGGCAAGACCGACTACTCCTTCGTGAGCGACCACGCCACGCTGACCGCCGCCATGGCCGTCGCCCTCTTCATGGTCAGCCGCAAGGTCGGCACCGTCGCCATACTGCTCGCCCTCGGCGAGGGCTTCTGCCGCGTCTACATGGGTGTCCATTACCCCACGGACGTCATCGGCGGCTTCGCCCTCGGCGCCGCCACGGCCCTCCTCCTCGCTCCCCTCGCCCTGGCCCTCCTCACCTCACTCACCACCGCGGTCTCCCACTCCCGCGCGGCCTCCCTCATCCACTCCCGCCACCGCCTCGCCACCACCCCCGCACCCCCGCGCCGCGGCCAGCACTACCCCCACCAAAGCGCCCACGACAAGGACCTCGCCGCCTGACGCTCCCTCACGCGGCTATGGCACGTCGTCACATGTCGTCGGGGTGAGGAGCGGCCGGGGAGCCGTCGTCGGTCATGCACACCGAGACGGACTGCCCCGTCCGGTGTGAAGAACGCCACAGCTCCGCCTGGACGAGACCGCTCGGCAGCCGGGTGAAGACCCGGGGAAGGCCGGCGTCGACCTTGAAGCGCTTGGCGGTCTCGGACACCTGTGCGCGCTGGCCGTCGGTGAGATCGGTCTCGGTGATGACACGCGAGGCGCCGTTGACGGCGTTCACCAGGAGCTTGGCCTGGCTCGTGGCCTTCGCGTTCAGCCGTATCCACGAACCGTCGGTGAACGTGAGACGCAGATCGGGATGGGCGCCCGAGTACGACATGACCTCGGCGTGCGTGATCGTGGAACGCGGCGTCGACCAGAGGACTTCGGCCTCGTCCGGGCTCTTCGGCCCGTAACCGACGACGTACACGCTCCGGTCGGTGACCGCGAGGTCCGTGGCGAGGAGGGCCACGCCCGCGCGGCGCGGCACCCGGTCGGGGTCCAGCTCCCATGGCACGTTCCGTGCGAGCGCGCCACGCTCGGCCCACATGACGGGGAAGTCCTCGACCTCGTTCTCCGGGTCCTGCGATTCGCGCGGCCCCTGCGGTTCGCGCCCACCGCCCACCCCCGACGGCCCGCCCAGATTGACGATCGCTCCGACCACCGCGGGAACCCACCGCAGCATTCCGTTCACCGCGCGCTGCTCGCGCTGCTCCGAGGCGTCGAGCACCGCGAACTCCGGCCGCGCCGGCCAGGCCTCGTCGGCCTGCAACTCCGCTTCGATGTCGCGCCTGTCAGTGCCGCGAAACGACCGTCGCCCCTCCACGAGGCGGGACACACCCGTCGCGAATTCGATCGGCCATCGGATCTGGAGCACCTCACCGGGCGCCGGCTGCCATGTCATTCCCTGTGCCCAACCTCAGTGGTCGCTCGCGGACTGATGAAAGCGGTCCCCCAGGTGTACAGCCTCGCCGATGTGCTGCGGTATGGACCACACCTTCGGCGCGAGCTTGAGCCCGGCGTCGATGTTGCGGCCGAGGCCGGTCAACGGATCGACGGCGAGTCGGCTCTCCTTGGCGATGAGGTTCCATCCCTTCGTACCGATGAGCTGGCCCTTGGCGATGTTGTTCTCCGCCACCATGGCCAGGCGCCCCTTCATCCCGGTCGCGCTGATCCCCTCCACGCTCTTCTTCCCCCACAGGGCGATGTTCTTGAACTTGACGCCTCCGGAGACGACTTCGTCCGCCTTCCCCACCCAGTTGATCCCCTCCGTGGCGCCCTTCGTGATCGCCGAACCCACCTTGTAGGCCCTGCCGAGCTGAACTGCCCGTTCCGCGGCTGTCACCCCCTTCACGGCCGTCGACGCGCCCTTGGTGAACGCGGTGAGTCCCGGAAGGGAGCCGAGCGCGTCGAAGCCGATACTCAGCCAACTCACGTCCGCACCAGCCAATTTGGCGATCAAGTGTGTGGCCAGAGCCAAGGCGCTCGTGGCCACCGCCAGCCCGGCGAAGATCGCGCCGATGGGCTCGAAGGGCAGCGTCAGGATCGCCAGCATTCCGAGGATGCCGCTGAGGTCGCTGAGCAGGTCGCCGATGAGTTTGATGATGTCGGCGTTGTCGTTGACCCACTGGACGGTGTCGTTCCAGGCGTCCTCGACGCCGTGGGCCAGGCGGCTGAACAGGCCCGGTTTGTCCGGGGCGATGTCGCCGGCCTTGTCGAGGTCGTGGCTGATGGAGGTGGCGGCGGTGGTGAAGCGGTTGTGGAGTTCTTCGGCGCGGTGGCGTACGCCGTCGAGGGCGTTGGTGGCGTCGGTGACGGCTTGTTGGGCTTTGGCGTCCTTGCCGAGTTGGGCGGGGGTGACGAAGGCGGGCCGGTCGCCTGGGGGGTGGGGCGGGTCGGCGGCGGACTTCGCGTGGTCGAGGGAGCCCTGTTTGGTGGCGGCTTCCTTTTCGAGGGCGTCGGCCTCGGCCTGGAAGCCGTGGAGTTGGTCGGCCCAGCGGGACAGGGCGCTGGAGGCGCGGCCGAAGGAGTCGTGCGCCTTCTTGATCAGGGGCGCGACGTCGCTGTCGATGTGGGAGACGAAGGCCGTGGCGGCCTCGCCCTTCCAGTAGCCGCAGTCGAGCCGGTCCAGCTCGGTGACGGTCGCCGTCAACTCTCCGTGCAGATCGCCCAGTTGGCGCGCCAGGGCGCGCGTCCTGTCCACGTCCCCCGGCGTCGGGTCGAATCCGAGCAGCGGGAACTTCCCCGCCCGCGCGTCCCCCATCGAACCCACCCTCCCCGCCCCGCCCGAAGCTCTGGTGTTCGAGTGATCGACGCTATACGTACGGTGATCGACGTGACAAGTGGGGCCCCTGGGGTGGGCGCGATTCCGGGAGTGAAGGGTGTGTGAAGTGTGCTGCGAACCGGTACCGATCACGGGAGGGCCCTACAGCCCCACGACGCGCGCCGGTAATGTCAAGGGCTACGCGCAACTGACTCGGTAACTGGACGACTCACGGGGGATCTCATCGTGACCCGCTCATCCCTGCCCATCGCCGTCGCCCTCGCAGCGTCGGCGGGCCTGCTGCTGACCGCTTGCGGTGGGGGTGGGTCGGACAGCTCGGACAAGATTCAGCCGTCGGGGACGGTGACGACGGCGGCGCCTACGGCGACGACGGCTTCGCCTACGCAGGCGGCGGGGCCGAACGCTCCGAAGTTCGATCTGCCGTCGGGCATCACCACCGACTTCAAGGGCTTCGACAGCAGTGACCCGAAGAAGCAGGCGATTCTGTCGAGTGCGAAATACGCGGCGCTCTCAATCCTTGAGTTCGAGGCGAAGGTTTACACAAAGGAGACGCCGAACTTCAAGCGCTTCTGGACGGGTGCCCACGGCGCGACCTTCGCGGACTCGATCATCTCGCAGGGCAAGGACGGAAGTGTCATCACAGGTGACTACCCGTACTACAACGCCGTGGTGAAGACGCTTCAGGGCGGGACCGGCAACGTCTCGGTGCAGTACTGCGAAGACCAGCGAAAGGCTTACGCCAAGGACTCCAAGACCGGAAAGGTCACGGTCACGACGCCGTCCCTCTCGGACTTCCGCTTGTGGACGCTGCTCATGACCAAGAGTCCTTCGGGTGAATGGACCGTATTTGACCACACCTGGGTTCAGGGGGCGAAGCAGTGCCAGGTAGCTTGATGCACACACTCGTACGAGGCGGCGTGGTTCTCCTGACGTGCACTGCCGTGCTGACTGCGGGCGTCACCACTGCTTCAGCAGGTAACGGCAAATCAGGCAAAGGCTCTGGAACCACTACTACCACCGGGGACGGGACCACCTATACCGCGCATGTGGACTACGTCCACCGCGGGACGGGGGACGGGGACAATCCGCAGCCGGTGAGGTCGTCCAATGCCAACTTCTCGCCGCCGGTGTGCTGGTACACGGCCATGACTCCGGCGCAGATGAAGGCGGAGATCATGGCGCGGTTCTACAAGGCCGGTCACGACGGGTCGGGCACGACCTACAACTTCTACAACGATCAGAACAACGAAATGGACGGGTACAAGTACAACGAGGGCAAGGACGGTAATTGGTGGGTCCTTACCTGGGACGAAGTACAGTTGAACCAGCCGAACCATGGCTTCTGCCCCTATGACGACGGGTACTTCTGGCGGCCGCCCGCCGACCCGCCAGCCGGACAGATCACCCCGAAGATGTTGGCCGACGCCGCGTACGGGCAGATGAAGCTGCCGTCCAAGGGTGTTGACCTCAGTCCGGCGCCGGAGAATCAGAAGGTCAATCTGCCGACGTATGTGAAGTTCCAGCGGGCGAACGCGCAGGTGTCGGTGACGGCGCAGCTCACGGAGCCGAATGGGCAGGTGCTCGCGGCGACGGTGACGGCGGTGCCGCAGAGCCTGAGGGTGCAGGCGGGGACGCAGTACGCGCGGCCGGGGAGTTGTGAGTACGACCTCGGCGGGGCGGCGGCGTTGAACTCGGCGGGGGCCGGATGCAACGTCACATACCTGAAGGCGAGCGCGGGGACGTATCCGTTCACGGCGGACATGACGTGGCGCGTGTGGTGGACACCGACCGCGAATTCGCAGCCCAACGGTACGCCGATGGACGCGGGATTCTCCGAGTTCCAGCAGGACGTCACCGTGCAGGAGATTCAGGCTGTCAACCGCTGAATCGCGGTGGGTCGCTTCACCTTTGCTCGGGTTTCCTCCGGGGGCTAGAGGGCCTGGGGGAAGGTGAAGAGGCGGTGGGGGTCGAGGTGGGATTTGAGGGTGGTGAGGCGGGGGGCGTTGGGGCCGTAGTAGGCGGTGCGCCAGGTGGGGAGGGTGGGGTCGGCGTAGTTCTGGTACGCGGCGCCCGAGGCGTAGGGGGACATGGCCTTGTGGGTGGTGTCGAGCCAGCCGGTGGTGGAGAGGGCGTCCGAGGCCAGGTATTGGGTGAGGACGCGTGAGGTGCGGTGGCAGAAGGCGGTGTCCGTGGGGGACGGGCGGTTGACCGCGCCGCCGAGGGCGGTGAGGGCGATGCTGCCGGCGCCGTCGCCGGACTGGGCGGAGAGCCGCTCGACGGCCGAGAGCAGCGTGGAGATGCCCGCGTCCGGCAGGTCCTTGTCGTAGAAGTCGGAGCGCGCGGTGTAGGTCTCGCGGTGCAGGTGCCCGGCGGGGGTCAGACGGCACTGGGCGGCGGACAGACCGGAGCAGCCCGCGTACGAGAAGGTCGCGTCGAGGTAGCTGTGCGGGCGCAGCGAGACGGTGCTGGCGTCGGCGCCGATGCCGGCGGCGAGCCGGTCGGTGGCGGCGGCGAGGTCGTCGCGGGAGCCGGTGGAGAGCATCGGGACGGCCACGGTGGGGGAGCCGCCGGCGTCGCAGTCGAGGTGCAGGGCGGACCAGATGTGGTCCGGCTGGTCGGGGCCCCAGCGCTGCCAGGCGCGGATCACGGCGGCGGCCCGGCTCCACGGCCAGGTGAGGTAGCCGGTGACGACGCCGTCGGGCATCGGGTGGGTGGCGAAGCGCAGTGATGTGACGACGCCGAACTGGCCGTTGCCCGCGCCGCGCAGCGCCCAGAACAGCTCGGGCTGCGAGTCGGCGGAGCAGTCGAGGACCCGGCCGTCGGCGGTCACGATGGTGGCGCCGACGAGGCTGTCGCAGGTCAGGCCCATGGAGCGGCTCATGACGCCGTGGCCGCCGCCGAGCGCGAGTCCTGAGACGCCGACGGTCGGGCAGGACCCGGCCGGGATCGTCCGGCCCCGCTTGCCGAGGGCGGAGTAGACGTCGATGAGCTTGGCGCCCGCGCCGACCGTGGCGGTGGTGCCGTCGAGGCGGATCGAGTTGAGCCGGGAGACGTCGATGACCAGGCGGCCGTCGCCGCTCGACCAGCCCGCGTAGGAGTGGCCGCCGCTGCGGATGGCCAGCGGGGTGGCGGTGCGGCGGGCGAAGTCGAGGCACGCGCGGATGTCGGAGGTGCCGGTGACGTACGCGATGCCCGCCGGACGCAGGCCGTCGAAGCGGGTGTTGTACAGGATCCGGTCGGCGGCGTACGCGCTGTCGTCCGGGCGTACGAGGCCGCCGTCCAGGGACGTGGCGAGGGCCGGCCAGTCGGGCTTGACAGGGGGCGCGGTGGTGGCCGCGGTCGGCGTGGCGGAACCGCCGGAGGACGACGGGGGCGCGGACGTACCGCCCTTGGCGTCGTCGCCGCTGTCGGGTCCGCAGCCGGTCAGCCAGGCGGCGGCCAGTACGGCCCCGCCCGCCTTGAGCGCGGTCCTGCGCTCGACCCGGTCGCCCTTGTCCATACGGTCACCCCGGTCACTTCGGTCCTCCGGGTCCGTCAGGACCGCAGGCTCCACACGACTCACTTGCCCCACCGCCTTCGCCTATCCGTAGACGTGCGAATCATGAGCCCGGTTGCGGAGCGCGAGGCGCGGGGCGAGAAGACTACAGCGGGGCGGGAACGGTACGGCGGGGTGAGCACAGTACGGCCGGGTGAGCGCAGTACAGCCGGGCGCGACCGGCGCGAAGAGCGGGAACGCGGCGCGCGTCAGCCGGAGATGTGCTCCTCCGCATCGCGTCTCGCACGGTCCCTGGCCCGCCGGGCCGGACCCTTCCAGCCACACGAGCAGCGGGCGACGGCGAAGGAGCCGCGCTCGACGATCGACGTCCGGTGGCCACCGTCCGGAGCGTCGGCCGGAGTTCCCGATGGAGTTCCGGCTGAAGCTGTGACGGAGGCCCTGGCGGAATCCTGCTCGGCACGCAAGTTGAGCACGAGACCACCGTAGCGGGCGTGACGGGGCACTTCCGACAGTCGTTAGACGCCATAAGGCCCCGGCCGGTCGAGGCCGGTCCAGGAATGCTCCAGGAATGGCTCAGGGATGGTGGCGGCGATGGCCCCGGGGGTAGCGACGGTACGGCGCGCGACGGCAGTACGGCGGCGCCGAGGACGTACGAAGGCCGCCATGGCCGCGGCGCTCGGCTGCGCCTGCGGGGCCGCCCTGCTCACCGGCTGCGTCGGGCAGGGCGCGGCGGCCGAGAGCGGCAAAGACGCCAAGGGGCACGACCCGGCGCAGGCGGTGCGCGGCGCCGCGGACGTCCTCGTACGGGCGGGCAGCTCGCACGTGGACACCTCGATGCGGATGGCCAGTGGCGGCACCTGGCTGACCATCACCGGCACCGGCGGATTCGACTACGTGAAGCGGCAGGGCGAACTGCGGCTGCTGCTGCCCAGGGACGCGGCGGGCGCCGAGGAGCACAAGCCGATCATCGAACTGCTCACGCCGGGCGCCCTCTACATGAAGGACCGCGGCGAGGGCGTGCCCGAGGGGAAGTGGGTACGCGTCGACACCGACCGGCTGCCGGACGGCAATCTGGTGACCGGCGGCGCCACCGAGCCGCTGGCCGCCGCCGAACTGCTGCGCGGCGCCCAGGACGTCGAACTGGTCGGCGTCGAGACCCTGCGCGGTACGAAGGTGTGGCACTACCGGGGGACCGCCGACATCGGGCGCGCGGCGAAGGCCGCCGCGCCCGGCGTACGCGGGCCCTTGCAGGCGGCGGCCAAGGGGTTCACGGTCACCCGGGTGCCCTTCGACGCGTGGCTGGACGAGGCGGGGCGGCTGCGCCAGGTGAGCCAGCGGTTCACCTTCAGCTCGGACGACCAGAAGGACAAGAAGATCGGCAAGAAGGACGACAAGCAGGCCGGACAGAACGACAAGCAGACCGGCGAGAACGCCAAGGGCGGCCCCGACACCCCCCGTACGACGACCGGTGCTAGCGGCCGTACGACGACCGCCGCCGCGCCCGACGTCACCGTGGTCTCTACCACTCGCTTCGACGATTTCGGCCGCGCCGTCCCCGTCACCATGCCCCGAGCTGCCGACATCTGGACGGGCAAGATCGTTTCTTCCCAGCAGGGGTAAGGGGTCTTCGCGGTAACGGCCCTCACCGGAAAGGGCGTTGTCGAAATGGTCCATCCGTGCCATGCGCGGACCGGGTGCCGGTCCCTACCCTGGCTTGAGGCAGTGGCAGACAGCCAAGAGCCAGGCACTCGTGGACGAGGAGGTGGTGCGCGTATGGCGCCGTCGCCCGGAATGCTGGTCGTCCAGGACGATCCGGTGGCCCTCGCGGAGATCGAACTCTGCGGTGAGCTGATGATCGCCGCGTCCACCGCCGACGAGGAGCGGCTGAGCTTCGCCCGGATCGACGAGGTGCTGGGGGTCGCGCGCGACCGCGAGTCGATGCCCGCGCTCCTGGTGCGCGCCCCGCTCTCCGACCGCGCAACCGGCTGACACCGGGGCGCGCCGCCCGTACGCCCCCCGGAACGACCGGGAAAGCCGCTCCCGGAACCCCTGGAACCCCTTGGAACCCCCGAACCCCCCTGGAACCCCCGGAAGAACCGACCCCGCCTACGTCCGCAGCAGCCGGGCTATGGCCGCCGTCGCCTCCGCCACCTTCTCGTCGATCTCCGGTCCGCCGCCGACCGCCGCCGCGGCCACGCAGTGCCGCAGGTGCTCCTCCAGGAGCTGGAGGGCGAAGGACTGGAGGCCCTTCGTGCTCGCCGACACCTGGGTGAGGATGTCGATGCAGTAGACGTCCTCCTCGACCATCCGCTGCAAGCCGCGGATCTGCCCCTCGATCCGGCGCAGCCGCTTGAGGTGGGACTCCTTGTCATGGCTGTATCCATGCGGCCCCTGGGGGCGCGAAGATGGGCCGGAACCCGTGTCCGCCCCCGCGTCCCGAGGTGACTGTTCCGGCGTGATCTCCGCCTCAACCCCGGCCGGTTCCCTGGCCTCCGTCGTCATCGTCAACCCCGCCCTTCCTGTCCCGTTATACCCCTGCCGGGTATATCGTACCGAATCGACACCTTGTGCGACGCATCCCCGGTGAGGGGGACACTTCTGGATGGGCGACACTGGGTGACGCCCATTAGCCGTGGCCGGATGATGCGCCTAGCATCAACGAGACCGAATCCGATGCACACCGAGGACCTCACGTGCGCTTTCGTCTGACCCCCAGGGAGACGAGCTTCTACGACATGTTCGCCGCGTCCGCGGACAACATCGTCACCGGTTCGAAGCTCCTCATGGAACTGCTCGGGGCCGATTCGGCTACCCGGACCGAGATCGCCGAGAGAATGCGGGCGGCGGAGCACGCGGGGGACGACGCGACCCACGCGATCTTCCACCAGCTCAACTCCTCCTTCATCACCCCCTTCGACCGCGAGGACATCTACACCCTCGCCGGGTCGCTCGACGACATCATGGACTACATGGAGGAGGCCGTTGACCTGGTCGTCCTCTACAAGGTCGAGGAGCTGCCGAAGGGCGTCGAGCAGCAGGTCGAGGTGCTGGCACGGGCGGCCGAGCTGACCGCGGGAGCCATGCCGAACCTGCGCACCATGTCCAACCTCACCGAGTACTGGATCGAGGTCAACCGGCTGGAGAACCAGGCCGACCAGATCCACCGCAAGCTGCTCGCGCACCTGTTCAACGGCAAGTACGACGCCATAGAGGTGCTCAAGCTCAAGCAGATCGTGGACGTACTGGAAGAGGCCGCGGACGCTTTCGAGCACGTGGCGAACACGGTGGAGACCATCGCGGTCAAGGAGTCCTGACCTACGTGGACACCTTCGCTCTGGTCGCGACCATCGGGGTCGCGCTCTTCTTCACGTACACCAACGGGTTCCACGACTCGGCGAACGCCATCGCCACCTCGGTGTCGACCCGCGCGCTGACCCCCAAGGCCGCGCTGGCCATGGCCGCCGTGATGAACCTCGCGGGCGCGTTCCTGGGCAGCGGCGTCGCCAAGACCGTCAGCAAGGGGCTGATCGAGACCCCCACCGGCCGCAACGGCATGGGCATCCTCTTCGCCGCGCTCGCCGGTGCGATCATCTGGAATCTGGTCACCTGGTACTTCGGTCTGCCGTCGAGTTCCAGCCACGCGCTGTTCGGAGGTCTGGTCGGCGCCGCGCTGGCCGGCGGCGTCACCGTGCACTGGTCGGGCGTGGTCGACAAGGTCATCGTCCCGATGTTCGTCTCGCCCGTGGTCGGCCTGGTCGTCGGCTATCTCGTGATGCTGGCGATCCTCTGGTTCTTCCGCCGCGCCAATCCGCACAAGGCCAAGCGCGGCTTCCGTATCGCGCAGACCGTCTCGGCGGCGGCGATGGCGCTCGGCCACGGTCTCCAGGACGCGCAGAAGACGATGGGCGTGGTCGTCCTCGCCCTGGTCATCCACGACCCGAGCAACGGGTACGGCATCCCGATCTGGGTCAAGTTCGTGTGCGCCGCGATGATGTCGCTCGGTACGTACGCGGGCGGCTGGCGGATCATGCGGACGCTGGGGCGTCGCATCATCGACCTCGACCCGCCGCAGGGCTTCGCCGCCGAGACGACGTCCGCGGGCATCCTCTACGCGACCTCGTACATCTTCCAGGCGCCGGTCTCCACGACCCACGTCATCACCTCCGCGATCATGGGCGTCGGTGCGACCAAGCGGGTCAAGGCGGTGCGCTGGGGGGTGGCCAAGAACATCGTGGCCGGATGGTTCATCACGATGCCCGCCGCCGGTCTCGTGGCCGCCATCGGCTTCTACCTGGTGCGGCTGATCTTCGGCTGACCCGTCGGGCGACCCCGGCTGATCTCCGGCTCACCCGTCGCGCGACCCCGGCTGATCTTCGGCTGACCCGTCGCGCGCATCAAGGCGACGCCCCCTGACATGGGTTCGGCCCCGCTTCCCGTCACCGGGAAGCGGGGCCTGCGCCTTGCGGTGGCACCGCCATGCAGCACCGCGCGGCGGTCCTGTCACCCGAAGCGGCCCGAGATGTAGTCCTCGGTGGCCTGGACCGACGGGTTGGAGAAGATGCGCTCGGTGTCGTCGATCTCTATGAGCTTGCCGGGCTGGCCGACCGCGGCCAGGTTGAAGAACGCGGTGCGGTCGGAGACACGGGCGGCCTGCTGCATGTTGTGCGTGACGATCACGATCGTGAAGCGGGTCTTCAGCTCACCGATCAGGTCCTCGATGGCCAGGGTGGAGATCGGGTCGAGCGCCGAGCACGGCTCGTCCATCAGCAGCACCTGCGGCTCGACCGCGATGGCGCGGGCGATGCACAGCCGCTGCTGCTGGCCGCCGGACAGGCCGGAACCGGGCTTGTTGAGCCGGTCCTTGACCTCGTTCCAGAGGTTGGCGCCCTTGAGGGACTTCTCGACGATGGTGTCCAGCTCGCCCTTCTTGCGGACACCGTTGAGCTTGAGACCGGCCGCCACGTTGTCGTAGATCGACATGGTGGGGAACGGGTTCGGCCGCTGGAAGACCATGCCGACCGTGCGGCGTACGGTCACCGGGTCGACGCCCGTCCCGTACAGGTTCTCGTCGTCCAGCAGCACCTTGCCCTCGACGCGGCCGCCGGGGGTGACCTCGTGCATGCGGTTCAGGGTGCGCAGGAAGGTGGACTTGCCGCAGCCGGACGGGCCGATGAAGGCGGTCACGGTGCGGGGCTCCACGGTCATCGAGATGTCCTCGATGGCCTTGAAGGCGCTGTAGTACGCGGTGAGGCCGCTGACGTCGATTCGCTTGGCCATGGGGATCACTTCTCTTCTCAAGGTCGTCTGATGTCGGCCGCGTCAGCGACCTGCCACGCGGCGGAGCCGCTCATCGATGCTTCGGGGCCTTCCAGCGGGCGATGCCGCGGGCCACCAGGTTGAGGATCATCACGAAGGCGATGAGCACCAGAGCCGCGGCCCACGCGCGGTCGTAGCTCGGCTCGTTGCCGTTGCCGTACTGCTGGTAGATGAAGAACGGCAGCGACGACTGCGGGTCCTTGAAGGGGTCCGTGTTGATCAGGTTGCTGCCGAACACCAGCAGGGCGATCGGCGCGCTCTCGCCCGCGATGCGGGCGATGGCGAGCATGACGCCGGTGGTGATGCCGCCGATCGCGGTGGGGATGACGACCTTGACGATGGTGCGCCACTTCGGGACGCCCAGGGCGAGGGAGGCCTCGCGCAGCTCGTTCGGGATGAGCTTGAGCATTTCCTCGGTGGAGCGGACGACGATCGGCATCATCAGGATGGCCAGGGCCAGCGAGCCGGCGAAACCGGTCGCGGGGGCCTTGCCGATCAGCACGAACCACATCGAGAGGATGAACAGACCGGCCACGATCGACGGGATGCCGGTCATGACGTCGACGAAGAAGGTGACCCACTTCGCGAGCGCGCCCTTGCCGTACTCGACCAGGTAGATCGCGGTGAGTATGCCCAGCGGCGCGGCGATGACCGCGGCGATGCCGACCTGCTCCAGGGTGCCGATGATGGCGTGGTAGACGCCGCCGCCGGGCTGGATGGTCAGCACGTTGTTCATCGAGTGCGTCAGGAAGTTGACGTCGAGGACCTTGACGCCCTTGCTGATCGTCGTCTCGACCAGCGAGTAGAGCGGGATGACGGCCAGGATGAAGCTGGACCAGACGAGGCTGGTGGCCACCCGGTCCTTGGCCTGGCGGCGCCCCTCGACCTGCGCGGTGATGACGTACGAACCGGCGACGAAGAGGAGCAGCGCGATCAGGCCCCACTGGATCTTGCTGTCGAGCCCGAAGCCCGCGCCGATCGCTCCGGCGACGACGACGGCTCCGGCCGCGATGGCCAGCGGGGCCCACTTGGGGAGCTGACGGGAGGCCAGCGGCGGCGTGGCGGGAGCCTCCGCCGGGGCCGGCGGCTTGTCGTCCACGATCAGGTCGCTCATGCGTTGGCCCCCGAGTACTCCTTGCGGCGGGCGATGATCAGTCGGGCCGCGCCGTTGACCAGCAGGGTGATGAAGAAGAGCACCAGGCCGGAGGCGATCAGCGCGTCGCGGCCGAACTCGTCGGCCTCACCGAACTTGGCGACGATGTTCTGCGAGAAGGTGCCGCCGAGCGGGTCCAGGATGTGCGCGGACAGTTGCGGCGAGGCGGACAGCACGGTGGCCACCGCCATGGTCTCGCCGAGCGCGCGGCCCAAGCCCAGCATCGAGGCGCTGATGATGCCGGAGCGCGCGAAGGGCAGCACCGACAGGCGGATGACTTCCCAGCGGGTCGCGCCGAGCGCGAGCGCCGCCTCCTCGTGCATCTTGGGCACCTGGCGGATCACTTCGCGGCTGACGTTGGTGATGATCGGCAGGATCATGATCGCCAGCAGGATGCCGACGGTGAACAGCGACCGGGCGGCCGAGTTCGGGTCCTGCTTCTCGAAGATGACGGTCCAGCCGAAGTACTTGTCCAGCCAGAGGTTGAGGCCCTTGAGGTGCGGCACCAGGAAGAGCGCGCCCCACAGGCCGTAGATGATGCTGGGCACCGCGGCGAGCAGGTCGATCACGTAGGCGATCGGACCGCCCAGGCGGCGCGGTGCGTAGTGCGTGACGAACAGGGCGATGCCGACGGCGATCGGGACCGCGATGACCATCGCGATGACCGAGCTGACGACCGTGCCGTAGGCCAGTACCGCGATGCCGAACACCGGCGGGTTGAGGCTGGCGTTCCACTCGAAGGTGGTCAGGAAGTTGCCGTGGTCCTTGGAGATCGCGCTCACCGAGCGGACCGTCAGGAAGATGGCGATGGCCGCCATCACGACGAGGAGGAAGATGCCGGACCCGCGGGAGAGTCCCGCGAAGATCCGGTCGCCGGGCCGGGTGACGGTCTTCGTCTCCACCGGTGGCGCGGTAGGGGGAGGGGCGGTGGTGGTCATAGGGATTTCTCCGGTCTGGGTGGGGGACGTTCGGTCCCCCGGCGGCGGTGCACCGGATGTACGGCGGGCCCCGCGGTCGCCAGGACCGCGGGGCCCGCCGACTCGACTAGGACAGGGCGGTGATGGTGGAGCGGACCTTCGTGGCGATCTCGGTCGGCAGCGGGGCGTAGCCGGCCGCCGAGAGCTTCGCCTGACCGGCGTCGCTGGCGATGTAGGTCAGGAAGGACTTGGTGAGCGGCAGGGTGTCGGCCTTGTTGCCCTTGTCGCAGGCGATCTCGTACGTCACCAGGACGATCGGGTAGGCGTTGTCCGCCTTGGTGGTGTACGCGGCGCCCAGGTCCAGGGACAGGTCGGAACCGGTGCCGACGACCTTGGCGGAGGCGATACCGGCCGACGCGTTCTGCGAGGTGGCCTCGACCGGCGCGGAGGCACCGGTGTTGATCTTCACCGTCGGGATGGTGCTGGCGGTCGCGTAGGACAGCTCGAAGTAACCGATGGAGCCCTCGGTCTGCTTGACCAGCGCGGCGACACCGGCGGACTTCGCGGCGGCCTGGCCGCCCTTGCCCATCCACGCCTTCGCGTGCTCGTACGGCCAGTCGGCCGGAGCGGCGCCCTTCAGGTACTTGGTCAGGTTGTCCGTGGTGCCGGACTCGTCCTGGCGGTGCACGGTCTGGATCTTGGAGCTCGGCAGGGTGACGCCCGGGTTGAGCTTCTTGATCGCTTCGTCGTTCCAGTTGGTGATCTTCGAGTTGAAGATCTTCGCCAGGGTGGGCGCGTCCAGAACCAGGTTGCTCACACCGGAGAGGTTGTAACCGACGGCGATCGGGCCGCCGACCATCGGGATGCTGATGCCCTGGCCGTTGGTGCAGACCTTCTTCGAGGCGGTGACCTCTTCGGGCTTCAGCGGGGAGTCGGAGCCCGCGAAGGCGTCCGTGCCCTGGTTGAAGTCGACGATGCCCTCACCGGAGGACGAGGTCTTGTAGTTGATCGTCGCGCCCGAGCAGGCCTGCTGGTAGTCCTTGACCCACGACTCGATCGCGTTCTGCTGGGCACTGGAGCCGGAGGCCAGGATCTGGCCCTTCTCACAGGCGATGCCGCTCGCGTTGGCGCTGCTGTCGGACGAGCTGGCCGAGGCGCTGCCGCTGGGCGTGGACGTGGAGTCGTTGTTGTTGTCCGAACCACAGGCGCTCAGGACCAGCGCGCCGGTAATCGCGACCGCGCCGACGGTCAGGGCCCGCAGCCCGTTCTTACGCTGAAGCTTCACCTTCGTGTGTTCCTTCCAAAAGCCCGCCGGTGGACGGCGAAGCAGAGGGTTATGGGTTCTGCATCCACCCGGCGTCGCGTGATGCTCACCGGTAAGCCCGAAATTAGGCAGATGAAGTGAAGCGACCGACGGAAGGGAGTGAACGCCAGGTGAACCTCGTCTATCAGGGTGGTGCCGCTACGCGCGTTACGCGCGCCGTGGTGACGAAGTGGTATCCGGGGCTGTCGTTGTGTCACAAAGGAACACGGGCAGGTCACGGGGGTGACACGGGCCGGTTACGGCCGCCGGGCGGGCCGATCGGCACGCGGTGGTACGTCGGTTCACCGGCCGTCCACCCGCTCGGGTGCCCGCTCGTGCCCCCGCTCGGGCCCCGCGAGCCGGTACGGCCGGCCCGATGAGCCTGTTGTGGGACGGCTCCGCCGACCGCCGTCAGCCCGCCAGCGCGTGCAGCAGCGCGTCCACGAGGGGCCGGTCGCGGTCGTGGGTGAGCCTGCGGCGGGCAGCCGAGGGCGGCAGCCAGATCATCCGGTCCACCTCGTCGTTGGGGACGAAAGAGCCCTCCCACGCCTCGGCCGCCCAGTAGCGGACCTCCTTGGGGCGGCCGTCCACCAGATAGCGCGACGTCGGCAGCGGGGCGCCGAGTGAGCAGCCCAGGCCGGTCTCCTCACGGGTCTCGCGCAGCGCGGCGGCAGGGAACTCCTCGCCGCGCTTCAGCTTGCCCTTCGGCAGGCTCCAGTCGTCGTAACGCGGCCGGTGCACCAGCGCCAGTTCGATCCCGCCGTGGTACGGCGAGACGCGCCACAGCACGACGCCCGCCGCCCGTACGGTCGTTCCGCTCTTGTCGCCCGCGCGTTTCATTCCGTGCGCGCCCCCGGTACGGGATTCGGCCCAGGGCCCGGTGCGGACCCCGGCGCGGCACTCGCTGCGGGACCGGGCGGACCGGGCCGAGAGGCGCCGGAGCCCGGCTGCCACAGCCGCGAGAAGGCGAAGCGCGCGGCTTCCACCTCGTGCCGCTGGTCGGCGTGGAGCACGCCCAGCGCGTACGCGGTCGCCGGAGCTATGCGCGGGGTGCGGGCCGCCGCCGCGACGGCCGCCGCGCACTCGGCCGCCTCGCGGTGCCTGGCCAGCAGCACGGCCGCCTCGGCCAGCCGCTGCGCCGCCGCCTCGCCGTCCGGGTCGATGCCCCGGCAGACCTCGGCCGCGTAACGGCTCAGCCGCAGCAGCACCCGCACCTGGTGCCAGGGCGAGTCCTGGAGGTCGGCCGTCAGCTCGGTGCCGAGCGCCGCCTGGACGGCCTCCGCGTTGTACGGGTGCGCCGCGCGCAGCAGCGGCAGCGCGCCCGCCGCGTCGGCCAGCCGCCGGTCGGCCTGGGCGGCGAGCGGCGGCAGTACGGTCGCGGCCGGTCCCTCGGCCGCCGCGGTCAGCGGCACCTCGGAGGCCAGGACGGCGATGTTGTCCGCGAGCGCGTGGAAACGCGAGGAGCCCATCGCCTGGAGCGTCGCCGAGTGCGCCCGGGTACGGGCCAGGGTGAGCTGCCGCTCCAGGAGCGCCCCGGCGCGCGCGGCGCCCAGCGCCAGCGGACCGCTCCCGGCCGGGGGCGGCGGGACCGCGGGCGCGGGCGGCCCCGGGACGTCGCCGGTGTCCGCGGGGGCCTTGCCGCCGGCGTCCGGGTCCGGGTCCGCGGCGGCCGACAGCCGCCGCAGCGCCTCCAGCAGCCGCGCCAGCCGGGCGGTGTACTGCGGCTCGCGGGCCAAGGTGGTGGCCAGCCAGCCCAGTTCGGCGCGGAGCGACTCTGCCCACACCGGGTCGGTCAGCGGCGCGTAGATGTGCAGGACCCCGCCGATCCGCCGGGCGCTGGCCCGCAGCAGTTCGTCGGCGTCGCCCTCGTGCTCGCCCCGCAGGCTCAGGGCCCGCAGGAAGGCGGTGGCCTGGTCGTGCAGATAGCGCGCGAGGGTGCCGCCCGCCGTACCGCCGGGCGGGCCCGCGGGCGTGGGGCCCGCGTCGGCCGTGGGCGCCGCGGCCGTCCGCGACTGCGGTGTACGCGCTTGCGTCGTACGTGTCCCCGTCGTGCCGCCCGGTGCGGGGGCGGCGGCCGGTGGGCCCGGGTCGCCGCTCCCCGCGGGGGTCAGCGGGGGGCTGTCAGGTAGCTGCTGCTGGGCCACGCCGGCGCCTCCGGGCGTCGATGAGCATCTCCTGGACATTGCGCAGCGGCTTCCCGTCCGGGTCGGTGCTGTGCCGGGTCCAATTACCGTCCGCCGCCAGGTGCCAGGAGGAGGTCGTGTCCGACATCCCGTCCTCCAGCAGGCGGTTGAGGGTGGCGCGGTGGGTCGGGTCGGCGACCCTGACCAGCGCCTCGATGCGGCGGTCGAGGTTACGGTGCATCATGTCGGCGCTGCCGAACCAGACTTCGGTCTCGCCGCCGTTGCCGAACGCGAACACCCGCGAGTGTTCGAGGAAGCGTCCGAGCACGCTGCGGACCTTGATGTTCTCGGACAGACCGGCGACGCCCGGCCGTACCGCGCAGATCCCGCGCACCCAGATGTCCACCGGGACCCCGGCCTGCGAGGCGCGGTAGAGCGCGTCGATGATCTGCTCGTCGACGATCGAGTTCACCTTCAGCCGGACATACGCGGGACGCCCGGCGCGCTGGTGCGCGATCTCCTCCATGATCCGGGAGATCAGGCCGTCGCGCAGACTGCGCGGCGCGACCAGCAGCCGGTTGTAGACCTCGCGGCGCGAGTAGCCGGACAGCCGGTTGAACAGGTGCGACAGATCCGCGCCCACCTGCGGGTCGGCCGTCAGCAGACCGAGGTCCTCGTACAGCCGGGCCGTCTTCGGGTGGTAGTTGCCGGTGCCGACGTGGCTGTAGCGGCGCAGGGTGTCGTCCTCCTGGCGGACCACCAGCGACAGCTTGCAGTGCGTCTTGAGGCCGACCAGGCCGTAGACGACATGGCAGCCCGCCTCCTCCAGCTTGCGCGCCCACTTGATGTTGGCCTGCTCGTCGAAGCGCGCCTTCAGCTCGACCAGCACCAGCACCTGCTTGCCCGCCTCGGCCGCGTCGATCAGCGCGTCGACGATCGGCGAGTCGCCCGACGTCCGGTACAGCGTCTGCTTGATCGCCAGGACGTCGGGGTCGGCGGCGGCCTGGTCGAGGAACGCCTGCACGGAGGTGGAGAAGGAGTCGTACGGGTGGTGCAGCAGCACGTCCCGGCGGCGCAGCGCCGCGAAGATGTCGGGCGCCGATGCGGACTCGACCTCCGCCAGGTCGCGGTGGGTGCCCGCCACGAACTTCTGGTACTTCAGCTCGGGGCGGTCCAGGCCCGCGATGGCGAACAGCCCGGTCAGGTCCAGCGGACCCGGCAGCGGATACACCTCGTTGTGCTTCATCTTCAGCTCGTGCACCAGCAGGTCGAGCACGCGCGGGGCGATGGACTCCTCGACCTCCAGGCGGACCGGCGGGCCGAAGCGCCGGCGCATGAGTTCCTTCTCCAGCGCCTGGAGCAGGTTCTCGCCGTCGTCCTCCTCCACTTCCAGGTCCTCGTTGCGCGTGACCCGGAACATGTGGTGGTCGAGCACCTCCATGCCGGGGAACAGCTCCTCCAGGTGCGCGGCGATCACGTCCTCCAGCGGCACGTACCGCTGCGGGCCCGCCTCCAGGAAGCGCGACAGGATCGGCGGCACCTTCACCCGCGCGAAGTGCTCGTTGCCCGAGACCGGATTCCGTACCACCACCGCCAGATTCAGCGACAGACCCGAGATGTACGGGAACGGGTGCGCCGGGTCGACGGCCAGCGGGGTCAGCACCGGGAAGATCTGCTGCCGGAACAGCGTGAACAGCCGCGCCTGCTCCTTCTCGGTCAGCTCGTGCCAGCGGATGACGTGGATGCCCTCGTCCGCGAGCTGCGGCGCCACGTCGTTCTGGAAGCAGGCCGCGTGCCTGGCCATCAGCTCCCGCGACCTGGTCAGGATCAGGTCCAGCACCTCGCGCGGCTGGGCGCCGGACGCCGAGCGGGTCGCGACACCGGTCGCGATACGCCGCTTCAGGCCCGCGACCCTGACCATGAAGAACTCGTCCAGGTTGCTGGCGAATATCGCCAGGAAGTTAGCCCGTTCGAGGAGCGGGGTCGCCGGGTCCTCGGCCAGCTCGAGCACCCGCTCGTTGAACGCCAGCCAGCTGCGTTCGCGGTCCAGGAAGCGGCCCTGCGGCAATTCCTCACCGAATTCCTCGCTCGCCTCGCCCAGGCTCGACGATCCCGGGTCCGGATTCGGTACGACGCGGGGGCGGAACGTCCCGGACGCCAACGACTGCTGGGGCTGGGCGGGAAAACTGGGGTGATTCGTCTGGGCCATGGGATGCGAGCCCTCCTCCTGGTCCGGCACGGGGCGGCCTGCGGCCGGCTCGGGGCGACCGTGGGCCGTCGGTCCATTGTCCCGTGTACCCGAGGGTTTCGGCAGGTCGGGCGGGGGAGGGGGTGCGGGGGCAGCGGGCTGCATCCTGCGATGCTCGCAAGCGAGGTTGAATCGCCGGTAACGAGAGCGTTGCCGTCAGGCAAGCGGGACGCTTCCAGCGGGGGTGCCTTCGAATCTCGGCCCGCGCCCCGTCCGCACCCTCCGGTCCGCCCCCTCCCCCTCCACCTCGCGCAGGTGAGCCCCTTTCCACGGGCGCGGCCCCGCGGGTCCCCTGCCGGGGGGGGGTGGGCCGATCTTCCCAGGGGCGCGCCCTGGGGCGGTTCTTCTGCCGGGCGCCGGCCACGTGTTTTTTGGGGCGCGGCCCCGGGGGGGGCTTCTGCCAGGGGGGGTGGGCCGATCTTTTAGGGGCGCGCCCTGGGGCGGTTCTTCTGCCGAGGCGGCACGCCGTGTAGTTAGGGGCGCGGGGAACTGCGCGCTCAGCCCGAGCGGTGGCGCGGGTGAGAAACCGGCCCCAGCGGGGCAGATGCGGTTGTTTTCGGGCTGACAGCCCGGTGGGGGCTGGTCGCGCAGTTCCCCGCGCCCCTGAAAAACACGCCCTGCGCAAGGCGGAGGCACGGGGGGCGCGCCCTGAAGGCAGGCCGTGCGCGGGGTGGAGGCACTGGGGGCGCGCCCCCGGAAGGGCAGGCCCTGCGGGGGGGGGGCTTAGGTTTCGGTGCGGTACATGAGGTCGACCTCGTGGGTGGTGAAGCCGAGGCGTTCGTAGACGGAGAGGGCGGCGGGGTTGTCGGCGTCGACGTAGAGCAGGGCGGCGGGAAGGCGGCGGTCACGGGCGAGGTGGCGGAGCCCGACGGCGGTGAGGGCGCGGCCGAGGCCGGAACCCTGCTCGGCGGGGAGGACGCCGACGACGTAGACCTCGCCGAGCCCTTCGGGGTGGACTTTGGTCCAGTGGAAGCCGACGAGGTCCTCGCCGCGGAAGGCGAGGAAGAAGCCGGCGGGGTCGAACCAGGGCTCGGCGAGGCGGTCGGAGAGGTCGCGCTGGGTGAGGGAGCCCTGCTCGGGGTGGTGGGCGAAGGCGGCGGCGTTGACGGCGAGCCACGCGGCATCGTCGCGCCCGGGGACGAAGGTGCGGACGGTGATGCCGTCGGGCAGCCGCGGCTCGGGCAGGTCGGCGGCGTCCGGGGTCAGGGGCCGCCGCATCTGCCGCAGCTCGCGGAAGAGCTTGAGGCCGAGCTGGACGGCGAGGTGCCGGGCGGCGGGGTGCCCGCCGTGGGCCCAGACGCGTACGCGCCTGCCGGTGGCGTCCAGAAGGGCCGCGGCCAGGGTGCGGCCGTGGCCACGGGAGCGCCGCGCGGGGTGGACGACGAGTTCGGCGGAGGGCGCCTCGACCGGGTCCGAGCCGTCGATCTGCGCGTATCCGGTGAGGTCGGCCCCGGCCCCGTCGGCCCCCCCGGCCCCGTCCTGTCCAGGCGTCCACAGCAGCAGGTGACGGACGCCCTCGCGCGCGCCGCCGCGCACATGGAGCCGTCCGCTCTCGGAGACGGCGGGCTGCCCGTCCGCGGCGGTCGCCGCCCCGATCAGGCCGAGCACCGCTTCGGCGGTGTCAGCGGGCAGTTCTGTCAGGGCCTCGATCCGCGCGTCGGTCATGCGGAGATCGTACGGCGGGTGCCCCCGGCATCGGCGGCGGCGGGTGCCCGCGGAGCCGAAAGCGTCGGTCAGGCCGAGACCGTACGGCGGGCGCCCTCGGCGTCGGCGGGGGCGGCGCGGCGGGGGATGGGGATGAGGACGGCGGAGACGCAGGTCGTGGCGGCGGCGAGGGCGAAGCCGGGCCAGTAGGCGGTGGCCGAGATGACGGCGGCCATGACCGGCGGGACGACGGCGGCGGTCAGATTCTGGCCGGTGTTGTGGACCCCGAGGGCGCGACCCGACCAGGCGGGGCCCGCGTGCTCGGCGGTGGAGGTGAAGGACAGGCCGTTGGTGCTTGAGGTGATCGCGATGGCGGCGACCAGCAGCACGGGGGTCAGCGGGGAGGGGAAGGCGGTGCTCACGGCGGTGGCGGCCACCACGGCGGCGGTCAGGACGGCGAGCTGCCGCATCGGCCGCAGCCGGTCGCCGACCCGGTCCGACCAGCGGCCGACCAGGATGCGGGACACCGCGCCCAGACCTTGGGCGACGGCGATGAGCTGCCCGGCGTGCACCGGCGACCAGCCGCGTACGTCGACCAGCAGCACCAGCGCGAAGGCCCCCGCGGTGAACTGCGGGATCACCAGCAGCGCGGCCGACCCGTGGATGCGGGGCAGCAGCCGCGAGCCGCGGTACGGGTTCGGCGCGGGGCCCGCCGCGGCGGCCTCGGCGCGCGCCGGGTCGGCGGCGAAGACCACGATCAGCACGGCGATGACGGCGCAGATCGCGGCGAGGAAGCCGAAGGCGCCGCGCAGCCCGTGCGCGGCGGCCAGCGGCGGCATGGCGAGGGCGGCCACGCCCATGCCGAGCGGGGTGGAGGTCTGCCGGATGCCCATGGCCAGCCCGCGCTCCTCGGCGGAGAACCAGCCCATCACCAGGCGTCCGCTGGCCGAGTAGACCGAGGCGCCGGACGCGCCCGCCAGCACCAGCAGCGCGCCGAGCGCGACCATGCCGTGCGCGGCCCAGGCGGCCCCGCCGAGGGCGCCGGCCGCGATACCGAGGCCGAGCGCGATCACCACCCGCTCGCCCCACCGGTCGGCCGCCGCGCCCCACAGATAGAGCGCGAGCACCAGCCCCGCGGTCGGGCACGCCACCAGGAAACCGACCCGCGTGAGGCTCAGCCCCTGCTGGCCGCGCAGCTCGTCGGCCAGATACGGGACCCCGTACACGAAGGCGCAGGCCGCGGTCTGCGCGGCCGTTCCCAGCGCCAGCATGATCCAACGACGCACGTCGGAAGCACCTCCTCGGTGAGTGGGTGGTGCATCCAACTATGGCGGCTGCTCCGCAGTTTGAGACAGTTCGTTTCGCATCGTGAGACTCGCTAGGGCGACATCGCGCCACCGGACCTCACCCGGACGATCCCGGCCCACCGGGCGGTAACCGGGTCTTAACCCCCGCCCCCCTGCCGCGCTACGCGCGTTGACTCTATGCTGCCCTCCGCGTGACCCGTATTTGACCAGTTGTTGACTTCAGCTGGCGGCGGCTGACCCCAGCCGACGCCAGTCCTTGATCCGAGGGGATCCATGTCTCTGACGCGCAGAATCTCCGTCGCGGCCGTCGGGCTCGTGGCCGTCGGCGCGCTTGTCGCGGCCGGGCCCGCCCAGCACGGTGGCGGCCACGACCGGCCCGGCCACCCCGGAAAGCCGGGCCACGGGCAGTCCGGCAACACGGTCGACCTCCAGTTGCTGACGATCAACGACTTCCACGGCAATCTGGAGCCCCCGGCAGGCTCCTCCGGCCGCGTCACCGAGCAGCAGGCCGACGGCACCGTCAAGACCATCGACGCCGGTGGCGTCGAGTACCTGGCGACCAGCCTGCGCAACGCCCGCAAGGGCCATGACCGTTCGCTGACCGTCGCCGCGGGCGACCTGGTCGGCGCGAGCCCGCTGCTGTCCGGCCTCTTCCACGACGAGCCCACCGTCGAGGCGATGAACAAGATCGGCCTCGACGTCACCGGCGTCGGCAACCACGAGTTCGACGAGGGCAAGGACGAACTGCTCCGTCTCCAGAACGGCGGCTGCCACCCGGTCGAGGGCTGCTACGAGAAGGGCAAGAAGTTCAAGGGCGCCGACTACCCGATCCTGTCGGCGAACGTCGTCAACGAGAAGACCGGCCGCCCGCTGCTCGCCCCGTACACGATCAAGAACGTCAAGGGCGTCCGCGTCGGCTTCATCGGCGTCACCCTCAAGGGCACCCCGAACATCGTCACCGCGTCCGGTGTGAAGGGCCTGAAGTTCCTCGACGAGGCCGAGACGGTCAACAAGTACACGGCCGAACTGCGCAAGCGGGGCGTCAAGTCGGTCGTCGCGCTGATCCACGAGGGCGGCTTCCCGGTCTCCGGCAGCTACAACTACGACTGCGACAGCGGCGGTCCCGGCACCGGCATCTCCGGCCCGATCGTGGACATCGCGAAGAAGATCTCGCCGGACGTCGACGCGCTGGTCACCGGCCACACCCACAACGCGTACGTCTGCACCATCCCCGACCCGGCGGGCAAGCCCCGGCTGGTCACCAGCGCCTCGTCCTTCGGGCGGCTCTACACCGAGCTGGACATGAAGGTCGACAAGCGCACCGGCGACATCGTGCGCACCTCGGTCAAGGGCAGCAACCACGTCGTGGACCGCGTCCAGCCCAAGGCCGCCGACATGACCTCGCTGATCACCCGCTGGAACGCGCTGGCCGCCCCGATCGCCAACCGCACCGTCGGCTGGATCAGCGGCGACATCGGCCGCACCGGCACCAACGAGACGCCGCTGGGCGACCTCATCGCCGACGCGCAGCTCGAATACGCCAAGACCCTCGACCCGACCACGCAGATCGCGTTCATGAACCCCGGCGGCATCCGCACCGACCTGGTCTACGCGGCCTCCGGCAGCGAGGGCGACGGCGTCGTCACCTACGCCGAGGGCTTCGCCGTACAGCCGTTCAGCAACACCGTGAACCTGGAGACGCTGACCGGCGCGCAGCTCGTGACCGCGCTCCAGCAGCAGGTCAGCGGGCCGAACGAGGCGGCGACGAAGATCCTCCAGATCTCGGCCGGGCTCACCTACACGCTCGACCTGACCAAGTCCGGCGCGGCGCGCGTCGTCGCGGACTCCGTCAAGCTCAACGGCGCCCCGATCGACCCCGCCGCCAACTACCGCGTCGCGATGAACAACTTCCTGACCGGCGGCGGCGACGGCTTCCCCGTCCTCGCCCAGGGCACGTCCCTGCTGATCGGCGGCGACGACCTGGCCGCCTTCGCCACCTACCTGACCGCCCACTCCACGGCCGCGGCGCCCCTCGCCCCGCCCGCCGCCGACCGGGTCACCGTCATCAAGTAGGGCTCAGAGCACGGTCATTCGTCGAAACCGGCGAATACGGTGGAGCCGCCGGACGACACGGCGGGCCCCTCGGGCGGCGCGGTCGGCGCTCCCGGCAGCCGGAGGGCGGCGAGCGTGCCGCCCCCCGGCGCCCGGGTCAGCGCGACCTCGCCGCCCGACTGCTGCACCGTGCGCGCCACGATCGACAGCCCGAGCCCGCTGCCCGGCAGCGACCGCGCCGACGGCGACCGCCAGAACCGCTCGAAGACATGCGGCAGTTCGTCCTCCGGGATGCCCGGCCCGTGATCGCGTACGGTGAGCTGCCCGTCGGCCAGCCGCACCTCGATCCCGCCGCCGGGCGGGCTGAACTTCACCGCGTTGTCCAGCAGATTGACGATCGCCCGCTCCAACGCGGCGGGCTCCGCCCGCACATACCAGGGCGCCAGCTCCGCGCTGATCTTCAGGTCGGGCCCGCGCAGCCGCGCCCGTTCCAGCGCCGTCTCCGCGCTCTCGTGCAGCGCCACCACCTCAAGGGTCGGTACGGCGTCCGGCCGGGACAGCTCCTGCAAGTCGCCGATCAGCGAGGCCAGTTCGGTCATCTGCGCCTTCACCGACGCCATCAGCGCCTTGCGGTCCTCCGGCGGGATCGCCCGGCCGGTGGCCTCACTGCGCTCCAACAGCTCGATGTTGGTCCGCAACGACGTGAGCGGCGTGCGCAGTTCGTGCCCCGCGTCCGCGATGAGCTGCTGCTGCCGGTCGCGCGACGACGCCAGCGCGGCCGTCATCGCGTTGAACGACGCGCTGAGCCGGGCGATCTCGTCCTCGCCCTCCACCGGGATGTTGACGTTCAGATCCTCGGTGCGGGCGATGTGCTCGACGGTCTCGGTCAGCCGGTCCACCGGCCGCAGCCCCGTCCGCGCGATCCACAGCCCCGCGCTCGCCGCGCCGACCACGCCGATCCCGGCGACGGCCAGCAGGACCCAGGCCAGGGTGGTCAGCGGGCGGTCGACATCGCTCAGCGGCCGGGCCACGGAAATCGCCGCCGGCTGGAGATTGATCCGTGCCTGTGAGGTGTAGACGCGCAGCTTCTGGCCGTTGGGCGCGGTCACCGTGTGGAGGGCGTCGCGTCGCTGGCCGTCCGCGACCGCGTGGTCGGCGGGGCCGACGGGGATGGTCGTACGGCCCTGCACCCAGCAGGGCGTGCCGTCGGAGAGCACCACCTGGGCCAGGGTGTTGGTGGTGATGAAGCCGACGGAGCCGCCGTTGGCGCCCTGCGTGCTGTTCATCGCCGGAACGCTCGACTGGCAGCCCTGGGTGTTGAGCGTGCGCGAGATCTGCTGCACCGGCACGATGTCCGGCTGGCGCAGCGACTTGTCCAGCTCGCTCATGAGCTGGTCGCGCACCAGCAGCCAGCAGACCAGCGACACCACCGCCACCGCCACGGCCACCGCCGCCGCGGTGAGGATGGTGAGCCGGGACCTCAGGGGGAGCCGCTTCACGCGTGGCCGCCGTCCGGGGCGCGCAGGACGTACCCCACCCCTCGTACCGTGTGGACGAGCCGTCGCATGCCGCCCGCCTCGGTCTTGCGCCGCAGGTACATGACGTAGACGTCGAGGGAGTTGGACGAGGGCTCGAAGTCGAAGCCCCAGACGGACTTGAGGATCTGCTCGCGGGTGAGGACCTGGCGCGGGTGGGTGAGGAAGAGCTCCAGCAGGGTGTACTCGGTCCGGGTCAGCTCGACCGGGCGCCCGTCCCTGGTGACCTCGCGGGTGGTGGTGTCCATCCGCAGATCGGCGAAGGTGAGCGCGTGGCCGCCACCGTCGCCTTCGTGGCCGACGGTGGCGTAGGAACTGCGCCGCAGCAGGGCTCTGAGCCGGGCCAGCAGCTCGTCCAGCTCGAAGGGCTTGACGAGGTAGTCGTCGGCGCCCGCGTCGAGGCCGGTGACGCGGTCGCCGACGGTGTCCCGCGCGGTGAGCATGAGGATCGGGGTGGTCACTCCGGTGGCGCGCAGGCGGCGCGCCGTGGTGAGGCCGTCCATGCGCGGCATGAGGACGTCGAGCACGATCGCGTCGGGGCGGTACGCCTCCGCCTGGTCGAGGGCGGCGAGCCCGTCCGCGGCCAGGGCGGTGTCGTACCCCTCGAAGGCGAGGCTGCGGCGCAGGGCCTCCCGTACGGCGGGCTCGTCGTCCACGATCAGGATGCGGGCGGGGGCCTCGCCGCTGTCGCCGGGGCTCATGGTGTCGGGTACCTCACTGATGGACATCGGAATGGTGCCGGAACTCTCTCAGCGTCGCACGGCGCGCGTCCCGCGTCGTGCGGTCCCGCGGTGCGCGCGGCTCACGGGTTTCGCGGAGG
This sequence comes from Streptomyces sp. NPDC087422, assembly GCF_044744145.1. Taxonomy (NCBI): domain Bacteria; kingdom Bacillati; phylum Actinomycetota; class Actinomycetes; order Kitasatosporales; family Streptomycetaceae; genus Streptomyces; species Streptomyces sp. NPDC087422. The sequence goes on along the minus strand of NZ_JBIUXT010000014.1, from coordinate 154,329 downwards.
CGGAGACCTCGGCGGGGCGCGGGGCCGACTCCCGCCGGACGGCCCGGTCCGCCGCCGCGTCGCGGGCCGCGCCGGCGGCGATGTGGGCGAGCGGCAGGTCGAGATCGGCGGGCCCGGTGGCGACGGCCGCGCTGTGCGGACTCCAGGAGACGGCGGCACTGAGGGCGCGGCGCAGCCGGTTGGCGCTGACGGTGAGGGTGCTGCTGCTCATGGCGTTCTCCCAGGGTGGTTCGGGGTGGTGCCGTTCTTTCCGGAGGGGCGGGGGGCCGGACGGTTGGGTAGGCGGAGGGTCGGTGAGGCAGAGGGTCGGTGAGGCGGAGGGGCGGAGAGGCGAGGGCGGCCCCTCAGCGGTTCCGCGTGCCCGCGGTCCCGTCGGCTCAGAAGCCGCCGAAGCCGCCGCCGCTGTTACCGCCGCTGCTGCTCCCGTTGCCGTTCCCGCTGCTGCTGCCGTTGTTGTCGGTCGTGCCGCTGCCGCTGGTGCCGCCCGCGCGCAGGCTCGCGAGGTCGGACTTCACGGTGTTGATCGGGATCGCGAAGCCGAGGCCGACGCTGCCGGAGCTGCTGCCCGAGGACGACGCGTCCGAGTACATCGCGGAGTTGATGCCGATGATCTGGCCGCTCATGTTGATCAGGGCGCCGCCGGAGTTGCCGGGGTTGAGCGAGGCGTCGGTCTGGATCGCCTTGTACGTGGTGGTGGAGTTGCCGGTGTCGCCGTTGTACTGGTTGCCGCCGAAGGAGAACGGCCACTGGCCGTTGCCCTGGCCGCCCTGGCCTTGGCCCTGGTTCTCGTCGGTGGACACGGTCACGTCGCGGTTGAGCGAGGACACGATGCCGCTGGTGACGGTGCCGGTCAGGCCCTCGGGGGAGCCGATGGCCACCACCGAGTCGCCGACGGCGATGTTCGAGGAGTCGCCGAGCGTGGCCGCGGGCAGTCCGCTGGCACCCCGCACCTTGATCAGCGCGAGGTCCTTGGCGGAGTCGGTGCCGACCACCGTCGCGGTGGCCGTCTTGCCGTTGCTGTACGTCACGGACACCGAGGTCGATCCGGCGACCACGTGGTTGTTGGTGATGATCTCGCCGCCGCTGGTGATGATGACACCGGCGCCGGTGGACTTGCCCGCGCCGGACGTCGCGTTGATCTCGACGACGCTGGGGCTGACCGCCTTGGCCACGCTGCTGACGCTGCCGTTCACGACGCTCGCGTTGACCGCCGAACTGGCCGTCGTCGTCGTGGCGTTGTCGTGCGTCGCGTTGCCGATCAGGGCTCCCGCGCCGCCGCCGATCACACCGGCCGCGAGCGCGACGGCGGCGAACAGCGCGACGGGCTTGCGGGCCTTGCGGCGGGGAGCGGGCGACGCCCCGGCGACGGCGGGCGTGGCGGGGTCGTACGGGGGCGGCGGCGGGAAGCCGGTCGCGGAGGGGGCGTCGTAGTCGGGGGCCTGGCGGTACTGCGGGGCCTCCGGCTCGGAGACCTGGGGGGCCTCATTGCCGAAGTAGAGCGGAAGCTGCGGTTCGTCCGGGTTCTGGTGTTCGCCGCCGGTGCGGCTGCTCTCGGTCATGACAATGACTCTGTGCCCGGAAGATGAGAGCTTCCTGAGCACTCGCTGAGAAGCCCGGCAGAAGTGGGTATGCCCCATATAAACAAGATCGGGAACCCCCGGTCCCGACCGCCCGCGACCGCCCGTACACCGCGGCCCGCCCGCGACCGCCCGTACACCGCCGCCCGTGCACCGCCGCGCGTACGGCTACGCGCGGCGGCCGTGCGCCCCGGCTCCCGCGGCTACCCGTGGCAGCCGCACGACCCCCGCACCACGAGCCGGGAGGGGAACTGCCGCAGCCGCTCGCGCCGGGCGCCCGGCACCCGCAGCGAGTCGTCGAGCACCGCATCCACCGCCGCCCTGGCCATCGCCTGCCGGTCGGAGGCGACCGTGGTCAGCGGCGGATCGGCGAGCGCGGCTTCCTTCACGTCGTCGAACCCGGCGACCGCGAGCTGTTCCGGCACGTCGATCCGCAGCTCACGCGCGGCGCGCAGCACGCCGATCGCCTGGTCGTCGGTGGCGCAGAAGATGGCCGGCGGCCGGTCGGGCCCGGCCAGCAGGCCCAGCGCGACCTCGTAGGCGTCGTACCGGTTGTACGGGGCCTGGAAAAGGCGGCCCTCCGTGGACCGCCCCGCCTCCTGCATGGCCCGCTGCCAGCCGACCACGTGGTCGGTGACGGGGTCGCCGATCACCGGCGTCTTCTCCATGCCGCCGAGGCAGGCCACGTACGCGTGCCCGTGCTCCAGCAGGTGGCGGGTGGCGAGCTGCGCGCCGCCGATGTCGTCGGTGACCACGGCGATGTCGTCGATCGCCTCGGGCCGCTCGTGCAGCAGCACCACACGCGCGTCCCAGGCGTCGATCTCGGTCGCCGCGTTCTCGCTGGGGCCCTGGCTGATCAGGATCAGCCCGGAGACCCGCATGCCGAGGAAAGCCCGCAGGTAGTGCACCTCGCGTTCGTCGAGGTAGTCGGAGTTCCCGACCAGCACCATCTTCCCGCGGTCCGACGCGGCCTGTTCCACCGCGTGCGCCATCTCCGCGAAGAACGGCTGGCGCGCGTCGGGCACGATCAGACCGATGAGGTCGGTACGGCGGCTCGCCATCGCCTGGGCCACACGGTCCGGGCGGTAGCCGAGCTGCTTGATGGCCGCGAGCACGCGCTCGCGGGTGGCCGGGGCTACCGGCCGGGGTCCGTTGTTGATGACGTAGCTGACGACCGCGGTGGACGTCCCCGCCAGCCTTGCCACGTCGTCACGCGTCACCTTGGGCACGTCGCGCAGTCTACGCGTGTCTATCCAGCCGTCACATGGCTCGTCATACGGTCTGTTCGGCGGATTTCAGCCGCTCGACGGGGACGTCCGCGGGCTCGTCGGAACGCTGCGGCCCGCGGCCCTGCGCGGCCTCGCTCCTGGCGGCCTCCTCGGCGGCCCGCTCGACCTTCTCCGGGGTCACGAAGCGGTAGCCGACATTGCGGACGGTGCCGATCAGCGACTCGTGCTCCACGCCGAGCTTGGCGCGCAGCCGCCGTACGTGCACGTCCACCGTGCGGGTGCCGCCGAAGTAGTCGTAGCCCCACACCTCCTGGAGGAGCTGGGCGCGGGTGAAGACCCGGCCCGGGTGCTGCGCCAGGTACTTCAGCAGCTCGAACTCCTTGAAGGTCAGGTCCAGAACCCGGCCCTTGAGCTTCGCGCTGTACGTGGCCTCGTCGACCGACAGGTCGCCGTTGCGGATCTCCATCGGGCTGTCGTCCGTGGTGATCTGCTGGCGGCCCATGGCCAGCCGCAGCCGGGCCTCCACCTCGGCGGGACCGGCGGTGTCCAGCAGCACGTCGTCGATCCCCCAGTCCGCGGTCACCGCGGCGAGTCCGCCCTCGGTGACGACCAGCATCAGCGGGCAGCCGGGCCCGGTCGAGCGCAGGAGCTGACACAGGCTGCGCACCTGCGGCAGATCGCGGCGGCCGTCGATCAGGATCACGTCGGCGCCCGGGGTGTCCACCAGAGCCGGGCCCTCGGCGGGCGCCACGCGGACGCTGTGCAGCAGCAGCCCGAGCGCGGGCAGCACTTCGGTGGAGGGCTGGAGGGCATTGGTCAGAAGCAGGAGAGAACTCACCGGCAGCTCCCGTCGGTCGTCCGGACGTTTCGTCGGTGTGCTCGTGGCTGTGCGCGGTTTCCGCACGCGGTGCGCTTGCTCATTTCCGAACCCTCCTCGGTCCCTGCGAGGACGTACCTCGTGCCGGAAAGCACGAAAGGACCCGGGGGCGACATTGCCCAGGTCCTCTTGCACGGAAGAATAGCCCACATGGACAGCCCTGCCGAGACCGATGACCAGCGTTTCCGTGTAGCACCGATCACTTCCGGCGACGGTAATGCCGCTGGGCGGAGAACGCTCCTGACGGCCGACGGCGTACGGATCGAGGCGGAACACCGGCCCGCGGACACGGAATCGGCGGTCGATACGGCGGACCGGACAGGTGATGTCCGGCGCGTCGAAACGACCCGTGAATCGGCCGCCGATTCGAGGGGTGAATCGGCGGCCGAAGTGCGCGAATCGATGGCCGAAGAGCGCGAATTGGCGATCGTCGTGGCCCATGGATTCACCGGTGCGCTGGAGCGGCCCGCGGTGCGCAGGGCGGCCCGTGTCCTCGGCGGTTCGGCCGGTGTCGTGACCTTCTCCTTCCGCGGTCACGGGCGGTCCGGCGGCCTGTCCACGGTCGGCGATCTCGAAGTGCTCGACCTCGACGCGGCCGTCTCCTGGGCCCGCCGCCTCGGCTACCGGCGGGTGGCCACCGTCGGCTTCTCCATGGGCGGCTCCGTGGTCCTGCGGCACGCGGCGGGACAGACGGTGCACGCGGCGGTGTGCTCGGCGGCGGGGCCTCATGACGTACGCGGCAACGACGCAGGCGGGGACGGCGTACGTGGCGACGTACGACGGAACGCGCGGGTGGACGGGCGGGGGGTCGTGCGCCCGGCGCGTGACGGGCGCACGACGGCGCATTCACCGGCGCGTGTGGACGCGGTCGTCTCCGTCAGCTCGCCCGCCCGCTGGTACTACCGCGGCACCGCGCCCATGCGCCGCGTGCACTGGGCGATCACCCGCCCGGCGGGCCGCCTGGTCTCGCGGCTCGGCATGAAGACCCGCATCCGCGCGGCGGACTGGGACCCGGTGCCGCTCTCCCCGGTCGAGGCCGTCCCGCTGATCGACCCGGACATCCCGCTGCTCATCGTGCACGGCGACCGGGACGGCTACTTCCCGCTGGACCACCCGCTCTCGCTGGCCGACGCGGCCGGGCGGGACCGGGCGGAGCTGTGGATCGAACCCGGTTTCGGCCACGCGGAGAACGCCGCGGACGACGCGCTGCTGCGCCGGATCGGCGACTGGCTGACGGGCCGCGTTCCCGCGAGGTGACGTGGACGGGCCATGATGGACGCCGCACCACACGTCAGACACGCACGGCGAGTGACACGCACGGCGAGTGACACGCACGGCGAGTGACACGCACGGCGAGTGACACGCACGGCGAGCACAGGACAGAACGAAGGACGGAGCCGCGATGGCCGCACCCGACACGGCCGCGCGCCCGGCGGCGGGCACGATCCGCTACTGGGCCGCCGCCAAGGCCGCCGCGGGCACGGCGGAGGAGCCGTACCGCGCGGCGACCCTCGCCGACGCCCTGGCCGCCGCACGCGAACGGCACGCCCAGCGCCCGGAGTTCGCCCGCGTCCTGCTGCGCAGCTCCTACCTCGTCGACGGCAACCCCGTCGGCACCCGGGACCACACTTCGGTCGCACTGGCCGACGGCGGCACGGTGGAGGTCCTCCCACCGTTCGCGGGAGGATGACATGACCAACGAATGGCACGGCTTCCAGCCCGGCGACGAATCCGGCCGGCGGCCCGCGGACCCGGACACCGCCCAGGGCGACCACGACGGCCGCTCCCCGTCCGACCCGAACCACGCCAGGCACCGAGCCCCGGGTGACGCGAGTACCGGCGGTGGCTACGACCCCGGCTACGGCGGTCAGCTCCCCGGCTCGTACCCGGCCGAGGGCCACGGCCCCGGCTCCTACGCGCCCGGCCCCCAGGCCCCCGGTTCCTACGGACCCGGTTCTTACGCACCCGAGGGACACGACTCCGGGTACGGCACCCACGGGGGCCCGTACGGCGGCCAGGCGCCCGAGGGCTACCCGGCCGCGGGGTACGGAGCGCCCGGGGACAACGGCGGGACCGCGTATCCGGGCGGCGGCCACGGCGCGGGCCAGGACGCCGGGTACGGCGGAACCGGCGGCGGTTCGTACGGCGGCCAGGCACCCGGCGGGCCCGCGGGTCAGGGATACGCGGGTCAGGGATACGCGGGTCAGGGGTACGCGGCGCCCGGCGGCGCGTACGCCGGTGACGGTCAGGACGGCGTCGTCCGGCACGCCGGTCACGGGGCCGGGGTCTATCCGGTCGGCGGCCACGACGAGGGGTATGGCGTGCGCGAGTACGGGGACCACCCGGACGGGGGCCGGACGTACGTGCCGGAGCCGCTGGCCGGGCCCATGCCGCCGTACTCGGAGCCGGGGGCGCCGTACGCGCCGCCGACGCCCGGGGACGCGTGGGGCGGGCACGCGGGAGGCGCGGACTGTGCCCAGGGAGCGGCGCACCCGCACCCGCAGGCGGGCGGGGTCGAGCAGACCGCCGTGCTGCCGGTGGTCGAGAGCCTGCCGCAGCAGACGCCGGGCAGGCACGGCGACCAGGGCCAGGGCCAGTCCCAGGCCCAGGGGCAGCCGCAGGCACCGGTCAGGACCGGCTCACCGATCATCGCCCCCGGGCTGGAGCCCGCGGCGCTGACGGCGGCGCTCGGCCTGCTGACGGCGGGCGGCGCGGCGCTCGGCAAGCCGGGCCTCGCGGTGCTGCTGGTGGTGCTCCAGGCGGTGACGGCGGCCGGATGGTTCCGGCTCAACGGCATGTGGCCCGCCCGGCAGGGCATCGCGCTGGCGTTCCTGTCCGGCGTGACCGCCGACATCGGCCTGCTGATCGCCGGTGACGACCACGGCCCCGCGGTGCTGATCGGCACCCTCGGCGTATGGCTGCTCCTCGTGCTCGTCCTGCAACTGCGGCACCACGGCTCGGCCGACGAACGCATGTCCTCGCTGACGGCGACCTCCGCGTCCACGCTGCTCACGGTCGTCGCGGCGGGCTACCTCGCCACCGCGGCCTCCGACGCCGGGTCCGATCCGGTCGTGGTCGGCGCCGTCGCGGTGGCCCTGGCGGCCCTCGTCCGCGCCCTCCCGCTGCCGGGCGCCGCCTCCGTCGTCGTGGCGCTGCTGGCCGCCGCGGCCACCGGCTTCGCCACCGGACCGGCCACCGGGATGAGCGGCGGGGACGCCGTCCTGCTCGCCGCGGCCTGCGGTGTCTGCGCGCTGATCGGCCTGCGGGTCGCCAGCTACGACTTCCCGTCCCGCTTCGTGCACTTCACCGCGGGTGTGGCGCTGCCGCTGACCGCCGCGGCCCCCGCCGTCTACATCCTCGGCCGCGTCCTCACGGGCTGACGGGAACCACCGGCTCGATCCGCCCGCGCGGTGATCCGTCCGCCCGCGCGGTGATCCGTCCGCGCGGGCGGTGATCCGTCCCCGTGGGCGGTGAATTGTTCGCACAGGCGGCGCACAGGTCACGTGCGCACCGTGTGAAGGGCGGATTGAGCCGCGGTAACGGTTGGCCGCGCGGGGAACCGTCGGGTCTGCCCCGCCGTCAGGGCTGAGGGGAGATCAGCGGGGAACGAGCGGGGAGCGACAGCACATGCGAGTGGCGCGGACAGTTCTGATCGTCCTGGTGATCCTCGGCGGCCTCTTCGTCGCGGCCGACCGGATCACGGTGTCGGTGGCGCAGAACAAGGCCGCCGACCGCGCCGCGCTCACCGAGGGCCTGACCACCAAGCCCAAGGTGTCCATCGAGGGCTTCCCGTTCCTCACCCAGGCCGCCGGGGGCAAGCTGGACGAGGTCAAGATCTCCGCGAAGGACATCGCGGCGGGCAACGGCGAGCAGACCCTGCGGATCGACTCCTTCCACGCCGACCTGCACGGCGTACGGCTCTCCGACAGCTACCGGCGGGCGGTCGCGGACACCGCCGACGGCATCGCCTTCCTCACCTACGAGGACCTGACGAAGGCCGCGCCCACCGGGATCACGGTCTCGTCGGCGGGCGACGCCAAGAGCAAGGACGGCGGCGCGCTGGTCAAGATCACCGGCGAGTTCATGGGCGCGAGGCTGAGCGTGCTCAGCGAGGTGACGGTGCGCGGCGCCGACGAGATCGGCCTCCAGGCGGCGGAGCTGCCGAAGGCGTTCACCGAGCTGGGCCTGGAGGACCAGGTGCGGCAGCAGATCGACTTCACCCGGCAGCTCACCCACCTGCCCTCCGGGATCGCGCTGACGTCCGTGACCAGCACGCCGGACGGGCTGTCGGTGGCGGCGGGCGGCAAGAACGTCGTTCTCGCCAACTGAGACGGCGGTGTCCGTACCGCAGTCCTCCGCAGGTGGGCGGGGTGACCGTATCGCCCGATCGGGTGGTTCGGAACGGTCCGGCATGGGGTATTAAGCCGCTCGTACGCCGTCGGCAGGCCGCCGGACGGGCCGAGACGCGGGTTGCGTGGCATGGTGATCCCGCCATGCGGACAATCTTGTCTCGGTATATGACACGACGGTGACACCTACGGGTTGATATCCCTACGATCGGGACCATGAAGCGACAGGCGGATCTCACGAAGCGGCGGGCAGTCGACCTGTGCCGCGTCGCCGCCATGCTCTGTCGCATGCCCTAGGGGTGGCGGTTCCTCCGTGCCGATGCCGGCCGTAACGGCCCCCGGCGCAGCCTGCCTCCCCTGCCTGCCAGGCGAATCCCCGCGCATCACGCGCATCGCGTATCCCTCGCAAGCCCCGCGCGCCCGTCGCGCACCGCACATCCGTACTGCCCCGGAGGAGAAACAAGATGAGCCGCAGTGACGTCCTGGTGGACGCCGACTGGGTCGAGGCCCACATCGACGACCCCAAGGTGGTCATTGTCGAGGTCGACGAGGACACCTCGGCCTACGACAAGAACCACATCAAGAACGCCGTCCGCATCGACTGGAAGACCGACCTCCAGGACCCGGTCCGCCGCGACTTCGTGGACCAGGCCGGCTTCGAGGCGCTGCTGTCCGCCAAGGGCATCGCCAACGACGACACCGTGGTGCTCTACGGCGGCAACAACAACTGGTTCGCCTCCTACGCCTACTGGTACTTCAAGCTGTACGGCCACGACTCCGTGAAGCTGCTCGACGGCGGCCGCAAGAAGTGGGAGCTGGACTCCCGCGACCTGGCCGTTGACGTGCCCGAGCGCCCCGCGACCACGTACAAGGCCAAGGAGCAGGACACCTCGATCCGCGCCTACCGCGACGACGTCGTGGCCGCGATCGGTTCGCTGAACCTGGTCGACGTCCGCTCGCCCGACGAGTTCTCCGGCAAGCTGCTCGCCCCGGCGCACCTCCCGCAGGAGCAGTCGCAGCGCCCGGGCCACGTGCCGAGCGCCCGCAACATCCCGTGGTCGAAGAACGCCAACGACGACGGCACCTTCAAGTCGGACGACGAGCTGACGGCGCTGTACGCCGAGGAGCAGGTCGATCTGGCCAAGGACACCATCGCGTACTGCCGCATCGGCGAGCGCTCCGCGCTCACCTGGTTCGTGCTGCACGAGCTGCTCGGCCAGGCCAACGTCAAGAACTACGACGGCTCGTGGACCGAATACGGCTCGCTGGTCGGCGTTCCGATCGAGCTCGGCTCCAACTGACCCCGGAGGACTGAACGTTATGTGTGGAGCCAAGGCCGGTGGGCCCGATCTGGCAGGAGTTGACGTGGCGAAAGAGACGATCATCCAGGGGTCGGTGACCCGCGACGGCGAGCCGGTCACCGGTTACGTCCGGCTGCTCGACGGCGGCGGCGAGTTCACCGCCGAGGTGCCGGTCTCCGCGACCGGGCAGTTCCGTTTCTTCGCGGCCCCCGGTACCTGGACGCTCCGCGCCCTCGTCCCCGGCGCCACCGTCGACCGCACCGTCGTCGCCCAGCAGGGCGCCCCGTCCGAGGTCGCCATCGCGGTCTGACCCCGCCGTGAAGGGCCGCACCCCGCGCAAGGGGGCGCGGCCCTTCGCTGTTCCGGGACTCCGTCCGGCGGGGGGTGCGCGGCGGGTGCTGATCCGGCGTGGCGGACGTACCGTTGAAGGGTGAACGCGCGTCGCCGTCACTGGTATTTCGCCATGATGGGCACCTGCGTGGTGCTGTTCGTCATGGCGTGGTCGGTTGTCCGCATCTGGTCGGTGCCGGCGGCCATCGCAATGTGCCTGGTGGCGATGGTGATCCCGCCGGTCGCGGCGATCGTGGCGAACCGGAAGGGCCCTGAGGACCGGTGGTGGGACGAGGAGCCGCTGCGCCCCGAGGAGCGCAAGCCGACCGGGAAAGAGCGCGATGACCCGCCCCCGCCGGGCGCGACCTCGATGGAGGAGCACCGGAGGATGACCCCGGCGCGGTCCGAGCGCCAGAGCTACGGTTCGTCCGGCGACCCGGAGTCCGACCGGTGGTGGGACGAGCTGGACCGCGGCGGTCCGCCGTAGCGCCCGCGCCTTCAGTAGACCAGCGCCTGCACGCCGTCCGGCATGATCTCGCTGACGAAGAGCTGCGCGCCCGCGATCCGTACGCCCGCGATGAGGTCCTGTTCCTTGATGTCACGGCGGGCCGCGCACTGCGAGCACAAGGTGACCTGCCCGGCGGCGAGCACCGCGTCGATCAGATCCGGCAGCGGCGCCGCGTGCGGCAGCTCGAACTCCGCCGCGCGGCCGGGCAGCGCGAACCACGCGGACTCACCGGTCAGCCAGAGCGAGACCTCCACGCCGCTGGCCACCGCGACCGCCGCCACCGTGAACGCCTGCGAGCACCGCTCGGGCGCGTCGGCGCCCGCCGTCACCTTGATCACGAGCTTCTTCGCCATCCGGCCAGCGTAGGCGCAGCCGTCCCGGAGCCGCACCGCACCCGTACCGGTGGCACCTCTGCCCTCCGGCTGTGTCGTACGTCACGCAGGCGTCGGCAAATTTCGTTGTGAAGCCGCTGTGTCGTCTCGACATAATGCGAGTCCGCGTGCATCGCACGCGTGTACGCCCGGGGGGGCTTCTGTGGAACTGAACGACGGTGGCGTACGCCGCCGCGGCCGTGGCGCGCTGTTCGGCGCCGTGGCCGGACTGGTCGCCGTGGCGGCCGTGACAGCGGGCGCGGTCGTCGCCCTCGGCTCCTCCTCCGGCCACGCCGACGCGTCCGTCGCCCCGCCCGCCAGGCCCTCCGCCGCGGCAGCGGCCCCGACGACCGGCGCGGCCACGCCCTCTTCGGCAGCCCCCACGGCCGCCGCGCGCGTCCCGGGCCGGGTCTCGCACGGCGTCCACACCGGTGACCTGCGCTTCTTCCTGCTCCCCGCGCCCTCGGACGCCGATGTCTACGGCGACCCGGACGGCTCGCCGTACACCGCCGACGACATCGCGGGCAGCGCCTCCGATCCGTCCGACGCCCGAGCGGCCCTGAAGACGTACGGCTTCCGCACCGGTGCCTACCGCACGTACCTCACCGGGGACGGGGCCTTCGAGGTCAGCGCCCGGCTGATCCGTTTCGGCAGCGCGGAACAGACCGCCGCGTACGACGCGCAGCACTCGTACCAGGGTGCCCGGATTCCGCTGACCACCGCCTATCCGGCCCGCGCCTACAACCTCCAGTCCTCCTCGGCCGAGAGCACCAGCGCCGTGGTCGCCGTCGCCCACCAGGGCGACGTCCACATCACGATCACCCTGACCGGCGGCAAGGCACCGTCCGCCGCGCTGGTCCAGCGCCTGCTCGACGCCCAGTTCCAGCGGCTGAAGACCGGTCGCTGACCTCGGGTCCAGCCGCGCGACCTTCTCCTTCCGAACCATCTCGTGGAGATCCCCTTGTCCCTGTCCGAAGACACCCCTGCCCAGGAGCGGGGCCCCGAGCCGGAGCCCGAGCCGGAGCCCGAGGCGCCGCCCACGCCGGACTTCCCACCCGCGCCGCCCGCGTCGGACTTCCCGCCCACGCCGCCGCACCCGCCGCGCCCGCGCGGGCGCACGACGCTGCTGATCACCGCCGCGCTGGTGCTCGGCGTGCTGGCCGGGGGAGGCGTGGGCTACAAGATCCAGCACGACCGTGAGCCGACGCCGCTGCCCCCGCTGACCGGCCCCGCGCTGGCGCAGCCGAAGGGGACGGGCCCGGACGTCCCGGCCCTCCCCGTCGCCCAGGACCGGAACGCGGTCTACGACGGCGACCTGCTGAAACTGCTCGTGCCGACACCGAAGACGAAGGGCACGAAGGAGCTGGAACGCGGCTGGCAGTCGCTGGTCGAATACGCCGACGGCTACGGCCGCCCCGACATCGCCTTCACCCGGCTGGCCCAGAACGACTTCCGCCGGGTGGCGGGCGCCGGCTGGACGGACGCCCGCCACGACTTCTCCCATGTGGAAGTCGTGCAGTTCCGTGACGAGGCGACCCTGTACACCGGCAGGCACCTCACCGAGCAGGTGGGAGCCGCGGGCACCAACCCGCACTTCGCCCACAACGCGCCCGTGCCCGGCACCGCCGACGGCCAGGCGTGGGGCTCGGGAATGCCGTACGAGAGCGACGGCTATCTGCCCCAGTACCGGGGCATCGGATTCGCCCGCGTCGGCAACCTCTTCGTCGAGGTCGTCCTGGACTCGGAGCACCCGGTCAAGGTCAAGGCCGTCCTGTCCCTCATCAAGCGGCAACTGGAGCGGCTGTGACCGACGAGCCCGAGAACGTACCGCCGTCCGTCTCCGCCGCCCCCTTCGGGCCCCCGGCGGTACCCCCGCCCGCTCCCGCTCCGGCACCCGTGCCCGCTCCCGTACGGTCGCGGCGCGGGCCCGCGCTGATCGCCGTCGGCGCCCTGGTGGCCGTCGCGGCGGGCGGGGGGATCGGCTACGCGGTGCTGAAGCAGCGCGACGACGGCACGTCGGCCAAGCCCGCCGTGGCCACGCCCTGGACGCCGCCCGCGCCGACCGCCACCGAGGAGTTCGGCGCGAAGTCCGGCGGCAGCCACTACGGCAGCCTGAGTGAGCTGCTGCTGCCGATGCCCGCCGGTTACGGGCCGGGGCCGGACGTCGAGGGCTTCGGCAACGACGTGGAACTGAACGCGACGAAGGCCGCCGACCTGGTCAAGGGCGACCTCGGCGGGCTGACGAAGAAGCAGCGCGCGAAGACGGAGAAGGCTCTCGCGCAGCTGCACATCGAGGGCGCGGGCATGCGGACGTACCGGTCGATCGAGAATCTGATCGTCGAGATCGAGATCGTCCAGATGAAGAACAAAACGGCGGCGCACGCCCAGACCGACTACTTCACCGAGTTCACCAAGGCGCTGGGCGTCTTCCGCAACGGGCCCACGATCGACGGCCACCCCGGCGCGACGTGCGTGCTGCCGCCGACCGAGCCCGGCGAAAAACTCGACGAGATGCTCTGCCAGGCCACCGAGGGCGACCTCATGGTCACGGTCACCGCCTCCGGCGTCGTCCCGCTCCAGAAGAACGAGGCCGCCAAACTCCTCGCCCAGCAACTCGACCGCATCAAGGACCCGGGAGAGGCCGTCTGATGCCCGACAATTCGCCTGCGGCTCAGCCCGCCACCCCCCTCGCGCCGCAGCCGCCGTCTCAGCCGGAGCGGCTTTCCGAGTCCCGGCCGGAGTCCCGGGGGCCCGGCGACGCGCCGGCCGTCGAGCCGCATCTCCTTCCCGTGGCCCGCCGCCCGAGGCGGCGGCTGCGGGCGCTGGCGCGGTGGACGGCCGCCGTTCTGGTCTTCGCGGCGTTCGGCGGGGCGACGGCGTACGCGGTGACGCAGCCGGAGCGGACGAAGGTGCCGGGGCTCAAGACGCCGGACGACGGCCGGTGGACGTTTCCGCCGCTGGCGCTGCCGAAGCTGCCCGCGGGCAAGCCGGGCGCGCTGGACACGGGCGCCAACCCCTCGGGCCGCCACTACGCCGACCTCAGGTCACTGCTGCTGCCGCTGCCCGAAGGCGCCGTCGAGGACACCATGCTGCCCGGCGTCAAGGGCTGGGTGCCCGCCGAGGACTACGTCGGGCGGTTCGACGTCGGCGACCGCGCCGCCGCCGGGACCACGCTCACGGCACAGGGCCTGCGGCACATCGCGGGCCGCGCCTGGTCCATGCCGGACGGCACCCGTACGCAGATCTACCTCGTGCAGTTCGTCAGCACCGCCTACGCCGGTGACTACGCCACCAGCGCCGAGTACACGACGCTGACCGGCGTCGACAGCAAGGAGGGCGACAACTCCGTGGAGTCGGACTCCCTGCCCGTCCCCGTCACCGTCTCCGCGTACGCCCAGACCCCGCCGTACGACGACACGGCGACGCGGTACGCCTTCGTCCACGCCGGGGACACGCTGGCGCTGGTCGTGCAGTCGACCGGCCGGCAGGCGGGCGTCAAGCGGGGCACACCCGCGGTGCCGTTCCGCCAGACCGTACGGCTCCAGGCGCAGCTGCTCGGCTGAGCGCCTGAGCGGCGGGGCGGCGGGGCGGCGGGGCGGGGCGCTGGGGCGCACGTCACGCGGCCTGGCCGCGCCTTCGGACGGGCGGCGCACTAGACTCGTGCGCGGCCCGTCCGCATGATCCGTCCGAGGAGCACGTCCCGTGCAAATTGAGTATGTCTACGACGCCCTGCTCGTGCTCGTCTGCCTGGGCGTCGCGCTCTTCGCGTTCTACGCGGTGAAGAAGCTCTACCAGGGCCAGCGCTGACATGATCGAGATCCCGTCCGACCTGCACCCCGACCTCGTACCGCTGGTGTTCCTGCTCGGCCGGTGGGAGGGCGCGGGCGTCCACGACTTCCCGGGCTCCGAGAAGTGCAACTTCGGGCAGGAGGTCGTCTTCACGCACGACGGCCGCCCGTTCCTGGAGTACACCTCGCACTCGTGGGTGCTGGACGAGGCGGGCAAGAAGGTCAGGCCGCTGGAGAGCGAGAGCGGCTTCTGGCGGATCGACAAGGACCGCAAGGTCGACGTCACCACCACGCGTGACGAGGGCGTCGTGGAGATCTGGACCGGCGAGCTGGCCGACGGCAAGCCGCAGATCGACCTGGTCACGGACGCCGTGGCACGGCTCGCGGGCGCGCCCGACTACAGCGGCGGCAAGCGGCTGTACGGGTACGTGAACAGCGACCTGATGTGGGTCGGCGAGAAGGCCACCCCCGCGGTGCCGCTGCGCGCGTACATGTCGGCGCACCTGAAGAAGGTCGTGGACCCGCGGGAGTGGGCCGCCGACCTGAAGGACCTGCCGGACGACGGCATCGCCTTCTTCAAGTAGGCCGGGCTTCACGGAGGCGGAGCCGGCCGTACGCCCCGGCATCGCGCGTACGCCCCGGCCTCGCGCGTACGCCCCGGCATCGCGCGTACGCCCGGGTCCGCGCCCCGCGTACGCCGGGGAAGCCAGGGCGCCTTTCCGGGACGGTCGGCTTTCCGGGACGGTCCTACACTGGCCGTGTGGTGACCATCGACTGGAAGACCGATCTGCGGCAGCGCGGCTACCGGCTCACGCCCCAGCGCCAGCTCGTGCTGGAGGCCGTGGACGTACTGGAGCACGCGACGCCCGACGACATCCTGTGCGAGGTCCGCAAGACCGCCTCGGGGATCAACATCTCCACCGTCTACCGGACCCTTGAGCTGCTGGAAGAGCTGGACCTGGTCAGCCACGCCCACCTCGGCCACGGCGCCCCCACGTACCACCTCGCCGACCGGCACGACCACATGCACCTGGTCTGCCGCGACTGCGACTCCGTCACGGAGGTGCCGGTCGCGCTGGCCGAGCCACTGAAGGACGGGCTGCGCGCGGAGCTGGGCTTCGAGACGGACATGAAGCACTTCGCCATATTCGGCCGCTGCCGGGACTGCGCGGACAGGCGTTCGGACGCGGAGTCGTAGCACCGGCGCGGAGTCGTAGTCTTGACGGCATGACTGACGGCGTGAACATGACGGACGGCGCGACCACCGGCGTGAAGAAGAGTCCTTTGCTGTCGCTGCCCGGCGCTGTCCTCGCCGAGGGCCCCGACGAGGGAGTGGCCGCGCACTACGGCGACCTCTTCCGCGAGCAGCGCGCCCTCGCGGACGGCACCGGCTTCGTGGACCAGTCGCACCGCGGTGTGGTGACGGTGTCCGGCGACGACCGGCTGTCCTGGCTGCACCTGCTGCTCACCCAGCACGTCGAGAAACTTCCCCCCCGGCAGGCGACCGAGGCGCTGGTCCTGTCGGCGAACGGCCACATCGAGCACGCCCTCTACCTGGTGGACGACGGCACCACGACCTGGATGCACGTCGAGCCCGGCACGCAGGGCGCGCTGCTCGCCTACCTGGAGAGCATGAAGTTCTTCTACCGCGTCGAGACCGCGGACGCCACGGACGCTTACGCGGTGGTGTACCTGCCCGCCGGTTCGATCACGGCGGTGCCGTCGGAGTGGGCCGTGCGGGAGACCGCGTACGGCCGGGACGTCTTCGTGCCGCGCGCCGAGCTGGAGTCCTTCGCCGCGAAGGCCGCGCCGCCGATCGGCGCGCTGGCCCTGGAGGCGCTGCGCATCGAGGCGCACCGGCCGCGGCTGGGCCTGGAGACCGACCATCGTACGATCCCGCACGAGCTGGGCTGGCTGGAGACCGCGGTGCACCTCCAGAAGGGCTGCTACCGCGGACAGGAGACGGTCGCCCGCGTTCAGAACCTCGGCCGCCCGCCGCGCCGTCTGGTCTTTCTGCACCTGGACGGCAGCGAGGTGCGGCTGCCGGGCCACGGCGCCCCGGTCCGGCTCGCCTCGGACGGCGAGGACGGCCGCGCGATCGGCTTCGTCACGTCCTCGGCCCGGCACTGGGAGCTGGGGCCGATCGCACTGGCCCTGGTGAAGCGGAACACGCCGGAGGACGCGGTGCTGATGGCGGAGCAGACGGCGGCGTCGCAGGAGACGGTCGTGGCGCCGTAGGTCCGTTGGCGCGTATGGCTTTTCGGGGCGCGGGTGCGGTGAGGCCGCTGTCGGGGGCGCGGGCTCCGTAAGCCCCTGTCGCCTGCCTTCGCCTGACCTGCCCCGCCTCGCCTGCCTCCGCCTCACATGTCGATGACCACTGTGAACGGGCCGTCGTTCGTCAGCGAGACCTTCATGTCCGCGCCGAACCGGCCCGTCTCGACGGTCGCGCCGAGCGCCCTGAGCTGGGCGACGACCTCGTCGACCAGAGGCTCGGCGAGGTCGCCGGGCGCCGCGGCGTTCCAGGTGGGGCGGCGACCCTTCCGGGCGTCACCGTAAAGCGTGAACTGGCTGATGACGAGCAGCGGGCCGCCGATGTCGGAACAGGACCGCTCGTCGGGCAGGATCCGCAGCGTCCACAACTTGCGGGCCAGCGCCGCGGCCTTCTCCTTCGTGTCGTCGTGCGTCACGCCGACCAGGACGCACAGGCCGGGCCCCGCAATGGCACCGACGCTCTCCCCGCCGACCACGACTTCCGCTTCGCTCACCCGCTGGGCCACCGCTCGCATGCGCCCATTGTGGCCTGCCGCGCCCGCACGCCACCCACACGGGTGAGGGGGAGCGCGGGGAGGGGAACGTACGCCCGGTCGGCGGCTTCGCACAACAGTTGCGACGGCCGTTCGGGTGCAGAGTCGCTGCGGGGTGACAGGGGCAGGTGGCAGCATCGGAAGGGTGGCGGCGCAGGCGCCGCCACGGAGGGGACAACAGGCATGACCACTTCCGGCGCTGGAGAGACTTCCGGCACTGCCGTACCGACGGCGCCCACCACGAAGGGCCACCGCATGCTGAAGGCCGACGGATCTGGTCCGCTGGGTTCACGGGGTCCGCTGCGCACGCCCGCGCCGCGCAACCCGCTCGCCGACCTGCCCGCGCCCGACCTCGGCGCGCTCGACCTGGGCGCGCTGCGCGCCCTGCGCAGGGACGCGCAGCAGGAGGAGGCCGACCTGTCGTATCTGCGGCGGATGCTGCACGGCAGGATCGACATCCTCCAGGCCGAGCAGGCCAGGCGCAGCGGGCGGGACGCGCGCGGTACGGCCGCAGGGCAGGGCCCCGACGCGCCGAGTACGTCGCCCGTGCTCGACCGGCTCTCGGAGATCCTGACCGACGGGCCTTCGCGGGTCCGTTCCTCCGCCCGCCACGTCACGCTCGGCACCCCGCTGACCGAGCGGGTGCGGCAGCTCGCCGAGGACATGCTCGCCGAGGTGGAGCTGTCCGACCTCGACGCCCGCACCGACCCGGAGCTGGACGCGGCGATGGGCCGCCTGGTCCGCAACGAGCAGCAGGTCTCACGCCGCCGCCAGGCCCTCCAGCAGACGGTGGACGGGTGCAGCGCGGAGATCACCCGGCGGTACCGGGAGGGCGAGGCGAAGGTGGACGACCTGCTGTCGGACGGGTGAGGGCGGTGCCGTCGGACGCGGTGGGGCGGCCCGGCGCGGTTCGGCGCGCGGTGGCGGCGGGTCGGCGCGGGGTGAGGGCGGTTCGGTGCGCGGTGGCGGCGGGTGGGCGCGGGGTGACGGCGGGTCGGCGCGCCCGGCGGCTCCCCGGCCGAAATTCGGGTGCGGACGGCCGGGGGCGTCCGTAGCGTGCGCGTATGACCTCGAGCCCTGAGATCCGCACGCTGGCCGAATCCGACGTCGCCGACTGGGTGCGGGCCAAGCTCGCCGGCTTCCATCTCGCGCCCTCGGTGAGCGCGGCGGAGGTCGAGGCCCGCAGGGCCGCGTTCGACCTGAGCCGTACGCAGGGCGCTTTCGACCAGGGCCGCTGTGTGGCGACCTTCCGCAGCATGCCGCGTCAGCTCACCGTGCCCGGCGGCGCGGCCGTCGCGGCCTCCGCCGTCACGAACGTGTCCGTGACCGGCACGCACCGCCGCCGCGGCCTGGCCAGCCGGATGATGGCGGCCGACCTGGCCGCCGCCAAGGAGCGCGGCGAGCCGGTGTCGATCCTGGTCGCGGCCGAATATCCGATCTACGGACGGTACGGCTTCGGCGCGGCGACCTGGGTGACGGACTGGGAGATCGACGTGCCGCGCGCGGGCCTCGACCGGCGCTGGGCGGGTCCGACGGACGGCGGCCGGGTGGACCTCGTGACCGTCGAGGACGTACGCAAGGTCGGCCCCGCGCTGCACGAGCGGGTCCGCGCGGTGACGCCCGGCGCGATCAACCGCACCCCCTACTGGTGGGAAGTCAACACCGGACAGCGGCCGTTGGACTCCCAGCCGTGGACCGAGCCCTTCTTCGTCGTCTACCGCGACGCCGACGGCCGGGTCGACGGCCTGGCCGCGTACGCCGCCAAGGAAGAGCACTGGCCGGGCAAGTTCCCCAAGGTCGAGCTGAGCGTGCACGGGCTGATCGCCGCCTCCCCGGCCGCCGAGACCGCGCTGTGGCGCTTCCTGCTCGCGCTGGACTGGGTGACGCTGCTGAAGTCCGGCCACCGCGCGCCCGACGACCTCCTGCCGCTGCTCCTCGGCGACCCGCGCGCCGCCCGCACCGAGACCTACGCCGACTTCATGTGGCTGCGGATGCTCGACGTGCCCGCCGCCCTGTCCGCCCGCACCTACGCGGGCGGCCCCGCCGCCCTCGTGCTCGACGTCCACGACCCCGCGGGCCTGGCCGGCGGCCGTTTCCTCCTGGAGACCTCGCCCTCGGGCGCCGCCTCCTGCACCCCCACCTCGGCCTCCGCCGACCTCTCCCTGTCCGTCGCCGACCTCGGCTGCCTCTACCTCGGCGACGAGTCCCCGGTCCGCCTCGCCGCCCTCGGCCGTGTCTCCGAACACCGAACGGGTGCGGCCAGGACAGCCGACGCCCTGTTCCGCACCCCACGCCGGCCCTGGTGCCCCGACGTCTTCTGATCCCCGCGCTGACCCGTTACCCGTTACCCGCTTACCCGGTTGCCCGCTTTTCCGCGGCCCGTCACTGCGCCAGCAGCAGCGCTATCGCGGTGATTCCTATGCAGGTGAACGTGGTGTTCCGCATCTTGTGACCGAGTCCCACCAGCCCGACGGCGATGGCCCCTGCCGCGCCGTACCGCCACTGGATGATCTCTTCGAAGGCATATGCGCACAAACTGAGAGCGAGCATGACCGATCCCTCCTTCGCGACTCCGCGCTTTTGCAGAAGGCGGGTGGCTGCGATGTCCCGCACGCCATCGGACGGGAAGTTGGCGACCCCCGATGAGGCTGGATCATTCAACTTCCCTACCCGAATGAGAAGTTGAGAGAGGCTGCCTCTATCAAGGGTGTGCCCAGTTGGCCGAGATCGATAAACTCGGGTCAGGTAAGCACCGTTGTTCCGCCGGAAGTTGTAACGTCGTCTTGTGGACGAGGAAGACGCCGGAACCAACGGTTCCCGACCCCCATACCGCTACATCGCGGACGTACTCCGCGGTGAGATCGTCGACGGTCGCTACCCGGTCGGCGGACGCATACCTTCTCAGGCGGAGTTGGAAGAGCGCTTCAACGTCTCCCGTCCCACGATCCAGCGTGCGCTGGGCGTACTCCGCGACGACGGCTACATCGACAATCAGCGCGGACGCCCGTCCGAGGTGCTGCGCTGGGAGGAAGACCGCCCGGATTTGCAGACTCGGCTCCAGGAGCCGGGACGTGCTTCCAAGGCCCTCCGGCCGCACATCGACGAGGCGTTCACGCACCAGCACGTCACCATCGACGCCTACTCGCTCACCACGGAAACCCTCAGCCGCGCGCTGGTCGTACCCCTGACGCGGGTTCAGGACGGCGACCTCAAGCCCGAGTCGATCCGCCTCCGCCTCATGATGCCCAGCCTGTCCGCGCAGTTGGCGATTCCCCGGCTGGTCGCCGACGCCTCCGACGAGCGCCCGCTGTGGCGGCTACGACAACTCGTCCGCGCCCATGTCCTCACCGTGCGCGCCGCTTTCGCGGCCCTGGCCGAATTCCAGCCCGACGTCGAGCAGTCGGTCGAGGTGCGGACCGTACCGATCACCCCGATGCACAAGCTCTACCTCATCAACGGGCGGACCGCGCTGTTCGGCCACTATCAAGTGATCGACCGCGAGGTCGAGTTCGGCCAGCGGGGCAAGGGCAACATCTACGACGTCCTCGGCATCACCGCGACGCTCTTCTCGTTCGGCCTGAACACCGACAAGCCCAAGGAGCGGGACTCGCAGTTCGTCACCGAGTCCCAGGAGTGGTTTGACTCACTCTGGTCAACGATCGCCGAGCCGCTGACACTCCTTGAGTGACTCCTACGTACTTCGAATCACCTGAGAGCAGCCCGTTCGCCCTGCTCGACGCGGCGGAATGCCTGTTGCTCGACTTCGACGGACCGGTCTGCGAACTGTTCGCGAGGCATCCGGCCAGCCTGATAGCGGAAGAGATGCGCCGGTACCTCGACCGGCACGGGATACGTCCCCCGAATCCGGCGACGGCGCGCAGCAAGGACCCGCACGCCATGCTCGGCGAGCCCTGGCCGCCCGGAGTGGCCGCCGAACTCGAGCGGATACTCGCGCACGGCGAGGAGTCGGCCGTACCGTTCGCGCGCGAGACAGAGGGCGCCGACGAATTCGTACGGGCCGTGGCGCTCAGTGGCCGACTGCTCGCCATCACCACCAACAACTCGCCCCAGGCCGTCGAGACGTATCTGAAGAGCCATTCGCTGGAGAGCGTCTTCGGGTCGCGGATCTACGGCCGTGACCAGTACGACCCGGCCAGGATGAAGCCGGACCCCGACTGCCTGCTGCGGGCCATGACGGCGCTGAAGGTACGGCCGGAGCAGTGCCTGATGATCGGTGACTCGCCGCGGGACGCGGAGGCGGCGCGGGCGGCGCGGGTAAGTTTCCTCGGTTACGCGCGGTCCAGGAGCCGGGTGGCGCGGCTCCAGGAGATCGAGCCCCATCCGGTGGTCGTCGGGATGCGTGACCTCGTCGTCGCCGCGAGCGCGTTGAGTCGTCGCCCGAACGGGTGAGGCGTCGCGGTCCGTAACCGGGTCTTAACGGCTCTCCGATGGCGGGGGCTGCCGCTACCCACTAATGTTCGTGCCAAACACTGGCCGCCCTTCGGCGGTCTCGTGAGTGCGCGAGCGCGTGGGAGCGATGCTTTGGGCGTCCTGACGACCGGCCGGGAGCAGAGCCTTGCTGCCGCTTGGGACACGGTCCGGCAGGATGCCACGCGCTTCGGTGAGCGGCTGACAGGTCATCACAACAGCAACTACGTCATCGATCTGGCGCCCGGCATGGCGGAGCGTCTGCGCTTCGAGGCGCACACCCCGGTCAAGGTGCGGGTGCCGCTGGACGGTTCGCTGAAGGTCGTGGAGCGGGTCTGGCCCGACGAGGGCGAGATCCTGAACGCCTTGCAGCGCACGGCGGTTGTGGAGAACACCCCCCGGCACTACGTGGGACTCGGCGGATTCTCCGTCCACGAGTACGTGCCAGGGCAGGCGCTGGCGGAGGTCTGCGCGCCGGGCAAGCCGGTGGATCCCTTCGTCGTGGACGCCATCGTCGGTCAGATGGCGGGGTTCACCCGGGTGTCGGCGGCCGATCTGCCCCCGCTGCCCGCCGGTTGGGCCGCGGACGGCGACTCCAACGCCTTCCTCAGAGCCCGCGCGGACTTCGCCGAGCACGATGTGCGCGCCGCCAACTGGGCCGACTTCGCACCGCTCTTCGCCGCGCTGGAAGTCCCGGCGAACGCGTTGCGCTGGTTCCGCGACCGGATGCCGCCGCTGCGCCGACGGCCCTTCGCGCTGCTCCACGGCGATCTGCACCGGCACAATCTCATCGTCCGCGCCGACGGCGGCCTCACCGTCGTGGACTGGGAACTCGCCATGTGGGGCGACCCGTTGCACGACCTGGCCATCCACCTGGTGCGGATGCGGTACCCGGCCGACCAGCGGCCCGAGGTCATCGAGCGCTGGCGGCGTGCGGTGCTCCGCGTACACCCGGAGGCCGCCGCCGGGCTCGAACGGGACCTGCCGGTGTACACCGCCTACGAACGGGCCCAGTCGCTGTTCGCCGACACCATGCGCGTGGCGCTCGCGCTCGACGCGCATCCGGGTCCTGGCATGGTCGGGGCCGGGGTGAGCCGGGTGCGGGCGGCGCTGCACCTGGCCGCGGTGCCGCTGCGGCTGCGCCGGGTGGCCACGCGTACGGAGGTCGAGCGGGCGCTGGTGGACTGGGTGCGCAAGCGGCAGCGCGACGGCGTCCGCGTCCCGCCGCTGCGCGCTGACATCGCCGAGGCCGCGTAGGCCGCGTATGCCCGCAGGCCCCGTGAGCCGCGTATCCCCGTAGGCCGTGTGCGCCGCTGGCGTCGCTGAGGCCGCGTCAGCGGTTCCGCGGCTCCCGCGCCGAAGGGTTCTGGAGGCCCAGGGTCATCCAGTTGTCGGGGTCGGTGAGGGGAGTGAAGCCGACTTTGGCGTAGACGGCGTGGGCGTCGGCGGTGGCGAGGACGACGCGGCGCAGGCCGTAGGGGGTGAGGTGGTCGCGGATGGCGGTGACGAGGGTGGTGCCCAGGCCCTGGCCGCGGGTGGCGGGGTCGACGTAGACGTCGCAGAGGTAGGCGAAGGTCGCGAGGTCGGTGACGACGCGGGCGTAGGCGTGCTGGGCGCCGGTGGCGGGGTGGTAGGCGCCGAAGTTGAGGGAGCCGTCGATGGCGGCCTGCTGGGTGGCGAGGGTGCGGCCCAGGGCCCAGTAGGCGTCGGTGGAGAGCCAGTCGTGGATACGGGGGACGTCGAGGCGGGCCGGGTCCGCGGAGATCTCGTACATGCGCGGGAGAGTAGCGCTGCTTAACGGTTCCGTGCACGACAATTAACTGGACCTTCGCCATGGGCTCGGGTCAGACTCGCGGACATGATCCTCGTACCGCTGGTCACGCCGTTCGACACACAGGGCCGGGTCGCCGTGGGCGCCCTCGAAGGGCTCGCGCACGAGGTGCTGCGGGACGGCGCGGCCGGGCTCGTGGCGCTCGGCACGACCGCGGAGGCCGCCGCCCTCGACCCCGGCGAACGCGCCGAGGTGACGGCGGTCGTCGGCCGGGTCTGCCGCGAGCACGGCGCGCGCTTCGTGCTCGGCGCGGCCGGCGGCGCCACGGCGGCGGCCGTACGGGAGCTGGGGGCGCTCGCCGGGGCGCCGGTGGTGCCGGACGCCGTACTGGCCACGGTGCCGTCCTTCTCCCGGCCGGGCGAAGCCGGGGTCCTCGCCCACTTCGCGGCGCTGGCCGCGGCCGGTCCCGTACCGCTGATCGTCTACCACGTGCCGTACCGCACCGGGCAGCCGCTGACCGCCCGCACCCTGCGCGAGCTGGCCGCGCTGCCGGGCGTGGCCGGTGTGAAGTACGCCACCGGCGGCATCGACGCCGAGACCGTCGACCTGCTCGGCGACCACCCGGACGGCTTCGAGATCCTCGCGGGCGACGACGTCTTCGCGCCCGCCCTGTTCGCCCTCGGCGCCCCCGGCGGCATCCTCGCCTCCGCGCACCTGGCCACCGCCCGCTGGGCCGGGCTGGCGAAGGCCGCGGCCACGGGGGACGCCAAGGGGGACACGGCCCTCGGCCACCGCCTCGCCGCCCTGGCCGCCGCCCTCTTCCGCGCGCCGAACCCGACCGTCATCAAGGCCGTGCTGCACGCGGAGGGCCGCATCCCGACCCCCGACGTACGGCTGCCGCTGCTGCCCCCGCCGCCCGCCGTCGTGGACGACGCCCTGACCAGGCTGCGTCTCGTCCCCTGAAATGCCCCGCCGCCCCGCTCCCGCCTCGGGGGATACTCGACCGGGCGGGCACGCAGCCGTACGGAACGGCACGCAGCCGTACGGAACGGCACACATCGATCGGAGAGAGCCGGATGAGGATCGGAATCGTCGGAGCGACCGGACAGGTCGGCTCGGTCATGCGCAAGGTGCTGGCCGAGCGCGCGTTCCCGGTGACGGAGCTGCGGCTGTTCGCCTCCGCCCGATCCGCCGGGAGCACCCTGCCGTGGGCCGACGGCGAGATCACCGTCGAGGACGCGTCCACCGCCGACTACAGCGGCCTGGACATCGTGCTGTTCTCCGCGGGCGGCGCCACCTCCCGCGCCCTCGCCGAGAAGGTCGCCGCCCAGGGCGCGGTCGTCATCGACAACTCCTCCGCCTGGCGGCGCGACCCCGACGTCCCCCTGGTCGTCTCCGAGGTCAACCCGCACGCCATCGCCCACCGCCCCAAGGGCATCATCGCCAACCCGAACTGCACCACCATGGCCGCGATGCCGGTGCTGCGCCCGCTGCACGCCGAGGCGGGGCTGACCGCCCTGGTCGCCACCACCTACCAGGCCGTCTCCGGCTCCGGCCTGTCCGGCGTCGCCGAGCTGCACGGCCAGGCGACCAAGGTCGTCGAATCCGCCGACCAGCTCACCTTCGACGGCGACGCCGTCGCCTTCCCCGAGCCCGCCGTCTACGCCCGGCCCATCGCCTTCAACGTCGTCCCCCTCGCGGGCAACCTCGTCGACGACGGCAGCTTCGAGACCGACGAGGAGCAGAAGCTGCGCAACGAGTCGCGCAAGATCCTCGAGATCCCCGAGCTCAAGGTCTCCGGCACCTGCGTACGCGTCCCCGTCTTCTCCGGCCACTCCCTCCAGCTCAACGCCCGCTTCTCCCGGCCGCTCGGCGTCGCCCGTGCCTATGACCTTCTGCGGTCCGCACCCGGCGTCGAGCTCTCCGAGATTCCCACGCCGCTTCAGGCCGCCGGGCGCGATCCGTCGTACGTCGGCCGCATCCGCCTCGACGAGACCGTCGAGAACGGGCTCGCGCTTTTCGTCTCGAACGACAACCTTCGCAAGGGGGCCGCTTTGAACGCCGTTCAGGTGGCCGAGCTCGTCGCCGCCGAGCTTGCCGCTACCGCGGCGCTCTAGACCCCCTCGGGCGTACGCCCCCAGCGCCCTGAAAGCACCGCCCTGCGCGAGGGCGGTGGGGTGGGGGCGCGCCCCGGAGGGGGGTCAGGTCTCGTTGAGGAGGCGGAAGGCGGCGAGAACTGTTTCCGACTGAAGGTCAACTTGGTCGGGGACCGGCACCCACGTCAACTCATGACCGGCGGCCAACTCGGCCGCCCAGCGGGCGTGCTGGGCGGAACAGACGCCGTGGAGGGTGCGCGCGGCGGAGCCGCCGCGGCCGTCGAGGAGGCGGAGCATGATCCCGGTGGCGCGCAGGGAGATGCGGCGGGCGGCGATGTCGAGGGCGTTGAGGTGCGCGAGGGTGAGGGGGACGGGGGAGGGGTGGAGCCCGTCCCAGTCGTCGGCGACGCTGCGCATGATGGCGGGCATGCCGCCCGTGATGCGCAGGAGGGGGCGGGTGGCCGGGGAGCCGGGGTCGGGGACCAGCGGCCGTACGGCGTCGAGCAGGGCGTGGGTACGGTCGGCGTGGCGGCGCAGAAGCGCGGCGAGAGCCGCGAGCGCGCGGGCCGGGTCCGGGTGCGCCGTGGTGTCGGCGACATCGCGGCTGGCCCACATCGGGACCTCGAAGAGCGCGGTCATCCCGCCGTAGCGGTGCGGGCGGATCCAGGTCGAGCGGTTGACGTCCTCGGGCAGGTTCTCGAACTGGGCGCGCTGGCCAGGCGCGGGCATCAGATAGACGCCGGGCCCCGACACCGTCCAGTACAGGGCGTCGTACGTGCCGGTCTGCACGGGCACGTCCCGCTCGGCGGAGAGCTTGCCGAGAGGCTCGGCCAACCCCGGTATGTCACGCGTGAGTTGGACCCAGCTGCCGCCGAGGTCGTTGCCGTGCAGCGAGCACTGCAACTCCGGCCGCAGCTCGTCGATGAGGCTCACCAGCGCCTGGGACTCGGGGAGTTGGTCGTCCGGCGGCCGGATCGACGGCGCCCACTCCGGCTGTTCGTCGGCGGGCGGACGGTAGGCGTGCCGGAAGTGCTCGGCGGGCGTGCGCCGCACCGGCGGCCCGGCCTCGCTGCGTACGGTCCCGTCCGGGTCGAGACAGAGCAGGAAGTGCCAGGAGGCGCCCGCCCCGGAGTGCAGGCGGCTGTCGGCGGCGACCCGGTGCGCCAGCCGCAGCGCGGTCGCGGGCCCGACGCGCTCGTCGGAGTGCGGGCCCGCGACGACCAGGATGTGCCGCCGGCCACGCCCGACGGTCAGCAGATGCAGCGGACGCCCCTGCCGGGACCGGCCGACCACCCGCAGGGTGCTCAGCACGGGCCGCGAGTACGCGAACGCGGAGGCCGCCGCTGCGACCTCCGCGACGCTGGGATAGGCGTCGGCGTCCGACGTCACGTGCCGTTGGAGTTGCTGTCGCCGGTGGTCTCTTCCTTGTCCAGCCGTCGGATGACGAGAGTGGTGTTCGCCACGGTGACTCCTCTCTGTCCAAGCAGGGTGCAGCGCTGAGGAGTTGAACGGTTTGGCCCCTGAATCCCCCACTGATTCCCCCGCACCTTGCCAAGGCTCCGGCGGCCCGGCGACAGTGTCAAGGTCCGTACGTACTCATGCGTACGGGCGGAGCACGAGGGGGTCGGCTGATGACGGCACCACCGCACACCGAACCGCACACCGATGACTCCGAGGCGCTGCTCAGGCCGCGGATCAAACCCGAACACCAGGCCTATCGCACCGCCGACGGCAACGTCAGGATCGGCAGTGTGATCTACGGGATCGGCGCCGAGATCGAGGACCCTGACGGCTGGATCTGGACCCTTACCGAGGCGATGGACGGCACACGCACCGCGGCGCAGATCGCCGCCGAAGTCGCCGCCGCGCACCCCCGCTTACTCCTGCCCGCCGCCACGATCGGCTCCGCGATGGCGGACTTACGGGAGGCGGGTTTCGTGGACGACGCGGCGGCGCCGCTGCCCGCGGGGCTCGTCGACCGCGACCGCGTACGGCACGCCCGCGGTGTCGCGCTGCTGCGCTGGATGGACCTCAGCTCACGGGCCAGCCCGTGGAACGCCCAACTGCGCCTGGCGGGCGCCCGCGTGCTGGTCCTCGGCGTCGGCGGTACGGGCGGCATGGCAGCGCAGGCGCTGGTCGCCTCCGGCGTGGGTCACGTCCACACCGTCGACCCCGACGTCGTGGAACTGTCCAACCTCAACCGGCAGACGCTCTACCGCGAGGCCGACATCGGGCGGCCGAAAGCCGACGCGGCGGTGGCCGCGCTGCGCGCCCTCAACTCCGATGTCACCGTCACCGGTGAACGGCGGGAGATCCGCGGCCCCGACGCCCTCGCCGCGCTCCTCGCCCCGGACGGCGGCGGCCGGTCACCGTACGATCTGCTGGTCCTCGGCGCCGACCGGCCGCCGGAGATCCGCCGTTGGGCCAACCGCGTCTGCATCGCCCTCAATCTGCCCTGGGTGGAAGGCGGTTACCGCGGCCCGCTGGTCACCGCGGGCGTCCACGTACCCGGCGACGGGCCCTGCTGGGAGTGCCAGCGCGCGGGCGAGGACGCACGGCGCGACCTGCGGCTGCGCCCCGGCCAGAGCGAGGACGCCGCCTCGCCCCGCATGCCGTGGAATCCGGCGAGCGCCGTCACCGCCGGTCTGTCCGGCACGCTCGTCGCCCACGCCGCCATCGCCCTGCTCACCGGCGTCCCGCGGATGCGCCCCGGCTTCCGCTACGGCATCAACCTCATGGCGCTCGGCGACCCCGTACTCCAACGCCACCCGCGCCGCCCCGACTGCCCGGCCTGCGGCCCGCTCGACCACCCCACGTAAGGGCCCAAGGCCCCAGCGGCGGGTGGTGACCTGCGGAAGCGTCGTGCCCGGGCCCGCCCAACTGACCGGCTCGCCGCCCGGACGAAAGGCGGTGCGCCCCGTCAGGGGCGCGAGGAACCGCGCGAGCAACCCACCACCGGCGGGTGGCCCGGACACCACCGGGCTGCCCCCCGGGGGCGGGTGGTGACGTACGGGAGCGTGGCGGTCGGGCGCGCGGTTCCTCGGCCTTCGACCGGGGTCCTTGAGGGGGCGGGTCACCGCGTTGACGTGAGGTCGACGGTTGCCAGGACGGTCCTGGCCTGGAGTTCGGCCTGGTCGCCGACCGGCACCCAGTGGGCGTCGGTCGCGGCCAACAGGTCACGGGCGCCGGAGTCGATCCGGCGCTCCAGCCGGCCGCGCAGGCGGCCGTGGTCGCCGCCAGGGTCGCCCTCGCCGCCGCGCTCCTCGTCGAGCAGCCGCAGCAGCATCCCGGAGGCGCGCAGCGGCATACGGCGGGCGGCGATGTCGAGGGCGGCGACGTGGGCCATGGTCAGGGGGACGGGGGAGGCGTCGGCGAGCGTCTCGTAGTCGTCGGCGAGGCCGGAGAAGGCGCCGACGGCCTGCTCGACACCGCGCAGCAGCGGGCTGTGCGCGGCCTGCGGGGAGAGCAGGCGCCAGGCGCGGTCCAGCGCCGACGCGGTGGCGGCGCCGTCCTTGCGCAGCCGGGCGGCGAGGGAGGCGACGGCCTGGGCGGGGCCGGGGTGCGCGTCCTGGTCGGCCACGCGCCGGGTGGCCCACATCGGGACCTCGACCACGGCGGTCAGCCCGCCGTGCCGGTGCGGGCGGGCCCAGGTGGAGCCCGCCGCGTTCTCCGGCTCGTCGGTGAACCGCCCGGGCGTGCCCGCGGGGGGCCGCACGAAGACGCCGGGCCCCGACCCGGTCCAGTGCAGCGCGTCGTAGGCGCCGGTCTGCACCGGGATCTCCAGTTCGGCCGCGTATTTGCCGAACGGCTCGGCCAGGCCCGGCACATCGGCGGTCAGCCGCACCCAACCGCCGCCGACGTCGGTGCCGTGCAGCGTGCACTGGAGGAACGGCTTCAGCTCGTCAATCGCCGCCAACAGGGCCATCGTCTCGGGGAGTTCGTCACCCGGCGCGCGGAAGGCCCCGGCCCGCTCGGGCTGATCGGCCGGCGCCGGGCGGTAGGTGTGCCGGTAGTGGACGGCGGGCGGCCGTGGCCCGGCCGGACCCGTCTCGTTGAGCACGGTGCCGTCGGGGTCGAGGCAGAGCAGGAAGTCCCAGGTCAGATCCGCGTCGGCCTGCCGCTGCCGGTCGGCGACCGCGTGCTCGGCCAGCCACAGCGCGCTCGCCCCGCCCGTCTGCTCGTCCGGGTGCGCTCCGGCCACCACCAGCACGTGCCGGCTGCCGTGTCCCACCGACAGCAGCCACAGGGGCCGCCCGGCCCGCGACTCCCCGGCCAGCCGCATCCGGCACAGGTCGGGATGCCGCCGGGTCAGTACGCGGGCCGCCGCCGCGACACCTGACACGGTCGGATACGCGTCTGGCCCGCGCATGACGGCTCCTCCTCGTCCCACATCCACGACCACGGCGGCGTCCACTCGCCGTGCCCACCCCCACCGCGCTCCGAACCGGCGCGCCGCGTATCGCACATCGCGCGCCACCGGCGGAGTAGCGGAGTTCGGGTGCCGTGGGCGCGCCACCCAAGGCTGTGCGGGCCGCCCCCGGGTGTCAAGAGCGCCCCGTGGCCCCCGAGTCGGCGCGCGACCGCCCGATGTCGGGCCCCCGGTAGAGGCGTTCGGGGATGGTGGCCAGCGCCGATTCCCGCAGTCGCGGGCCGAGCCCGTAGAAGTGCTGGAAACTCATCACCAGGGGCCGCCACATGTCCGGATCGATCCGGTCCCGCGTGCCCGCCGCCCGTACCTTGTCGTGCACCAGCACGCGCGTGATCCGTACCTCGAACACCACGATCCCGCCGCGCTGTTGAGGGTCGTCCTCGGCCAGCGGGTGGGTGGCCTCGACCACCGCCTCCAGCGCCACAGGGCACTCGGCGACGCGCGGCGCCGCGACCGTCTCCGACGCCACCGGGGTCAGCCCGGCCAGCTCGAACTTGCCGCCCTCGTAACGGTATCCGCGCCGCGCCTTCCCCTCGGGCACCGGATCGCGGCCGGTGGTCAGCGCCAGCCGGTCCACGGCCGCCGCCATCGAGTCCTCGGGCAGATTCAGTACGCACGCGCCGTCGCGCAGCAGATTGCGCGCCGTCTGCGACCGGGCCCCGAGCCCCAGCATCGCCCGCCACCCCAGCCAGAACACCGACGACATCGGCGCGAGATTCGCCGACCCGTCCTCGTTCACGGTGGAGAGCAGCACGACGGGCGTGCCGAAGTAGAGGATTCCGGGCTCGATGCGTGAGTGGACGGCGGGTGCGGTCGCCGCGGTGATCTCTGAGGTCATACGGCCAGTGTTGTGCGCGGGGCCGCCGGTCGCTGGCGGGTATCGGACGTCGCGTACGGGGACAGTAAGGCCCGGTACGGGGGCCCGTACGCCCCGGTACGGGGGCGTCGGCGGTCAGGAACCGGGCCGCTCGCGGGGGCCGTAGCGGGCGTGCGGCGCGCCCGTGGCCAGCGCCCAGTAGCGGTCGCCGTAGGACCAGTGCCACCACTCGGTGGGGTAGTTGACCAGGCCCGCGGCGGTGAGCGCGGCGGACAGCGTACGGCGGTTGGCGCGGGCCTCGGCCGACAGCCCCGGCGCGTCGGTGTAGCAGGCGCCCGCGCTCTCCTCGGGGTTGGCGTTCACGCGGGTGCCCATGTCCAGTTCGCGGCCGTCCGCGACGAGGGTGAGGTCGACGGCCGCGCCCGCGCTGTGCGGCGCGATCTCCGGCGGGGACACGTAACGGCTGGCGGCCTCCCTGATCCGCGCGGGCGTCCACTCCGGCCGTGCGGCGCGCAGCTGCGCCGAGTACCCCTCGAAATAGGCGCGTTGGAGGGACGGCGGCCGGTAGCCCTCCACGAACAGCAGGCCGACGCCGTCGGGCAGCAGCGTGCGCGCGTGCGCGAGCCGGGTCAGGACGCCCTCGCGCAGGTGGGCGAAGCTGCCGTCGTCGTCCTGGCGGCGCGGGTCGACGGCGCCGAGCGGTCCGTCCGTACCGGGGCCACCGCCTCGTCCGCCGCCGCCTCGTCCGCCGCCCCGCACGTCGCTCCGCACGTCGAGCAGCGGCTCGTCGCAGTCCTCGACGGGGATGGCCGCGATGCGCGGGTCCGACATCAGCACGATTTCGCTCATGGTCCGATCATCGCCTGCCGCCCGCCCAAGTGCCGCGCCCGGCCCCGCCCCGCGCCCGGCCCCGCCACCGCCCCGGCTGCGCGGCCTTCGCTAGCCTGCGCGGGTCAGGGACAGAGCCGGGCGCGGGGCGTCGTCGAACGGGGCGGACGGATGAGCGAGCAGGAGCGGGACCGAGAGCGGGAGCGGGACCGGAACCGGGAGCGGGAACGGGACCGGGAGCGGCTGCGGGCGGCGGTCGAGGCGCGCGTGCTGGCGGACTGGGGGTTCGAGCTGCCGGACTCGCTGTTCCGGTTCCACGACTTCATCGGGTCGCTCGACCCCGTCGAGGCGTCGGCCTTCGCGGACCTGGAGCTGTGGCCGTACGGCGTGATGGACCTCTTCGACGCCCCCGCCGCGCAAGCCCGCGACGGCGTCGACATCCGCGCGCACGGCCGTTACTACCGCGACCCGCCCGAGTTCCTGACCTTCCTGCACGGCGGCACCGACGGCCTGCACTACGGCCTCTGGTACGACGACGGCCGCACCTGCGCGGGCGTCGGCTCGTACTACAACAACGACGACGGCGGCGGCATCGACCGC
This sequence comes from Streptomyces sp. NPDC087422, assembly GCF_044744145.1. Taxonomy (NCBI): domain Bacteria; kingdom Bacillati; phylum Actinomycetota; class Actinomycetes; order Kitasatosporales; family Streptomycetaceae; genus Streptomyces; species Streptomyces sp. NPDC087422. The sequence goes on along the minus strand of NZ_JBIUXT010000014.1, from coordinate 122,226 downwards.
ACCTGCCGCACCCCGCTGGAGGCGGTCCGCGTCACGCTCGAACGCCACTGGTACGACCTGCACGAGGACACCGGCCGGGAGCCGGAGGAGGTCGCGGAGCGCGCGCCGGGGATGGTCCGACTCCGGTCGAAAATCGGCGAGTTCGAGACCGGGGACCGTACCGCGACCGGCGCGGACTACGTACGCGCCCACACGTACGGCTACCGGCGCCCGCCGGTCGAGCCCGGCCGGATCACCACGCTCGACGGCGGCGGCGCCCTCGCGGCGGGCGAGACCGCACTCGGCCGCCCGCCGCACAACGGCGCGGACGAGCACGCCTTCGGCACGCACATGGCCGCGGTCTTCGCGGACCCCGGCGAGCTGGCGGCGGCCGTCGCCGAGGCGCGGCGGCGCCTCGCGGCCGGTGACCCGACGGAGGCGCTGGTCCTCGGCCGCGACCTGCACTGGGCCTCGGTCGGCGACGCGACCCGCGAGGGTCACGCCCATGAGCTGCTGGCCGCGGCCTACCGTGCCCTGGACCGGCCCGCGTTGGCCGCCGTCGCCGACGCGCACCACCGGCACCGGGACCTGCCGCGCGTGGACGTGCTGGAACCCAAGTCCTAGGGCCCAAGTCCTAGAGCCCGTCCGGTGGATCAGCGGGCCATGGGCGTCAGGCGGGCAGCTCCACGACGTCCGCGACCACGCAACTGACGTTGTCCGGACCGCCGTTGCGGTTGGCGAGGGCCACGAGCGCGCGGACCGCGTCGTCGGGGTCCGGGGTCGTCGCGAGCGTGGCGTGTACGTCGTCGGCCGGGACGACGGCGGACAGCCCGTCGGAGCAGAGGAGATAGCGGTCGCCGGGGCGGGCGTCCTGGAGCCGGATGTCGGCGCCCGCGCTCCCGTCGGTGGCCGGGCCCGTACCGGACAACGCCCGCGCCAGCAGGGACCGTTGGGGGTGGGACTCGGCCTCGGCCGGGCTGAGGCGGCCCTCGTCCACCATCGACTGGACCATCGTGTGGTCGTGGGTGATCTGGAAGAAGCCGCCGTCGCGCAGCAGATACGCGCGGGAGTCGCCGATGTGGACGAGGGCGAGCTGGGAGCCGGTCCAGAGCATCGCGGTGAGGGTGGTGCCGACGTGTCCCGGCTCGCGCTCGGCGGCGGCGACGCCGCGGACGGCCCGCCCGGCCTGCTCGACGGCGTCCTCCAGGGCGTTCAGCAGCTCACCGGCGGGGACGGTGTTCGCGCCCGCGTCGAGGCGTTTCAGTACGTCGACGGCCGCGGCGCCCGCGGGGGCGCCGCCGGTCCCGAAGCCGTCGGCGACGGCGAGCAGGCGGGAGCCCGCGTAGGCGGTGTCCTGGTTGCTCTCGCGGACGAGCCCGGTGTCGGACAGGGCGGCGTAACGGATGCCGAGCGGTGCGGTGGCGGCTGACATGGCGGGGTCCTTCCAGGACAGGTAGTCGATGAGGAAGGCGGCCAGGTCCCGCCGGGCGGCGGTGTCGGCCTCGACGCGGGTCCAGTACGCGCGGACCGACAGGGCCGCGTCCCGGCCCTCCTGGGCGCAGACCTCCTGGATTCCGGCCAGCGGCATCCCGAGGCGGCGCAGCCACGCCACCAGGCGGGCCTTCTCCAGTTGCTCCGTTGCGTACCAGCGGTAGCCGGTCGCCGGGTCCACGCGGGCGGGGGAGAGCAGGCCCAGCTCGTCGTAGAGCCGCAGCGCCCGCTGCGACAGCCTGGCCGCCTTCGAGAAGGCCCCGATGCCCATCAGGCCGGGTCCCGTGTCCCGCTCCATGCCCGCGCTCCTCCGTCCCTCCTCGCGCCGGGCCTCCGTCCGGCGCGCGTCCGATGCTGGGGTCTTCCCCGACGTGAGAGTCAAGCAGTGTCCGCGGCCTTCCGCCTCTCCCGCCGTCCGCGCCCTCACCTGCGCGGATTTACGGTTCGCTCTACGAACTAATATGGTTCGTAAAGCGAACGAGATGTCGAGGCGTGCGGGGAGTGGTGAACATGGCGGGTGCGGGTGCGGGTGCGGGTTCCGGCGTCGGTGGTGGTGCTGGTGCGGGTACGGAGGGCGCGGCGCGTGCGGCGGGTGCGGTGCGGACGGTCGCGGTCGTCGGCGGGGGGTACGGGGGCGCCGCCGTCGCCAAGGCGCTGGACCAGGACACGGACGTCGTCCTGATCGAGCCGAAGGACGCCTTCGTGCACGCGGCGGGCGCGCTGCGCGCCCTGGTCAGGCCCGACTGGGCGGCGAACATGTTCTTCCCGTACGACCGGCTGCTGGCGCGCGGCCGGGTGGTCCGCGAGCGCGCGGCCTCGGTGGACCCCGGCGGCGTCACACTGGCCTCCGGCGCCCGCGTCGACGCCGACTTCCTCGTCCTGGCCACCGGCTCCGACTACGCCTTCCCGGCGAAGACCGAGACCGACTCCACGGCCGAGGCGCTGCGCAGGCTGCGCGTCGGTCACGACGAACTGGCGCTGTCCGAGCGGGTGTTGATTGTCGGCGCGGGCCCCGTCGGGCTCGAACTCGCCGGTGAGATCAGGGCCGTGTGGCCGGACAAGCACATCGTCGTCCTCGACCCGGCCGAGCGGTTGCTGTCCGGTTTCATGCCGGAGCTTCGGGACGACCTGCTGCGCCAACTGGACGCGCTGGACGTCGAATTGCGCCTCGGTACGACCCTGGCCGCGCAGCCGCCGACCGAGCCGGGGCAGGCGAAGACGTTCACGGTCGCCACGTCCTCCGGTGACCAGGTCACCGCCGACATCTGGTTCCGCTGCTACGGCGTACGCGTCAACAGCCACTACCTCGCCGACGGCCGCCTCACCGCCCGTACGCCCAAGGGGCAGGTCCGCGTGACCGACACGCTCAACGTCCATGGCAACGGCGGGACGTACGACCGCGTCCACGACCACGTCTACGCGCTCGGCGACCTCACCGACCTCGCCGAGGCCAAGATGGCGGGGTACGCCATGAAGCACGCCGCCGTCGTCGCCGAGAACATCCTCGCCCAGGTGCGCGGCGAACGGCCCTCGGCCGTCTACCGGCCCTCGCCCGTACCGTCCGTGCTGCTGCCGCTCGGGCCCGGCGGGGGTGTCGGCCAGACCCTGTCCGACGACCGGCCGACCCCCGTACCCGTGCTCCTGCCGGCCGAGCGGGTGGCCGCGTACAAGGGGCGGGATCTGCTCGTGGGGCGGTTCGCGGCGCTTTTCGGCACGGGCTGAGCCTTCGGGTACGGGACGTGGCGCGTGCTCAGTGCGCGACGGGGCCCTCGTCCAGTTCGAGGAAGACGGCGGGCACCTTGTTGTCGCGGACCACGCGGCTGAGCAGACCCGCGAGCGTGACCCGTTCCGCCTCGGTCAGGCCGGACGGCAACTCCTCGACGCGGCGGCAGGTGTCGGCGTAGAACGCGTCGACCAGCGACCGCCCTTCGGCGGTGAGCGCGACCCGTACCGCGCGGCCGTCGCTCGGATCGGCCTCCCGCCGTACCAGCCCGCGCTGCGCGCAGCGGTCCACAAGACCGGTCAGGCTCGACTTCGCCAGCCCCAGGATGCTGCCCAACTCGCCCATCCCCAGGGGCTGTCCCATCAGCCCGCACAGCAACTGCCCCTGCTGCGGCGTCAGTCCGTACCCCCGGCCCGCCTCCGCGTACACGGCGTTCACCAGGAAGGAGGAGCGCACCAATGCGGTGACGACTCCCATGTGCTCGCCCGCGTCCTTCCCCATACCGCCAGCCTACGGGATAGGGGCGATCGGGTGGTGGTTCGTGACGCGAACTATGGAAGGGGTGGGAGGGGGAGGAGGGGAAATAGGGAACGCGGTGCGTTCCCGTTCGGACCCGTCCTTTCCCGTGCGTTCCCGTTCGGACCCGGCCGGATTGCCGCCGGGGCGCGGGCGTCGGACGATCGAGACCGGCGGTCCGTCCGGCGAGGGAGTGATGCGATGAGCGCGCGGCGGCTGGCCGACCTCGACCGCCCCGAGCGGCGCCGGGCGATGGCCGCGAGTGTGGTCCGCTGCGTGCTGTCCACGGCGGCGATCCTGGTCCTGTACTACTTCCTGCCGCTCAACGGCGGCCGTCCCGACGCCGCCGCCCTGATCCGGCTCGGCATCGGCGCCGTCGTCTTCGTCGCGGTCATGCTCCTCGAACTCCGCCGCATCCTCCACGCCGATCTTCCTCAGCTCCGCGCCGTGGAGACCCTCGTCGTCACCTTCGCCTTCTTCCTCGCGCTCTTCGCCAGCGCCTACGTCTCCCTCTCCCACCTCTCACCCGGCAGCTTCACCGAGCCGGTCGACCGCACCGCCGGGCTCTACTTCGCCATCGTCACCCTCGGCACCGTCGGCTATGGCGACATCGCCCCCACCAGCGATTTCGCCCGCATTCTCGTCAGCGTCCAGGTCCTCATCGACCTCGTCTTCCTCGCCTTTCTGCTCCGCCTGGTCATCGACCTCACCCGCCTCACCCTCCACCGCGACCAGCCCCCCTGACGGGGGTCCCGCCCCCTCCCGGCCCGGCCCCCGCTTTCCCGCCCCCCGGGTCCGGCAGGGCTTGCCCGCGCCGTTCCCCGCGCCCCTGCGGTGGCCCGCTGGGCCTCGCCGGTCGGGGTGGTGCCGGTGGTTTCCCGGCCGCCGGTCCGGTGGGGGTTACTCGCGCCGTTCCCCGCGCCCCTTCGGGGCACGACCCGCCGTGCGAACGGCGCCACCGCCGTGGCTGTCCGCGCCGTTCCCCGCGCCCCTGCGGGGTTCGGCCTCGTGCGGGGTGGGTGGGTCGAGGTTTTTAGGGGCGCGGGGCTGTGTCTTATTGGCGGCTGGCGCCGCGTGGGCGCGACGAGGCACGACGGGGCTGAGTGGCGCCACGGGCCCCGGGGAGGGGTCAGGCTTCGGCGAGGGCGGTGGTGAGGACGGCGTGGGAGGGGCGGTCGAAGGCCATGAGGCGTACGTGTTCGACGCGAGTCGACGCGTGGGTGAGGACGGCGACGGCGATGCGAGCCGCCTGGTCGGCGGGGAAGCCGAAGATGCCGGTCGAGATGGCGGGGAAGGCGAGGGTGGAGACGCCGAGGGTGTCGGCCACTTCGAGGCAGCGGCGATAGCAGGAGGCGAGGACGTCGGCCTCGCCGGAGGCGCCGCCCTTCCATACGGGACCGACGGTGTGGATGACGTGCCGGATCGGGGGGTCGAGGTCGAACCCGGGGGTGGCGACGGCGTCCCCCCGCGCGCAGGGCGCCACGGCGGCGCCGGCCTCGGCGAGACGGGGGCCGGCGGCCCAGTGGATGGCGCCGTCGACTCCGCCACCGCCCTGGAGGGACTCGTTGGCGGCGTTGACGATGGCGTCGACGGACTGTTTGGTGATGTCGCCCTGGACGACCTCGATGTGGACCATGCGCTGATGATGGCGGGGGAAGGCGGGTCGGGGCGCGTCGAATTCGGTCAGGGGGTCCGCAGGGCGGCGGCCAGGTCGCGCAGGTGGCTGTCGACGGGGCCGAGGCTCAGGAGTCCGCTGGCGGCGCCGGCCAGCTCACCTGCGGCGGGCAGCAGTTCGGCGTGGGCACGCCGCTTGGCTGGCGGGGAGTCGAGTGCGAGGGCGGCGCGGGCGGTGAGGGTCCACATGGCTTCGTAGAGGAGGTCGTGCGGGGGCGCGGGGGCACCCCGGAGGGCGGCGGCGGCCTCGGGGCGGCGGTCCTCGGCGAGCAGGAGGAGGGGGCGGACCCACGGGACGTACGGGCCCCAGTCGGCGTCGGTCCGCGCGAGGACGAGCAGGTCGCGGCCGTGCCGGAGCCGCAGGCACAGAAGGGCGAGGGGGAGGAGCCCGCGCTCCAGCCCCGGCATCCCGGCGCCCGTCAGCTCGGCGGCGGCATCCCCGTACGCGGCCTCGGCCGCCTCGAAGGTCCCGGTCTCCGCGAGCCGCAGCGCCCCGTACCACCGGGTGAACACCCCGACGAGCGGCAGCTCATGACGCTCCGCCAGCCGGTCGGCGGCGGCGGCGTGCTCGTCCGCCGCCCCGAAGTCACCCCGTGCGCAGGCCGCTTGGAGCCGGATGAGCCGGCCGAGCACCTCGGACGTGAACAGGCCGTGCCGCGCGGAGAGTTCGACCAGCTCCGCGCCGATCGCATCGCGTTCCGGCGCCAGACCCGCCCGCTGAAACGTCTGCATGAAGGTCGCGTTGAGCGCGAACGCCAGCAGCACCGGATCGTCCAGCCGCCGCGCCGCCTCCTGCGCCAACCGCGCCGCCTGCGCCCCGCGCCCGCCCCCGCCCCGGCCGCCAGCGCCCCCGCCGCCGACGTCCCCGCCCCGCGTCTCCAGCGCGATCGTCGCCAACAGCCGTGCGCGCAGGGCCTCTTCGGCGGGGCCCGGCGGCAGGGCCGTGAGGGTGCGTTCGGCGGCGGCCACCACCTGGGCGGCTTGGGCGGGGTCGTCGAGGCGGGTCCAGACGGCGGGGACGTCGTAGGCGCCGATGACGCGGGCGCAGAGGTGGGGGTCGCCGAGTTCTTCGGCGGCGGAGACGGCGGCGAGGCGGTGGCGGCGGGCGGACCGGAGCCCGTCGCCACCGGTGACGGCGAGGCCGCGCAGGAGGGTGACGGTGGATTCCAGGCGGGCGCGGGCGCCGGTGGGGACGGTGCGGTCGTAGGCGGCGGTGGCCTCGGCCCAGACGCGTTCGGCGCCGCCCGCGCCGGGGTCGAGGCGGTCGTCGTCCTGCCGGAGGATGTCGGCTTCGAGGGCGCGCAGGCCGGGCCCGGGGTCGACGCCGAGCTGTTCGACCAGGAGGGCGCGGGCGCGGCGCAGCACGGCCAGGGCGTCGCCCTGGCGGCCCGAACGGTAGAGGGCGAGGGCCAGCAGGCGCCAGGCGTCCTCGCGCCAGGGGTGCTCCGCCGCGTGGGCGTCGAGGTCGGCGGCGGCCTCGGCGGCCAGGCCGAGGGAGAGGCGGGCCTCGGCCCGGCGTTCCACGGCGTGCAGCCGCAGTTCGGCCAGGCGCGAGCGTTCGGCGCGGGCCCACGGCTGGTCGGCGAACTCGGCGTACGCGGGCCCGCGCCACCACCCCAACGCCCGCTGGAGCAGGGCGAGTACGTCCTTCGGCGGCAGCCCGGCGGCCTCGGTCACGGCCTGCTCGAAGCGCCACGCGTCCACCGTGTCGGGCGCGGCGCGCAGCGCGTACCCGGGGCCCTCGGTGACCAGCAGCCGGGCGGGCGCGCGCGGTGGCCGGTCGGGTTCGAGGGTGCGGCGCAGGGCCGCGACGAAGGTACGGAGGGTGCCGACGGGGTCGGCGGGCGGTGCGGGGGAGTGGCCGGGACCCGCGCCGTTGTTCCCCGGCCGCTCCGGCCACAGGTCCTCGACCAGCCGGGCGACCGGTACGACGCGGCGGCGGGCGATGACCAGGCGGGCCAGTACGGCCCGGTGCCGTGGCCCCCTCAGCGCGAGGGCCGCACCGCGTACCGCCTCGTCCGGGCCGTCCCCGCTCTCGGCCCAGGCCGCCACCGGCCCCAGCACGCCGAACGCCACCCGCACCGCGTACCGCCTCTCCGGGAGTTCCCCCAGGTCACGGTAGCGCGCTCATCGGCTGCTCATCCGCCGCCCACACGCTGGAAGCACGAGCCCGTTGACGCGCCAGGCCCGCGTACGACCCGGACCGCGTACGCGCACAGACCGCGTATACGCCCGGACCGCGTACGCGCACGGCCCGCGTACGGACCAGGACCGCCTACGGACCAGGCCCGCGTACGCGCCCGGCCCGCCTACGGACCAGGCCCGCGTACGCGCCCGGCTCGCGTACGACCGACCGGCACCGCCGCGTACGGGGCACGGCCCGCGTACGTCCACCCACCGAAAGGGGCACCCCATGCCACCCGCCATCCCCGGCTTCGACCTCCGCCGCGTCCCCGCGGCCGACGGCGTCAGCCTCACCGCCGCCGTCGGCGGCTCCGGGCCGCCCGTCGTCCTGCTGCACGGCTTTCCGCAGACCCACCTGATGTGGCGGCACGTGGCCGTCGACCTCGCTGCCGACCACACCGTGATCTGCCCCGACCTGCGGGGCTACGGCGCGAGCGACAAGCCGGCCGAGGCCGACGACACGGCCGGCCCCGCCGGGACGGCACCAGCCGTCTACGCCAAGCGCACCATGGCCGCCGACATCGTGGCCGTGGCCGCCGCCCTCGGGCACGACCGCTTCGCGCTCGCGGGCCACGACCGCGGCGCCCTGGTCGCCTTCCGCGCCGCCCTCGACCACCCCGGAACGGTCACGCACCTCGCTTGCCTCGACGTTCTGCCCACCCTCGACATGTGGGAGGCCATGCACGGCACCACGGCCGCCGTCGGCTTCCACCTCTACCTGATGGCGCAGCCGCCCGGGCTGCCCGAGCGGATGATCGCCGCCGACCCCGATCTCTTCTTCGGCCACTTCCTGGACCTGTGGGTCCGGGCTCCCGAGGCCGTCCCGGCCGACGTGCGCGCCGTCTACCTGGCCGCCTGCCGGGCCGCGATCCCCTCGATCGTCGCTGACTACCGGGCCTCGGCCGGTATCGACGTCACCCACGACGCGGCCGACCGCGCCGCAGGCAACCGGCTGCGTATGCCCGTCGCCGTCCTCCAGCAGGACTGGGGCGCGGCGCTCGGGTTCGACGCCGCCGCGCTGTGGTCCGCGTGGGCCCCCGACCTCCGGCACACCACGGTCGACACCGGCCACTTCATGGCGGAGGAGTCCCCGGCGACGGTCGTCACGGCCCTCCGCGACCTCCTCGCCCGCTGATCCGGAGGCCCGCCCGCCGGAACACGACGCGGTCGGGGACGCGTGGCGGCCCGTGGCGGCCCGGCGGTGGCGGCCCGGCGGGACCCGTGCCCGTCGGGGGTGCGGTGCCGCCGGTTTTCGGCTCCGGCGACGGTCAGACGGTGAAGATCCGTTCGGCCTGGTCGCGGTGGGTGTGCAGGTCCCCGTACACGGGGGAGATCTGGTCCGCGGTCGCGGGTCGGCGACCCGCGGGCGTACCTCGTACGGGTCGTCACGCGGCAGTCGCTCGACCGGCTGCGCACGCTGGCGCGCCGCCGCGAGGAGTACGTCGGCGAGTGGCTGCCGGAGCCGCTGCTGACGGCCCCCGACGTCGCCGAGGACGTCGAAGTCGCCGACAGCGTCTCGATGGCGCTGCTCACCGTCCTCGAAACGCTCGGGCCGACCGAGCGGGCGGTCTTCGTGCCGCGCGAGGTCTTCGGGACGCCGTACGGGGAGATCGCCGAGGCGGTCGGGAAGTCCGTGGCCGCGGTACGCCGGATCGTCCGGCGCGCCCGCGACCACGTGGCGGCCCGGCGGCCACGGGTCGAGGTCGGCCGCTCGGAGCGGCAGGCCGTCGTGGAACGCTTCCTCGCCCGCCCTGCGCACCGGCCGGGTCCAGGACCTGCTCGACGTCATGGCCCCCGACGTCGTCTTCGTCGCCGACGCCGACGACGGTGGCCTCGCCCCCGCCTCCCGCGTCCCCGCCTCCCGCGTCCCCGTGCACGGGGACGCCCGCGTCGAAGTCGACGGCCGCGTCGCCGCCGCCACCTTCGGCGTCCGCGACGGCCGCGTCACCCACATCCACACGGTGGCCAACCCCGAGAAACTCACCCGCCTCGGCGCCGTCCCGACCCGCCTCGCCCGCTGAGGCGGGTCGGAACGGCGCCGGTGCGTCAGCCCACCGGCTGGTAGTGCTGGAGGTAGAGGAAGATCGACTTCCAGCCGCTGCCGACGTTGAGGACGTGGAGCCGGCCGCCGGAGGGCCCGAGGTCGAGGGCGGTGATGCCCTCGACCTCGTCGTCGGGCTGGACGTCCTGGGTGAAGGCGCGGGTGACGGTGCCGGTGGCGGGGTCGATGGCGTAGACGGCCTTGTCGCCGTCGCCGTCCACGGAGGCGTAGAGGGAGCCGTCGAGCATGGTGGCGCCCTGGATGCGGCTGAGGGGGCGGGAGAGGCGGACGGTGGTGGCGACGGGGAGTTCGGCTCCGGCGGGGAGCGAGAGGAGGTCGCTGAGGCGGTAGCCGACGAGTTCGTCGGTGCCCTGGGCGCTGTCCTGGTTCCAGGGGGCGGTCCAGACGAGGCCGGTGGCCGGGTCGACGGCCACCCACGGGACGCCGCCGGGCAGCAGCGCGAGGGGCAGGCGTACGTAACGGCCCGTCCAGCTCAGGTCGTTGGCGGAGTACAGGGCGAGCAGCGGATTCCGGTAGCCGTTGCCGTCCTCGATCGGGGCGACGACGTAGCCCCCGTACACGTCGATGTCCCCGATGTGGTCGGAACCGTAGGCGCCGCTCAACGCACCAGGAATGGCAAGGGCGTTGGAGGCCGTCTCGTGGTTCCCCTCGACCGTCGCCTTGTCGAGGCTGTACGTGCCCGAGTAGTAGAAGTACGTGCCGTCGGTGGCGATGCCCTGCCCGCGCTCCAGGGCGGTGATGCCCGTCCAGGTGGAGTACGCGGGAAGGCGCTGCCAGGTCGTCGCGTACGCCGCCTGCGGCAGCAGCGCCAGGGTGGCCGCGACGGCCACCGTGCTTCCCGCTCGCCAGATCTTCATCAGCCCGAACCTCCATGTCGACCGCTGACAAGGCCAGTTGGCCATCGGCGGCATCCATTGGAGCAGCGGGGCGGCGGACAAGCCCACCGGTGGCGGGTGAACTCTGGCCGAAGGGCAGTCGAGGGCAAGGGCCTTGACTGGCAAGGGCCTTGACTGGCAAGGGCCTTGACGGGCAAGGGTGTTGGCGCCTCGACTGTCCGCCCGGTCACCGCACCGCCCGCTGCCCACGCGCCGCACGGCCCGCACCGCGGCCGATCCGGTGCCGGTCCACGGCGGGGCGTACCGGCGGATGGTCGTACGGACGAACGTCCCGGATCAGGCGCTGGCCACGGTCGTACTCACGCGCGCCGCGCCGCCCACACCGTGCGCTCGGTCCGCACGGTCAGGTCGTCGCGGCGCGCGATGCTGTCCGGGCCCTCGGCGTCGAGGAGCCGGTCGAGCGCGGCGAGGTCTTCCGGCGCCAGGGTCTCGGCGATGCCGCCGCGCATACGGGTCAGGCTGGTGAGCGCGTACCGGCCGACGGCCTCGGCGTGGGGCGGGCCGATGTTCACGGTCACGACGCGCTCGCCCACGACGGTCAGGCCCGCGGCGCTCAGCATGGGCCCCCAGTCGGCGCCGCGGTGCGGCACGTGCTCGGCGTGGTGGTGGTCGAGCGCGGCGTGGCAGCGCTCTTCGAGCCCCGGGCGCTCCGCGGGCGCGTCCTCGGGCAGGAAACGCGGGAAGCCCGCCAACTCGACGACAGCGAAGAGCCCGCCGGGCGCGAGCATGTCGCGGACCTGGCGCACCGTGCGCTCCGGGTCCGCCATGTGGTGCAGGGAGGCCGACGCCCAGACCAGGTCGGGCGTGCCGAGGTCGGGCCACCGCGTGTCGAGGTCCGCCTGGACCGTACGGACGCGCCCGGCGACCCCGGCCGCCTCCGCGTTGCGGCGCAGGCGGTGCAGGTGGTCGGCCGAGGTGTCGACCGCGATGACCTCGGCCTCGGGGAAGCGCCGGAGCAGGGCGAGGGTCCCGGCTCCGGTGCCGCAGCCGAGGTCCACGATGTGGCGGGGGGCGGCTTCGACGGGCAGCCACGCGGTGATCGAGGCGGTGTGCTCGGCGAGGACTTCCGCGTCGAGGTCGAGGATGTCCGCCTGGCTGTCGGCCTCGGCGTCGTGGTGTGAGGCGCTGGCCTTTGGGGTGCCGTGATCGTGGTCATGCGGGGCGTGACCGTGGGCGTCGTGGGCGTCGTGGGTCGCGTGGGGGGCTGCGTGAGTCATGGCGCCCACCGTATGAGGGCCGTGGGCGGGCGGCCCGGTCGCTTTCGGGAACGGCAAGATGGTGGGCGTCCGGGCTGCCGACGGCGCAAGTCGCGCGCCCTGGCCCGCGCGATTCGCGGGCTCCGGCCTGCGCGGGCCTCGACGTACCCGAGTCGCGGGCTCCGACGTACCCGATTCGCCGAACGGGCTCAGACCCCGTCCCCCTCGCCGCCGCTCTTCTCGTCGCCGCGCTGGTGCCCGCGCCGCGCGTCACGGTCGAAGATGCCCAGCAGCTCGCAGGGCCCGCCCTCCGCGCCGATGGCGTGCGGCAGCATCGTCGGGAATTCGGCCGACTGGTTGGTCTCCACGCGGAAGCGCCGATTGCCCAGGAGCAGCACGGCCGTGCCCGACAGGACGACGAGCCATTCGCGCCCGGGGTGGGCGCGCAGCCGGGAGGGGCTGTCCGGCGGCGGATTCGTCAGGCGCTGCCGTACGACCGTCATACCCGGGTCGGCCTTCACGGCCCAGCGCATCGTCTGGTGCGCGGAGTCGATCATCGGACTGGAGATGACGTCCTCCGTGGCCGTCTCGACGAGCTGGTCGAGCGTGGTGTCCATGGCGCGCGCGAGGGTCACGAGCTGGTCCAGCGCGAGGCGGCGCTGACCGTTCTCGATCCGGCTGAGCGTGGAGGGGCTGAGCCGGGCGCGGCCGGCCAGTTCGTCCAGCGACCAGCCCTGCGCCACCCGCAGCGCGCGAATCCGCTTGCGCACCAGGCTGTCGAGATCTTCATCGTCTTGCGTCATAGGCAACATGTTATGCCTCGCGCGCAAAGTCCGCTTAGCGTGGTCGTACCGGGCCCCGGACGGGGCTCCCGCTCATCGCAAGGGCGCAAGCCGACGCGTAGAGAGCCGACACGTATAGAGAGGTACGCCCATGCCCGCGACGCTTCCCGCGCACGTGAAAGATCCGGCCGATCCGGCCGGTGTGACCGATCCCGCCGATGGGGCCGACGCCTTCGCCCCGACCCTCGACGCCGTGGTGATTGGCGGCGGCGCCGCCGGGCTCAACGGCGCCCTCATGCTCGCCCGCTCCCGCCGCTCCGTCGCCGTGGTCGACAGCGGGACCCCCCGCAACGCGCCCGCGGACGGCGTCCACGGCCTCCTCGGCCTCGAAGGCATCCCCCCGGCGGAGCTGCTGCGCCGGGGCCGGGAGGAGGTACGGCGGTACGGCGGCAAGGTGCTGGTCGGCGAGGTGACCGCCGCCGAGGCCGTCCCCGGCGCCGACCCGCGTTTCACGGTCACCCTCGCCGACGGCGCCACCCTTCGCGCCCGCCGCCTCCTGGTCGCCACCGGCCTGCGCGACGTACTCCCCGACATCCCCGGCCTCGCCCGGCACTGGGGGCACGACCTCGTGCACTGCCCGTACTGCCACGGCTGGGAGGTGCGCGACGAGCCCGTTGGCGTACTCGCCGTCGGCCCCGCCTCCGTCCACCACGCCCTGCTCTTCCGGCAGTTGACCGACGACCTGGTCTACTTCACGCGCGGCACCGACCTGGACGACGAGACCCGTACGCGCTTCGCCGCCCGCGCGATCCGGGTCGAGGACACCCCGGTGGCGGCGGTCGAGTCGACCGGGTCCACGGAGGGCGCCGGGCTTACGCGGGCCTCCGGGTCCACGGAGAGCCTTGGGCCCACGGAGGGCTCCGGGTCCGCCGCGGGCGGGCACATCGCGGGCGTACGGCTGACCGACGGCCGGTTCGTACCGCGCCGCGTCCTGGCCGTCGCGACCCGCATGCGGGCCCGTACCGACGGACTGGCCGGGCTCGGTCTGCCGATGGAGGATCTGCCGGGCGGGATGGGCCGCCGCTTCGCCGCCACCGGCCCCGCGGGCACCACGTCGGTGCCGGGCGTGTGGGTCGCGGGCAACGCCACCGACCTGACGGCCCAGGTCGGCGCCTCCGCCGCCGCGGGCGCCCTGGCCGGTGCGCACATCAACGCCGACCTGGCCGCCGCCGACACCGAGGCGGCTCTCGCCGCGGCGGACGCGCCCTAGGAGCGCTCTGACGCGGCGGGGTCCGGCGCCGCCCGTACGTGCGCGCGCTCGCCCTGCTTGCCGACGAGGCTGAGGAATTCCACGGGCCCCGAGCCGGTGGAGCCGAACCAGTGCGGTGTACGGGTGTCGAACTCGGCCGCCTCGCCCGGCTTCAGCACGAGGTCGTGCTCGCCGAGCACCAGCCGGAGCGTGCCGTTGAGCACGTAGATCCAGTCGTAGCCCTCATGGGTGCGCAGGACGGGCTCCACGGGGCCGCGCGGCGGGGCGGGCAGGACGAATTTGTACGCCTGGATGCCGCCGGGCCTGCGGGTCAGCGGCAGCACGGTCGAGCCGTCCTTGCAGGCGATCGGGCGCAGGTTGAGGCGCGGGTTGCCGGTGCGGGGCGCGTCGACCAACTCGTCGATGGTGACGCCGTACACCCTTGCCAGCGGCAGCAGTTGCTCCAGCGTGGGGCGGCGCAGGCCCGCTTCCAGCCGCGACAGCGTGCTGACCGAGACGCCGGTCGCCGCCGCCAGATGCGTCAGCGTCAGGTCCCGGCCGAGCCGCAGATTCTTCAGGCGGGGGCCGACGGCGTCGAGGGTGCGGCCCACTTCGTCGTCGGTGCCGTCGGTGCCGTCGGTGCCGTCGGTGCCGTCGGTGCCGTCCGCGCCAGCCGTGCCGTTCGCGCTAGCCGTGCCGTCAGTGCCGCCCGCGCCAGCCGTGCCGTCCGTGTGATCCATGGAGCCCAGTTTGCCGATCGGCAAACAATTTTGCACATCGGGGCCGGTCGTGGTGACGATCGCTCCCGCGTTTCCCCTGTTGACCGTCCCTGGTGAAAGGTCCGTCCAGATGAGTACGGAGAGTCCGAACCGGCCCGCGCGGGTCAGTGCCGAAGCCGCAGCCGTGGGCGCGGGCGTTGACGTACCGGTCGACGTAACAGCCCCTGACGCGGCGGGTGTTGACGACCCGCGTCGGCGCCGCGCGATCCTGATCTCCGTCTGCGTCGCGCTGATGGCCGTCATCGCCTCGGTGTCCGGCCTCAACGTCGCGCAGCCGGACCTGGCCGTCGCGTTCGACGCCTCGCAGAGCACGATCCTGTGGATCATCAACATCTATACGTTGAGCCTGGCGGCGCTGCTGCTGCCGCTCGGCGCGGTCGGCGACCGATGGGGCCGAAAGCCCGTACTGCTCACGGGACTTGCCGTCTTCGGCGGCGCCAGCGTCGTCGCCGGTCTGGCGACATCGGCCGAGGTCATGATCGCGGCGCGGGTGCTGAGCGGTGTGGGCGCGGCGATGATCATGCCGGTGACGCTCGCCGTCATCACCTCCACCTTCCCGGCCGAGGAGCGCGGGCGGGCGATCGGGGTGTGGACCGGCGTCGCGGGCGGGGGCGGCATCCTGGGCATGTTCCTGTCGGCCGCGCTGGTCGACGTGGCGAGCTGGCGTTATCTCTTCGTCCTGCCCGTGGCGCTCGTGCTCGTGGCCGCCGTGATGACGGTGCGGTCCGTGCCCGACTCGCGCGACGCGGCGACGCACTCCTTCGACACGGTCGGGGCGCTGACCTCGGTGGTCGCGGTGGTCGGGCTGATCTTCGTACTCCAGGAAGGGCCCGAGCGGGGCTGGGCCGCGCCCGTGACCCTGCTCAGCCTGCTGGTCGGCGTCCTGGCCGCCGCCGGCTTCGTGGTCTGGGAGCTGCGGCGGCACGGCCCGCTGCTGGACGTCCGCCTCTTCCGCGAGCGCGGCCTGGCCGGCGGTTCCGTCGCGCTGCTGGCCGTCTTCGGCGTCCAGGCCGGGATCTTCGTCGTCCTCTTCCCGTTCCTCCAGGCCGTGTTGGGCTGGTCGGGCCTGCTGTCCACGCTGGCCCTCATGCCGATGGCCGTCCTGATGATGGCCACCTCGGGCCTCGCGCCGCGTCTCGCCGAACGGGTCGGCAGCCGTCGCACCATGGCCCTCGGCATCCTCCTCGGCGGCGCGGGCCTGGCCCTGATGGCCACCCTCGTCTCCGTGGACGGCGGCTACCTCTCCGTCCTGCCCGGCATGCTCGCCATGGGCATCGGCATGGGCCTCACCATGACCCCCGCCACCGAGGCCATCACCAGCTCACTGCCCAGCGAACGCCAAGGGGTCGCCTCCGCGCTCAACGACGTCACCCGCGAATTCGGCACCGCCCTCGGTGTCGCCCTCCTCGGCGCCCTCCTCTCCTCCGGCTACCGCGGCGCCATCGGCCCCCGCCTCGACGGCGTGCCCCCGGCCACCGCCGCCACCGCCCGCGAAGGCATCGCCAACGCCGTCGAAGCCGCCCATGCCACCGGCGGCCCCACCGCCCCCGCCCTCGTCCGCGCCGCCCAGCAGTCCTTCGTCGACGGCTGGCAACAAGCCATGTGGGCCGGCGTAGCCGTCATGACCCTCCTCCTCGCCTACCTCCTTCTTCCCGGCAACTCCCGCCCCGCCCGGACTCCGTGACCCCGGCCCGACCCGAACCAGGCTGCAAGACTGCTCAGTTCGGGTCGGTCTCCCACGCGCCCGTTCCCGACGGACCCGGTCTACGGGCCGAGTTGGTACAGCAGGTGTGCCCGGGCCGCCGGGTCGGGCACAGCCTCCGCCGCGGCACGGCGTACGTCGTTGGCCAGATACTCCGACAGCGCGAGGGCGGACAACGCACTGGCAGCGGAGGGATCACCGCGTTCAGCGGCCGACTTCGCCGCCCGTAAGCGGAACTCAGGTGTGACACTGTCCTCGTAAGCCAGATGCAGCAGGGCTTCCGCGCGTCCCGCGTCTCCTCGACGATCGGCTTCTCTGGCAGCCGTGAGTCTGGTCGAGTCGGTCAGCGCGCGGTCCCAGCACAGCGCTCGCCATACCTCCCGGACTTCGTGGCCCGGGTAGCCGGTCGTGGGTAACGCCTGCGCCGCTTGGAGCCGGAAGCTTTCGTGCGCGCCTCCGCGCGCGATCCGCTCCAGAGCCTCCGCGCCCAACCGCGGAAAGAAGTCGATCGCCGCCGTCGCGGCTTCCACCGCCATGGCACCGCTGGCTGGAGTCCATGAGTCGGCCAGTCGCACCAAGGCCTCCGCGCCAAGTTGCCGGTGGAACCGGCCTGCCGTCCGCCCCGCCGTGACACGGCCCCGGTCCGACAGGCTCGGGTCGGCGCACAGTCTCAAGAGGGAGCGCAGGGCGGTGTCCTGGCCGAACATGGGGAGCAGCCCTGCCGCCTCGATCCGCCAGGTCTCCTCCGTACCTTGGAGCTGACGATCGTCGACGAGACGGTACGCGGTGCTCACTCCCCGTCCCGCGTCGTACCCCATCAAGGCACGCGCGGCGGCAACGCGCCTCTCGCCACCGAGCCCCCATCTGCCGTTGGCCAGTTCTTCCAGGTAGTTCAGCCCTTCACCGAGGTGACACCGGGTGTAGGCCATGGCCACCCGTAGGGGGTCCGGGCCGTCGGCCGCGGGCCCTACCCTCGTCAACTGCCGGAAGAGCACAAGGCCCCGCGCGGGGTCGTGCCGGTCCACCGCTTCGGCCGCTTCGGCCCGGTGATCCCCCATCGTCTCGTCAGCGGCCAGTACTTCGTGGACGGCGACGGTGTTGTCGGGGGCGTACCGGCCCAGCGTCTTCGCCATGTGCAACCGCACACCGCTGTCCAGGCCGCGGTCCGTGACGACGGCGGACATCAGCCGCAGCCCGAGCGCCCGGTCGTACGCCGCCGCTGTCTCGGCCACCCGCGAGCGGGCGTTGCCGTCCCTGCGGTTCTTGCCGCCGAGCCGTTCCAGGGCGCTGACCAGCTCCTGCTTGTCCAGGAGCGCGAGTTGACGGCACGCCGCCTCCCACTCCTCGGCGGACTGCCCGCGGTCGAAGCGGATCACCACCTCGCGCAGTATCACCGCGGCGCGCCGTAGGATCCGGTCCGGTACGGGGATGCCGTTGGCGACGAGTTCCACGACGAAGCGGTGAGTGCCCCGATCCGGCCACCTCAGCAGCCTGGCCAGCGGCTTTTCCAGCCCCGCAGGGTCGGCTGCCGCCTGGAGACCGGCCAGGAAGACCTTGGTCTCCAGGTCCTCCCACGGCCAACGCCGCCGCTCCAGGTGTCGTCGCGGGCCCCCATGCCCGAACAGGTAGAGCGCGGCCAGATACTCCTCGATCGACGGGTGGAGAAAGCGCAGACTCCCCTCGCGCTGCTCCAGCAGGCCGCTGTGTTCCAGCACGCCGCGCAGGATCTGCCTCCAGGTGTGAGGCGTGACCGACGCGGGACGTGGCACCGCGGACAGAGCTGTCGCCCGGTCCAGCAGATCGCTGCCCGTGCCCCCGAACACCAGCCGGTCGTGAGCCAGCCGTTCCAGCAGCGGCAGCACCTCACGCAGCAGGTCCGTGACACCCTGCTGCGCCTCGGCGTCGCCCTCGTCGATGAGGCTGCGGTGCCGCTGCCGGGCATCCGCCGTATTGCGATGCTGGACGAGGATGTCGATAAACCGCTCGTACAACTCCGAGCGGTTGAAGGGCAGTTGTTTGCCGGGACCCTCGACATCCTCGGCGTAGACCACACACATCATGGTCGCGATCAGGGGAATCCGGGCGAACTCCCGGAGCCGCGGGTTGCGTTCTACCTCCCTGGTGAAGAGGGCGGCGGTCGCGACCGGGTCGGGCTTGCCCACCGCGCGGAACCACTTCTCGGCGAAGGCGGGCAACTCCTCAGGGAGGAAGGGCTCGATGGCGTATGTGGGGTGCTCGTCGTCACCGATCCGGTTCAGGATGCCGTCGGGCAGCGGACGGCTGGCCACCATCACCTGCCAGCCGGGCCGGTCGCGGAGCCTTCCGATGACGTGCAGTACGTCGATACGGCGCCAGGACGGCACCTCGTCCAGGCCGTCGATCAACACCAACCACCTTGTGCCAGCAGGTGGTTCGCGTCGGAACAGCGCGTTCAGTTCATCGGTGCCGAGAGTGGTGCCGCCCAGCTCACGCTGGACCGCGCGGGTGAGCCGGTCGGGAATGCCGCCGGGCTCCGTGATCAGGTCCTCGGCCCGTACCAGGATCGGTAGGACCGTCGGCACCCCCTCGGCGGCGCCGCCGCCTTCGAGCCACTGACGAGCGGAGTCGCCCGCGATGCTGCGCAGCAGACTGGACTTGCCCGCGCCCGGACCGCCGACGACCTGCACGCCGCGGTGGCGGCCGACGAGGCTCTCAGCGGTGACGCGTTCCGTCCCGGGCGGCTCAGTGTCCCCGCCGGCTGCCCGACCCCCGCGCCTGCTGGCCAGCTGTGTCAAATACACCTCGTTCAGCGGCGGTTCCACCAACGAAGGGAAACGGTACGGATGGCGTACGGAGATGTGTCCGGCGTCGTCGAGGTAGCTACGCAAGCGCATGTCCAACTCCCCCTCCCTGGGCAGGTCTTCCCCGGAGGTTGTGGACACGACGTCCACCAACTGCCCGGGGTCCAAGGTCACGTCGACCGATTCCTCAAGGAGGTGCGCGGCGTCTCCGAGCCGCGCGTGCCAGGCGTCGGCACGCAGCACCGCAAGATGGTCCAGCCCGTCGGTCGGATGGTGATGGCCCACGATGCCGATCACGCGGTCACGGCACCACACCGCTGCGCCCGACATGCCTGCCCACGGCGACCGGGTGGGATCCGCGAAGTGCGCCGGCGGCGCGACCCGCAGGTCGAGGGTGCCCTCCTTGCGGTTCGACAGCACGTCGCAGGTGCACTGGGCGTCATGGAATGCGTCCCGGAACGGCGCACCGCCCCACTCGTCACGCACCTTGAACAGCGGAAAGCCCATCACGGCGCACGTCAACCGCGCGCTACGTGCTGACACCCGGGCGTACTCCACCGGCGTGAAGGCCTCCTGGCCCTCCTTGCTCACCGACAGCACGGCTACGTCGACCTCCGCTTCCGCCCAATGGACTTCCGCGTTCAACACGCGCTCAGCGGCCAGGCCGGCATCGAGCCGCACCCGGACCGTGCTCGCCCCCGCGACCACATGCGCGGCCGTCAGTACCCGACCGGCCGCCACCACGTAGCCCGAACCCCTACGTCCCGCTGCC
Organism: Streptomyces sp. NPDC087422; assembly: GCF_044744145.1. NCBI lineage: Bacteria > Bacillati > Actinomycetota > Actinomycetes > Kitasatosporales > Streptomycetaceae > Streptomyces > Streptomyces sp. NPDC087422. The sequence goes on along the minus strand of NZ_JBIUXT010000014.1, from coordinate 102,441 downwards.
CCGTCCCGTGTCACGAGGATCTCGGCCACCCGGGCGGCGTCGAAACCGCCCGCCACCTCTGTCACCGCTCCCCGGGAATCTCATCCCCGGCAATCAGCGCCGCCCCACCACCGGCGAGCCGTGGCTGAAGTGTCAGCGTGATCTTCTGAACGTCCGAGCGGGCGACTTTTCCGTCGCCTCCGGCCTCGACCACCCAGAACCTGACCTTTCCCTGACCGCCTGCCTCCTTGCCGACGGTCACGGTCGCTTCCACCTCGACCGTCCCCAGCTCGAATCGCAGGCGTTCTCCTTCTCCGTCGGTCATCGCGGAGTCGAGTTCCCGCCGTAATTCCCGAATCATGGCCGACAGCTCGATCACACCGTCCCCCTCATCCACCGCCCCGACCCTTCATCGTAGGCACCGGCCGCCGATACGACCGTCAGTTCGGGAGAGCCGGCCGGTGAGGCTGGGAGGGTCACTGTTGCAAGCGGTGTGCTTGCAAAAGTTAGCGGGGTGGGGGAAGGTGGAGGCATGGCTTCGCTGAAGGTGGGCAACGTCGGGGAGTACCTGCGGGAGCAGCGTCGGGGGGCGCGGCTCAGCCTGCGGCAGTTGGCGGAGGCGGCCGGTGTGTCGAATCCGTATCTGAGCCAGATCGAGCGCGGGCTGCGGAAGCCTAGTGCGGAGATCCTGCAGCAGTTGGCGAAGGCGTTGCGGATCTCGGCGGAGACGCTTTACGTGCAGGCGGGGATGCTCGACGCGCGGGAGCGGGACGAGCTGGAGGTGCCGGCGGTGATCATGTCGGACCCGTCGATCGACGAGCGGCAGAAGCAGGTGCTCATCCAGATCTACGAGTCCTTCAGGAAAGAGAACGCCGCCGCGGAATCGGCCGCCAAGGCCGAGGAAGCCGCACGACAGGCCGAAGAAGAACAGAAGAACGCCGAAGAAGAGCGGAAGAACGTGGAGGCGGATTCGTCTCCGACACTCGTACGGGAGGAATCCGAGAAATGACCATCACCGACGACATCGTCAAGAGCCTGCGCAACCCGACCCCGCTGTACGCGGTCGCGGGTACGGCGGACCTCGCCGCGGCGAAGCTCCGCGAGGTGCCCGCGCTGCTGGAGAAGCTGAAGGACCAGGCGCCCGAGCGGATCGAGAAGATCCGCGGCACCGACCCCAAGGACGTGCAGCAGCGGGTCACCGCGCAGGCCAAGGACGCGTCGACCAAGGCGCAGACGCGGCTGAACGAGACGATCAGCGGCATCGACTTGGACCTGAAGAAGATCGGCGGGTCCGTGCAGGACCTGGCGCTCCAGGGCGTGGGCCGGGCCGCCGAGTACGCGGTCAAGGCGCGCGAGACGTACGACGAGCTGGCCGAGCGCGGCAAGGGCGCGGTCGCTCAGTGGCGCGGCGGCGCGGCCGACGAAATCATGGAGATCCCGCCGGCCGTGAAGCTCGCGGACATCCCGGCCGACGAGCCGCTGACCGAGTCGATCGGCGACCGGCTGGCCGCGAAGCCCGCCGACACGTCCGGCGACAAGCCGGCCGCCCGCAAGACCACGCCCCGCAAGCCGAGTGGCGCGAAGAAGGCGACCGACAAGTCCGCGGAGTGAGGCGAGGGCCGGGCACGCTTTGCGAGCCCGGCCCGTTGTTCGTGCAGGAGCCGGTACGGTTGGGCGGGCGACAAGCGGACGGTCGGCACGGTGCCGGCCGACAGCGACAAGGGCGGTGGACGGCGTGCTGATCACGGGGTTCTTCGGGGTGCTCGGCCTGGTGTCGTGGGCGCTCTTCCTCTTCGCGGCCTTCGCCTTCGTCGACGCGGCGATCCGCCGTGAGGACGCGTACCGGGCGGCGGACAAGAACACCAAGGCGTTCTGGCTGATCATCCTCGGCATCGCGGCCGTGGTGATGAAGCTGTTCTCGGTGCTGTCGTTCCTGCCGGTCATCGGCCTGGTCGCCGTGATCGTGTACATGGTGGACGTACGCCCCGCCGTACGGCAGATCACCGGACCGCGCCGTGGCGGCGGCCTGCGGCGACGCCGCGGCGGTGGCAGCAGCAGCGACGGCCCGTACGGCCCGTACAACGGCTGACGCGTACCCGCCGGGCGTATCCACCGGGGCACATACCCACCGGGCCGTATCCACCGGGCGGGCGGCTCCCCAGCGGACCGGCCTCAGATCCGCTTCGGCCGCTCCAGCAGCACGACCGCCACGTCGTCCGTCAGCTCCCCGCCGTTGAGCTCCCGCGCCTCCGTGAGCGTCGCGTCGAGCAGTTCCTCGCCGCGCAGGCCCTCGGCCAGCAGTCGGGCGGTCATCCGTACCATCCCGTCCTGCCCGAGCCGCTGCGTGCCCTGGCCGATCCGGCCCTCGATCAGGCCGTCGGTGTAGAGCATCAGGCTCCACTCGCCGCGCAGCCGTACCGGTATCCGCTGCCAGCGGGCATCCGGGAGCAGGCCGAGCGCCGGGCCGCCCTCCGTGTACGGCAGCAGTTCCGGCACGCTGCCGGGAGCGCCGGGGGTCGAGAGCAGCGGCGCCGGGTGTCCGGCCAGATGCAGATCGGCGCTGCGCGCGTCCGGCGCGATGTCGACGGTGCAGAGCGTCGCGAAGATCTCGTCGTCCGACCGCTCGTGTTCGAGCACCTGCTGGAGCGTACGCAGCAGCGCGTCGCCGCCGAGCCCGGCGAAGGTCAACGCACGCCAGGCGATGCGGAGTTGGACCCCGAGGGCGGCGGCGTCCGGGCCGTGGCCGCAGACGTCGCCGATCATCGCGTGGACGGTGCCGTCGGGGGCGCGGACGGTGTCGTAGAAGTCGCCGCCGAGCAGGGCGCGGCTGCGCCCCGGGCGGTAACGCGCCGCGAAACGCAGGCTCGCGCCGTCCAGCAGCGGGGTCGGCAGCAGGCCGCGCTCCAGCCGGGAGTTCTCCTGCGCGAGCAGCTTCGTCTCGGTGAGCTGCCGGTGCGCGAGGTCGGCGCGCTTGCGCTCGACGGCGTAGCGGACGGCGCGCGTGACGGTCCCGGCGTCGACCTCGTGCCGCGCGAGGTGGTCCTGGGCGCCGACCCGTACGGCCTCCGCGGCCCGCCCGTCGTCCGCGCCGTCGGTCAGGACGAGTACGGCGGTGCCGGGCGCGAGCCGCAGCACCTGCCGCAGGCCGTCCAGCACGTCGGGCAGGTCGAGGAGGATGCAGTGCACGTCGTCGGTGAGCAGACGGCCGGCCGCGGTGAGATTACGTGCCCGCAGGATACGGATCCGCGGCCCGCCGCCCTCCTGGAACCACGGCGCGGTGAAGGCGTCCGTCGCGTCCTCGCCGATCACCAGCAGCGTGAAGATCGCGGGACCGCTGCCCGGATCCTGCCGCTGCCGGGGCAGCGAGAGGGCGCCGGACTCCGTGTACGGCGCGGTGGACGCCGGTACGGGGACGGACGGCGGTACGGCGGTGGACGCCGGTACGGGAACGGACGGCGGTACGGGGACGGATCCCGGCACGGCGACCGATGTCGGTACGGACGGCGGTACGGAAAGGGGCGAGGGCCCGGCCGTGGAAGCCGTCCCCGAACCGGGTACGGCAGCGGGGCCCTCGGCCCCGCGCGTCTCGTCGGTGGCTGAGGGCCGATCGGTGCCGCGTTGGGCTGCGGACATCAAGCGACTCCTTCCCTCCCCCGAGGATCTCCGGAGACCCTAGTGGCTGGAGGCAAGGTGACGGGAGGGCAGAGAGTGAACCGTCAGCGTCATATGCGGCGGTCAGCAGGGGATTTCGCGGTGGATGTGTTGATCCGCACATGACCAAGGTCACGCGTGGCGGCCACAACCCCGCCCCCGCCACGACCCGCATCCGGACCGCCGCCCGTACGCGTACCCGCCGCCCGTACGCGTACCCGCCCACGTATCCCTCCGCGCCCCACGTCTCCCTTCGTCCAGACGTACGCGAACCGTCATCAACCCGGTCGTACGACCCCCAGGATCGGCATCGAACCGGCCCCCGCCACCACCACGTCCCGCCCCGGGCGCGGCGCGTGGACGATCGCGCCGCCGCCGACGTAGATGCCGACGTGGCTGGCGTCGGAGAAGTAGATGACGAGGTCGCCGGGGCGCATCCGGTCCACGGGCACATGGGGGAGGCGCGCCCACTGCTCCTGCGAGGTGCGCGGGATGGGACGGCCCGCCGCCGCCCACGCCTGGGAGGTGAGCCCGGAGCAGTCGTACGAGGAGGGGCCCGCCGCGCCCCACACGTACGGCTTCCCGATCTGCCGGGTCGCGAAGGCCACGGCGCGGCGGCCCGCGGCGGAGGACGCCGTGGACGCGGCGGTGACCAGGCGTTTCGCGTCACCGGTCGCCAGCCAGTCGCTCTGCGCGCGGTACGCCGCCTCGTCCTCGAGCCGCGCGAGCCGGACGCGCTCCTGTTCCTTGAGCGTGGCCAGCAGCGCGGTGGCCTCGGCGAGCCTGGCCCGTACGCGCTGCCGCGCCGCGGCCGCCGTCCGCTGCGCGTCGACCAGTTGCTGCCACCGCTCGGTGGCGGCGTGCGCGTAGCCGTCCAGCTTCCCGCGCGTGTCGGCCAGCGCGTCGATCGTGGCGCTCGCCGCGCGGGCGCCGCGGGCGGCGAGTCCCGCGTCCGACAGGAAGGTGTCGGGGTCCCCCGACATCGCCAGCCGCAGCGTGTCCGGCACCCCGCCGGCCCGGTACTGCGCGCGGGCCAGCGCCCCCGCCTGCGCGGTGAGCGTGCGCAGGCGGGTCTGCGTACGGTCGATGGCCACCGCCAGCGCCACCAGGTCGTGCTGCTGGGCCCGTACGCGTTCCCCGGCCGCGTTGTACGCGTCCGTCGCCGCCTCCGCCTGCCGGTACAGAGCGTCCACCTCGGCTCTGACCTGCGCCACGGTGCGCGGGGGTGCGGCCTGCGCCGGGGCCGTGGCCGTGGCGGTGGTCAGCGCGACCGTGGCGGTGAGCGCCGTGAGCGCCGTGAGCGCTGCCGCGCAGGCGCCGCTTCGGATTCCGCGGGTCATCCGAGCCTCCCTCACGTCACGGGCGCGGTGGCTGTTCGCGCGGCTCCTCGCGCCCTGAACGCAGGGCTTATCTGACGGGCCGTCACATCTTGGCGGATGGTGGCACGGCGAGCCGTAAAGGGGAAGGGCGAGAGGGCGTTACGCGTGCGGGGCGAGGGCGGGCCAGGCGACCGTGACCTCGCCCTGGCGCCACCGGGCGGGCCCGTCCACGACCGGCCAGCCGTCCGCGCGCAGCGAGGTGACGGCGCGGATCCAGCGCTGGCGCGCGCCCAGGGCGGACAGGGGAGCGGCCGAGGCCCAGGCCCGGTCGAAGGCGGTGAGGAACGCGTGCACAGATTCGCCGGGCACATTCCGGTGGATCAGCGCCTTCGGGAGGCGTTCGGCCAGGTCGGAGGGGCGGTCGAGGGAGCCGAGGCGGGTGGCGAAGGTGACGCTTCGGGGGCCTTCGGGGCCGAGCGCCACCCAGACGTGGCGGCGGCCGATCTCGTCGCAGGTGCCTTCCACGAGGAGGCCGCCGGGGGCGAGCCGGCCGCGCAGCCGGGTCCATACGGCGGCGACCTCGCTTTCGTCGTACTGGCGCAGGACGTTCGCCGCCCTGATCAGGACGGGGCGGCTTCCGTGGGGGAGGGGGACCTCGAAGCCGCCGTGTATGAAGCTCAGGTTGTCGCGCTCGTACGGTTTGGCTGCCGCGACGCGGGCCGGGTCGATCTCGACGCCGACGACCTGGACGTCTTCTCTTACCGCTTGGAGGCGGCTCAGGAGTTCCACCGCTGTCCAGGGGGCGGCGCCGTATCCGAGGTCGACGACGACGGGGTGGTCGGCTCGCCGCAGTTCCGCTTCCAGCGCGGTGGCGATCCACCGGTCCATCCGGCGCAGCCGGTTGGGCCCGGTGGTTCCTCTGGTCACCACCCCCACCATGCCGCGCATTCCTCGACTCTAGTCTTTCCCGCCCGCCCACCCGTGCGGGTGTTTTCTTCGTCTGCGGGTGCCGCTTGTGCCTGGTCGGTGCCGGTCCGGGGCACCTCCTCGAAATGCGGCTACCTGGCCCCGTGTATCCGGTGCCCTTCTTGTCACCGCATTTCTGCGGGGGCACCCCGGCCCGTCCCCTCCCGGTCCGTCGGCGTCCGCCTGTCCGGTGGGGGTTGCCGGGGGAGGGGGGTTCTTTCGGCGAGCCGCCCCGCGTCACCGCCCGGCCCCGGGGGTGCCCTCCAGCTAGTCCGCCGACCCCGCCCGCCCATGCCCTGACTCGCCGCCCCCACGGGTGGGCCACCCCCGCCAGGCTTACCTGCGCCCGCCCTCCTCCCGCCCCGGGTGGACGGTCGGTCGCGCAGGGGCCGCACCCCCTGCCACCCCTCCCTCCTCAGCCACAGCGGACAGGCGGGCGCCGGCGGACCGGAGGGGACGGTGCGGGGTGCCCCCGCAGGGGGACGAACGGGCAAGGGCAGAAGCAGGCGCAGGTGGCCGCAGGTTCGTCGCCCGAGGAGGTGCCCCGGGCCGGGACCGACCAGGCACAGGCGGCACCCGCAGACGAAGAAAGCACCCGCACGGGTGGGCGGGCGGGAAAAAAAGACAAAAAGACCAAGACACCACCCACCCCCCAAGGTCACGCTTCGGCAACAAGGAAATGGAACCGCCAGTTCCGGCGTTCCCCATGGTTGAACGCGGGGGTACGGCCTTCGGAAGGAACGCATGGTGACCCAGCAGACGTCGTCCCGGCTCGCCGCGCTGCGCGGTGCGCAGAAGCACAAGCACGCGCTGGGGATGAGGGGTCGCCGCACCGGAGGCCGCCGCGTACGCCGAGTCGCGATGCTGAGCGTGCACACGTCACCGCTGCACCAGCCGGGCACCGGCGACGCGGGCGGCATGAACGTCTACATCGTGGAGCTGGCCAAGCGCCTCGCCGACCTGAACGTGGAGGTCGAGATCTTCACGCGGGCCACCACGGGGGCGCTGCCCCCGGCGGTCGAGCTGGCCCCCGGTGTGCTGGTGCGGCACGTGGACGCGGGCCCGTACGAGGGCCTGGCCAAGGAAGAGCTGCCCGCGCAACTCTGCGCGTTCACGCACGGGGTGATGCAAGCGTGGGCGGGCCACCGCCCGGGTTACTACGACCTGGTGCACTCGCACTACTGGCTCTCGGGCCACGTCGGCTGGCTGGCGGCGCAGCGCTGGGGCGTGCCGCTGGTGCACGCCATGCACACCATGGCCAAGGTCAAGAATGCGGCGCTGGCCGAGGACGACTGTCCCGAGCCCGCCGCGCGGGTGATCGGCGAGACGCAGGTCGTGGCGGCGGCCGACCGCCTGATTGCCAACACCGCCGAGGAAGCCGACGAGTTGGTGCGGTACTACGAGGCGACCGCCTCGAAGGTCGCGGTCGTGCACCCCGGCGTGAATCTGGACCGCTTCCGCCCGGAGCCGGGCCGCGCGGCGGCCCGTCGGCGCCTCGGGCTGCCGCAGGACGCGGTGATCCCGCTCTTCGCGGGCCGGATACAGCCCCTGAAGGCCCCCGACGTGCTGATCCGCGCCGTCGCGGTGCTGCTGGACGAGGACCCGACGCTGCGCGACCGCCTCCTCGTGCCGATCGTCGGCGGCCCCAGCGGCAGCGGCCTTGCCAAGCCGGAGGCGCTGCACAAGCTGGCCGCGCGGCTCGGCGTGTCCGACGTCGTACGGTTCCAGCCGCCGGTGGACCAGGAGCGGCTCGCGGACTGGTACCGGGCGGCGACCGTCCTGGTCATGCCGTCGTACAACGAGTCCTTCGGGCTGGTCGCGATAGAGGCGCAGGCGTGCGGTACGCCGGTGGTCGCGGCGGCGGTCGGCGGGCTGCCGGTCGCGGTGGCGGACGACCGCACCGGCTTCCTCGTACCGGGGCACGACCCCCGGGACTACGCGCGGGTGCTGCGCCGTTTCATCGACAACCCGGCGCTCGGCGACTCGCTGGGCGCGGCGGCGGCCCGGCACGCGCGGGAGTTCGGCTGGGGGAAGGCCGCGGCCGACACCACCGAGGTGTACGCGGCTGCGCAGGCCGAACACCGCCGTCACCTACGATCGGCGCATGGCTGAGGAGACCCCGGTGGACGTCAACGGTGACACCGACGACGGAGCCCATGACGGTGCCCATGGCGGCGTGGCCCCCGACGCCCCGCGCGGCGACCTCCGGGCGCGAGCCGTCCGCGCGCTCGAACAGGCCCTGCGCGAAGCCGACTTGCCGTGGGAGTCGCCGCGCCCGGACACGTATGTCACCCAACTGCCGGGCACCCGCAAGCTCTCCACCACCTGCTCCTTCCTGGTCGGCGCCCACACCCTGTCGCTGAACGCCTTCGTCGTCCGCCACCCCGACGAGAACCAGGAAGCCTTCTACCGCTGGCTTTTGGAGCGCAACCTCCGCCTGTACGGGGTGAGTTACGCCATCGACCGGCTCGGTGACGTCTACCTCAACGGCCGCCTCCCGCTGGCCGCCGTCACGCCGGAAGAGGTCGACCGGCTGCTCGGCGCGGTCGTGGAGAACGCGGACGGCTCCTTCAACACGCTGCTGGAGCTGGGGTTCGCCACCTCCATCCGCAAGGAGTACGCGTGGCGGGTGTCGCGCGGCGAGTCCACCAGGAATCTGGACGCGTTCACTCACCTGACCGAAGGTCAGTCCTAAGAATCACCGCACGACCCCTTCCCCTTGGTCCGTACCACATGACACCCTCACGTCAGTCGTAGATCTGAACCACGTTCAGATACATGAGAGTGGCCTACGTGTGAAGGGTGGAAGCATGGCGATGAGCCGCAGGAAGCTGCTGACCGCGAGCGTCCAGGTCACCTCGGCGGCGGCAGCCGCGACGGCGCTCGGCGGCACGCCGTTCGGCGGTACGGCGTTCGGCGGTACGGCGAAGGCCGCCGACGCGGCCGTCGACCCGGCCGGGCAGGGGAGCCGCCAACCCCTCACCCTCTGGCGGGAGTTCACCGCGACCCCGTACACCCACCCGCAGATCCCGTACGTCGCCCGCGCCGGTTACGACGGCGGCTCCCGCCGCTTCCGCCGCCACCCCGTCCGCGCGAACGTCCTGCGCTACGGCGCCAAGGCGGACGGCTCGGCCGACGCGGCCCCCGCCATCAACCGCGCCCTGCGCGAGGTCGGCCGGGCGGGCGGCGGCACCGTCCACCTCCCGCCGGGCACGTACCGCATCGACGACGTCATCCGGCTCGGCTGGAGCAACACCACCCTGCGCGGCGCGGGCAGCGGACGCACCGTGCTGTACGCGACCAGGTCGCTGACCGACCTCATCGGCCCGTACGGCAGCCGGTACGGCGGCGACAAGTCGTCGTGGTCCTGGGCGGGCGGCCTGGTCTGGATGTGCCCGGCCGACCGCTACGCCTCCCTGACCGACGCGATCCGCGCCAAGGACTGGCCGTTCGAGGGCTGGACCGGCAACAAGCGTGACCAGTGGCGGACGCTCGCGACCGTCACCGAGGAGGCCGCTCAGGGCAGTTGGAGCGTTATCGTCGACAGTGCCAGCCAACTGCGGCCCGGCGCACGCGTGTTGCTGCAATACGCCGACGACCCCGCGCACGGCCTGCTCGACCACATGGCGGGCGACGTCGACGGCGCGGCCACGTACGACTGGTCCGACAAGAGCAAGCTGCTCTCGTACGTCCCCTACGAATGGCCGGCCCTGATCACCGAAGTCCGGGGACGGCGCGTCACCTTCGACCGGCCGCTGCCGCTGGACACCCGGCTGCTGTGGCGGCCGAGGATCACCACGATGGTCGAGCCGCTGGTCAACTCCGGTGTGGAGGGCCTGACCATCCGGATGACGCCCACACCGCAGTCGCCGCACCTGCTCGACAAGGGGTACAACGGGCTGGTCGCGCAGTGCACTTGGGACTGCTGGGTGGACGACGTGCACGCCGTCGATGTCGACAACGGCTTCCTGATGGTCGCGGCGAAGGCCACCACCTTCCGCCGTACCCGCGTCTCGGGGCGCGGCAGCCACCACCCGTACGCCTGCCGCGAGGGCTCGCACGACAACCTCGTCGAGGACTTCGCGATCGACCGGCGCACCGTGCCCGCCCCGTCCGGCACGCAGCTCCACGGCATCAACGCCGAGGGCCTGTCGTCGTACAACGTCTGGTCGCGCGGCCGGATGGAGATGGGCACCTTCGACACCCACCGCGGCCTGCCGTTCGCCTGCGTCCGTACCGACATCACCGTCTCCAACGACGGTCAGCACGGCGGCGACGCCTCCGCCGGACCGCTGTACGGCGCCCGCTTCACCCACTGGAACGTCACCGTCACCAACGGCCGCGCGGGCTGCGTCAAGATCGACGACATCGCGCCCTACAGCGCGACCGTCGGCATCTCCACGGTGACCCCCTTCGGCCAGATCGACGTCCCCGACTTCGCGGGCCCGCTGCACTCGCGCCTGGAGTCCTACGGCACTCCGGGGATCGACCCGCCGAACCTCTACGAGGCGCAGCGCGCTCTGCGGCTCCGCCGCTGACCGGGGCTTCCGGTCGAGCGCCTTCGTGGCCCTGTCGGCGTCCCGGCTGGTGTCCCGGTCGGCGAACGGCCCGCGGCGCTCAGCCGCCGACCTGTTCCGGGGCGTCGCGGGGAGCCGGGGTCTGGGCCTCGACTCCGGCCGCCACAGGGGCGGTGGGGAGGACCGGGGCGGCCGGACGGCCGCGCAGCAGCAGGTAGTAACCGGCGCCCGCGAGCGTGCCGAGGACGGCGCAGCCCAGCCAGACGGTGGTGCGGCCGAGCTGGTCGAGGGTGACGCCGCCGACCAGGGGACCGGCGAAGGCCGCGGCGGACCAGGACAGGGTGTACATGCCCTGGTAGCGGCCGCGGGCGGTGGCCGGGGCGAGGTCGGCGACCACCGACATCGAGGCGGGGGCGTGCACGATCTCGCCGAGGGTCCATACGACGACGGTCAGCGAGTAGAGGGCGACCGAGCCCGCGAGGACGGTCAGGCCGAAGCCCCACGCCATCAGCAGTGAACCGACGCCCAGCAGCGCCGCGTTGCCGTACCGCCGCACCAGCCGGGTGACGGGGATCTGGAGCAGCACGATCACCAGGCCGTTGATGGCGATGACGACACCGAACTGGCGGGCGGACAGGCCGTGCGCGCCCATGTCGACGGCGAGCGTGGAGTTGGCCTGGTTCATCACCGAGCCGAGCAGGAAGGTCAGGCCGACCAGGGCCATGAAGCGCTGGTCGCGCAGGACGTCGGAGAGCCGGATGTCGGTGGAGTCCGCAGCGCGCCGCGAAGTCGCCTTACGGGGACGGGATTTCGCCGTCGTCCCGCTCGCCGACGTCCCGCTCCCAGCCTTCCCGCTCCCAGCCTTCCCGCTCACCGCCTTCCCGCTCACCGTCCTCCCGTCCACGTACGTCACCTTCGCCGTCACCGGCAGCGTCTCCTGCGCCTTGACGTACACGACCACCGCGCACAGCACGGTCGTCAGCGCGTCGCCGACGAACAGCCACACGTATCCCTCGGAGGCGATGAAGCCCGCGGCGGCGGCCGAGACGCCGAAGCCGATGTTGATCGCCCAGTAGTTGAGGGAGAAGGCGCGCACCCGGTCCTTCGGGGGTACGAGGTCGGCGATCATCGCGGAGAGCGCGGGCCGGGAGGCGCTGCTGGTCAGGCCGACGAGGGTGGCGACGGCGGCGATGGCCAGCGGGTTGGTCACGAAGCCGAGCACCGCGGTGGTGGCGGCGGCGCCGAGCTGGGTGGCGAGCAGCGTGGGGCGGCGGCCGATCCGGTCGGCGAGGACCCCGCCGAGCACCGCGCCCCCGGCGCCGCCGAGCCCGAACAGGGCCGCGACCAGGCCCGCGTACGAGGCGGAGTAGCCGCGCTGCACGGTGAGATAGAGGGCGAGGAACGTCACGACGAAGCCGCCGAGGCGGTTCACCAGGGTGCTGGTCCACAGCCACCAGAACTGGCGGGGAAGACCGCTCACCGTCTCCCGTACCGCCCGACTGAACGCCGTCACCGCGACCCCTTTGTGTAATGACCTCTACCGGCTGGAGAATATTACAGAGGGCGGTCGGGTGGCGCCAGGGGATTTCTATTAGGCTCGGGCCCATGGCTGCTGCTCCGTACCAACTGATCCTGCTCCGCCACGGCGAGAGCGAGTGGAACGCGAAGAATCTGTTCACCGGCTGGGTGGACGTCAATCTCAACGACAAGGGTGAGAAGGAGGCGGTCCGGGGCGGCGAGCTGCTCAAGGACGCCGGTCTCCTCCCCGACGTGGTGCACACCTCCCTCCAGAAGCGCGCGATCCGCACCGCGCAGCTCTCCCTGGAGGCCGCCGACCGCCACTGGGTGCCCGTCCACCGCTCCTGGCGGCTCAACGAGCGGCACTACGGCGCGCTCCAGGGCAAGGACAAGGCGCAGACCCTCGCCGAATTCGGCGAGGAGCAGTTCATGCTGTGGCGCCGCTCGTACGACACCCCGCCGCCGCCCCTGGAGGACGGCGCCGAGTTCTCGCAGAGCGACGACGCGCGGTACGCGAGCATCCCGCCGGAGCTGCGTCCGCGCACCGAGTGCCTCAAGGACGTCGTCCTGCGCATGCTCCCGTACTGGTACGACGGCATCGTCCCCGACCTGCTCGCGGGCCGCACCGTCCTGGTCGCCGCGCACGGCAACTCCCTGCGCGCCCTGGTCAAGCACCTCGACGGCGTCTCCGACGCCGACATCGCCGGCCTCAACATCCCCACCGGCATCCCCCTCTCCTACCAGCTCGACGCCTCCTTCCGCCCCCTCAACCCGGGCGGCACCTACCTCGACCCCGACGCCGCGGCAGCCGCCATCGAGGCGGTCAAGAACCAGGGCAAGAAGTAGTCCTCTCGCACCGCCACGCCCTCCGTCCGCGGGTTTTCCCGCAGACGGGGGGCGTTGTCGTTCACGGGTCGACAGCGGGTCGGCGGCCGAGCAGCCCGTCGGCCGGCAGGACCTCGACGGAGCCCTCCGAGTCGTCACAAGGGCGGTCCGCGGGCGCGGCCGTCGTCGTTGGCCGGGCATGACGACGGCCCGCGTCCGTCAGGAAGCGCGGGCCGTCGTCCGTGTGAACGGTTGGTGCGACGGGACGGTACGGATCAGACGAGTCGGGACGGACGGGGCGTCAGCCGGTGCAGCCTCCGCACTGGCAGGCGCCGCCGGACTGACAGCCACAGCCGCACCCCGAGCCGCAGCCGCACGCGGCGACCAGCGGCAGCGGGGTCCGGAGCGGCCGCGGGGCGTGGTCGGAAGACGGCTGGTCGCGTACGGGAGTTGGCGTGACGGGGGATTCCTGCATCAGTACACCCTCCTCAGGCTTGCCTACCCACCAGTGAACTCCGCGCCGGCCGCGCCCTTCAATAGCGCACCCCCGGCGCACGAGCGCACTCCGGCCTCCCCCGAATGCCTTACGCGCCCTACGCGCGGCGACCGACCCGCGCGCCGCGAAAGCCCTCCGTGCCGCCACCGGCCCGCGCGCCGCGAAAGACCCCCGCCCCCGCGAAAGACCTCCGCGCCGCCACCGGCCCGCGACCCGCCGCCCAAGCCCCCGCCCCGCCGGACGGCGCTACGCGCCCTCCACCGCCGACGGCGTCTGCGGCGTCATCTCGTCCGCGTGCTCACCGGTGACCAGGTAGACGACGCGCTTGGCGACCGACACGGCGTGGTCGGCGAAGCGCTCGTAGTACCGGCCGACCAGCGTCACGTCCACGGCCGTCTCGATGCCGTGCTTCCAGCGGTCGTCCAGCAGGTGCTGGAAGAGCGTGCGGTGCAGCTCGTCCATGCGGTCGTCGTCCGCTTCGAGCTGGAGCGCGTCGTCCACGTCCTTGCTGACGATGACCTCGCCGGCCTTGGCGACCAGGCGCTGCGCGAGCTGGCCCATCTCCAGGATGGTGCTGTGCAGGTCGCGCGGCACGGCCGACTCGGGGAAGCGCAGGCGGGCCAGCTTGGCCACGTGGCGGGCGAGGTCGCCGGACCGCTCCAGGTCCGCGCTCATCCGCAGCGACGTGACCACGATCCGCAGGTCGGTGGCGACCGGCTGCTGCCGGGCCAGCAGGGTGATCGCCCGGTTCTCCAGCTCCCGCTGGATCTCGTCGACCTTCTCGTCGGCGGCGATGACGCTCTCCGCGACCTTCAGGTCCGCGTCGAGCAGCGCGGTGGTGGCGCGGCCGATCGCGGAGCCGACGAGCCGGGCCATCTCGACCAGACCGTCACCGATCGAGTCCAGCTCCTCGTGATATGCGTCCCGCATCGCTTTCCTTCCGTCCGAACAGAGGTTTCTCCTCCACGCTGCCACGCTGATGGGCGTACGCGTACCGACCGCACACCCTGAGTGAACCACTCCCCACGTGAAGGTGAACTCTTGGCAACGAGCATCCGAGAGGTAGCTTCCGGGGTTGTGGACCGCTTGCGCGACCCACCTAACCTGGGGCTATGGACGTGAACGCGGCAGTCGCCGCAGCCAGTGCGATAGCCGGTCTGCTGACCGGTGTGATCGCCGTGCTCGCGTTCCGCTGGAGCGAGCGGGAACAGGCCCGCCCCACCCGTACGGCCATGCGGCCCGACAACATGACCGGCGCGCTGCCGCCGGGCGTGGACACCGTCCTTTCGGTCCTGCGGTCCTCCGCCGTCGTCCTGGACGAGGGCGACACGGTGGTCAAGGCCAGCTCGGCGGCGTACGCCCTCGGGCTGGTACGCGGCGGCCGGCTGGCCGTCGACCAGATGCTGCAGATGGCCCGCGAGACCCGGCGGGACGGCGAGATACGGCAGGTGGAACTGGACCTGCCGCGCCGCGGTGTGAGCCGCGGCGAAGGTCTCGCGGTCTCGGCGCGGGTCGCCCCGCTGGGCTCCCGGCTGGTGCTGCTGCTGGTCGAGGACCTCACCGAGGCCCGGCGGATCGAGGCGGTCCGCCGTGACTTCGTGGCGAATGTCAGCCACGAACTGAAGACCCCCGTGGGGGCGCTCTCCCTGCTGTCGGAGGCCGTCATGGACGCCTCCGACGACCCCGAGGCGGTCATCCGCTTCGCGGGCCGCATGCAGATCGAGGCCACCCGGCTGACCAGCCTGGTCCAGGAGATCATCGACCTCTCCCGGGTCCAGGACGACGACCTGCTCGACGACGCCGAGCCGGTGGCCGTGGACGACCTCGTCGCCGAGGCCGTCGACCGCTGCCGTCACCAGGCCAACACCAAACAGATCACCATGGCTACCGGAACCACCCCTGACCTGCACATATGGGGAAACCGGGGCCAGCTCGCCGCCGCCCTCGGCAATCTCGTCGAGAACGCTGTCAACTACAGTCCGGCCCGTACGCGGGTCGGCATCGCGGGGCGCAGGATCAACGCACCCGGCGGGGATCTCATTGAGATCTCCGTCACCGACCAGGGCATCGGCCTCTCCGAGAAGGACCGCGACCGGGTCTTCGAGCGTTTCTACCGGGTCGACCCGGCGCGCTCGCGGGCCACCGGCGGCACCGGGCTCGGGCTGTCCATCGTCAAACACGTGGCCGCCTCGCACGGCGGGGAGGTCACCGTGTGGAGCGCCGAGGGTCAGGGCTCCACCTTCACACTGCGGCTTCCCGAAGCCGGGATCGCCCGCGACCGCGCACTGCCGCCCGGCACCGATCCCGTGGCCGAGGCGGACGCGGACCCCGACTCCGATCCCGACTCCGACCGCGACTCCGATCTCGATTCCGACCAGGAGTCGCTGGACGAGCCGTCGGACGAACAGCTCTTCCGCTCTCTCCCCGAACACATCCCCGCCCCGGAGGTCCTTCCGTGACACGCGTACTCGTCGTCGAGGACGAAGAGTCCTTCAGCGACGCGCTGTCGTACATGCTCCGCAAGGAGGGCTTCGAGGTCGCCATATCCGCGACCGGGCCCGACGCGCTGGACGAGTTCGAGCGCAATGGCGCCGACCTGGTGCTGCTCGACCTCATGCTGCCGGGCCTGCCCGGCACCGAGGTCTGCCGCCAGCTCCGGCTGAAGTCCAATGTCCCGGTCATCATGGTGACCGCCAAGGACAGTGAGATCGACAAGGTCGTCGGCCTGGAGATAGGCGCGGACGACTATGTGACCAAGCCGTTCTCCTCGCGGGAGCTGGTCGCCCGCATCCGCGCGGTGCTCCGCCGCCGCGGCGAGCCCGAGGAGATCTCCCCGGCCGCCCTGGAGGCCGGTCCGGTCCGGATGGACGTCGACCGGCACGTGGTCACCGTCTCCGGCGGCAAGGTCGACCTCCCGCTCAAGGAGTTCGACCTGCTGGAGATGCTGCTGCGCAACGCGGGCCGCGTCCTGACCCGTATGCAGCTCATCGACCGGGTCTGGGGCGCCGACTACGTCGGTGACACCAAGACCCTCGACGTGCACGTCAAGCGGCTGCGCGCCAAGATCGAGCCCGACCCGGGCGCGCCGCGCTATCTCGTGACGGTCCGCGGCCTGGGCTACAAGTTCGAGCCGTAAACCCGGGTCCGGGCGTTGGACCCGGGCCCTGACACAGCGCGCGGACGGCAGAGCGCGTCCCGGATTCGTATACGGGAAAGGCCCGGTGGCGAGTGTGCCACCGGGCCGTTTCAGGTTGTCCGAAAACCGACCTCAGGAGGTCGGGGTGGCGGTGCCCGTCGGGGTCGCGGTGTCCGTCGGCGTGGCCGAGCCGGTGGGCGTGGCAGAACCGGTCGGCGTGGTGCTCGGCGTCGGCGCCTGGGTGGTCGGCAGCGAGCTGGGACCGAACTGCTGGTAGTCGCCGGTGGCCGGGATCACGTTGAGCTGGATCGCGACGGGCCCGGAGGAGCTGAACTCGAACACGGCGTTCTGCACGTCGCCGTCCCGCAGCGCCTCGGTGCCGCTGTCCACGACGGCGGACGGGTTGCCCTTGCCGCCGAGGAGCACGGTGCCGTGGCCGGGGACGCTGACGGTCTGGCCGCCGTCCTTGTCCGCGAGCGTGACCCTGGTCGAGCCGAGCTGGACGGACTGGAGGGTCTGGGCGTCGTCGCCGTTGTTGAACAGGCGCGCGGAGACCGTCGCGGGTCCGTTGCCGGCGCTCTGGGTGAGCACCACGGCGTTCTGTACCTTGATCACGCCGTGGGTCACGGAGTCGCTGTCCGGTTGGACCTTCAGGGTCTGCGCGTCGTTCCCGGCCGCGCAGGCGGCGAGCGGGGCGAGCGAGAGCGCGAAAACGGCGGCAAGGGCGCCGCGACGGAAGCTGCGGACCACGGCGGCGGCATCTCCTAGATCAGGTTCGGAAGATCTTCCAGCGGCCTTAGATTACCGAGCCGTTGACACGCCCGCGCACCGGGTGGCCCCTGGGAGCCCGGCTCACCCGCGCGGTTCACCCGCCCGGTGGCGGGCCGGGTGCGCGTACCCATTGCATTCCGCATTCCCCCGACGTGATTACCCGACGTCGTTCATGATCGGCGCGGCCGGTTTTCCGCGAGTGTTCCGCCGTTGTTCCACGACTGTGCAAAATTGGATCATCTGCGGGCAGGTTCCCGAACGGAGTAGCGATGATCCACTCGTCCGGGAGCGACAAATAGGGACGTACTGCCCCTTGTTCGGCGGCGGTAGAGCCTGTAACGGCGGCGTTTCAGCCTCCCCGTATACCTGCTCCCACCTGCGGATACCTCGCGCGGGAGGCATGCTCCAGCACGTCCCGGGGGCCGTTGTCAAGCCCTGAGATATGCTCTGACCTGCGAAAACGCCATTCAGATGAGGGCGTTCCCGTGTTACCCTGGATAGCCACGGAAGGGGTACCTGTCACATGACGTTCAAGGTTGGCGACACCGTGGTCTATCCCCATCACGGGGCCGCGCTGATCGAGGCAATCGAAATTCGCCAGATCAAAGGCGTGGACAAGACCTACTTGGTGCTCAAGGTCGCCCAGGGCGACTTGACGGTACGTGTGCCCGCGGACAATGCGGAGTTCGTCGGCGTACGCGACGTGGTCGGTCAGGAGGGTCTGGACCGGGTCTTCGAGGTGCTGCGCGCGCCGTACACCGAGGAGCCCACCAACTGGTCCCGGCGATACAAGGCAAATCTGGAGAAGCTCGCTTCCGGCGATGTCATCAAGGTCGCAGAAGTGGTCCGCGACCTGTGGCGTCGTGAGCGCGAGCGCGGCCTGTCGGCCGGCGAGAAGCGCATGCTCGCCAAGGCCCGGCAGATCCTGGTCAGCGAACTCGCTCTGGCGGAGAACACCAACGAGGACAAGGCCGAGGCGCTGCTCGACGAGGTTCTCGCGTCCTAAGATCCTCGCGCGCGCCCACCACGTGCCATCGAGGTTCTCGTTTCTCGTCTCAATCGGCGTGGCCACGCCGACCGTGACGTACGGCGACGCACTGCCCCCGGAAACACCACCCGAGGGAATTACCGCGGCACCCGGTCGGGCATGACGACCGGGTGCTGCGGCATGCTTGTGCCCGCGTACGGAGACATACGGCCGGAGACATACGGCACCGCTCACCAGGCGGTACCGGGCGTGGCACATCCCCGCGGACTTCACGGAAGGGGTCCGCGGTGAGCGCTTGCCCGGCACTGTCCCCAACCTCGGCTGGGGGTACTCCCAGGCGATACCCACCTCATACAAGGACACAAACCTGCGTACCGCAGCAGTCATTCCCGCCGCCGGCCGTGGACTTCGGCTCGGCCCTGGCGCGCCCAAGGCCCTGCGCACCCTCGGCGGGGTGCCCATCCTGGTGCACGCCGTCCGCGCGATGGCCCGCGCCCGCGCCGTCGACGTGATCGTGGTCGTCGCCCCGCCCGAGGGCGTCCCCGAGGTCAGGGCGCTGCTCGACGCCCACGGCCTGCCCGAGTCCACCGACATACGGGTCGTCCCCGGCGGTGACGTACGGCAGGAGTCGGTACGGCTCGGCCTCGCCGCGCTCCCCGACGACGTGGACGTCGTCCTCGTGCACGACGCGGCCCGCCCGCTGGTGCCGGTGGAGACCGTGGACGGCGTGGTCGAGGCGGTACGCGGCGGCGCCCCCGCCGTCGTCCCCGCGCTGCCGCTGGCCGACACCGTCAAGAGCGTCGACGCGGTCACCCATCTGGTCACCGGCACCCCGGAGCGCGCCCTGCTGCGCGCCGTCCAGACCCCGCAAGGCTTCGACCGCGGCACGCTCGCCAAGGCGCACGCCACCGTCACCCGCGATGTCACCGACGACGCGAGCATGGTCGAACAGCTCGGCGTACCGGTGCTGGTCGTGCCGGGCCACGAAGAGGCGTTCAAGGTCACCCGCCCGCTGGACCTCGTACTCGCCGAGGCCGTACTCGCCCGCAGGAGGGCCACCGATGGCTACTGACGGCCCGCTCGGGCACGGGGTGTCCGGGTCCGATCTGCCCGGTTCCGGTCTGCCCGGCGGCGATCCGTCCGGGTCCCGTCTGCCCGGCGGCGGCCTGTCCGGGTCCGGTCTGCCCGGCTCCGGCCTGCCGCCCGGCTACGTGCTTCCCCAGGTCGGCATCGGCACCGACATCCACGCCTTCGAGGAAGGGCGCGAGCTGTGGTGCGCCGGACTCCTCTGGGAGGGGGAGGGGCCGGGGCTCGCCGGGCACTCCGACGCCGACGTCGTCGCCCACGCGGCCTGCAACGCCCTGTTCTCCGCCGCCGGGCTCGGTGACCTCGGCGCCCACTTCGGCACCGACCGGCCCGAATGGGCGGGCGCCTCCGGGACCGCCCTGCTCACCGAGGCCGCCCGGATCGTGCGCGACGCGGGCTTCGTCATCGGCAACGTGGCGGTCCAGGTCGTCGGCAAACGCCCCAAGATCGGCCGCCGCCGCGACGAGGCCCAGAAGGTCCTGACCTCGGCGGTCGGCGCCCCCGTCTCGGTGAGCGCCGCCACCAGCGACGGCCTGGGCTTCCCCGGCCGCGGCGACGGCCTCGCCGCCGTCGCGACGGCACTGGTGGTCCGCGCTCACCCGCACGAGTGAGCGAGGAAAACCCACGGGCGGGTGGGGGAATTCTCCGCCCGTCCGGCACGTTGCGTAGCCGGAAGATCACCGCCCCGGCATGTGAAAGGACCCGCTCATGGCCGCCCTCCCGGACTCCGCCCGCGCCCTGATCGACGGCAAGAATTTCGCGACCATCGCCACCCTCCAGCCCGACGGCCAGGCCCAGTTGTCCGTCGTGTGGGTGACGCGTGACGGTGACGACGTGCTCGTCTCCACCAAGGAAGGCCGTCGCAAGCACCTCAATCTGCTCAAGGACCCCCGCACCACCGTGCTGGTGACCCCGGTCGACAACCCGTACAAGTACCTGGAGATCCGGGGCACGGCGACCCTCACCCGTGAGGGCGGCGACGACCTGATCAACGCGCTGAGCCGGAAGTACACCGGTGAGGAGTACGGCAACGACGAGCCAGGGGACGTGCGTGTCGTCGTACGGGTGAGCGCGGACCGGATCGTCGAGCACGGCTGAGCCGCGCGGGGCCGCCGTCCGTACAGCCGGGCCGCCGTCCAGCCGGGCGGGGCCGGGGCGCGGGGGTCGCCGTACAGCCGATTGTCACCGTTGTGTGTGCCCTGTGTCAGACCGCACAAGGCACCCGCTCCGGGCCACTACCCTTGTGGAGTGACTATTCGCCTGTACGACACCAACGCGCGCCAGGTCCGTGACTTCGTCCCGCTCACGCCGGGCTGCGTCTCGATCTACCTGTGTGGCGCCACCGTGCAGGCGGCCCCGCACATCGGGCACATCAGGTCCGGGCTCAACTTCGACATCATCCAGCGCTGGTTCCGCTACCGGGGCTACGACGTCACGTTCATCCGCAATGTGACGGACATCGACGACAAGATCCTCGCCAAGGAGGCCGACCAGGGCCGCCCGTGGTGGGCGATCGGGTACGAGAACGAGCGCGCCTTCACCGCGGGCTACGACGCGCTGGGCTGCCAGCCGCCCACGTACGAGCCGCGCGCCACCGGCCACGTACCGGAGATGATCGAGATGATGCGCGGCCTCATCGAGCGCGGGCACGCGTACGAGGCCGACGGGAACGTGTACTTCGACGTGCGCTCGTTCCCCGAGTACCTGGAGCTGTCCAACCAGGAGCTGGACAATCTGCGCCAGCCCGAGGGCGAGGGCGAGACCGGCAAGCGGGACCAGCGGGACTTCGCGATGTGGAAGTCGACCAAGCCCGGCGAGCCGTCGTGGGAGACGCCGTGGGGCCGCGGCCGTCCCGGCTGGCACCTGGAGTGCTCGGCGATGGCCCACAAGTACCTGGGCAGCGTCTTCGACATCCACGGCGGCGGGATCGACCTGATCTTCCCGCACCACGACAACGAGATCGCGCAGGCCAAGGCGTACGGCGACGAGTTCGCCCGCTACTGGGTGCACAACGCCTGGGTCACCATGAGCGGCGAGAAGATGAGCAAGTCGCTCGGCAACTCGGTGCTGGTCTCCGAGATGGTGCAGCGCTGGCGGCCGATCGTGCTGCGCTACTACCTGGGCACCCCGCACTACCGGTCGATGATCGAGTACAGCGAGGAGGCGCTGCGCGAGGCGGAGTCCGCCTTCGCGCGGATCGAGGGCTTCGTGCAGCGGGTCATCGAGAAAGCCGGGCCGGTCGAGCCTGCCGCCGAGGTGCCGCCCGCCTTCGCCGAGGCGATGGACGACGACCTGGGAGTGCCGCAGGCGCTCGCCGTGATCCACACCACCGTCCGGCAGGGCAACAGCGCGCTGACGGCGGACGACAAGGAGACCGCGGTCGCGCGTCTGGCCGAGGTCCGTGCGATGCTCGGAGTGCTGGGCCTCGACCCGCTCGACGCGCACTGGACGGGCGCCGACCGCGGCGACGACCTGCACGGCGTCGTGGACTCCCTGGTCCGGCTGGTCCTCGAACAGCGGCAGTCGGCCCGCGCCCGCAAGGACTACGCGACCGCCGACGCGATCCGCGACCAGCTCGTACAGGCGGGTCTGGAGATCGAGGACACACCGACGGGCTCGCGCTGGACGCTGCGCGGCTGACCGATCCCGCGGCCGACCGCCTCAGCGGCCGACTGCCTCCGTGGCGGACCGCCTCCTGGCGGATCGCCTCCGCGGCTCCGGCCGACGGGCCCGACCCGTCGCCCCGACCCGACCCGACCCGTATATCCGTACGCCGGACCCATGTCCGGCGAGCATGACCGAAGCGAAGTGAGAGTGCCCCATGGCCGGGAACAGCCAGCGCAGGAACCGCCGTACATCCAACAAAAAGGGCGCCACGGTCGGCAGCGGCGGGCAGCGGCGCAGGGGCCTTGAGGGCAAGGGCCCGACGCCGCCCGCGGAGGCGCGCAAGGGCCACAAGAAGAACCGCGTCGCCAATGCCGCGGCCAAGCGGGCCGTCTCCTCGCAGTCCCGGCGCCCGTCGGGCCGCGGCTCCAAGTCGACCTCCGAGCTGGTCGTCGGCCGCAATCCGGTGGTGGAGGCGCTGCGCGCCGACATCCCGGCCACAGCTGTGTACGTCCAGCAGTTCATCGAGAACGACGACCGGGTACGGGAGGCGCTGCGGCTGGCCACCGACCGCGGCGTACCGCTGCTCGAAGCCCCGCGCCCCGAGCTCGACCGGCTCACCGCGGGCCTGAACCACCAGGGCCTGGTGCTCCAGATCCCGCCGTACGAGTACGCGCACCCGGACGATCTGGCCGCCGCCGCGCACGACGCGGGCGAGGACCCGCTGATCGTCGCGCTCGACGGTGTCACCGACCCCCGTAACCTCGGCGCCGTCGTCCGCTCGGTGGCGGCCTTCGGCGGGCACGGCGTCGTCGTGCCCGAGCGGCGCGCGGCCGGAATGACGGCCGGTGCGTGGAAGACGTCCGCGGGTACGGCGGCGCGGGTGTCGGTGGCGCGCGCCACCAACCTCACCCGCACCCTGGAGTCGTACCAGAAGGCCGGGCTCACCGTCGTCGGCCTGGCCGCGGACGGCGACCTCGAACTGCACGAGCTGGACGCCCTGTCGGGGCCCGTCGTCATCGTCGCGGGCAGCGAGGGCAAGGGGCTGTCGCGGCTCGTCAGCGAGACGTGCGACCTGCTGGTGCGGATTCCGATGCCGGGCGGCGCGGCGGAGTCGCTGAACGCCGGTGTGGCGGCGGGTGTTGTGCTGTACGAGGCGTCGCGGCGCAGGGCCTGAGCGGTGGTCGTGGCGCAGGGCCTGAGCCGTGGTCGTGGCGCCGGGACTGTGGCGGGTCGTGGCGCCGGGGCTGAAAAGCTTGCGCGGCGCAGGCTCTGAGCCGCCCTGTGACCCTTCCTGAGGCGTTCTCGGACGCGTCTTCGAATCGTCATCGCCGGGGCGCTGACCGGGCGTTGACGGGTCTCGGACATCGTGGGGGCGCGGAGGCAGTGTCCTAAACGTCCGTCACTCGGTTAGATGAGTGTGGACACCAGAACACCCCGCACTCCTACGGGGGGAGGGTTGCCCGGCTTCGACGAGCCCGCTCCGTTGAGCATGGCCAGGGTGCCGAGCGATCCCGCCCAGGTCATCGTCAATCACGCGAGCTTCCGGGTGCAGCTCGGCGCGACCCCGGGCCGTGCCCTCAGCCTCGACGACACCGCGCAGATCCCCGTCGTGACGCAAGCGCGGCCCGGCGCGGCCGGGCGGCGGAAGCTGTCGCCGGTGGTGTGGTCGGGCCGCTCCACGCCGGGCGACCCGGCGGCCGGGGAACTGCTCCAGGCGGTCCGCCGCGCGGGCGTGGCCGGCGGCGCGAACTCCTCCGGCGCGGCCACCCAGGTGCTGCCGCGGATCGACGACACCACGGCGGCGCCCCCCGTGCCGACCGTCGTGGGCCAGCGCGGCGCGCAGTCGCCGACCGGCCTGCTCAGCGGCGTACGCCCGGCGACCGGCGCGTACGACGAGGGCGCGGACGGCGGTTCCGACGAGCAGCGGGTGGGCTACGTCGGCGACTCCTCGTCCGTCGACGGCGCCGAGCGCAGGCCGCGTACCCGCAACGGCGAACCGGCCAAGCACGCCTGGTACCCCGACCGCCGGATGAACCTCGGCATCGTGCTGCTCCCGCTGCGGATCTTCCTCGGCTTCGTGTCGATCTACGCGGGCATGGGCAAGCTCTGCGACCCCGTCTACTTCGACGGCGGCAAGCGCGGCTCGATGGTCACCTGGCTCAACTCCCTGCACCCGTGGGCCCTCGCGGAGCCGCTGCGCGACGCCGCGCTCAACCACCCGGTGGGCGCTGGCCTGAGCATCGCCTTCCTCCAGGTGGTCGTCGGCGTTCTGACCGTCTGCGGTCTGTGGCAGCGTGTCGCGGCCTTCTTCGGCGCGGGCCTGTCGATCGCGCTACTGGTGACGGTGAGCTGGCGGACGGTCCCGGTGTACGACGCCCCGGACTTCATCTACCTCGCCGCGTGGAGCCCGCTGATCATCGCGGGCGCGCCGGTGTACTCCATCGACGGTCACCTCGCCGGGGACGCCTGGCGGCGGCTCGGCCCGCGCGTCACGGTGTGGGACCTGCGCCGCCGGGTGCTGCGGCGCGGCACGGTGCTCGCCACCGTGATCGCCGGTCTGACGCTGCTGATCGGCTCGGTGCTCGGCGCCGCCGTCCGCGCGTCGAGCACGCACGACGACAGGCCGCAGCGGCCGACGGTCATTCCGACCAACAATCTGCCCGGCTCCCCGCTGCCCGAGGTCTCGGGCGGCAGCGGGCCGCAGGGCGCGTCGCCGAAGCCGTCGGCGTCGCCGAAGTCCAAGAAGAAGGGCGAGGACAAGAAGAAGGCCAAGGGGCAGCCGACGTCCAAGGCACCGACGTCCTCGTCGTCCACGTCCTCCTCGTCGACCGGCGGCGGCCACTCCGCGGGCTCCCGCCCGACCAGCGGCTCGACGTCCTCCTCCAGCGGCGGTTCCTCCGGCGGGACTTCGCAGGCCCCGCCGCCCGCCCCGCCCTCCCAGCCGGAGGCTCCCGCCCCGTCCGCCCCGGCCCCCAAGCCCACCCAGGGCGCCATCGGCGGCCTCCTCGGCCTCCACGTCCTCGGAGACCCCTCCTCCCCGTCCCCCACCCGCACCTCCTGACCCTTCCCCACCCCCAGGACCGCGCCCCCGCCCCAGAGGGCGCGGTCCTCACGCCGCGCCGATCCCCCCGGGAAAGGACCTCACGAGACGTCGTCCAGACCATGCTCGGCCACAAGTCCGCGACCCTCACCCTCGACGTCTACGGCCACCTCTTCCCCGACCGCCTGGACGAGGTCTCCAAGAAGATGCACAAACGCCGGGCCATGATCCTCGCCAGAGGACGCGCTACCGGCCTGACAACGGCCGGACTCCCGTTGGATGTCGTCCCCCCGCTTCCGAGCGGGGGCGGCGTCAACGGCTGCACGCCCGGTCACGGGTGAGCGTTCTCATGGCCGGCACTCGTGGTGGCGTCGCTCTGGACGGCCGGGCAGGATGCACGTCCATGAATGCTCCTCTGCGCGTCGTCCTGCCTGGCCAGGCGCGGAACGTCGTGGCCGATGATCCGGCCGGTCTGCTCTTCGTCATCGGCTACGGCGCGAATCCCATGGAGACCGTCCTCACCGCCGTCAGCCAGACGGGACGTGCGGAGTGGCAGCGCTCGTTCCCGGGAACCGGTCACCCGTGGGTGCGGGCCACCGGCCGTGGAACCGTCTGGGTGTCCCGCCCTGAATCGACCTGGCGGCTTCTGGATGAGATCGACGCGGACGGCCGGACCGTCAACTCCGTGGTCCCGCCCAGCCGGCCCGGCGAGGACATCGGCACCTTCGCCCTGTTGCCCGACGGCTTCTGCATCCTGTGGACTGCGGCGCGCGGACCCCTTCGCCGCGAGGGGCCCATGAGTGAACCGCGGATCTCCCGCCACCGCGAAGACGGCACCCGCGTATGGTCGACCCCGATCCGCTTCGGCGACATCTCGTATCCCGGAATAGTCGAGATCAGCGAGGACTCCGGCTGGCAGGCGCGGCAGAAACCCGCGTGGGCGCCAGGTGAGGTCAGCGTGGCTTACCACGAGCCGCTGATGATTGCCGGGGACAGCGTGGCCGCGTCATTCGAAGACCTAAGAAGCGGACTCGGCCGCACGTTCTTTCTCGATCTACGCACGGGCAAGACATCGGCCGCGACGGCAGCCGCGCCCGGCGGGCACAAAGCGATCGACGGGGACCGGGGCTTCCTCATCGGCGCCCAGGGTTACGGAGCCCTGGAGACAACGCGTTGGACCTCCGAAGGCGCCCGCGTCGCCACCTGGCCTAGCCACGGAACGCTCGCGATCGGTGCTGACGGCGTCGTCTCCATTGTCGAAATGGAGAACCGGCTGCCTTCTCACTCCAGATATCAGCGACTTGCGCCGGACGACACCTTGACCAGCGGCCCGGGCCTGCCCGGCTACTACACCGCACCCGCCGCAGTGGACCAGGAAGGAACCACCGTCTACTGGCGCAACGACCAACTGACCGCCATCGACGCCGGCCTGAAGGCCCACACACTTGCAGAACTTCCTGGCACCGGCGTCACCAGCCGCGTCCTCATTCTGGACAACGGCATGGTCGCCCTCACCCTCGGCAAGGAACTGCACCTCGTACCGACACCGCTCGCCCCGCTCGCCGCAAGCACATGGCCCTGCGCCGACCACAACCTCCAAGGCAACCCCGTCGCTCAAGCGGTGTGACCGTGGGGAGTTGCGGGACAGCCTTGAGTCAGTCGTCTCGGCCCAGGAAGGCGTCCAGAGCGTCGGTCGCGCGCCGCTCGGCGGATCTCGTCGGGCGAGCCGCCCAGCTCCTCGATGTCCTCGGCGTTCAGGACGAGCTGGCCGCCGTACCCCCGGTACTCCGGCTTCAGCGACGCGCGCACCAGCGTCTCGACCCGGTCCACGAGCTTGTCGTACCGCCGCTTCGCCAGCTCGTCCTTGGGAGGCACCGCCTGCCGCCTCCCCCGCCCCGTCCGGGACGCGATGTGTGCTGAATGTGTGCCGGACAGGAAGCGCCCCACCGCCCACAAGGACGGTAGGGCCGCTAACCAGCACAAACAGAGAGCCCCCTGTCGGATTCGAACCGACGACCTTCGCTTTACAAGAGCGGTGCTCTGGCCAGCTGAGCTAAGGAGGCGCAGGAGAAGTGTAGCGGGCACGGATCGGGGGGTGGGAGGGAAAGTGGGGGGCGGGGGCTGGTGACAAGGGGCGGGGGGCAAGGTAGCGTCACGGGAAGGTTCACACAGTGTGGACTGGACCAATCCTTCCTTTACTCGGATCGTCCGGCACGTTCCTGCCGGTGAAGGGACTGTAATCAGTCATGGCAACTGTCACGTTCGACAAGGCGACCCGCATCTACCCCGGTGGCGACAAGCCCGCGGTGGACGGCCTGGAGATCGAGGTCGGGGACGGCGAGTTCCTGGTTCTCGTCGGGCCCTCGGGTTGCGGCAAGTCGACCTCCCTGCGCATGCTCGCGGGTCTCGAGGACGTCAACGCGGGTGCGATCCGGATCGGTGAGCGGGACGTCACGCACCTGCCGCCGAAGGACCGGGACATCGCGATGGTGTTCCAGAACTACGCGCTGTACCCGCACATGACCGTCGCGGACAACATGGGCTTCGCCCTGAAGATCGCGGGCGTCAACAAGGCCGAGATCCGCAAGCGGGTCGAGGAAGCCGCGAAGATCCTGGACCTCACCGAGTACCTGGCGCGCAAGCCGAAGGCGCTCTCCGGCGGTCAGCGCCAGCGTGTCGCGATGGGCCGCGCGATCGTCCGTGAGCCGCAGGTGTTCCTCATGGACGAGCCGCTGTCGAACCTCGACGCCAAGCTCCGCGTCCAGACCCGTACGCAGATCGCGAGCCTCCAGCGCCGCCTGGGCGTCACGACCGTGTACGTGACGCACGACCAGGTCGAGGCCATGACCATGGGCGACCGCGTGGCGGTCCTCAAGGACGGCATCCTCCAGCAGGTCGACAGCCCGCGGAACATGTACGACCGCCCCGCGAACCTCTTCGTGGCCGGCTTCATCGGCTCCCCGGCGATGAACCTCATCGAGGTGCCGATCACCGACGGCGGCGTGAAGTTCGGCAACGCGGTCGTGAACGTCGAGCGCGAAGCGGTGCAGGCCGCGTCGGACAAGGGCGACCGTACGGTCACCGTCGGCGTCCGTCCCGAGCACTTCGACATCGTCTCCGAGAACGACAGCTCCAAGGCGCTGACGAAGGAGGGCCCGGCGGGTCTCGCCGTCACCGTCAACGTCGTCGAGGAGCTGGGCGCCGACGGTTACGTGTACGGCTCGGCCAAGGTCGGCGACGAGGACAAGGACGTCGTCATCCGCGTCGGCGGCCGCGCGATCCCCGAGAAGGGCTCCGTGCTGCACGTCGTGCCGCGCGCCGGTGAGACGCACGTCTTCGCCACCTCCTCCGGCGAGCGCCTGACCGACAACCGCTGATCCACCGGTTCCTCCACGCCGACGGCCCGCCGGTACGTGACTCCTCACGTACCGGCGGGCCGTCGCCGTGTGCCACCGTTACGTGAGCCGCCGCTACCTGAGCCGCGCCGCCGCGCCGCCGCGTCGCCCCCACCCCCGCCATCCGTACACGTTGTCGACAAATACATACGCATATCCGGCCTTTCGGGTGTGTTCGTCAACACCCGAACACCCTCTCCGAGATTTTCACTCCCTCGTCAGGGTGACTAAATGTCGCCAAATCATCACCAGTCGCTACGATCCGATGCGTGAACCAGGTAGCTCGCCGTCTCGGCAAGACATTCGCGCTCGTTCTTCCGGTCGTTCTCGTGCTGTCGGGAACGCTCGCCGTCACCCGCGTCCCGTGGGCGGACTCCTCCTCCGACTCGCAGGTGCTCACCGCATCCGCGAAGACGAAGGAGCAGGTTGCCGCGCAGGATGCCTCCAAGGCACCGCAGGAGGTGCTGCGCCGCCGTCTGTTGGACGAACTCCAGGAGAAGGACCCCGGCGCCGCTCTGACCCAGTTGCAGGTCGAGATGGCGCGTCAGCCGTCGCTCGCACGGTACTGCGCGTCGATCGCTCGGTCGCTGGGGCGCGCCGCCGTCGCCAAGTACGACGGCGCCACTCAGCGCGCCCAGGCGTGGTCGCGCCCGGTGTGCGACACCGCCTTCGCGACGGGCGTCGCCTCGGTCGGCTGACATCGCTGTTGACGGCGGCCTCTCCGGCCGCCTGCCACCACCGGCACGCGCGAGGAACCCCTTGCGGCGTACGGCCCGCCCGGTGCGGGACGTACGCCGCCTTCGCATAGGGTGCGCTGCATGACGCGCGCCGACGACCGTTCCCCCTCGACCGCCCACGACGCCTCGCGCGCCGAGGCCACGCGCCACGCCGCCGCGCCGGATGACGCCTCGCGCCACGACGCCGCGCCGGTCACCCAGGCCGTGCTCCTGGCCGGCGGCCAGGGCTCGCGGCTGCGGCCGTACACCGACGACCGCCCCAAGCCGATGGTGGAGATCCCCGGCACCGGGACGCCGATCATCGGGCACCAGCTCGCGTGGCTCGCCGCCGAGGGCGTCACCGACGCCGTCGTGTCCTGCGGCCACCTCGCCGAGGTGCTCCAGGAGTGGCTGGACGGCACCCCGCAGCCGCTGAACGTGACCACGGTCGTCGAGCGCGAACCGCTGGGCCGCGGCGGCGGGTTGAAGTACGCGGCGGCCTCGCTGCCCCGGCCCGACGAAGCCTGGTACGCCACCAACGGCGACATCTGGACCCGCTTCTCGCTCCGCGAGATGGCCGCCTTCCACCGTGAGCGCGACGCGATCGCGACCCTCGCGCTGGCCCGCCCCCGTATCCCGTGGGGCGCCGTCGAGACCAACGAGTTCGGCCAGGTGCTGGACTTCATCGAGGCCCCGCCCTCGCCCTTCCTCATCAACGCGGGCGTGTACGTCTTCGCGCCCGGCTTCACCGCCCAGCTCCCGGACCGGGGCGACCACGAGCGCACCACCTTCCCGCGGCTGGCCCGCGAGCGGAGGCTGGCCGGTTTCCCGATCCCCCAGGGGGCCTACTGGCGGGCCATCGACACCGCCAAGGACCTCACGGAGGCGGCCAAGGAGCTCAGCGCCCGCCCCGTGCAGCCGCCCGCCGCCGTCTGACCCCCCGCCCCGTGCAGCCGCCCGCCGCGTAGGACTGCCCGCCCCGTGCAGCCGCCCGCCGCCGTCTGACCGCCCGCCCCGCCTCCGCCCTGGGCATTGCGGGGTGTGAAGGGTGGTGCCAGGGTGGCGCAATGTCGAAATCACTGTCGCGATCCCTCTCGCGCCGCACGGCGTTAAAAGTGGCCGGTACCGGCCTGCTCGGAGTCGGCGCGGGCGTCGCGCTGAGCGAGTCACTGGCATCGGCCGACGTCCCGGCCTCCCAACGGTTCGACCTGTCGCAACCGTCGTACGAGCGGTTCCGCGGGGTGTCGCTGCACGAGACGCACCACGCGATGCAGGGCATGGCCTACGACAACGTCAACCGGCGCCTGTACATCGCGCAGATCCAGAACGGCAGCGACGGCGACGACCTGTGCGTCAACCAGTTGAGCATCAGCGGCGAGCTGACCGGCCACATGCACGTCAGCAACGCGGGGCACGGTGTGTCGATCGGGGTGGAGCCGGTCGGCACCGCGTCCTACATCTGGATGGAGTGCGACTCCGACCAGCACAGTGACGCCGGTCGCGGCACGGGGCTCGCCCGCTTCAAATTCGTCAACGGCGGTACCCCGTCGTCGGTGAAGAAGTTCCTCACCGGCAGCAAGACGATCTCCTGCGCCACCGACCCGGTCAACAAACGGCTGTTGGTCCGCCGCAGCGAGAGCGGCGGCATGCACTACAGCCTGTTCTCGCTCGCCGACGCCGCCGCGGGCAAGTTCTCCAGCCCGCTGGCGCACTTCGCCCAACCCACCCTCGGCAACGGCTCCGTGACCTTCCAGGGCTACACGTTCCTCGACAACTACCTCTACACGCTGGACGGCACAGGGCACGAGGACCCCGCCGACATCAACTCCTACGTGACGGCCACCGACATGAACACCGGCAAGGTCGTCCAGCGCTCCTTCACCGCGGCAGGCAAGACCCTCTTCTACCGCGAGCCCGAGGGGATGATGGTCTACCGGACCGTCAACGACAACCCGCGCCTGTGCTTCGGCTTCGCCTCCCGCCCCTCCATGACGAGCTCCACCCGCTACGCGAGCGTCTACTACAAGGACGTCCTGATCTGACGTTCCCCACCCGCTGGGGCCGGGCCGCACATCGCGCGGCCCGGACCCGGCGGAGGCTGAGGGACCCGGATCAGTGGGTGAAGGTGAACCAGTTGATGTTGAGGAAGTCGGCGGAGGAGCCGGACGAGAAGACGAGATAGACGTCGTGGGTGCCGGTGACGGAGGCGGTGACGTTGGCGGGGACGGTCTGCCAGTTCTGCCAGCCGCCGTTGTTGCCGAAGTCGATCTCGGCGATCTTGGTCCCGGTGGTGCTGCCGAGGCGGACCTGGAGGGCGCCGCTGACGCCGGGGTCGGCGCCGGAGGCGAGGCGGGCGGTGAACTGCAGGGGCGAGGACGAACCGAAGTCGAGGGCCGCGTACTTGAGCCAGTCGCCGTTGGAGATGTAGCCGACGTCCTGGCCGCCGCCGGAGTCGATGCACGCCTCGGTCTGGGTGCCGCTCTGGGCGCTGTAGGACTCCGCCTGGACGGTCGAATAGGCGCCCGTGCCGCCACCGCCGGGCGGCGGGGTGGTGCCGGAGCCCGCGCCGGGACCGAGCGAGACCGTCCAGGAGGTCGGCGCGCCGTCCTGGATGTGACCGTCGACGGGAGCGGCGCCGGTGGGACCGACGTCGTCGTACGGGAAGGCGTATCCGACGTTGGCGTACTTGTGGACGAGCCGCGCGTAGTGGTTGGTCGTCGCGTCCGTGTAGTACGCGGAGGGCGCGACGCCGTCGGGCTGGTTGTTGCCGCCGCCGACCAGCAGCGAGCTGCGGTTGAGGGCGGCGGCCAGCCGGGCGGCGACCGCGCCGCGGGCGTCGCCGCCGGAGTTGTAGAGCGGGCCGCTGGCGCAGCCGAAGATGTCGACGGCGCTGGGCTTGGTGAACGGCACGCCGTTGGTGTTCAGACCCGAGAAGACGAGGGTGTTGCCGGAGACGGTGCCCGAGTACGAGCCGATGCCGCCCTGCCCGTTGATGGTCAGCGTGTGCGACTGGTAGTAACTCCACACGCTGTTCAGGTAGTTGTTCCAGTACCCGCCGAAGTCGGTCGGCGAGTGCGAGGGCGCCAGGATGCGCAGCGCGGCGCCCGAGGAGTCGGTGGCGACCAGCTTGTCCCACGGCGCCCCGTCGGCGGCGTGCTGCGCCTGGAGCCCGGAGGCGATGGAGGCCAGCGCGCCCGAGGGCAGCGGGCTGACCGACTGCGAACCGCCGCTGCCGGTCGTCGCCATGGAGACGGGCAGCGCCACCATGTCGACGTAGCTGATGTTCGCGTACAGGTTGGCGCTGTTGTACGTGAACTCGCAGAAGGTCCAGTTGGTCAGCCAGTTGGGGTCGCTGCTGGTGAAACCGGGCTGTACGAGACCGGGTACGCCGCCGTTGCCGCCGGGCGGGTTGACGTAGAACTGGATCTTCTTGCCGACCGAGAACCAGACCCGGCCGCCGATCACGTAGTCCTGGAGCGTGAAGGTGGTGGCCGCCGAGCCCGAGGCGCCCAACTGGAGGGAGAAGTCGGCGATCGGGGTCAGGACGGATGAGGGGCTGGGCAGCCGCTGGAAGCGCCCGGACGAGGTGACGAAGCCGGGCCAGCCGGAGCTGTCGGAGCCGCTGATGTAGGCGTAGACCGTGCCGTTGCCCGAGTTGTTCTTCAGCGAGACGGGCAGTGACGGACCGGCCGCCGCGGCCCGCGACGTCAGGCCGCGCGCCCACAGCGGGGAACTCGCGGCGGCGGCGCCCGCGCCGACCGCGGTGACGAAGGATCGTCTGGAGACCACGTACTCCTCCTTGGAGGTGGCAGGCGGGCCGCCGCCGTCGGTGCGTCGGGGCGGCGGCTCGCGTGGGGGGACTGCCTGGAAGAACGTCAGGACCTGGGGCCGGGAGTGCCGTAGGCCGTCGGGGCCTCAGGTCGTCAAGAGCTGAAATACCGTCAGGACGGCAGATGCCAGACCTGGTTGGCCGCGCCCGTGCAGTCCCAGATCTCCACCTGGGTGCCCGCGGTGGTCGACCAACCGGTGTCGTCCAGGCACCTGTTGGACTGCGGGTTGTACAACGACCCGTTGGACTGCGGTATCCACACCTGCGAACCGGTGTTGTTGCAGTCGTAGAGATCGACCGGCGTCCCGTTGGCCGTGCCGCCGCCGTTGACGTCGAGGCACTTGCCCAGGACGTGCAGGGTGCTGCCCGCCTCCACGACGGTCCACTGCTGCGCGGCCGTGCCGTTGCACGTGTAGACCTGGACGGGGTTGTAGTTGGCGGTACTCGACGCGCGGTCGTCCAGGCACAGGCCGCCGTAGCCGGTGATGGCCTTGCCGCCGGACGGCGGCGGGGTCGTACCGCCGCCGGTCGTCGTGTACGCGGCCACGTATCCGACGCTCATCGTCCCGCCGGACGTCGTCGCCGAACTCGGCGAGGTGCAGCCGCAGACGCCGTTGGGGAAACCGCCGCCCATCGCGAGGTCGAAGATGATGTTCAGGTTGTGGTCGTACGCCGCCTGCCAGGTGGCCGCGCCGACCTGGCCCTCGCTGACGCTGAAGTACGAGGCGCCGTCGAGGTAGAAGGTGATCGACTCGTTGGACGTGTTCGTCCGGTCGAGGATCATCGAGTACGTGTGGAAGCCGCTCTGGCAGCCGGAACACGCGCGCAGGCCGCTGCCGATGCCGTTGCCCTCGTTGCAGACACCGCCGGGGTACGTGCCGCAGTGGATCGTGCCCGCCACCTGGGACAGGGCGTTGACGTCCTCCATGATGTCGATCTCGCCGTTCTCGGGCCACTGGCCGGGGCCGAGCATCCAGAACGCGGGCCAGTAGCCGAGGCCGTTGGCCGGGCTGGGCTGCTGGATCGACGCCGTGACCTGCAACTTGCCGCCCGCCGGGGCGCCCGCGACCGCGGTGGGCGTGTGGATGCGGCCCGACGTCCAGTTGGTGCCGCTGCCGAGCGCGGTGATGTTGAGGTGACCGTTGCCGTCCAGGTGGACGTTGCTGGTCGAGTTGGTCATCGTCTCGATCTCGCCGGTCCCGAAGTTCGCACCGGGGCCGGTGTCGTACGTCCACTTCGACCCGTTCGGCGCGCTGCCCGCCGCGCCGGCGAAGTCGTCGCTGAAGACGGTGGTCCAGCCGGACGGCGCGCCCGGCACGGTGACCGCGTCCGCGGACGGGGTGCCGACGGCGAACACGGCGAGCGCGCCGAGCGCTGTGGCGAGGGCGAGTTGACGCCACGCGCGGAAGGCGCGGAATGCGGCGGGTCCGGAGAAGGCGCGGAATGCGGCGGGTCCGGAGAAGGCGCGGGCGCGCGAGGCCGGCTGCGGGGATCTGCTGTGGGGGGATGAGCGGTGGGTCACGGAGAGCTCCTGACGGTCCGTCAATCGGCGGACGGGAAGAGTTGCCAGGGAACACGCGGAGGCGGGAGCGGTGCCGCGGATACGGCGGCGGATGCGGTGGTACGGCGGGGTGTGACGGGTGCGGCGGATGCAGCGGGGGTGCAACGGGCGCGGCGGTGAACCGGTCGCGGCGCGGAGGCGGGGCGTCCGGTGGTGTAGACAACTGAGCGAAGTTGATTGAACCCGTGTACATGCGCTGCCGTCAAGATGTGGTGAGAGCGCTCTCTGGGCTGCCGCCCAGGGGTGGGGGGACCGAGGCCGGCCGCGGTGGCCGGAACGCTGCCCGCGGGGCGGCCCGGCGCCGGGCCGGGCCCCAACGGCCGCGGACGGGCAGGCTGTTGGCTTCCGGTGGGTCGGTGATCTCGCGGGAGTCCGCGCACCGGGGGGCGACCGACCGGCAGGGGGTTCACCGACGGCTCGGTCCGCCGGTTCACCGACGGCTCGGTCCGCGCCGGGCGGTTCGCGGCACCCGACTCGCGGATACGGGCCGCCCCGGTCGGGCGCTGCTGGTCAGCGGGGGTGTGGCTATCGTCGGAGTGTGCGCTTTGTGACGTTTAACGTGCTGCATGGGCAGGCGATGACCGGGGGGCGACCGGTGGCGTTCGGGGTGGGGGAGGCGGCGGGGGAGCCGTTGGGCGCGGCCGTGGCGGCGCTGGACGCCGACGTCGTGGCACTCCAGGAGGTCGACCGCGCCCAGGAACGGTCCGGGCGGATCGACCAGGCGCGGGTCGCGGCCGACGCGATGGGCGCCGCGCACTGGCGCTTCGCCTCCGCCGTCCACGGCCGGTCCGTCCCGGGCGAGGGATGGGTCCTCGACCCGAAAGCGCCGGACCTCCGGGTCTACGGTCCGCCGGGTGCGGGTGCGGGTGCGGGTGCGGGTGCGGATACGGATACGGATACGGACGCGGGCGCGGCTGGCGGGGTGGAGGCGTACGGCGATGCGCCCGCGCACGGGGTCGCCCTGCTCACCCGGCTGCCGGTACGGCACTGGCGGGCCCGGCGGCTCGCACCCGCGCCCTTCGCGCTGCCGCTGCGGGTGGCCGGACGGCCGGGGCTCGTATGGGTACGGGACCAGCCGCGGGCCGTGCTGGCCGCCGTACTGGAGGGCAACGCCGGACCGTTCACGGCCGTCGCCCTGCACCTGTCCTTCGTGCCCGGCTGGAACGCCCGCCAACTCGCCGCCGTACGCCGCTGGATCGCCGACCTGCCCCGCCCCTACCTGCTTCTGGGCGACTTCAACCTGACCGGCGCCGTACCGAGGACCGTCCTCGCCGCCACCGGCCGCGAGCGCTGGCACGACCTCGCCCGCACCCCCACCTACCCCGCCCACCGCCCCCTCGTCCAGTTCGACCACATCCTGGCCCACGGCGTCCCGCCCTCCTCGGTCCGCCCCGCCCTGACCTCGGCGACCGCCCCCCTGACCCCCCTCTCCGACCACCGCCCCCTGGTGGCGGACGTGCAGTGGTGACCCCCGCCCCCTGAAGCG
Source organism: Streptomyces sp. NPDC087422 (assembly GCF_044744145.1). Lineage (NCBI taxonomy): Bacteria > Bacillati > Actinomycetota > Actinomycetes > Kitasatosporales > Streptomycetaceae > Streptomyces > Streptomyces sp. NPDC087422. The sequence continues at coordinate 66,555 of NZ_JBIUXT010000014.1, read as the reverse complement.
CCCCCGCCGTCCACCCGCGCGGCAACGGGCTGCCGTTCGTTACGGCTGAGGCGCGCTCGCGGCGGCGAGCCGTCCGCAGGACGTCAGCCGTCCATTTGGTGGAAGCGGGACTCGGCGAAGGTGAAGGCGGTGTCGCGGACACCGAAGGGGTGCTGGAAGGCGTGGTTGAGCTGGGCGGTGAGGCAGATGGCGAAGGCGATGGCGGCGCCCACGAAGCAGAGGGCCACGAGATGGCGGGCGGTGGCGGTGAGGCCGAGGACCGGGGGGAAGGCGATGAGGAAGCCGCCGGCGACCAGCATGGCGAGCCAGGTGATCCGGGGCATGCCCGCTTTGACCTCGGCGGCGCGGTCGGTGCGCGTTTCGTAGACCGTGGCCAGCGCCGTCGTGGCGGCGGACTTCGCCGTCTGGTGGCCGGGCGCGGCGGTGCCGACGGCCGCGCGCACCTGGTCGAGGGCATGCCACGCCTCGGGGCTGGTGTGCCCGTGGGCGAGTTCGGGGAACTCCACGGTCCTGACGTCGGAGGTGTACTGCCGCAGCAGCGCCCGCACCTTGACGCGGTCGGGGCTCGCGAGACCGCCCGCCGCCCAGTACGTGTCACCCAGCGCCCTGGCCTCGTCGTACGTACGGGACCGCGCGGTGCTCAGCGCGGACCAGCTGCCGGCGACCTGGAAACCGGTCAGCAGGATGAAGGAACTGAGCAGGACACCGCCGATGAGCGACAGCGCCTGACCGTTGAACTCGACGCTCGCCAGCCGCTGTTCCTGGCCGAGGAAGTGGCCCAGCAGGACGGCGAAGGCGACACCGCCGAGGACGGACAGCAGCGAGACGACGTACATGGACATACGACTCCTGGGGCTTCGGTACGGCGGTGCTCAGGTCTCAGGTGGTTCGGTGCGCGCGGGTGCGCGCCTGCTCTGGGCGAGGCGACCTCTGGGCGACGTGACTTCTGGACGAGGTGACCTCTGGGCGACGTGACCTCTGACGACGCGACCGCTCCGGACGACCCGAGGTCAGCGGCGACGTGCGACGAAGCGCGGCAGGGCCGCGAGGGCTGCGGGCAACAGGACGGCCAGCATCGACAGCAGCCACCAGCGCGACACGCTCTCGTCGGGGCCGGGCGACGGCGGCGGCTGCGCGTCGAAGGGCGGTTCGGCGCCCGTGCCGCGCGGCTTCGCGTCGTCGTCCCCGGCCGACGACGGTGTCGGTGACAAGGGCGCGGCCGGGCGTACGCCGGACGCGGCGGCCGTACGGTGCCGGGCGGACGCGGCGTCGGCGGGCGCTGCGGACGGGGGAGGAACGGGCGCGGAGCCCGCGGGGGACGGTGTCGGGCGGCCCGCGCCATTCGTGGGCGGCGTCACGGGCGGCGGTACGGCTACGGGGCCCGAGGCCGTCGGGACCGCGGTGGGGGTGCACGTGGGGGAGGGGGAGGAGGTGGGGGTCGGGGACGACGTCGGCGTGGGTGTCGGCGTGCCCCCGCCGGACGGCGGCCTGGGGCCGCAGGGTTCACCGACCTTCACGGTGAGGCGGCCCACCGGGAGCCGTAAGGAGACATCCAGATGCAGCAGTCGGCCGATGATCCTGCCGTCGACGCACACCGCCACGGTCACCGGCTGGTGCCCGCCGCTCCCGGCTTCCCCGCCGCTGCCGGTTTCCGTCGCGGCCGACGCCCGGCCCGCCCCGGCCACGACGCCTGCCAAGACAGCGACGGCGAAGACGGCGACGGCGACCGGTGTGACGGCTCGTACCGCCACGGCCGCCGCGCGGCACGCGGAGCCCTCCACCGGCACGGTCAGCACCTCGCTTCCCCAGGAGTCGCCCGGTGGCGCGCAGTGCTGTACCGGTTTCCGCTGGTATCAGCATGAAGATATGGGGACGCGGAGGGTCATGTCATTCGAACAGCCCAATATGGCCAAAAATGGGCACGCGGCATGTGCCGCCCGGCGGCGCGGCCGTCACCAGGCCGCGCACCGCCGGAGGCAGGGGCGCCGGATCACGAACCCGACCGGATCACGAACCCGACCGGATCACGAACTCGACCGGACCACGAACCCCGGTCGCGGAAGCCCCCGGTGACGGAGACCCCCGGTCACGCGGGGCCGGTCAGAGGTCGAACTCCGCCGGGTTGAGGCCCACCGCGAAGCACGCCTCGCGCACGACGGCCTGCTCGGTCTTGTCGAAGTCGCCGTCGGCGCCGCCGATGACGATGCCGATCTGGATGACGGCACGCGCCTCCGTCGGCTTCTTCTGCACCTTGGCGATCTCCTGGAGGATCGCCACCTTGCCGAGGGCGAAGTCGGCGGTGAGCTTGGTCAGGTAGTCCTCGAAACGGCGCTGGAGGTCGGGCGCCGGGAAATTCTGCAACACGTCGTTGCTCGCGATCAGCGACGCGACGCGCTGCCGCTCGGACGGGTCGACGGAGCCGTCGGCGGCGGCCACGAGCGCGCACATCGCCATGCTGGCATCGCGGAAGGCCCCGCTCTTCAGGTCGTTCTTCTTCGCGTTGAGCTGGGTCTGCATCGTCTTGGTGGAGTCTTTCAAGCGGTCCCACAGGGCCATGAGCGGGTCTCTCCTCGGGCGGGGTTCGGTACGTGGTCCGTACGCGATCTGAGAACTCTCGGGGAGCGTAAAGGAGTTCCCAAGCCGGAAAGACGGCACCCGGCGAGCGCGTGTGCGGGCCGTACGCCGTCCCCCGCCCGAGGGCCCGGCTACGGGATCAGGACGACCTTGCCCATCGTCGCCCGCGACTCCAGCGCCCGGTGCGCCCCGGCGGCGTCCGCGAGCGGGAAACGCTGTACGGCGGGCCGCAGCCGGCCGTCGGCGGCGGCCTCCAACGCCTCGGTCTCCAGCGCGCGCATCCCTTCCGGGGTGCCGGTGAACTTCTGGAGGGCCGGGCCCACGACGACCCGCGAGGTGATGCCGCGCTCGGCGAGTTCGCTGTCGGCGAAACGCAGCGGTTCGCCCGAGGACCAGCCGTAGACGAGGTGCCGGCCGCCGGGCGCCAGCAGGCCGACCGCGGCGCGCGCGAGGCCGCCGCCCACGGAGTCGAGGACGACGGTCGCGCCCGCGCCCCCGAGGAAGGCCCGCACCTCCCGCGTCCATTCCGGCCGCCCGTAGTCGACGGCGAGGCCCGCGCCCAGCGAGCGGACCCGTTCGGTCTTCTCCGCGCCGCCCGCCGCGCCGACGACGGTCGCGCCGAGCTGCCGCGCGTACTGCACCACCAGCGTCCCGATGCCGCCCGCGGCGGCCAGCACCACCACGGTGTCGGCCGCCCGCAGTTCCGCCAGCCGCAGGATGCCCACCGTCGTACGGCCCGTGCCGATCATCGCGACGGCCGCGGCGGCGTCCAGGCCGTCGGGGAGCGCGTGCAGCCGGGCGGCGTCGGTGACCGCGGCCCCCGCGTACCCGCCGGGCACCATACCCAGGTGCGCGACGACGCGGCGGCCGAGCCACGCCGGGTCGGTGCCGTCCCCGAGCGCGTCCACGGTGCCCGCCACCTCCCGGCCCGGAATCGTCGGCAGTTCGGGCGCGGGCATCGGGCCGCCCTCGTACTTCCCGGCCCGCAGTGTGGTGTCCACCAGGTGCACTCCGGCCGCCTCGACCGCGATCCGCACCTGCCCCGCGCCCGGCACGGGGTCCGGCGCCTCCTCGTACCGCAGATTCTCCGGAGGGCCGAAGGCGTGCAGTCGTACGGCGTGCATGGCGGGTCTCCTGTCGGGGTACGGGCGCGGCGCGTGCGGACCCCAGCCAACAACCTCAAGCGGACTTGAGGTCAAGCGGCGCCCTCACTTCCGTGACCGCCTCACACCATCCGCGTCACGCCCGTCCCGCACCCGCCTTACACCCACCTCACACCCGCCTCACACCCGCGGGAAACGGCTCAGCAGATCCCAGATCACCGGATTTCCGTCCAGGCCCTCGTGCATATCCGTGAGGTCGGCGACCACATCGTGCAGGAAATCCCGCGCCTCCCGCCGTAGTTCCGCGTGGTGCAAGGACAACGGCGGCTCGTCCTCGACCCAGTCGGCCGTCACGTCCACATAGCCGAAACGCCGTACGAACCTCAGCCGGTCCGCCGACTCCGTGAAGTCGAACTCCGCATATTGCGGCCGCGCCGCCCTGCTCCCCGCCGGGTCCCGGTCCAGTTCCTCCACGATGTCGCACAACGCCCAGGCGAAGTCCAGCACCGGCACCCATCCCCAGCCTGTGGACAACTCCCGCTCGCCCTCGGCCACATACACATCCCCGCAGAACAGATCGTGCCGCAGGGTCCGCACATCCGCCGTCCGGTAATCCATCTGCGGCGGGTCGGGAAAGCGGCGCGAAAGGGCGTATCCGAGGTCGATCACCCACCGATGGTGTCACCCGCGCGAGCAGGCCCGTACACCCGGACAGGCGGACACCCGGACAGGCCGACACCCGCACAGGCGGACACGGGAGAACCTGCGCCCGGACGCGCGAACGGCCCCCGGTCCCCGGAAGCGTCCGGGGCGGGGGCCGTGCGGTGGGCGGCTCTGACGGTGACCCGTGTGTTAGAGGGTCACACCGAAGTCGGTCGCGATGCCGACGAGGCCGGAGGCGTAACCCTGGCCGACGGCGCGGAACTTCCACTCGGCGCCGTTGCGGTACAGCTCGCCGAAGACCATGGCGGTCTCGGTGGCCGCGTCCTCGCTCAGGTCGTAGCGGGCGATCTCGGCGCCGCCGGCCTGGTTGACGATGCGGATGTACGCGTTGCGGACCTGGCCGAAGTTCTGGCTGCGGGCCTCGGCGTCGTAGATCGAGACGGGGAAGACGATCTTGTCGATGTCGGCGGGCAGGCCCGCGAGGTTGACGTTGATCGCCTCGTCGTCGCCGTCGCCCTCACCGGTGCGGTTGTCGCCGGTGTGGACGATGGTCTGGTCCGGGGTCTGCTTGTTGTTGAAGAAGACGAAGTGGCCGTCGGAGTAGACCTTGCCGTCCACCTTCACGGCGATGGCGCTGGCGTCGAGGTCGAAGTCGGTGCCGGTGGTTGTCCGCACGTCCCAGCCGAGGCCGACAGTCACGGCCGTCAGGCCGGGCGCCTCTTTGGTCAGTGAGACGTTGCCGCCCTTGGACAGGCTTACAGCCATGAGGAGTCCCCTTTTGTGGTCTGTCATAGGTACTCCGACGAAACTACCGTCATTCCCCAGAACGCGGTCACAGGATCGTACGGTTCAGTAATCCTGCAACTGTGCTGTTGCGCAGCCGCCGAAACTGTTGCGCCGCTGTCGAAAACCCCGTGACGCGCGGGCCCCGGACGCGGGATCATGGGACACATGTCCGGGCCACTTCTCATTCGCGGTTCGGTCTCCGTGCCGGAGGCCGAGCTTCTGTGGCGTTTCTCGCGTTCCTCGGGGCCGGGCGGTCAGCATGTGAACACCTCCGACTCGCAAGTCGAGTTGCGCTTCGACCTCGCGCGTACGGAGTCGCTGCCGCCGGTGTGGAAGGAACGCGCGCTGGAACGGCTCGCGGGACGGCTGACCGGCGGCGTACTGACGGTCAAGGCGTCCGAGCACCGCTCGCAGTGGCGCAACAGGGAGACGGCGCTCACCCGCCTCGCCGCGCTGCTGGCGCAGGCCACGGCGCCGCCGCCCAAGGCGCGCCGCGCCACGAAGATCCCGCGCGGGATCAACGAGCGGCGGCTGCGCGTGAAGAAGCAGCGCAGTCAGACCAAGCGGGGCCGCAGCGGCGGCGGCTGGGACTGAGCGGACCGCCTCGGGTAACCGGGTATTCGGGTATACGGCGTACCGCTCGGCGCGGGCGGGAGCCCACGGCTCAGCGCAGGTAGCGGTACCGGCCGCGGAAGTACGTCAGCGGCCCGCCGTCGGCGCTCGGCGTCCTGGCCGTCAGCACCCGCCCCACCACCAGGGTGTGGTCACCGGCGGGTACCCGCTGCTGCGTCTCGCACTCGAGTATCGCGAGCGCGCCGCCGAGCACGGGAGCGCCGGAGTGTTCGCCCCGGTAGTACGAGATGTCCTCGAAGAGCAGCCGGTCGCTGATCCGGCCGCGCATCGCGAAGCGGCCCGCGATGTGCCGCTGGCTCTCGCTGAGGACCGAGGCGGCCCAGCGCGGCTGCCGCTCCAGCAGGTCGTCCATCCGCGAGCCCTCGCGGACACTCACCATCACCAGCGGCGGTTCGAGCGAGACGGAGAGGAAGGCGGTGGCGGTCATGCCGACGTCCTCGCCGCGCGGCTCGTCCTCCGAGTCGTGTGCGGTGATGAGGACGACGCCCGCCGCCAGGCGGGACATCGCGGCGCGGAAGTCGTCGAGGTCGACGGTCTCGGATAGGCCCATGGTGGTCCCAGGATGCCGTCCGGGTGAAGGTTCAAGCACATCCATCACGTTACGGGGCGGTAGGAATCGCGCGCATCGGGCTCCGGTCGGAGGTGGGCCGTGGCCGGTCCTAGGACCAGGGCTCTACGTTGTGTGTTCAACCGCTTACATGATGATGTGACTTGAGTCACAAGGGCGAGGAATTGTTGACCCTGTGTACCTGGGGCACAGCTCGCTGTGATTCAGTGGCCCGTGTAATCCGTTGATTTGAAATTATCAGGAGTTGCTGTCGAGGGCGCGGAGAGAGGCATGGACACCGAGTCGGAGCCGTATGTCCGTCTCGCGACCCTGCGTCAGCTGCACCAGGTCGTCGCGGACCTCAACACGGCGCGGAGTCTCGCGGACACCCTTCAGGCCGTCGCGGAAGGCGTGGTCAAAGGGCTGAACTACGAGCTGGCCGCCGTCAATCTGGTACGCCCCGACGGCGATCTCATCGTGGCCGCCTTCGCGGGCAGCGCCGCGGCCGAGGCCCTCATGGCCGGACGCATCGGCTCGCGCACCTCCTGGGAGCGCCGCCTCACCATGGGCGAGCGCTGGGGCACCCTGCGCTTCATCCCGCACACCGAGGGCTGGGTCCTCATCGACGACGACGTGCCCCAGTGGCACACCGAGGGCCCGCTGCCCCGCTTCGCCGACGAATGGCACCCCGGCGACCGCCTCTACGCCCCCATGTACTCCTCGCAGACCGTCGGCAGCGAGCTGATCGGCGTCATATCCGTCGACAAGCCCACCAGCGGCAGGCACCCCGGCCCCTGGGGCTGCGAAGCCCTCCAGATGTACGCGTTCCAGGCCGGCATAGCCATCAGCAACGCCCGGCTGCGCGCCAACATGCAGCGCGCCCTCGTCCGGCTCGAACGCGACCAGCAGGCACTGCGCGCCAGCGAGGAGAGCTTCCGGCAGGCCTTCGAGTACGCCCCCAGCGGCATGGCCATCGCCGAGATGGGCGGCGACCAGCACGGCAAGCTGCTGCGCGCCAACGACGCCCTGTGCCGCCTCCTGGGCCGCTCCGCCTCCACCATGCGCCGCTACTCCTTCTCCGACCTCGTCCACCCCGAGGACGTCGGCCTGCTGCTGCGCACCTCCGCCGAGGGCGGCCGGGCCGAACTGCGGCTCGCGCGGCGCGACGGCAGCTACGTCTGGGCCTCGCTGCGCAATTCGGTCGTCGCCGACACCGCCGACGGGCCGCGCTTCCTGCTCACCCACGTCGAGGACATCGAGGAGCGCAAGGGCCGCGAGCTGCAACTCGCCCACCGCGCCAGCCACGACTCGCTCACCGGCCTGCCCAACAGCGCCGAACTGCGCGCCCGGCTCTCCGCCCGGCTCTGTTCGCGGCCCCAGGACCGCGACGCCCACGACCTCTCCGACGCCCTCGGGGTCCCCGGCGACGGGCCCGACGAGTTCGCCTTCAGCTACGGCTACGGACCCGAGGAGCTCGCCGCGCCCCTCGGCGCCCTCGGCTACGACTCGCACACCCACGTCACCGCGCCCGACGAGAGCGACCCCGAGAACGCGGGCAAGGGCCTCGCCGTCCTCTTCTGCGACCTCGACGGCTTCAAGTCCATCAACGACCGCTTCGGGCACCACACCGGTGACGCCGTCCTCATCGAGGTCGCCCGCCGCCTCACCGGCGCCGTCCGCGACGGCGACACCGTCGCCCGCCTCGGCGGCGACGAGTTCGTCGTCCTCGCCGACGGGCTGGCGCCCGCCGACGCCGCCGACCTCTCCGTCCGCCTCCGCAACGCCATCATCCCGCCCATCCGCGTCGACGGGCGCGCCGTCCGCGTCGGCGCCAGCTTCGGCATCGGCTGGGCCGGGTGCGGGATGACCGCCGAGGAAGTCCTCCACTCGGCCGACCAGCGCATGTACGTCGAGAAACGCTCGCGCTCCCGCACGGGCCACCGCCGCGCCGGCTGACCCCTCCCCGCGCGGGTCGCGGCTCTTCGCGGCCCGGCCCCGGGCGGTTCCGTTGCGCCGGGGGAGGAACCGCGCGCTCAGCCACGGTGCTCCCGCAGGTCACCACCGGCCCCGGCGGGGCAGTCCGGTGGTCTGCGGACCACCGGCCGGCGGGGGCCGGCGGCGCGCTCTCCCCGCGCCCCGGACGGGGCGGGCCCTCCCGCGGAGAGGCGGGGCACGGGCGGCGGGACGTAGAGGTGAGTGGGGGGACCCGGCCCGGAGGGTCCACCTTGGGGAGTAGGGGAGATCGCTCCAGCGGCTGACCCCGGCACGGGTTCCGTTGCCTACGCTGGGTTATGTGCAGCGCATCTACGACTTTCTCCGCAGACACCCGACGTGGGTCGACGGCTTCTGGGCCCTCGTCCTGCTCGTGGTCTGCGCTGTGTGGGTGCTGGAAGTCCCCGACCTGAGGTTCCCCGAGCGGCTGCTGGCGGTGCCGCTGTCCGGCGCGCTGGCGGTCGTGGTGGCGCTGCGCCGCCGTGCGCCGGAGAAGATGCTGCTGCTGGCCATCGGGGTCGGCCTGACCCAGTTGGCGCTGGGCGTGCAGACCAATCCCGGCGACGCGGCGATGCTGGCGATCATCTACACGTGCGCGTCCAACGGCGAGCGCTGGTCGTCCCGGCTGGCCCTGCTGGCGGGCCTCGCGGCGGCGCCGCTGTCGATGCTGCGCTGGCCGCCGCACGACGAGTACTCGACGGTCTGGACGACGCTGCTCCAGACCTTCTTCCTGACGGTGATCTTCGCCCTGTCGTGGGTGGTAGGCGACCGCCTCCGTACCCGCCGCGCGTACTACGCGGAGCTGGAGGAGCGGGCGGCCCGGCTGCACCGGGAGCGCGAGGCGCAGTCCAAGGCGGCGGTGGCGGCCGAGCGGGCCCGTATCGCCCGCGAGCTGCACGACGTCGTGGCGCACAACGTCTCGGTGATGGTCGTCCAGGCGGACGGCGCCGCGTATGTGCTGGACGCCGCGCCCGACCAGGCCAAGCAGGCGCTGTCGACCATCTCCACCACCGGCAGACAGGCCCTCGCCGAGATGCGGCGGCTGCTCGGGCTGCTGCGCGCGGGCGACGACGCGGGCGGCGAGTACGTGCCGCAGCCCGGCGTCGACCAGCTCGCCGATCTGATCGACCAGGTGCGCGGCGCGGGCCTGCCGGTCAGATTCGAGGTCGCGGGCGACGCCAGACCGCTGTCCAGCGGCGTCGAGCTGACCGCGTACCGCATCGTGCAGGAGGCGCTGACGAACGTCCGCAAGCACGGCGGGGACGGCGCCAGCGCCAGCGTCATGCTGGGCTTCGGCGACGCGGCGCTCGACCTGCTGATCGAGGACGACGGGCGCGGCGCCCGGCACGAGCTGTACCAGCAGGGCGGCCGGGACGGCCTGGGCCAGGGCCTGATCGGCATGCGGGAGCGGATAGGCATGGTCGGCGGCACGCTGGACGCGGGTCCGCGCCCCGGCGGGGGCTTCCGGATCAGCGCGGTGCTGCCGCTGAGAACCGGTTAGCCGGACGACCACCACGGCCGGGACCGGCGAGGACCGGCGGCCGTGACCACGGAGAACAACCGAGAGGCAGGACACATGGCGATCCGCGTCATGCTCGTCGACGACCAGGTGCTGCTGCGCACCGGGTTCCGGATGGTGCTCGCCGCCCAGCCGGACATGGAGGTCGTGGCCGAGGCGGGCGACGGCGCCGAAGCGCTGGAGGTGCTGCGGCACACGCGGGTCGACGTCGTGCTGATGGACGTCCGCATGCCGCGGATGGACGGGGTCGAGGCGACCCGGCACATCTGCGGGGGCGACCGCGGCGAGGCGGTCCGCCGGGAGGGCGAGGGCCCGCGGGTCCTCATCCTGACCACCTTCGACCTGGACGAGTACGCCTTCGCCGCGCTCAAGGCGGGCGCCAGCGGCTTCATGCTCAAGGACGTGCCGCCGGACGAACTGCTCGGCGCGATCCGGGCCGTGCACAGCGGCGACGCCGTGGTGGCGCCCAGCACCACCCGGCGGCTGCTCGACCGCTTCACCCCGATGCTGCCGTCCGCGGCGGCCGAGGAGCACAAGGAGGTCGACAAGCTGACCGAGCGCGAGCGCGAGGTGCTGCTGCTGGTCGCCCAGGGCCTGTCCAACGGCGAGATCGCCCGCAAGCTGGTCCTGTCGGAGGCCACGGTCAAGACGCACGTCGGCCGCATCCTCACCAAGCTGGGCCTGCGCGACCGCGTCCAGGCCGTCGTCCTGGCCTACGAGACGGGCCTGGTGCGGGCCGGCGGCTGAGGCGGCCGGACCCCTGAAGCGGGTTACCGGCGGTTCGCGGATACGGGTTCACGCCGGGCCGATCAGGGAAGGTCCGTACCGACCGGTAGGGATCACAGCACGGGGGAGTACGACATGCGCGCCATCGTTTTCGAGCAGTACGGAGGTCCCGAGGTGCTGCGCCTCGCGGACGTGCCGCGGCCCTCGCCGGGCCCCGGCGAGGTCACCGTGGACGTCGCCTGGGCGGGCGTCAACTTCGCCGACGTCAAGGCCAGGGCCGAGGGCTACCGGGTGGAGGCGCTGCCCTTCCGGCCGGGCCTCGAGGTCTCGGGGCTGATCCGCGAGGTCGGCCCGGACGTCACCGACTTCACGCCCGGCCAGGAGGTCGCCGCCTTCCTCGACGGCGGCGGCTACGCCGAGACCGCCCTCGCGCCCGCCGCCACCGTCTTCGCCCTGCCCGCGGGACTCGACCTGCGCACCGGCGCCACCCTCCCCAGCGTGCTGCCCACCGCGTACGCGCTGCTGCACGAGGTCGGGCGGCTGCGCGAGGGCGACACCGTGCTCGTCCAGGGCGCGGCGGGCGGCGTCGGCACGGTCGCGGGACAGCTCGCCCGGCTGGGCGGCGCGGCGGCCGTCTACGGCGTCGTCTCCAGCCTCGACAAGGCCGACCACGCGCTCAAGTCCGGTTACGACGAGGTCTTCACGGCCGCGACCTTCGACACCGACGTCCGGGCGGCGACCGGCGGGCGGGGCGTCGACATCGCCCTCGACCCGGTCGGCGGGGAGACCTTCCGCCGCACCCTCGGCACGCTCGGCCGCTTCGGCCGCCTCGTCTCCTTCGGCAACGCCGGTTCGGAGGAGCCCTGGCGGATCGGGCCCGCCGACACGTATCCGCTGGGGCTGTCCGTCTCGGGCTTCTCCGTCCTCGGCATGGCCGCGCAGGAGCCGCAGCGGCTGCGGCGGATCGCCGACGCCGCCTTCCGTACCGTCACCGACGGCGATGTGGAGCTGCCGGTGAGCGCCGAGTTCCCGCTGGAGCGGGCGGCGGAGGCGCACCGGCTGCTGGAGTCGCGCAGGAGCACGGGGAAGCTGCTGCTGCGGGTGGGCGGCTGAGCGGACGGCCTCGGTCCTACGGCCGGGGGAGGCGGCGCGCGAAGGCCGCCGCCGCCTCCCTGACGTCCTGCTCGGTCCATTCGAGCGCCGGGGCCGCGACCGTCACCTCCGTCATGGACAGGCCGGGCACGCCCGGCTCCGCGAAGACGGCGCGGCCGAAGAGGGAGATCCTGGTCTCCTCCGCCTGACGCAGTGACGCCTCACCCAGGACGTCGGCCGGATACGGCAGCCAGAGCTGGAACTGGTGGGTCTGCGGCTCTTCCGGGTGCACCCGCAGCCACGGCACACCGCCCTCCGTCAGGCCCTCGCGCAGGGCCCGCGCGACCGGCTTGGCGTGCGCCACGAACGACGGGAGTCGCGGCAGTACGGTGTCGAGACCGGCCAGCGCCGCCAGCGCGGCGGGGAACTGCTGGAACAGCATGCCGCCGTACCGGTGCCGCCACGCCTTCGCCTCCGCGACGACGTCCGCGGAGGCGGCCAGGGCCGCGCCCGAGATGCCGTCCAGCGACTTGTAGAAGCTCACGTACACGCTGTCCGCGAGGGCCGCGATCTCCGGCAGCGGGCGGCCGAAGTGGGGTGTGCACTCCCACAGGCGGGCGCCGTCGAAGTGCACGACCGCGTCCCGGTCGCGGGCGGCGGCCACCGTCGCCGTCAGCTCGTCCCACGACGGCAGCACGAAACCGGCGTCCCGCAGCGGCAGTTCGAGCATCAGGGTGCCGAACGGCTCCTCGAAGTCGCGGATCTCTTCCGCGGTCGGCAGGCGGGGTTCCGTCGTCGGGTGGACGGTGCGCAGGCCGCTCACCGCGTGCAGCGCGCCGCGTTCGTGCACCTCCGGGTGCGCCATCGGGTGCAGCGCCACCGTCGCGTTGCCCGTGCGGCCCGCCCATGCCCGCAGGGCCACTTGCTGGGCCATCGTGCCCGTCGGGAAGAAGGCCGCGTCCTGCGTGCCGAGGATTTCCGCTACGCGGCGCTCCAGGGCGGCCACGACGCCGTCGCCGTAGATGTCCACCGGCTCCGTCACGTCGTACGCCGTCGCCGCCTCTTCGGCGAGCCGCGCCAGCCGTTCCCCAAGGGTCGCCTTGGGGCCGGACATCAGGACCCTTCCGTCGCACTTCGCGACTGCCGCCGCGACCTTCTCCCGCATCTCGCCGTCATCGCCCATCCCCCGATACTCCCTTCCAGGGCGGTCCCCCGCCACGCCTTATCGCCCCCCGTGCGGGTGCCCGCCCTCCCTCCTTTCCTCGCCCACCCGCCCACCCGTGCGGGTGCTTACTTCGTCTGCGGGTGCCGCTTGTGCCTGGGTCGGTGCCGGTCCGGGGCACCTCCTCGGGCGACGAACGTGCCCGCACTTCGATGACGTCCAGCCCCTTTCCGTTCGTCCCCCTGCGGGGGCACCCCGGCCCGTCCCCTCCCGGTACGTCGGCGTCCGCCCGCCGATGGGGGTGGCCGGGGAAGGGGGGTCCTCCCGGCGAACCGCCCTGCGCCGGTGCGCCCTTCCGACAGACCTTTCGCCCCCCGGCTGGACGTCGGGTGGCGCGGGACGGTTCGCCGAAGGGACCCCCGCCCTCCGCCACCACAGCGGACCGTCGGACGCCGACGAGCGAGGAGGGGACGGGCCGGGGTGCCCCCGCAGAAATGCGGTGACAAGAAGGGTGCCGGATACGCGGGGCCAGGTAGCCGCATTTCGAGGAGGTGCCCCGGCCCGGCACCGACCCACGAACAGGCGGCACCCGCAGACGAAGAAAGCACCCGCACGGGTGGGCGGGCGGGAAAGAAACAAGACAAAGAGACGCAGCGGTGTGCTGAAGCTCTCGCAGGGGGCACCCCGCACGGGCTGACCGCCCCGGAGGGGATTCGCGTAGGATTGACGAGAAGGCGTCCGGTACCCCGGTGAGGACTGGAACGGAAGGCTCGGAGCGCGCGTGGACGAGATGGGCAAGGCGGAGGGGCGGCCGGCGCGACTGGCCGTCGGGGTCGTGGGAGCAGGCAGAGTGGGCCCCGCACTGGCGGCGGCGCTGCGCATGGCGGGGCACCGCCCCGTGGCGGCGTCCGGCGTGTCCGAGGCGTCCAAGCGCCGCGCCGCGGCGCTGCTCCCCGGCGTCCCCCTGGTGGAACCGGCCGCGGTGTTCGAACGCGCCGACCTCGTACTGCTGACCGTCCCCGACGACGCCCTGCCCGACCTGGTCAAGGGCCTCGCGGAGACCGGCGCGGTGCGGCCGGGCCAGCTGCTGGTGCACACCTCGGGCCGGTACGGCACGTCCGTGCTCGACCCGGCGCTGCGCGCGGGCGCGCTGCCGCTCGCGCTGCACCCGGTGATGACCTTCTCCGGCACCCCGGTGGACGTGCAGCGCCTGGCGGGCTGCTCCTTCGGCGTGACCGCCCCCGGCGAGCTGCGGCTGGCCGCCGAGGCGCTCGTCATCGAGATGGGCGGCGAGCCCGAGTGGATCGAGGAGGCCGCCCGCCCGCTCTACCACGCGGCACTGGCCATCGGCGCGAACCACCTCGTCACCCTGGTGGCCCAGTCGATGGACCTGCTCAAGGCGTCGGGCGTCGCCGAGCCCGGCCGCATGCTCGGCCCGCTGCTGGGCGCCGCGCTCGACAACGCCCTGCGCTCCGGTGACGCCGCCCTGACCGGGCCGGTCGCCCGCGGCGACGCCGGCACCGTCACCGCGCACCTGGACGAACTGCGCGCGCACGCCCCCGAGACGGTGGCCTCGTACGTGGGAATGGCCCGCGCCACCGCGGACCGCGCTCTGGCCAACGGAATGCTGAAACCGGAGTTCGCGGAGGCGCTGCTCGGCGCCCTCGCCAATGGAGGGACCCCGTGACCGAGCTGGTGCACACCGCGGCGGAACTGCCCCCGGCCGCGGCCGTCGTCATGACGATGGGCGCGCTGCACGAGGGCCACGCCGCCCTGATCCGCGCGGCCCGCGCCTACGCGGGCGACGGCCTCGTCACCGTCACCGTCTTCGTCAACCCCCTCCAGTTCGGGCCGAACGAGGACCTCGACCGCTACCCCCGCACCCTCGAAGCCGACGTCGTGCTGGCGCAGAAGGCCGGCGCCGACCACGTCTTCGCGCCCGCCACCGACGAGGTCTACCCCGGCGGCCGACCGCAGGTCCGTATCACCGCGGGACCCATGGGCGAGCGGTACGAGGGCGCGTCCCGGCCCGGCCACTTCGACGGCATGCTGACCGTCGTCGCCAAGCTGCTGCACCTCACGCGGCCCGCCGCGGCCTTCTTCGGGCAGAAGGACGCCCAGCAGCTCGCCCTGATCCGCCGCATGGTCACCGACCTGAACTTCCCCGTCGAGATCGTCGCCGTACCGACCGTGCGCGAGCCGGACGGCCTGGCGCTGTCCAGCCGCAACCGCTACCTGTCGGAGCGGGACCGCGAGCACGCCCTGGCCCTGTCCCGCGCCCTGTTCGCGGGCCGGGACGCGGCCGGGGGCGGCCCGGACGCCGTACGACGGGCGGCAGGCCACGTCCTGGCCACGGCCGACGGCCTCGCCGTCGACTACCTGGCCCTCATCGACCCCGCCGACTTCACCGAAGCCGCGCCGGACCACGCGGGCCCCGCCGTCCTCGCCGTCGCCGCCAAGGCCGGCACCACCCGCCTGATCGACAACCTCCCGCTGGAGTTCGGAGCCGCCGAATGAACGGAACCAGAGCCACAAGCGCGAGTACCGGCATCCGCCTGTACGCCGCCGAGCCCGGCTGGACGCTGACCTCCGACGTGGTCGTGGTCGGCTCGGGCGTCGCGGGCCTCACCGTCGCCCTGCGCTGCGCCGCCGCGGGAGCGAAGGTCACCGTCGTGACCAAGGCGCACCTGGACGACGGCTCGACCCGCTGGGCGCAGGGCGGCATAGCCGCGGCCCTCGGCGAGGGCGACACCCCCGAGCAGCACCTGGCCGACACCCTCGTCGCGGGCGCGGGCGTCTGCGACGAGACGGCCGTCGCCACCCTGGTCACCGAGGGCCCCGCCGCGGTGCGCCGCCTCATCGCGACCGGCGCGCACTTCGACACCGACAAGACCAGCGGCGAGATCCTGCTGACCCGCGAGGGCGGCCACCACCGCCGCCGGATCGTCCACGCGGGCGGCGACGCGACCGGCGCCGAGGTCTCCCGCGCGCTGATCGAGGCGGTCCGCGAAGCCAATATCGACTTCGTCGAGAACGCGCTGGTCCTCGACCTGCTCACCGACGCCGAGGGCCGCACCGCGGGCGTCACCCTGCACGTGATGGGCGCCGGGCAGCGCGACGGCGTCGGAGCCGTACGCGCCCGCGCCGTCGTCCTGGCCACCGGCGGCATGGGCCAGGTGTTCTCGGCGACCACCAACCCGGCGGTGTCGACGGGCGACGGCGTGGCGCTGGCGCTGCGCGCGGGCGCCGAGGTCAGCGACCTGGAATTCGTCCAGTTCCACCCGACCGTGCTGTGGCTGGGCCCGGACGCCGAGGGCCAGCAGCCGCTGGTCTCGGAGGCGGTACGCGGCGAGGGCGCGCACCTGGTGGACGCCGACGGGGTCCGCTTCATGGTCGGCCAGCACGAACTGGCCGAACTGGCCCCGCGCGACATCGTCGCCAAGGGCATCACGCGGCGGATGCAGGAGACCGGCGCCGAGCACATGTACCTCGACGCCCGGCACTTCGGCGCCACCATGTGGGAGGAGCGTTTCCCCACCATCCTGGCCGCCTGCCGCGCCCACGGCATCGACCCCGTCACCGAGCCGATCCCGGTCGCGCCCGCCGCGCACCACGCGTCCGGCGGCGTCCGTACCGACCTCCTCGGCCGTACGACCGTCCCCGGCCTGTACGCGTGCGGCGAGGTCGCCTGTACGGGCGTGCACGGCGCGAACCGGCTCGCGTCGAACTCGCTCCTCGAAGGGCTGGTCTTCGCCGAGCGGATCGCCGCCGACATCGTCGCCGACCCGACCGTGCCGGGCGAGCCCGTCATCCCGGAGCCCGCGCACACCCCGCTGCTGGCCTCCGAGGCGCGCTACGAGGTGCAGCGGATCATGTCGGCGGGCGCGGGCGTCCTGCGCAGCGCCGACAGCCTGGCCACCGCGGCGGGCGCGCTGGAACGGCTGCACACCGCGGCCGTCGAGGAGTACGACAGGGACGGCAAGACCGCCGAGCCGTGCGTCGAGACCTGGGAGGCGACCAATCTGGGCCTGGTCGCCCGGGTGCTGGTCGCCGCCGCCCGCCGCCGCGAGGAGACCCGCGGCTGCCACTGGCGCGAGGACCGTCCCGACCGCGACGACCGGGCGTGGCGCCGGCATCTCGTCGTACGCCTCACCCCGCACCGCACGCTCGCGGTGCACACCACCGAAGGCACGGACTTCCCGCCGACCGGCGGCGGCACGGGGGACACCCGGGGCGGCGCCCCCGGGACCGCTCCGATCGTGGATGATGGGGCCGCCCCCAACGGCACCGCGCCGGACGCCGCGCCCAGTACCGCGAACCGTCCGCCGCACGCCGCTCGGAATCCGAAGGAGCCCTCGTGACCACCCCCGACCGTCCCCGGCCCGTCGCCCTCCCGCTGCCGCAGATCGGCCCGCCGAGCGAGGTGACCGGCGGCGGCTGCGGTGACGGCTGCGGCTGCGGCGCGGGCGAGGCGTACGACGACGCGTACGGCCTCGACCCGCTGGAGTGCGGCCTCGACCCCGACCTGGCGCAGCTCCTGATGGACGCGGGCCTTGACCCGGTGCAGGTCGAGGACATCGCGCACATGGCGATCGAGGAGGATCTGGACCAGGGCGTGGACGTCACGACCGTGGCGACCGTCCCCGAGGACGCCTTCTCCACCGGCGACTTCACCGCCCGCGAGGCGGGCACCGTGGCGGGCCTGCGGGTCACCGAGGCGGTGCTGTCGGTGGTGTGCACCGACGAGTTCGAGGTCGAGCGGCACGTGGAGGACGGCGACCGGGTCGCGGCCGGGCAGAAGGTGCTCACCGTGCGCACCCGCACCCGCGACCTGCTGACCGCCGAGCGCAGCGCGCTCAATCTGCTGTGCAGGCTCTCCGGGATCGCCACCGCCACCCGCGAGTGGGCCGACGTGCTGGAGGGCACCTCCGCGAAGGTCCGCGACACCCGCAAGACGACACCGGGCCTGCGGGCGCTGGAGAAGTACGCGGTCCGCTGCGGCGGCGGCGTCAACCACCGGATGTCGCTGTCGGACGCGGCGCTGGTCAAGGACAACCACGTGGTGGCGGCGGGCGGCGTGGCGCAGGCGTTCAAGCTGGTCCGCGAGGAGTTCCCCGATCTGGCGGTCGAGGTCGAGGTCGACACGATGCACCAGGTGCGCGAGGTGCTGGACGCGGGCGCCGACCTGATCCTGCTGGACAACTTCACCCCGGCCGAGACCGCGGAGGCCGTCGCGCTGGTCGCGGGCCGCGCGGTGCTGGAGTCCTCGGGCCGCCTCACCCTGGACACCGCCCGCGCCTACGCCGAGACCGGCGTGGACTACCTGGCGGTCGGCGGCCTCACCCACTCCTCCCCGATCCTGGACATCGGCCTCGACCTGCGCGCGGACGCCGCGGGCCGGCGAGCGGAAGCGTAGGGGCGCATGCTGCTCACCATCGACGTCGGCAACACCCACACCGTCCTCGGGCTGTTCGACGGGGAGGAGATCGTCGAGCACTGGCGGATCTCCACCGACCCGCGCCGTACCGCCGACGAACTGGCCGTACTGCTCCAGGGCCTGATGGGGATGCACCCGCTGCTCGGCGACCTCGGCGACGGCATCGACGGCATCGCGATCTGCTCGACGGTGCCGTCGGTGCTGCACGAGCTGCGCGAGGTGACCCGCCGCTACTACGGCGACGTCCCGTCGATCCTGGTCGAGCCGGGCGTCAAGACCGGTGTGCCGATCCTGGTCGACCACCCCAAGGAGGTCGGCTCCGACCGGATCATCAACTCGCTGGCCGCCGTGCACCTCTACGGCGGCCCGTGCATCGTCGTGGACTTCGGCACGGCGACCACCTTCGACGCGGTGTCGGCGCGCGGGGAGTACGTGGGCGGCGCCATCGCGCCCGGCATCGAGATCTCGGTGGACGCGCTCGGCATGCGCGGCGCGCAGCTGCGCAAGATCGAGCTGGCCAGGCCGCGCAGCGTCATCGGCAAGAACACGATCGAGGCCATGCAGTCCGGCATCCTCTACGGTTTCGCCGGGCAGGCCGACGGCATCGCCGAGCGGATGGCGCGCGAGCTGGCCGACGACCCGGACGACGTGACCGTGATCGCGACGGGCGGCCTGGCGCCGCTGGTCCTGGGCGAGGCGTCGATCATCGACGAGCACGAGCCCTGGCTGACGCTGATCGGACTACGGCTGGTGTACGAGCGGAACGTCCAGACGTCGTAGCGCCCGGGGTGTACGCCGTGTCGCCCGGCGTGTCTCGCCGTGTCGCCCGGCGGTACGGGGCGGCTCCGGGCCGTACGGGGGGCTTGCGGCGGTACGGGGCGGGCGACGCACCCGAGTGCGCGAGGATGCGTGTGATTTGTCCGGTTAAAGACTAATCTTTCGCTATGCCCACGCCACACGGAAACCGAGGCGGGATGGCGTTCAGCGCGGACGAACTGCGCGTGCTGCGCCGAGCCCTGGCGGAAGTCCTGTCCCCTTACGCGGGCCGGACCGACACCGCCGCCGCCGACGCCGTGCTCGCGCCGCGCCCGGCCGAGCACGTACGCCCGGCGGAACAGCTCCGCGGACCCGTACGCCCCGCCGCACAGGCGCGCGTACCGGCGCGGCCCGCCGAGCACGTACAGGAATACCTCCGGCTCGTGCACGCCGTGGACGACGCGGTGGCCGAGGCGGGACGGCTGCGGTCGTTCCTGCTGGACGAGCTGAGCCGGTACCGGCAGGCGCTGCCCGGAAGCGCGGGCGGGTATCTGGAACGGCTCACCGCCGCGCTCGCCGGCGGCTACGTACCCGGCGCGGACGACCTCGCCGCACTGCGCCGCCTGCGGGCCGCACCGAGCGGAACCCCGGAGTACCGGCGGCGCACCGCACTGCTGCGCCGCTGCGAAACCCTCGCAGAGAACGACGTACGACTCCGTCTGGAGGCCCATATGACCACGTCGCGCCGCCTGCTCGCCCTTCCGGGCGCCCGTTCCGCCACCGCCGCGGACCCGGCGGAGAAGAAGCCGTCCCCGGCTCCTTCGCCCCGCCCGAAGTCCCCGGCGCCGTCCCCCTCGCCGGGACCCGGCGAGGGCGCGCCCAAGCGCCCGCCGACGCCCGCCGAGATCTGGCCGCCCGGCCGCAAGCCCGCCGCGCCCAAGCGGGACGACGAGGCCCGCTCAGCCTGACGGGCCCCGCCGCACCCACCCGCCGTCGGCGGCGCGGGAGGCGTGGCTACGCTGGTCGGTATGGACTACGTATCCGCGATCGTGCCGCCGCTGGTGATGGCGATCCTCTTCATCGCCGTCATCGTGACGATCATCAAGAATCAGGGCGGGGCCAACAAGGCCAAGGAGGACGCGGCGGTGGACGCCGCCTTCGCCCGCGCCGAGGCCGCGCGCCAGCCCTCCGCCGAGGACCGCTGACGCCCGCCGCGGCATTTGACGGCCAAGGAAATCAATATCATCTGATACTTGGCCGAAGATCCATGCCCGATCCACGGACCGGTGCGCGGCGCCCGACAAGGCGCCGTGCGCCGGTCCGACCCGTTTGGTCCCGATAAGCGGAACGTCTGCGGCTAGTATCCGGAATGTGCCCCGGCCATTGGGAGACCTCGAAGACGCCGTCATGACGCGAGTGTGGGAGTGGAACCGACCGGTCACGGTTCGTGAGGTCCTGGAGGATCTCTCACGGGATCGATCCATCGCGTACACAACTGTCATGACCGTAATGGACAACCTGCGCCAGAAGGGCTGGCTCCGCCGCGAGGAGGAAGGCCGCGCTTATCGTTATGAGGCCGTTTCGACGCGTGCCGCATACTCTGCCGCACTGATGAACGAAGCGTGGTCCGCGAGCGACAACCCGGCCGCCGCGCTCGTCCACTTCTTCGGCATGATGTCTCCGGAACAGCGTGAAGCGGTCCGTGACGCATTGCGCATCATCCAGTCCGTCGACCCCTCCGGTCCTGCGGATCCCGAAGGGCGATAGCGTCCGCACATGCCCCTCATGTCGAATGACGTCACCATCCGCCGGGCGCGCACCGGCGATGTCGCCGCGGTACGGACGCTGCTCGACTCCTATGTGCGTGACGGCATCCTGCTCGACAAGCCGACAGTGACCCTTTATGAGGACATCCAGGAGTTCTGGGTCGCGGAACGGGACGAGGACGCGAACGTGGTCGCGTGCGGCGCCCTGCACGTGATGTGGGAGGACCTGGCCGAGGTCAGGACGTTGGCGGTGGACCCGACGCAGCGCGGCAAGGGTGTCGGCCACCAGTTGCTGGCAAAGTTGCTGCACACCGCACGCTGGCTGGGAGTCCGCCGAATTTTCTGCCTCACCTTCGAAGTGGACTTCTTCGCGAAGCACGGCTTCGTGGAGATCGGGGAGACGCCGGTCGACGGCGATGTCTTCGGCGAGCTCCTCCGTTCCAATGACGAGGGTGTCGCGGAGTTCCTGGACCTGGAGCGAGTGAAACCGAACACCTTGGGCAACAGCCGCATGCTGCTGCAACTCTGACCGTTCCGGTTTGTCCGGATCGCGCTACCTCGCGGGCGCCCGTTCGTGCAAGGGGTTTGTGTTTTTCCCGCAAAGGCGCTTTGCTTTTACCGTTAATCCGTTTTCGATGAAAGGGAAGCCGGTGGCTCAGAAGGTCCAGGTTCTTCTTGTTGACGACCTCGACGGCGGCGAGGCGGACGAGACCGTCACGTTCGCTCTCGACGGTGTGACCTACGAGATCGACCTCACCACCGCGAATGCTGACAAGCTCCGCGGGCTGCTCAACCCGTACACGGACAGTGGCCGTCGTACCGGCGGACGGGCCGGTCGTGGCCGCACCAAGGCGGTCCGCGGAGGCGGCGCTTCCGGTCCCGACACCGCGAAGATCCGTGCGTGGGCCAAGGAGAAGGGTTACGAGGTCAACGACCGCGGTCGTGTTCCGGCCACCATTCGTGAGGCGTACGAGAAGGCCCACGGCTGATCCTGGCTACGCGTCCGCAGCGTGATCCGGTGGCAGGCCGTCGCAAGGGCGGCCACCAGTGCCGTGAGCCCGATGGGTACCCCCGTTCCATCGGCTCCATCCGTGACACGCAGCGCGGGCACCGTGGACTCGACTTCGCACCCCGGTCGGGGAGGCCGCAGCCACACCGGCGCGGACCGGTCGTACGCGGCCTCCCGGCGGCCCCACTCGGGGTGCGCCGGCGCTCGCATCGGAGCGCCGGACCCCAGCGCCGTCAGATCCAGCCGGATACCGCCCCACTCCAGCCACTCCAGCAGCCCCGGCAGCTCCTCGGCGGATCCGGCGGCCACCAGCAGCCGGATCCGGTGGCCGTCCAGCGCCACCGGGCCGAGCTGGCCCGGCCGCGGGAAACGGTTCAGCATCGCCAGACCCGCCTCCGCGGGCACGTCCACCGCGTCGAACCGCACCCCGGTGACCAGACCCGGCGGCAGCGCCCCGGTGGTCGGCCACCCCAGTTCGTGCTCGTACCAGCCCATGCCGAGTGCAACTGCCCGCCGGGGCAGGGGTTACGGCGGCGACCACGTACCGTCGATGGGTGAACACGTTCGGTGTCGGCCGGAAGTGTCCGTAACGGCGCAAGGTTGTTCGCCCTTAGCGCACTCCCCAGCCGCTTTCGGCATGGAGTGTCCTGGGCAGAGGGTAAGAAGTACCTAGTGGGAAGGGCTGGTGTTCGAGCAGGCGAGGGCGTGCGTTCGCCACGGGCGTACTTGATAAAGGGGTATTCGCCTGGCCTGCGGGAACATCGTCTCGCACCATCGAGGTTGTGTGAGTGACGTCAGCCGGTAGCGCAGCTTTCCTCGCGCGAGCGGGGGTGGATACGTGAGCGGCGCCGCTGTGCGGGACTAGCATGCGGAAGGACAGGGAGGGGACCGACCCCTCACTGCCCGACCGCTCTGAGGAGCGATTAACGATGTTCGAGAGGTTCACCGACCGCGCGCGGCGGGTTGTCGTCCTGGCTCAGGAAGAAGCCCGGATGCTCAACCACAACTACATCGGCACCGAGCACATCCTCCTGGGCCTGATCCACGAGGGTGAGGGTGTCGCCGCTAAGGCCCTGGAGAGCCTCGGGATTTCGCTCGAGGCGGTCCGCCAGCAGGTGGAGGAGATCATCGGCCAGGGCCAGCAGGCCCCGTCCGGCCACATCCCCTTCACCCCCCGGGCGAAGAAGGTCCTGGAGCTGTCGCTCCGCGAGGCCCTCCAGCTCGGCCACAACTACATCGGCACCGAGCACATCCTGCTCGGCCTGATCCGCGAGGGCGAGGGCGTCGCAGCCCAGGTCCTGGTGAAGCTGGGCGCCGATCTCAACCGGGTCAGGCAGCAGGTCATCCAGCTCCTGTCCGGCTACTCCGGCGGGAAGGAGTCGGCCACGGCAGGCGGCCCGGCCGAGGGCACCCCCTCGACCTCGCTCGTCCTCGACCAGTTCGGCCGCAACCTGACCCAGGCCGCTCGTGAGACCAAGCTCGACCCGGTGATCGGGCGCGAGAAGGAGATCGAGCGGGTCATGCAGGTGCTGTCCCGCCGCACCAAGAACAACCCCGTGCTCATCGGCGAGCCCGGCGTCGGCAAGACCGCCGTCGTCGAGGGCCTGGCCCAGGCGATCGTCAAGGGCGAGGTGCCCGAGACGCTGAAGGACAAGCAGCTCTACACGCTTGACCTCGGCGCCCTGGTCGCCGGCTCCCGCTACCGCGGTGACTTCGAGGAGCGCCTGAAGAAGGTCCTCAAGGAGATCCGCACCCGTGGCGACATCATCCTGTTCATCGACGAGCTGCACACCCTGGTCGGCGCCGGTGCCGCCGAGGGCGCGATCGATGCCGCCTCCATCCTCAAGCCCATGCTGGCCCGCGGTGAGCTCCAGACCATCGGCGCCACCACGCTGGACGAGTACCGCAAGTACCTGGAGAAGGACGCGGCCCTCGAGCGCCGCTTCCAGCCCATCCAGGTCGCGGAGCCGTCGCTCCAGCACACCATCGAGATCCTCAAGGGCCTGCGCGACCGGTACGAGGCGCACCACCGGGTGTCCATCACGGACTCCGCCCTGGTGGCCGCCGCGACCCTGGCCGACCGGTACATCTCGGACCGCTTCCTGCCGGACAAGGCGATCGACCTGATCGACGAGGCCGGTTCCCGGATGCGCATCCGCCGGATGACCGCGCCGCCGGACCTGCGCGAGTTCGACGAGAAGATCGCCGACGTGCGCCGCGAGAAGGAGTCCGCGATCGACTCGCAGGACTTCGAGAAGGCGGCCTCGCTCCGGGACAACGAGAAGCAGCTCCTCGCCGCGAAGACCAAGCGCGAGAAGGAGTGGAAGGCCGGCGACATGGACGTCGTCGCCGAGGTCGACGACGACCTGATCGCCGAGGTCCTGGCGACCGCCACCGGCATCCCGGTCTTCAAGCTGACCGAGGAGGAGTCCTCCCGCCTGCTGCGCATGGAGGACGAGCTGCACAAGCGCGTCATCGGCCAGCGGGACGCCGTCAAGGCGCTCTCCAAGGCCATCCGACGCACGCGTGCCGGTCTGAAGGACCCCAAGCGTCCCGGCGGCTCGTTCATCTTCGCCGGCCCGTCCGGCGTCGGTAAGACCGAGCTGTCCAAGGCGCTCGCCGAGTTCCTCTTCGGCGACGAGGACGCGCTGATCGCCCTCGACATGTCGGAGTTCAGCGAGAAGCACACCGTCTCGCGGCTCTTCGGCTCGCCTCCCGGCTACGTCGGGTACGAGGAGGGCGGCCAGCTCACCGAGAAGGTGCGCCGCAAGCCGTTCTCCGTCGTCCTCTTCGACGAGGTCGAGAAGGCCCACCCCGACATCTTCAACTCGCTGTTGCAGATCCTGGAGGACGGTCGCCTGACCGACTCCCAGGGCCGGGTCGTGGACTTCAAGAACACGGTGATCATCATGACCACCAACCTCGGCACCCGGGACATCTCCAAGGGCTTCAACCTGGGCTTCGCCGCCCAGGGCGACACGAAGTCCAACTACGAGCGGATGAAGAACAAGGTCAGCGACGAGCTGAAGCAGCACTTCCGCCCGGAGTTCCTGAACCGCGTCGACGATGTCATCGTCTTCCCGCAGCTCACCGAGGAGGACATCCTCCAGATCGTCGACCTCATGATCAGCCGGGTCGACGAGCGGCTGCGCGACCGCGACATGGGCATCGAGCTCAGCCCCGACGCCAAGGTGCTGCTCTCCAAGCGCGGCTACGACCCCGTCCTGGGCGCCCGGCCGCTGCGCCGGACCATCCAGCGCGAGATCGAGGACTCGCTCTCCGAGAAGATCCTCTTCGGCGAGCTGCGCCCCGGTCACATCGTCGTGGTCGACGTCGAGGGCGAGGGCGAGACGGCCAAGTTCACGTTCCGTGGCGAGGAAAAGGTCACGGTCGCGGACGCCCCGCCGGTGGAGACGGCGAGCGGGCCGAATCTGACCAAGGACGCGTAGCGCCTCCGGCGCGGTAGCGTCCGCCGCGACAGCGGCGCAGTGAGGGGCGGGCCCCGGACCAGCGGTAACGCTCCGGGGCCCGCCCCTTTTGTCACCTCGGGGCGTGGACGGTGACCTTCACGCGCGGGATGCGGTCGGCGTCGAGGACGGGGCCGGGGCCGGTGACCGTGACCTTGGTCAGAGCGGGAAGGGCCGCGAGCGGCGCCAGGTCGACCGGGCCGGGGTCCCTGGGGCAACGCGCTTCCGTGATGGCGGTCGTGAGCTGCGAACCGAGCCAAAAGAACGACCGCGGCGTCTCCACCGATGGACCACGCCACCTGGACGACGGCCGAGGCCTCGTCGCGGCTCAGCCTTTCCGGGCCCGGAAGCAGTTCCAGGACCAGCGGGCCGACGCTCACCAGTCCTTGGACGTCCTCGGCCGTCCGTGGCGGGATGAGCCTCTCCGCACGATGCACCACCTCCGCGCGGACCCGCGGGTCCAGCTCTGTGGCGTGTTCCAGGCACGCCGTCGCCAGCAGGTGCAGCCGGGCTGAGTGGTCCGGCTCCGCGTCGCCGCGCTCGATCAGCTTCCGCAGCAGCCTGGCCCGCTCGGCCGGGCGGCCGTGGGCGACGGCCATGCGGATGACGTCGGCCCACTGGTCGTGGTGGGCGTTGGCGGCCAGCAGGTCGAAGTCGAGGTCTTCGACGGCTGCGCGGGCGGCCAGGAAGTCCTGGAAGGTGCGGTGGATGAAGTCGACCGTGTCCGGCGTGGGCTCGCGCAGCAGCCCGCTGCGGTCGCGCAGGTGGCAGTAGACGGAGGCGCTGTCGCCGAGCGCGGCGGCGGACGGCATCGCGGGCAGGGCGGCTGAGATCAGGCTCATGGCGTCGGAGATGTCCATCTCGGCCTGGCCGTTCTTCACCAGCCAGTACGCCAGCTTCTGGAGGAGCTGGATCTGCGGTTCCTCGGTGAGCGGGGTCGCCAGATCGCGTTCGCGGTCACGGCGGATCAGCAGCATGCCGAGGGCGGCGTCGTACAGCTCCTTGCGGCCGGTGGGGAGGTAGCCGCTGCGGTCGCGGTGCAGGGCGCAGATGAGGCCGCACATGAGCGGGTTCGTGGCGAGCCGGGCCAGGTCCTGCTTGGTGTGGAGGGCGTCGAGGAGGGTGCGCTGGTACGTGTCGAGGCGCGCCCGCTCCTCGGGCTCGTCGTCGGGGACGCTGGCGCGGGCGGCGTCGTGCCAGCGCTCGGTGAAGGCGCGGATGTCGCCCCGGCTCATGGGGGAGAGGGTCAGGTCGGTGAAGCCCTCGTCGGCGAGCCAGGAGTCGGAGACGGCCGTCGGGCGGGACGTGACCAGCCAGCGGTTGCCGGGATACGCGGCGAGCAGGCCGCGCAGCCAGTCGCCGACGCGCTCACGGGACCGTTCGTCGATCTCGTCCAGGCCGTCGATGAGGACCAGCCCGCGCCGTTCGGCCAGGACGTCGCTGCCAGCCGGTCGGGTCGGTGGTCACGACGCCGATCAGGACGTCACCCGCGAAGACGGCGGCGCCGGACATGCCCGCCCAGGGGGAGAGGCCGTCGGGGCGCGGCGCGGGCGGGGTGCCGTCGACGGCGAGTACGTCCCGGCCGCCGAGCAGGCCCGAGCCGGGCTTGTACGTACCGGTGAGCTGTTCGGTGTCGAGGCCGCCGCTCGCGTCGCGCTGGGCGTAGGGGAAGCCGATCGCCTGGCAGTCGGGGACGGGGGCGAGGGAGGACAGCATGGCCCACAGGTTGGGGCGACCGCGGGCGAAGGCGCTCTCGTCGGCCAGTGGTCGGGACGCGACGAGGACGGCCACGTCGGTGCCCGACGTGTTCTCGTACCAGCGGCCCGCGACGCGGCAGCTGGCCTCGCCCGCGCCGCCGAGCACGGTGACCCTGGCCTCGTCCGTGCCCGCCACGAGATGCGCGGCCGTCAGGACCAGCGTGGGCGTCAGCAGGTAGCCGCTGCCCTGGACGCCTCGGCTGCGGACGACCGTCAGCCGCTCCCGTAAGGGCCCGCTCACCGGGGGGGCCGGGGCGCGTCACCCGGCAGGGTGCCCTCGTCCGGGGCGGCGATCTCCACCGGCCGGCCCGTCGCCGCGTCCTTCGGGCGGAGCGTGAAGGAGACCGTGTGGGTGCGGCCCGTGGTGCGGGCGGTGTCGGCGCCCGCTTCGACGACCACGGCCTTGATCCCGCCGTGGCCGGTGCGGACGCGTTCGAGGGTGACGGCGAATTCCATGTGGATCTCGCCGACCTCGAAGCGGACGGCTTGGCCCGCGCCGCGGGCGGCGCCCGTGACGAGGCCGTGGCGGACGGCTTCGACGGCGTCGGCCAGGTCGATGGCGTCGAGCGGTGTGTGCGGCAGATCCGGCATGGAGCCCCCCTTGTGTCCGGGCCTCACGATAGGGGCGGGAATGTGACCCGCGCCACGAATTCGCTGAAGGGGGCGGGTTCTAAGGGGCGGGGAAGGGGCGCGGAAGTGGCGGCGGTCACAGGTCCTTGGTCCCGGTGGAATTCGCCGGATCGCGTGGCGAGGTGATGTGCCCCATGTGAGCCAGGCCACTTACTAAGCGAAATAGTGGCGGGTTCGCGGGGTGTGCGGAGCCTGTGGATCACGCACAGGCGGGGGACAGGGAAGTGAAGGAGCGGGGCCCTTGATGCCCGTTTTGGTGCGCCTTGAGTGCGGGGGCGTACCGGGCATTCGACGTAAAAAGGGTGAAGGGAAGGGCGGAATCCGAGAGGTCGGCACTACGACCGCGCTTAGTAATAGGGGTCCTTGTGGTCCGGCGGAATGCCGCGTTACCAAGGATGGGCAACGAGCCGCAGTCGGATGTTTCGGATCTCCGGACCTGTTGCTCCCCCCTTTCAGTGAGGTTGTTTCTTCATGCGCAAGAACTCGACGATGAACCGTGCCCCGAAGTCCGTCACCCGTGGCCGTGTCGCGGTAGTGACGGGCGGACTGGTCGCGGCGCTCGCCCTGGGCTCGACGGCGGCGATCGCCGCCGACACGCAGCACGAGGGATTCCTCGCCGCCGGGACGGCGAGCAGCATCTCCGACGTGGTGCAGAAGCAGGCCAGCGGCCAGCAGGCCACCGCGGCCAAGGTGAAGGCCGACGCCGCGAAGACCAAGGCCGCCAACGAGGCCAAGGCCAAGGCCGCGGCCGACGCCAAGAAGCGCGCGGACGCCAAGGCCGCCGCCGACCGCAAGGCCCGCAGCGCGTCCTGGGTGACCCCGACCAGCGGTTACGTGATCGGCGCGGGGTACGCGCAGGCCGGTCCGCACTGGGCGCACACCCACTCCGGCCAGGACTTCGTCGTGCCGAGCGGCACGAGCGTGCGGGCCGCGCACACCGGCACCGTCGTGACGGCGGGCTGGGGCGGCGCGTACGGCAACAACATCGTGATCAAGCACGCGGACAACACGTACTCGCAGTACGGCCACCTGTCGCACATCGGCGTGCACGTCGGCCAGAAGGTGGACACCGGCCAGGAGATCGGCAAGTCCGGCTCCACTGGCAACTCGACCGGTCCGCACCTGCACTTCGAGATCCGCAAGACCCCGTACTACGGCTCCTCCGTCGAGCCGCTGCACTTCCTGCGCGCGCACGGCGTGCACGTCTGACGTACATCTGACGTACGTCCGACGCACGTCCGACGCACGTCTGATCCCACCAGTCGTACAAGAGATCCAGTCGTACAAGAGAGACGGCGGCCGTCAACATCCGGCCGCCGTCTCTACCCGTGCGAGGCCCCTCGGAAGAGCCCCTCAGCACCTCGCAAGCTCAGCACCTCGCAAGCTCAGCCCCCTCAGACCCCCGCCTCGGCCTCCGCCTGCGCGACCAGGTCGAGCGCGACGTCGAGGATGGCGGCGCGCTTGGCGGCCGGATCGCCCTCGATGTCGCGCATCGCGAACATCCCGGCGTGCATGGCGAAGAGCGCGGTCATGCAGCGCACCTGCGCGGGCATCGGCCACTCCGGCTCCCTCAGCAGCCCGCTCAGCGAGCCGATCTTGCCCTTGAAGGACTCGCCGATGCTCAGCTCGCGCACCGTGGCCTGGTTCTCCTGGAAGAACCGGAACAGCGCCTCCGCGCCCCACAGCGCCTCGCTGTAGCGGCGCAGCACCTCCTGCTTGGTGGCCAGCGTGCGCGGCTGCTCGTTGCCCCAGGCGATCAGCGCGTCGACCGGTTTCGACAGGTCCTGCGCGATGCTGATGAGGATGTCTTCCTTGGTTTTGAAGTGGTAGTAGAGCGCCGCTTTGGTGACGTCCAGATGCTCGGCGATCTCGCGCAGTGAGGTCTTCTCGTAGCCCTGCTCCGCGAAGAGTTCGAGGGCGACGTCCTGGATGCGGCGGCGGGTGTCGCCGCGGCGGGTCTGCGCTGTGACCATGGCTGTGCACTCCTGCTGCGCTCGCGTCGGGCAGACGGAGCCCGACCGGCTCGACTGGCTGTACGGGGCATGACGGTACGGCCTTGGTCAAACCCTACGCACTTACTTGACGCCCGGCTAGTTACGCCCGTACCTTCATTCCGTACCTAGCTAGCCGGGCGGCAAGTAAGCGGACGGCGAAGTGAGTGTCGCCGGACCCGGAGAACCGCCCTCACCGGGGGAGGACCCACCGCCATGTCCCAGACCGACACCGCCGCCGCCGTCAAGGCGGAGCCGCGACAGCGCAGTGTGCGCGTCGTCATGGCGGGCCTGCTGATCGCGATGATGCTCGCGATGCTCGACAACATGATCATCGGTACCGCGATGCCGACGATCGTCGGCGAACTCGGCGGGCTCAACCACCTGTCGTGGGTCGTCACCGCCTACACGCTGGCCACCGCCGCCTCCACCCCCATCTGGGGCAAGCTCGGCGACATGTACGGCCGCAAGGGCATCTTCCTCACGTCCATCGTGCTGTTCCTGCTCGGCTCCGCGCTCTCCGGCATGTCGCAGACCATGGACCAGCTCATCAGCTTCCGCGCCGTCCAGGGCCTGGGCGCCGGCGGTCTGATGGTCGGCGTGATGGCGATCATCGGCGAGATGATCCCGCCCCGCGAGCGCGGCAAGTACCAGGGCATGATCGCCGGTGTCATGGCCATCGCCATGATCGGCGGCCCGCTCGTCGGCGGCAGCATCACCGACAACTGGGGCTGGCGCTGGAGCTTCTACATCAACCTGCCGATCGGCGTCGTCGCCCTCGCGATGGTCACCATCGTGCTGCACCTGCCGAAGAAGCGGCGCTCGGGCCGTATCGACTACTGGGGCGCGTCGCTGCTCACCGTCGCGATCACCTCGCTGGTCCTGCTCACCACCTGGGGCGGCACGCAGTACGCCTGGGGCTCCGCGCAGATCATCGGCCTGCTCGTGCTCGGCCTCGTCTCGCTCGCGGCCTTCCTCTACGCCGAGACCCGCGCCGCCGAGCCGGTGCTGCCGCTGCGGATCTTCCGCAACAGCAACTTCTCGCTGATCTCGCTGGTCGGCTTCATCGTCGGCTTCACGATGTTCGGCGCGATGACCTTCCTGCCGCTGTACCAGCAGACCGTCCAGGGCGCCTCCGCGACCAACTCGGGACTCCTGCTGCTGCCGCTGCTCAGCGCCATGCTCGTCGTCTCCATGGTCGCCGGACGCATCACCACCTCCACCGGCAAGTACAAGATCTTCCCGCTGGTCGGCGGCGCCTTCATGACCTTCGGCCTGTTCCTGCTCTCCACCATGGACGTCAACACCAGCCGCTTCACCTCCGGCCTCTACATGGCCGTACTGGGCGTCGGCATGGGCTTCGTCATGCAGATCACGATGCTGATCGCGCAGAACAGCGTCGAGATGAAGGACATCGGCGTCGGCTCCTCGTCCTCCACCCTCTTCCGCACGATCGGCGGCTCCTTCGGCGTCTCGCTCTTCGGCGCCCTGTTCACGCACACCGTCTCCCACGGCATGGCCTCCAGCGCCGCCGGAGCCGGTTCCGGGGCCGCTGGAGCCGGTGCCCAGCTCGACCGGGCCACCATCGCCAAGTTCCCGCCGGCCGTGAAGGACGCGTACTTCCACGCGGTCGCCGACGGCACCCACACCGTCTTCCTGTGGGGCGCCGTCATCAGCGTCGTCGGCTTCGCCGCGGCCTGGTTCATCACCGAGACCCCGCTGCGCGCCGCGGCCCCCAAGGCCGCCAGCTCCGAGGACGAACAGCCCCCGGTCCTGGCCGACGCCATCTGATCATCCGACCGTTACCCCGTACGAGCCCCGCGCCCGCCCCGGCCGACGCGGGGCTCGGTCGCGCCGCGGCTACGACGCGGCCTCGACCGCCTCGAAGATGTCCGCGTCCGTTTCCCGCTGCCAGGGCGGCAGTTCAGCCCAGTCCGCGACATACCCGGGCTTCGGGTCCTCGAAGTGCCGGTAGATCTGCGCGATCCAGCACGTCGCCACGAACCGCCCCTTCTGCTCCCGGCCGAGCCTGCCCGCGTGCCCGCCGCTCACCGCCAGGAACTCCCGCACCTGCCCCTCCACGGCCGCTGCCGACGCCCGCTCCCACTCCGGCGTCGCCTCCCACGGCGTCACGTACCCGGCCTTCGGCTCCCCCGGGAAGTGCCGGTGCACTCCGGTGATCCACGCCTCACGAAACAGGCGTCCAGGTTCTTGTGTCACGTTCGGACTCCCAACGCTGTCATGCGGTCCGACAACTCCCGGACCCGCCTGTCGGACACGTACGGCGTGAGATGACTCCTCAAGCCGTGCAGTTTTTGGATCATGTAACCCGACCTGGTCCGGTATGCCACGTCCACCGCGCCCGTCCCATGGCTCACCAGCCGGTCGATGTCCTTGCGGCGGGCACCGATCACGGCGAGGTCGGTGAGCACCGAGCCCTGGCGGCGCGGGGAGAGCGGTTCACGAAGCGCTCTCGTGAGAGCCTGCTCGGCCAGGTCCAGCCGACCCAGGGAGATATAGGCGGCCCCCCGTTCCTCCGCCAGTCGGTCGCCGGTGAAGCGCAGCCAGCCGCCGGGGGCGGGGCCGGTGAGATCCTGCACGCCGGCCGCCTCGTCCAGCGCGCGGTTGCAGCCGTCCGCGTCACCCAGCCCGGCGAGGACCTGCGCCCGCACGGATGCGACCCAGTGGCGGGTGGGCAGCTCACCGTCTCCGTTCCGCGCGAGGGCCGCGGCTGCCTCAAGCAGCGGAAGCGCCTCGTCGTACTGGCGCGCGTAGAGACTGACGAACGAGTGCCGGACCAGTGCACAGGCCCACAGATCCCGGTTCCCGGCTTCCTTGCTCGCGTCACCGGCCAGCAGGTAGCACTGAGCGGCTTCGGTGTACCGGTTCGCGTCGAACCAGACCTCGCCGGCGAGTTGGGCGATGTCGCCGACCATGCCGCACAGTTCGCGGTGCTCCGAGGCCCGCTGCCCTCCCCTCAGGGCAGAGGTGAGAGAGGCGAGTTGTTCCCGCACCAGCGGATACACCGACTGCTTGGTCGATGTCAGACCGTAGACGCTCCATAGATCGGCATTGAGCGTGCTGCGCTCACGCATGTCCTCGGTGGGAGCCGCACCGGTCTCGGGCGGCGCCAGGGGCTGCGGGAGCGCGACTATCGCCCCCGTGACGCTGACGAGTCGTAGGAACTCACGACGGATCATGTCCTCAAGAGTGCCTGAGTCGGGCTCCTGAACGAACGCGTTGTCGATATGGATTGGCCCGCCGTGTCCGGTCGCGGTCCTGGCCCTGGTCCGTCCGTACGTCGCCCGCCGGACGGTCACCGCGACTGTGCTGGTCGTGGCCCGCCGTGGGCTGAATCCCAGGTCGGTCAGGGAGCGACCGGTGAGTTTGTGCGGCACGCGCTCGTAGACAGGCCGGGGGCTGGCGACCTCTCCGCGCTCCCACGCCGCGATGAGGCGCGGAGTGCAGCCGGTGTTCTCGCCCAGAGTTGACGCCGTGGCGTTGACGTGTCGGGCGAACTCGGTCCGGCTCATGCGGAACTGAGCTTCCCGCACATCGCGGATGACGTTGTTGGGCTTGGCGTCTGCGGTCATCTCGGCTCCGGCACTTCAGCACGTTGACGGTCAGAACGTAGCTTCTGAAGCGGCACGTTGGAGGCTGGATGCCCGGTCGGGGCGACTCCGATGTGCGAATTGCATGCTTCTTACACGCCGGTGGCCACGCGATCGCCGGACGCTATCGGTTTTCCTCGATGAGCAACTACGAGCAACTACCAGAGACGCTGCTCATTCTGGAACGGAGATCGCCCATGCCGACCAAAACCGTTGCGCCTCGCGGCCGGCCCCGCATGATTGCGCGGCATCGCATCGCACTCGGGCTGAGGCCCGAACTCGCCGAGGTGGGCCGTGCGCGCCACGAGTTGCGTGACCGCCTGGCCGAGTGGCGACTGAGCGAGGCAGCGGACGTGGCGCTGATCGTGCTCAGCGAACTGGTCGGCAACGCGTTACAGCACGCGCCGTGCCCGAGCATCGCGTTGACCGTGACCGCAGCCGACGGTCACGTGCTGATCGAAGTACGCGACAGCTCGCGCCGTCCGCCGGTCATCGACCGCGGCCCCGATCGCTACGGCGAGACCGGTCGTGGGCTGCCGTTGGTGGCCGCGCTCTCGCGGGACTGGGGCTGGACACCGCACGAGAACGGCACGAAGACGACGTGGGCCGTCGTAGCCGCTTTGGTGCGCGAGCCCGCGTGACCGTCACCCCCCCCGTATTTCCGTGGAAGAGACCCGGCCCCCCGGTCGGGCAAGCCCCGGTTCGATTCCGGGCGACGCGACTTCGAGAACAACCATGGAGGGTCCGCCGTGAACGACTTCGTGCCCGCACCCTTACCCGTGTGCGGTGCCCGCCGCCTCTTACCCGACCAACTCGTGCCCGCGGCGCGGGCGTTCGCCCCGCCCGACACCACGGAGCCCGAGCACGTGGACCGCGACCTGCGATGCGTGCTCCAGGCCCACGCCGCAGGCGACCACCACGCGTACGTGATGCACATCGACGGCCGCGACACCGGTTCGGTCTGGGCCCGGTGGGACCGCAGCGAGAGGCCACTCGCCCTCACGGTGCTGCCCGACTGCCGGGTACGCGCGCCCGAACCGCTGGACGAGGGGTGCTGCCAGTACGCGGACCATCCCGGCGGCCACTGCTACGAACTCACCGACCCCTGGCAGCCAACGGCTGTCCCCGCGGCGTCCACCGCCCACCCGCGGGAGATGTAGACGCGTGCCATTCGACTGCGACCGACATTCGCGTGGCGGGAGGTCACTGGATTGTGCAAGCCCCGCGAAGTGCCGGACCCACGGCTACTCGCGGGGCAGCATCAGTTGCGCGACCGCGCCGCCGCCGTCCTCGGCGGGGACGTTGCGGAAGGTGAGGCGGGCGCCGAGGACGCGGGCCTGGCCGGTGGCGATCGTCAGGCCCAGGCCGTGGCCGCCGCCCGAGCGGGCGGCGGAGCCCGTACGGAAGCGGTTGGGGCCGTCGCGCAGGAGGTCCGGGGGGAAGCCGGGCCCGTGGTCGCGGACGCGCAGATAGGGGCCGTCGACCACCACCTCGACGGGGGCGCCGCCGTGCCGGGCGGCGTTGGCGAGCAGATTGCCGAGGATGCGCTCCAGGCGGCGCGGGTCGGTGGGCACGACGGCCTCCTCGGCCACCGTGACCGAGGCGTCCGGCGCCAGTGCCACGACGCGGCGGCGGACGAACTCGCCGAGCGCCAGCTCCTGGAGGTCGGCCTGTTCCGCGGCGCCGTCCAGCCGCGCCACCTCCAGGACGTCCTCGACCAGCGTCCGCAGCGCGTGCACGCGGTCGCGCACCAGCTCCGAGGGGCGGCCGGGCGGCAGCAGCTCGGCGGCGGTGACCAGACCGGTGACCGGCGTCCGCAGCTCGTGCGCGATATCGGCCGTCACCCGCCGCTCGGCCTCCAGCCGCAGTTGCAGCGCGTCGGCCATCGCGTCCACGGCCCGCGCCAGCTCGTCCGTCTCGTCCCGTACGCGCCGGCCGCCGATCGCCTCGCGCACCCGTACCTCGGTGTCGCCGTCCGCGACCTTGCGGGCCGCGACCGCCGCCTTCCGCAGCCGCCGCGACATCCGGCCGCCGATCAGCACGCCGATCGCCGTACCGCCGACGACGACCGCGAGCGACCCGGCCACCAGCGCCTGGTCGAGGTCGTCCAGCACGGAGTAGCGGTCGGTGAAACCGGTCTTCAGCGACAGCACCCGGCCGTCCGCGGCGGGCGTCTCCGCCCACACCATCGGGTGACCGCCGGTGTCCTGCACATACGTGGCGCGCTGCCCCTTGGCCGCGAACTCCTTCAGCTCGCGCGGCAGCTCCGGGTCGTCGATCTTGGCGTAGAAGACCAGCCGCCCGGTCGTCTCGTAGATCCGCAGCGCCGACTGGACGCGCTCGTCCTGGACGTCACGAGTGCTGTTGATCATGCTGACCCGCGCCGCGTTGTGCACGACCAGGCTCAGCGCGAGCGCGACCAGCGCCGACACCACGGCGATAGCCGCGGCGATCTTCCAGCGCAGACCGGCACGGAACCAGCGCGGGCCGGTACCGAAGCGGCGGGGGCCGGTACGCAAACGGCGCGGGGCTCCGGGGTACGAGGAGGCGGACGGCGAGTCCGCCGGACGGGACGGCACGCGACCTCAGGCCCGCAGCTTGTAGCCGAAACCGCGGACGGTCTCCAGCCGGTCCTGGCCGATCTTGGCGCGCAGCCGCTGCACATGAACGTCCACGACCCGCGTGTCGCCGCCCCACTCGTAGTCCCAGACCCGCTGGAGCAGCCGGTCGCGGGAGAGCACGGTGCCGGGCGCGCCCGCGAACTCAAGCAGCAGCCGCATCTCGGTCGGGGTCAGCGCCAGCCGCTCCCCGGCCCGCGTGACCACCATGCCCTCGGGATCGATCTCGATGTCCCCGAAGGAGAGCTGCGGCGCGTCGTCCAGCCCGTCGTCACCGCCCGCCGCCCGGAAGCGGCGCAGTACGGCGCGGATGCGCGCCACCAGCACCGCGCCGTCGAACGGCTTGGTCACGTAGTCGTCGGCCCCGGCCTCCAGGCCGAGCACGATGTCGATGGCGTCGGCCCGCGCCGACACCATGATCACCGGCACCGTCGACTCGTCCCTGATCCGGCGGCACAGCGACACGCCGTCCAGGCCCGGCACCATCACGTCGAGCAGCGCGAGGTCCGGCCTGCGGGCGCGGAAGGCCGTGAGCCCTTCGAGCCCGTCGGGCGCGGCCGTGACCTCGAAGCCGTCGCGTTCCAGCGCGAGAGTCGTCGCCTCGCGGATGACGTCGTCGTCCTCGACGAACAGGACATGAGTGGCGGCCACCGGGCTATTGTCCCTGGCCGTGCTGGACGGCGTCGCCGTCGGCCGACATCTGCGGGGCCGTCGAACCGGCAGCGGCGGGACTGCTCGGCCTGCCGGACACGCCGGAGGAGGGGGATTTGGCCGGCGCCGGGGTCGTGGTCTCCGCCGCCGGCACGCCGGGGTCGACCGGGTCCGACTTGGGCAGCGGCGCCGGGTCGGTCGAGGTCGGCTCGGGCGAGACGGTCGGGGTCCGCGCGCCGAAGTCCGAGAAGTCCCGCGCGACCTCGACGAAGCGCTGCCCGCGCCAGGCGTACGTGATCGACTCCTGCCCGGTCGGGTACGTCGCCGGGTCGTCGGTCCTGTACACCTCGTGGATGATCTGGAGCCGCCCGTCCTCGACGCTGCCGTAGACCGGCGGCTGCTCGTCCGCGAACACGTTCTGGTACTTGCCGTTGACCATCCGGTACACGTACGCGGCGATGCCGAGGCCGTCGCCGCACGTCGTCACGTTGATCACCAGGTCGGGGCCGTCGCCCGCCGTGAGGTCGCCCGAGTCGGTGTCCATCGGATAACCGGCCCCCACGCACGGCGTCAGATCCTCGCGTACGTCCGCGCTGACGCTGTTGTCCTTGCGCACCATCGTGGCCAGCGCCACCTGGTCGGCGACGATCGCCGGGGCGACGGTGGACGGCGTCTTCACCCGGGTGGCGGCCGGCGCCGGGCCCTCGCGGCGGGCGCCGGTGGCGGCCGTACCGCAGCCTGCGACCACGACGCACGCGCACGCCAGCGCGCCCGTCGCGAGAGTCGAGGCTACGCGGCCCACACGCCCTCCATGCGTTCCATCGGTTCCCGGCCGAGCGCGGCCGGGTCCAGCGGGTCGGTCGATCCGGCCGACCCGGTCGAGCCGGCCGTGCCGAGCGGAGCGGCCGCGCCGAGCGGTCCGGTCGCGTCCGTCGAATGAGCCGGGTGCGTCGAGTATGCCGATTCCGGTTGGGACGCGTCACGCCCGGCAGAGTCCCGGTCCACCGCGTCCAGCCGGGAGTAGCCGTAGCGGCCATGCTCCAGTTCGTACCGCAGCCGGGCCAGCGCCCGGTGCAGGGTGCTCTTCACCGTACCGGTCGACATGCCCAGCGCGCGGGCCGTCTCCTGGGTGGAGAGCTGGCCGTAGTGCCGCAGCATCACGACCTGCCGCTGCTTGGGCGCCAGCACCGTCATCACGTCGAGCAGCATCTCGCGGTCCGCGCGCTGCTCCGAGCCGTCGTCCACGCTCGCGTCCGGCAGCTCGCCGGTGGGCACCTCTTCCAGCTTCCGGTTCCGCCACCACTCGGTACGGGTGTTGATCATGACCCGGCGCATGTACGCGTCGGCCAGCGTCTTGTCGGCGATGCCCTCCCAGCGCGGATACGTCCGCACCAGCGCGGTCTGTACGAGGTCCTGCGCGTCGACCGGATTGGGCACCAGGCGGCGGGCGCTGCGCAGCAGGGCGTCCTGCCGAGTCCGCACGTACTCCTCGAACTCCAGTACCTCGCCGTTCCCCGCCATGGTGTGACTCCGTCCCGTGCCTGCCTGCCGCTGTCGTCGTTCCCTGCCGACATCGAGGACGCTACGGAGCGGATGTTGGGCTTTCGCCACCGCGAGCGCACAGCGGCCTCACAGCAACCCATCGGTTCTGTAACGGGTGGAATGCAAGCCGTGAATGGCTATGAATAGGAGCATTTCATGATGAAACGGGCATTTACGGACCCGAGAAGTCAGGCGTCACAGGGGGCGCGGCCCGCGAAAGCCGAGGTGGGAGTGGGGACGGGGGCGGGCACGCGGCACCGCCGGGGGAGGGCGCGCGGCACCGCCGGGCCCGGATCATCCGGAGACCGTGCCCGGCGGAGAGCTGTGACGGTTACGGCGCCGTGACGGATACGGCGCGGTGGCGGATACCGCGCGGTGGCGGATGCGGCGCTGAAGCGGATGCGGCGCGGTGGCGGATACGGCGGTGGCGGGTACGCCCTAGACCGGCAGCCGGTACACGCCGTCCGCCAGCGGCTCGACCAGGCCGTCCTCGACCAGGCCGTCCAGCGCCCGGGCCCGCTGCACCGGCTCGTGCCACACGGCGTCGAGCGCGGCCTGCGGTACGGGAGCGGTGGAGGCGCGCAGGACGGCCAGCAGCCGGCCGCGTACCTGCCGGTCGGTCCCGGCGTACGTCTGGCCCCGGCGCGGCGGCCCGTCGTGCGCGGGCGAACCGGCCAGCCGCCAGACGCAGCGCGCGGCGATCGGGCAGCGCCCGCACTCGGGGGAGCGGGCGGTGCACACCAGCGCGCCCAGCTCCATGGTGGCCGCCGCCCACCGCGCCGCGACCGGCTCCTCGGCCGGGAGGAGCGTCTGGGCGGTCCGCCGCTCGGCGGCCGTCGTCGCGTTCGGCGGATACGCGGTGCCGGTCACCGCGCGGGCGAAGACCCGCCGCACATTGGTGTCGAGCACGATGTGCCGCCGCCCGTACGCGAAAGACGCCACGGCCGCCGCCGTGTACTCCCCGACACCGGGCAGGGCCAGCAACTGGCCGTGGTCCTCGGGGACTTCGCCGTTGTGCTGGGCCGCTATGGCGGTGGCCGCCGCGTGCAGCCGCAGCGCGCGGCGCGGATAGCCGAGCCGCCCCCAGGCGCGTACCGCCTCGCCGGGCGACTCCGCCGCGAGGTCGGCCGGGCGGGGCCAGCGGGCCA
This sequence comes from Streptomyces sp. NPDC087422, assembly GCF_044744145.1. Taxonomy (NCBI): domain Bacteria; kingdom Bacillati; phylum Actinomycetota; class Actinomycetes; order Kitasatosporales; family Streptomycetaceae; genus Streptomyces; species Streptomyces sp. NPDC087422. Next base: position 27,375 of record NZ_JBIUXT010000014.1, on the reverse strand, counting down.
GCCACTCCTGGTGCACCGGCAGCACCCGGACGACCGGCGTCTGCTGGAGCATGAACTCACTGACCATCACCGACCACGCGCCCGCGTCCGACCGCCGCCAGGGCAGATCGCGGGCGTGCTCGCCGAACCAGTCGATCACCAGGTCGTGCAGTTCGGTGACGGCGGCCGGGGGAGCCGGGGGGACCGCCGAACCCGCGGGGGCGGCCGGGGACGTGCGGGCTGAGGTGCTGACGGAAGCGTCGCGGATGTCGGTGCTCATGTCCTCCCGATCCTCGCACAGGCCACTGACAGCGACCGGCCGTCCCCTTAAACGTGATGATCGGCAAAGACCGGCCGCCGAGCGGCGGGTGTTGCGGCGAGGCGCGGGTGATCTCCCCTAGAGTTCGGGTGTGGGCTCAATGCGCAATCCCGTCGGACCTCTGCCGTCGACCATCTACTGGCGGCGGCGGGCCGTTGCGCTGTGTGTGCTCGCGCTCGTCGCCCTGCTGATCTTCTGGCTGGTCAACTCGACCGGCGGGGGCGGCGGTAGCGGCAACAACGGCTCCTCGGGCACCCACACGCCGGTCGGCACGATCACGCCGGGCCCCGAGCCGACCGGTACGCACATCACCGGGCGCCCCGGTGGCCGCGACACCTCGGGCGGCGACAGCGGCGGCTCCTCCGGTTCCTCCGCGGGCTCCTCCGGCTCCGACGGCGGCTCCAATGGCGGCTCCAACGGCGGTGCCACGGACGGAAGTTCGGCCGGTGCCGGTTCCTCGGGCGGCAACGACGGCGGTACGTCGGGTACGGCGGGCACCTCGTCGTCCGGCGGCGCGGCCTCCGGCGGTGTCGCCACCGGCGGCGGCTCGGGCAACGGCGGCTCGGGCGGTCAACTGCCCGCCGGCTCCACGCTCCCCGACTGCTCGCCCGGCAGCGTCCAGCTCTCGCTGCGCAGCGTCCAGAACTCCTACTCGCCGGACGAGACCCCCGTCTTCGAGCTGCGCGCCGCGAATTCCGGATCCGTCTCCTGCAAGGTCGACTTCGGCCCCGCCAAGGCCGTCTTCACGATCACCTCGACCGCGGGCAACGCCCACACCTGGGCCTCCGACGACTGCCCCACCGCGGGCAGCGGCTCCTACCTCCTCCAGGTGCCCGCCCACGGCTCCACGACGTACACGCTCCGGTGGAACGCCAAGACCAGCTCCCCGAAGTGCGCGACCCCCAAGGGGAGCGCTGCGGCACCCGGCACCTACCTGATCCAGGCCCGGCTCTCCGGCTACGGCGCCAAGCAGGTCTCCTTCGTCCTCTCCCAGGACTAGCCCCGGGGGGCCCGGCCCCCCGGCCGTCCCGGTCCGCCGCTTCGTGTGGGCGGCGGACGAGGTCGGGGCGCTTCCGGTCCCCGAGGCAGCTGACTCCAGCGGTACGCCTAGACGTACCGCTCCAGGATGGACGACTCGGCGAGGCGGGAGAGGCCCTCGCGGACGGAGCGGGCGCGGGCCTCGCCGACGCCGTCGACCGTCTGGAGGTCGTCGACGCTCGCGGCGAGCAGCTTCTGGAGGCCGCCGAAGTGCTCGACCAGGCGCTCGATGACGGTGTTGGGCAGCCGGGGCACCTTGGCGAGGAGCCGGTAACCGCGCGGCGAGACGGCGGAGTCGAGGGATTCGGGGGAGCCGGTGTAACCCAGGGCCCGTGCCACGGTGGTGAGTTCGATGAGTTCGCTCTGCGGCAGCGAGTCGAGTTCGGCCATCGCCTCGTTGACCGTACGGCTGCGCTTGGCGGTCGGCTCCGGCACGTAGTCGCGGGCGACCAGTTCGCGCTCGGGCTCGACGCCCGCGATCAACTCGTCCAGTTGCAGGGCGAGAAGCCGTCCGTCGGTACCCAACTCGATGACGTACTCGGCGATTTCGGTGGCGATCCGGCGGACCATCTCCAGGCGCTGGGCGACGGCGGTGACATCGCGCACCGTCACCAGGTCCTCGATCTCCAGCGCGGACAGCGTGCCCGCGACCTCGTCGAGGCGCAGCTTGTACCGTTCGAGCGTGGCCAGCGCCTGGTTGGCGCGGGAGAGGATCGCGGCGGAGTCCTCCAGGACGCGGCGCTGCCCGTCCACGTAGAGCGCGATCAGCCGCATCGACTGGCTGACCGAGACGACGGGGAAGCCGACCTGCTTGCTGACCCGGTCGGCGGTGCGGTGCCGGGTGCCGGTCTCCTCGGTGGGGATGGTCGGATCGGGGACGAGCTGCACGCCCGCGCGCAGGATCTTCGTCATGTCCTTGTCGAGGACCAGCGCGCCGTCCAGCTTGCACAGCTCGCGCAGCCGGGTCGCGGTGAACTCCACGTCCATCACGAAGCCGCCGGAGCACAGTGACTCCACGGTCTTGTCCATGCCCAGCACGATGAGGCCGCCGGTGTTGCCGCGCAGGATGCGCTCCAGGCCGTCACGGAGCGAGGTGCCGGGTGCGACGGCGCTCAAAGAGGCGCGCATCAGCCCGGCGTCGGCGCCGAAAACCCCGCCGGACCTGCCGGGGGAGTCGCCCGATGCCCTTCGGGCCGGGGGAGGGCCCCCTGCCCGGTCATTGGCTGCCACTCTGCAATCCTCCGGTCGCTACGGATGCCCAATGGGCGAGACCAGGGCAAAGTTTACGGCTTCCGGGGGGCGCGGCGCGGGCCGGACGGCTCCTACCGGGGTCCCGCGACGGTCCTACGGGGGTCCCGCGACGGCGCGCGGGCTCTCCCGGGAGCGCGCGCGAGGCCCCGCACGACCGTGTGCCGGGCCTTCCGTGACTGTACGCCGCGCGCAACCCGAACGGGTGCCGGGTGTTCCCCGGAACCGCGAGCCGGGCGTTCTCCGGGAAGGGGCGCGGGGCGTTCCCCCGTGCCCGCGAGCCGGGCGCCCGCGGCCGTACAGCCGTGCAGCCGTGCAGCCGTGCAACCGTACGGCCGTACGGCCGTACGAACGCGGACGTCTGCACGGCCGTAGGGGCACCGGCGTCCGCGGCCGTACCGGCGTACGCCGTGGCGCTACGACCGTGCGGTCCGCTTCGGCAGGGCCCGCAGCGCGTCCCCTATGTCCGCGACCTCCACCACCTTCATGCCCGCCGGGATCTTGCCGGGGTCCGGCGGTACGAGGGCGTGGGTGAAGCCGAGCCGGGCCGCCTCCGACAGGCGGCGCTGCACGCCGGTGACGCGCCTGACCTCACCGGCCAGGCCCACCTCGCCGATCGCCACCAGGTTCTTCGGCAGCGGGGTGTCGATGGCGGCGCTGGCCAGCGCGAGCGCCACCGCGAGGTCGGCGGCGGGCTCGGTGAGTTTCACGCCGCCCACGGTCGCGGTGTAGATGTCCTGCTTGCCGATGGCCTTGATCCGGCCGCGCTGTTCGAGCACCGCGAGCATCATCGACACGCGCGAGTTCTCCAGACCGGAGGTGGTGCGGCGCGGCGAGGGGATCTGGGTGTCGACGGTCAGCGCCTGCACCTCGGCGACCAGCGGGCGGCGGCCCTCCAGCGTCACGGTCAGGCAGGTGCCGGGCACCGGCTCGTCGCGCCGGGTGAGGAAGAGGCCGGACGGATCGGCCAGGCCGGTGATGCCCTCGTCGTGCAGTTCGAAGCAGCCGACCTCGTCCGTGGCGCCGTAACGGTTCTTGATGCCGCGGATCAGCCGCAGCCGCGCGTGCCGGTCGCCCTCGAAGCTGAGCACCACGTCGACCAGGTGCTCCAGCAGTCGCGGGCCCGCGATCGAGCCGTCCTTGGTGACGTGGCCGACCAGGATGGTCGACATCCCGCGGTCCTTCGACGCGCGGATCAGCGCGCCCGCGACCTCGCGGATCTGCGCGGTGCCGCCGGGCGCGCCGTCCAGTTCGGCCGACGCGACGGTCTGCACGGAGTCCAGCACCAGCAGCGCCGGCTTCACGTCGTCCAGGTGACCGAGAACGGCCGAAAGATCCGTCTCCGCGGCCAGATACAGATGGTCGGCGAGCGCGCCGATCCGGTCCGCGCGCAGCCGTACCTGCGAGGCGGACTCCTCACCGGTCACGTACAGGGTCGCGCCCTGCGCGCTGGACGCCTTCGCCGCCACGTCGAGCAGCAGCGTGGACTTGCCGACGCCGGGCTCGCCCGCGAGCAGGACGACGGCGCCGGGCACCAGGCCGCCGCCGAGCACGCGGTCCAGCTCCGGCACGCCCGTGGAGCGCGCGGTCGCCTGCCGCCCGTCGACCTGGCCGATCGGCCGCGCCGCCGTCGTCACCCGGCCGGGAGCGGTGGTCCGTACGGCGGGCGCGGCGCCGAACTCCTCCACCGTCCCCCACGCCTGGCACTCGCCGCAGCGGCCCAGCCACTTCAGCGCCGTCCAGCCGCACTCGGTGCAGCGGTAGGAGGGACGGTCCTTCGAGACGGTCTTACGGGCAGCCATGCCGCCCACCGTAGCGGGAGGGTCCGACAAGGCGGCCGGACCGGCTCCTGCGGCTGCCGGGGGCGCTCAAGGGGGCGTGCGGCGGGGACATCGAGCGCGCGCACGTGCGTTCACTCGTAAGAATGACGGAGCTGTCCCCTTTTGGGCAGCATCACTACCCATAAGGATTAATGCACGCCAGGAGAGCTGAACCGGGGGCCGTACCGGGCCTACCGTCGCCCGGTGATGAGCAGGCAGGAGACCCCCACCCAGAACCAGACGACCGGCGCACACCGCAAGCATCGCGCGCCGGCCGGCCGGGCCGCCCGCAAGGACACGCCGGGCGGCGAGGCGCCGCGCACCGAGGCGCCGCGTCCGGAGGGACCGCGCGTGGAGGGAGCGCGCGTGTCCCGCAAGGAGGCCCGCGGCGACGCGCGCAAGGAGCCGTCGCGCAAGGACACCCGTAAGGACGCCCGTAAGGACGCCCGTAAGGACGCCCGTAAGGACGCCCGCAAGGACGTCCGCCGGGAAGCGACGCACAAGGCGCACGACCGTCAACGCCCGCACGGCACGCTCCCCATGCAGCCGCCCGCGCACTACGAGCCGTATCTGGACGGCCTGTTCACGTACTGCCTGTCGATCCTGTGCGAGCACGACGCGGCGGCCGGGGCGCTCGGCGAGGTGCTGGCGCTCGCCGAACGGCAGCGCGGCCACCTGCGCGACCCGAAGCTGCTCCGCCCCTGGCTGTACGCGCTCGCCCGCTGGACCTGCCTGCGCCGGCTCGCCGCCGGGCCGCCGGAGCCGCCGAGCACGTCGGTCGCCGTCGCCGGGCAGCGGCACGCCCAACTCGCCGCGCTCGCCTGGCCCGAGGCCGCGGGCACCACGCCCGAGCAGCGCGAGGCCCTGGAGTTGGCGGTCCGCCACCAACTCCCGCCGCACGAAGTCGCCGCCGTCCTCGGCATCGACGCCGACACCGCGCGCGGCCTGCTCGCCCGCGCCGCCTGCGAGGTGGAGCGGACCCGCACCGCGCTGTCCGTCGTGGACACCGGCAACTGCGCCGCCCTCGCCCAGATCGCGGGCGAGACCAAGGTATTGCTCGGTACGGCGCTGCGCACCGAACTCGTCAGGCACGTCGACGACTGCCCGGTGTGCAGGCGTACGGCGGAACGCGTCGTCGCCGCGGGGCCCTGGCCGGGGGCCTCGGGCGTACCGGGCGCTCCGGGGGCCGGGTCCACCGCCGTCCTCGCCCTCATCGAGGCGCCGCGCTCGGCCGCGTACGCCGCCCTGCTGCACGCCATGGACGCCGGGGCCGGGCGCTCCCGCGACGCCACCCCGCGCTTCGACCGGCGCGGCTTCCCCATGGACCTCAAGGACCGCGCCGCCCGCCGCGCGCAGCTCAGGCACCGGGCCGTCACCAGTACGGTCGTCGCGGCCGTCGTCGCCGCGCCCGTACTCGCCCTGTGGGCCGCCTATCACGCGGCGCCGCTCGGCGCCGACGCGCCCGGCACGGACCGCGCCGCCAGCGAGCCCGACGGTCTCAACGGCGACCCGTACCAGGAGGCGGGCAGCTCCCGGCAGGCCCCCGACCCCCAGCGCTCCGGCGGTACGGACACCCCGGCGCCGGTCCTCACCACGACCGTCTCGACCGACCCCACGGCCGCCGGCTCGGCGTCCCCCGGCGGCAGTACGCTCACCGTCACCGCCAGCGGCACCACCGTCACCCTGACCGCGCGCGGCGCGGCCCCCGTGCACTGGACGGCCGACACCGCCGCGTTCTGGATCCGGCTCTCCGCGACCTCGGGCGACCTGCGGCCCGGAGAATCGGTCACTCTCACCCTGAGCGTCGACCACGCCCTGGAGCCCTCCGGCTCCTGGACCGCCCGCATCGCCTTCTCCCCGGCGCACGCGACCGTGATCCTGCGCGGCTCCTCCACCCGCAATGTGCCGCCGCCCGCCTCCGACTCCCCGACCACCCCGCCGCCGTCCTCGTCCTCCCCGACGACGCCCCCGCCGACCACGCCTCCGCCGACGACCCCGCCGCCCACCACCCCGCCCCCGACGACACCTCCGCCGACGACCGCGCCGCCCACGACCGACGCCCCCAGCACCGCGCCGGAGTCGCCGAGCCCGGCCGGATAGCCGTACGGCGAAAGGGTGTTACTCCTGAGTAGCCGTACTCATGCCGGGCCGCCCGCGCGGCGGGACGATGAGCGGCATGGGGAAATTCACCGGCACGGTCGTGGTCACCCTCGTCACCGTCGGAACACTCGCCGTCGTCCACGCCGTCGGCGCACCGCTGTCCACCGTCCTCGGCACCGCCGCGGGCCTGCTCGGCCTGCTCTGGCTGCTCCTTCTGCTGACCGTGCCGTGGAACCTCTACTTCCGCGCCCACGCCGTCCTCGCCGAGATCCGGACCAGCCGCGAAAAGGGCCTGACCGTCTCCCCGGAACGCGACACCGAGGCCGGGCGGATCGCCCGCCTGATGCTGCGCGTCGCCCTCGCGGGACACCTCGTCACGGCCGCCCTCGCGGTCGCCGTCGCCGCGGCGACCGGCCGCGCCGCCGGCTACTGGCTCGCCGGATTCTTCCTGCTGAGCACCGTCTTCCGGCCCGCCGGCGCCTGGTTCGCGGCGCTGCGGCGCCGCCTCGGCACCCTCCTGAAGGACGTCACCTACCCGCGCGACGACGTCCTCGCCCTGCGCGCCACCGTCACCCGCGTCGAGAGCGGCGCCAAGGTCCTGGAGGGCAAGGCCGAGGAGCAGTACCACGCGCTCGGCGAACTCCGGTCCGCGGTCGACGCGTTGGGCCTGTCGGTCTACGCGCGGGCCGACGGGACCGACCGCCGGATCGCCGCGCTGGCGCGGGAGTTCGAGGCGACGGTGAACCGGCTGACCGACAACACCGAGATCATCGCCGGTCTGAAGGCGTTTCTGCGGCTGCTGCGGACGGAGGACGGGGTGCTGCCGTAACGGCCTTGGTCGGTACGGCCTTTGACGCGGGGCGTCATGCCCGCCTCAGGCGGCCGTCTCCAGCTCCAGCAGCAGGTGCTTGGCGTCGGCGCCGCCCGCGTACTGCCCGGCCGAACCGTCCGAGCGCACCACCCGGTGGCACGGCACCACCAGCGGCAGCGGGTTGAGCGCGCACGCCGTGCCCACCGCGCGGACCGCCCGCGGACTGCCCGCCGCCGCCGCCACCTGCGCGTAACTCGCCGTCCTGCCGTACGCGATGTCCGGCAGGTGCGTCAGCACCTCGCGCCTGAAGCCCTTCGACAGCCGCCAGTCCAGGGGGACTTCGAAGCCGCGGCGCTGCCCGGTGAAGTACTCGTCGAGCTGGCGGCTCACCGCGTCCAGCCGCCGCGGGGCGCGCAGCACCCGCGGGCTGATGGTGTCCGCGAGCTGCTGGAGCACCGCCGCGTGGTCCTGCACGGCGAACGCCACGCGGACCAGGCCCTTCTCGGTCGCCGCCAGCAGCAGCGGGCCCACCGGGCTGTCCAGCGTCCGGTACGCGACGTCCAGCAGCCCGGCTTGCCCGGCTTCCGCCGCCAGGCGCTCGTGGAGCCGGTCCATCGTCGCGTCGTCCTGCGCGGTGAGGGCTTCCAGGAGCTGGGCGGTCGAGTCGTTCGTGTCCTGCACGTCCTGCACGTCCTGCACGTCCCGCACGTCCTGCGTGTCGTTCGTGTCCTTCATGAGGGGTCTCCTCCTCCCGCGGTGTCCCGCGGATAGCTGCGGCGCAGGGCCTTCACCCCGTCGGCGGCGGCCCTGCGCGCCGCGTCCGGGCTGCCGCCCGTCACGGCGGCGATGTCCTTGTACGGCAGGCCCGCCAGGTAGTGGTACGCGACCGTCTGCCGCTGCCGCTCCGGCAGCGCCTTCAGCGCCGTCCACAGATCCGGGTCCCAGTCCTCGGGCCGCCCGGTGCGGCTCGCCCGCTCGGGCAGCTCCGCCAGCGGTGTCGCGCGGCGCGCGTTGCCCCGCGTGATGTCGACGGCCTTGCGGTGCGCGATGGTCACCAGCCACGCCTCGACGTTCGCGTCCGCGGGCAGCTCCGGGTACGCCCGCAGCGCGGCCAGGAAGGTCTCCGACCACGCGTCCTGCGCGTCGTGCGGGCCCACGACGGCCCGGACCACCCGGAGCACCATCGGCCCGTGGTCGGTCACGATCTGTTCGAACAGTGGCTTGCTCACATGGGGTAAACGCGTGGGGGCGCCGAAACGTGAGGTGGCTTTCGCGGGGGGCTTTTGGACCTGCGGTCCGCTTCGGAGGTGCGGTTCGCTTCGGAAGTGCGGTCCGCTTCGGAGGTGCGGTTCGCCGCGGAACCGCGGTTCGCTTCAGAAGAGGCGGTCCGCCGAGGCGGCGTCGGGCTCCTCCAGTTCCAGCAGGTACCGCTTGCGGGCGAGGCCGCCCGCGTAGCCGCGCAGGTTTCCGTCGGCCGCCACCACGCGGTGGCACGGGACGATCACCGACAAGGGGTTCAGGCCGTTCGCGGCGCCGACGGCCTGGGAGAGGGAGATGTCGCCGAGCTGGCGGGCGAGGTCGCCGTAGGAGCGGGTTTCTCCGTACGGGATGCGGGTCAGCAGGGTCCAGACGCGGCGCTGGAACGCGTTGCCCTCCGGGGTCAGTTCGAGGTCGAAGGTGTGCCGGGTTCCGGCGAAGTATTCCTTGAGCTGGTGGCGTACGTCGTCGAAGGATTCGTCGGCGCGTTCGCCGAAGGTGGTTTCGTTGGGCCTTCGTTTGTGGCCCTCGAAGTAGAGCCCTACGAGGGCGGGGCCCTCGCGGACCACTGTCAGGTCGCCTACGGGGGAGGCGATCACCGCGTGTGTCCTCATCTTGCTTATTTTTCCCGCCCGCCCACCCCTGCGGGTGCTTTTTCGTCTGCGGGTGCCGCTTGTGCCTGGTCGGTGCCGGTCCGGGGCACCTCCTCGGGCGACGAACGTGCACCCACTTCGAAAACGTCCAGCCCCTTTCCGTTCGTCCCCCTGCGGGGGCACCCCGGCCCGTCCCCTCCCGGTCCGTCGGCGTCCGCCCGCCGGTGGGGGTGGCCGGGGAAGGGGGGTGGGTGGGCATGGGTACGTCGGCGTCCGACGGTCCGCTGTGGCTGAGGGGGGGGAGGGGGTGGGTGGGCTTGGGTACGTCGGCGTCCGACGGTCCGGTGGGGGCGGAGGGGGGTGGGTGGGCTTGGGTGGGGCGGGGGCTAGCATCCGGGGGCATGGGGACGCGGGGGTGGCGGCTTGGGGCCGTGGTGGGGGTGGCGGTGCTGGCGGGGGTGGGTGCCTCGGGGCCGGAGCGGGCGGAGGCGGTCCGTGCGACGGTGGGGCTTGGGCCGCTTCCGGCGGATCGTTACGACTACACGCCCGAGGACTATCAACGGGAGAAGCGGGCAACGGCGTTGCTGGTCCGGCAGTGCATGGCGAAACGCGGGCACGCGGACTTTCCGCTCGATCCGCGCTACCCCGTCGACCCCACCATGCTCACCGCGGTCAGCACTGGCTACGGCGCACTCGACATGACCAACGCGAGCCGCTGGGGCTACGGATGGGACCCGGCGAAGTCCACTCCCACGCGGCCGCAGGGCCGTCGTATGACCCAGGCCGAGTACGCGGACTTTCCGGCCTGCAACGTGGAGGCGAACCGGCGGCTGATGCGCGGGATCGACGTCAAGCGGGACTGGCTCTACGCGAGCACGCGCTCGGTCGAGATCGACAAGGCCGTCAAACGCGACCCCCGCTTGCTCGCGGCCTGGGACGCGTGGTCCCGCTGCGTGGCCGGCCAGGGGTTCGCCCGCTACTCCGACCCGCTCGCGGCCTTCGGGGACAAGGCGTGGCATCGCGGCAGCGACGGCAACACCACGCACACCCCGACCGAGCGGCGCACCGCCGTCGCCGACGTCACCTGCCAGCGCCGCCACCACACCGCCCAACTCCTGCACGCCGTACGCGCCCAGCAGCAGACCGCCGACATCGCCGCCCACCAGGACCGCTACACCGCCGGCCTCCACGCCCTCCAGACCTTCCGGTCCACCATCTCCGACACCCTCCGCCACCTCGGCTGAGGACACCCCGCAAAGCGCCTCCCCCCCCGAACATCGAACACGCCCCCTTTGATCACAGCGTGGGGCGTCAACACCCCCGCAGCCCCCGTGCCCGGCCCCATCCACCCCCACGAACCGTCGGGCGCCGACGTACCGGAGGGGACGGTGCGGGGTGCCCCCGCAGATTTGCGTGCCGACAGGGCGTTGACGGATGCGCGGGAGCAGGCAGCACGCAGCTCGAGGAGGTACCCCGTACCGGGACCGACCCCACGCACAAGAGGGCGCCCGGACGGTACCGGGACCGAACCCCACCGCCGGCCCCCACGCACAAGAGGGCCCTAGGAAGCGGGGGCAGCGGGGTCGGCGGGGTGGGGGGCCAGAAGAGGAAGGTGGGGGGTGGACAGGCGGGACTCGCACAGCGCAGCGAGCACGGCGTAGGCGTCGGGACCCATGAGTTCGGTCAGCTCCGGGCGGTACGACACGTAGACCGGGTCACCGGCACCGTGCGCGGACGTCGCCGACGTGCACCACCAGTGCAGGTCGTGGCCCCCCGGCCCCCACCCCCGCCGGTCGTACTCCCCGATCGACACGACCAGCACCCGCGAATCGTCCGGCCGGTCCACCCAGTCGAAAGTCCGCCGGATCGGCAACTGCCAGCACACATCCGGCTTCGTCTCCAGCGGCTCGCGCCCTTCCCGCAGGGCCAGCGCGTGCAGCGCGCACCCCTGGCCGCCCGCGAACCCGGCCCGGTTGGAGAAGACACACGCCCCGTCCACGACACGCGTCTGCCGCTCGCCCTCCTCGTTCTCCATCGCCCACGCGCCGTCGGCGCCCTCGGCGTGGAACTGCCACGTCTCCGGCGTGAGCCTGGCCACATGCCCGGCCACCCGCTTCTCGTCGTCGTCGTCCGAGAAGTGCGCGCCCAGCGAACAGCACCCGTCGTCCGCGCGCCCTGCCACGATCCCCTGGCAGCCGCTGCCGAAGACGCACGTCCAGCGCGAGGTGAGCCACGTGAGGTCGCAGCGGAAGACCTGCTCCTCGTCGGCCGGATCGGCGAATTCGACCCAGGCGCGGGCGAAGTCCAGCCCCACCTCGTCGCGGACCGTGCCTGCACTCTTCTTCTTGGCCTTGAGGGCCTTCACCTTCGCCACGCGCCCAAGAGTAAGACCGGAATGCGCCGAATGGTCGCCAACGGGTCGCGGATCGCCCACGCGCCACCGCCCCGCGGCCCCGCGCGGCCCGCGGAACGGACACCCACGTCGGCGCGCTAGCGTCTTGCCCATGCGACTCGGAGTGCTCGACGTGGGTTCCAACACCGTCCACCTGTTGGTGGTGGACGCGCACCCGGGCGCGCGCCCGCTCCCCGCGTACTCGCACAAGGCGGAGCTGCGCCTGGCCGAACTCCTCGACGAGCACGGCGCGATCAGCGACGCCGGCGTCGACCGCCTGGTCGCCACGATCGCGGACGCGCTGCGCGTGGCGGAGGACAAGGGCGCCGAGGACGTGCTGTCCTTCGCGACCTCCGCGGTGCGGGAGGCGGCGAACGGCGAGGCCGTCCTGGCCCGGGTGGACGCGGAGACGGGCGTACGCCTCACCGTCCTGTCCGGCGAGGACGAGTCGCGGCTGACGTTCCTCGCCGTACGCCGCTGGTTCGGCTGGTCGGCCGGGCGGCTGCTGGTGCTGGACATCGGCGGCGGGTCGCTTGAGGTCGGCTACGGCATGGACGAGTACCCGGACGCGGCCGTGTCCCTGCCGCTCGGCGCGGGACGCCTGACCGGTACGTGGCTGCCGGGCGACCCGCCGACCGCCCACGACGTACGGTCGCTGCGTAGGCACGTACGCGCCGAGATCGCCCGTACGGTCCCGGACTTCGCCCGCTTCGGCCGGCCCGACCACGCGGTGGGCACGTCCAAGACGTTCAAGCAGCTCGCCAGGCTCGCGGGCGCGGCCCGCTCCGCCGACGGCCTGTACGCCCAGCGCCGGCTGCGGCGCGGCGCGCTGGAGGAGTGGGTGCCGCGGCTCGCGGAGATGACGGCGGCCCAGCGCAGCACCCTGCCGGGCGTCTCGGTCGGCCGGGCCGGGCAGCTCCTGGCGGGCGCCCTGGTCGCGGACGCCGCGATGGACCTCTTCGGCGTCGAGGAGCTGGAGATCTGCCCCTGGGCCCTGCGCGAGGGCGTCATCCTGCGCAAGCTCGACCTGATGGTGAACGACGCCGGACCGGGGGCGGCCCTGGCCCGCTGGGGCGACTGAGCCGGTCCGCCGCGCCCGCCGCGCCCCGCCGTGAGATCGGCGACAGTCCCCCCGCACCCCCCGGCACCTGCCCCTTCCGCCCCGGCCGCCGCCGTACGCTGTTTCCCGTGGCTGAACCAGCGGGCCGGAAGACGGACGGCCGGACGACGGACGCCGCCCTGAGACGGCAATGGCGTACGGGGCAGCGCGCGCAGCACGCGCGGGAACGTCTCGCCCCGACCGCGGGGTCCGCCGCGGGGCCCCGCGGCGGCACGTCGAAGATCGTCCTGTCCACCGCCTCCGTCTACCCGGCCTCCACCGCCACCGCCTTCGAGATCGCCGCCCGCCTCGGCTACGACGGCGTCGAGGTGATGGTGTGGACCGACCCGATCAGCCAGGACGTGGACGCGCTGCGCCGCCTGTCGGACTTCCACCGGATGCCGATCCTGGCCGTTCATGCGCCGTGCCTGCTGATCGCGCAGCGCGTCTGGTCCGCCGACCCGTGGGTCAAGCTCCAGCGGGCCCGCGCGGCGGCCGAGACGCTGGGCGCCTCGACCGTCGTGGTGCACCCGCCGTTCCGCTGGCAGCGCGGCTACGCCAGGGACTTCGTCGCCGGGATCTGGCGGATGGCGGACGAGACGGACGTACGGTTCGCGGTCGAGAACATGTACCCGTGGCGCTACCGGGACCGCGAGATGCAGGCGTACGCGCCCGACTGGGACGTCACCAACGACGACTACCGCCACCTGACCGTGGACTTCTCGCACGCGGCGACCTCCCGTACCGAGCCGTTCGCGCTGATGGCGAGGATGGCCGAGCGGATGGTGCACGTCCACCTCGGCGACAGCACGGGCTCCGCCAAGGACGAGCACCTGGTGCCGGGGCGCGGGAATCTGCCGTGCGCGGAGCTGCTGGCGGCGCTGGCGGCGAGCGACTACGACGGCCATGTGGTGGTCGAGGTGACCACCCGGCGGGCGATGTCGAGGGCCGAGCGCGAGGCGGACCTGGCGGAGGCGCTGGCCTTCACCCGGCTGCACTACGCGACACCGGCGCCGGTCGGCGGTGGTCCGGCGTGAGTACGGCGAAGGCGTCCCCCGGCTCCCCGGAACCCGACGAGCCCCAGGAATCCGAGGGCCCCCAGGAGTCCGGCAAGCCGGCCGGCCGCCGCCGCGGCCGTCCCGCGGGCACCAAGGCCGGGACCGCCGAGACCCGTGACCGTATCCTCGCCGCCGCCCGCGAGGAGTTCTCCGCCCGCGGCTACGACAAGACCTCCGTCCGCTCGATCGGCAAGGCGGCGGGCGTCGACTCCGCCCTCGTCCACCACTACTTCGGCACGAAGGAACAGATCTTCGGCGCCGCCATCGAGCTGTCCTTCGCGCCCGCCATGAACATCCCCGACCTCGTCGTGGCGGGCGGCGTCGACGGCATGGGCGAGCGGGTGGCCCGGCTGATGCTGCGGATCTGGGAGAACCCGGTCTCGCGCGAGCCGCTGCTGGCCATCGTCCGGTCCGCGGTCACCAACGAGACGGCCGCCGCGGTCTTCCGCGGCCTGGTCAGCCGCCGCGTCCTGGCCCGCCTCGCGGGCGGCCTCGACGTGCCCGACGCCGAGTTCCGCGTGCAGCTCGCCGCCGCCCAGCTCGTCGGGATCATCATGCTGCGGTACATCGTGCGGGTGGAGCCGATGGCCTCCGCCGACCCCGAGGACATCGTCGCCATGGTCGGCCCGGTCCTCCAGCGCTACCTCACCGCCGCCGACGTCCACCCGTAGGACCCCGCCCCCGTACAGCCCCATGGGACCGCACGTCCCGCATACCGGACCGAACGTCCGGATCCTGGGCGACGGGCGTACCCTCGATGCTCTAGTACGGAGCAGTACGAGCCAAGTGAACCCAAGGGAGTGGACACCGTGCCCGAGCTGAGGTCACGTACGGTCACCCACGGCCGCAACATGGCGGGCGCCCGCGCGCTGATGCGCGCCTCCGGCGTCGCCAGCAGCGACATCGGGAAGCCGATCATCGCGGTCGCCAACAGTTTCACCGAGTTCGTACCGGGTCACACGCACCTTCAGCCCGTCGGCCGGATCGTCTCCGAGGCGATCCTCGCGGCGGGCGCGGTGCCGCGCGAGTTCAACACGATCGCCGTGGACGACGGCATCGCGATGGGCCACGGCGGCATGCTCTACAGCCTGCCGTCCCGCGACCTGATCGCCGACTCCGTCGAGTACATGGTCGAGGCGCACTGCGCGGACGCGCTGATCTGCATCTCCAACTGCGACAAGATCACCCCGGGCATGCTGATGGCCGCGCTGCGCCTCAACATCCCGACCGTCTTCGTCTCCGGCGGCCCCATGGAGGCCGGCAAGGCGACGCTGGTCGACGGCACCGTCCGCAAGCTGGACCTGATCAACGCCATCGCGGACGCCGTCAACGAGAACATCTCGGACGAGGACATCCTCCGTATCGAGGAGAACGCCTGCCCGACCTGCGGCTCCTGTTCCGGCATGTTCACCGCCAACTCGATGAACTGCCTCACCGAGGCCATGGGCCTGGCCCTGCCCGGCAACGGCTCGGTCCTGGCCACGCACACCGCCCGCAAGGCGCTGTACGAGAACGCCGGCCGCACCGTCGTGGAGCTGACCAAGCGGCACTACGAGCAGGACGACGCGTCCGTGCTGCCGCGCGCCATCGCCACCCGCGCCGCCTTCGACAACGCCATGGCGCTCGACATCGCCATGGGCGGCTCCACCAACACGATCCTGCACCTGCTGGCCGCCGCCCAGGAAGCCGAGCTCGACTACGGCCTGGACGACATCAACGCCGTCTCGCGCCGCGTCCCCTGCCTGGCCAAGGTCGCGCCGAACGTGGCGCCCGGCGGCACGTACTACATGGAGGACATCCACCGGGCCGGCGGCATCCCCGCCATCCTCGGCGAGCTGTACCGCGGCGGGCTGCTCAACGAGGACGTGCACACCGTCCACTCGCCCTCCATCAAGGAGTGGCTCGACGCCTGGGACGTGCGCGGCGGCTCCGCCTCCGACGAGGCCGTCGAGCTGTGGCACGCGGCGCCCGGCTGCAAGCGCTCCGCCGAGGCGTTCTCGCAGTCCGAGCGGTGGGACACCCTGGACACCGACGCCGCGGGCGGCTGCATCCGCGACGTCGCGCACGCCTACTCCGCCGACGGCGGCCTGGCCGTGCTGCGCGGCAACCTCGCCCTGGACGGCGCGGTCGTGAAGACCGCGGGCGTGGACGAGTCGATCTGGACCTTCGAGGGCCCGGCCGTCGTCTGCGAGTCGCAGGAAGAGGCCGTCGACAAGATCCTCGCCAAGCAGGTCAACCCCGGCGATGTCGTCGTGATCCGCTACGAGGGCCCGCGCGGCGGCCCCGGCATGCAGGAGATGCTCTACCCCACGTCCTTCCTCAAGGGCCGCGGCCTCGGCAAGGTCTGCGCCCTGGTCACCGACGGCCGCTTCTCCGGCGGCACGTCGGGCCTGTCCATCGGCCACGCCTCACCCGAGGCGGCCTCGGGCGGCACCATCGCCCTGGTCGAGGACGGCGACCGCATCCGGATCGACATCCCCAACCGCTCCATGGAACTCCTGGTGTCCGAGGAGGAGCTGGCCGCCCGCCGCGAAGCCCTCGGCGGCGTCTACGCCCCCCGCGACCGCACCCGCAAGGTCTCCACGGCCCTGCGCGCCTACGCGGCCATGGCCACCAGCGCCGACCGCGGCGCCGTCCGCGACATCACCAAGCTGGAGCGCTGACACCGGCAGCGCACGCACGACGCCCCCGTACCGTGACCCGGTGCGGGGGCGTCGTGCGTACGGCCGCGCTGTGCCTGGACGTACGCGTATCCGTGCGGGGACGGGCACAGGTTCGTGCACGTTTACGTGCACGCGTACGGGGTCGACGGTCAGAGGTGGTCGATGCCCGTGAGGTCGACGTTGATGCGATACGGGACCTGGACGGTCAGCTCCTCGCGGTGCACGCCGGTGAGGGCGTACGAGTGCGAGGCCGGATCCCACTCGTGCACGTAGACCATCGGGCGCTCGGTCTCGGTGTCCTCCTCCACGCGCCACAGGTGCGTGACCCCCGCTTCCTCGTACGGGTGAGGCTCGCTCTCGTCGGCGTCGGCGGGCAGGACTTCCACGGCGAGGACGACAACGTTCTCCGCCTCCGCGCCGACCACGACGATGTCCGGTTCGGCCACCGTGCGCTCGTCCACGACCACCGCCACGTCCCTGCGCACCCGCAGGTGCGCGGGGAGTGTACGGCGGAGGCTGTGCGTCATCAGATACCGCGCCAGCGTGCGGAATCGCTCCTGCCGCGCGGGGTTCTCAGCGGCGTGCGCCGTTAATTTTCCTTCCATGGACAGTAAGTATGACCCCTGGGCAGAGAGTGACGCTGGCATATGCCAAATCAGAGGTGCCGGCCGCGCCTCGCCCGGGCGGTCCTGAACACGAGGAAGCCGCCGAGGAGCAGCGATCCGCCGGCGAGTCCCGCCGCCCATCCGACCTCGGCGCCGGTGTGCGGGAGGGTGTCGCCGCCGGGGGTGGTCCAGGTCCCGGTGGGCGTCGGCGGGGGAGTGGTGCCGGCCGTCCCCGACGGGTCCGGGGAGGTGGTGGGCGGGGTGGTCGGTGATGTCGTGGGCGGGGTGGTGGGCGAGGTGGTCGGTGGCGTCGTGGGCGGGGTGGTCGGCGAGGTGGTGGGCGGTGGGGTCGTGCCGCCGGTTTCCGGGCCGGTCGGGGTGGGCGTCGTGGGCGTCGTCGTCCCGGTGGTCGGCGGTGTCGTCGTCGGTGGCACCGGCGTCGTCGAGTCGACCGAGTTCGTCGGGGTCGGGGTGGTGGTCTCGCAGGTGACGGCGACGTGGCCGAGGCGGAGGTCGACCAGCGGTCCCGCGTACGCCGGGGCGCCGCTCGTGTCGGTGAACGTGCCGCTGACGGTGATGTCGACGCCCGCGTCCGCGCTGGTGGCGGCGGTCGGGGCGCCGCCGGGCGGGTGCTGATACGGCTCGTACGTCACGGTGAGCGTGCCGCCGCCGATGCCGGAGGCGCCGATCTCCGCGCCGGTCACGTCGAAGGTGGTCGTCCCGACCGGCACGGTGTGGCCGAGTACGTCGATCACCCCGCCGTCCGTCCGCGCGTACGCGAGCGCGTACGGGCCCACCGGCGGCGGTACGCACTCCGCGTACGCGTCCAGCGACCCGACGCTGACGAAGTCCTTGGAGTTCAGGCCGAGCGTGAAGCCGCCCGCCTGGGCCTGCGCGGAGGTCTTGCCGGGACCCGCGTCCGTACGGGCCGTGACCGCGCCGATCACCTTCAGGTGCGACAGCACGCCGGACGGGTCGGAGAAGTCACCGCCGTCCGGGCCGCCGTCCGGGGTGGAGGAGGCGTGGCCGTACCGGCCGTGGAAGGCGCTCAGGCCGAGCGGCGGGGCGGGTGCGAGGGTGAGGTCGACCAGGGAACTGGTCGCCGCCTCGGCCGCGCGGGGGCCCGCGGCCGTCGCCGCGCCGGACCCGGCGGCCAGGGTGCAGGCGGCGGCGGTGAGGGCGGCGGCGCCCAGGCCGAGGAGGAGGTGGGGGGCGGGGGGACGGCGTCGGAGCCCGGGCGAGGCCGGGGGGACGTCTGACCGGATGTCTGACATATCGTCAGGAAAACGCATCGCGTCGTGCGATTCGTCGACCGTCGGCCGAACGGGTGTGTCAGGGAACGTCCCGTTCTGGGTCATAATCGATGGCGTGGACGAGGTGAGCGAAGTGAAGCGGCGGGTTGGCGGGGGCGGTGGCGGAAGCGGCGGGGCGGTTGAGGGGGTGCCGCGGCCGGAGCCGATCCGTTTCTTCGGGACGACGTGGGTCGCGCACGACGGCGGATACGCCTGGCGGCGGGCCGGGCTCGCGGTCGGGTCCCTCGTCGCCATCGCGGTGGGGGCGGCGGTGCTGCGGTTCGGCTTTCAGGGGCTGGCCGACGCCGACGTCGGTCCCTTTGTGACGTTTCTGGCGGTGGCCGGGTTCGCCGTGTGCAGCGCTCTCGCTTTCCAGCGGACGTGGCGGGGGTTTTCGCGGCGGCGGGAGGCGGGGGCCGAGCAGGGGCTTCTGGCAATCGGCTTTCTCGGCGTGCTCCTCGCCTATTTCCTTCGGGCCTTCACCGAAGCGCCGGGGGAGGCGCTGCACCGGGCCGAGCACGCGACCGCCTCGGCACGCCGCCGGTCCTAGGGCCTGTCCGGCCGGGCGGTGGGCGCATATCCCGGTCGTCGCTATGACGTCTCCCTGGCCACCCGGGTGAGTACCGCTTGGCGCAGGCCGGCGGGTTCCACTTCCAGGGCCGCCAGTACCTTGAGGCCGCGGCCTTCTCCCGCCGCCAGCAAGCCGAGCAGGATGTGTTCGGTGCCGATGAAGTCGTGTCCGAGGGCGATGGCCTCGTCCTGGGACAGCGCCACGGCGCGCCTCGCGCGGTCGGTGAAAAACTCGAACACCTCTACTCCTCCTTGCGGGTGCCGCTTGTGCCTGGTCGGTGCCGGGCCGGGGCACCTCCTCGGGCGACGAACCTGCGGGCACCTGCGCCTGCTTCTGGCCTTGTCCGTTCGTCCCCCTGCGGGGGCACCCCGGCCCGTCCCCTCCTCGCCCGTCGGCGTCCGCGCGTCCGTTGTGGCTGATGGGGGGGGAGGGGGTTACTTGCGCGGGGTCACCCTCGGCGCGTCCACAGGCCGAACCACTGCTCGGCGCCGTACTCCTCGAAGCGTTCGACCTCGGTGAATCCAAGCTTTTCCGCGACGCGCAGCGATGCCGTATTGGCGGTCTGGGTGCAGAGCACCACCGGCTCGCCGGGGAGCGCTTCGGCGGCCCAGTTGAGCGCTGCCGCGCAGGCTTCGGTGGCGTATCCGTGGCCCCACGCGTCGGGCAGGAACATGTAGCCGAGTTCGGGTTCCTCGCCCTCCGGACGGACGTGCCCTTTGCTCCCGGCGCCGTGCCGGTCGATCGTGACGATGCCGATCATCGTCCCGTCGAGGTCGACCACGAAGAGCCCGTGCCGCCGCCTTGGCGTCTCGGGCACCGCCCGCTCCATCTCGTCCCGCTCCCGGGGCCCTCCCACATAGGTCCCCACCTCCGCCGAACAGAACAGCTCAATCACCGCCCCCCGATCCCCCGCCTCCGGCTCCCTCAACCAGAGCCGCCCCGTCCGAATCCCCCCACCCGGCCACCCCTCCACCCACCCCAACTCCCCCATCCCCCCAACCTATCCCTGCCCCACCCAACCCCCCCGATCCCAATTGCCTCTCCCCCCGCCCGACCCATGAGCCTCCCGCCCGAAGTGAACGAGGGGATTGCCGAGATCGACGCCGCAGAGGACGAGCGAATCCTGCAGGGCCGACTGACGTCGATCGGCTTCAGCTACCGCTCCGAGGCCGAGGAACTGGCACCGTTGCCGCTCGAGGACTTCGAGTGCGGGCTGACCCTGACGCCTAATAGGGCGTGTGTCGGAAGTGTTTTAGGTTGGCTGATGTGAGCGTGCGGGGGCGGAGTTACCGATATGTGGGACCGGTGGAGCTGAAGGCTGCGGTCCGGTCTGGCAGCGGCGGGTGCCGGATCAGCTCGGCGGCTGACTTCGACGGCTGGGTCGCTGAGCGATCGGTGGCAGAGTTGGCCGACCCGTTCACCTTCGTGGTCGGGACAGATGGTGTGCTTCGGCTGGCGCCGCGGCGAAGCGAGCACGTGGCCTGCGCTGGCGGGGACATGGTTCTGGGTGCTGGCGAGATCAGCTTCGTGCGCGAGGCAGACCGGTGGATGGTGGGCGAGGTCAGCAACCAGTCCACCGGATACTGCCCGGACGTCACCTCCTGGTCGGCAGTCGCTCATGCTCTGGACGACGTAGAACTTGGGCGGCCCTCCGGCTTCACCCACGAGATCGTGTTCCGACGATGCCCTGACTGCCAGGAGCACAACATCGTGCGCGAGGGCGACTTCGTCTGCGTCTTCTGCGGCGGCGATCTGCCGGAGACGTGGAACGTGGATACAGCCGTATGACGGCTGGGGGTCACAGCCACTCGTTGATGGCAGCGACCAGGACAGTCGCTTCGTAGCGGACCGCGAGCTTGTCGTACCGCGTGGCGACGGCGCGGTGCCTCTTGTGCCGGTTGATCCCGCACTCGACAGCGTGACGTTCGCGGTAGTCGACAGGGTCGAAACGCGGCGGTCGGCCGCCGCGAGAGCCGAGCACGGGTTCGAACTGTGGCGAGTCCCCGCACTGTCCTGCCGTGATCACGATCGCCATGGGCTTCTGACCCTGCTCAACCGCCGGGTGGAGCTTGGTGGTGAACCCACCGCGTGAGCGGCCCAGCCCGTGATCATCAGGCTCGGCAAACATGCCGCCCGGCGCCTCCTTCTGCCGGTAGCCCTGTTTGCGGGCCCCGGCCGCATGCTGGTGGGCGCGGCACACCGTGGAGTCGACATTCAGGTCCCAGGCGATCGCGCCCTTCGCATCGGCCAGGGACTGGAGTCGGCTGAGGATCCGTTGGCAGGTGCCGTTTCGCTGCCACCGGCGGAACAGGTCGTAGACCCGTCCCCACGGCCCGTACTCGGCGGCCACGTCCCGCCACGGGATACCGGTCCGGACCCGGAACCGTATGCCGTCGATCAACTGCCGCCGGGGCCAGGCAGCTGGCCGACCCGCCGTCATGCCCTTCGGCAGCAGCGGCTCCAGCACCGCCCACTGCTCGTCCGTGAGATCTCACCGACCCATGAACCGTGATCATTCACAGCCCAAGATCCACTTTCGACACACGGCCTATGACGACCTGGATTCAAGGGCAGCTTCTCGGCCGATCCGCTGCCTGTCACCCCCTACACAGGGAGCGTCGAGGCATCCCTGGAGGCCCTGCACGCGCAGATCTTCCAGCAGAAGTACGGCAGCTCCGACACCTACCGGAGCCTCACAGAACTGCACGCTGACGAGGACTTCATGGGCGAGGAGGGCACCCACTCGATCCTCGACATCCAACGCGTCGTCCACACGACTGGCACCCCGGACCCTGCCAAGGGCGAGGACTACAACACCCTGCGCCCGCTGGCCCCTGACCGCCTTGCTCACTACTTCGGGACCGACCGTCCGACAGTCCAGCAGTATGAGGAGCGAATCACCGCAGCCCATCGAGCCCACCTCTCCGAGGAGTCTCTGCTCGAAGAGTGCCGCATGCGGTGGACCGCCATCTACGTCATCCTGCACACCGACGACCAGCCGACTCACGTGGGCATTTTCGGGTATTCAGGCGACTGATCCTGATCAGTCGCAGTCGCAGCCCAGGGGCTCCGGCCACAACTCGTTTCCGCGCGGCCGACCGGTCCGACTGACGCCGCACACCTGTCGGGGGCGTGCTCACGGCGACAATCGCTCCGGAACTACAGCCCCCCACCGACCCCACCGCCAGTGGATTCCCCCGATCGTGGTGGGACCAAATCACCTTGTTACAGGGGCGCGAACGACACCTCCGCCCGCCCGGAACCCTCAGTCGTTGGAGCCAAAACGACTTCTCCGACTGGTCCCCAAACACGTGCTGACAACCCCCCTCCGCCCACCCGACAGCGAACCGCCCCCTTCCCAGCCCCCACCCACGGGGGACCGTCAGGCGGCGACGGGCCGGAGGGGACGGGGCGGGGTGCCCCCGCAGATTTGCGTGCCGACAGGGCGTGGACGAATGGGAAGGGAGCAGGCAGCACGCAGCTCGAGGAGGTGCCCCGGCCCGGGACCGACACCAGGGACAGGGCGGTGGGCAAAGGAAAGGTGCCCGGAGGGAAAGACCCCCCCCAGGCACCGAGGTGCGCCGACAATGCGACACGGGTGACGTCAGGCGCTCAAGGAACGTCAAGCGCTCAAAAGACCTGGAGCGCTCAGGACGTCAAAGGCTCAGGCACGCCGCGCAGCCGAAACGGTCCCGACGGCTCCCACGACAGCCGCCACGACAGCCCCGTGCCACACCCCGGTCCAGAGCGACCCGAAGAACCCCTGACTGGTCAGGACCTCCCGAATAACGAAGTCGCTGACAAGCATGAGCGCCCCGGGCACAGCCGCCACCCGCCACGGATGCTCCCGCGCCCACCTCCGTATCCGGTGATCCCGCCCCCGCGCGCCCCCGGAGTACCCGAGCACCGCCCCGGCCCCGCCCACGCAGTAGAAAAGCAGGGCGCCCACGGACAGCGCCCCGGCCAGAATGCCGAGCCCGAAGTGCCCGTGCACGAGGTGCAGGGCAAGTGACACCCCACCCCCGATCGCACCGACGGCAGCAGCCGGCCGCCAAGGTCCAAGCGTCGCCGAGGCCACGGCCAACTGCCGCTTCTCAACGCGCGATGCAGCAACTTCTCGGGATGAACGCCTCATACCGCAACGATCCTTCGCCCCCACCGCGTACGCCATAGGGGATGACCCTGACCGACCCCGGACCCCCGACCAGGACACCGACCCCCCGGCCCAGGAACCCCGGACCCCCGACCAGGACCCCGGCCATCCGGATGAGGACACCGACCCCCCGGCCCAGGAACACCGGCCCCCGACCCGACCCCCCGGCCCAGGAACCCCGGCCCCCCACCGAGCCGCCGCCAGGCCCCCCGAAAACCCACCCCCTCCGGAGGAGCACGGCTTGACGCGCACCCCGTCACGGGTGTTTATTCATCACATGATGAATAAAGCCCCCGGACCCGCCATCGAGGCCGCCGGCCTCCGCGTCGTACGCGGTGGCCGCACCGTGCTCGACAACCTCTCCTTTACCCTCCCGCCCGGCCGAATCACCGGCCTCCTCGGACCGAGCGGCTGCGGAAAATCCACGCTGATGCGAGCGATCGTCGGCTCGCAGGCCCACGTCACCGGCACCCTCAACGTGCTGGACCACCCGGCGGGCCACCGCAGCCTGCGCCCGCGCCTCGGATACGTGACGCAGGCGCCGTCGGTCTACTCCGACCTCACCGCCCGGCAGAATCTCGACTACTACGCCGCCGTCCTCGGCATCGCGCACCGCGACCGCGCCGCCCAGGTCGAACGCGCCCTGACGGACGTCAACCTGATGTCGCACGCCGACAGCCTCGCCGCCAACCTCTCCGGCGGTCAGCGCGGCCGGGTCTCCCTCGCGGTGGCCCTCCTCGGCGAGCCGGAACTGCTCGTGCTGGACGAGCCGACGGTCGGCCTCGACCCGGTGCTCCGCAGGGACCTGTGGGAACTGTTCCACCGGCTGGCCGACGAGCGCGGCGCGACCGTACTCATCTCGTCGCACGTCATGGACGAGGCGGAACGCTGCCACCGCCTGCTGCTGATGCGCGAGGGCCGCATCCTCGCCGACGACACCCCCGACGCACTGCGCGAGCGCACCGGCTCCGACACCGTCGAAGAGGCGTTCCTGCGCCTGGTCGACGCGGCCAACGACGAAGCCAGCGGCGCGAGCGACGCCAAGAGCGGCGACGCCAAGGGCGGCCAGGGCGAGGGCGCAAGCGGCGCCTCTCAGCAGAAGCCCCCCGCACAAGCCAGTGCCAGTGCCAACGAATCCGCCGAGTCCACCCCCACAGAATCGACCGCGCGATGAACCTCGACCGCACCTTCGCCACGGCCCGCCGCGTCCTGCGCCAGCTCAGCCACGACCCGCGCACGATCGCCCTGATGCTCGTCGTCCCGTGCGTGCTGCTGACACTGCTGAAGTACGTCTTCGACGCCAGCCCGCAGACGTACAACTCGGCCGGCGCCTCGCTCCTCGGCATCTTCCCGCTGATCACGATGTTCCTGGTCACGTCGATCGCCACGCTGCGCGAACGCACCTCGGGCACCCTGGAGCGGCTGCTGTCCATGCCGCTGGGCAAGGCCGACCTGCTCGCCGGGTACGCGCTCGCGTTCGGCGCCGTCGCCGTCGTCCAGGCCGCGCTCGCCACCGGCCTGTCCGTGCTCGCGCTCGGCCTCGACGTCACCGGCTCGGCGTGGCTGCTGCTGGTCGCCGCGCTCGCCGACGCCTTCCTCGGCACCGCGCTCGGCCTGTTCGTCAGCGCCTTCGCGTCCAGCGAGTTCCAGGCCGTGCAGTTCCTGCCCGCCGTGCTGCTCCCGCAGATCCTGCTCTGCGGCCTGTTCGTCCCGCGCGGCGACATGCAGCCGGTCCTCAGCGGCCTGTCGAACGTGCTCCCCATGTCGTACGCCGCCGACGCCACCACCCAGATCGTCCACCACACGGGTGTCACCGGCGACTTCGTACGCGATCTGATCATCGTCGCCTGCTGCGCCCTCCTGGCCCTCGGCCTGGGCTCGGCCACCCTGCGCCGCCGCACCACCTGAGCCGCACCACCTGAGCAGAGCCACCCCGGGTTGCCCGGACGTACGACCGAAGGGCGGACGCGGCCCGCTTGCCCCGTCCGCCCCTGCGAAGATGACCCCATGACCGCCCAGAAGCAGAAAGTCGCCGTTCTCGGCACCGGCAAAATCGGCGAAGCCCTCCTCTCCGGCATGATCCGCGCCGGATGGGCCCCGGAGGACCTGCTGGTCACCGCCCGCCGCCCCGAACGCGCCGAGGAACTGCGCGCCCGTTACGGCGTCGAGGCCGTCACGAACGCCGAGGCCGCCAAGGCCGCCGACACCCTCATCCTGGCGGCCAAGCCCCAGGACATGGGCGCCCTGCTGGACGAGCTGGCCGCGCACGTACCGGCCGACCGCCTCGTCATCAGCGCCGCCGCCGGCATCCCGACCGCCTTCTTCGAGGAGCGGCTCGCGGACGGCATCGCGGTCGTACGCGTCATGCCGAACACCCCCGTGCTCGTGGACGAGGGCATGTCCGTGATCTCGGCGGGCCGCCACGCCGCCGAGGCCCACCTCGCCCGTACCGAGGCCATCTTCAAGCCGGTCGGCAAGACCCTCCGCGTCCCGGAGAAGCAGCAGGACGCCGCGACCGCCCTGTCCGGTTCCGGACCCGCGTACTTCTACTACCTGGTCGAGGCCATGACCGACGCGGGCATCCTGCTCGGCCTCCCGCGCGCCCAGGCCCACGACCTCATCGTCCAGTCCGCGATCGGCGCCGCCGTGATGCTCCGCGACAGCGGCGAGCACCCGGTCAAGCTCCGCGAAGCCGTCACCTCCCCGGCGGGCACCACCATCAACGCCATCCGCGAGCTGGAGAACCACGGCGTACGCGCCGCCCTCCTCGCCGCCCTCGAAGCCGCCCGCGACCGCAGCCGCGAGCTGGCCTCCGGCAACGGATGACCCGGCTCGACGGTTACGGCCGCGGGTAGCGAGGCGGCACGGGAGCAGGACGGATACGGCCGCGGCTACGTGAGCGGCAGCAGCCCCACCGCCCGGTAGGCCGCGTCAACGGTCGGCCGGGCCAGCGCCCGCGCCGCCGCCGCGCCGTCCCGCAGCACCCCGTCCACGTACGACGGATCGGCGCTGAACTCGGCGTGCCGCGCCCGCAACGGCCGCAGCAGCTCCACCACCGCCTCCGCCGTGTCCCGCTTCAGGGCCCCGTACGCCGTGTACTCCCCGGCCAGCGTCTCCGGCTCCTTGCCCGTACAAGCCGCCAGGATGTCCAGCAGATTCGCGACGCCCGGCCGCGCCTCGCGGTCGTACTCCACCTCGCCGGCCCCGCTGTCCGTCACCGCCCGCATCACCTTCTTGGTGATCGCCTCGGGCTCGTCGAGCAGGTAGATGATCCCGGCGGTGGCGTCGTGCGACTTGCCCATCTTGCCAGTGGGGTCCTGGAGGTCCATGACCCGCGCGGCCACGGCGGGCCGTACGGCGCGGGGTACGACGAACGTCCGCCCGTACCGCTGGTTGAACCGCTCCGCCAGCACCCGCGTCAGCTCCACATGCTGCGTCTGGTCCTCGCCGACCGGCACCTCGTCGGCGCCGTACGCCAGGATGTCCGCCGCCATCAGCGCCGGGTACGTGAGCAGCGACAGCCGTACGCTCTGCCCGGCCGCCTGCGCCCGCGCGGACTTCTCCTTGTACTGGATCATGCGCCGCATCTCACCGTCGGTGGCCATGCACTCCATGACGTACGACAGCCGCGCGTGCTCGTCGACGTGGCTCTGCACGAACACCGTGCACACCTGCGGATCGAGCCCGGCCGCGAGCAGCAGGCTCGCCGCCTGCCGGGTGAGCCGTCGCACCCGCGCCGGATCGTGGTCGACGGTGAGCGCGTGCAGGTCGACCACGCAGAACAGCGACTCCGCCCGGTGCTGGTCCTCGTCCGCCCACCGCCGGATCGCGCCGAGGTAGTTCCCCAAGGTGAGGTGCCCGGTCGGCTTGACCCCACTGAAAATCCGCGTCATGACTGCTGTCTCCTGGTCCTGGTCGGGTTCGCGGGACCACCGCCCACCGCGGCCGGGACAACAGAAAACGGCCGCCGAGGCGGCGGCCGTTGGATGCATACGTGACTCCTGGCCGCCCTAGGCGGCCCACCACTGAGAGGTGCACGCATGCGATGTCATACGACCCACAGTAGCCCTCCGGCCACCGCCAGGGCACCGAGTTGACACTCTCCGGACCCGTGCGTAACGTTCTCCGGGTTGTCCGAGCGTGAGCGCCGACTCCGGTCGGTCCCCGGACAGCCATTCCGCAGCAAACAAACGAGCGACTACGGCATGCCGTGGCGTTCACTTGTGCGCATTCGGAATGGGGCGGGAACGGAAAGCGGCCGATTTGGTTCGACCGCCGAAGTTCAGCTAATGTCTCACTCGTCGGAACGGCCGAACAGCCGGAAAGACAAGCCCCGCTGACTGGGGGTCAGGCACTGGAAAGCGTCTGATAGAGTCG
>NZ_JBIUXT010000013.1:0-209641 GCF_044744145.1 Streptomyces sp. NPDC087422 | reverse complement strand
CGGTTACATTCCGAACCCGGAAGCTAAGCCTTTCAGCGCCGATGGTACTGCAGGGGGGACCCTGTGGGAGAGTAGGACACCGCCGAACAATCTTTGTAAAAGGCCCCGGCCCCCGAGTTTCGACTCGGGGGCCGGGGCCTTTCTGCGTTCCCTGGTCAGTCGGTGGTGACGGCGACGCTCGCAGCCGCGTTCGCGTCCGCATCGGTATTCGCGGCCCGCATCAGCTCGATGTCGAGAGCCTCACGGCGGATGCGCTGGTCCATGTACAGCAGCGTGGTGACGCCGGCGCTGATCGGCAGGCTGAGCGTCGCGGCGATGGCGGCGCCGATTCCGCTGATGCCGAGGAACGCCCAGCCCGGGTTGGTGTCGCCGGAGAGGAAGGAGCCGAGGCTCTCACCGGTGATGCCACGAGCGATGAACATGAACGGCGTCTGGATGATGGCCGAGGCGATGTAGCAGAGGATCGCCGCGAGCGCCTGGACGCCGAGGACGCGCCACCAGGAGTTGCGTACCAGCTTCGCCGAGCGCTTCATCGCCGAGACGATGTCCTGCTTCTCGAGCATGAGGGCCGGTGCCGCCAGGCTCCACTGGATCATGAGCCAGAGCACGACGACGGAGGCGCCGATCAGGCCGAGGGAGGCGAGGGCGGCGCCGCCGCTCTCCGCACCCGCCAGGGCGATCAGTGCGCCGGGCAGGACGGCGCCCGCCAGGATTCCGGCGATGGCCAGCGGGATCAGCAGCGCGAGCCCGAGCAGTTGGGGCAGCCGCGGGCGGGCTTCCCGCCACACCTGGGCGGCCGTGACCGGGCGGCCGAGCACGGCGCGGCTGGTGGCCATGGCGACCATCGCGGTCGCGGTGATCGTGCCGATGAGCATGACCAGAATGGTCAGGCCCGAGCTGGCGAAGGCACCGCTGACGGCGTGCATGATGTCGCCGACGCTCGGGTTGGGGTTGTCCCTGAGGTTCTCCAACCGGGTGTCGTTGCTGAGGAAGAAGCCGTCGACCACCACGGCCAGGCCCTGGGTGACCACGGCGATGGCCAGGGTGAAGCCGAGGATCGCGCGCCAGTGCCGCCGCAGTACGGCCAGGGAACCGTCGAGGATCTCGCCCGCGCCGAGCGGGCGCAGCGGGATGACGCCGGGCTTGGGCGCCGCGGGCCTGCTCAAGGGGCCCTGCTGCTGCCAGCCGCCGCCGGGGCCGCCGCCCGGTGCTGTGTTGCCCCAGCGCGGGCCTGAGGGGCCGGGGTGGCCGCCTTGCGGCGGTTGCGGGGGCGACCACCGGGCCCAGCCGGCGCCGGGCGCCTGACCCGTACCCGTACCCGTACCGGAGGATCCGGCGGGGGGCGGGCCTGGGGCCGGTACGGTCGGGGGCCGGGTGTCGTGGGGGGTGTGCTGCCACTGACCCGCGGGCGGCTGTTGGGCGGACCAGCCGCCGGGCGGCGGTGGCGTCGTGTCACCGGCGTCGGCCGTAGCGGGCCGGTCTCCCGTACCGGGAGCGGATGTGTCGCCGGAGTCGTCACCGGAGCTGTTGTCAGGACCGGCCGCGGACGTATCTGTTGACGTGTCCACGGGGGTGTCTTTCTGTGGTGCGGAGGAAGCGGGGCTGTCGCCGTCTTCCGGCTCGGAGGAGTCGGAGGATCCGGGCGAGGCCCAGCCCGGAGTGTTGGTCATCGGAGGCTGCCCCTTCATGTGGTGCTCGCTGTGGTACTGGCCGCCATCGTGCCATGGGCTGCCTTGGACCGGGCCGGGCAGGGCAGACTGGACGGATGGGTGATCAATACGTGCGACCTGTGACCGATGAGGCCGGCGGTGCTTCCCGTACCATCCCCGCGCTGCGGTGGGAGGAACCCCCCGAGGGACCCGTGCTCGTGCTGCTCGACCAGACCCGACTTCCGCAGGAGGAGGTCGAGTTGGTGTGCACGGACGTACAGGCGCTGGTACAGGCGATACGTTCCCTCGCCGTGCGGGGCGCGCCGCTGCTCGGGCTCGCGGGGGCGTACGGGATCGCGTTGGCGGCGGCGCGCGGCTACGACGTGAACGAGGCCGCCGACCTGCTGGCGCACGCGCGGCCTACGGCCGTCAACCTCGGGTACGGGGTGCGCCGCGCGGTGACCGCTTTCCACGCGGCGCCTCCGCACCAGGGCGCCGCCTTCGCGTTGGCCGAGGCGCGGGCGCTGCACGAGGAGGACGCGGCGGCGAGCCGGGCGATGGCGGAGTACGGGGAGCGGCTGCTCGCCGAGTTGGTGCCGGGCGGGGGCTACCGGATTCTGACGCACTGCAACACCGGGGCCCTGGTCTCGGGCGGTGAGGGCACCGGGCTCGGTGTGGTCCTCGCGGCGCACAGGGCTGGGGAGTTGAGGCGTCTGTGGGTCGACGAGACCCGTCCCCTTCTTCAGGGCGCGCGGTTGACGGCGTACGAGGCGGCGCGGGCCGGGATGCCGTACACGCTGCTCGCCGACAGCGCGGCCGGGTCGCTGTTCACGGCGGGGGAGGTGGACGCGGTGCTGATCGGCGCGGACCGGATCGCGGCGGACGGCTCCACGGCGAACAAGGTCGGCAGCTATCCCCTCGCGGTCCTCGCCCGCTACCACCATGTGCCGTTCATCGTCGTTGCGCCGACGACCTCGGTGGATCTGAGCACGCCGGACGGCGCCGCGATCGAGGTGGAGCAGCGGGCCGGCAGCGAGGTGACCGACCTCGCGCCGTCACCGCTGGGCACTCAGGCCTACAATCCGGCCTTCGATGTGACGCCGCCGGAGCTGATTACTGCGATCATCACGGAGAACGGTGTGGTTTCGCCGGTCACCACAGAAGCTCTCGTAACTGTGTGTAATCACGAGACTCCCCGGGCAGGCTCTGACTAGGAGAGATCGGGCAGCGCATCTGCGGACATCAGCGGACAATGGTCGCGTAGCGTGACCTCGATCACCAAAGGTCACCGGTAACGATATGCAAATGGGATGATGGCGCGGCCTGAGCCGAGAACCGCCCCTCCACCAGCGACGATGCGCCGGGGGAGGGGCGGTGACATCTACGGCTGACATCAGTCGGGCCGTTCGACCGCCTCTTGCAGCCGCTCCAGCCGGACCGGTTGCCGCAGCAGGAGGTCGAGCCGACTCACCGCCTCGATCACGTCCGGGTCGAGCGCTTCGGCGTAGATGTCGAGTGTCGTCGCAATCCGGCTGTGCCGAAGGATGGCCTTCACGATCCGGGGATGCGCCTTGAGGTGGACCAAGAGGGTGCCGCAGGACTTCCGCAGGCCCTTGGGGTTCATCTTGCTCAACCCGGCCAGTACGCGAATGCGCTGCAAGGTCTGATAGAGGTTGTCCGGCTGCCAGGGCCGACCCGTGCGCGTCACGAAGACGTGGCCCACCGGATCGTCGTACCAGGGCCGACCCGCAGCCAGCGCCCGCTCACGAAGCCAAGCGACCCGCAGGCGCTGCCAGCGCAGAGGCCCGATGCACTGCGCGGGCAACGGCAGGGGAGCCTTGGACGTCTCGGTCTTCAGCTCCACGTCGATCATTCCGGCACCACTGCGCTGCAACTGCTGTTCCACCCAGACGATCCGCTGGTCGAAGTCGATGTTCTCCCAGCGCAGACCACAGATTTCCGCCCGACGCAGTCCCAGCAGACACAGCAACAGGAACGCCGGGTAGTACACGGTCCGGCGGCGCGCTTCAGCCAAGAACCGGAGCACCTGCACGGCGGTCCAGCTCTCACCGTGGTCGGTGGGAGCCCGGACGTGCACTAGCTTCGCGACGTTCCGAGTCAGACCGAAGTCCTCCTCCATCGCAGCCGTCAGCGCGGCGGAGAGGACGCGGAGAGCTTGCCGTGCGGTCTTGCTCGACACCTTCCGTGCGAGCGCTGTCACGGCCGCACGCAGCTCCTTGACGCCCAGCTTGAGCATCACCGCGTGCCCCAGGTACGGCCGCAGGTACAAGCGCGTCGTCTGCCCGTACGTGCGGTAGCTCCCCGCCGACAGGTAGGGCTTGACGATGCACTCCAACCAGTAGTCGAACCACTGGTTCAGCGTCATGTCCCGCGTCGGCGTCGGGATGCCCTGCTGACTCCGCTCGATCAGCTCTCGGCGCTTGCGATCGCACTCGTCATACGACCGCCCATAGGCGTACTTCCGCTTCGTGGTGCCATCCGGCTGGGGCACGAAGACCGCCGCCTGATACCGGCCGTCTGAGCGCTTGGTGACCGTGCCCGAGCCGTTCGGGTTGCGCTTACGTGCGGCGACCATCAGCAGCCCGCTTCCAGGTCTTTGATGAAGGCGCGCACCGCAGCCGCAGGAACGCGGCGAGACCGGCCGATGGTCACGGAGGTGAGTCGCCGGGAACGCAGCAGCTCGTACACCGTCGAGCGACCGAGCTTGAGCCGAGCCATCACATCCGGCACTGTCAGCAGCTCATCAGCCATCGTCATCACCCCAGCCATCCAGGTCGGCGCGGGCTTGGCGTGCGGTGTCGCGTGCGTGGGTGATGTCGCGGTGGATCTGTTGGGCGAGCCAGGATTCGCCGGGGGTGTGGCCGTGCCCGGCGTACGTCCAGTGGGCGATCACGAGGGTGGTCGCCTCGGGGTTGGTGTCGGGGTCGGGCAGTCCGCGTTCGTGGCGTTCTTGGTCGGCGCGGTAGTCGGCGCGTGCCTGGCGGAGGGCTCCGAGGGTGGTGGAGTAGCGGCGGGCTTTGGTGGAGAAGTGGCCCCGGAAGCCGAGCATGTGAGCCCAGGCCCACAGGCGGCGGTCGGGATAGTCCGCGTCGAGGTCCCAGCACGCTTGGATGAGCCGCCGCGTGTGGTCCGGCAGGTCCGGCAGCCGGTCGAGTTCGGCGAGTTCGCCGATGCGGCGGTCTACGGTGCCGGTCGTCTCGGCCGCCTTGGTGGCGTACTTGGCGACGTAGGAGGCGACCGCCTGTTCGGTGAGGTCTTCGCCGTCGCCGAAGGCGCCGATGGGCTGCACGTCGAGCTGGACGCCCCAGCGCAGCACCCGGGCAGGCTGGTTACCGGCAGCGGGCACCGTGACCGCAGCGCGGGCAGCGGCAGCGCGTAGCGCGTCGGCCAGCAGGCCAGCGGTGGCCCAGGCGGGCGGGGCGGTGTCTGGGCCGTCCGGGCCGTCGAAGCGGATCACGGCATGGAAGTGGATCGCACCGCGCTTCTGGAACTCCGCGACCTTCCCGTACGAGACCCGGAGGCGTTCGCGGAGTTCGCGCTGCGTGATGCCGATCCGGGCGGCGAGTTCACGCGGGAGGTAGATGGTGACGTAGCGCCACAGGTCGGAGGCGTGGTTGTTCCACAGCACCGCGCCCGCGTAGTCGTACGTCTCGGGGTCCAGCGGTGTGCCCAGGTCCGGTGCCGTGTCGGTGTGGGCGGTGCCACAGCGGCAGCGGCCGGAGGTGGGGCGGTTGTGGACCGGCCCGAAGCTGGGGGCGGTGAGGGTGGCGAACACGCGGGGATGGTCGACCACGGTTGACGGGACGCCTTTGCCGCCGGTCAGGCCGGACAGGATGAGTTGGTAGGTGTCTCCGGCGTAGGTCCAGGCGCAGGCCGGGCAGCGCGAGGCACGGCGGTTGCCGCACGCGACCCGGAGCCGCCCGCCGGGTTCGCCGGTGGTGTCGTAGGAGTACAGGACTTGGCCGGTGGTCGGGTCGAGGGTGGTGGTCGAGCCCGTGAGGTGGATCGGGTCGGCGCAGCCACCGGTGCGGCGTACCTGGTCGTCCCAGCGGTCGAAGCCCGGTTGCCCGGCCACCCGAAGGAAGTCCTTCCAGGTGACCGGGTCCAGGCCCGCCGGCAGTTCGGCGGTAGTCACCACGCGATCACCTCCTGTCGTGCGGTGAGGAAGGCGCGACCGAGCCACCGGGTGAAGGCCGGCGGGACGGCTTCGGTGAGTTCCTCGCGGACATCGGTCCAGGAGATGTCCATGGCGTGCTGCATCTCGGGGACGGTGGCCTTTCCGCCGCCGGAGCCGTAGGCGGCAACGTACGGGCCGTCGTGGTAGGTGCCATGGCGGTACCCACGGACGTAGCCACGGTGGCGAGGGTGCCGGGGCTGCGCAGTGGACCAGCCGCCGAGTTCGAACCCGCGGTGTCGCAGGACGCCGAGGCCGAAGGACTCCCCGCACAAGGTGATGTCGCGACGGACGG
This sequence comes from Streptomyces sp. NPDC087422, assembly GCF_044744145.1. Lineage (NCBI taxonomy): Bacteria > Bacillati > Actinomycetota > Actinomycetes > Kitasatosporales > Streptomycetaceae > Streptomyces > Streptomyces sp. NPDC087422. The sequence continues at coordinate 203,502 of NZ_JBIUXT010000013.1, read as the reverse complement.
GGGCCCTGCCGTTGGGCTGTTCGATCACGTAGGGCAGGCCGGTGACGTCGAGAAGGTCGCGCAGCTCGGGGATGAGCTGTGCGTGGTCGCGTCCCCAGCCGCGGGAAGCGTTGGTGCCCACGGTGAGGGCGCAGCCGGCCTGGCAGGGCGGGGAGGTGTGGATCAGTGCGTAGCGGGTGATCTCACCGGTTGCCGTGAGGCGGGCCAGGTGTTCCAGAGCATCGGCCCGAACGATCGGGAAGGGGTAGTTCGGGCGGGGAGCGATGTCCACCCCATTCACCTCGAACCCGGCCCGGTGGTAACCCATCGCGGCGCCGCCAGCGCAGCAGAACAGATCCAGCACCCGCAGCCCGTCCGGAACGATGGCGTTCACCGGGGCTCACCGTCCTTGCGGGGGTGGGTGTCGAGCCAGTTCTCCGCACAGACCTTGTGGACGGGCTTGCCCTTGTCCGAGCGCAGCGGGGTGAGCTTGCCGCAGCAGACGCACGGCTTGTCGCCGGAGTGGTCGAAGTGCTCGGGTGAGCGCCAGTTCAGGAAGGCCACGGCGCTCACCTCCCGGCCGTGGTGAGGACGCGGCGGGCGCGGAGGGTGCCGGTGCCGTTGCAGGTGGGGCAGTTCACGATGAGGGTGGTGCGGGTGCCGTCAGGGTTGCGGGTGCCGGTGGTGATGGCCACGACAGGGAAGCCGTCGCAGTGGCCGCAGACGTGGCCCGAGGCATGGGTGTGCTGGGGCATGATGGTGAGTCCCTTCCGGGTCTTTGATCTGGACTGGGCAGGGCTCCCAGGACGGTCGTGTTTGGCGACCCGTGCCGTCCTGGGGGCCGGTCAGCGGCCCTTGCGGCTGTCGGTCAGCAACGAGCGCAGGACCACGGCGACGACCGCGACGGACACGGCGGTGATGGCGACCGCGAGCAGCAGGGAGACCAGGACGACGCCGACGACCAGGACCACGGCGGTGCCGCCGACGACGAGCGTCGCGACGCTGCCGGGGGTGAGCTGGACGACCGGGCGGGCCGGGGTCTGCAGGATCGGCATCGGTGCCGGGGGCTGGACCAGCGCGGCGGGGTCGGTGTCCACCGGCACGGGCGGGGCGGTGTAGGCCGTGACCGGCGGGGTGTAGGTGTCGTTCGGCGGGTACTTGGGCGTGAACATGGGCGGTGTCCTTCCAGGTCAGGCGGTGCAGGTGTGGGTGCGGGCGGCGAGTTCAGCGGCGGAACGGCTGGAGTAGTCGGCGGACCAGCCGCAACGCGGGGCGGTGCAGGCGGCGATGGTGGCCTTGCGGCCGTGACGGTCGCGGTGGTCGCCGACCTGAACCGGCCCGATCCGGGCGACGTTGCGGAAGTTCTCGAAGCGGGCCACAGGTCGGCCTCCTTTCGGTCAGGTGAGTTGGGCGGCGATGGCCTCAGCCAGCGCGGGCGGTACGGCGAGGCGGGCGCGCAGGGTGTCGGTGTCGATGTGCTGGCCGGTCGCGGTGCGGTGAGCGTCGGCGACCTTGCGGGCATGAGCGACCAGTGCCGCCGGAACAGCCACAGCAGCAGCCGGGACCGGCACGGGCGGAAGCGCAGGAGCAGGAACAGGGTCGGGCCGGTCGAGGGTGACCGGTTCGGCGGAAACGGCCGGCGGGGCGGGGACCTCGGGAACCGGGGAAGGTGTCGAAGGGGTGTGGGCGAGGAGCGTGCCGCCGAGAAATGCCAGGGCGGGCCATCCTGCGACCAGGACACGCAGGGTTGCGGGGACGTCGTGCATATCGAGGAGTCCGGCGGTGGCGACGTTCGCGCCGAGCGAGGCGGTAAGGGCGATGACGAACCACGTCCAGGCCGCGCGGGCAGGGGCGTTGTTCGCGCGCAGGGTCCGCATGCGTCGCCAGGCGGCGACCAGCAGCAGATCCACGGAGACGGGGTAGGCCCAGGCTTTCCAGCCGGTCTGCCCGGAAGCAGCAGCGATGTCGTGCAGGTGCGCGAAGGACAGGGCACCGGCAATCACGGCCTGGATCAGGATCGGGTCGAAGCGAAGCGAGCGGGACACGGGGTCACCTCCGATCAGGGGCGGGAGACCCAGGGCCGGGCGGTTGTTGACGGGCCCTGGGCGGTGCGGGCGGGGCTCAGGCGGTGCCGGTGCCGGTGCCGGTGCCGGTGCCGAAGCAGGACAGGCACATGCCTTCCTGCTGACCGACAACGCGGTGTCGGCGTCCGACGCGGACGGTCGCGGCAACCTGTCCGGTGCCCTTGCAGACCTCGCAGGGCGGCGGGGTCTTCGGCACGGGCTTGGCCGGGCGGCGGGCTGCCACGACGGTCACCGGTCCTTGCGGGGGTAGCTGTGGCCCTTGGGCGGGTACTCGTTCGGCCTCGTGGTCACGCAGCCGCTCATGACGACCGTCGCGAAGTCGGGGTCGGCGTCGTCGGTGTAGCAGTAGGTCTGGGCGGAGTTCAGCAGGCGGGCGGTCAGGCGGCGGTCGTCGGCCATGTCGCCGGTGTTGCGTCGGTCTCCGGACATGTCGTGTCTCCTGTCGAATGGGTTCGGGCATGGGGCGGGTAGGGACCTGGCGCGAGGGCGGTCACGCCGACCGGTGGTGCGGGGTGTGTGTCAGGCGGTGGCGGGCACGGGCTTGCCCGAAACGGCACCGTTGGGCAGAGACGGCAGGACCGGCCGGAAGTCGGCCAGGGCGGAGATTTCGGGGGTCAGGGACGCGTACCGGTTGCAGGTGGCGACCGCAGAACGCAGCGAGATGTACGGGGTCCGGATACGGGACCAGCCGCCGGAGGTGTCCGCGGCAATCGCGACGCCCGGCTGATCGGGGGCGATGGCCAGGACGGAGGCGAGGGCTTCGGGCGCGATGTCGCCGAATGCCATCTTCGCTGAGGCTTCATCGTTGACGCGGTGGCAGACCCGGCCGGTGAGCTGGGCGCGGAGCATGGTCACCCCGTCGCCGAGTTCGGAGCCGAAGCGCTGTCCGCAGACTTCCAGGTAGATCCCGGAAGCCCGCGCGAGCTGCCCCAGCCGGATCAGGGCGGTGATGATCCGTTCCCGGCGCTTCTTCTCCGACGCACCTGCCATGAGCAGCAGTTCAGCGACCTCGTCAATGATCACTACGATCGGCACCGGCCGCATGCTCTCCGGCAGGCCCCAGATGTCGGAGGTGATCTCCGCGTCGGGGGTGTCGGCGCTGATCCTCTGCGCGGTCCGGATGACCTGGAACCGCACCGCCATCTCGTCCACCAGAGCTTCAAGCAGGTCGGCGGCGGTGTCGGGGGTGTCGGCCATGGCGGTGAACCGGCGGGCCAGCGGCGCGAGTTCCACGCCCTTGCAGTCGATCCCGACCAACGCCACCGGCTGACAGGCGAGTTCGCTGATCAGGACGCGTTGGTACACGGACTTGCCGGACTCGGTCGCGCCTACGGTCAGGCTGTGGGGCACCTTGCGGAAGTCCCGGCAGTGCACGGTCCCGTCCCCCCGCAGGGCGACCGGAACCCGCAGCGCGGAACGGTCGGCACGGGCGGGCAGGTGTACCCGGCGCAGGATGTCGTAGCCGGTCATCGACAGCTCCAGCACTCCGGAGCGGACCTCCTTGACCGTGACCTGATGCAGCCGCCAGGAGTGCCGCAGCCGGTCGGCGGCGGTGATCACGTCGAAGGCGTCCTGTCCCGGCTGGAGCCGGATGCGAGCCACCAGGCCCGTGCGGGTGGTCCGCAGCCGCAGCAGCTTCGGCGGCCGGTTCGCGGGCAACTCCCGCCCCAGCGCTCGGGCTAACGCGATCCGGGCACGAGACGGAGGAACCGACAGACCACAGGCATCCATCACCGAGGCGTACGACCACGACACCCGGATACGAGCGGCCGGACCACCGACGACCATCCAGTACAGGTCCGGGCGGACCCGGCGCAGGATCAGCACGGCCGCGATCCCAGCGCCGGTCAGCACCAGTACGGTCACCACGGCGGATCAGCCCTTGCCGTTCGCCGCAGCGGCGGGCATCAGCGAGGTCACGGCCACCGCACGGAAGCTGATCCCGTGCCGCTTCTGGCCGTTGAACTCGTTCTCCCAGTCCCGAGCCCGCAGACCCGTCACCGCGACCAGCGTGCCCGGCGTCAGCGTCGCGTCGATACCCGTCTCCGGGATCGTCACCTGGAACAGGTCCCCCTGCCCCTCGTCCGACACCAGCAAGCCCACCGTCTTCAGCGGCGCACCGGTCTCACGGTCGATCGCGATCTCCCCGGTCTGCTTGTTCACCAGCTTCGGAACCGGCGGGGTGGCCACGAACACCGTGGCGGTCGAAAGGTCGATCTTGAACGAAGCCATCGTGTTTCCCCTTGAGCGAGGCGACCCTTCTTGAGCTGCCTCTCTAGACATCTCCAGTGAACGACACATCTCTAGAGATGTCAATGGGTCTCTAGAGATGTGTTCTATCGCTCGGGTGGGGCAGGGCAATGACCTGGTGACAGAGGAAACCTCTAGGCTGTCTAGAGAGGAGAGGGAGAGATCATCCATGGCAACCGAAGGCGCAAGTCGCCAGCCGAAGTACCAGCGCATCGCCGACGCACTACGCGATGCCATCCAGGCCGGCGAGTACGGCCCAGGCGATCGGCTGCCGGGTGAGAACGACCTCATGGCCACGTACGAGGTAGCCCGCATGACCGCACGGCAGGCTCTCGGAGTTCTCCAGAGTGAAGGCGTCGCCGAGTCGCGCAAGGGGGCCGGTGTTTTCGTGCGCTCGTTCCGCCCGCTCCGCCGTAAGGGCATTCAGCGTCTGTCCCGTTCGCAGTGGGGTGAGGGGCGCTCTGTCTGGGCAGCCGACGCAGACGACCGGATCTTGGTGGTGGATCAGCTCACCGTCACGGAGGAGGAGGCTCCGCCGGGTGTCGCCGCCGTGCTGGGAATGCAGTCGGGCGAAGCGGTGTGCGTGAGGAGCCGCCGGTTTGTGTTGGATGGGAAGCCCATCCTTCTGGCGAAGTCGTACCTGTCTGCCGAGATGGTCGCAGGCTCAGCGATCACTCAGGAGGACACCGGGCCCGGCGGAACGTACGCCAGGCTTGCCGAACTCGGCTACAAGCCAGTGCACTTCCGCGAGGAGATCCGTAGCCGCATGCCGTCGACAGACGAGGCGAAGCGTCTCAGTCTGACCATGGGCACGCCGGTCATCCTGGTGGTCCGTACCGCTTTCGCCGACGAGGGACGCGCGGTCGAGATTAACGAGATGACCCTCGACTCCGCCTCGTACATCCTGGAGTACGACTTCGACGCGTAGCCCGCTGAGCAGGGCTGTTAGAACTTTCTCTACCTCATCAAGCTCCCCGCCCGTTGGGCGGGGAGGGGAGAAGGAGGGGGAGGGGGAGTCGCAGTGTTCCTGGGTGGGGTGGTCGCTGGATGTGGATTCCATGGGCCTGCGGGCGTGTGTGGTGATCGACCGTTCACCCGGATCGGCACAGGTGATCAGCAGTCGTACCGGGAGAAGCCGACAGGTAAGCAGGCTGCTTCAGGACGGTCGGGGGACGCCTTCGCACGCGGGCCGGGTTGGGCCGTCCGGCTGCTCTCACCCTTCGAGTATCCGGCTGGTCCGGTCAACCGGCTTCCAGCCGTCGCTACGGGAAACACCCCAACAGCCAGCACAGCTGACCGTCGGCGGCTCGGGGTCTCGGACCCCCGGCCTGCCTCCGGCGTCCGGTGGCCCGGCCCCCGGCCCCGCGTCATGAACGCCACGGGGTTCCCCGCTACACGCTTTGCCCCACCCCTCACCGCCGGACCGAGCCAAGGCACACCGACAACCCCACCACCCAAAACCAGGCACCACCCAGGCCGGACAGTCAGCGCCCAGCACTCCCGAAGGACACCCCACCACCAGCCACCGGAGCAGAGTCGCCAATCAGCACTCCAGGAACCACGGCGACACGGAAAAGAAGGAAGTGGGGAAGGTGAAGGAGGCGGGGTGGGGGTGCCTCGGGCGGGGCGCTCGGACTCCCGGCCGCAGAGGGCCCAGTCGCCGTCCGCACACGCGTAGGGCGACGGGCATGAGGCCAGAGCCCCCGGCAGCCGTGGCCGGTTTACATGGCGGGAGCGTTGCCGACCGCAGCGGCGAAAGGGTCACGTAGAACAGGCTGGCTACAAGAGGAGGCGGCCCTGGCTGCGCATCGGTGACCGGGACGCACCGGGTACCGGGGCGGGTCGCCGTACCCACGCCGTCACGGATGCAGCCGCGTAAGGCGACCACCTCTCCGGAAATGGGCTGGCGGGGAGCTCCTGCTGCCGCGAAGTGGCCGAGCCCGCCATGGTCACTCCGTGTCGGCGCAGGAATCGTCGTGGCGAGCGAGCGTGTCGACAGCCCGCCCTGGCGAGGAAGGCTGCCAAGCCTGGGGCCGTCAGTGGGCCGTGCGAGGGTGACCGCTCTTGACCGAGGATGAGAGGCGGTCACGGAGAGCCCTCAGCCGGACCGTAGGTCAGGGGCGGGGGAGGCGTGGCGTCTCGCCGTACCGGCGTCGCGGATGCGGGCGCGTGAGCGGATCTGACTACTTTCTGTGGCTGAGGGGGCGGGCTGCTGCCGCGATGGGGCCGGGGCCGTCGTGGGCGCTCCGCTCGGCTCGGGAGCCTCGTGGTTGGACGTACGGGTGTCACATAGCGGGTGACCGGGCCATACTGGCCACATGATCTAGGGTCGCGGCCTTGCGGCAGCGTGACATCTACGGCTGACATCAACGGCCACGGATTCGGCTGGACAACCACGGACAACCGTGGACATTGGCCCTGGCTCGTGACCTCGATCACCGATGGTCACGGGAACCGATACGTAAATGGGATGATGGTCGGTATGAAGGGACGTGTGCTGGTCGTCGATGACGACACCGCGCTGTCAGAGATGCTTGGCATCGTGCTGCGCGGAGAGGGTTTCGAGCCGTCGTTCTGCGCTGACGGTGACAAGGCCCTGGCTGCTTTTCGGGAGTCCAAGCCGGATCTGGTGCTCCTTGACCTCATGCTGCCCGGACGGGACGGCATCGACGTATGCCGTCAGATCCGGGCGGAGTCCGGGGTGCCGATTGTGATGCTCACGGCGAAGAGCGACACCGTGGATGTGGTGGTGGGGCTCGAGTCGGGGGCTGACGACTATGTGATCAAGCCGTTCAAGCCGAAGGAGCTGGTGGCGAGGGTCAGGGCGCGACTGCGGAGGGCGGAGGAGCCGACTCCTGAGCAGCTCGCCATCGGCGATCTGGTGATCGACGTGGCGGGGCACTCGGTGAAGCGGGACGGGCAGCCAATCGCGCTGACGCCGTTGGAGTTCGACCTGCTGGTGGCGCTGGCCCGCAAGCCGTGGCAGGTGTTCACCCGTGAGGTGCTGCTCGAGCAGGTCTGGGGCTATCGGCACGCGGCGGACACCCGGCTGGTGAACGTTCATGTGCAGCGGCTGCGGTCGAAGGTGGAGCAGGACCCGGAGCGCCCGGAGATCGTGGTGACCGTCCGCGGTGTCGGTTACAAGGCGGGACCGGGCTGACATGTGCGCGTCGTACGAGCGGGAGCGGCTGGAGAGCCGGCTCGCGGACCCCATGCGGGGTCTCGCGCCGGTTTTCCGCTCGTTCGTGCGCTGGGCACGGCGACCGTTGCAGCCGGCGGTCCGGCTGTGGCGGCGCAATCTGCAACTGCGTGTGGTCGCCTTCACGCTGCTGATGTCGGTCGGCGTGGTGCTGCTGCTGGGCTTCGTCGTGATCGGGCAGGTCAAGAACGGCCTGCTCGACGCGAAGGAGAAAGCGGCTGAGAATCAGGCCACCACCGGCTTCTCCATCGCCCAGCAGCAGGCGAACAGGAGCCAGACGCAGGACGCCACCGGGGTCGGCTCGCAGAATCAGGCCGAGGATTCGGGCGCCTGGCTGACGACGCTGGTCCAGCAGTTCGCCAGCGGTGGCAACGGGGTGTACTGGATCGCCACGCTCAGCCCGGGCGCCGACGACGCGCGCTTCGGCGAGGGTGTCGTCAACGCGCACGGGCCGCGCAGCTCCGGCAGCCTGCTGCCGCAGGCGAGCATCCCCAAGTCGCTCAGCGACGCCGTCGAGTCCCACACCGGGGCGCTCAAGCAGTACACGACGGTGGTGACGGACGACGGGAAGGCGCCGCAGCCCGCGCTGGCCATCGGCAAGCGGCTCACGGACATCAACGGGAAGACGTACCAGCTCTACTACCTCTTCCCGTTCGGCCAGGAGGCCAAGACGCTCGGCCTGGTCAAGGGCACGCTGGCGACGGCGGGCATCTTCGTGGTGGTGCTGCTCGGCGCCATCGCCTGGCTGGTGACCCGGCAGGTCGTCACGCCGGTACGGATGGCGGCCGGGATCGCGGAGCGGCTCGCGGCGGGCCGATTGCAGGAACGTATGCAGGTCTCGGGTGAGGACGACATCGCGCGCCTCGGCGAGTCCTTCAACAAGATGGCGCAGAACCTCCAGGTCAAGATCCAGCAGTTGGAGGACCTGTCGAGGATGCAGCGCCGCTTCGTCTCCGACGTCTCGCACGAGCTGCGCACCCCGCTGACGACCGTACGGATGGCGGCGGACGTCATCCATGACGCGCGGACCGAATTCGATCCGGTGACCGCGCGCTCCGCCGAACTGTTGCAGAACCAGCTGGACCGTTTCGAGTCGCTGCTGTCCGACCTGCTGGAGATCAGCAGATTCGACGCGGGCGCGGCGGAGCTGGCCGCCGAGCCGATAGACCTGCGCGAGGTCGTACGGCGGGTGGTGGACGCCGCGGAGCCGCTGGCCGAGCGCAAGGGCAGCCACGTGGCGATACGCGGCGACGCGCAGCCGGTGATAGCCGAGGTCGACCCCCGCCGGGTGGAGCGCGTGCTGCGCAATCTGGTCGTCAACGCGATCGAGCACGGCGACGGCCGGGACGTGGTGGTACGGCTGGCCACGGCCGACGGCGCGGTGGCCGTCGCGGTGCGGGACTACGGCGTCGGGCTGAAGCCCGGCGAGGCGACGCGGGTGTTCAACCGCTTCTGGCGAGCCGATCCGGCGCGGGCGCGTACCACCGGCGGGACGGGCCTCGGCCTGTCCATCGCGGTGGAGGACGCCCGGCTGCACGGCGGCTGGCTCCAGGCGTGGGGCGAGCCGGGCGGCGGGTCGCAGTTCCGGATGACGCTGCCGCGGACCGCCGGCGAGAGCCTGCGCGGGTCGCCGATACCGCTGGAGCCGGACGATTCGCGGCGCAACCGCGGGCTGAATTCCTCGGGGCTGCCGGTCCGGGCCGCGACGGGGTCCGTGCCGGTGCCGCGGACCGCGGGCCCGGCCGGGCCGGGGCACCACGGGCAGCCGGGCTCGCAGATACCGCAGATTCCCCAGCGGCCGCCCGCGGTGCCGCGTTCGCCGTCGGCCGATCCCGCGGCGTTCCCCGGCAGCGGTGCGCGGGTCGTGGGACGGGTGGACTCGGTCCGGGAGGACGACAGCTGATGGGTGCGCTGGGGGGCAGGGGACGCCTGCTGCGGAGCTGGCCGGGTGTGGTGTGCGCGGCGCTGTTGCTGGCCGGGTGCGCGGCGATACCCAGCAGCGGTGAGGTGCGCAAGGTCGGCGACGGACAGCACGCCGACGTGGACGCGCAGGTGCGGGTCTTCCCGTCGGCGCCGCACAAGGGCGAAAGCGCCTCCGACATCGTCAACGGCTTCATGGAGGCCACCACCAGCGGCGAGGCGGACTTCGAGACCGCGAAGAAGTACCTGTCCAAGGAGCTGGCCGGACACTGGGACCCCACCGCGAAGATCACCGTGCTCACCGGCACGACGCAGCCCCGGGAGGAGCCGGGCACGAGTCGCAAGGACTACGTGATGGTCGACTTGGCGGGCAAGAAGACGGCCGTCGTCGACGCCAAGCACGCCTACCGGCCGGACGAGGGCAACTTCGACACCTCGTTCCACCTGGTCAAGGAGAACAACGAGTGGCGGATCGACAGTCTTGAAGACGGCCTGGTGATCTCCGATCTGGACTTCAACCGGATATATCACCTGGTCAACATGTACTACTTCGCGGCGCTGGGCCCGGACGCGCATCGCTCGGGGAACGCCGACAAGACCCTGGTCGCCGACCCGGTCTACCTGCGCAAGCAGAGCGACTCGCTGGTGTCCACGGTCTCCGCGCTGCTGACCGGCCCCACGAACTGGCTGGCGCCCGTGGTCGAGACCGCGGCGCCCGAGGGCGCCCGGCTCTACGACAAGGCGCCCGACCACGGGGTGACGCTCGACGACTCCCAGCACCTCAGGGTGCGGCTCGACGCGCCCGCGCAGCGGTTCGCGGGGGAGCGCTGCGTGAAGCTGGCGGCGCAGCTCTTCACCACGGTGCAGGGCCAGGCCGCGCCCAAGGTGGACGCCGTCGACATCTCGGCGTCCGACGGCAGGACGGTCTGCTCCCTGCCCAAGGAACAGACGCTGGCGTTCAGCACGCAGAATCTGGTCGGCTCCTCGGACCACCAGTACTACATCGGCGCGCAGCCGCACCGGCTGCTGGAGGTGCCCTCGGACGGCGCCTCGACCACGGGTACGCCGGTGGCCGGGCCGTTCGGCGGGGCGAAGGCGGACCTGGAGTCGGTCGCGGTGCGCCGGGACGAGCAGATGGCCGCCGGGGTGAAGGGCGAGGGACGCCAACTGGTCACCGCCGGCCTGGACGCGGACGCCCAGCTCAGCGAGCCCGTGCTGACCAGCAAGGCGAAGGACGGTCTGAGCGCGCCGAGCTGGGACGGGCTCGACTACCTGTGGGTCGCCGACCGCGATCCGGGCGACCCCCGCGTGGTGGCGCTGCGCGACGGCGGCGGGCAGCCGATCCCGGTCTCCGTCAGCGGCCTGACCGGCCGTGTGGACGCGCTGCGGGTCGCCTCGGACGGCGTGCGGATCGCGCTGCTCGTCCGGCAGCCCAACGGGCTCGGGAAGTTGCAGCTCGGGCGGATCGAGCGGGGCGGTACGCAGGCGCATCCGACGTTCGCGGTGACGGATCTGCGCACGCTGACCCCCGCGGCCGACGGCGTCAGCTCGGTCTCCTGGGCGGGGCCGAGCCGCCTGGTGGCGCTCGACAGCGAATCCGAGGGTGTGCAGCAGATCAAGTACATCAGCACCGACGGCTCCCCGAAGCTGGCCTTCGAGGGGATCAGCCAGGCATCGGTGGTGGCGGCCTCCGAGGACGTCTCGCGGGCGCTGCTGGCCTCGTACAACCAGAGCGTCTACCGGCTGCCGCCGGACTCCACGGGCAAGCGGGTCGAGCCGAAGGGCGACAGCCCGGTCTACCCCGGTTGAGAAAACCACCGTCAGCCTCCTGACCTGCGAAACCGTGGAGTTATCCACAGGTTGGGAGGGGGGCTGGCGGCGGGCGCCGAAACGGGGCAGAGTGGACGTCATGCGGGGCTGGTGGCAGGAGATCACCGGGCTGGTCCTGCCGGTGGACTGCGCCGGGTGCGGGCGTCCGCGTACGGAGCTGTGCGAGCGGTGCCGGGTACTGATCGGTGGGGCGGCCGAATCGGTGCCGGTGCGGCGCGTGCGTCCGACGCCGGAGCCGCCGGGGCTGCCGCCGGTCTACGCGGCCGGGCGATACGGGGACGAAGTACGGGCCGTGGTCCTGGCGCACAAGGAGCGGGGTGCGCTGGGTCTGGCCGGACCGCTGGGCACGGCGCTGGCGGCGGCCGTGCGGCGGGTCGGCGTCCCCGGGACGGTCCTGCTGGTGCCGGTGCCCTCGGCACGGCGTGCGGTGGCGCGACGCGGCCACGACGCCACGGCCCGCATCGCCCGTGCGGCGGCCCGGGAGCTGCGCCGGGGCGGCGTACCCGCCAGGGCGGTGGCCGCGTTGCGCCAGCGGAGGCCGGTGGCGGACCAGTCCGGTCTCGGCGCGGCCGGGCGGCCGGCGAATCTGGCGGGCGCGGTGGCGGCAGCCGGCGGGCCGGCGGCGCTGCTGACGGTGGCGCCGGTCGTGCTGGTGGACGACCTGATGACCACCGGAGCCTCACTGACCGTGGCGGCGCGGGCGGTGACGGCGGCCGGGGGCCGGGTCGCCGGGGCGGCGGTCGTGGCTGGTCCGCACGATCCGGAACTCCACTCGGATGCGCGTCGTTGCAGGTAGTAGCGACGCATATTCACTCGGAAGGGGGTATGGCGTCGCTGAGGATGCCGACCTCCACACTCCGGGACTATGTTCGGGGGATAGGGAAGTGAACACCATGGGGTGTTGATCTTCTCAGTGGGGCAGGAGGAGGTGAAAGCCGCAGCTTCGTGGTCCCCGGTCAGCCCCGGGAGGCGAAGCGGCAGCCAACGCAGCGCCGGACGGGACTGGTACCCGAGCTGGCCTCAGCGAAAGGGATCGCCTCCGGTAGCCCGGGGCGATCCGGGAACGGAGTTCTGCGTGGACATCGTCGTCAAGGGCCGCAAGACCGAGGTGCCTGAGCGGTTCCGGAAGCACGTGGCCGAGAAGCTGGACAAGATCCAGAAGCTCGACGGCAAGGTGATCAGCCTCGACGTCGAGGTGTCCAAGGAGCTCAACCCCCGGCAGGCGGACCACGCCGACCGGGTGGAGATCACGCTCAACACCCGGGGCCCGGTCGTCCGGGCCGAGGCCGCGGCGGCCGACCCGTACGCGGCGCTGGACATCGCGGTGTCGAAGCTGGAGGCGCGGCTGCGCAAGGCCGCGAGCAAGCGCCACACCCGTCGTGGGAACGGCCGGATCCCGGCGGCCGAGGTCGCCGCGACCGTGCCGGACGCGGCGACCATCAACGGGGACGGGGAGCTGGCCGTCGACCGGCCGAGCACGGACAGTGTGCCCACCACGAGGTTCGGTCCGCTGGAGGTGCACGGCGAGGGCCCGCTGGTGGTGCGCGAGAAGACCCACGCGGCCACGCCGATGGCACTCGACCAGGCGCTCTACGAGATGGAGTTGGTCGGGCACGACTTCTATCTGTTCGTGGACAGCGAGACCAAGCAGCCGAGCGTCGTCTATCGCAGGCACGGTTACGACTACGGCGTGATTCATCTGAACTCGGACGAGAGCACCGTGGAAGAACCGGCGGGCGCGGGCGGCGTACTGCGCCGCTAGCGGCCACGCCCGAGGGCGTGTCCGCGAAGTCGCGTCGTCCGCCCGGAGGGCGGGGCTGGCGGTGTCTGGTGCGTGCGGTCGGCAATGGCGGTGGGGGTGCCCCCGGACGAAGTCTGGGGGAGGTCGTCCTCATAGTGGGCCTATTCGGATGAGCCCGACAACGCAGCGAGCGTGCGTGCCAGGCGCCGCCAGTCAGACGAGACTTCGCGGACAGGCCCTAGGGCTGCAACCGGTGCCCCCGGGCCGTCCCGGGGGCACCACCGTGCCTGGACGTGAAATGCTGGACCAGTGGTCAACTCTGGTCTGAGGGGGAGGATCTGATGCCGGAGAGCTTTGAGCGCGGAACCGCCGGCGAGCGTGGTCAGATCCCGTACGAGGAACCTGCCGGTCCGGCGCGTGCGGAGCCCATCCGGGTGCTGGTGGTCGACGACCACGCGCTCTTCCGGCGGGGCCTGGAGATCGTGCTCGCGCAGGAGGAGGACATCCAGGTCATCGGTGAGGCGGGGGACGGCGCAGAGGCGGTCGACAAGGCCGCCGACCTGTTGCCGGACATCGTGCTGATGGATGTGCGGATGCCCCGGCGCGGCGGGATCGAGGCGTGCACCTCGATCAAGGAGGTCGCGCCCAGCGCCAAGATCATCATGCTGACGATAAGCGACGAGGAAGCCGACCTCTACGAGGCGATCAAGGCCGGTGCCACCGGCTATCTCCTCAAGGAGATCTCCACCGACGAGGTGGCGACGGCGATCCGCGCGGTGGCGGACGGACAGTCGCAGATCAGTCCGTCGATGGCGTCGAAGCTGCTGACCGAGTTCAAGTCGATGATCCAGCGGACCGACGAGCGGCGGCTGCTGCCCGCGCCCAAGCTCACCGACCGGGAGCTGGAGGTGCTGAAGCTGGTCGCCACCGGGCTGAACAACCGGGACATCGCCAAGGAACTCTTCATCAGCGAGAACACGGTGAAGAACCACGTCCGCAACATCCTGGAGAAGCTTCAGCTCCACTCCCGGATGGAGGCCGTGGTCTACGCGATGCGCGAGAAGATCCTGGAGATCCGCTAGGGCCTGTCCCGCGCCGGGCATCGTGGCCACCACGTGCTGGGCATTGCCGGGTCCGGGCGCGCCCCCGGGCCGCCCGGACCCGGCGCCGCCCGGACCCACCACCTCGGCCCCGCGGGGCCGTACCCGCTCAGCGGCGGTCGTGGGTCAGCTTCAGCGCCGCCTCCAGCGGCTCGCGCAGCGGCTCCGGCAGCACCCGCTCCACCCGCGCCTCCTCGCAGCCCACCCAGCCCGCCGCCTGCGCGATGGCGTCGGCCGCGGGCTGCACGGCCTTCGGGCCGTCGAGCGTGACCTGCCGGGCCACCAGCGTCTTCCCCTCGCGCGCCGGGTCGACGCGGCCGACCAGCCGCCCGCCCGCGAGCAGCGGCATCGCGAAGTAGCCGTGGATCCGCTTGGGCTTGGGGGTGTACGCCTCCAGCCGGTGCGTGAAGCCGAAGATCCGCTCGGTGCGCGGCCGGTCCCAGATCAGGGAGTCGAACGGCGACAGCAGCGTCGTACGGTGCCTGCCGCGCGGCTCGCTCGCCAGCGCCGCCGGATCGGCCCAGGCGGGCTTGCCCCAGCCCTCGACCTCGACCGGCACCAGACCGGTCGAGTCGATCACCGACATCACCTGCTCGCCCTTGAGCCGGTGGTAGTCCGCGAGGTCCGCGCGGGTGGCCACCCCCATCGCCGCGCCCGCCTGGACGACCAGCCGCCGTACGCACTCGGTGTCGTCCAGGTCGTCGTGGAGCAGCGCGTCGGGCACGGCCCGCTCGGCCAGGTCGTAGATCCGCTTCCAGCCGCGCCGCCGGGTGCAGACCACCTCGCCGGTGTCGAGCAGCCACTCCACCGCGATCTTGGTCTCCGACCAGTCCCACCACGGTCCGCCGTTCTTCGCGCCGCCGAGCTGCGTCGAATTCAGCGGCCCCTCGGCCTTGAGCTGGTCCAGGACGGCGGCGCACGAGCGCTCGGCGTCCTCCAGGACGTGCCAGCGGTGACCGCGGGCCCGCCGCGCCCTGCGCCGGAAGGCGAAGTGCGGCCACTCCTCGATGGGCAGGATGCAGGCCGCGTGCGACCAGTACTCGAAGGCGTGGTCGCCCGACCAGTACGCCTCCTCGACCTCCTCGCGGCCGACCGCGCCCAGCCGGGCGTACGGGATCAGCTCGTGCGAGCGGGCCAGTACCGAGATGGTGTCGAGCTGCACCGCGCCCAGCGAGCGCAGCACCCCGCGCGTCCCGGCCCGCCGGTCGGGAGCACCGAGGAAGCCCTGCGCTCGCAAGGCGAGCCTGCGTGCTTCGTCGGCGGACAGGGTGAGCTGAGGAGGCGGCAGCGGTGTCATGCCGGACAGCGTAGGACCGCCCACTGACAAGCCCCGCTGACCTGCGTCAACCTCGCGCGGCCCGCGGCCCCCCGCTCCGTACGGAAACCCCTCGGGCCCCGCGCCCGCCCCCCTCGTGACGAAAGGGCCTCAGGCCCCCGCCCCCCGTGACGAAGGAGCCTCAGGCCCCCGCGCCCGGCGGATACGGCTCGTACGGCGTCTTGCCCTCGCGGTCCCAGTCCGTCGGCAGCAGGGAACCGCTCCAGGCGTCGCGGCGGGTGCCCGCGTAAAGGATCTTGGAGCGGACGGTGCCCTCCATGACGAAGCCGATGGAGCGGGCGACGGCGCGCGAGCCGTCGTTGCCCGCCTCCGCGTACCACTCGATCCGCTCGACGCCGAGAGCGTCGAAGGCCCAGGCGCAGACCGCGCGCCCCGCCTCGGCGGTGTAGCCCTTGCGGCGCTGCTCCCTCGCCGTCCAGTAGCCCAGCTCCGCCTGCCGCTCGGGCCCGGTCAGACCGGAGGCGCCGAACCGCAGCAGGCCCATGGAGCTGACGAGCGCGCCGCTGTCGGCGGTGAAGACGCCGAAGTTGTACATGGTGTCGTCGCGCCAGCCCTCGGGGCAGATGCGGCCGACGAAGTCCGCCGCGTTCTCGTGGGTGTACGGCGAGGGCACCGCCGTCCAGCGCGGAATATCGGGATCCTGGCAGGCCACATAGAGCGCCTCGGCGTCGTCCGGGGTCAGCGGACGCAGCAGCAGACGCTCGGTGGTGAGGGTGATCGGCTCCATGGACGCAGTATTGAGGAGAGCCGACGGCTGTGGAAAACCGTTTTGGCACCTCGGGGCCTCCCGGCCCGCTGGTCTCCTCGCTTACGATGGCCGTTGCAGCGGGGCCATCGGCGGACAGCCACTGGCAGAAAGCCATCGGCAGACATCGGCAGATCAAACCCCGCTGTGCCGGGTGCGGGCCAACCGCGCCAGGCCCGACCGGCAAGGAGCCAGCCTACGTGTCCGTCTTCAACAAGCTCATGCGTGCAGGCGAAGGCAAGATCCTGCGCAAACTGCACCGCATCGCGGACCAGGTCAATTCCATCGAAGAGGACTTCGTCAACCTCACCGATGCCGAGCTGCGGGCCCTCACCGACGAGTACAAGGAGCGGTACGCCGAGGGCGAGTCCCTCGACGACCTGCTGCCCGAGGCGTTCGCCACCGTCCGTGAGGCCGCCAAGCGCGTGCTCGGACAGCGTCACTACGACGTCCAGCTCATGGGCGGTGCCGCCCTGCACCTCGGGTATGTCGCCGAGATGCGCACCGGCGAGGGCAAGACCCTGGTCGGCACCCTGCCCGCGTATCTGAACGGGATCTCCGGCAAGGGCGTCCACCTCATCACGGTCAACGACTACCTCGCCGAGCGCGACTCGGAGTGGATGGGCCGCGTCCACAAATTCCTCGGCCTCGAGGTCGGCTGCATCCTGGCGAACATGTCGCCCGCCGAGCGCCGCGCCATGTACGCCTGCGACATCACCTACGGCACCAACAACGAATTCGGCTTCGACTACCTGCGCGACAACATGGCGTGGTCGAAGGACGAGCTGGTGCAGCGCGGCCACAACTTCGCGATCGTCGACGAGGTCGACTCGATCCTGGTGGACGAGGCCCGTACGCCGCTGATCATCTCCGGCCCGGCCGACCAGGCCACCAAGTGGTACAGCGACTTCGCCCGTCTGGTGAAGCGGCTCAACCGCGGCGAGGCGAGCAGCCTCGGCAAGGAGGAGACCGGCGACTACGACGTGGACGAGAAGAAGCGCACCGTCGCCATCCACGAGAGCGGCGTCACCAAGGTCGAGGACTGGCTGGGCATCGACAACCTCTACGAGTCGGTGAACACCCCGCTGGTCGGCTACCTGAACAACGCGATCAAGGCCAAGGAGCTGTACAAGAACGACAAGGACTACGTCGTCATGGACGGCGAAGTCATGATCGTCGACGAGCACACCGGCCGTATCCTCGCGGGCCGCCGCTACAACGAGGGCATGCACCAGGCGATCGAGGCGAAGGAAGGGGTGGACATCAAGGACGAGAACCAGACGCTCGCCACGATCACCCTCCAGAACTTCTTCCGCCTGTACGACAAGCTCTGCGGCATGACCGGTACGGCGATGACCGAGGCCGCCGAGTTCCACCAGATCTACAAGCTCGGCGTCGTCCCGATCCCGACCAACCGCGCGCTGGCCCGGATGGACAAGCCCGACCTGATCTACCGCACGGAAGAGGCGAAGTTCGCCGCCGTCGTCGAGGACATCGTCGAGAAGCACGAGAAGGGCCAGCCGGTCCTGGTCGGCACCGTCTCCGTCGAGAAGTCCGAGTACCTGTCGGCGCAGCTCTCCAAGCGCGGCGTGCCGCACGAGGTGCTCAACGCCAAGCAGCACGACCGTGAGGCGTCGATCGTCGCGCAGGCGGGCCGCAAGGGCGCCGTGACCGTGGCCACCAACATGGCCGGCCGCGGCACCGACATCAAGCTCGGCGGCAACCCCGATGACCTCGCCGAGGCGGAGCTGCGGCAGCGCGGCCTCGACCCGGTCGAGCACGTCGAGGAGTGGGCGGCGGCGCTGCCCGACGCCCTGGAGCGTGCCGAGCAGGCCGTCAAGGCCGAGCACGAGGAGGTCGTCGACCTCGGCGGGCTCTACGTGCTGGGCACCGAGCGGCACGAGTCGCGCCGGATCGACAACCAGCTCCGCGGCCGGTCCGGCCGTCAGGGCGACCCCGGCGAGTCCCGCTTCTACCTCTCGCTCGGCGACGACCTCATGCGGCTGTTCAAGGCGCAGATGGTCGAGCGCGTCATGGCGATGGCCAATGTGCCGGACGACGTGCCGATCGAGAACAAGATGGTCACCCGCGCCATCGCGTCGGCCCAGTCGCAGGTCGAGCAGCAGAACTTCGAGATCCGCAAGAACGTCCTGAAGTACGACGAGGTGCTCAACCGGCAGCGCGAGGTCATCTACGGCGAGCGCCGCCGCGTCCTGGAGGGCGAGGACCTGCACGAGCAGGTGCAGCACTTCATGGACGACACCATCGACGCGTACATCGACGCGGAGACCAAGGAAGGCTTCGCCGAGGACTGGGACCTGGACCGGCTGTGGGGCGCCTTCAAGCAGCTCTACCCGGTGAAGGTCACCATCGAGGAGCTGGAGGACGCGGCGGGCGACCGGGCCGGGATCACCGCCGAGTTCATCGCGGAGTCCGTCAAGGACGACATCCACGAGCAGTACGCGGAGCGCGAGAAGAGCCTGTCCGAGGACATCATGCGCGAGCTGGAGCGCCGCGTGGTGCTGTCGGTGCTCGACCGCAAGTGGCGTGAGCACCTGTACGAGATGGACTACCTCCAGGAGGGCATCGGGCTGCGCGCGATGGCGCAGCGCGACCCGCTGGTGGAGTACCAGCGCGAGGGCTTCGACATGTTCGGCGCCATGATGGACGGCATCAAGGAGGAGTCCGTCGGCTACCTGTTCAACCTGGAGGTCCAGGTCGAGCAGCAGGTCGAGGAGGTCCCGGTGGACGCCGCCGTCAGCGACGCCCCGCAGGACGCGGCGCCTTCGCTGACCAAGGACGCCAGGCCGGAGATCCGCGCCAAGGGCCTCGACGCCCCCAAGCGCGCCGACCGGCTGCACTTCTCCGCGCCGTCCGTGGACGGCGAGGGCGGTGTGGTCGAGGGCGACTTCGCGGGTGTCGACGCCGCCGACGGCGGTTCCGCCGAGGAGGGTCAGACGCGCGCCGAGCGCCGCAAGGCCGCCAAGGGCGGGCGCCGCCGCAAGAAGTAACGCCTACGGGCGGGCTCGACCGGACACGGCCGCGGGGCCGGACCCCTTTCTCACGGGTCCGGCCCCGCGGCCGTGCCGCGTCCAAGGCGCTCACCCGCGGGAGGTCAGCCCGCCTGGACCGCCGTGCACCGCCAGCGGGCCTGCCCGTAGCCCGCCGAGGGCGGCGCGGCGGGCCCCGAGGGTTCGAGCCGGAAGGCCAGGGCGCGGAAGACGTCCTGGTCCAGGGCGACGACGGCCGCCACCTCCAGGGCGCCGTCCGCGGTGCGGAAGCAGCGGCACCGGTACACGTAGGGGGTACGGCCGCGGGCCCGCAGCCGCCAGTCGGCGCGGGCGCCGTGCAGCTCCCACAGCCGTTGGTACGCCTCGTCCCTGACGCGTCCGGCCAGCGACGTCACGGGGCTGCGCCCGGTCAGCACGTCGAGCAGGCGCCCGGCGAACCACAGGTGCGGCGCGGGCGGGCGCGGCGCCGTCCCCGGCCGCGCCACGACCGCCACGGACCTCGCCGGGACCGGAACCGAGCCGGTGCCCCCGCTCGCCGCGCCTCCCGCCGGCCTCGCCGCGGCGCCTGGACGCCCGCCTGGCCGCCCGCCGGGCCGTCGGCTGTCTCTGCGTCCGGGCGGACCGGCGCCGCCCGCCGTACGCCGCTCCACGCCCGCGGCGCGCGGCGGAGGTGGAGCGGGCAGGGGAGGTGCCGGGGTTCCGGGTACGGGCACGGTTACGGGCGGCTGCGGCGGCGTCGTCTGCACGGGTGCTTCCCCTGTGGTCGCTACTGGCGGGTAGGGCGGTGACAGGGCGGTTCTAGGGCCCTCGGGGAGGGGCTGGCAAGCGGGGTGCCGTCCGACGGAGGGCGCGGAGGAATTCACCTATTCGCGTGGTGGCGCACGTATGCTTCACGCCATGCGCGTCTATATTCCAACGACCCTGGCCGGTCTCGCCGAGGCGTACAAGGCGGGCGAGCTGGGGCCCGTACCGCTGGACGCCTACGCGGTGACGCCGAGCCTGCGCGAGTGGTACGTCTCGGACGACATCGAGGAGCTGGAGTACGCGGCCCTCAACCGCGCCGCCCAGGCGTCGCTGCGGCTGCTGGCCGTGCACCCGGACACCCCGCGCCGCCGGGTGGTCGTCGCCGTGGACGTGGACGACGCCGCCGTGACGTACGACCCGGACCACGGCCTGGACCCCGGCTCGCTCGGCGAGGTCCGCCTGGCGCGCGCCGTGCCGCTGTCCAGGACGGCCGCGGTGCACGTGGACGCCGACGACGCGCGGACCGATGTGACGGCCGCCGCGGCGGCCGTGGGCGCGGCCGACATGGGCGACGACGACGCGCAGTTCACCGTGGACGGCGCCGAGGACCACGACCTGCTCTGGTACGCGACGCAGGAGATCCCCAACCTCATCTCCTGACCCCGGCGCGCGAGGACCCGAGCGTCCGACCGGCTGAGCGCCCGACCGCGTGAGCGCCCCGGCATCCGACCGCCCGGGCACCTGATCGGCTGAATCCGTTCGGCCCCCGCCCGGTCGTACGGCGGCCCCGCGTGGCCGGGACCCCACCCTCGGGCACCGGGCTGTCACACCCCGCGAGTACGGTTCGTGGAGTGAGCACGCATTCCGTAGGCACGCATCTGGTGTGGGACTGGAACGGCACCCTTTTCCACGACATCGACGCGGTGATCGAGGCGACGAACGCCTCGTTCGCCGAGCTGGGCCTGGCCCCGATCACCCTGGAGCGGTACCAGGAGCTGTACTGCGTGCCCGTGCCCCGGTTCTACGAGCGGCTGATGGGACGGCTGCCGACCGACGCCGAGTGGGAGGTGATGGACGCCGCCTTCCACCGCCACTACTGGGCGCTGGCCGGCCGCTGCGGCCTCGCCGAGGGCGCGGCCGAGCTGCTGGCCGCGCGCCGGGCCGCCGGGCTCACGCAGTCGCTGTGCTCGCTCGCCCCGCAGGACAATCTGCTGCCCGTGGTGACCTCGCACGGCATCATGGAGCACTTCGTCCGGGTGGACGGCCGTACCGGCCCCTCCAATCAGGGCAAGGCCGCGCAGATGGCCCGCCACCTCGCCGCGCTCGCCGACGTCGCCGCCGACCCCGGCCGGATCGTGGTGATCGGTGACGCTCTCGACGACGCGGTGGCCGCCGCCCACGTCGGCGCGCACGCCGTGCTGTACACCGGCGGCTCGCACAGCCGCGCCAGCCTGGAGAGCGCCGGGGTGCCGGTGGTCGACAGCCTCGCCGCCGCCGTCGTGGAAGCCGAGCGAATAGCCGCGGGCTAGAGCCTGTCCGCCGGACAGGCCCTGCCGCCGGGCTCCCGAATCGACGCTCGGGCCCGGTCCGTGCCCCGCTCCAACGCCGGAATCATCACCTCCGCATCGACTGTTCGCCGTCTCGTCCCGGTCCTGTTCCCGCCCGGTTCCTGTCCAGAGGGGCCAAAGGTGTGCAGTGCATTTGTACGAAGACGTCTCCTGACAGGCACCCGTGAGCGAGCGATAGCCTTGCGGCGTGATCAACGTTGATCAGTTCATCAGGGGCCACCGCGTGCGTACGGGCACGGCGGACCCCTCTTCCGGCATAGCGTCGTCCCGTAGCGGATACCCCGCGTCACGTGACGTCCTGCCATCACCCGACGTCACGCAATGGCGCGCGACAGGAGTCAGAGGACATGCAGACCAAGCTGGACGAAGCCAAGGCCGAACTGCTGGAACGAGCAGCCAAGGTCGCTGAGAACAGCCAGACGGGGGGACTACCCGGCCAGGGCCGCGACACAGAGGCGCTGACGGCGTTCCTCCGGGGTTACTACCTGCACAGCGCACCCGAGGACCTCAACGACCGCAATCCGGTCGACGTCTTCGGCGCGGCAGTCTCCCACTACCGGCTCGCGGAGGTACGCCCGCAGGGCAGTGCCAGCGTCCGGGTGCACACCCCCACCGTCGAGGAGAACGGCTGGCAGTCCAGCCACACCGTCGTCCAGGTCGTGACCGACGACATGCCCTTCCTCGTCGACTCGGTCACCAACGCGCTCACCCAGGCCGACCGCGGCATCCACGTCGTCTTCCACCCGCAGTTCCTGGTCCGCCGCGACGTGACCGGCAAGCTGCTGGAGATCGTCGCCCCGGGGTGCGGACCCGAGGACGGCTCGCTCCCGCACGACGTGCTGGTCGAGTCCTGGATCCACGTCGAGATCGACCGCGAGACCGACCGCGCCGACCTCAAGGAGATCACCGCGGACCTGCGCCGCGTGCTCTCCGACGTCCGCGAGTCCGTCGAGGACTGGGCGAAGATGCGCGAGTCCACCAAGCGCATCGCCGACGAGCTGTCCGCGACCCCGCCGCCGCTGCCCGAGCGCGAGGTCAGCGAGGCCGTCGAGCTGCTGCGCTGGCTCAACGACGACCACTTCACCTTCCTCGGCTACCGCGAGTACGAGCTGACCACCGACACCGAGCCCGACGGCTCCACCGAGGACGTGCTGGTCGCCGTCCCCGGCACCGGTCTCGGCATCCTGCGCTCCGACCCGGTGCACCCCGGCACCGACGGCACCGACCCGGGCCACCACACCCACCTCGGGCACCCCGGCTCCCCGTCGTTCAGCAGGCTGCCCGCCGACGCCCGCGCCAAGGCCCGCGAACACCGGCTGCTGATCCTCACCAAGGCCAACAGCCGCTCCACCGTGCACCGTCCCTCGTATCTGGACTACGTCGGCGTGAAGAAGTTCGACGCCGAGGGCAATGTGATCGGCGAGCGCCGCTTCCTCGGCCTGTTCTCCTCCACCGCCTACACCGAGTCGATCCGCCGGGTCCCGGTGGTCCGCCGCAAGGTCGAGGAAGTCCTCGAAGGCGCCGGATTCACCGCCCACAGCCACGACGGCCGCGACCTGCTCCAGATCCTGGAGACGTACCCGCGCGACGAGCTGTTCCAGACCCCCGCCGACGAGCTGCGGTCCATCGCCACCAGCGTGCTGTACCTCCAGGAGCGCCGGAAGCTGCGGCTGTTCCTGCGGCAGGACGAGTACGGCCGCTACTACTCGGCGCTGGTCTACCTGCCGCGCGACCGCTACACCACGGCGGTACGGCTGCGCCTGACCAACATCCTCCAGGACGAACTGGGCGGCCGAAGCGCCGACTTCACCGCCTGGAACACCGAATCGGTGCTGTCCCGGCTGCACTTCGTCATCCGCGTCGAACCCGGCGCGCCGCTGCCCGACATCACCGACGCCGACGTCGAGCGGATCGAGAGCCGGCTCTCCGACGCCACCCGCTCCTGGGCCGACGGCTTCGGCGAGGCGCTGACCGCCGAGTGCGGCGAGGAGCGCGCGGCCGAGCTGACCCGGCGGTACGCGCACGCGTTCCCCGACGGCTACCGCGCCGACTTCGCACCGCGCGTCGCCGTCGCCGACCTCCAGCACATCGAGGGCCTGGGCGCCGACGACTTCACCCTCAGCCTGTACGAGCCGGTCGGCGGCGCCAGCGACGAGCGCCGCTTCAAGATCTACCGCACCGGCGCGCCCGTCTCGCTGTCCGCCGTCCTGCCGGTGCTCCAGCGGCTCGGCGTCGAGGTCGTCGACGAGCGGCCGTACGAACTGCGCCGCTCGGACCAGACCCGCGCCTGGGTCTACGACTTCGGGCTGCGCCTGGACCCCAGCCTCGGCGACCTCGGCGACGACGCCCGCGAGCGGTTCCAGGCGGCCTTCGCCGCGACCTGGACCGACAAGGCGGAGAACGACGGCTTCAACTCCCTGGTGCTGCGCGCCGGTCTGGAGTGGCGCGAGGCGATGGTGCTGCGCGCGTACGCCAAGTACCTGCGGCAGGCCGGGTCCACCTTCAGCCAGGACTACATGGAGGACACCCTCCGTACCAACGTCCACACCACCCGGCTGCTGGTCAACCTCTTCCAGGCCCGCTTCTCGCCGGACCACCAGCGGGCCGGCAGCGAGCTGACCGACGGGCTGCTGGAGGAGCTGGACGGCGCGCTCGACCAGGTCGCCAGCCTCGACGAGGACCGCATCCTGCGGGCCTTCCTCACCCTGATCAAGGCGACGCTGCGCACCAACTACTTCCAGCGCCGCGACGACGGGCAGCCGCACGACTACCTGTCGATGAAGTTCGACCCGCAGGCCATCCCCGAACTGCCCGCGCCCCGCCCGGCGTTCGAGATCTGGGTGTACTCCCCGCGGGTCGAGGGCGTCCACCTGCGGTTCGGCAAGGTCGCCCGCGGCGGTCTGCGCTGGTCCGACCGGCGCGAGGACTTCCGTACCGAGGTGCTGGGCCTGGTCAAGGCGCAGATGGTGAAGAACACCGTCATCGTGCCGGTCGGCGCGAAGGGCGGCTTCGTCGGCAAGCGGCTGCCCGACCCGGCAGCCGACCGCGACGCCTGGCTGGCCGAGGGCATCGCCTCGTACAAGACGTTCATCTCCGGCCTGCTCGACATCACCGACAATCTCGTCGGCGGCGAGGTCGTGCCGCCGACGGACGTGGTCAGGCACGACGAGGACGACACGTATCTGGTCGTCGCCGCGGACAAGGGCACCGCGTCGTTCTCCGACATCGCCAACGAGGTCGCGGTGTCGTACGGCTTCTGGCTCGGCGACGCCTTCGCCTCCGGCGGCTCGGTCGGCTACGACCACAAGAAGATGGCCATCACCTCCAGCGGCGCCTGGGAGTCGGTGAAGCGGCACTTCCGCGAGATGGGCGTCAACACCCAGGAAGAGGACTTCACCGTCGTCGGCATCGGCGACATGTCCGGTGACGTGTTCGGCAACGGCATGCTGCTGTCGGAGCACATCCGGCTGGTCGCGGCCTTCGACCACCGGCACATCTTCCTCGACCCGAAGCCGGACGCGGCCACCTCCTACGCCGAGCGGCGCCGCATCTTCGAGCTGCCGCGCAGCAGTTGGGCCGACTACGACACCAAGCTGCTGTCGTCGGGCGGCGGGATCTTCCCCCGTACCGCCAAGGCGATCCCGCTCAACGCGCAGATCCGCAAGGCGCTCGGCATCGAGACCGCCACCGCGAAGATCACCCCGGCCGAGCTGATGAAGGCGATCCTCCAGGCCCCGGTGGACCTGCTGTGGAACGGCGGCATCGGCACCTACGTCAAGGCGTCCACCGAGTCGCAGGCCGACGTCGGCGACAAGGCCAACGACGCGATCCGGATCGACGGCGCGGAACTGCGGGTCAAGGTCGTCGGCGAGGGCGGCAATCTGGGCTTCACCCAGCTCGGCCGGATCGAATTCGCCCTGAACGGCGGCCCGGAGGGGACCGGCGGCCACATCAACACCGACGCGATCGACAACAGCGCGGGTGTGGACGCATCGGACCACGAGGTCAACATCAAGATCCTGCTCAACAGCGTCGTCGCCGAAGGGGACATGACCGTCAAGCAGCGCAATTCGCTGCTCGCGGAGATGACCCACGAGGTCGGCGACCTGGTGCTGCGCAACAACTACGCGCAGAACGTCTCGCTCGCCAACAGCATGGAGCAGGCCCCGAGTCTGCTCCACGCCCACCAGCGGTTCATCCGCCGCCTGGTGCGCGACGGCCACCTGGACCGGGCGCTGGAGTTCCTGCCGACCGACCGGCAGATCCGCGAGCGGCTGGCGGCCGGACAGGGCCTGACGCAGCCGGAGTTGGCGGTGATCCTCGCCTACGCCAAGATCACCACGGCCGAGGAACTGGTCCACACCGAACTGCCCGACGACCCGTACCTGCGCTCCCTGCTGCACGCGTACTTCCCCGTGCCGCTGCGGGAGCGCTTCGAGCGGCAGATCGACAACCACGCGCTGCACCGCGAGATCATCACGACTGTCCTGGTCAACGACACGGTGAACTCCGGCGGCACGACCTTCCTGCACCGCTTCCGCGAGGAGATCGGCGCCACCACGGAGGAGATCGTGCGGGCCCACACGGCCGCCCGCGCGATCTTCGGTCTCGCCGAGATCTGGGACGCGGTGGAGGCGCTGGACAACATCGTCGCCGCCGACGTGCAGACCCGGATCAGGCTGCACTCGCGGCGGCTGGTCGAGCGCGCCACCCGCTGGCTGCTCAACAACCGGCTCCAGCCGCTCCAGATCGCCGAGACCATCGACTTCTTCGCCGAGGGCGTCGCCGCGGTCTGGTCCCACCAGCCCAAGCTGCTGCGCGGCGCGGACGCGGACTGGTACCGGTCGCTGCGCGACGAGCTGACCGCGGCGGGGGTGCCGGACGAACTGGCCACCCGGGTCGCCGGATTCTCCGCGGCCTTCCCGGCGCTCGACATCGTCGACGTCGCGGACCGCACCGGCAAGGAGCCGCTGGACGTCGCCGAGGTCTACTTCGACCTCGCCGACCGGCTGGGGATCACGCAGCTCCTGGACCGGATCATCCTGCTGCCGCGCGCCGACCGCTGGCAGTCCATGGCCCGCGCCGCCATCCGCGAGGACCTCTTCGCGGCCCACGCGGCACTCACCGCCGACGTGCTGACGGCGGGCCCCGAGGGGTCCACGCCCGAGCAGCGCTACACGGCGTGGGAGGAGCAGAACGCGGGGCTGATCGGCCGCGCCCGCACCACCCTTGAGGAGATCCAGGGCGCCGAGGAGTTCGACCTGGCGAGTCTGTCGGTGGCGATGCGGACCTTCCGTACGCTGCTGCGCACGCACCGCTGAGCCGTACGCACCGCTGGGCCGTACGGTCGCGGCGGTGCGTGCGCGGCGGTCCGGCTGAACGCGGGCCCGGTGGGCGGCACTTGTGCGCAAGTGCCCGCCTGCCGGGCCCGACCGCGCTACGGCGTGGGCGCGTCCGGCATCTTCCATACCGTCAGCAGCGTGGAGTACGTCGGCATCGGGTCGGTCATCATGTTGCCGGACGGCGTGACGTCGGTGACCTTCAGCATGGCCAGATTGCCCTCCGAGGTCACCGTGCACAGCACCGTGCCCTTGGCGATGTACGTGTCCTTGGCGAGGTCGCCCCGGTAGATCTCGCCGGACAGCGCGTCGGCGCCGACCCCGTTCCTGCACGCCTGGTAGTCGGTGCCGTCGGCCCGGCCGAAGGTGGTGAGGAACCGCATGCTGCCGTCGGCCCAGTCCTGGTACTCGATCTCGTAGCCGTCGGTGTCGCCGATCTGGCCGTTCGGCTCGACCCTCGCGCTGTCCAGGTCCACATGCGTGCCGTGGTTCCAGGCGGGCGAGCGGATGGTGAACTTGCGGTCCTGGAAGATGACTTGCGGCTGCCCGCCGCCGGGTGTGCCCGGGTCGGCAGAGGAGCCGCCGGGGGAGCCGGTCGGGGCGGTGCTCGCGGGCCCGGTGGTCGGAGCGGCAGCGGGGGACTGGGAGGTGGAGGTGCCGGGGCCGCCGCCGAGCGGCGACGTGCCCTGCGGGCCCTTGTCGTCGCCCTTGCCGTCGGAGTGGGTGAAGGCGTAGGTGAGCGTCACCGCGAGGATCACGGCCAGGACGCTGCCGCCGATGGCCATCACCTTCTGCGTCCGGCCGCTGGGGACCCGGCTCTGCCCGTCGTGCCCGTTCCCGTTCCCGTCGTGCCCCTCGTTCCCGTTTCCGGGACCGCGCCCGTGGCCGTTTCCGGGACCGCGCCCTTGCCCGTCTCCGGGACCGCTCTCGGGACCGCTCGCCCGACCGCTTCCGTCCCCGCGGCCGGTGGCTCCGTGGGCGCCGGTCGCGGGGCCGTCCACATTCGTCGGCCCGAACATGCCCGAGGTGTACGGGCCTGACGCGTACGGACCCGGCGTGTACGGGCCCGGCGTGTACGGGCCGGAGGGCGCGGCACCCGTCCCGGCGGGCGGTGCGGCCCGCACCGCCCCCTGCGGCATCGCGGGCGGTACGACGGGCGGTACGGCGGGCGCAGGTATGTGCGGCGGCGCGGCGGGCGCGGCAGGCGGTGCCGGGGCCGGCGGCAGGGCCGCGGCGGCCTCCCGCCGGGCTATCTCGGCCGCGAGCGGCTGCGGCAGCCAGCCGCTGAAGTCCCGCAGCGGGCGGCCCGCGCCGCGCTCGCACAGCTCGGCCAGCTCCGCGGGGGTGGGCCGGGCCGCCGGGTCCGCGGTCAGGCAGCGCTCCAGGACGGTCCGCAGCTCGTCGGGGTAACCGGACAGGTCGGGCGGCCGGACGGCGGTGTTGGCTATCTGCGTGGCGAGCGTGATCGCGCCCGCCGTGCCGTACGGGTGCCGTCCGGTGGCGGCGACCGCGGCGATCAGGCCGAGCGAGAACAGGTCGGTGGCCGGGGTGAGTTCGTGCCCGTTGGCGTGCTCGGGCGACATGTACTGCGGGGTGCCGATCAGGCCGCCGCTGCGGGTGAGCTGCGTGGAGTCCGCCGCGCGCGCGATGCCGAAGTCGATCACCCAGGGGCCGCCCGCGCCGAGCAGCACATTGCTGGGTTTGAGGTCGCGGTGGATGACGCCCGCCGCGTGCACCGCGCGCAGCGCCTCCGCCGCGCAGCCCACCAGTTGCAGCGCGGTGGCCACCGGCAGCGCCCCGTACCGGGCGAGCGCGTCGTCCAGCGGCAGCCCCGGAATGTAACTGGTCGCCAGCCAGGGCCGGTTGCCGGTGGTGTCGTGGTCGACGACCGGCACCACGTGGTAGCCCTGCACCCGGCGCGCGGACTGCACCTCCTGCTGGAAGCGCCGCCTGAACTCCTCGTCCTGCGCGTATTCGCGCCGGATCACCTTCAGCGCGACCGGCTGTCCGCCGCGGGTGTGCGAGAGGTAGACCGACCCCATCCCGCCCTCGCCGATCCGGGCCAGCAGCCGGTAACCGGCCACCTCGCGCGGGTCCTGCGGCTCCAGCGCCTGTAACGGACTCCCGCCCGGACCCTGATCAGAACCCGGTCCCGCGCCCGGCACCGGACCCGCACCCGCTCCCGGCGCCGGGCCACCGCTCGAACTGCTGTCGTGACTGGAGATTTCGGGCACCCCCCGGTAGGCGAACGGGGCACGATGCTACCGGGGGTGTGTACGAGGCGCGGACGTCGTATCGAACCCGCTGACGCCTTGGTGCCGTTCGGTGACATCACCCGCCGAGGACGGCCCAGGGCCGGAGGCCGGAACAGCATCGGGCCGCGCCCCGTATCCGCCTCACGACTCGCCCGGCACCGGCGCCAGCCGCACCAGCCGGTCACTCGTCCTGGTCCCCGTCGCCACCAAGGTCCCGCCAGGCGGCACCTTCTGATATTTCGTCAGCAGCAACCAGCCGACCCCGTACCGCCGTTGGACCGCGGCGCGCTGCGCCGCCGTCGACTTCGGGTCCAGATACGTGCGCACGGCGGCGAATCTGCGGTCGCGTTCGGCGGCCGGGGTGGACGGGTCGGGCCAGGTGGGGGCGACCAGGAAGAAGCCGTAGGCGGGCAGGACGTGCGTGGCGTAGTACCCGTCGGTGAGGACCACCGCGTCGGCGGGCATGCGGTCCGCGGCCCAGCCGTACCCCGGCCAGCGCACCGGGTGGTCGACGGTCACCGGCAGGAAGCGCTGCGGCACGACGGCGCCGATCTGCGCGGCCACGCCGAAGCAGAGCGCGACGGCGGCCACGGGCGCGAGCACCGCGCGCAGCCGGGTCCACGGCGGGATCGAGGCCAGTTCCACGGCGAGCGCGAACTGCGGCGGCACGAGCAGCAGCGCGAAGACCCGCCCGTAGGTGTAGTGCCCGCTCACCCACCCGTAGGCGACGATCAGGCAGAAGGCGGCGAACATCAGGACCAGCGGGTCGCGGACGCCGCGCCGGGCGCGCAGCAGCAGCGGCGGGAGGCCGACGAGCGCCAGCCCGTACCACTGCCAGGGGTGGATGTAGAGCCGCTTGTGCACCGCGTCGACCGTGGTGTCACCGGCCAGCGAGAACACGTCGTAGTACGGCCACGCCACGGCCACCAGCAGCGCGAGCGCGCCCGCCAGCAGCCAGCGGGCCGTCACCCGCCGCGACCAGCCGCGCTGCCGGGCCGTCAGCACCGCCACGATCCCGACGGCCGCGGCCAGCGCGGTGATCGGGTGGATGAGCAGCAGCAGCCCGCAGGCCACCCCGAGCAGGGCGTAACCGGCCCAGCCGGTGGTACGCCGGCGCGCCAGCCGGTCGGTGAGCGCCCACAGGTGGAAGGTGACGCCGACCGCGAAGGCGCTCGGGTACGAGGCGCCGCGGGTCAGCGACCACACCCCGCAAAATCCGCTCCACTCTTTGCCCTGCACGCCCCACAGCAGGGTGAAGGCCAGCAGCGCGTAGACCGGCGCCATCGGCCGTCTGCTCAGCGTCCGCGCGTACACGCCGACGCCGGTGACCAGCACCGCCAGATTCACCGGGCCGCACCAGCGCACGACCTCCCGCCCGGCGGCGCCGGTGGCCCGCGCGATCAGGCCGAGCGCCACGATGTACGGCGAGAAGTACGGGCTGCCGGTGCCCGGCAGGTCGAGCAGCGGATTGGCCGGGTGCCGCCAGTCGGCCTTGACCCGCTCCACCGCCGAGGCGTGCTGCCCGAAGTCCGAGGCGATCGGCGTACGCCAGGCCGCCGCGGCGACCACCAGCCAGAAGAGCGTCCCGACGACGGCGTACGGCGTCACCCGCCAGGCCCGCGCCCGCTCCAGCAGCCGGGCGGGCAGACCGGCCCGCCCGGCCGCGACCGCGGCGCCGTCGGCCGTACCGGCCCCCGGCTCGTCGCCCGCGCCGTCGCCCGCGGTGACCTCTCCGGTCGTCAGTGACGGCAAGGCGCGGCCTTGAGGAGGGTGCGGTCGTGCGGCCGCGGCGGGTGTGCGGCGGGGGCCAATTCGCTCGATGTCATGACAAGCTCCGTGTTCCGGCGGCGGTTCGGTCAGGGTGTCAGGGGGTCAGCCGAGCATCAGGTCCGCCACGCGGGCGGCGGCCCCTCCGTCGTCCAGGTGGCAGAAGGCGGCGCGGAAGGCCGCGTAGGCGTCGGCGCGGCCCCGGACGGCGGCCTCCGGGTCGCGCAGCGCGGCGGTCAGCTCGTCCGTGGTGCGCAGCAGCGGCCCCGGCGCCTGGGCCTCGTAGTCGAAGGTGAAGCCGCGCAGCGTGTCGCGGTAGTGCGGCAGGTCGGGCGTGAACAGCAGCACCGGGCGGCCGGTGACCGCGAAGTCGGCGAGCACCGAGGAGTAGTCGGTGACCAGCACATCGGCGACGAGCAGCAGCTCCGCGAGGTCGGGGTGGGCGGAGACGTCCCGCACGAAGCCGCCGGGCACCGCCGGGAGGGTGTCGGCGACCAGCGGGTGCGAGCGGACCAGCAGCACATGGCTGGTGGTCAGCTCCGCCGCCATCGCCGCCAGGTCGAGCGGCAGGTGCAGCCGGGCGTGCTCGGCGTCGTACGCCTCGTCGTCGCGGACCGTCGGCGCGTACAGCACGACCGTGCGGCCGGGCGGCAGGCCGAGCCTGGCCCGTACCTCCTCGCGCACCTTGTCGCGGTCCTCGCCGCTGAGCAGGTCGGTGCGGGGCAGCCCGGTCTCGGCGACCTCGCCGTCGAAGTCGAGGGCGCGGCGCAGGGCCGGGGTGCTCTGCGAGTTGGGGGAGAGCAGCACGCTCCACTGGTGGCCGAGGCTCGGCTGCGGCCACATGTGGGTGAGGTCGGCGCACAGCGTGCCCGCCAGGTCCTGGCCGATACGCTTCACGGGCGCGCCGTGCCAGGTCTGGACGACCCGCTGGCCCTCGCGGCGGCGGAACCACGCGGGCAGATGCGTGTTGGTCACCACATGGCGGCCGCGGGCCAGCGCCTCGTACCAGTCGTCGCTGCCGCGCAGCACCGCGCGGGCGGTCGCGGGCACCGCCACGGTGTGGTCGCGCACCACCCACACATGGTCGAACGGGACGCCCCTGCGCACCAGTTCGTCGTGGACGGCGCGCGGCGAGTCCGCGCAGTCGCGGCCGTCGAAGCTGCTGTAGAGGACGGTGTCGGTCAACGGGCGGCGCAGCAGCACCGGGTAGCGCCGCTCGCGCAGCATCCGCTGCCGGTACGGGCCGCGGTCCGCCGCGGGCACGGGCGATCCGGCCGCCACGAACAGGTGGTCGTGGAACCGTCGGTCGACCGTCACCGGCCGCGCGCCCGGCGCCGCCGGGAGCCGCAGCGGCAGCTCGGCGAACGCCTCCCGCGCGATCCGCACCGGGGCGTCGCCGCCGTCCGCCGCCCGCAGGTGCAGATACCAGCGCCCGGCGTGCGGCAGCGCCGACACGTCCAGCGCGGCGCTGAACCGGCGTACGGGGCCGGCCGGGCCCCGCCCCGCGGCTCCCTCCGCCGCCACGGCAGACGCCGTTCCCGCCACGGCCTGCGCCGGGGTTCCCGCCGCGACCGGGGCGTCGTCCCCCGCTGCCGCAGCGGCCCCGGCGGCCCCGGCCCCCGCCGCCTCGGCGGCAGCGGAGTCCGCGCCCTTGGCCGCCAGCGTCACCTCGACGCCGACCTCGGCCGCGTACGTGCCGTGCCGCAGGACCAGCCGGGCCGGGGGCGGGGTGTCGGCGGGGAGTTCACCGGTGACCAGGAGGGTGCCGTTGGTGGCGCGCGCCACATGGGTGGCCAGCGGCTGGGGCGTACGGTCGCGCAGCAGCAGATTGCCCGCCGCGGTGGCGTCGACGACCAGCTCGCGCCGGGCCCCGGCCAGCAGCGCGTCGCCGCCGAGGTCGTAACGCCCCTGCGGCAGCGGCCCGTCGGCGGCGATCCGCGCGGTGCCGCCGTCGGCGAAGACCGCCTCGAACGACCAGGCCGCGGCCGTCTCCGGCGCGACCTCCTTGGGCAGCCCCTCGACGTCGGGCCGCGCCCCCGCGAGGTCGGCCAGGACCAGGCGCGCCGTCAGCCGCGTCCAGCCGTCGATGCCGGTGCTCTCCGCGTCGGCGGTCAGCGGGTAGTCGAAGGCCGCGCCCGTCGTCTGCTGCGTGGCCCGCAGCGCAACCGGGGGCTTGCGGTCGCGGACGGCGATCCCGAAGACGACCCCGCCGTCGCCGTCCGCCCGGTGACCGGTGATCCGGCGGGTGACCGGCTCGACCGACAGGTGCAGCCGGCCGTCCTTGTACCAGGGCACGAGCCGGGTGTCGTCGTCCAGCGGGAAGGGGACGGGCGAGGACCCGGCGCCCGCGTCGTCGGCGCGCGGCGCGGCGGGGCGGACCACCGAGCCCGCCGCCACGACGATCCCGAGCCGCCACTGCCCGGCCGTCCAGCCCTCCTTGCCCCGCAGCCGCTTGGGGTCGACGGTGATCTCGAAGCCGGACCAGTCGTACGAGTGCCGCTCCTGCGGTCCGCCGTCGGTCACTTCGGGGACCCGCACGGTCCGCACCGGCAGCAGCAGCTTGCGGCGCCCGGACATCAGCACGGCCGTCTTGAGCGAGGTACGGCGCGCGCCCGCGTCCACATTGCGCACATACGCGTGGCCCCGGAGGATCAACTTGCCGTCGCACCACTCCAGTTGGCTGAGCCGGGCGACCACCGGCAGGTCCTTCGTGCCGATGGCGGTCACCGCGCGCGGCAGCGGCACGGGCGAACCGTCGCCGCGCACGACCACCGCGCGCTTGCGCAGCGGCGGCCCCGCGATGTCGAACACGGTGCGCCCGCCGTGCTGTTCGTGCGCCAGCACCTCCAGCAGGTCCGCCAGCCGCCCTTCCCTGATCAGCTCCCAGCGGATGCGCAGTTCGGCGGGCAGCGCGGGGAAGAGCGTCGGGTCGACGCGGCCGAGGTAGTCGCGGACGCGGTCGAGGAAGACCTGGTGGTATTCCGGTCCCGCCATCGGCAGGGCCTCGATGAAGTACAGCAGGTCGTCGGTGAGCACCGACCGGTCGTAGTCCCGCTTGTGCTTGCTCCAGCGGGTGTTGGCCGGGTCGGCCAGGAACCGCGAGACCCCGTCGACCGCCGCGATCCGGTCGCGTACGCCCTTGACGTCGGTGCGGCGGCGGGTGATCGAGCCCTCGCGGATCCGCCAGTAGTAGACGTGCTCGTGCAGCACGTCCACGGCGTCGGCGAGGAAGTGCGCCGGAATGGTCAGCGGCGTGTCCTCGTACAGCACGCCCTCGGGGAAGGCCAGTTGGTGCTTATCCCAGAAGGAGCGGCGGAAGACCTTGTTCCACGCCACCCGGTCGGACAGCAGGCCCAGGTCACGGGTGATGTGCGTGCGCCGCACGGTCTTGTCCATGCCCCGGTGCTGCCACGCCTGGCTGCGGCCCTGCGTGGTGAGCCGGTAGACGTTGCCGGTCGCGAAGTCGGAGCCCGACTGGTCGAGCAGGCCGACCAGCTTCTCGTACGCGCGCGGCGGCAGCACGTCGTCGCTGTCCACGAAGGTCAGGTACGACGTCTGCGGCGCCGCGTTCCGCGCCCCGGTGTTGCGGGCGTGGCCGAGGCCGCCGTTGGGCTGCGCGACCAGCCGGAAGCGCGGGTCGCGGTCGGCGAACGCCTGGGCCAGCTCGGGGCCCGAGTCCGTCGATCCGTCGTCGACCATCACCACATCGAGGTCGGTGAAGGTCTGCGCCGCGATCGACCGCAGGCACTCCTCCAGATACTGCTCGACGTTGTAGACGGGGACGACGACAGTGAGGCGGGGCGTCATGGCGGGCAACGGTCCTTCCGGGACGGCGACGGCATACGGATGACGGCACGCGCGCGACGGCACATGCACGACGGCATGCGAATGCCGTTCCTTCAACTCGCCGAAGGGCCTTGCGGTCACCGCGAGTGAGCCGAACGAGCGAAAGGGTGAACCGCCGCAGGGTGTCCGGTTGGTACGCTCGGACGCTATCCCGTACCGGTACGTCTCGATCTGTCCAGGATGGTCATGCCCCGAATCACCGTCGTCGTCCCCGTCCACCGCGCCCAGGGCTTCCTGCGCGCCTGTCTGGAGTCGGTGCTCGGGCAGTCCTTCACCGACGTCGAGGTCGTCGCCGTCGACGACGCCTCACCGGACGCGAGCGGCGCGATCATCGCCGAATTCGCCGCCGCCGACCCGCGGGTCAAGCCGCTGCGGCTGGATCGCACCGGCGGCACGGGACCGGCGCGCGACGCGGGCGCGGCCCTCGCGACCGGCGACTACCTGCTCTTCCTGGACGCCGACGACCTGATGACGCCCGGCACGCTGGCCGCCGCGGACGCCCGGCTGCGCGCCACCGGCGACCCCGATGTGCTGCTCTTCGACCACGAGCGCTTCACCGTCTGGGAGAACATCCAGGAGAGCGACGACGCCGACTTCCTCGGCGAGGCGGGCGACTCCGTCTTCACCGCGTCCGACCGCCCCGAGTGCCTGGGCACCTACCCCGCGGTCTGGAACCGGCTGCTGCGCCGCGCCTTCTGGGAGGAGCGCGGCTTCCGCTTCGGCGAGGGCGCGTACGAGGACGTCGCCGTCGCCTCCCGCGTCCTGCTCGCCGCCACCGGCATCGCGTGCCTGGACCGGGTCGGCGTGCGCTGGCGCAAGCGGCGCGGGATCAGCGTCGGCACCACGCCCGGCCGCCACCACCTGGCCGTACTCGACCGGTACGAGGCGCTGTTCGCCGAGATCGACGGCGGTGACGAGGCCGAGGACCGCAAGCGGGAGCAACGCGCCGCGCTGTACGGGCGGATGGCCGTCCTGCTCGCGGCCGTCGGCGAGGACGGCTCGCCGCTGACGCCCGACGCCCGGCCTGAGTACGTGCGCCGCGCGGGACGGCTGCTGGGCCGCTACCGGCCCGCGGGCTGGACCGCGCCCGACAGCAACGAGGGCCGCTGGCTGCGGGCCGCGGGCACCGGCAGCTACGGCCGCTACCGCGCGGCGCTCGGCGGCCAGGCGTGGACGCGCAAACTGGCCCGCCGGATCAGGGCACGCAAGAACGCGCTGGGCCGCGCGGTCTACCAGCGCTACTACCGGCTGCGGCTGCGCCGCCCCGTCGCCCCCAACCTTGTGGTCTACGCGGCCTATTGGAACCGCGGGGTGTCCTGCAACCCGGCGGCCGTCTACTACAAGGCCCAGGAGATCGCCCCGCACCTGCGCGGGGTGTGGGTGGTCAACAAGAAGGACCGCGAGGCGATGCCGCCCGGCGTCGACCACGTCGTGGTCAACTCCCGCCGCTACTGGGACGTGCTGGCCCGCGCCAAGTACCTGGTGAACAACGCCAACTTCACCGGCCAGGTCGTCAAGCGCCCCGAGCAGGTCTACCTCCAGACCCACCACGGCACACCGCTCAAGCACATGGGCATGGACCTGCGCGCCCGCCCGGCCGTCGGCAAGGGCATGAGCTTCGGCCGCCTGCTCGACCACGCCGACCAGTGGGACTTCTCGCTGGCCGCCAACCAGCACTCCGCGGAGGTCTGGGAGCGGGTCTACCCCAGCGGCTACGAGACGCTGCCCAGCGGCTATCCGCGCAACGACGTGTTCCACACCGCGGGCGCCGACGAGGTCCGCCGCGCCCGCGAGAGCCTGGGCCTGGCCCCCGGCACCACCGCGATCCTCTACGCGCCCACCCACCGCGACTACCAGCGGACCTTCGTCGTCCCGCTCGACCTGGAACGGCTCTGCCGCGAACTGGGCCCCGGCTACACGCTGATGGTCCGCGCCCACTACTTCTACGGGCAGAACGACGCGCTCGAGGCGCTGCACGCGGCGGGCACCATCATGGACGTCTCGCAGCACCCGTCCGTCGAGGAACTGAGCCTCGCCTCCGACGCGTTGCTCTGCGACTTCTCCTCGCTGATGTTCGACTACGCCAACCTCGACCGGCCGATCGTCGTGCACGCCGCCGACTGGGAGGCGTACCGCGCCGCCCGCGGCGTCTACTTCGACCTGCTGTCCGGGCGGCACGGCGAGACGCCGGGCGTGGTGGCGGGCGACGAGGCGGGACTGGCCCGCGCTTTCCGCTCGGGGGCGTGGCGCGGCCCCGAGGCGGCGGCGCTGCGGACCGCCTTCCGGCAGCGGTTCTGCGCGTACGACGACGGGCTCGCCGCCGAGCGCGTGGTGCGCCGGGTGCTGCTCGGCGAGCCCTCGCTGCTGCCGTACCGCCCGCTCCAGGACCGCCGTCCCGCCCCGGCCCCGGCCGGTGCGCGGGACGCCGACCCGACGGCGGGACCGGCGGGGGAGCGCCCGGCGGTCCCGCTCGGCTGAGGCGCGGGAGCCGCTGGAGCCAAGGCCGATCGCGTGAACCGCCGGGCCCGCGTGAACCGCCCGGCCCGCGGGAGCGGCCCGACCGGGTGAACCGCCCGCGCCGCCGGGGCCCTTGGGGCCGCTACAGGCTGCGCGGGTCGGGACCCGAGGGCTCCAGCGGCGGCGGGCCGGACGGATCGGAGGCGTCCGCCGCGAGCGGGGCCAGCGCGCGGGCGCGGGACGGCGGCGGGGCCAGGTGCCGGTCCTCCGGCGGGATCACGGGCGGCAGCCCGCCGTCCTCGCGCAGGAACACCCGGCGCACCACGCGCTCGGCGGCGAGCCCGTCGTCGTAGGGACAGAACCGGCGCCGGAAGGCGGCCCGCAGTTCGGCCGAACGCGGGCCGCGCCAGGCCCCCGTGGCGAGGATGTCGGTCAACTCGTCCTCGCCGCGCGCCACCAGGCCCGGCGGGTGCGCGGTGATGTCGAAGTACGCGCCGCGGGTGGCCCGGTAGGTCTCCCAGTCCGCGGCGTGCAGCACGATCGGCCGGTCGAGGCCCGCGTAGTCGAACATCAGCGACGAGTAGTCGGTGATCAGGCCGTCCGAGGCCAGGCACAGCTCCTCCGCCGACGGGTGCCCCGACACGTCGATGACCCGCGGGTGCGGGGCCCGGTCGTCCAGACCGTCGCGCGGGTCGCCCGGCGGGTAGAAGTGGTGGGTGCGGCGCAGCAGCACCACGTCGGGGCCCAGCGCGTCGGCCATCCGCGCCAGGTCGAGCGCGGGCCGGTAACCGCGCTGGTAGTCGCGGTGCGTGGGCGCGTAGAGGAAGGCGGTGCTCTCGCGCGGGATGCCGAGTTCGTCGCGCAGCCGCAGCACGTCGCGCGCGGTGGCCCGGTGGAAGATGTCGGTGCGCGGCTGGCCGTACTCCAGGGCCGTGAAGCCCGACGGGTAGGCGCGCTCCCAGACCAGCGTGGAGTGGCGGCTCGCCGAGAGGCTGTAGTCCCAGCGGTCGACGTGCCGCAGCATCCGCTCGAAGTCGGTGGTGCCCGCGGCGGCCGGGTGCTCCTGGAGGTCGATGCCCATGTGCTTGAGCGGCGTGCCGTGGTGGGTCTGCACATTGATCTGGCCGGGCCGCTTGGCGTACCTGCGGTGGAAGTTGACGTTGCTGACCAGGTACGAGGCGCGGGCCAGCGCCGTCCAGTACGCGGCGGAGCCCGGCTCCAGGCGCCGTACGCCCGGCGGCAGGGTGTGCGCGTGCTCCGCGGTGGTCACCCACGCGGTCCGCATGTGCGGCGCCAGTTCGCGCAGCCGCTCCTCGACGGCCGCCGGATTGCAGGAGTAGCCGCGGTCCCAGTACGCGGAGAACACCGCCAGGTCCGGGTCGAGCGCGCGCCGCCGCTGCACCCGGTAGTGCGCGTGCAGCGCCGTCGTCCGCAGCCTGCCGTACAGCGCCCTCGCCCGGTGGGTGGCGCGCAGCCGTAGCCGGTGCGCCCGGCCGAGCGCCTGGAAGGTGCGCCGCGCGCCCAGCGCGACCAGCAGGTACCGCACCCCGCTGCGGCCGGTGGGACTGGCCCGGAAACCGCTCGGCCGCAGCCGCCGGTACTGGGCACGGCAGCGGCGGAAGTACTCCGGGCGCGACGAATTCGGCAGCCGGTCGGGGAAGTTGAAGACGGTGGTGAGGTGATCCAGTATCCGGCGGAAGAGTACCGGCCGCCACCGCTCCAGCTCCGGGTGGCTGTCGAGGAACGCGAACAGCAGGTCGTACTGCTTGAAGATGTCGAAGTGCCGCCGGCTGGTGGTGTGCAGGATGCCGCTGCCGCGCCGCTGCCGGTAGTGCACGCAGACCCGGTCGAGCAGCGCGATCGACCCGGCGGCCATCAGCACCGGGTACGTCCACGGGGTGTCCTCGTAGTAGCCCGAGGGGAAGGCGATGTCGGACTTCTCGATGAAGTCGCGGCGGTACGCCTTGTTCCAGGCCACCATGATCAGCCGCAGCAGCTCGGGCCGGTCGTCCAGCGTGCAGACCTCGGGGCCGGTCTCGCTGAGGATCGCCGCGAACTGATTGCGGTGGACATCGCCGTTCCAGTACGTGCGGGCGTAGTCGAAGACCAGCACGTCCGGCTCGCCGGTCCGCTCGATCCGGGCGGCGACGGCCTCCAGCGAGCCGGGGACCATGGTGTCGTCGGAGTCGAGGAACAGGACGTAGTCGCCGGTGGCGCGGGCGAGACCCGCGTTGCGGGCCCGGCCGAGGCCGATGTTCTCCGGCAGGTGCAGCACCTCGACGCGGGCGTCCCTGGCCGCGAACGAGTCGGCGATGGCGCCGCTGCCGTCGGGGGAGCAGTCGTCCACGACGATCAGTTCGACATCGGCGAAGGACTGGTCGAGCACGGATTTCAGACAGGCGTGCAGATACGCCTGCACCTGGTAGACGGGGACGACGACGCTGAAGCGGGGCACAGCACATCCAGGTTCGACACGGGGGCGAGGGGCGCACGGGCGCCCATGGCTTTCGCGCGGAGTGCCCGTTATATCCAGGGAACGCGTGGCCGCGCCGCTGGTTACGCTCCGGCGCGTCGCGAGTCGCGGATCCGTACAAGTGCTTTGGTGATGATCGGCGGCAGGACGTTGACCAGCAGACGGCGCGCCCGGGAGCGGCGCGGCGCGGGGGCGGCGGGGGAGGCGGCCGTCGGGGCCTGCGACTCGGGCCGCCCGGCGGGCCCCGCGGTCCGCGCGGCGGCGGATTCGGCGTGCTCCGCGGTCTGCGCCGCTGTCTGGGCCGCGGTCTGGCCTGCGGTCTGATCAGGGGCCTGTGCGGCGGCGGGCGCGTGCCGGGACGGCGGCTGCGACGGCGACACCGTACGGTCCCGGTCGCCCTTGACCCGCAGCAGCGGCGCGCCCGCCACCGTCTGCACCTCGTGCCACAGGTCGGCGCGGCCCGACACGTACGCCAGCAGCTCCGCGCGGATCTCGGCCGGATCCCCCCAGGTGGCGTACATCTTGCTCTCGGTCACGCAGATCGCGTGCAGCCCGCCGGAGGTGACCGCCTGCCAGACGGCGGCGGCCACGCCGGGACAGTGCGCCGAGCGGTAGTCGTCCAGCGCGACCACGCCGTGCGGGTGCAGCAGCTCGCGCGAGGTCTCGATGTCGGCGTGCACGTGCTCGTACAGGTGCGAGGCGTCGATGTGCGCGAACCGGCACGACACTGGCTGGACCCGGTCCCTGACCGTCGAGGACATGCCCTGGACGACCTCGGGCAGCTCGTCGTGGAAGGAGAGGTAATTGGCCTCGAACGAGTGACGGGTCAAGGTCGGGTACGACTTCTTCATCTCGGCGGAGTTGGCGTTGTCCTCGGCCGGGGCGTCGAACAGGTCGCAGACGGTGAAGGTGTCGCCCTCGCGCAGGTAACTCCCCATGAAGATGGCGCTCTTGCCGAGATAGGCGCCCACCTCCAGCAGGTCGCCGGGCTCGGTGCGGCTGACCTGCCGGGTCAGGAACCAGTCGAAGAGGACCTGGTCGACGGGGAAGAACCAGCCCTCGACCTGGGCCAGTTCGGTGGGCGCGGGAAGCCGGTCCTCGGCGGAGGTCATGGTCATGGGGGGATGTCCGTTCGGTACGGGTGTGGGGGGCGTCAGTGTAAAGCGCCCGACGCCCCCCGTTTCGTACCGAATATCCCGCCGCCCCGCGCGTGCGCCGCTCCCCGGTGGCCACCCGGTGGCTTCCGGGCGGCTGTTGGACGGCCGCTGGACGGCTCCGTGGCGGCTACTTGACGGCGCCCGCCATCACACCGGACACGAACTGCCGCTGGAAGGCGAAGAAGACCACCAGCGGGACCACCATCGACACGAAGGCGCCGGGCGCCAGGATGTCGATGTTGTTGCCGAACTGCCGTACCTGCTGCTGGAGGGCGACCGTGATCGGCTGCGCGTCGCTGTTGGCGAAGATCAGCGCGACCAGCATGTCGTTCCACACCCACAGGAACTGGAAGATGCCCAGCGACGCGATGGCCGGGCCGCCCAGCGGCATGACCACCCGCACGAACAGCCGGATCTCGCCCGCGCCGTCCAGCCGCGCGGCCTCCAGCAGCTCGCGCGGGATCTCCGCGAAGAAGTTGCGGAGCAGGAAGATCGCGAAGGGCAGTCCGAACGCGGTGTGGAAGAGCACCACACCGGAGATGTCACCGAAGATCCCGATGTCGCCGAAGAGCCGCGCGACCGGGATCAGCGCCACCTGCACCGGCACCACCAGCATCGCCACTACGGCGATGAACCACCAGTCGCGGCCCGGGAACTCCATCCAGGCGAAGGCGTAACCGGCGAGCGAGCCGATCACCACGACCAGCAGCGTCGCGGGCACGGTGATCAGCGCGGTGTTCACCAGCGAGTCGGTGATCGCGTGATTGTCCAGCAGCGTGCGGTAGTTGGAGACCGTCAGCTCCGACGGCGAGGTGAAGACCTTCCACCAGCCGCTGGCCGAGATGTCGCTCGGCGTACGCAGCGACGACAGCAGCAGCCCGATCGTCGGCATCAGCCAGAACAGCGCCACCACCAGCAGGAAGACCCGTACCAGGCCGCCGCTCGCGCGGGCCGCGATCCGCGCGGCCACACTCTCCTTCGGCCTCGGCGCGGCCTCGGGCACCGCGTCGCCCTTCGCCGCCTGGCCGCCCGTCTCAGGACCGCCCGCCATGGCGGCCGATTCCGCGCTCATCGCCGTCCCTCCCTGCGCAGCCGCCGGATGTTGAAGATCATGACCGGCAGGACCAGCAGCAGCAGGATCACACCGATCGCGCTGCCCACCCCCTGGTTGTCGCCGCCGCCGAAGGACGACAGATAGAGCTGGAGGGCCAGGACGTTCGCGTCCGACTGGGTGTTGCCGGGCGCGATGATGTACACGAGGTCGAAGATCTTCAGCACGTTGATCATCAGCGTGACCGTGACGACCACCAGGACCGGGGCCAGCAGCGGCACGGTGATCCGGCGGAACACCTGCCACTCGTTGGCGCCGTCCACCCGCGCCTGTTCCATCAGCTCCCGCGGCACCCCGGCCAGACCGGCCGCGATCAGCACCATCGCGAAGCCCGCCCACATCCAGATGTAGCTGCCGATGATCGACGGCGTGATCAGATTCGGGCCGAGCCAGTTGACGCCGTTGTACTTGCCGGAGAAGTTCGAGGCGGGCAGCCGCAGTTGGGCCCCGGCGGCGGACGCGGGCAGCTTGTACGTGCCGTCCTTCCCGGACTTCGCCGTCGCCACCACCTTGCCGTCCTTGACCGCCTGCACCTTCACACCGGACAGCGCCTTCTCGCCCGGATCGATCACACCGGGCTTCCCGGTGCCGCCGGGCCTGAAGTCCAGCCATACGGTGCCGGTCACCGAATCCGGCTGCGAGGGCGCGGGCTTGGCGTCCACGGCGTTCGAGGGCAGCTTGTTCTGCGGGATGCCGATCAGCGGCAGATCCGCGGGACTGCCCTGCCGGGCCGTGGACTTGGTGGTGAAGGAGCCACCCGCGCTCGGCGCGAGATCGCCGCCGGGCCGCGGCCGGGCGCCCGGATAGGCCGCGTTGTCGGTGAACGTGTCATGGACCGCGACCACCACGGCGTTCGCGACGCCGCGCCCCGGGTCCTGCTCGTACACCAGCCGGAAGATGATCCCGGCCGCCAGCATCGAGATGGCCATCGGCATGAAGATGACCAGCTTGAACGCCGTGCTCCAGCGCACCCGTTCGGTGAGTACGGCGAAGACCAGACCGAGGGCGGTCGCCACGGTCGGCGCGACCACCACCCAGATCGCGTTGTTGCGCACGGCGGTGAGGATGCCGTGGTCGGTGAAGACCGTGCCGAAGTTCTTGAGACCGACGAAGGCGCTGCCGTCGGCGTCGAAGAGGCTGCGCTGGACGGTGTAGACGATCGGGTACACCACGAGCGCGCCCAGCAGGATCAGGGCGGGCAGCAGGAAGAGCGCGGCCACCCAGGGACGGGTGCCCATCAGGCTCCTGCGGCGGCCCGGTCCCTTGGCGGGCGGGCCGGGCAGAGGGCCGGGCGGGGGGGGGGCCCGCCCCCCCCGGGCGCCCCCCCCCCCCCCCCCCCCCGGGGGCCCCCCCCCGGGGGGGGCGCCCCCCCGCGCCCCCCCCGGGGGGGGGGGCCCCGCCGGGGGGGGGGGGGGCGGGGGGGGGGGGGGGGGGGGGGGGGGCGGGGGGGGGGGGGGGCCGCCCCCCCCCCCGGGGGGCCCCCCCGCCTCCCGCCCCCGCGGCGGAGTCAGCCATCGGGGGCATCTCGCCTCAGTTCCCGTACGCCTTGGCGGCGTCCGCTTCGAGCTTGGCCTGCACGCCCGCGACATCGGACGGCTTGGAGAGGAAGTCCTGGAGGTCCTTCCACTCGCCCTGGCCCTTGGTCCCGCCGAAGGCGGCCGGAGCCTGGTCCGACATGTCGAAGCGGAAGTCGTCGCCCGCCGCGATCAGCGCCTGCGCGATGGACCGCTGCACGTCGTCCGGGTACGCCGCGAAGTCCAGCGACTTGTTCGGCGACAGGTAACCGCCGCCCTGCGCCCAGATCTTGGCCGCCTCCGGCGTCGCGATGTACGTCAGCAGCGCCTGCGCGGCCGGGCTGTCCTTCAGCGCCACGCCCACGTCACCGCCGCTGACCACCGGCGCCTTGCCGCTGCCCACCGCGGGGAACGGGAAGACCTTCGCGTCCGTGCCCACCTTCGCCTTGGTGTTGGCGGCGATGAACGCGGAGACGAAGTCGCCCTCGTAGACCATCGCGCCGGCCGGCGGGTTGCCGGTGAAGACCTGCGTCACCGACTTCGGGAAGTCGGCGGCGAGTGCGCCGCTGTTGCCGCCCGCGAGCAGGTCCTTCTTGCCGAAGAGCTGCCCGAGCGTGGTGAGCGCGTCCTTCACCGACGGGTCGGTCCACTTGATGGTGTGCGCGGCGAGCTGGTCGTACTTCTCGGGTCCGGCCTGCGAGAGGTAGATGTTCTCGAACCAGTCGGTGAGCGTCCAGCCGTCAGCGCCGCCCACCGAGACCGGCGCGGTGCCCGACTCGAAGACGGTCTCCGCGGTCTTCAGGAAGTCGTCCCAGGTCTTGGGCACCGATGCGCCCGCGGTCTCGAAAGCCGCGCTGTTGTACCAGATCAGCGACTTGTTGGAGACCTTCGCGTAGATGCCGTACTGCTTGTCCTTCCACGCCCCGAGCTTCTGCCATCCGGGCGAGAAGTTCTTCTGGAGTTGCGCGGTCGCCTCGGGGCCCAGCGGCTTCAGCCAGCCCTTGTCGGCGAATTGGTGCAGTACGCCGTTCTGCGCGAGGAAGGCGACATCCGGCGGGGCGCCGCCCTCGATCTTCGTGCCGAGGAAGGTGGACTGGCTGTCGCCGGTCGGGACGAACGTCGATTTCGCTCCGGTGAGCTTGTCGAACTCGTCCAGCACCTTCTGGAAGTTCTTCTGCTCCGGCCCCGTCCACACGGCGGCCACTTCGAGCTTCTGCCCGTGCAGATCGGGCAGCTTGACCCCCGAGGCGGAACTCGTGGCGGACGCGCTCGGCGATTTCCCGCCGTCGTCCTTCTTGTCGCTGTCACCGCCGCACGCGGCGGCGGTCAACGCCAGCGCGGTCGCCGTCACTGTGGCGAGCGCTATGCGCGTAGTGCGGTTGTTTCGGCTGGTGCGCGGATTCTTCAGCGTACGCATCTGGCCATCCCCTCAGTCCCGTGGCGTCTGTCCTATGCCTTCGCGAACCCCAGCCGCAAGGGAGTACGGGGCTCCGTGACAGCTATCGTGACCATGACGTGATCTTGAGCCAAACGCTTTAACAGGGACGGCTGTTGGAATATCG
Organism: Streptomyces sp. NPDC087422; assembly: GCF_044744145.1. Classification (NCBI taxonomy): domain Bacteria; kingdom Bacillati; phylum Actinomycetota; class Actinomycetes; order Kitasatosporales; family Streptomycetaceae; genus Streptomyces; species Streptomyces sp. NPDC087422. Next base: position 158,514 of record NZ_JBIUXT010000013.1, on the reverse strand, counting down.
CCGCTTGTCCGTCACGCGCCTCCCGAATGCCGGGGCACGGGTGTGCCGCATGACGGGGCGTTGGCCAACGCCCTGTCAAATCGGCCTATCCGCACGGGAATCGACGGACATCGTGCGCGATGACCGTCGGAACATCGCAGATCAGCCGTCTGACGCGGGCCAGTTGACCGCCGTCCGCCACCTGACCGGTTCAGACCAATGACGGTTTCCGCCCGCCGGACGGAATCGGATCGCCGTGCGGGTACGAATTGGCGGACGGGGCAGGATCAGGGCATCCGCGTGAAATCCGCGCGCGGACGCTTCGGACGCTTCCGACGCGTCGGTACGGGCGGAATCGGCGGGATGCCCGTCCGACGGGCCGTCCGGCGGGCGCGCGACGTCAGATCAGCGGGCCGGGGGCGGAACCCGGCGCGCTCGCGGACGCGGCGCCTTCCGCGGCGCGCGCGCCCGCCTCCTCGGGCGCCGACTCCGCCGCCCGCTGCAAGGCACTGGCCAGCAGGGCGAGATCGGTCGGGCCGTTGCCCAGCTCGCGGACCTGGCGGCGGGCCGGAGGATCGCCCATCCGCTCCCACTCCAGCGCCACGACGGTCGGCCGGAGCGTCGCCGTACGCGGGATACGGCCGCTGACCCGGCCCGCCTGGAACGCCGTCACCGCGCCGCCGGGCCGCCGCAGATAGCCGCGCCCCGGCACCGTGTCGTCGAGCCCCGCCGGGTCCTCGACATGCACCAGCAGCGCCGCGGACTCCGCGTCCGGCATGCGCAGCGCGATCCGCAGCCGGGACCGCTCGTCGGCCTCGGTGGCCGCCGTACGCTCCGGGCGGCCGGTCGACGCGATGAGGTGCACACCGAGCCGCGCGCCCTCCCTGGCGACCGCCTCCAACGCCCGGACGACACTGCCCGCCGCCGGTCTGCCGGTGCTGCCGAGACCGGGCGCGACCAGCTCGTCGAAGTCGTCCACGACCACCACGAGCCGGGGCAGCACGGGCTGGGTCCGCGCCGTCACCGCGCCCTGACCGGTGGGCTTGCGCGCCCCCGTCTCACCGGCGCGCGCCTCGTTCCGCCCGTCGGACCGGCCGCCTTGGTGCGGCCCGCCCTGGTGCGGCACGGTCGCGGCGACCAGCCGGTCCCCGTGCCAGGCCGCGAAGTCCTGCCCGTCGAGCAGCTCCGCGCGCCGCTTCAGCTCCGCGCCGAGCGCCTGCGCGAACTCCCGCATCCGCAACGGGTCCGAGGCCACCAGATGCGTGCTCACATGCGGCAGGTCGGCGCAGGCGCGCAGGCCCTCGCCGCGGTCCTGCCCCGCCCCGTCCACCAGCACCAGGGACAGCCGCTCGGGGCGGTCGCCCGCCGCGAGCGCCGCCGCGACCGACCGCAGCAGCTCCGTCTTGCCCGAGCCCGGCGCGCCGCCGACCATCGCGTGCGGCCCCTCGGTCACCAGGTCCACCGCGACCCGGCCGCCCGCGCCGACGCCCAGGACGGCCGTCGCCGCCCCGACCGCCGCGGGGGCCGCCGCCCACCGGTCGGCGATCTTCGCGGGCGTGGCCAGCGCCAGGTCCAGCTCGTCGAGCAGCCGTACGGTGCCGGGCAGCGCGTGCCGCGAACGGGCGCCGGACACCTCGCCGTCGGCCTCGCGCAGCGGCGCCAGGGCGCGCGCGAAATGCTCGGCCCACGCGGCCGACACGGCGTCCAGCACGATCTCGTCGGCGGCCGGTTCCGGCGGCGCGCTCGCGGCGGCCGGGCCCGCGGGCTCGATCCGCAGCGTCGTCGCCACGTCGCCCGAAAGCCGGGCCACCACCCCGGTGTCCACAGCGGGCCGCTCACCGCTCTCGGCCAGGCACAGCACATGCACCCCGACCGAGGGGCCGGCGACGGCGATCCGCGCCACGGTCTGCCGCAGCGTCGTGGACCCCGGATCGCCGTCCACCACCAGGAGCGTGAAGGGCCCTTCGTACGAGGCCGCCGCCGCCGAAGCCGCCTCGGGGGTCGCGGCGGCCCAGCCCGCGCCCAGCGGACCCGCCTCCAGACGACGCGCCAGCTCGCCGGTGCGCGCGTCCGCCTGGTCCCGGTCGAAGGCCAGCAGCAGCCGGCAGTCCTGGCCGTGCGCGGGGCGCAGATGCGGCAGCCAGTTCAGCCAGGACCACTCCTCGGCGCGCTGGTCGGCGGTGCGGGCGCGGTCGGCGCTCAGCATCACCAGCTCAAGAGCGGCGGGGGAGTGCAGCGCGCACAGCTGTGCCAGGACGGCGCGCGCCAGACCCGCCAGCCGCGGCCGGGGCCCGGTCAGGGTCAGCGCGGCCGTCCGCGGCGCCAGCAGATCCACGGTGAACGGCACGGCCGTCAGCAGCCGCGTCCCGTCCTCGGACGGCAGATCCGCCGTCCCCAGCCGTACGGTCAGCGCGTCCGGATGGCCGGGACCGCGCTCCCACAGCCGCCGTCCCGGGCCCAGCGCCGTCAGCAGGACGGCCGCGGGATCGGGCCACCGCTCCCGCAGCGCCTCGGCCTCCCCGCCGTCCCCGTCGTCCGCGACGCCCTTCGCCGCGCCGAGCCGCCGCCGCGCCCAAGCCCCTATCGACCCGACGACGCCGCCGCCACCGGGGCGCCGCGCGCTGTCGAATCCGGGCGCCCGGCGCTCACCGGTGGCCCGGCGGCCACTGCCCAGGGGGGCGTCGTCCTCGTCGCCGTCGTCGCCGTACACGTCGGCGGGGGCGCCGGGCGCGTCGTACGGGGCGCCGGGCGTACGGCCGTAGGCGTCGGCCTCGGGCGCCGCCGGGGGACGGCTGTGCGCCGTGCCGGACGTACCCGCGCTGGGGAGGCCGTCCGGCCGCGCACCGCCGAAGGCACCGGGGCCGGTGGCGGCACCCGCGCCTGCGTCGACGGCCGCGCCCAGGGCCAGGCCCGCGCCGTGCGTGACGGTGGACGAGGGGTCGGTGACCGGGAGCGGCGCGGAGGGCTCGCGCAGCGAGACGCGCAGGTGCCCGTCGGCGTCGGGCTCGGCGGCGAGCGCGGAGGGCCCGGTGGGGCTTCCCGACTCCAGGCGGAGCGTCGACTCGCCGATCCGGAGCAGGGCGCCCGGGGGCAGCGCGAGGGGGCGGGGGCCGACGGGCCGCCCGGCGAGGGTGGTGCCGTTGGTCGAGTCGAGGTCGGCGACGGTGATGAGCCCGTCCGCGCCGAAGGCGACCTCGCAGTGCAGACGCGAGACGTCCGGGTCGTCGAGCGGCACGTCGGCGTCGGCCGAGCGGCCGATCCTGGCCTGGCCGCCCTGGAGCAGGTGCACACCGCCCGCGTCGGGGCCGCCGACCACATGCAGCCTGGCCGTCTCGGCGGGCGGCTGCCCGTACTGCCCGAACCGGCCGTACTGACCGTGGTCCGCGACATGGCCGCCGCGCTGCTCCGCGGGCGCGTGCAGCGAGAGCAGGGCGCCGTCCACCAGGGGCGGCACGCCCAGCGGCGTGGTCGGCGCGAGCCGCAGCGTCCCGGCGAAGAGCGCGACGGACGACCCGGCGGACCTGCCCGGCTGCCCGGACCCGGCCGCGGAGGCGAGGGCACCGGCCACCGCGCCCAGCGTGGTCCCCGCGGGCGCGGTGATGAGCACGTCGCAGGCGCGCACGGCCCGACCGCTGCGCGGCCCGAGGACGGTCAGCCGGATCTGCATCTCGTCCGCGCTCCCCTTCTGCCCTGACCCGCGGCGGGAAGTCCCCTCCCCGGCCGCGCGCGGGCGCGTCGACACGTACAAGCACGAGCGGTGGAGCCCCCGTTGCCCCAACCGGACCGTACGGGTGCATCCTCCCACCCGCCACTGACACCCCGTCCCCGGTCCCGCCCCGAGTGATCTTGAAAGTACGGCAGATGATCATCCCGCGACGGAAACCGTCCGGAAAGAGCGCCGCATCCGACCGGAAAGCCGCCGCTCGCGGCCGATCGCCGCCACAAACCGGGCGCGGGCCCTCCGCACGCGATTCACCGCGCGCCACGGCACATGCCCGTGACACCACGTGACGCAACCAACAGCCTGGTCCTCGCGTCCTAGGTCGGACAACTGTTCTCGGACGTTCTCGGGCGTTCCCGGACCCTCCGCGGGCCCTCGCCGGGCCGTCGTCCGGCCGACGGCGGGCCGGCGGCGGGTCGTGGGCGTGACACCGGGCACGGCACGGAACGCCGGACGGAACGCCGGACGGAACGCCGGACGGAACGCGGCACGGGCCGATTCCCGTGGCGCGGCCAGGACGCGGGTCCGCCCGGCGGCACTACGCTTGGCCGGAATCAGGGCGAGCCCGCCATGAGTACGGCCATGAGCACCGCCGCGCACGTGCCGGCGGCGCGCATGGTCAGGGCGGACACACTACGGAGCAGGGAGCGCATGACGTGCGGCCGGTAGGCAGCAAGTACCTCCTGGAGGAACCGCTGGGACGCGGCGCCACGGGCACCGTCTGGCGTGGCCAGGTGCGCGGCGAGCAGGGCAGCGCCGTCGCCGTCAAGGTGCTCAAGGAAGAGCTGGCCGGCGACCCGGACGTGGTGATGCGCTTCCTGCGCGAGCGTTCCGTGCTGGTCCGGCTGCGCCACCCGCACATCGTCCGGGTCCGCGACCTGGTCGTCGAGGGCGATCTGCTCGCCCTGGTGATGGACCTGATCGACGGCCCCGACCTGCACCGCTACCTGCGGGAGAACGGGCCGTTCAGCCCGGTCGGCGCCGCACTGCTCACCGCGGCCGTCGCCGACGCGCTTGCCGCCAGCCACGCCGACGGCGTCGTGCACCGCGACCTCAAGCCCGCCAATGTGCTGCTCGCCACGGTCACCGGCGAGGACGGCAATCCGCAGATGCACCCGATGCTGACCGACTTCGGCATCGCGCGGCTCGCGGACTCGCCGGGCCTCACCCGTACCCACGAATTCGTCGGCACCCCCGCCTACATCGCGCCGGAGTCCGCGCAGGGCCGCCCGCAGACCTCGGCCGTGGACGTCTACGGCGCGGGCATCCTGCTGTACGAGCTGGTCACCGGGCGTCCGCCGTTCCGCGGCGACAGCGCCATCGAAGTGCTCCAGGCGCACCTCAACCAGGAGCCGCGCCGCCCCACGACCGTGCCGGAACCGCTGTGGACGGTGATAGAGCGCTGCCTGCGCAAGGAGCCGGGGCAGCGGCCCAGCGCCGAGAACCTGGCCCGCGCGCTGCGCGTGGTCGCCGCGGGCATCGGCGTGCACTCCTCGCCCGCCGCGGCCGAGGCGGCCTTCGCCGTCGGCGGCCTCCTGGCGCCCGACGCGACGCCGACGCTGGTCCCCGGCACCGGCCAGGGCTCCGCCTCCGCCTCCGGAGACGCGGAGCCGACCCAGGTGCTGCCCTCCCGCCAGGGCGCGACGCCTTCCACCTACGACCCGAACGCCTCCACCACCGAACTGCCCGGCGACCCCGGCCCCGGCGGTGCCGCCGCCGAGGGCACCCGCGTCCTGCCGCCCATCCCGGACGAGGGCCCCGGCACCCCCCAGGGCCCGCACCCGTGGGAATCCCAGCTCAGCGCCCTGCGGCACCGCAACGAGCAGACCGAGCTGCGCTACCTTTCCCCCGAACAGGACCCCCTGCGCCGCGAGCCGCGCCGCCGCCCCCAGCCCCAACAGCCCCCGCGCCAGCCGCACCAGGGGCAGGGGCAGGGGCAGGGCCAAGGTCGGGGGCAGCAGGGCGGACAGGGGTACGCGCAGCCGTACCAGCAGCCCCAGCAGCAGCGCCCTCAGCCCCCGCAGCCGCGCTACCAACAGCCGCAGCCGCAACGCTACGAGCCCCAGCGCCCGCCCGCCCCCGCGCCCGAGCCCCGCCAACGCGAGCCCCGCCAGCGCAGCGCCAACCCCATGAAGATCCCGGGCCTCGGCTGCCTCAAGGGCTGCCTCACCGTCATCCTCGTGATCGTCGTCATCTTCGTCGTCGTCTGGTACACCACCCCCCTCCCCGACTGGGTCAACAGCACCCGCAACCTCTGGGACGCCTCCTCCGGCTGGGTCAGCACCGTCTACGACAAAATCTCCTCGATCACGGGCGACTCCAACGGCAACTAACGGGCTCCGCCCGCCGGTTGACGCCGGTGTGCGCCGCACGACGGCCCCGTGGGACAGGGCGGTCCGCCGCTGGGTGCGGCTGCGGGGGAGGGTGCGCCACGAGGTCAGCGCTACGGGGTGGGGTTCGCTGCTCGGTGCGGCTGCGGGGGAGGGTGCGCCGCTGGGGCGCGGTTGCGCAGGGGCTGCGCCCCTCCGGTACCGCTGCGCGGTGGGGTTCGCCGCTCGGGTGCGTTTACGCAGGTGGGTTCGCCGGTAGCCAGCGAGCCGAAGGCGGCGCCGGTGTTGAAAGGGAGAACGCGCACAGCGACCGAGGAACGAGGGAGCGAGCACGATCGACCGTCGACACCGGATTTAAGCCGCCGGAGGCGAGAGGGCGGCAAAAAAAGGGGATCGCGGTGAGCTGACGCAAGAGGGCTCGCACGCACGGTGAGGATGCGCGAGGCGGTTCCCCGCGCGGTGGGCATGCGCGAGGCGGCGCGCACCACGGTGAGCTCGCGCGAGGGGGCACGGCGCAGGGTGAGTTGACGCGAGGCGGTTCCCCCGCGCGGTGCGCCGACGTGAGAGGGCTCCCACGCGCGGTTCACCGTGGGTGGGTCCGTCTCGCGTGAGGTCGCCGAGGGGTGCGTGCCCTCCCGGGTCAGTTGACCGTGGTGGGTGCCGTCTCGTACCAGTTCATCGTGCGTGGGTGCCCTCTCGGGCGCCTGAGCGTTGCGGGTGAACGTGGGTGGGTGCCGTCTCGCGCAAGCTCACCCTGCGCGGGTGCCGTCCTGCGTGAACTCACCGTGGTGCGAACCGTCTCGCGCAAGCTCACCCTGGGGGTGTCGTCTCCTGTGGGGCCACCATGGTGGGTGCCGACTCGTACCAGTTCGCCGTGCGTGGGTGCCCTCTCGCGCGGCTGAGCGTTGCGGGTGAACGTGGGTGGGTGCCGTCTCGGGCGGCTGAGCGTTGCGGGTGAAGGTGGGTGGGTGTCGTCTCGCGCGGGCTCACCGTCCGCGCGAACCCCTTACCGTCGGCTCAGCGTTGCGGGTGAGGGTAGGTGGGTGCCGTCTTGTGTGGGCTCACCGTGGTGCGAACCGTCTCGTGCCAGTTCACCCTGCGCGGGTGCCGTCCCGCGTGAGGTCACCGTCGTGCGAACCGTCTCGCGCATCCTCACCCTGCGGGGGAGCCGTCCTTTCTATGCGCACCCCGATCCCCTTTTTTTGCCGCCCTTCCGCCTCCGGGCGCTTAGACCCGGTGTCGACAGTCGATCGTGCTCGTTCCCTCGTTCCTCGGTCACTGTGCGCGTTCTCCTTTTCAACACCGGCGCGCCCTTCGGCTCCATGGCTACCGGCGAACCCACCTGCGCAGCCGTACCGCAGGGGCGCAGCCTCTCGCGCAACCGGACCCCAGCGGCGAACCCTCCTGCGTAGCAGCGACCTTGGGGCGCAGCCCCTCGTGCAACCGGATCCCAGCGGCGAACCGCCCTGCGCGGCGGTGACCTGGCGGCGAACCCTCCTGCGCAGCCGCACCCAGGCGGCGAACCCCCACCCCGCACTCGCGCCCCAGCGGCGAACCCTCCTGCGTAGCGGCGACCTTGGGGCGCAGCCCCTCGCGCAACCGGCCCCCAGCGGCGAACCGCCCTGCGTGGCGGTGACCTGGCGGCGAACCCTCCTGCGCAGCCGCACCCAGGCGGCGAACCCTCACCCCGCACCCGCACCCGCGCCCCAGCGGCGACCCCCCTGCGCACCCACCCCCGCCGCACCCCCCGGCACCCCCCGCACCCACCCCCGAAGGCGGTGCCCTCTCGGCGAGGCACCCTTGCACCGGTGGGGTGCTTGGGGTGGGGATTTGTCGACTTCTGGAGGGTGATTTCTGTGGCGGAACGGCGCGTGAGGGGGCTCGCGTACCCCGAACGGCCCCTGATCCGCGTAGCTTTGTCGCCAACACGACGGACTGTCGGAGGAGTCGGAGCAAGCCTTGGCCAGGAAGATCGGCAGCCGGTACACCGCGCACCAGGTGCTCGGGCGGGGGTCCGCGGGCACGGTGTGGCTCGGCGAGGGCCCCGAGGGCCCGGTCGCCATCAAGCTGCTGCGCGAGGACCTCGCCTCCGACCAGGACCTCGTCGGCCGCTTCGTGCAGGAGCGCACGGCGCTGCTCTCCCTGGACCATCCGCACATCGTCGGCATCCGCGACCTCGTGGTGGACGGCACCGACCTCGCCCTGGTGATGGACCTGGTCCGCGGCACCGACCTGCGCTCGCGGCTGGAACGCGAGCGGCGCCTGGTGCCGGAGGCCGCCGTCGCGATCGCCGCGGACGTGGCGGACGGGCTGGCCGCCGCGCACGCGGCGGGCGTGGTCCACCGCGACGTGAAGCCGGAGAACGTGCTGCTGGACTCGGCCGTGGCCACGGGCCCCGGCGGCGCGCCGCCCGCGCTGCTCACCGACTTCGGCATCGCGCGGCTGGTCGACACCCCGCGCCGCACCCGTGCCACCCGGATCATCGGCACCCCCGACTACCTGGCCCCGGAGATCATCGAGGGCCTGCCGCCGCGCGCGTCGGTCGACATCTACGCGCTGGCCACCGTGCTGTACGAACTCCTCGCGGGGTTCACGCCGTTCGGCGGCGGCCACCCCGGCGCGGTGCTGCGCCGGCACGTCACCGAGACCGTCGCGCCGCTGCCCGGTCTGACCGACGACCTGTGGCGGATTCTCGCGGCCTGCCTGGCCAAGGCCCCCGCCTCGCGGCTGACCGCGGGCGAGCTGGCCACCCGGCTGAGGGACCTGCTGCCGCACCTCGCGGGCCTGCCCGCGCTCGACGTCGCCGCCCCCGGCACCGACGACGGCGGACCGGGCGCGGACGACCAGGACGCGTACGACGACGGCTTCGCCGACCTGCCGCCCGGTGCCCCGGAACCGCCCCGCGGCCCCGGCGCCGACCGCCCGCGCGGCGCCGTACCGCTGGTCAGGGGCGCCGCGCCGGACTCCAGCCGGGACACCCACACCAGCATCAAGCTGCCCACGGCGGAGGAGCTGGCCGGTTACGGCGCCGCCTCCCGCAACGGCAAGGGCAGCAAGGCGGCCCGCGACAGCCAGCGCCGCGCCTCGGCGCCGGGCCGCCCGGCCAGCCCCCGGCACCGCGCGGTCTCCGACGCCGTGCGCCAGCGCCGGATCAAGTTCGCCGCCGCGGCCGCCGCCGCGCTCGCCGTCGCGGGCATCGGCGGCTGGGGGATCGCCACCGCGGGCTCCGGCTCGGGCAACGACTCCGGCGGCACCTCGCGGGACGACGCCCCGCCCAGCCCGACGCCGACCGCCACCCGCGGCACCCCGACCGCGCCCACCGCGGGCGCCGCCTCCCCGCAGGGCCGCACCGGCGCGCCCGTCACGCTCCCGCAGTGGTCGTCGTACAAGGACGTACCGGCCGCGGGCGTCAAGCTGCTCGGCGGCCCGCGCGCCCTGACCATGGACGGCGCCACGTACGTCTTCGCCCGCGGCGCCGACAAGAACGTCTGGTACGTGATCCGGGACGGCTCCGGCTACGGCGCGTGGCACAAGCTCACCGGGATAAGCGTGGACGACGACCCGGCGGTGGCGTCCGCGCACGCCGGGCGGATCGACCTGTTCGGGCTCGGCACCGACGGGCTGCTCTACCGCCGCACGCTGACCGACGGCTACTGGAACGCCTGGTCGCAGGTGGACGAGCGGACCCGCTTCGACGCGGCGCCCGCCGCCGCGTCCTCGGAGCCCGGCCGGATCGACCTGGTCGGACGGGTCGGCGGCGACCTGGTGACCGCCTCGCTGGTCGGCGACCGCTGGAACGCCTGGGCGCTGGTGCCCACCGCGGGCCGGATCACCTCGGCCCCCGCGCTGATCTCCCGGTCCCGCGGCTCCCTGGACGCCTTCGTGGTCCGCAAGGCCGACGGCGCCGTGCTGCGGCTGCCGTACTCCGGCGGCGCCTGGCGGCCCAGCGAGGTCATCAAGGGCCTGGACACCTCCGCGCGCCCCGACGCGGTCGCCGCCTCGGGCCGGCTCTTCGCCTTCACGCCCGGCACCCAGGCCGCCGCCGCGCTCGACGGCGACGCCGCCTCGCTGGAGGGCGACTGGGCCACCGCGCCCTTCACCGCGCCCACCGACGCGGCCCTGGGCGCCGCCGCCTCCGCGCACACCCTGGAGCTGTACTCCAGGACGCCGTCGGGCACCCTCACCCGCACCACGGCCCACATCTGACGCGATCCGGCCCGCCCGGCACCGGATCGCGGGCCCTCCCGGCGGCCGGCGGGCTCCCGGCCGGGGCGGGTCCGCTCGACCAGCCGGTAGGCTGGAGCCGTGGCGATCGTCGATGTTTCCGAAGAGCTGAAGTCCCTGTCCTCGACCATGGGGTCGATCGAGGCCGTCCTCGACCTCGACCGGATGCGGGCCGACATCGCCGCGCTGGAGGAGCAGGCCGCGGTGCCGTCCCTGTGGGACGACCCGGAGAACGCGCAGAAGATCACCAGCCGGCTCTCCCACCTCCAGGCGGAGCTGCGCAAGGTCGAGGCGCTGCGCGGCCGGATCGACGACCTGTCCATCCTCTTCGAGCTGGCCGAGAGCGAGGACGACGCCGACGCGCAGACCGAGGCCGAGGCCGAGCTGGAGTCGGTGCGCAAGGCGCTGGACGAGATGGAGGTCCGCACCCTGCTGTCCGGCGAGTACGACGCCCGTGAGGCGCTGGTCAACATCCGCGCCGAGGCGGGCGGTGTCGACGCCGCCGACTTCGCGGAGCAGCTCCAGCGGATGTATCTGCGCTGGGCCGAGCGGCACGGCTACCCGACGGAGGTCTACGAGACCTCGTACGCGGAGGAGGCCGGCATCAAGTCGACCACCTTCACCGTCAAGGTCCCCTACGCCTACGGCACCCTCTCCGTCGAGCAGGGCACCCACCGCATGGTGCGGATCTCGCCCTTCGACAACCAGGGCCGCCGCCAGACGTCCTTCGCGGGCGTCGAGGTGCTGCCGGTCGTGGAGCAGTCCGACCACGTCGAGATCGACGAGTCCGAGCTGCGCGTGGACGTCTACCGCGCCTCGGGCCCCGGCGGCCAGGGCGTCAACACCACCGACTCCGCGGTCCGGATCACCCACATCCCGACCGGCATCGTCGTCTCCTGTCAGAACGAGCGCTCGCAGATCCAGAACAAGGCGAGCGCGATGAACGTCCTCCAGGCCAAGCTGCTGGAGCGGCGCCGCCAGGAGGAGCAGGCCCTGATGGACTCCCTCGGCAAGTCCGACGGCGGCAACTCCTGGGGCAACCAGATGCGTTCGTACGTCCTGCACCCGTACCAGATGGTCAAGGACCTGCGCACCGAGTACGAGGTCGGCAACCCGCAGGGCGTCCTGGACGGCGACATCGACGGCTTCATCGAGGCGGGCATCCGCTGGCGCAAGTCCCGCGAGAAGGCCACCGCGTAATCGGGATCGGATCACCGCGTGATACGGCCCCGCGCCGTACGGCTGAGAGGGCGATACGGCCCCGCCGTACGGCCGTTGCCTTGATCCCATCTGTCTGCCGTGTCACAGACGTGTGCTGAAGTGCCGGGCAAGACGGGACAGTTGGGGCACTTTGCGCTTAATGACCTTGACGCTCCCGGTGAATGCCACAAAGGTGATGTCCGGCATGCGCGCGAAAGCGGCGTAATCGACCGTGCCCGCAGCGGCGCGTGCTTCAAGCCGACGTCTACCGGGGGTAGTTGAGACATGACCAAGCAGAGCACGAGGGTACGCGTCACGCGCGTGGCGGCCGTCGCGGTGATCGCGGCCGGTGCGTCCCTGACCGTGGCGGGGGCTGCTCAGGCGGCGGTGAGCAGCGACGCGCCGCCGTCGGCCGCCGCGGTGGTGGACCCGCCCACGACGGACCCGACGGACGAGCCGACCACGCCGCCGACCGACGAGCCGACCGACCCGCCCACCACGCCCCCGACGACGCCTCCCACGACGCCGCCGACCACGCCCCCCACCACCCCGCCGACGACGCCTCCCACGACGCCGCCGACCACTCCGCCCACCACGCCTCCGACGACCGCGCCCGGCTCCATCGCCGGTGTCAGCGGCGGCAGCGACGACGGCGGTCCGAGCGGTTCGCCGAGCCCCAGCGTCAGCCCGAGCGCGACGGGCAACAACAACACCTGCACCCTGACCGGTGACAGCGTCGACTGCGGGAACAACAACCCCGGCACCGACAACACCCAGCAGGTCCCGCAGAGCCAGACGACGCAGCAGCTCGCCGAGACCGGCTCCGACGGCACCACGTACATGCTCATCGGCGCCGCAGCCCTCGTGGCGGGCGGCGTCGGCTTCAAGCTGGCCCCGCGACTGAAGGAGCGCCGCGACGCCTCCTGAGGCGCCGCGCGACCGCACCTGACGCGCACGACGAAGGGCCCGGAACGCGATGCGTTCCGGGCCCTTCGTGATGTCTCAGCTCGCCCACCCGTGAATGTGACGTACTTCTCACGTATTTCTCACGTGCCGCCCGCGGGACTGCTCTACGCGGTCGCGTGCTCCACCACGAGCACCACCGTCAGCAGGGCCACGAGCAGGGCTATCAAGGTCGCGGGGGAGATGTTGGACCAGGGATTCTCCCGCTCCAGGCGGGCGCGGTTCGCCCGGCAGACGGGGCAGCGGCCCTCGCTCACCGGACCCGCGCAGTTGGCGCACACCAGCCGGTCGCACGTCATGCGATCTCCTCCTCGTCCGGTGAACGCCCCGGGAGGCCGAAGTGTTCCTTGTTCCACTGTGCCAGCTTCCGCCGGATTCGGCGCGGCCCCCGGTGGACCGGCGGCCCGTACGGCGGCTCCGGCGGGGTCCGCGAGAGCGGCGCGGGCGGGGGAGCGGACCTCCGGTGGCGGCCGGCCGCGCTGAGGTGTAAGGGGTCAATGACGGGTTTGTCCGCGTGTGCCCTGTGGGCAAGCCCACCAACCCTCCCCGGCGACTGCGCACCCCTGGCTCGGTCGCGTAGTGTCGCCCCCACATCCCCTGTCCACCCGTCCCCGCAAACCTGGTGCGAACGTGATCCGATTCGACAGCGTCACCAAGACCTACCCCAAGCAGAACCGTCCTGCACTTCGGGACGTCTCGCTGGAGATCGAGAAGGGTGAGTTCGTCTTCCTGGTGGGCTCGTCCGGCTCGGGAAAGTCGACCTTCCTGCGGCTGATCCTGCGCGAAGAGCGCACGGACACGGGAATGGTGCACGTCCTCGGCAAGGACCTCAACCGGCTGTCGAACTGGAAGGTGCCGCAGATGCGGCGCCAACTCGGCACCGTGTTCCAGGACTTCCGGCTGCTGCCCAACAAGACGGTCGCGGAGAACGTGGCGTTCGCCCTCGAAGTGATCGGCAAGGCCCGCGGCACCATCCGCAAGACCGTGCCCGAAGTGCTCGACCTGGTCGGCCTCGCGGGCAAGGAGGACCGGATGCCCGGCGAGCTGTCCGGCGGTGAGCAGCAGCGCGTCGCCATCGCCCGCGCCTTCGTCAACCGGCCCATGCTGCTGATCGCGGACGAGCCGACCGGAAACCTCGACCCGCAGACCTCGGTCGGCATCATGCGCCTGCTGGACCGGATCAACAGGACCGGCACGACCGTGGTGATGGCGACCCACGACCAGAACATCGTCGACCAGATGCGCAAGCGCGTCATCGAGTTGGAGAAGGGGCGGCTGGTGCGCGACCAGTCGCGCGGTGTCTACGGCTACCAACACTGAGAGCCGCGCGTACGGCGTACGTACTGCCGTACAGCAGTAGTCACCACCCCCCTGAAAGGACAACCAGAGACCATGCGCGCCCAGTTCGTCCTGTCGGAGATCGGCGTAGGACTCCGCCGCAATCTCACCATGACCTTCGCGGTGATCATCTCCGTCGCGCTCTCCCTCGCCCTGACCGGTGGCGCCCTGCTGGCCAACAAGCAGGTCAAGTCCATGAAGGGCTACTGGTACGACAAGGTCCAGGTCACCATCTACATGTGCAACAAGGGCGACGCGTCGACGACGCCCAGTTGCGCCAAGGGCGCCGTCACCGACGACCAGAAGGCCCAGATCAAGGCCGACCTGGAAAAGCTCCCGATCGTGGAGAAGGTCTACTTCGAGAACGCCGAGCAGGCGTACAAGCACTACCAGGAGCAGTTCAAGAGCTCCCCGCTCGCGGCCTCGATCACCCCGGACCAGATGCAGGAGAACTACCGGGTCAAACTCAGGGACCCGACGAAGTTCACCGTCGTCGCGAGCGCCTTCGACGGGCGTCCGGGGGTGCAGTCCGTTGAGGATCAACGGGCCGTGCTGAAGAACCTCTTCTCGCTGCTGAACGGTATGACGCTGGCCGCCTGGGTGGTGCTGGCCTTCATGCTCACCGTCGCGATGCTGCTGATCGTGAACACCGTGCGCGTGTCCGCCTTCAGCCGCCGCAGAGAGACCGGCATCATGCGGCTGGTCGGCGCCTCCAGCTTCTACATCCAGATGCCGTTCATCATGGAGGCGGCCTTCGCCGGACTCGTGGGCGCGGGGCTGGCGTGCGGAATGCTGCTCGGCGGCCGGTACTTCATGATCGACGCGGGTCTGAAGCTCCAGGAGAAGATCCCGCTGGTCTCCTTCCTCGGCTGGGACTCGGTCGTCGCGGTGCTGCCGCTGGTGCTGCTGATCGGCGTCGTGATGCCGTCGATCGCCGCCTTCATCGCGCTGCGCAGGTATCTGAAGGTCTGACGCCCGCGGGCCGGGCCCGGCCGTCGCGCCGGGCCCTTCGCGGGGCCGTACGGCGGGGGACGGGTCCCAGGGGGGCGGTGTACCGGGTTGCGGATCATGCCCCGCCGAGGTAGCGGCAACTATCCGTATGCCGCCCGTTTCTGTCCTAGACTTCCGGCCATGTCCGGCCCGTCGCTGTTCGGGACGCCCCGCCGCTTGCGCCGCGGGGCCACTCTGACGTTGGTGTTCAGCACTCTGCTGGCCACCGGTGCGGCGGCCAGCGGACTCACCGCGCCGGACGCGCGGACCGCCGCCCGCGCCACCCGTATCGCCGCCGCGCCGGTCGCCGACGGGCGGCAGGACGACGGCAAGCCGCCGGCCCCGCCCCACGGCGGCGAGCCCGCACCGTCGTCCCCCGCGGCCTCCGAGACCCCCACGGGCTCGCGGGCGAAGCCGGACGGGACGAACGGCGACCACGTCGACACCGGCCGGATCGCCGAGGAGATCCAGGACGGCAAGGTCGGCCCGCTCGCCGCCGCGAAGCTCGTCAGCCGCAGCGGCGACCGCTGGTCGTCCTTCTACACCGCCCGCGAGTACGCGGGCCTCCAACAAGCGCTCGACGGCCGCTACGTCGGCGTCGGCCTGTCCGTGCGGCGAATCGACGACGGCCGGATCCAGATCGCCCGCGTCCAGCCCGGCAGCCCCGCCGACCGCGCGGGCCTGCGCGAGGGCGACCTGCTGGCCACCATCGGCCCGGTCAAGTGCACCGGCCTCGCGGTCACCGAGGTCGTCGCGGACCTGCGCGGCGACAACGTCCCCGGCAGCGTCGTACAGCTGGGAGTCCAGCGGGCGCAGCGTAGTTGGACGGTCACGGTACGTCGCGCCACGCTCGACACCGACGCCGTCACCGTGACGCGGAGCGCCGACGCGCCCACGGTCGTCAAGATCGACGCCTTCACGCTCGGCGTCGGCGACCAGGTACGCGACGCGGTACGGGACTCCGAGCACGGCGTGCTGCTCGACCTGCGCGGCAACTCCGGCGGGCTGGTCACCGAGGCGGTCGCGGTGGCCTCCGCCTTCCTCGACGGCGGCCTCGTCGCCACCTACGACGTCCACGGCGAGCAGCAGGCCCTCTACGCGGCCGAGGGCGGCGACACCACCGTCCCGCTGGTCATCCTGGTCGACGGCGGCACGATGAGCGCCGCGGAACTGCTCACCGGCGCCCTCCAGGACCGCGGCAGGGCCGTCGTCATCGGCTCGCGCACCTTCGGCAAGGGCTCGGTCCAGATGCCCAGCACGCTGCCCGACGGGTCGGTCGCCGAGCTGACCGTCGGCCACTACCGGCTGCCGGACGGGCGCAGTGTGGACGGACGTGGCATCGACCCCGATGTGACCGTCCCCTCCGGTGAGGACCCGCTCGCCGAGAGTCACGAGGTATTCGCTGGCCTCGGACCCCCCTCCTAGTGGGACAATGGCCCGGTTATGGCAAAAGAGACGGGTCGCAAACTGATCGCGCAGAACAAGAAGGCGCGGCACGATTACCTCATCCTGGACACCTTCGAGGCCGGGCTCGTGCTGACCGGCACCGAGGTCAAGTCCCTGCGCCAGGGACGCGCCTCCCTGGTGGACGGCTTCGCGCAGCTCGACGGCGGCGAGGCGTGGCTGCACAACGTGCACATCCCGGAGTACACCCAGGGCACCTGGACCAACCACTCCGCGCGCCGCCGCCGCAAGATGCTGCTGCACCGCGCCGAGATCGAGAAGCTGGTCCACAAGACCCAGGAGACCGGGCACACGATCGTGCCGCTCGCCCTGTACTTCAAGGACGGCCGCGCCAAGGTCGAAATCGCCCTGGCCAAGGGCAAGAAGGAGTACGACAAGCGGCAGACCCTGCGCGAGAAGCAGGACCGCCGCGAGTCCGACCGCGCCATCTCGGCCGTGCGCCGCAAACAGCGCGGCTGAGCCGCCCCCGGCCGCCGGCCTCGACGCGCCCGGGGGAGACGCGGGTGACACGACGTCACGACGTCGGCTTGCCCTGAAACGACGAAACGGCACCCTCCCGAAGGAGGGTGCCGTTGTCACATGGGGTGGTGGAGATGGCGGGAATCGAACCCGCGTCCTGTGGTGCGGAATCAGGGCTTCTCCGAGCGCAGTCCGCTGTGCTTTTCTCGGCCCCGGCTGTCACGCGGACAAGCTGCCGACGGGCTCAGTCACTGTTTGATTTCCTTCTGGGGCCCGTGACCGGCCCTAGAAGTTTAGATCCCTTGATGATGCCAGGATCCGGGTCGGGATCACCCCCGGGCTGACACTTCGCAAGTCGCTACTTAGGCAGCGAGGGCGAAGGAATCGCGCTTGGTGTTGGCGATTATTGGTTGCGACATATGGTTAACGAGATCATTGCCGCTTCCTCGGCTCGCTTCCCCTGCTTCGACATCCCCAGTCGAAACCGATCATCCCCATGTTGATTTTTCAAGGTGCACCACCCGAGGGTGGCGGCTGCTTCCATCGTACGGGATCAACGGTCACACGGGCCAGCGCATTCCCCCGTGGGTGGCCCGGCGCACGCCCGGGAGCAAGCGCGCGGCCACCCGGCCGTCACCGGGGAGGGGGCGGCGGCGCGGGTGGCGCCGTTGTGCCACGTCACATCCGTGCCACCGGAAACGGGTGACACACCCTCCGGCCCCACCGGATTCTTTCCAGCATCGCGTGCACATGCATGGAAAGGGGCTGGACCGATGAGACGAACCCGCTTCGCGGCGGTCGTGTCGACAGGGCTGATCCTGGCCGTCTCCGCCGCCGTACCCACCGCGGCCGTCGCCGTACCCGGCGCCGAACCCGTACCGACGTCGGGCGCACAGCCGGGGACAACCCCCGACAGCACCGCCACGGTTCGGCTGATCACCGGCGACCGGGTGCGGGTGACGACGACCGCGGACGGCCGGCACACCGCCTCCGTCGAGCCGGGCGCCGGACGGGAGCGCGTCGTCTTCCACACCTCGGACGCCGACGGGCGGCTGACCGTGCTGCCGTCGGACGCCGACCCCCTCGTACGGTCGGGGCGGCTTGACCGGCGGCTGTTCGACGTGACGGCGCTGGTGGAGCAGCGGTACGACGAGGAGCACCGGGCCTCGCTGCCGCTGATCGTCGCGGGGTCCGGGGGAGCGGCGGCCGACCGGCTGACCGCGCTGGCCGCGCCCGGCGCCCCCACCCATGACCTGGGCAGCATCGGGGCCCACTCCCTCACCGTCCCCGACGCGAAGCTCGCCGCCTTCTGGCAGCAGATCGTGCCCGCGGGAACGGACACCGGGAAGACCGGCACCGCGGCGGCCGGCACCGGGCCGGCCGACACCGTGAAGGCCGCCGCCGTCCCGAAGATCTGGCTCGACGGCCGGGTCCGGGCGGCGGCGGACAGCATGGACCAGATCGGCGCGCCGCCGCTGTGGAAGGCGGGATACGAGGGCGCGGGCGTCAAGGTCGCGGTGCTGGACACCGGCGTCGACCAGACCCACCCCGACCTCAAGGACCGCGTCGCGAAGGCCGAGGACTTCACCGGGAGCCCGACCGGCACCGGCGACCACTTCGGACACGGTACGCACGTGGCGTCCATCGTCGGCGGTACGGGAGCGGCCTCTGGCGGTGCCCGCAAGGGCGTCGCCAAAGCCGCGAACCTGCTGGTCGGCAAGGTCCTCGGGGACGACGGCTACGGCTACGACTCGCAGGTCATCGCGGGCATGCAGTGGGCGGCCGACCAGGGCGCCAAGGTCGTCAACATGAGCCTGGGCGCCGACGACGAGAGCGACGGCACCGACCCGATGAGCCTGGCGCTGAACGAGATCAGCGAGGCCAGCGGCACCCTCTTCGTCGTCGCGGCGGGCAACAACGGCGAGAACGGGCAGCGGACCGTGGGCATCCCGGGCGTCGCCGACGACGCGCTGACCGTCGGCGCGGTCGACGGCAAGGACGCGCTGGCGAACTTCTCCAGCCGCGGCCCGCGCTACGGCGACGGCGCCGTCAAGCCCGATGTCACCGCGCCCGGCGTGGACATCGTGGCGGCCCGCGCGAGCGGCACGACGCTCGGCGACCCGGTCGACCCGTACTACGTCAGCCTTTCGGGGACGTCGATGGCGACCCCGCATGTGGCGGGCGCCGCGGCCCTGTTGGCGCAGCGGCACCCGGACTGGACCGCGCGCCAACTCAAGGACGCGCTGATCAGCACCGCGCACACCGTGGACGGGCAGGCCGTGACCGACCAGGGCGGCGGCCGGATCGACGTGTCGGCGGCGGCGCTCGGCACGCTCACCGCGACCGGCACCGTCTTCCTCGGCGACATCCACGCGACCGACCCGAAGGCCACCTACCCGGTCACGTACACCAACACCTCCGCCGCGCCGGTCACGTTGACGCTGGGCCTGGCGCTCAGGACGTCGGGCGGCCGGGCGGTGAACGCGGGCGCGGTACGGATCGGCGACGGTTCCGCCGCCGCGACGAAGGTCACCGTCCCCGCCCACGGCACCGCCCGCGCCGACCTCACCCTCGACCCGGCCAAGGTGACGTACGGCTCCTACTACGGCTATCTGACGGCGACACCGGCCGGGGGCACGGCGGGAGCACCCGTCCACACCACGCTCGGCCTGGTCGCCCACGGCCCGCTGCACACCCTGACCGTCACCGCCTACGACGCGCACGGCGCTCCGGCCCACCCCACCATCAGCATCTGGGGCGCGAGCGGTCTGCTGTACCCGTCGGGCGACAGCAAGGGCACCTCCGCCTCCGACCTCGAAGAGGGCACGTACCAAGTCCGCGCGTCTTTCCAGGAGATGACGGACGACGGCATGGAGGAACGGCTGGTCGTGCTGCCCGAGGTGAGGCTCACCAAGGACACGGCCGTGACCGTGGACGCCCGCAGGACCACGCAGGTCGAGATCCGTACGCCGCGGCCCGCCGAACAGAGCGGCACCCCCTACTACCAGACGTACCGTCAGATCGAGGGCAGGGGCCTCACCGAGAGCGAGGAGTTCTTCACCGGCATCCTCAGCAAGCTCTACGTCAGCCCCACGACGAAGGTCACCGACGGCGACTTCGAGTTCTCCTCCCGCTGGCAGCTCGCCGCGCCGCAGCTCACCACCGAGGCGCCGGGCACGGGACTGAGGCTGAAGAGCTACTACACCTCGTACTCACCGCTCTTCGACAGCAAGGGCGTGAATCTGACGGCGGTCGACGCGGGCTCCCTGGAAGCGCCGGACTTCAGCGGGGCGCGCGGCAAGCTGGCCGTCATCCGCAACGAATCCGGCGAGGGAGAAAGGGAGTTGGCGGCAGCCGCGGCCAAGGCGGGCGTGCGCGGACTGATGATCGTGCACTTCTCCGACTTCGGCTGGACCCGCTGGTACCCGACCGGCGAGCGCAACGCGGTGCCGACGATACGGATCGGGAAGGCGGCCGGTGACGCGCTGCTGGCGCGACTGGCGAAGAAGCCGGTGAAGACCGTCACCGTACGGATCGGCGGCACGGCGGTCAGCCCGTATCTGTACGACGTGTTCCAGACGTCCGCGCAGCAGATCCCGCAGCGCGTCGTCCACACCGTCACCGCCGCCAACAGCGCGGTGATCAGGACGACGTACGCCGAGAACGGCGGCGCCCCGTGGGCCGCCGAGCAGCGCTTCGCGTGGCGGCCGTACCAGAACTTCGCGTGGGAGGCGACGCGGAACGTGCCGACGGGCGTGACCCGTACCGAGTACGTCAGCGCCAACGGCACCTGGTGGATGCACCGGGTCAACCAGGAGACGACCTTCGACATCGACCAGCCGCTGCTGGCCGGCATGGTCGACACGACCACCACCTACCGGGCGGGCAAGCAGCCCGACCAGGCGTGGCAGCAGGCCGTGGTGCGGCCCTCGATCCCGCGCGGCACGCGCAACCCGAGCGTGCGCAACGGCGACGTACTCGACCTGCGCATACCGGAGTTCACCGACTCCGGCGCCGGACACTGGGCACGCGCGGCGGTCGGCGGCGACTTCGGCGGCTTCGGCACGGCGGCCGGTACGAGCCCGGCCTCCGGTACGCGTACGGCCTCCGGCACGAGCGGCGGGCGGGACGCCCCCGTCGAGGGCGACTCCGCCAAGGCCACCCTCTTCCGCGACGGCCGGCGGATCGCCGCCGCCGACTCCCCGTGGGCCGACCTCGAAGTGCCCGCGGGCACCGCCGACTACCGCCTGGACGTGGCGACTTCACGGGTCTCCCCGGAGTGGCGCTACGCCACCGACACCAGCACCTCGTGGTGGTTCCGCTCCGGCACCGCGGCGCGACCGACGCTGCTGCCGCTGCTCCAGGTCGACTACGCGGTACCGGTCGACGCCTGGAACGCGGTGCGCAAGGGCAGTTCGCACACCGTGGGTCTCACCGTCCGCGCCCAGGACGGGGCGGCCGTGCCGACCGGCGTGAAGGTCGAGGTCCAGGCGTCGTACGACGACGGGCGGACCTGGACCGGCGCGCGCGTGGACGCCCGAGGTCACAACACCTTCGACGCCCGGCTCACCAAGTCGGCCCACTCCAGGGGCGATGCGTACGTGACGCTGCGGGTCACCGCGCGCGACGCCGCGGGCGACCAGGTGCGGCAGACCGTACGCCGCGCGTATCTGTGGCGGGGGTGAACGGGCACGTGAGCCGGTGGCGCTGATCCGACGCCACCTCGACAGCCGGGGCGAGCGGGCCAGTGGGGTGCCCGCTCGCCCCGGCGCGTGGTTCCGGCGCGCGTGGTTCCGGCGCCCGTGGTTCCGGTACGTGGTTCCGGCGCGTGCTCCCGGCACGGGCTTCGCCGGGCCGCGGTGGTGATCTCCGCTCGTAGTACGGTGGCTGCTCACCCAGCCCCCGTACCCGCGAGGAGGGTGCCATGGCCCTGGAGGCCGCCGGGATCACCGACGCCGAAGAGGCCGCGTACCGGCTGCTGGTGACGATGGACAGCGCCTCGGCGCGGGAGATCGCGGAGTACTCGGGCCTGAGCCCGGACACCGCGCTGTCGGCGCTGACCGGTCTCGTCGCCAAGGCCATGGCCAGCGCCTCCGACGGCCGGCCGCCGCGCTACCGGGCCTACCCGCCGGATGTGGCGCTGCTGCCGCAGCTCAAGCACCGGGCCGACGCCCTGGACCTGGCGCGCTCGGCGGCGGCCGACCTGCTGGAGAGCTACCGGGCCACCGCGCGCCGCCGGGACGCCGGGCTGCTGATCGAGGTCATCACCGGGGCGGAGGCGCTGCGCCAGCGGCTGCGGCAGATCCAGGCGGACGCGCGCGACGAGATGCTGTGGTTCTGCAAGGCGCAGTACGTGGCGATGCCGTCGGGCAGCAACACCGCCGAGTTCGACGCGCTGGAGCGCGGGGTCCGCTACCGGGTGCTCTACGAACGGGACTTCTTCGACGACGAGAGCGCCGTCGGCAACATCGCGGCGGCTGTGCGGAAGGGCGAGATCGCCCGCGCCGTCCCGCACCTCCCGCTGCGGCTGGCCGTCGCCGACCGCTCGGTGGCGATCTTCCCGCTGGTCCCCGGCGGCCCGCACGGCAGCCCCGAGGAACCGTCCACCGCGCTGGTCCGCGACAGCAGCCTCCTCGACGCGCTCATCGCGCTCTTCGAGCGTTACTGGGAGGACGCCGTACCGCTGCACGTCGACGCCTCGGGCGCGGTCACCGGCGCGGCCGACGTCGGCCCCGCGGACCCGTTGTCGTCCACCGACCGGCGGCTGCTGTCGCTGATGGTCGCCGGGGTCGCGGACAAGGCGATAGCCACCCAGATGAACCTCAGCCGCCGCACCCTCCAGCGGCGCGTGCAGAGCATGATGGAACTGGCGGGCGCCACCACCCGCACCCAGCTCGCCTGGCAGGCGGCCCGCCGCGGCTGGCTCTGAGACCCGGCCCCGGCACCAAGCCCTGGCACCCAGCCCCGACTCCCCCCCCCACGAGGGCCGGCGCACAGCCGGGTGCGGACGCGGGTGAGCGCATGGTTGCGCTCGTGTCACCTCGGGGCGCGGGGCGGTCATGCGGCCGTTTCCAGGGTCGGGCCCGACAGTCCACCCCCGCCTTGTCTCCTTCCCCGCCTTCGTTCTCCTTCCTCGCCTCCTCCGCGCTCTGTTACGCCGTCACATGGGCCGTATACCTGCGGCGACCGGCGCGGGCGGCGGGCGGGGCCGGGCGGACGGCGCCTGCCGGGACCGCCGTCCGCGCGCGGGTGTGAGCGGCGGAAGCGTCCGTAACATCCGGGTCATCCCGGTGAATCGACCCCGTCACCCCGTCTTGGGACGATGCGGCTCCGGCGGGGTGGCCGGGAGGGCGGCGGCGGATCAGGGACGGTCCGCCCGCCGTCCGGCACGCGTAACTCCAGCAAAAGTGGGGCGGAGCCATGCAGGCGCAGGCGACCAGGAACAGCGATCCGGGCCGGGGCGGCGGGGTGCCGCCCCTGGCCGGGTTCACCGTCGGGGTGACGGCGGCCCGCAGAGCCGACGAGCTGGCCGCGCTGCTGGAGCGGCGCGGCGCGGTCGTGCTGCGGGCGCCCGTCCTGCGCATCCTGCCGCTGCCCGACGACACCGAACTGCTGGAGACCACCAGGCGACTCGTCGCCGACGCACCCGACATCGTGGTCGCCACCACCGCGATCGGCTTCCGCGGCTGGATCGAGGCCGCCGACGGCTGGGGCCTGGGCGAGGCGCTGCTGCGCAGGCTCGGTGAGGTCGAACTTCTCGCCCGCGGGCCCAAGGTGCGCGGCGCGGTGCGCGCGGCCGGGCTGCGCGAGGCGTGGTCACCGGCCTCGGAATCGATGGCCGAGGTCCTGGAACGCCTGCTGGAGCAGGGAGTCGAGGGCCGCACCGTCGCCGTCCAGCTGCACGGCGAGCCGCTGCCCGGCTTCATCGAGTCGCTGCGGGCGGCAGGGGCGACCGTCGTGGCGGTGCCGGTCTACCGCTGGATGCCGCCCGAAGACCTCGGGCCCGTCGACCGGTTGCTCGACGCCGTCCTGTCCCGGTCGGTCGACGCGCTGAGCTTCACCAGCGCCCCGGCCGCCGCCTCCTTCCTCGACCGGGCCCGGCAGCGCGGCCGTTGCGACGCACTCCTCGCGGCGCTCCGCCACGACGTCATGACCGCCTGCGTCGGCCCGGTCACCGCGCTGCCGCTCCAGGGCCACGACGTGCCCACCCGGCACCCCGAACGCTTCAGGCTCGGACCGCTGGTGCAGCTCATCGCCAGCGAACTGCCTTGCCGCGTAAGGCCGTTGCCCGTCGCCGGGCACCACGTCGAGATCCGCGGGCACGCCGTCGTCGTGGACGGGACGCTGCGGCCGGTGCCGCCCGCGGGCATGGCCCTGCTGCGGGCGCTGGCCCGCCGCCCCGGCTGGGTCGTCGCCCGCGGCGACCTGCTGCGCGCCCTGCCCGGCTCCGGCCGCGACGAACACGCCGTCGAGACCGCCATGGCCCGGCTCCGTACCGCACTCGGCGCCCCCCAGCTGATCCAGACCGTCGTCAAGCGCGGCTACCGGCTCTCCCTCGACCCGCACGCGGACGACAAATACGGCTCGGCGCCGTAAGCCGGTCAGGCAAGCGCGGCCACAGCGGTCCTGACACGCCCGAGGGCCTGTCCGGCGGATCACGAACGGCCCCTTCGACCCCTGGCACGCACGCCCGCCGCGTTGCCGGAATACCCGAATAGCTCCGCTATGAGGCCATCCCGGCGCCTTGCGCTCGCACGCGCCAGGCGCCGCCTGGACCGCCCATGATCCGCCGGACACGCCCTAGACCCCGCGACGGCCGCCGGGCACCCTGGGGGGAAGGTGACGGGCGGGCGGGAAGGCGGCTGACCATGAGTGGAACGAGCCCGCTACGGTTCGACACCGGCCGGCTGTGTCTCGATCTCGTCGCCACCCGCACCGGCCGCCCCGAGCGGGAGCGGCTCGGCACGCCCGACCGGCTGGCGGCGTGGCTGTACGGGACCGGCCTGGTGCCGCGCGCGCCCGGGGAGGCGGCGCGGCCGGACCTCGCCGTGGACGACGGCTGGCTGAGCGGATTCCGCGGCCTGCGCGCCGTCGTCTGCCGGGTCGTGACCGCCGAGGTGGCCGGTGAGCGGCCCGCCGCCGCCGACATCGCCGAGCTGAACGCGACGGCGCTGGCCGCCCCGCCCGCCCCGCGCGCGGTCACCGGCGAGGGCGGCGCCCTGATCCGTACGCTGGCCGCGCCCCCGGAGCCCGCCGGACTGCTCGCGGCCGTCGCCCGCGACGCCGTCGCGCTGCTGACCGACCCGCTGGCCCGTACGCAACTGCGCCGCTGCGAGGGCGAGAACTGCTCGCTGGTCTACCTCGACACCTCCCGCGGCCGGCGCCGCCGCTGGTGCAGCAGCGAGATCTGCGGAAACCGCGAGCGCGTCGCCCGGCACCGCCGTCGCACCACCACGCGCGGGACTCTCACCTCGCCCCAGGGCTGACCCGCCGGGGTCCCCGGCCCGCCGGAAAACTGACCGCGCCTCAGACCCGACCGCACGGCGGAGTGTGCAGAAGCCCGCAGGTCGCGTACGGTTGCAGGCTGCCCCACGTGCCCCGTCACGTACGTGGGCGGCGCATGACGCAATGAAGAAGGGGGTCCTGCGTGGCCGCGCAGACCACAGCCCACCTGGGGGTCCGGGATCAGGAGATCGCCGTCGAGCAGGCGCATCTGGACCGGGTGTACCACCGCCTCGAAGAGAAGATCGACGAAGCCGAGTTCCTGATGAAGGACGCCGCCCAGCGCGGCCACGTCGGCACGCCGGGCGCGCTCGCCGAACGCGACGCGCAGGTCTTCCGCGCGGGGGTCCACCTCAACCGGCTGAACAGCGAGTTCGAGGACTTCCTCTTCGGCCGGATCGACCTGCTGCGGGGCAAGGACGGCAAGAAGGGCGCCGACGGCGCCTTCACCTCCGTCGAACCCGCCGACGACGCCGTCCGCGAGGACCGGACCGCCGACATCGCCGAGACCCTGCACATCGGCCGGATCGGCGTCCTGGACAGCGAGTACGCGCCGCTGGTCATCGACTGGCGGGCCCCGGCCGCCGCGCCCTTCTACCGCTCCACCCCGGTCGCGCCGGGGCGGGTGGTGCGCCGCCGGGTGATCCGCTCCAAGGGCCGCAAGGTGCTCGGCGTCGAGGACGACCTGCTGCGACCCGAGCTGACCACCGGGCTGCCGGTCGTCGGCGACGGCGCCCTGATGGCGGCCCTCGGCCAGGCCCGCAGCCACACCATGCGGGACATCGTGGCGAGCATCCAGGCCGAGCAGGACATGGTGATCAGGGCGCCCGCCGCGTCCGTCACCGAGGTGACCGGCGGCCCCGGCACCGGCAAGACCGCGGTCGCCCTGCACCGGGCCGCGTACCTGCTCTACCAGGACCGGCGGCGGTACGCGGGCGGCATCCTGTGCGTCAGCCCGACCCCGCTGCTGGTGTCGTACACCGAGGGCGTGCTGCCGTCGCTCGGCGAGGAGGGCCAGGTCGCGATCCGCGCCGTCGGCTCGCTGGTCGACGGCGTCTCCGCCGATCTGTACGACGAGCCCGCGGTCGCCCGGATCAAGGGCTCGCTGCGGATGCAGAAGGTGCTGCGCAACGCGGCCCGCGGCGCGCTCGACCTGACGCCCGGCCGCCCGGCGACGCTGCGCGTGGTCGCCTTCGGCCGCCGCGTGGAGCTGTCCGAGCAGGAACTGGCGGGCATCCGCCACAACACCCTCGGCGGCACCGCGCCCGTCAATCTGCTGCGCCCGCGCGCCCGCCGCCTGCTGCTGGACGCGCTGTGGCGCAAGACCGGCCGCCGCTTCGACGATCCGGAGCTGGCCGCGGAGGAACGCCAGGGCTTCGACGAGGACATCAGCACCGAGCAGGACTTCACCGACTTCCTCGACGCCTGGTGGCCGGTGCTCCAGCCGCGCGCCGTGCTGGCCGCGCTCGCCGACGAGAAGCGGCTGGCCCGCTGGGCGCGCCGGGTGCTGTCCCCGCCGGAGGTCCGCCGGGTGGCGCGCTCGCTGCGCAGGACCGGCGCCACCGCGCACGACGTGGCGCTGCTGGACGAACTCGACACGCTGCTCGGCCCGGTGCCGCGCCCCAAGCGCCGCGAGGCGGACCCGCTGGACCAGCTCACCGGCCTGGACGAGGTGACGACCTTCGCCGACCGGCACGACGCGGGCCGCCGCAGCCGGGCCGAGCGGCTGGACGAGGAGCGCACCGAGTACGCGCACGTCATCGTGGACGAGGCGCAGGACCTGACGCCGATGCAGTGGCGGATGGTCGGGCGCCGCGGCCGTACGGCCACCTGGACGATCGTCGGCGACCCGGCGCAGAGTTCCTGGACGGACGTGGACGAGGCGGCGCGGGCGCGCGACGAGGCGCTCGGCACCCGGCCCCGGCGGCGCTTCACCCTCACCGTCAACTACCGCAACCCCGCCGAGATCGCGGAGGTCGCCGCCACCGTGCTGGCGCTCGCCATGCCCGGCATGCAGTCGCCGCGCGCCGTGCGCTCCACCGGTGTCCTGCCGCAGTACGCGGTCGCGGGCGACGACCTCGGCGCGGACGTACGCCGGTGCGCCGCGCGGCTGTTGGAGGAGGTGGACGGCACGGTCGGCGTCGTCGTCGCCATGAACCGCCGCGCCCAGGCCCGCGGTTGGCTCGAAGGGCTCGGCGAGCGCGTCGTGGCGCTCGGCAGCCTGGAGGCCAAGGGCCTGGAGTACGACGCCACGCTCGTGGTGTCCCCCGCCGAGATCGCGGAGGAGTCGCCCGCGGGGCTGAGGGTGCTGTACGTGGCCCTGACGCGGGCGACGCAACGCCTGATGGTCCTCGCGGCCGAGGGCGATCTGCCGGACGCCGAGGGAGTGCCGGACCTGCTGCGCCCCTGACCGGGCGCCGGGGTCCGACAACGGGTCCGAGAAGCGGGTCCTGGCACGGGCCCGGCAACGGGTCCTGGCACGGGTCCGAAAACGCCGTGGGCGCCCCCTCCGGAAGAGGGGGCGCCCACGTGACGTTCACGACACCGGCCCGCCATGCTCGCCTCGCGGCAAGTGGGCGCTCGAAGCGCCTAAGGTTGGGCCCGGGGGCTTGGATCGAACCGGTGCCGTACTCAGGCTAACAAACGGCTACGGGAACCTCTTCCCGGCGGACGAAAATCTCTTCTTCGGTCCACCCGGTTGCGCCGCTCCCGCATCGCGGAAGTATTCTTCCAATCTTCACCCCACGCGGGTTTACGCGTACCCGTCGGTAGGTGCAACGATCGACGGGCAGCACCACCAGCAGCAGAGGAACCGGAAGAAGGTCCGTCATGGCAACGGCGCCAAGCGTCTCGTACTCGATCACGGTACGGCTGGAGGTCCCCGCCAGCGGGACCGCGGTCAGCCAGCTCACCACCGCGGTGGAGTCCTCGGGCGGTTCGGTCACCGGCCTGGACGTCACCGCGTCGGGCCACGACATGCTCCGCATCGACGTCACCGTCGCCGCCAGCTCCACCGCGCACGCCGACGAGATCGTCGGCAAGCTCCGCGGCATCGAGGGCGTCGCCGTGAGCAAGGTCTCCGACCGTACGTTCCTCATGCACCTCGGCGGCAAGATCGAGATGCAGTCCAAGCACCCGATCCGCAACCGTGACGACCTCTCCATGATCTACACCCCCGGCGTCGCCCGGGTCTGCATGGCCATCGCGGAGAACCCCGAGGACGCGCGCCGCCTGACCATCAAGCGCAACAGCGTGGCCGTCGTCACCGACGGCTCCGCCGTCCTCGGCCTCGGCAACATCGGCCCGAAGGCCGCGCTGCCGGTCATGGAGGGCAAGGCGGCCCTCTTCAAGCGCTTCGCCGGCATCGACGCCTGGCCGCTGTGCCTCGACACCCAGGACACCGACGAGATCGTGGCGATCGTCAAGGCCATCGCCCCCGGCTTCGCGGGCATCAACCTGGAGGACATCTCCGCGCCGCGCTGCTTCGAGATCGAGGCCCGGCTGCGCGAGGCGCTGGACATCCCGGTCTTCCACGACGACCAGCACGGCACCGCCATCGTGGTGCTCGCCGCGCTCACCAACGCGCTGCGCGTGGTCGGCAAACAGATCGGCGACGTACGCGTCGTCATGTCCGGCGCGGGCGCGGCCGGTACGGCCATCCTCAAGCTGCTGCTGGCCGCCGGAGTGAAGCACGCGGTGGTCGCCGACATCCACGGCGTGGTGCACTGCGACCGCGACGACCTGGTGGAGGCGTCGCCGGACTCGCCGCTGCGCTGGATCGCCGACAACACCAACCCCGAGGGCGTCAGCGGCACCCTGAAGGAGGCCGTGACCGGCGCCGACGTCTTCATCGGCGTCTCCGCGCCCAACGTCCTGGACGGTACGGACGTGGCGCGGATGGCGGACGGCGCGATCGTCTTCGCGCTCGCCAACCCCGACCCCGAGGTGGACCCGGGCGTGGCCCGCGAGACCGCCGCCGTGGTCGCCACCGGGCGCAGCGACTTCCCCAACCAGATCAACAACGTCCTGGTCTTCCCCGGCGTCTTCCGCGGCCTGCTGGACGCCCAGTCCCGCACTGTGAACACCGAGATGATGCTGGCCGCCGCGCACGCCCTCGCGGACGTGGTGGGGGAGGGCGAGCTGAACGCCAACTACATCGTCCCCAGCGTCTTCAACGACAAGGTCGCGGGCGCGGTCGCCGACGCCGTACGCGACGCGGCCAAGGCGCAGGGACCGGCGGTGGCCGCCGCGGCGACCGCGCCGGGGGCGGTCTGACAATCCGTCCGACAAACGGATTCGATGCGTCGACCATGTGACGACAATCCGTCATCCCCGTGGTGTCCCCGTGCAATCGCATCGTTTTTTGTGCGACTCGCGCGGTCGGTGGATTGGCTTTCCCCCCATATATGGGGGCAGGATGCACACCTGGGCAGTGAGGCACACAGCAACAGCTTCGAGCTCGCGCCCCCATGGCAGAAAGAACACGGGAGTACAGATATGAACCGCAGTGAGCTGGTGGCCGCTCTGTCCGAGCGCGCCGAGGTGACCCGCAAGGACGCCGACGCCGTACTGGCCGCGTTCGCTGAGACCGTCGGTGAGATCGTGGCCAAGGGCGACGAGAAGGTCACCATCCCCGGCTTCCTGACCTTCGAGCGCACCCACCGTGCCGCTCGGACCGCGCGTAACCCGCAGACCGGTGAGCCGATCAACATCGCGGCCGGCTACAGCGTGAAGGTTTCGGCGGGCTCCAAGCTCAAGGAAGCCGCCAAGGGCAAGTAATCACATCGCCAAAGGGCGGCTTCTCCCGGGGGAGAAGCCGCCCTTTCGCATGGGGCGGGCCGCACGGCGGGCGTACGGCTGCCGTACTCCCGCCGTACCGCTCAGGAAGCGACCGCGCCCGCGGGCTGGGGCAGCTCGATGTGGGCGCCCAGGCTCTCCAGCTTGGCGAGGAAGTTCTCGTAGCCCCGGTTGATCAGGTCGATGCCGTGCACGCGCGAGGTGCCCTGCGCGGCCAGCGCCGCGATCAGGTACGAGAAGCCGCCGCGCAGGTCGGGGATGACCAGGTCGGAGCCCTGGAGCTTGGTCGGGCCCGACACGACCGCGGAGTGCAGGAAATTGCGCTGCCCGAAGCGGCAGGCGGAACCGCCCAGGCACTCGCGGTAGAGCTGGATGTGCGCGCCCATCTGGTTGAGCGCGGAGGTGAAGCCGAGCCGGGACTCGTACACCGTCTCGTGCACGATGGACAGGCCCGACGCCTGGGTGAGCGCCACCACCAGCGGCTGCTGCCAGTCGGTCTGGAAACCGGGGTGCACGTCGGTCTCCAGCGCGATGGCGTTGAGCGGGCCGCCCGGGTGCCAGAAGCGGATGCCGTCGTCGTCCACCTCGAAGGCCCCGCCGACCCGGCGGAAGGTGTTGAGGAAGGTCATCATCGACCGCTGCTGGGCGCCGCGGACGTAGATGTTGCCCTCGGTGGCCAGCGCCGCGCTCGCCCAGGAGGCGGCTTCGAGGCGGTCGGGGAGCGCCCGGTGGTTGTAGCCGCCGAGCTTGTCGACGCCGGTGATCCGGATCGTCCGGTCGGTGTCCATCGAGATGATCGCGCCCATTTTCTGCAGGACGCAGATCAGGTCCTCGATCTCCGGCTCGACCGCCGCGTTGGACAGCTCCGTGACGCCCTCGGCCAGCACCGCGGTGAGCAGCACCTGTTCGGTCGAGCCGACCGACGGGTACGGCAGCCGGATCTTGCAGCCGCGCAGCCGCTGCGGCGCCTCCAGGTACTGGCCGTCGGCGCGCTTCTCGATCGTGGCGCCGAACTGCCGCAGCACGTCGAAGTGGAAGTCGATCGGCCGGCCGCCGATGTCGCAGCCGCCCAGGCCCGGGATGAAGGCGTGGCCGAGCCGGTGCAGCAGCGGGCCGCAGAACAGGATCGGGATCCGGGAGGAGCCCGCGTGGGCGTCGATGTCGGCCACGTTGGCGCTCTCGACGCGCGTCGGGTCGAGGACCAGCTCGCCCGGTTCCTCACCGCTCTGCACCGTCACGCCGTGGAGCTGGAGCAGCCCGCGTACGACGCGTACGTCACGGATGTCGGGGACATTGCGGAGTCTGCTCGGTCCGCTGCCGAGCAGGGCGGCGACCATGGCCTTGGGCACGAGGTTCTTCGCACCGCGGACACGGATCTCGCCCTCGAGGGGGGTTCCGCCATGAACAAGCAGTACATCGGCGATGTCGGTCATGGATCTCGCGATCTTCGGAACGGTTGGTACGGGGGAGGCCGGGCGCGGCCGGGGTGCTCGCCGCGCGGAGCGCAGGAAGAAATGGTAATGCGCCTACTGACCCGTCCCGGCTGCCGTGAACCTCGGCCAGTGTCATGACTTCGCTACAGCGCGGTGCGTGGCGGACCGCACACCGTCCGCTGCCGCGCGCGCCGTACCGCGTGTCGCGCCGTAGCGGCGGATGTCCGGGAGTGGCGGTTGCCGCTCCGCCCAGCGGGTTTGTGCGGGATCATGTGTCCCATGACCGAGGTGTCCTCGCTCACCGGAAGACTGCTCGTCGCCACGCCGGCGCTCGCCGACCCCAACTTCGACCGGGCGGTGGTGCTCCTCCTCGACCACGACGCGGAGGGGTCGCTCGGCGTCGTCCTGAACCGGCCCACGCCGGTCGGCGTCGGCGACGTCCTGCTGCCCTGGGCGCCGCTGGCGGGCGCGCCCCCGGTGGTCTTCCAGGGCGGCCCGGTCTCGCTGGACTCCGCGCTGGGCCTGGCCGTGGTGCCGGGCGACGTCCGCGAGGGCGAGGACGCGGACCCGCTGGGCTGGCGGCGGGTGCACGGCGCGATCGGCCTGGTCGACCTGGAGGCGCCGCCCGAACTGCTCGCCGCCGAGCTGGGCTCGCTGCGGATCTTCGCCGGATATTCCGGCTGGGGGCCCGGCCAGCTGGAGAAGGAACTGGTCGACGGCGCCTGGTACGTGATCGAGTCCGAGCCGGGCGACGTGTCCTCGCCCGATCCCGAACAACTGTGGCGCTCGGTGCTGCGCAGGCAGCGCAATGAGCTGGCCATGGTGGCCACGTATCCCGACGATCCGTCTCTCAACTAGTCTTGAGTCTTATGAGCACTCTTGAGCCCGAGCGCGGGGCGGGCACCGGCACTCTGGTCGAGCCGACCCCGCAGCTCTCCCATGGTGACGGCGACCACGAGCGCTACGCGCACTATGTCCAGAAGGACAAGATCATGGCGAGCGCGCTGGAAGGCACGCCCGTCGTCGCGCTCTGCGGCAAGGTCTGGGTCCCGGGACGCGATCCGAAGAAGTACCCGGTCTGCCCGATGTGCAAGGAGATCTACGAGGGCATGCCGCTGGGCGGCGGGGACAAGGACAAGTCCGGCAAGGGCAGCGGCGGCAAGAGCTGACGTCCGCGCTCCTCGCCGGCGGAAACAGGGGCGGACGTGGACAGCGGTCAGGGTGACGACGGCGCGTTCGGCGCGGCGGACGCGCCCGGCGACGACGACGCGAGCGACGGCGAGCGGGTGCACTCGCTCGTCGCGCAGAGCCGGTTCGCCGAGGCGCACGCCCTCGTCAGCGATGCCTTCGTGGAGCGCAACGGCAGCGCGGGCTACCTGCTGCGCGCCTGGATCCTCGCGCAGGAGAAGCGGCGCCCCGAGGCCCGCGAGTCGGTCGACTGGGCACTGGCGCTCGCCGGGCCCGCGGAGGCGGCCGACGTCTTCGTGCTGGCCGGGGTCGTGCTGCTCTCGCTGGACGAGCCGCACGCGGCGCTGACCGTCGCGCTGCGGGCCACCGGCGCCGACCCCGACGGCTGGGAGCCGTCGGTGCTGCTCTCCGACGTCTACCGGCGGCTCGGCCGGGTGCCCGACGCGGTGGCCGCCGCCCGCCGCGCGGTCGCGCTCGCCCCGCAGGAGGCCGAGGCGCAGGTCGCGCTGGCCCGTTCGCTGACCTCGGGGCGCGGGCTGCTCGGCCGGGTGCCCAAGCGGCACCGCGCCGAGCACCAGAGCGCGGTGGAGCGGGCGCTGATGCTCGGCGCCGACCCCAGCCAGCTCACCGCGCCGCGCGGCGGGGCACTGGCCGGGATCATCGCCGTGGCCCTGCTGGTGGGCGTGCAGCTCTTCCGGATCGCGACCGGTGACGTCTGGCAGATCATCGCCACCGCCGCCGGGGCCGCGGCGGCCCTGGTCCTGATCGTGGTCCTGCTGACGGTGGCCGGGCGCCGCTCCGGTACGCCGCTGCCCGCCCGGCTGCGGGGCATCCGTGCCACCGTCCGTACGGAGCTGGCCGCCGATCCCTGGCTGCGGCGGGTCCGGGAGATCAACGCCGTCGCCGTACTCCCGCTGGTGCCGCTGGTCACCACCGTGCTGCCCTGCGACAAGGAACGGCAGCGCGCGCCGTGGCCGCTGTGGGCGGTCTCCGCCGTGACCGCGGCCGGTCTGGCCGCCGTGGTCGTCGTCGGCCTCGCCGTCCGCTGGTGGTACGGCGGGCCCTTCGCCGAGCGCGCGTTCCTGCGGAGCTGGAACGGGCGTGTGCAGCTCGCGGCCGTGTTCGCGCTGCTGGGCGCCACCCTCGCCCTGGCCTCCGCCCCCGACGTGCCCCACTCCGCGTGGCAGGCCCTCACCATCGCCCACTTGGCGTGGCTGCTCCTCGGTGTGACCCTCACCGTGCTGCTGGCCGTGCGCGCCCAACGCGAGAGGGCGGCTGCCGCCTTCTAGCCTTTCCCGGGCCGGGTACGCGGTGCCCCGCTCCGGCAGCCCCCGCACTCCCCGCCGGTGGGGGCTGGCCGCGCGGTTCCTCCCCCAGCTACCGCTGGGAGGTGCCCCCGGCGCCCCTCGGGGCCCGCGCCCGTCGTCTTTGCCCGCGCCCGGGCGGGGCAAGTCTGCCGCGGGCGGGTGAGCCGGGCTCTTCGGGGGCGCGGGAACTGCGCGACCAGGCATGACGCTTCCGCGGTCGGAGAACGGTCCTCGGCCAGGCAGCTGCGGGATTGGTCTATGCCAATCGCGGATTACGGGTCAGGATGGCCCCCATGGACCTCATTCCGGCCCCGCGCCATCAGACCCCGTACGGCACCGACGACGCCTTCGTCCTCGGGCCCGAGACGACCCTCACCGCGACCCCCGGCGCCGAAGGCGCCGCGCGCTGGCTGCGCGGAGTGCTCGCGGCAGCGACGGGCCTGCCGCTGGCGCCGGTGGAGCCGTCCGGGAAGGACGTGATCCGGCTGGCGGTGGACGACGCGGTGGCCAGGGACCTGGGCCCCGAGGGCTACCGCATCATGGCCGCGCCCAACTCCGGCGTGCACGTCTTCGGCGGGAGCCCCGCCGGCGTCTTCTGGGGCGCGCAGACCCTGCGCCAGCTCCTGGGGGCCGACGCCTTCCGCCGGGCGCCCCTGGGGGAGCGCGAGTGGCGCGTGCCGACCTGCCAGATACAGGACGCCCCCCGCTTCGCCTGGCGCGGCTTCATGCTCGACGTGGCACGGCACTTCATGCCGAAGGACGTCGTGTTCAAGTACCTCGACCTGATGGCCGCCCACAAGCTGAACGTGCTGCACTTCCACCTCACCGACGACCAGGGCTGGCGGGTGGAGATCAAGCGCTACCCGAAGCTGACCGAGGTCGGCGCGTGGCGCGAGCGCACGAAGGTCGGGCTGCGCGAGTCGCCGCTGTGGGACGAGCGCCCGCACGGCGGTTACTACACCCAGGACGACATCCGCGAGATCGTCGCGTACGCCGCCGAGCGGCACATCACCGTCGTCCCCGAGGTCGACATCCCCGGCCACTCGCAGGCCGCCATCGCCGCGTACCCGGAGCTCGGCAACACCGACGTCGTCGACACCTCGGCCCTCTCCGTGCTGACCACGTGGGGCGTCAACCCCAATGTGCTCTCGCCCGCCGAGAGCACCCTGCGCTTCTACGAGAACGTCTTCGCCGAGCTGCTGGAGCTGTTCCCCGGCGAGTTCTTCCACGTCGGCGGCGACGAGTGCCCCAAGGACCAGTGGCGCGCCTCGCGTTCGGCGCAGGAGCGGATGCAGGAGCTGGGCCTGGAGGACGAGGACGAGCTGCAGAGCTGGATGATCGGCCACTTCGACCACTGGCTGACCGAGCGCGGCCGGCGGCTGATCGGCTGGGACGAGATCCTGGAGGGCGGCCTCGCCGAGGGCGCCGCCGTGTCGTCGTGGCAGGGATACGCCGGCGGCATCGCGGCGGCCAAGGCCGGGCACGACGTGGTGATGTGCCCCCAGACCCATGTCTACCTGGACTGGCGGCAGTCGGAGGACCCCGAGGAGCCGGTGCCGATCGCGCACGCCCGCGGCCTGGAGGACGTCTTCCGCTTCGAGCCGGTTCCGCCGCAGCTCACCGAGAAGGAGGCGGCGCACGTCATCGGCACCCAGGCCAACATCTGGACCGAAGTCATGGACTCCGTACGGGTGCTGGACTACATGGCCTTCCCGCGGCTCGCCGCCTTCGCCGAGGTCGCCTGGTCGGACCTGCCCGCCGCCGACGAGCGCGACTGGCCGGAATTCGAAGCCCGGATGCGGACCCACTACGCCCGACTGGACGCCCTGGGCGTGGAGTACCGGCCGCCGGGCGGCCCGCTGCCGTGGCAGCGCCGCCCCGGCGTCCTCGGCCGTCCCAAGGACGGTCCGCCCCCGATCGTGTGACTGATTCCGCAACTTCCGCACCCGGCGCGGGCGGAGCTGGCACGGTGGAGTGGCGTACCGTCGCAACACACCCGAAGGATGGCAATTCCGGCACAGCGGTTGATTCCGTCAGAGCCGTACGATCGCGCCCGTGACGGACGGATCGGTACTTCGTGGACCCTCGCGTTGACCACCGTGGAACATGTGCCAGAGTTGCCACGTCCAGGCTGTGAGCACGTACGGTACGGCTACCGCGCGACGGAGGAAGGCCGGGAAGGGGCAGGCTGCGTGAGCACGTATGCACGGCGGACGGCGGAGAACGTGACGCTGCCGTCCTCGCTCGACGAGGCGGTGGAGGCGCTCGCCGCCATGCCCAGCGCCGTGCCCGTCGCAGGCGGCACCGACCTGATGGCGGCGGTGAACTCCGGGCTGCTGCGCCCGGACGCGCTGGTCGGCCTCGGCCGGATCAGTGAGATCCGCGGCTGGCAGTACGCGGACGGCGCGGCGCTGCTCGGCGCCGGACTGACCCACGCGCGGATGGGGCGGCCGGACTTCGCCGCCCTCATCCCCGCGCTCGCCGCCGCCGCCCGCTCCGCGGGACCGCCGCAGATCCGCAACGCGGGCACCCTCGGCGGCAACATCGCGACCGCGGCCCCGACCGGCGACGCCCTCCCGGTGCTCGCCGCGCTGGAGGCCAGCGTCATCGTCGCCGGACCCGAGGGCGACCGCGAACTCCCGGTCAGCCACCTGCTCACCGGCATGG
Organism: Streptomyces sp. NPDC087422; assembly: GCF_044744145.1. Classification (NCBI taxonomy): domain Bacteria; kingdom Bacillati; phylum Actinomycetota; class Actinomycetes; order Kitasatosporales; family Streptomycetaceae; genus Streptomyces; species Streptomyces sp. NPDC087422. The sequence goes on along the minus strand of NZ_JBIUXT010000013.1, from coordinate 121,952 downwards.
ACCCGCTGCGCCCCGGCGAACTCCTCGCCTTCGTGAGGATTCCGCTGCTGCACGCGCCGCAGACCTTCCTCAAGGCCACCGGGCGCACCGGGCCGGGGCGCGCGGTGGCCTCCGTCGCGCTCGTGGTCGACCCCGCGCGCCGCCAGGTGCGCTGTTCGGTGGGCGCGGTCGCGCCGGTGCCGCTGCGGCCCCTGGAGGCCGAGCAGTGGGTCGCTGGCCTCATCGACTGGGACGGCGACCGCAATCTCGCCCCCGAGGCGTGCACGGCCTTCGGCGAGTACGTGGCCGCCGCGTGCATCCCGGACCAGGAAGGTGTCGAACTGCCGCCCGCCGCCGTCCAGCTACGCCGTACCGTGGCCGCACTGTCCCGTCGAGCGCTCGGGAGGGCACTGGCATGACCGACCAGCCGCAGCCGCAGCCGGGCGCACCCGGCACCGACGACAGGTCGGGCACGTCCGGCGGGTCCGGCACGTCGCCCGGCACGTCGGGGACCTGGCAGCCCGTGCCCGGCGGCGGGGACTACGACCCCGACCAGACCATGCACGTCTCCTTCGCGGCCCAACTGCCGCCGGAGCCGCGGCCGGGCGAGGACCCGCTCGGCGCGCACGGCCCGGCGGGACCGCCCGTCACCGGTGAGGGCGACCCGGTCACCCAGTGGTCGATCCCGGTCATAAAGGACGACGCGGACGGCGACTCGGGGGAGTTCTCCGTCGGCTCCTTCGCCTCGCCGTGGGACCAGGCGCCGTCGCCCGCGCCCACGCAGTCCTTCCCCGCCGGGATGTTCGGGCAGGGCGCGGCGGCCGCCGCGCAGGCCCAGGCGGCCGCTCAGGCCGCCGCCCAGGCGCAGGCCGGGCAGGGCACACCGCAGGACCAGCTCACCGGGCAGTGGGACTTCAGCGGCGTCGGCACCGGCATCGACCCCGGCACGGGCCTGGGCACGGGCCTGGGCGCGGGAGTTGACGAGGGGCTGCCCTGGCCGCCCACCCAGGCCGCCTGGTCCGCCGCCGTCGACGACCCGGAGGGCCCGCCGCCCGGCGCGGGCCACCAGGCCACCGCCGACAGCGCGTTCACGCACACCGGCCACGACGCCGACTACGGCACCGGCCACGACCCGGCGGCCAGGACGCGCGCCCCCGGCGACCCCGAGAGCCCCGGCAGCGCGGGCGCGCTGCACGACCCCGAGGGCCTGTCGGACGGCCTCACCCCGCTCACCGGGATCGGCGCGCTCGACGGCGTCGACGGCCTGTCCGCGCTCGACGGTCTCAGCGGCCTCGACGCCCTGCCGGGCGGCCTGGACGGCCTGTCCGCGCTGCCCGCGCTCGACGGCGGCGAGGAACTGGTGGCGAACGGCCACGTACCGGACGGCCTCGCACCGGACGGCCACGTACCGGACGGACTCGCGCCGGGCGAACTGCCCCCGGCCGGGCCGCTCCCCGACGCCGTGGACGGCCCCGCGCCCGACGGCCTCGCCCCCGACCCCCTCGCCCCGGATTCCGGTACGGCGGAGGCGGACGGCGACCTCGCGGCCGACGAGGCCGAGCGGGAGCCGGAGCCGGAACCCGTCGAGGAGACCCACAGCGAACACCCCCTCGCCTCCTACGTTCTGCGCGTCAACGGCGCCGACCGCCCGGTGACCGACGCCTGGCTCGGCGAGTCGCTGCTCTACGTGCTGCGCGAACGCCTCGGCCTCGCCGGCGCCAAGGACGGCTGCGAACAGGGCGAGTGCGGGGCCTGCTCCGTCCAGGTCGACGGCCGTCTGGTCGCCTCCTGCCTGGTGCCCGCGGCCACCGCGGCGGGCAGCGAGGTCCGTACCGTCGAGGGCCTGACCGTGGACGGCCGCCCCTCCGACGTCCAGCGCGCGCTCGCCGAATCCGGCGCCGTACAGTGCGGCTTCTGCATCCCCGGCATGGCGATGACGGTGCACGACCTGCTGGAGGGCAACCACAAACCCACCGACCTGGAGACCCGCCAGGCGCTGTGCGGCAACCTCTGCCGCTGCTCCGGCTACCGCGGCGTCCTCGACGCCGTCGACCAGGTCATCGCCGCCCGCGAGGCCGCCGCCGACGACCCCGACAACCCGGCGTCCGCGGCCTCCTCCACCGCCGCCCGCGTCCCGCACCAGGGCGGCCCCTCGGGAGGCGCCGTATGACCGGCATCATCGACGGACCGGGGCCCGTCGCGGAGACCCTGGCGGGCGCCGGGGCGGTACGGGGGATCGGCGCGTCGCTGCCCTCGGCCGACGCGCTCCAGAAGGCGCAGGGCACCTACCCGTACGCGGCGGATCTGTGGGCCGAGGGGCTGCTGTGGGCGGCCGTGCTGCGCTCGCCGTACCCGCACGCGCGGATCACCCGGATCGACACCAGCGAGGCCGTCGCGATGCCCGGCGTGCGGGCCGTCGTCACGCACGAGGACGTGCCGGGCGACGCGATGCACGGCCGCCGGGTCGCGGACCGCCCGGTCTTCGCCGAGGACCTGGTGCGGCACCACGGCGAGCCGATCGCCGCCGTCGCCGCCGACCACCCCGACACCGCCCGGCTGGCCGCCGCCGCGATCCTCGTCGAGTACGAGGTGCTGGAGCCGGTCACCGACCCCGAGAAGGCGTTCGCCGCCGAGCCGCTGCACCCCGACGGCAATCTGATCCGGCACATCCCGCTGCGCTTCGGCGACCCCGACGCGATCGGCGACGTCATCGTGGAGGGCCTGTACCGGGTCGGCCGCCAGGACCCGGCCCCGATCGGCGCCGAGGCCGGACTCGCCGTCCCGCGCCCGGACGGCGGCGTCGAGCTGTACGTCGCCTCCACCGACCCGCACGCCGACCGCGACCTGGCCGCCGCCTGCTTCGGCCTCGAACCCGACCGCGTCAAGGTCGTCGTCACCGGCGTGCCCGGCGCGATGGGCGACCGCGAGGACTCCGGCGTCCAGCTCCCGCTCGGCCTGCTCGCGCTCAAGACCGGCTGCCCGGTCAAATTCGTGGCCACCCGCGAGGAGTCCTTCCTCGGCCACGCCCACCGCCACCCCACCCTGCTGCGCTACCGGCACCACGCCGACGCCGAGGGCCGCCTGGTCAAGGTCGAGGCGCAGATCCTGCTCGACGCGGGCGCGTACGCCGACGCCTCCTCCGACGCGCTCGCCGCCGCCGTGGCCTTCGCGGCCGGTCCCTACGTCGTCCCGCACGTCTTCGTCGAGGGCTGGGCCGTACGCACCAACAACCCGCCGTCCGGCCACGTACGCGGCGAGGGCGCGCTCCAGGTCTGCGCCGCGTACGAGGGCCAGATGGACAAGCTCGCCGCGAAGGTCGGCCTGGATCCGGCCGAGATCCGGATGCGCAACGTCCTGGCCACCGGCGACCTGCTGCCCACCGGCCAGACCGTCACCTGCCCCGCGCCCGTCGGCGAGCTGCTGAAGGCCGTACGCGACGCCGAGCTGCCCCCGCTGCCCGACGGCGACGACGAGTCGCAGTGGCTGCTGCCCGGCGGCACCTCGGGCGCGGGCGAGCCGGGCGCGGTACGGCGCGGGGTCGGCTACGCGCTCGGCATGGTCCACGTGCTCGGCGCCGAGGGCGCCGACGAGGTGTCGACCGCGACCGTACGCGTCCACGACGGCCGCGCCACCGTCATCTGCGCCGCCGTCGAGACCGGCCAGGGATTCACCACGCTGGCGCGGCAGATCGTCCAGGAAGTCCTCGGCATCGACGACGTCCAGGTGCTGCCGTCCGACACCGACCAGCCGCCGTCGGGACCCTCCGCGCGCGGACGCCACACCTGGGTGTCCGGCGGCGCGGTCGAGCGCGCGGCCAAGATGGTCCGCACCCAGCTGCTCCAGCCGCTCGCCGCCAAATTCGGCATGTCCGTGGAGCTGCTGTCCATCGCCGACGGCAAGATCACCTCGTACGACGGTGTGCTGTCCACCACCGTCGCCGAGACCCTCGACGGCAAGGAGCTGTGGGCCACCGCGCAGTGCCGCCCGCACCCGACCGACCGGCTCGACGACACCGGCCAGGGCGACGCCTTCGTCGGCCTCACCTTCTGCGCGATTCGCGCCGTGGTCGACGTCGACATCGAACTGGGCGCCGTGCGCGTGGTCGAGATGGCCGTCGCCCAGGACGTCGGCCGCATCCTCAACCCCCGCCAGCTCGCCGCCCGCATCGAGGCCGGGATCACCCAGGGCGTCGGCCTCGCCCTGATGGAGGACCTCCGCGCCCCCCGAGGCATCGTCAAACGCCCCAGCCTCACCGGATACTCCCTGCCGACCGCCCTCGACGCCCCCACGGTCCGCATCATCCGGCTGGTCGAGGAGCGCGACGTCCTCGCCCCCTTCGGCGCCAAGGCCGTCTCCGCGGTCCCCGTCGTCACCGCCCCCGCCGCGGTGGCCGCCGCCGTCCGCGCCGCCACCGCCCGCCCCATCCCCCGCCTCCCCATCCGCCCCCAAGCCGCGGTGGTCAAACCCCAGAACTAGCGCCTGTCCGGCGGATCATGGGCGGTCCAGGCGGCGCCTGGTACGTGCGAGCGCAAGGCGCCGGGGCGGCCTCGTAGCGGAGCTATCCGGGGCGGGTTGAGCTTGTCAGGGGCGCGGCCGCGGCTGAGCGTGCCGGTCCACCGCGGCCCTGGACAACGTGGCCCGGCGCCTTTACGCGGCGCACGCCAGGCGGGTCACAGGCGCATGCCGGTCGCCATGTCGCGGACGGCTTCCAGGGCTTGTTGCTGGAGGCCGCCGCCGAAGGTGACGCGGGTGGCGCCGAGGAAGGCCAGCTCGCGGGGGGAGGGCCCGCCGGGACGGCAGAGGGCGTTGAGGGGGAGCGGGACGGCTTCGGCGATCTCGGCGAGGAGGGCGGGCGGGGCGAGGATCGGGTAGACGCAGTCGGCTCCGGCGGCGGCGTAGAGCAGCCCGCGCTCGACGGCGGCGCCGGTCGTACGGTCGCCGCGCAGAAACGTGTCGATGCGCGCGTTGACGACCAACGCGTCCCCGGCGGCGGCGCGTACGGCCGCGAGCCGGTCCGCCTGCCGCCGGGGCTCGACCAGCCCCCTGGACCCCGGCTCGGAGTCCTCCAGATTGCACCCGACGGCCCCGGCCTCCAGCAGCCGCTCGACCAACTCCTCGGGCGCCAGCCCGTATCCGGCCTCGACGTCGGCCGACACGGGGACGTCCACGGCGCGGGTGATCCGCCGGATCGCGGCGAACATCTCGTCGGCGGGCGCCTCGCCGTCCTCGTACCCCAGCGACGCCGACACCCCGGCGCTGGGCGTCGCCAGCGCCGGGAAGCCCGCGTCCGCGAACACCCGCGCGCTGGCCGCGTCCCACGGCCCGGGCAGCACCAACGGATCGGCGGCGTCCCGCCCGTGATGCAGCGCCAGCAGCGCCTTCGCGCCCCCCGCCCCGGCCCCGGCCACGCCCCCCGCCCCGGCCACGCCTCCCGCCCCGGCCCCGACCTCGGCCCCGGCCCCCGCGCCGCTCACGCGCTCGCCGCCGGCTGCGTCCTGAACGTCACGTTGAACCGGTTCCACGCGTTGATCGCCACGATCGCGGCCCCCAGGCGCGCCAACTCGTCCGCGTCGAAGTGCTCCGCCGCCCGCGCGTACACCTCGTCCGGCACGAACCCGTCCGTCAGCAGCGTCACCGCCTCCGTCAGCGCCAGCGCCGCCCGCTCCTTCTCGCTGTAGACGCCGTCGACCTCTTCCCACGCGCTCAGCAGGAAGATCCGCTGGTCGCTCTCCCCGGCCTTCCGCGCGTCCTTGATGTGCATGTCCAGGCAGAACGCGCACCGGTTGATCTGCGACGCCCTGATCTTCACCAGTTCCGCGACCACGGGGTCGAGCCCCTTCGCCGCCGCCTGGCTGAACCCCAGCATCGCCCGGAACGCGTCCGGCGCGTGCTTCGCGTAATCCACTCGCTCACTCATACCGACGACGCTACGGCCTGATCGCCCCGCGCCGTTGTACCACTCCCGCCCCAAATCCCTGGGCCAATCGCGGCGGGAGCGGACGGGCGGCCCGGCTTCGGGCCCGGCTTCAGCTCTCCGCCGCCGCCAGGGCCGCCTCGATGTCGGCGACGGAGGCCGGCGCGGGGGGCTCGGCCATGAAGTCGGCGACCGACTTGTCCGCGTAGGGCAGCCCGTACGCCGCCGTGCCGGGCTGGAACCGCCGGCCCTCGGCGAGCGGCCCGGCGTCCACCGTGTCGAAGCCGAGCAGATCGAGCAGCTCAGCGGCGTGCGCCTTCGCGTCGGCGTCGTCACCGGCGATGGGCAGGGCGCTGCGGTCGGCCGCTCCCGCCGGACGCGGCAGCGCCGCCAGGTGCTTGAAGAAGATGTTGTTGAACGCCTTCACCACGTGGGCACCGTCCAGATACCCCTGGAGCAGCCCGCTGTCCGTGGTCTTCTTCTCGACCAGGTCGGCGATGTCGCCGTCGCGCTGCGGGTAGTAGTTGCCGGTGTCGATCACGGTCTTGCCCGCCAGCGGCTCCCGCGGAATCCGCGGGTACGCCTTGACCGGGACCGTCACCACCACCCAGTCCCCGGCGGCGGCGGCCTCCGCCGCCGTGCCCGCGCGGGCTCGTGGACCGAGCTCCGCGACGAGGTCCGCGAGGGTTTCCGGCCCCCGTGAGTTGCTGAGCACCACATCGAGCCCGCTGTCGACCGCCAGCCGGGCCAGGGTGCCGCCGATGTTTCCGCTGCCGATCAGTCCCAAAGTCGCCATACCGGCGGCAACCGCCACGGCCACGTCAGTATTTCCGCCGGTCCGGTCGTTCACCCTGTCAGCGGCGCCGGTGCGGCCCGAGTGCGAGGAGCACGTCGCCGAGCTGGGCGGCGGTCAGGGGTGGCGCGGGCAGGGTTTTCGCCTTCGGCGGCGTCTTCGGCAGGGGCTCCGGCCCGGCCCGGAAGCCGTCCAGGAGCCTCTCCCCGCTTCGTGCCTGGAGAGTGATGTCGCTCAGATACCCCAGGACTCGGCCGGATCGTCCAGCCACACGTACTGCCCGTCGGCGTCGACCGTCAGCCCGAAGCGCTCGACCCCCGGCTTTCCCCGGCCCGTCCACCAGCGGAAGGCGGCCTCCACCTCGTCCCACAGCCGACGCGGCCCGTACTGGACGGCCGCTGGTTCGACCGGGAGAACCTCAAACGCTGGGAAACCGAACGCCGTTTACCCGTCCCCGCCTGGCACCCCCTGCTGGCGAAGGCGTACGGCCTGCCGGTGGAGAAGATCGTCCGGGCGGTCGCGGCGAGTAAGCAGTGGCGCAGACTTCGGAACCGCCCGGATAGTGGTGAGGGGGGAGAGGAGGGCACGGAGGTGGACCGACGAAAGTTCCTCGGCGCGGCGGCAGCGGCAGCGGCGGCGACGGGTGCGGTGGCTCTGCCCGGCATCGCGGAAGCGCGCCAGGGCATCAACGCGGCGCTGACTGGCTCCGATGCCGGTGACCTCGCCTATCTCGACGGTGCTATCGAGCGGCACCGCGGCGGCTATCGCGGCCGTCCTCCCACCGTTGTCCTGACGCAGATGCGCGACGACCTCGACCTGTTGCGCGATGTCCTGAGCCGTCCGCACGCGGCTGCCGCGCGAGCCGACCTTGCCCGAACGGCCGCTGGCATCACCGGGCTTGTGGCGATCATCCAGCACGACCGCAGCGATCAGCGCGACGCGCACGGTTGGTTCAGCACCGCCGAGCAGGCCGCCCGCGAGTCCGGCGACCGGCAGATGCTCGCCTGGGCACTGGCACGGCACGCGATGGTGCCCCTCAACTACGGTGCTCCGAAAGCCGCCGCCGATCTCGCGGGTCGTGCCCGCGCCGAGGCCGGGCAGAGTCCGTCCGCCGCTGCGGCCCTGGCGGCGGCCGTCAGCGCCCGCGCCCTCGCCGCCATCGGCGACCGGCAGGGAGCACTCCGCTCCGTCGCCGACGCCCGCCTCATCGCGGAACACCTGGACGGCACCCAGGCCGCCGACACCTGGTTCGGCTACCCGCTCCAGAAGCACCACGTCCACCTCTCCCAGGCGTTCACCCTCCTCGGCCGCACACGGGAGGCGTACGCCGAGCAGGAGGCCGCCCTCGCCCTCACCCGGACCCCGTCCGTCATGACCCGCGCCCTGCTGGAGATGGACGCCGCGCTCTGCCTCCACACCGACGGCGACCCCACCGGGGCAGCCGACAAGGCGGTCGCCGTCTGGGAACGGCTCCCCGAGGCGTACCGCGACGGCCTCGTCCGAGCCCGCGCCGAGACCTTGCACCAAGTGCTTCCCGGCGCCGCCCACGCCAGGCTCGGCGAAGCACTCGCGAGCTGATGACCGGGAGACGTGGCCGAGAGGCTGAGACGTTCGGCGGGTCCGGGACTGAGACGGGAACGGACAACCAGAAGGGCGGCACCCTCATCGGGTGCCGCCCTTCTGTTTGCCTGGTCAAAGGCGACTGGAGGCCGTGACCGGAATCGAACCGGCGTAACTCGCTTTGCAGGCGAGTCCCTCAACCACTCGGGCACACGGCCAGGTGTGTGTGCGGTGTGGTTCGACCTTCGCGGGTGGGGCGGGGGTGGGTCAAGGGTGGGGGAGGGGGTGCAACGGGACTGCCATACGGCGTTCATGAACGGGGGCGCGGGCCGGGGCGGGAACGCGGCCGGGACGGAGGTGGGACGAGGGCGGGGCGTAGGGCGAAAGGCGGAGGGAAAGGGGGTCGCAGGGCAGGGGTGAAAGGGGCTGATGCCCCTTACCCTTGGCTGGTGACTGCCTCCGACACTCGCCGTGACCAGCGGCTTCCTGGAATCGACCCCGAGACCGCCCCGGACGCGCCGGAAGGCGTGATGGGGCGGTCGTACCGCGCGCTGACCCTGGGCATCGTGTCGGTGGTGCTGATGATCGCGTTCGAGGCGACCGCGGTGGGGACGGCGATGCCGATCGCGGCGCGGGAGCTGGACGGTCTCGGGCTGTACGCGTTCGCGTTCTCGGGGTATTTCACGACGTCGCTGCTCGCGATGGTGGTCAGCGGGCAGTGGTGCGACCGGTCGGGGCCGCTGCCGCCGCTGGCGGCGGGCATCGGCGGCTTCGCGGCGGGACTGGTGATCAGCGGGACCGCGCAGTCGATGTGGCCGTTCGTGCTCGGCCGGGCCGTGCAGGGGCTCGGCGGCGGGCTCGTGATCGTCGCGCTGTACGTGGTGGTCGGCCGGGCGTATCCGGAACGGCTGCGGCCCTCGGTGATGGCCGCCTTCGCGGCCTCGTGGGTGGTGCCGTCGATCGTCGGGCCGCTGGTGTCGGGGACGGTCACCGAACACCTCGGCTGGCGCTGGGTGTTCCTGGCCATCCCGGTCCTGGTGGCGCTGCCGCTCGCCGTCATGCTGCCGCCCCTGCGGCGGGCCGCGCACGCCCCCGACCCGGCCCCCGACCCGGCCCCCGAGACGCTGCCCGAGGCCCCCGAGCCGGTCGCGCCGCCCGTACGGGACGGGCGGCGGATCTGGTACGCGGTGGCGCTCGCGACGGGCGCGGCGCTGTTGCAGTACGCGGGCCAGGACATCAGCCCGCTCTCGGTGATACCGGCCGTCGCGGGCATCGTGCTGCTCGTACCGTCCGCGCTGCGGCTGCTGCCGCCCGGCACCTTCCGCGCGGTGCGCGGGCTGCCCACGGTGATCCTGATGCGCGGGATCGCGGCGGGCACCTTCATCGCCGCCGAGAGCTTCATCCCGCTGATGCTGGTCACCCAGCGCGGCCTGTCCGCGACCATGGCGGGTCTGTCGCTGGCGGGCGCCGGGCTCACCTGGGCGCTCGGCTCGTACGTCCAGGCCCGCCCGCGCCTGGCGCCGGTCCGCGAACGCCTCGCGCAGTTCGGCATGGTGCTGTCCGCCGCCGCCATCTGCGGCGCCTGCCTCGCCCTCGTCCAGTCCGTACCGGTGTGGATCGTGGCCGTCGCCTGGTGCGCGGGCGGCCTCGGCATGGGCCTGGTCATCTCCACCCTCAGCGTGCTGATGCTGGAGCAGTCCGCCCCCGCGGAGGCCGGCGCCAACTCCGCCGCCCTCCAGGTCTCCGACGCCCTCTCCAACGTCCTCCTGGTCGCCGCCGCCGGCACCGTCTTCGCCGCCCTCGGCGGCGGCACCGTCGGCGCCACCGCCGACGCGAGCACCACCACGACGGCACACCCCGCGGCCTTCGCCGCCGTCTTCCTCCCCGCCGCCGCCCTGGCCCTCGTGGGCGCCTTCGTAGCGGGGCGCCTGCGCCCCCACCCGAAATCGGCGTGAGACCGACCGCCTGCGCCCGGGACGGCGTATCACCGTACGAGACGGCGTCCGCGCGCCCGTATGTGAGCTGAGTCGCACACGGGCGGCGCGGTGGCGTCGGGACAGGGGTGAGGGGGTGCGGCCGGTAGGCTGAGGCGGTTTTCGTACCGACCCGCCGCGAGACGAACCTCAACGGAGACCGTGACTACCACCGCCGCATCGCACCCGCACCATCTGTCTCCCGCCTTCCCCGGGCGCGCGCCCTGGGGGACGGCGAACAAGCTTCGGGCCTGGCAGCAGGGGGCCATCGACGCGTACGTCGCCAAGCAGCCGCGGGACTTCCTCGCGGTGGCGACACCCGGCGCCGGGAAGACCACCTTCGCGCTGTCGCTGGCGTCGTATCTGCTCCACAACCACCTGGTGCAGCAGATCACGGTGGTGGCGCCCACCGAGCACCTGAAGACGCAGTGGGCGGACGCGGCGGCGCGGATAGGGATCAAGCTGGACCCGGAGTACAGCGCGGGCCCCGTCGGCAAGGAGTACCACGGCGTCGCCGTGACGTACGCGGGCGTCGGGGTGCGGCCGATGCTGCACCGCAACCGCTGCGAGCAGCGCAAGACGCTGGTGATCCTGGACGAGATCCACCACGCGGGCGACAGCAAGTCGTGGGGCGAGGCGTGCCTGGAGGCGTTCGACCCGGCGACGCGGCGGCTGGCGCTGACCGGGACGCCGTTCAGGTCGGACACCAACCCGATCCCCTTCGTGGTGTACGAGGAGGGCAACGACGGCATCCGCCGCAGCGCCGCCGACTACACGTACGGGTACGGCAACGCGCTCAACGACGGCGTCGTGCGCCCGGTGATCTTCCTCAGCTACAGCGGCAACATGCGCTGGCGCACCAAGGCGGGCGACGAGATCGCGGCGCGCCTGGGCGAGCCGATGACGAAGGACGCCATCGGGCAGGCGTGGCGGACCGCGCTCGCGCCGACCGGCGACTGGATCCCGAACGTGCTGAAGGCCGCCGACCAGCGGCTGACCGAGGTCCGCAAGGGCATCCCGGACGCGGGCGGCCTGGTGATCGCCACCGACCAGGACTCGGCCCGCGCCTACGCCAAGCTGCTCAAGGAGATCTCCGGGCACAAGCCGACCGTCGTGCTCTCCGACGACCCCGGCTCCTCCAAGCGGATCGAGAAGTTCAGCGAGTCCGAGGACCGGTGGATGGTCGCGGTCCGGATGGTGTCGGAGGGCGTCGACGTGCCCCGCCTCGCGGTCGGCGTGTACGCCACGACGATCTCGACGCCGCTGTTCTTCGCGCAGGCCGTGGGCCGTTTCGTACGGTCGCGGCGGCGCGGCGAGACGGCGTCGGTGTTCGTTCCGACCATCCCGATGCTGCTGGAATTCGCCAACGAGATGGAGGTCGAGCGCGACCACGTGCTCGACAAGCCCAAGAAGCAGGGCGAGGAGGACCCCTTCGCGGAGGAGGACAAGCTCCTCGCGGACGCGGAGAAGGCCGAGGACGAGGCCACCGAGGAGGACATGCTGCCCTTCGAGGCGCTGGAGTCCGACGCGGTCTTCGACCGGGTGCTGTACGACGGGGCCGAGTTCGGCATGCAGGCGCATCCGGGCAGCGAGGAGGAGCAGGACTACCTCGGCATCCCCGGACTCCTCGAACCGGACCAGGTCCAGATACTGCTGCAGAAGCGGCAGGCCCGACAGATCGCCCACAGTCGGAAGAAGCCGGACGAAGAGGCCGATCTGCTCGAACTCCCCGCCGAGCGGCGCCCGATCGTCACCCACCGCCAACTGCTCGAACTGCGCAAGCAGTTGAACACGCTCGTGGCCGCGTACAACCATCAGAGCGGTAAGCCGCACGGGGTGATTCACACCGAATTGCGCCGTGCGTGCGGCGGGCCGCCGAGCGCCGAGGCGACGGCGGGACAGCTCGGCGAGCGGATCAAGAAGGTGCAGGAGTGGGCGACCCGAATGCGATGATGTCGGCCGTATTGTAGAGGGTGGATCTCCAAAGTCGGGTCAAGCCGACGCCCGGATTGTGGACGACCCCTTCCGCTGAGCGGTACCCGCTCGCTACGGTGCCGGTCACGCACGCGCCGTGGCAGTGCAGCCGCGGAGCGCAGCCGGTATGACGACTACCGGCGGCCTCTCCGCGCACTGCCGCGGGACCGGCAGTGCGTTACCGCCGTGGAGATGGCCGCCGCCTACGAGGAGGGGGCGTCGTGACCGCGGAGACGTCTCAAACGCTTGACCGGGGCCTGCGGGTTCTCAAGCTGCTCGCCGACACCGACCACGGCCTGACGGTGACCGAGCTGGCCGCCAAACTCGGTGTGAACCGGACGGTGGTCTACCGCTTGCTGGCCACGCTGGAGCAGCATTCGCTGGTCCGCCGTGACCTCGGCGGCCGGGCGCGCGTCGGACTGGGCGTGCTCGGTCTGGCCCACCAGGTGCACCCGCTGCTGCGCGAGGCCGCACTGCCCGCGTTGCGCTCGCTCGCCGAGGAGATCGGGGCGACCGCCCACCTGACCCTCGTCGACGGCAGCGAGGCGCTGGCCGTCGCCGTCGTGGAGCCGACCTGGACCGACTACCACGTGGCCTATCGCACCGGCTTCCGGCACCCGCTGGACCGCGGGGCCGCGGGGCGCGCCATTCTCGCCGGGCGGGGCATGCAGCCGACGCCCGACGGGTCGCGCTGGGAGCGGTTCGTCGAGGAGGAGTCCCTGGGCGCCCGCCCGGCCGAGGGGCCGCCCGCCGCCCATACCGTCACCGCGACCGAGCCGGTCCGGTACGTCCTCACCCACGGCGAGCTGGAGGCCGGTGCCAGCGGGGCCGCCGCGCCCCTCCTTGGCGTCCCCGGCATCGAGGGGAGCGTCGGCGTCGTCATGCTCGCCGACTCGGTCCCGGAGAGGGTCGGTGCGCGCGTCGTGGAGGCCGCCACGGAGGTCGCCGACGCCCTGCGCTAGGGCGCTGAGCCTCCCCACAAGGGTGCGCCCCCAGGCCCCCGGGCCCGTGCCGGGTCCTTTGCCGGGACGCCGGCTACGCGTCTTCACGGGCCCGGCCCAAGGGGGCTCCTTTGCCGGGACGCCGCTACGCGTTTTGGGCTGCTGCCCCGGGGCGGTTGTTTTGCTGGGGGCGGTGGGCCGTGTTTTGGGGGGCGCGGGGGACTGCGCGGCCAGCCATGATGCTGCCGCAGGTCACCACCCGCCCCGGTGGGGCGGTTCGGTTGTGTCCGGGCCACCGGCCGGTGGTGGGTTGCTCGCGCAGTTCCTCGCGCCCCTGAGGGGGCGCTGGTCGTGCGTGCGTGCGGGTAGCTGGGGCCCGGCCCCGGGGCGGTTGCTTTGCCGGGGGCGGTGGGCCGTGCTTTTAGGGGCGCGGGGAACTGCGCGGCCAGCCATGATGCTGCCGCAGGTCACCACCCGCCCCGGCAGGGCGGTTCGGTTGTGCGCGGGCCACCGGCCGGGTTGGGGTGCGGGGGCGTGGCCGCGAGGGCGGGGGGTGTGAAATAGGGTCGGCGGCATGCGTAGAAGCAGCGTCTCCCGGCGGACCGTGACTCTGGCCGTCTGCGGAGCAGTCACGGCCGGGCTGCTGGCCGTCGCGGCCCTCGCCCCGCTCCCGATCTCGATCGTGGAGCCGGGGCTGACGGCGAACGTGCTGGGGGCGGACCAGGGGACGCAGGTGATCACGGTGAGCGGGACACCGGTGCGCAGGACGAGCGGGCAACTGCGGATGGTGACGATCCAGGCGACGTCACCGGACGCCTCGGTGCACGTCACCGACGTGCTGAAGGCGTGGTTCAAGAAGGACCAGGCGGCGATGCCGCGCGACTCGGTCTATCCCACCGGCGGCTCGGTGAAGGAGATCGAGAAGGCGAACCGCAAGGAGATGACCGACTCGCAGGACGCGGCGACGACGGCCGCGCTCAAGCACCTCGGGCTCTCACCGTCCAAGGTGAAGGTCGATCTCCAGCTCGCCGACGTCGGCGGCCCCAGCGCCGGGCTGCTCTTCGCACTCGGCATCATCGACAAGATCAACGGCGACGGCCACGGCGGCGACCTCACCGGCGGCCGGACCATCGCGGGCACCGGGACCATCGACGCCTCGGGCAAGGTCGGCGCGGTCGGCGGGGTGCCGCTGAAGGAGCAGGCCGCCCGCCGCGACGGCGCGACCGTCTTCCTCGTACCGCGCGGCGAGTGCTCCGACGCCAAGGCGGAGCTGCCCGACGGGCTCAGGCTGGTCCCGGTCAACGACCTGGACGGCGCGCTGGCGGCCCTGGCCGCCCTGGACAAGGGCGGAAAGCTGCCGACCTGCTAGACGGCGGCTAGACCGACGCCCGCGCGGCGCCCGGCGACACGGCGGGCTCGTCGCCGGGCTCGTCGTTCCAGTGCCGGAAGGCGGGCAGGACGAGCGGGCTCAGCGTCGTGAGCAGATAGACGGCGCTGACGGTGGCCATGGCGGTGCGCAGGCCCGCGTACTGGACGAGGAAGCCGCCGAGCAGGCCGCCCAGCGGCACGGCGACCAGGACGCCGGAGGTGACGGCGCCGAAGACGCGGCTGCGCAGCCGCTCGGGGACCAGGCGGACCATCTCGGTGCCGATCATCGGGTTCAGGACCCCGGCGGCCAGCCCGCACACCGCGCAGGTGACCAGGAGCGGGGTCAGACCGGGCACGAAGGCGGCCACGGCCGTCCGGGGGAAGCCGCTGATGAGGAACGCGCCGATGTAGAGGCCGCGTTGCGACACCCGGTGGCCGACGACGCCGTACGTCAGCGAGCCGATCAGCGCGCCGCCGCCGAAGGTCCCGGCGACCAGGCCGACGCTCACCGAACCGCCCAGGTGCTCGCGGGCGTCCACCGGCAGCAGCACCGCCGACCACGCCTGGTCCAGCGCGTTGGTCACCATCACCATCACCACGATGGCGAACAGCAGCCGCGCGGCCACCAAGTAGGCGAATCCCTCGCGCAGTTCGGCCCGGTAACTGCCGGCGGACTCCTTCGGCGGCTCCGGCGCCTCCGCCGGCGTCCGGTCCCGTACCCCGATCCCGATCAGCACCGCGGACACCGCGAAGGTCGCCGCGTCGACCAGCAGCGTATTGGTGGCGCCCATCACCGAGATGAGCACGCCCGCCAGCGGGGCGCCGAGCATACGGGCGCCGCGCGACGCGCCCTCGTACGCGCTCGACGCCCGCGCCACGGTGGTGTCGGCGCGTGCGGCGAGCCGGGGCATCAGCACCTCGCGGGCGGTCTCGCCGGGGGCGTGGAAGAGGCCGCTGACGCCGACCAGCGCGAGCAGTTCCCAGTAGCGCAGCCCGACGGTCAGATGCAGCAGCGGTACGGCCGCCATGGCCGCCGCGCACACCACGTCCGACACGACGCTCGTGACCGCGTAGCCGAGCCGGTCGATCAGCGGGCCGCCCAGGATCGCGGCGAGCACGACCGGCAGGGTGGCCGCGAAGGCGACCAGACCGGCCCGCGCCGGGCTCCCGGTGGTCTCCAGCACGAACCACGGGACGGCGACGACGGTGAGCATGTTCCCGGCGATCGAGACCACGTTGGCGGCCAGCAGCACCCCCAGCGGGCGCCGGTCGCGGGCCGGTCCCGACCCGTCGGGCCGGTGGTGGGCGTGCGGTATCGCGGTGCGTGCGGGCATGGCGAATTCCCCCGTGACGATGGGTCGTTGATACGGAGTGACGGAGCTACGGAATTACGGGCCGGTACGGACAGGGAGCCGGTACGGACAGGGAGCCGGTACGGGTACGGATACGGCTGCGCGTGCGGTGACGGCGCGCGCGGCGCGGGGGAGCGGGGTCAGTCGGACGCGATCGGGAACTCGTGGAACTGCACCCGGACCCGCTCACCCTCCGGCCCGTCGGTCTCCCGCTCGCGGAAGGACTCCACGAGCGCGTGCACCCGCTCGCTCAGCTCCACCGCGTCCTGCGGCGTGAGGCGCAGCGTGAAGCGGCTGGAGTCCCACGCCTCCTGCCAGACCTTCGGCCAGGTGTGCATCGTGCTCATCCAGGTCGCCACCTGCTCGGCGCTGCTGGTGGCGTGCTCGACCAGGAAGGTGCTCATCGCGGCGCGCACCTCGGGGTCGGGGTGGCGGACGAACTCCCCGATGCTGTCGAAGCGTTGGCCCCGGTGCACCGCCTTCCACCAGCGCTCGCGCGCGGTGCCGCGGCCGGGGTCGTCCTCGACCAGGCCGAACGAGGCGAGCTGGCGCAGGTGGTAGCTGGTCGCACCGCTGGACTCGCCGAGCCGGTCGGCCAGTTGGGAGGCCGTGGCGGGGCCGCGGTCGCGCAGCGCGGCCAGCAGCCGCATCCGCAGCGGGTGGGCGAGGCCGCGCAGCGACCTGGCGTCGAGGGTCAGCAGATCCTCGTCCGAGATCGGGCCGATCGGCACCGCGTCCTTCTTGTCCGTCATGGACACCACCTTAAGCGCGTGCAAAGCACCTTTGCAACGCTCTTTTGCAAAACAGCTTTGCATCCACCCCAGAGCCGTACCCCAGAGCCGTACCCCCGGCCCGTACCCCCCGAGCCCCGCATGGCCCCCTCACCCGTTCTTGATGAAGCCCTCCGCGATCAGCCACTTCTTCGCCACGTCGTGCGGGTCCTGCCCGTCCACGTCCACCTGGGCGTTCAGCTTCTGCGCGACCGCCGTGTCCAGCTTGGCGCTGATCGGGTCGAGGAGCTTGGCGATGGCCGGGTACTTCTTGAACGCCTTGCTGTAGATGACGGGCGCCGCGTTGTAGTTGGGGAAGAAGTGCTTGTCGTCCTCCATGACGGTCAGGTGCATCGACTGGATGCGGCCGTCGGTGGTGTACACCTCGCCCAGCAGGCAGGAACCGTTCTTGTTCACCTGGGTGTAGATGATCCCCGCGTCCATCTTCTGGATCCGCGAGCTGGGGATGTCCATGTCGTACGCCTTCATCATGCCGGGCAGCCCGTCCTGCCGGGAGGCGAACTCGTTCTCCACGCACAGCGTCACGGCCTTGGGGTCCTTCTTCGCCAGCGCGGCCACGTCGGAGAGCGTCTTGAGGTGGTACTTCGCGTTGTTGCGTTGGCTGACGGCGAGCGAGTACGTGTTGTTCAGCGTGGACGGCGGCAGCCAGGTCAGGCCGTTCTTCAGGTCCGCGTCGTGCACGGCCTGCCACTGCGCCTGGGGGTTCTTGATGGGTTCCGTGTGCCCCAGATACGTGATCCAGGCGGTGCCGGTGTACTCGTACATCGCGTCCGCCTGACCGGACTTGACCGCCTCGCGGGCGCCGATCGAGCCGGTGATGTTCGTCCGGTCCAGCACGCTCGCGCCCGCCGCCTTGAAGGCGAGGCCGATCATCTCGCCCAGGATGATGTTCTCGCTGAAGTTCTTGGACGTGATCACCAGGTGGGCGCCCTTGAGGGGTTCGCCCTGCCCGATCGAGCCCGGTTTGACGTTGTCCACCAGCGGGCTGCCGCTGGTCAGCCCGCAGGACGCCAGCAGGGCGGCGCCGCAGAGCGCCACGAGCCCCGTACGCCGCCGCGTCACGCCGTCACCTCCAGGCCGCGGGGGCGCATCAACTGCTCGGCGACCGAGGCCAGCCAGTCCACGAACAGCGCGAGCACCACCGTCAGCACCGAGCCGAGGATCAGCACCGGCATCCGCTGGTTGACGATGCCGGAGGTGATCAGGTCGCCGAGGCCGCCGCCCCCGCCGAAGGTGGCCAGCGTGGCGGTGCCGACGTTGAGCACCAGCGCGGTCCGCACGCCCGCGAGGATCAGCGGTACGGCGAGCGGCAGTTCGACCTTGGCGAGCACGCCGGGCGCCGACATGCCGATGCCGCGCGCGGCCTCCACCAGCGTCGGATCGATGGCCTTGAGCCCCGCGACGGTGTTGGAGAGCACCGGCAGCACCGCGTAGGCCACGATGCCGATGATCGCGGTGCGGGCGCCGATGCCCAGCCAGATCACCAGCAGCGCCAGCAGGCCGATCGCCGGGGTGGCCTGGCCGATGTTGGCGAGCGCGGTCACGAACGGCGCGACCCTGCGCAGCCGCCGCCGGGTCAGCGCGATGCCGACGGGGATGGCGATCACCAGCACCCAGAAGGTGGAGATCGCGGTCAGCTTCACGTGCTGCCAGAGCCGGAGCTGCACATTGCCGTCGTCGAGCGAATTCTTCTCGATCGCGTCCAGGTGGATGTTGGTGATCCACAGATACGTGGCGAGCAGCACGGCGGCCAGCACGACCGGGGTGAACACCAGCTTCCGCCACGTCAGTTTGGGCTTCGGCCTGGTCGCGGCGGGCGCGGTCCCGCCCTCGTGCTCCTCGTGCTCCGTACCGCCGTCGTCGTCGCGGAAGGCCAGGCCCCGCACGTCGTGCTCGCCGGGGGGACGGCGCTCCCCGGCGTCGCGGGTGTCCCGGCCCGACGGGTGGGACCGGCCGCCGTCGGCGCGGCTGGCCCCCGTCGCGCGGTCCGGGCTGTCCGGGCTCATGACGCCGGCTCCGCGCCCGCCGCGCCCTCCTGCTCGGCGCGTGCCCGCTCCTCCTCGTGTCCCTGCCCGGCCTGCGACTCGGCCAGTTCGTGCTGGTGCTCCATCGCGGTCAGCCGGTCGGCCTCCAGCATCTCCTGCACAGAGTTCATCAGCGTCTCCATGTCGACCACGCCCACGAATTCGCCGCGCCGCCCGGTCACCGCCACCCGCCCGCCGCTGTCGGTCAGCACCGCCTCCAGCGCGTCCCGCAGCGTCGCGTCCCGCGTCACCGTGTCGTGCACGACCGTGCCCGCCCGCGCCAACGACCCCTTGGCGCGCATCAGATCGCCGCGCCGCAGCCACTTGTACGGGCGCCGCCGCCGGTCGAGCAGCAGCAGTTCGTTGTGCTGGCTGGTGCGCAGCCGCTCGAAGACCGACTGCAACGGCTCGTCGACGCCCACCGCGGGGAAGTCGGCGATGCCGACATCGCGCACGCGGGTGAGATTGAGCCGCTTGAGCGCCGCGCCGGCGCCGACGAAGCCGGACACGAAGTCGTCGGCCGGGTTGGTGAGAATGGCCTCCGGCGTGTCGAACTGGGCGATGTGCGAGTGCTCGCGGAGCACCGCGATCCGGTCGCCCAGCTTGATCGCCTCGTCGAAGTCGTGCGTGACGAAGACGATCGTCTTGTGCAACTCGTGCTGGAGCCTGATCAGTTCGTCCTGGAGGTGGTCGCGGGTGATCGGGTCGACCGCGCCGAACGGCTCGTCCATCAGCAGCACCGGCGGGTCGGCCGCCAACGCCCGTGCCACGCCCACGCGTTGCTGCTGTCCGCCGGAGAGCTGGCGCGGGTAGCGGCCGTGGAACTCCCGCGGGTCCAGGCCCACCAGGTCGAGCATCTCCTCGACCCGGTCCTTGACCCGCGACTTGCTCCAGCCGACCATCTTCGGCACCAGCGCGATGTTCTCCGCGACCGTCATGTGCGGGAAGAGACCGGACGACTGGATGGCGTACCCGACCTTGCGGCGCAGCTTGACCGGGTCGATCGCGGTGACGTCCTCGTCGTTGATCCTGATCCGCCCGGACGACGGCTCGATCAGCCGGTTGATCATCTTCAGCGTGGTGGACTTGCCGCAGCCGGAAGGGCCCACGAAGATCACCGTCTCACCGGCCTTGATCTCCATGCTGACGCTGTCCACGGCCGGGTCCTGGCTGCCCGGATAGCGCTTGGTCAGGTTCTCCAGCTCGATGGTGGCGCCCGCCACCCCGGCGGGCGCCGGCTGCTCCCGGTCCTGCGGTGACCACTGCTCAGACACGGATCCCCCTCGGAATGGTCAGACGGCCGATGCCCACGTACGCGGCGTCGAAGAGCAGCGCGAGGACGATGATGCCGAGCGTGCCGGACAGCACCTCGTTGAGCGCGTTGGCGCTGCCCAGCGACGCGATGCCGCGGAAGATCTCGTTGCCGAGGCCGGGGCCCGAGGCGTACGCGGCCACCGCCGCGATACCCATCAGCATCTGGGTGGCGACCCGGATACCGGTCAGGATCGGCGGCCAGGCCAGCGGCAGCTCCACCCGCAGCAGCCGGGCCACCCGCGACATGCCGATGCCCTTGGCCGCGTCCACCAGCGCCGGGTCCACACCGCGCAGCCCGACGATGGAGTTGCGGACGACCGGCAGCAGCCCGTACAGCGTCAGCGCGGTCACCGTCGGCGGCACGCCCAGGCCCAGGACCGGGATCAGCAGACCGATCAGGGCCAGCGACGGGATGGTGAGGATGGTCGCGGTCGAGGTGACCGCGAGATTGCCCGCCCAGTCGCTGCGGTAGGTCAGGACACCGATCAGGACGCCGATCACGGTCGCGAGCACCATGCACTGGAACACGGCGCTGGCGTGCTGGAAGGCGTCGGTGAGCAGTTGCTGGTGCCGGTTGGAGAGGTACTGCCAGAAGCTCACCGCGCCGCCACCTCCCCGTCTCCTTCGACCGCGTGGCGCGTCTACGTGTCGCGCGCCGCCTGCTCCACCAGCGGGATGATCCGCAGCGGGACCGGGTTCTCCATGACGATGGCCGTGGCGGCCCGGACAATCCCATCAAAGCCGACAACGCGGTCGATCACCCGCTGGAGATCGGCGTTGGAACGGGCCACCAGACGGCAGAGCATGTCGCCCTGACCGGTCGTGGTGTGCAGCTCCAGCACCTCCGGCACGGTGGTCAAGTGCGCCCGTACGTCGGCCCCTTGGCCCTGCTTGATCTCCAGCGTGGCGAACGCCGTCACCGGATAGCCGAGCGCCGCCGGGTCCACCTGCGGGCCGAAGCCGCGGATCACCCCATTGGCCCTCAGCCGGTCGAGCCGCGCCTGCACCGTGCCGCGCGCCACCCCCAGCCGCCGGGACGCCTCCAGCACGCCGATCCGCGGCTCCCGGTCCAGCAGCGTGATCAGCCGCCCGTCCAGCGCGTCGATCCCCATACCCCGCCGCCTTCCGTGGTCATGCTGCACAGATTGACCCGTCGATCCTCGCTTCCGCTGTGCAGACTGTCCACTGAAATCCGGAACTATTGCGCACCCTGACAAGCGGCGGGACGCTTTTGTCATGACTGAGACCCAGGATGCTTTCCCGGTAAAGGGCATGGACGCCGTCGTCTTCGCCGTGGGCAACGCCAAACAGGCCGCGCACTACTACTCCACCGCTTTCGGCATGCGCCGCGTCGCCTACTCGGGACCCGAGAACGGCAGCCGCGAGACCGCCTCCTACGTCCTGGAGTCGGGCGGCGCGCGCTTCGTGTTCACCTCCGTCATCAAGCCCGCCACCGACCACGGCCGCTTCCTGGCCGACCACGTCGCCGCCCACGGCGACGGCGTCGTCGACCTCGCCCTGGAGGTCCCGGACGCGCGCGCCGCGTACGCGTACGCCGTCGAGCACGGCGCCACCGGCCTCACCGAGCCGTACGAGCTGAAGGACGACCACGGCACCGTCGTGCTCGCCGCCATCGCCACGTACGGCCAGACCCGGCACACCCTGGTCGACCGCACCGGCTACGACGGCCCCTACATGCCGGGCTTCGTCGCCGCCGAGCCGGTGGTCGAGCCCCCGGCGCGGCGCTTCTTCCAGGCCATCGACCACTGCGTCGGCAATGTCGAACTCGGCCGGATGAACGAGTGGGTGGCCTTCTACAACCGGGTCATGGGCTTCACCAACATGAAGGAATTCGTCGGCGACGACATCGCCACCGAGTACTCGGCGCTGATGTCCAAGGTCGTGGCCGACGGCACGCTCAAGGTGAAGTTCCCGCTCAACGAGCCGGCCGTCGCCAAGAAGAAGTCCCAGATCGACGAGTACCTGGAGTTCTACGGCGGCCCCGGCGTCCAGCACATCGCGCTGGCCACCAACGACATCGTCGCCTCCGTACGCGCCATGCGCGCCGCCGGTGTCGAATTCCTCGACACCCCCGACTCCTACTACGACACCCTCGGCGAATGGGCGGGCGAGACCCGCGTCCCCGTCGAGACACTGCGCGAACTCAAGCTCCTTGTGGACCGCGACGAGGACGGCTACCTGCTCCAGATCTTCACCAAGCCGGTCCAGGACCGCCCGACCGTCTTCTTCGAGATGATCGAGCGCCACGGCTCCATGGGCTTCGGCAAGGGCAACTTCAAGGCCCTGTTCGAGGCGATCGAGCGGGAGCAGGAGCTGCGCGGCAACCTCTGATCTCACCCTGTGGTCTCGTGGGGGTCCCGCCCTTGAGGGCGGGGCCCCGGCCTGTCAGGGTGAACACATGCACGATGAACTGATCACCGCACTGCGCGGCGGCCTGCCGCCGGAGGCGGTACTGACCGACCCCGACGTCGTCGCGGCGTACTCCCAGGACATGGCGAGCTTCTCCGCCGTCGGCACCCCGGCGGCGGTCGTGCTGCCCCGCAGCACCGAGGACGTGCAGCACGTCATGCGGACCGCGACCGCGCACCGGGCGCCGGTCGTACCGCAGGGGGCGCGGACCGGGCTGTCCGGCGGCGCCAACGCCATGGACGGCTGCATCGTGCTCTCGCTGGTGAAGATGGACCGCATCCTGGAGATCGACACGGTCGACCGGATCGCCGTGGTCGAACCGGGCGTCGTCAACGCCGTGCTGTCCAGGGCGGTCGGCGAGCACGGCCTGTCCTACCCGCCGGACCCGTCGAGCTGGGAACAGTGCACGATCGGCGGCAACATCGGCACCGGCGCGGGCGGCCTGTGCTGCGTGAAGTACGGGGTGACGGCCGAGTACGTCCTCGGCCTCGAGGTGGTGCTGGCCGACGGGCGGCTGCTGACCACCGGGCGGCGCACCGCCAAGGGCGTGGCGGGATACGACCTCACGCGGCTCTTCGTCGGCTCCGAGGGCACCCTCGGCATCGTCGTGAAGGCGGTCCTCGCGCTGCGGCCCGCGCCGCCGCGCCAGCTCGCCATGGTCGCCGAATTCCCGTCGGCCGCCGCGGCCTGCGCCGCCGTCTGCTCGATCATGGAGAGCGGCCATGTGCCGTCGCTGCTGGAGCTGATGGACGGCACGACCATCCGCGCGGTCAACGCGATGGCGAACATGGGCCTGCCCGAGACCACCGAGGCCATGCTGCTCGCCGCCTTCGACACCGCCGACCCGGCCGCCGACCTCGCCGCGGTCGGCGAGCTGTGCACGGCGGCGGGCGCCACCGACGTGGTGCCCGCGGAGGACAGCGCCGAGTCCGAGATGCTGCTCCAGGCGCGCCGCCTGTCGCTGACGGCGCTGGAGACCATCTCGACGGCCATGATGATCGACGACGTGTGCGTACCGCGCGCGAAGCTCGGCGAGATGCTGGACGGCGTCGCGGACATCTCGGCCAAGTTCGGCCTGACGATCGGGGTGTGCGCGCACGCGGGCGACGGCAACACCCACCCCGTGGTCTGCTTCGACGCGCACGACCCCGACGAGGCCCTGCGGGCCCGCGAGTCCTTCGACGAGATCATGGCGCTCGGTCTCGCACTCGGCGGCACCATCACCGGCGAGCACGGCGTCGGCCTGCTCAAGAAGGACTGGCTGGCCCGCGAACTCGGCCCCACCGGCGTCGAGTTGCAGCGCGGCGTGAAGGCCGTCTTCGACCCGCTCGGGCTGCTGAATCCGGGCAAGCTGTTCTGAGGGCCGCGCCGGGCGTGCCCGGCCCTCACGCCCCCGCGTCCGGCGTCTCGTCCTTCCCCGACCACGGATCGCTCAGCCACAGCTCGTCCCGCGTGGTCGGGGCGAGCAACCGGCTGAGACCGTCGTCCATGCCGAGCTGCTCGTGCTCGGTGCCCGGCGGCACCACCCGCAGCGTCCGCTCCAGCCAGGCCGCGACCGGCGACGAGGGCGCCTCCAGCAGCGCGTTGCCGTCGGGGGAGCTGAGGGCCAGACAGATCACGCTGCGGCCGTTGACCTTCGTCGGCCAGATCCGCACGTCACCGTGACCGCACGGCCTGAACACCCCCTCCACGATCAGCTCGCGGGCGAAGGTCCAGTTCACGGGGGCGTCGGAGCCCACGTGGAAAGTGATGTGCACGGCAAAGGGATCATCCGTGCGATAGGCCAGCCTGGCGGGTACGGGGATGCTCCGCTCCGGCGACAGCACTAGCTGCATTTCCAGTTCGCGTTCCACCACGGTGTGCATCGACTCGACATCCTTTCCTCGGCGCGGCAGCCCCATTTCGCGTTCCGCGTGTTCCGCGGTGTCTTCGGTGACGCGCAGCGGGTGCTGCGCCGGGGCCTGCACCAGGAGAGAGCGCGTACCACTCCAACCATTACGCGGGTTCGCGGGATTCGGTTCAAATTTCCTGAAGCACGGGCACGAGGGGGCGCGTACGGGTAAAGACAAGTACGCCCTCCGAAGCCGGGCGGTGCGGGGAACGGCGGTCACGCCGGGCCCGCGCGTCTGGTAGATGTGGACGTCACAAACCCCCCAGACCGAGCAGATACGGATTCCGTGAACCATGAGCGCACCCACTTCTGGCTCCTCCGGTTCCTCCTCCGCGTCCCCGGCCCCGGGCTACTACCCTGACCCCTCGGTCCCGAACTACATCCGCTACTGGAACGGCTCCACCTGGGTGCCGGGTACGAGCCGGCCCGCGCCCGCCGCGGGTGAGGCGCCGGTTCCGTCCCCGTCCCCTTCTTCTTCCCCTCCGCCCGCCCCGGCGATGGACGAGTCCGGGCCAATGTTCCTCGACGAGGACCCGGGGGCGCCGCACTCCGACTTCGGTACGCCGGCGCCCGCTGCGGCCCCGGCGTCCGCCCCGGAGCCCGCTCCTTCCTGGCCCCGGCCCGCCGGGCAGGAGCCCGGCGCCGAGCCGCCGCGGATCTCCTGGGGCGCCGCGGGCACGGCCGCCGCGCCGGGCGTGCCCGCGCAGCAGCCTCCGCCCGCCGCCGAGCGGCCCCAGCCGCGGACACCGCCCCACCAGCCGCAGGTCCACGCCCAGCCGCAGGTCCACGCCCAGCCGCAGGCCGCCCCCCAGCCGCAGCCGCAGCCGCAGGCCCAGCCGCAGCCTCAACCGCAGGCCGCGCCCTGGGCGCAGCAGGTGCACCATCTGGCCCGGCAGTCGGCGGGGGAGCAGGAGCGGCCCGCGGGCGAGGAGCGCCCGGCGCCGTGGCGGCCCCCGGCCGGTGACCCGTTCCTGAGCATGATCTCGGCGCAGGGGCGGCCGGGTGCGCTGGTGCGGCGGTTCGCGGCGCGCGTGCTCGACACGGTGCTGTTCTGCGCGGTGACCGCCGCCGCGGCCGTACCGCTGGGCACGGCCGCGTACCACCACATCCATACGAAGGTGGACGACGCGAAGCAGAGCGGCGAGACCGTGAAGGTGTGGCTGATCGACGGCACGACGGGCCTGGAGTTGGCCGTGGTGCTGCTGGTGGCGGTCCTGGCGGGCCTGCTGCTCGAAGTGCTGCCGACCGTCAAGTGGGGGCGCACGCTGGGCAAGAAGCTGGTGGGCCTGCGGGTGCTGGACGTCGAGGCGCAGATCCCGCCGGCCTTCGGCCCGAGCCTTCGCCGCTGGCTGACCCACACCGTGCTGGACGTCCTGGTCGTCGGCGTCGTCGGCCTCGCCTGGTGCCTCTTCGACCGCCCGTGGCGCCAGTGCTGGCACGACAAGGCCGCGCGGACGTTCGTGGCGGCCGACTGAGGTCACGTCCGGGGGCGGGTCGTACGTCCGCGCCGATGCCGTACGTCCGGGGCGGCGCCGTACTCCGAACGGAGTCCGCAGCGGGCGGGCGGCCGGTGTCCGGGTTTGACTCGGGACATGAGTACCGATCAGCCAGCGCCCGGTTCCCCCCAGGACCCCTTCGCCAAGCCGCCAGGCGACCAGGCCGGCGGCCCGTACAACGGCGCCCAGGGCACCCCGCCGCCGGGCAATCCGTACGGCGGCGACCCGTACGGCGGCGGTCCCGCCACTCCGGGCGGCCCCGGCGGCTCCGACAACCCCTACGGCGGCGGTCCCGGCGGCCCGGCGAATCCGTACGGCGGCGGCGGTCCCGGCGGCCCGGCGAATCCGTACGGCGGCGGTCCTGGCGGTCCCGGCGGGCCCGGGGACCCCAACAACCCCTACGGCGGCGCCCCGCAGGACCCGCTGGCCGGGATGCCGCCGCTGGCGGACGGCGGCAAGCGCGTGCTGGCCCGCGTCATCGACGTGATCATCGTGCTGATCCCGGCCGGTCTGCTGGACTGGGCGGCGGGCGGCACCGACAACTTCAGCAGCGGCAAGTCGGCGGTCGGCGGCGCCTTCTTCGCGGTGCTCGGCTTCCTCTACGAGTGGTTCATGACCCGGTCCACCGGCCAGACGGTGGGCAAGAAGCTGATGAAGCTGCGCGTGGCGATGCTGGAGAACGGCAGCGTGCCCACCTCCGCGGCGGCGGGGCTGCGCGCGCTCGTGCTGTGGCTGCCCGCCTTCTGCTGCAGCTGCGTCTGGTTCGTGATCCTCGGCATCACGGTGCTGTTCGACAAGCCGTACAAGCAGGGGCTCCATGACAAGGCCGCCAAGACGGTGGTCGTCCAGACCGCCTGACGGACCGGCGGCCGGGCGGAAGGGCGCCGCACACGCCCTGTACCGCCACCCGGATGGCTGATTGACTGAGCGTCATGAGTGCAGACCAGCCGTCCGGGATGGCCCCGCTCGCCTCCCTCGGCCAGCGGTTCCTGGCCCGGGTCGTCGACACCGCGATCCTGATCGTCCTCGACGTGCTGCTCAGCGCGGCGGTGTTCGGCGGTGATCTGTCCCATCCAGGTGACGCGGGCCGCGGCAAGGAGATCCTCGCGGGGGCGGCGACCTTCATCGCGTACTTCCTCTACGAGGGCGCCATGACCGCCGCCCGCGGGCAGACCCTCGGCAAGATGCTGCTGCGGATACGCGCGGCGCGCCTGGAGGACGGCGCGGTCCCCGGCGGCGTCGGCTGGACGCGGGCCGCGGTCTACGCGCTGCCCGGCGTGCTCGTCACGATCCTGATCGGCCCGCTCTTCTGGCTGCTCAACTCCCTGTGGTGCACCTGGGACAAGCCGTTCCGGCAGTGCCTGCACGACAAGGCGGCCAGGACCGTGGTCGTGGCCGCCGTCTGACGCGGTGCAACGGTGAAGCGGTGCAGCGGACGAGCGCTGGAGCGATGAAGCGGTGGCGCCGTGAAGTGCCGAAGTGCCGAAGTGCCTTCAGCGGTGACATGCGGTGCGGGTCTTCCGCGCGGGTCCGCGCCGGGCCTCAGCGTCGTAGTGACGCCTCGCCGACCCGCGACGACTCGCGTACGCCGCGACCGCCGGCGGCCCGGGGGAGCGGGCGCTGTGCGGGGGACGGTTGGGCGCCGGACTCGGCGGCGGGAACGGTGGAACCGGTAGAACCGGTGGAGGCGCTGGGCCGGGCCTGGGCGGACCGCACCCGGGCGACGAAGGGCAGGGTGACGGTCACCGCGACGAGCAGGCCCAGGATCAGTCCCGCCGCGCAAATGACGGCGACTCCCACGCCGGACCGTGCGTCCGACAGCAGGAGCATCGCGAAGGTGGACAGGACAACGGTCAGGGAACCGTAGGCGAGTTGCGCGGTCGTAGGACGTGGCATTGGGGGAATCCGTCCTCGGTAGCGGGCTGGCTCTACGCTTCGGCATGCCCGGCCCGAACATGGGGTAAGCGTGACCTAACCCACGGTGCGGAGCACGAGGGGGCGCACGGGGTCGCAAGCGTGTCAGGCGTCTCATCCTGCGGACGCCGGTGTCCGTCAACGCCCGGACGGCGGCGGCCGGTTGGTGTGACCTGTGGGTCCGCTGAGCGGTGCCGGGAAACCGGTAAACGTACTGGCCTGCCATGCTCAAGTCAAGATCTGTTTTTTCTCCCGTCACTCCGATGCAATGGCCTTTCTCAAGGGGAGGTCAAAAATCTTGAAAACGCAGCGGAGGATCACCACACCCGCCGCCCTGGCCCTCGCGATAGCCGTGTTGGGCGTCACCGCGGTCACCACCGCGGGGGCGTACGCGGCTCCCGCCGAGAAGGGGCAGCCCGCACCCGTGGCCAGCCACGATCCGGCGGAGAACCAGGCCCACGATCTGCCGGGCCCGTTCAGCGAGAAGCAGTCGGCCGAGCGTACGGCCGCGCTTCAGCAGGTCGTGAACGGCGACGCGACCGTGCAGCAGCGCGGCGGCTCGAAGGTCGTCCAACTCGGCTCCGGCAAGGGCAAGAAGAGCAAGTACGTCGAGCTGGGCCGCGAGCAGACCGACAAGATCTTCACGATTCTTGTCGAGTTCGGCGACCAGGTCGACAACACCACGACGTACGACCCGGACGGCCCCGACGGCCCGCAGCCGCCGGTCGTGAAGTACGGCGGCGACCCGGGCCCCGCGCACAACACCATCGCCAAGCCGGACCCGAAGAACGACAACAGCACGGCCTGGCAGGCGGATTACAACCAGCAGCACTTCAACGACCTCTACTTCTCGCACGACGCGAAGAAGGAGTCGCTGGCGAAGTACTACGAGAAGCAGTCCTCGGGCCGCTACTCGGTGGAGGGCGAGGTCTCCTCCTGGGTCAAGGTGCCCTGGAACGAGGCCCGTTACGGCTCCAACTACTGCGGCGCCAGCACCTGCTCCAGCGCCTGGGACCTGATCCGCGACGCCACCACCGCGTACGTCGCCGACCAGAAGGCCCAGGGCCGCACCGACGCGCAGATCAAGGCGGACCTGGCCCAGTACGACCAGTGGGACCGCTACGACTACGACGGCGACGGCAACTTCAACGAGCCCGACGGCTACATCGACCACTTCCAGATCGTGCACGCGGGCGAGGACGAGTCCGCGGGCGGCGGCGCCCAGGGCACGGACGCGCTGTGGGCGCACCGCTGGTACGCCTACGGCACCGACGCGGGTCGCACGGGCCCGGCCGACAACAAGTCCGGCGGCACCCAGATCGGCAACACCGGCGTCTGGATCGGTGATTACACCCTCCAGCCGGAGAACGGCGGACTCGGCGTCTTCGCGCACGAGTACGGCCACGACCTCGGCCTGCCCGACGAGTACGACACCACGTACGTCGGCGAGTCCAGCGTCGGCTTCTGGTCGCTGATGTCCTCCGGCTCCTGGATGGGCACCGGCAAGGACTCGATCGGCGACCTCCCGGACGACATGAGCGCCTGGGACAAGCTCCAGCTCGGCTGGCTCAACTACGGTACGGCCAAGGCCGCTTCGCGCTCGACGACCAAGCTGGGCGTCGCCGAGTACAACACCAAGGACAAGCAGGCGCTGATCGTCTCGCTGCCCGACAAGGCGGTCACCACCGCCATCACCGCGCCCGCCGAGGGCAGCAAGCAGTGGTGGAGCGGCAGCGGCGACAACCTGTCCAACACCCTGACCCGCTCGGTCGACCTGACCGGCAAGTCCTCGGCGTCGCTGGCCCTCAAGGGCTGGTGGGACATCGAGGAGGGGTACGACTACCTCTACACCGAGGCGTCCGCCGACGGCGGGGCCACCTGGACCGCGCTCGACGGCACCGCCAACGGCAAGTCCATCCCGCGCGACGGCGGCGGCACCCCGGCGCTGACCGGCACCAACGGCGCGTACCAGGACCTGTCCTTCCCGCTGAACGCCTACGCGGGCAAGCAGATCCAGCTCCGCTTCCGCTACCTGACCGACGGCGGCGTGGCCCAGCAGGGCTTCGCGGCCGACGCGATCTCGGTCACCGCGGACGGCGCGACCGTCTTCACCGACGGCGCCGAGACGGACGACAACGGCTGGACCGCCAAGGGCTTCTCCCGGATCGGGGCGTCGTTCACCAACGACTACCCGCAGTACTACATCGCGGAGAACCGGCAGTACGTCTCGTACGACAAGACGCTGAAGACCGGCCCGTACAACTTCGGCTGGACGAGCACCCGGCCGGACTGGGTCGAGCACTACCCGTACCAGAACGGTCTGCTGGTCTGGCTGTGGGACACCTCGCAGGCCGACAACAACGTCGGCATCCACCCCGGCACGGGCCAGATCCTGCCGATCGACGCCCACGCCAAGGCGGAGAAGTGGTCGGACGGCAGCGTGATGCGCAACCGCATCCAGGCGTACGACTCGCCGTTCAGTTGGTTCCCGACCGATGGCTTCACCGTGCACACCAACGGTGTCGCCACCAAGGTCAAGGCGAAGCTCGGCAACCCGGTCTTCGACGACCACTACGGCTCCTACTGGGACGCCGCGAACCCGACCGGCGGGGTGAAGGTGCAGGACACCAACACCCGGATCACCATCGTCGGTGAGGCGCTCGACGGCAGCACGATGACCCTCCAGGTCGGGCCGGCGCACCGCTGATCACCGGGCCGATCACCGGGCCGATCACCGGGACGGTCACCGCACGAAGATCGTCCTGATCGGGTCGCACCCGCTGTGACCTGCTGTTTCATCCGGGTTCATCCCGCGTTCGGCCGTCGTCCTCTGGTGGGCGGCGGCCGAACGGCTGATGATGTGACCATGGCGGTCGGTGGATTCACCAAGCTCCCGGGCGGCACGGTCGTCGTCGCACTCGGCCTGCCGCATCCGGCGTGCCCCGAACGCACGGTACGGGTCGTGGTGCACGCCCAGAACCGGCAGCGCGCCCTCACCCGGCTCAGCAACCTCGGCTTCCGCGGCGCCCGGCTCACCGGCAACGCCGAGCCGCCCACGCCCGACGAGGTCACCGCGGTCCTGCACCACCCGGACGGCCTGGTCTGGCGCGAATACCGCGGCAAGGGGGACGTCGGCGCCAGCACCGAGCTGTGGCACCCGATCTCGGCGCTGAACCGTACTCCGCGCTAGCTGAACCGTACTCCGCGCTAGCCGGCGACCACCGGGGCGCCGGTCAGCTCCACGCCCGCCTCGCGCAGCTCCACCAGCGCCCGGTCGGTCGTCGTGGGCGCCACGCCCGCGGTCAGCGAGAGCAGCACGCGGGTCGTGAAGCCGTCGCGTACGGAGTCCAGCGCGGTCGCCCGCACGCAGTGGTCGGTGGCGATGCCCACCACGTCCACCTCCGTGACGCCGCGCTCGCGCAGCCAGCCGGTCAGCGCCGCGCCGTTCTCGTCCAGGCCCTCGAAGCCGCTGTACGCCGCCGCGTACGCCCCCTTGTCGAAGACCGCGTCCACCGCGCCGGAGGCGACCGCGGGCGCGAAGTTCGGGTGGAACCCCGCGCCCTCCGTGCCCGCGACGCAGTGCACCGGCCACGACGTCACGAAGTCCGGCCGGTCCGAGAAGTGCGAGCCCGGGTCGATGTGGTGGTCCCTGGTGGCGACGACGTGCCGGTAGCTGCCCGCCGACTCCCCGATCAGGTCCGTGATCGCCGCGGCCACGTCGGCCCCGCCGGTCACCGCGAGGCTGCCGCCCTCGCAGAAGTCGTTCTGCACGTCGACGACGATCAATGCGCGGTGCATTTTGCCCTTCCGGCGGAAAGTGTGGAAACGGTCCCGAGCCTAGGGGTGCGCTCCCCCCAACGTAAGACGTTGCCCTCCCCGCTGCGCGGGGAACCGCGCGCTCAGCCGTCGACGGGCCGCTCGCGCGGTTCCTCGCGCCCCTGAGGGGGCGCCCCCGCGGGGGTCACATCAGTTCGGTGGGGAGGACGGGCTCGCCGCGGGAGAGCTGGGTCGCGGAGAGGGGAAGGCCCGCGCGAGCGGTGATGTGGCGGGCGCGGGCGGAGTCGAGGGGCTCGCGGCCGATGACCTCGCCGTGGCGGACGAGGGGGACGAGGAGCTGGCGGTCGGCGAGCTCGGGCGGCACGGCCCCGGTGCCGACCACCTCGGCGGCGGCGACGCCGTCCTCGTCGAGCCGCCGGGCGGCCCACTTGCGGCCGCCGACGCTCGTCTTGCCGCCGAGTGACTTCTTGGCGACGGAGACCAGCGGCTCGTCGGGGTCGTCGGAGGTGGCGCGGGCCACGAGCTTGTAGACCATCGAGCAGGTGGGGTGCCCGCTGCCGGTGACCAGGGAGGTGCCGACCCCGTAGGCGTCCACGGGCGCGGCGGCCATCGAGGCGATGGCGTACTCGTCCAGATCGGAGGTCACGACGATCTTCGTGTCCTTGGCGCCGAGGTCGTCGAGCTGCTGGCGCACCCGGTAGGCGAGCAGCAGCAGGTCGCCGGAGTCGATCCGGACCGCTCCCAGCTCGGGCCCGGCGATCTCCACGGCGGTGCGCACGGCGCTGGTGAGGTCGTACGTGTCCACCAGCAGCGTCGTGCCGCGGCCGAGCGCGTCCACCTGGGCGGTGAACGCGTCGCGCTCGGTGTCGTGCAGCAGCGTGAAGGCGTGCGCGCTGGTGCCGATGGTCGGGATGCCGTACCGGAAACCGGCGGCGAGGTTGGAGGAGGAGCCGAAGCCGCCGATGTACGCGGCCCGCGAGGCGGCCACCGCGGCCAGCTCGTGGGCGCGCCTGGCGCCCATCTCCATCAGCGGACGGCCGCCCGCGGCCACCGCCATCCGGGAGGCCGCCGCGGCGATCGCCGAGTCGTGGTTGAGGATCGACAGGATGACCGTCTCCAGCAGCACGGCCTCGGCGAAGGTGCCCTCGACGCGCAGGATCGGCGAGCCGGGGAAGTACACCTCGCCCTCCGGGTATCCCCAGATGTCGCCGGTGAAGCGGTAGCCCGCCAGCCAGTCGAGGGTCGCGGAGTCCACCACGCCCTCGCGCTCCAGGAATTCCAGCACGGGTTCGTCGAAGCGGAAGTTCTCCACCGCGTCGAGGACCCGGCCGGTGCCGGCGACCACTCCGTAGCGGCGCCCCTCGGGCAGCCTGCGGGTGAACGCCTCGAAGACCGAGCGGCGCTGCGCGGCGCCGCTGCGCAGGGCGGCCCGCAGCATCGTCAGCTCGTACCGGTCGGTGAACAGGGCGGTGGACGGCACGTCCACCGGCAGTCCCAGGTCTGCTGTGCTCATGGCGAGGATGCTACCCCCAATACTCGTCAGAGTGACGATTTCTCGGGGGCAAGTGTGCGGCGCCGCACACCGGCGGATTCCGCGCGGGCGCAAAACCCCCCATTCGGCGGTGCCGCGCACGCCCATTTGTGCGAGGCACCACAGGAGCGGCAGCATGGAACCTGTGAGTGTCGCGCCAGTAGAAGTCGAGCGTCCCGAAGCGAGCGAAGCGCCTTTCGAGGTTCCCGCGCCGGACGTGCCGTGGGTGACCCTCGTCCACAACGACCCCGTCAACCTCATGAGCTACGTGACGTATGTCTTCCAGACCTACTTCGGGTACTCGAAGGGCAAGGCCAAGAAGCTGATGGAAGACGTCCATTACAAGGGCCGCGCCGTGGTGTCGAGCGGCACCCGCGAGGAGATGGAACGCGACGTGCAGGCGATGCACGGATACGGCCTGTGGGCCACCTTGACGCAGGACCGCTGATGGGCCGCCGCGCCCGTGCGGGCTACTTCGAGCGGGTCCGCGGCGGCGGCGCCGCGATCGAGCTGGACACCGTGGAGATCTCCATCCTCCGCAGCCTCACGGCGCAGTTGCTCGAACTCGTCGGTCCGGGCAGCCAGCCCGCGGAGGCCGACGACGACCCGCTGGCCGCGCTCTTCGCCGACGGCCCCACCAAGCCCCCGGAGGACCCGGCGCTGGCCCGGCTCTTCCCGAGCGCGTACGAGGAGACCGCCGACGCCGCCGAATTCCGCCGCTTCACCGAGAACGACCTGCGCGCCCGCAAGCGCGAGGACGCCCTCGCCGTGCTGCGCGCTCTGGACGCGGGCGGCCCGCTGATCCGGCTCAGCGCCGACGAGGCCCGCCAGTGGCTCGGCACGCTCAACGACCTGCGGCTGTCCATCGGCGCCCGGCTGGAGGTCAGCGAGGACGAGCGCAGCGAGCTGTACCACCTGCCGGACGAGGACCCGCGCAAGCCGCTGATGCTCGCCTTCCAGTGGTTCGGCCTGCTCCAGGAGACCCTGCTCGAAGCCCTCACCTGAGCCGCGCCCGGCCCTCACCCGAGCCCCGCGCGGCCCTCGCCTGAGCCGCGCCCGAGCCGCGCCCACCCGCCCCCGGCCCGTATCCGCCCCTCTTCCGGCCCGCACCCGACCTGACGGACCGTCGGCCGCCGACGGGCGGCGCCGTACCGCGCGTGGTACGAATCCGGCATGACGGACGTGTCGGACGTGACGGGTGGAACGGACGGGCGGGACGGGGCGGGCGAGGCCCCGGCGGGGGACGAGGGGTACGCGCGCGGCCTCGGCAGCCGCCAGATCCAGATGATCGCCATCGGCGGCGCGATCGGCACCGGCCTGTTCCTCGGCGCGGGCCGCGCCATCCACCAGGCGGGCCCCGGCCTGGTCCTGATGTACGCCGTCGCGGGCGTCGCCATCTTCGTCATCATGCGCGCGCTGGGCGAACTCCTCACCTACCGCCCGGTGTCCGGCTCCTTCGCCGACTACGCCCGCGAATTCCTCGGCCCCTTCGCGGGCTTCGTCACCGGCTGGACGTACTGGCTGATGTGGGTGGTCACCGGCATGGCCGAGGTCACCGCCGCCGCCACCTACCTCGCGTACTGGTGGCCCTGGATTCCGCAGTGGACCGCCGCCCTCGGCTTCCTCGTCCTGCTCTTCGCGGCCAACCTGATCTCCGTGCGGCTCTTCGGCGAGGTCGAGTTCTGGCTGTCGATGGTGAAGGTCACCGCCATCGCGGGCATGATCCTCATCGGCGTCGGCGTCCTCACCCTCGGGGTGTCCGCGGCCGGTGACACCGCCTCGGTCGGCCACCTGTGGCGCGACGGCGGCGTCTTCCCCAACGGCGTCGGCTCCTCGCTGCTCACCCTCCAGATCGTCATGTTCGCCTATCTGGCCGTCGAACTCGTCGGCGTCACCGCGGGCGAGGCCGAGAACCCCCGCGAGACGCTGCCCAAGGCCATCAACACCCTTCCCTGGCGCATCGGCCTGTTCTACGTCGGCGCGCTCGCCGTCATCCTCTGCGTCGTCCCCTGGACCGAATTCCGGCCCGGCGTCAGCCCGTTCGTGGCCGCCTTCGCCCGGATCGGCATCCCCTTCGGCGCGGGCATCGTCAACTTCGTGGTGCTCACCGCCGCCCTGTCGTCCTGCAACTCCGGGATGTACTCCACCGGGCGCATGCTCCGCGACCTCGCCGTCAACGGCCAGGGCCCGCGGGTCTTCACCCGCCTCACCGCCCGCCGCACCCCGGCCACCGGCACCCTGGTCTCCGTCGCCCTGATGGGCACCGGCGTGTGGCTCAACTACGTCGACCCCGCAGGCGCGTTCACGTACATCACCGCCTTCGCGACCGTCGCCGCCGTCTGGACCTGGGGGGTGATCCTCGCCTCGCACATCCGCTACCGCGCCGCGGTCAAGGACGGGCGCGCGGCGGCGGCCTGGTTCACCGCGCCCGGCGGCGCCGTCGCCAGCTGGCTCGCGCTCGCCTTCCTCGTCCTGGTGCTGGTGCTGATCGGCGCCGACGCCGACGCCCGGATCTCGCTGTACGGCGTCCCGCTGTGGCTCGCCCTCCTGGCCGGCGGCTACGCGCTGCTCAAGCGGCGCAATCCGGCCGCCTTCGCCCGCAGGGCCCACCTGGCGCCCGCCCCCACCCCCGCCGCCGCGACCGCGACCACCGGGCCGTGAGCGCCGCGACCGCGACCACCGGGCCGTGAGCGCCGGGCCCCGACCACCGGCCCGTGACCGCGCGGCCCCTGTTATTTTTCCCGCATGCTCACCATCACCCAGGACCTGTACGACCGGATCGTCGCGCACGCCGAGGCCGACGCCCCCGACGAGGCGTGCGGGGTCGTCGCGGGCCCCGAGGACAGCGACCGCCCCGAGCGGTTCGTGCCCATGCTGAACGCGGCCCGCTCACCCACCTTCTACGAGTTCGACTCGATGGAGCAGCTCCGGCTCGACAAGGAGATGCGGCAGCGCGGCGAGGAGCAGGTGGTGATCTACCACTCGCACACCGCGACCGAGGCGTACCCCTCCCGTACCGACATCTCGCTCGCCCAGGAACCCGGCGCGCACTACGTGCTGGTCTCGCTCGCGGAGGAGTTCCAGTTCCGCTCGTTCCGCATCGTGGACGGTGTCGTCACCGAAGAACCCGTACAGGTCGTGGACTCCTACGTCTGACGGTCCGGATCGTGGGACGGCCGTCTCGGCCCACCAGGGGGAATCGATACGATGACCCCATGGTTCTCTTCGACGTGAGTGACAAGGCGCCGGGCACGCTGCTCGTGGCGCGGCTGCACGTCGACCTGTGCCGCCGCACCAGCGCGGCGTGTCAGGGCGCCTGACCACCCGCGCCCGCTTCCGCACGCACCCCGCACGACCGCTGAAGCACCGCAGCCCCGCCCCGCCCCTGTCGTCGTACGCACGCACTCACTGGAGCGCAGTCATGGCCATCGAGGTCCGCATCCCGACCATCCTCCGCACCTACACCGACGGCCAGAAGGCCGTCGAAGGCGCCGGGACCACCCTGGACGAGCTGTTCGCGGACCTCGACACCCGGCACGCGGGCCTGCGCGACCGCGTCGTGGACGGCGGCGAGCTGCGCCGCTTCGTGAACGTCTACCTCAACGACGAGGACGTCCGCTTCCTCGACGGCATCTCCACCAAGGTCGCCGACGGCGACAGCGTGACGATCCTCCCGGCAGTGGCCGGCGGCGCGCGCTGATGCGTTACGACAGTTCGCTGGCGGCGGTCGGCAACACCCCGCTGGTCCGCCTGCCGCGCCTGTCGCCGTCCGACGAGGTGAGCGTCTGGGCGAAGCTGGAGGACCGCAATCCGACCGGCTCGGTCAAGGACCGCCCGGCCCTGCACATGATCGAGCAGGCCGAGGCGGACGGCCGCCTCACGCCCGGCTGCACCATCCTGGAGCCCACCTCAGGCAACACCGGCATCTCGCTGGCCATGGCCGCCCGCCTCAAGGGCTACCGGATCGTCTGCGTCATGCCGGAGAACACCTCCTCCGAGCGGCGCGAGCTGCTCGCCATGTGGGGCGCGGAGATCATCTCCTCACCGGCCGCGGGCGGCTCCAACACCGCGGTCCGGGTCGCCAAGGAACTGGCCGCCGAGCACCCCGACTGGGTGATGCTCTACCAGTACGGCAACCCCGCCAACCCGGCCGCGCACTACGCCACCACCGGCCCGGAGATCCTCGCCGACCTCCCCACCATCACCCACTTCGTCGCCGGTCTCGGCACCACCGGCACCCTCATGGGCGTCGGCCGCTTCCTGCGCGAGAAGGTGCCGGGAATCTCCGTCGTCGCCGCCGAGCCGCGCTACGACGACGTCGTCTACGGCCTGCGCAACCTCGACGAGGGCTTCGTGCCCGAGCTGTACGACGAGTCCGTGCTCACCACCCGCTTCTCCGTCGGCTCCGAGGACGCGGTCCGCCGCACCCGCGAACTCCTGTCGCAGGAAGGCATCTTCGCCGGGGTCTCCACCGGCGCGGCCCTGCACGCCGCCCTCGGCGTGGCCGCCAAGGCGCACCGCGCCGCCCAGCGCGCCGACATCGTCTTCATCGTCGCCGACGGCGGCTGGAAGTACCTCTCGACCGGCATCTACACCGCCGAGTCCACCGAGGCCGCCGTCGCGGCCCTGCACGGCCAGCTCTGGGCCTGACCGCTCGTCGGCCGGCCCGTCCGGCGTTCCAGGACACCCCCCGGTGCGCGGGGGCCCGCGTTGGTGTTCGGCAACCGGCCCCGCGGCCCCCCGTACTGGTGATTCCGCCCACAACGAGGTGCGGGAGAGGCGCGTGAGGACCCCCCGCGCCTTACCCTCTCAAGACATGGCGGACCGTCCCGCCAATCCCCCCACTCCAGCCGGAATGGGGTGATCTGTGGCGCGCCCACGGAGGTGTTTCCAGGAATGAAGCTCACCGTCGTCGGCTGCTCGGGGTCGTTCCCGTCCGCGGAATCGGCTTGTTCGAGCTACCTCGTCGAGGCCGACGGCTTCCGGCTGCTGATCGACATGGGCAACGGCGCCCTCGGCGAACTGCAGCGTCACTGCGGCCTGTACGACCTGGACGCCGTACTGCTCAGCCATCTGCACGCCGACCACTGCATCGACATGTGCGGCTACTTCGTGGCCCGCTACTACCGGCACGACGGCGGCCCCGCCGCCCCGATCCCGGTCTACGGCCCCGAGGGCACCGAGCGCCGTCTGAGCATCGCCTACGGCGACGTGCCGGACGAGAAGTGCATGAGCGAGGTCTTCGACTTCCGCACCCTGGAGCCCGGCGCCTTCCGCCTCGGCCCGTTCGGCATCACCACGGACCTGGTCAGCCACCCGGTCGAGGCGTACGGGTTCCGTATCGAGTACGAGGGCAGCACGCTGGCGTACTCCGGCGACACCGGCCCCTGCGCCGCCCTGGACGGGCTCGCGGACGGCGCCGACCTCTTCTTGTGCGAGGCGTCCTTCACGCACGGCAAGGAGGACATCCCCGAGCTGCACCTCAACGGCCGCGAGGCCGGGGAGGCCGCCGCCCGCGCCCGCGCCGGACGCCTGGTCCTCACCCACATCCCGCCGTGGACCAACCCCTCGGTCAACCTGCGTGACGCCAAGTCCGCCTTCGAAGGTCCGGTCGAACTCGCCGTCTCCGGCGCGGTCTACGAACTCTGACCGGAACGCGGACGGCGGGCCCGTAACCGTATCCGGTCCCGGACCCGCCGCGGGTGGCTGAACTGTCAGCGTCCGTACGTCACTTGGTGATGTCCTCGATCTCCTCCTCGGGCTCGCGGCCCGGGGTGGGGATGTTGAACTTGACGATCGCGAACCGGAAGACGAAGTAGTAGATCGCTCCGAAGACCAGGCCGATCGGGATGATCAGATACGGCTTGGTGGCGAGGTTCCAGTTCAGCGCGTAGTCGATGAAGCCCGCGGAGAAGGTGAAGCCCGCGTGCACGCCCAGCGCCCAGGTGATGGCCATCGACGCGGCGGTCAGCACGGCGTGGATCGCGTACAGCAGCGGCGCGATGAACATGAACGAGAACTCGATCGGCTCGGTGACACCGGTCACGAACGAGGTCAGGGCGAGCGAGAGCATCATGCCCATGACGGCCTTGCGGCGCTCGGGGCGCGCGGTGTGCGCCATGGCCAGCGCGGCGGCGGGCAGGCCGAACATCATGATCGGGAAGAAGCCCGCCATGAACTGGCCCGCGGTCGGGTCGTGGGCGAAGAACCGGGTCAGGTCGCCGTGCACGATCGTGCCGGAGGCGTCCTTGAAGTCGCCGATCTGGAACCAGGCGACGGAGTTCACGAACTGGTGCATGCCGACCGGGATCAGACCGCGGTTGATCAGGCCGAACAGGCCGGCGCCGACCGCGCCGAGGCCGGTCATCCACTCGCCGAAGTTGCTGATGCCCTCGCCGATCGGCTTCCAGACCAGGCCGAAGAAGACACCCATGCCGGTGCCGACGAAGGCCATGATGATCGGGACGAGGCGGCGGCCGTTGAAGAAGCCGAGCCAGTCGACCAGCTTGGTGCGGTGGAAGCGCTGCCACAGCACGGCGGCCAGCAGACCCATCAGGATGCCGCCGAGGACACCGGGGTTGTTGTACGTGGCCGCGACGTCGACGCCCTTGTTGGCGGTGGTGTTGACGACCGCGTCGGTGACCGGGAACGCCTGGAGGACCCGGCTGTAGACCAGGAAGCCGACCAGGGCGGCCAGCGCGGTGGAGCCGTCGGACTTCTTCGCGAAGCCGATGGCGACGCCTATGCAGAACAGCAGCGGCAGGTTGTCGAAGACCGCGCCGCCGGCCTCGGCGAAGACGGTCGCGACCTTGCCCCAGCCCAGACCGTCGGCGCCGAAGACGTCGGGCTGGCCGAGCCGGAGCAGGATGCCCGCGGCCGGCAGGACGGCGATCGGGAGCTGGAGGCTCCGTCCCACCTTCTGCAGACCCTGGAACAGGCCGGAGCCCCGCTTCTTCGCGGGAGCCGCCGTGCCGGTGGCCGTACTCATCAGATTCCTCCTGGTGAGGCGGGCGCATGGAAGGGGACGGCCCGCCGCCGTGGTCTATACCACTCAGTGGTGTAGACCAGTTTTAACACGTGAGGGAGGCGTAAAGGAATCCATGATTCCGGATCGTTGCGTGTGCCGTGAGTCACACGCTGGGTGACATGACAAAAGCCCCCAAGTCCGGGGACTTGGGGGCTTTTACGACGCCGAATCGTTACTTTACGTTGCCCTGCTCCAGCTCGGCCTCGATCTCGTCCGGCTCCCGGCCCGGCGTGGCCAGGTTGAACTTCACGATCACGAAGCGGAAGAGCGCGTAGTAGACCACGGCGAAACACGCGCCGACGATCAGCAGCAGCCAGGGTTTGGTGGCCAGGTTCCAGTTCAGGCAGTAGTCGATCAGACCGGCCGAGAAGCTGAAGCCGTCCTTGGCGCCCAGCCCCCAGCAGACCGCCATCGAGACGCCGGTCAGCACCGCGTGGAAGGCGTACAGCAGCGGTGCGATGAACAGGAAGGAGTACTCGATCGGCTCGGTGATCCCGGTGACGAACGACGTCAGGCCGACCGAGAGCATCATGCCGCTGATCTCCTTGCGGCGGTGCGGCTTGGCGGTGTGCGCGATGGCCAGCGCGGCGGCGGGCAGCGCGAACATCATGATCGGGAAGAAGCCGGTCTGGAACTGCCCGGCCGTCGGGTCGCCCGCCAGGAAGCGCGGGATGTCGCCGTGCACGACCGTGCCGTCCGGCTTGGTGAAGTCGCCGAACTGGAACCACACGAAGGTGTTCAGGAACTGGTGCAGACCCACCGTGAGCAGCGCGCGGTTGGCGACACCGAAGATGCCCGAGCCGATCGCGCCGAGGTCCACCAGCCACTTGCTGAAGCTGGTCAGCGCGTCGCCGATCGGCGGCCAGACCCAGGTGCAGATCACCGCGAAGACGATCGCGACCCCGGCCATCATGATCGGCACCAGGCGGCGGCCGTTGAAGAAGCCGAGCCAGTCGACCAGCTTGGTGCGGTGGAAGCGCTGCCAGAAGTACGCGGTCAGCAGCCCGAGCACGATGCCGCCGAAGACACCGGGGTTCTGGTACGTGGCCGCCGCCGCCGTACCGTCCTTGGCGATGCACGCGCCCGCCGACAGTACGGTGCCGGGCCCGCAGTCCTTGGGGAACTGGTGCAGCACGCCGTTGTAGACCAGGAAACCGGCCACCGCGGCGAGCGCGGTCGAGCCGTCGGACTTCTTGGCCATGCCGATGGCCACACCCACGCAGAACAGCAGCGGCAGACCGATCGAGCCGTCCAGCAGCGCGCCGCCCGCGCCGACGAAGACCTTGGCCACCCGGTCCCAGCCGAGGCCGTCGGCTCCGAAGACGTCCGGCTGGCCCAGCCGGTTCAAGATGCCCGCGGCGGGCAGGACGGCGATCGGCAGCTGGAGGCTGCGGCCCATCTTCTGGAGCCCTTGGAACAGCACGCTCAACCAGGGTTTGCGGGGCGCCGCGGACGCGGTGGCCGAACTCATTCGGTGTCCTCCCTGACTGCTGCCTGCGGGCGTTCGCGTACAGTGGCCGTACATTGGTTTAGACCACTTGTACGCAGGCGGCGCCCGTCCGGCAGGGGGGCGCCGCTGAGCGCCATGGTGGTCCACCCGGGGGTCAACCGCCCGTGAAGTTGGGCCAACCGTGCGTTACCGTGACATATCGGACTCACGGTGGGTCAGGGAAACAGGAGACAAGAGATGGCCAGCAAGGCTGAGAAGATCGTCGCCGGTCTCGGCGGACTCGACAACATCGAAGAGGTCGAGGGCTGCATCACCCGGCTGCGCACCGAGGTACGGGACCCCTCCCTCGTCGACGAGGCCGCCCTCAAGGCCGCGGGCGCCCACGGCGTCGTCAAAATGGGCACCGCCATCCAGGTCGTCATCGGCACCGACGCGGACCCGATCGCGGCGGACATCGAAGACATGATGTGACGCGGCGCCCGCGCTGAACGTCCGAGGACCGCGTCACTCCCGTGGCGCGGTCCTCCCCGTTCCCGCCGACGGCCGCGGGCCGGGCCCCCGACGGGCCCCGCGGTCCCGGACCCACCCGGTCCTGCGCGGCGGCCTCACCCGGATAGGCTCACGCGCATGTCACGATTCGACGGCCGCACCCCTGACCAGCTCCGCCCCGTCACCATCGAGCGCGCGTGGAGCAAGCACGCCGAGGGCTCCGTCCTCGTCTCCTTCGGCGACACCCGTGTGCTCTGCACCGCCAGCGCCACCCA
The DNA here is from genome assembly GCF_044744145.1 of Streptomyces sp. NPDC087422. NCBI lineage: Bacteria > Bacillati > Actinomycetota > Actinomycetes > Kitasatosporales > Streptomycetaceae > Streptomyces > Streptomyces sp. NPDC087422. The sequence goes on along the minus strand of NZ_JBIUXT010000013.1, from coordinate 79,689 downwards.
AGGCGTACCCCGCTGGCGCAAAGGCAGCGGCGAGGGCTGGGTCACCGCCGAATACTCCATGCTCCCGCGCGCCACCAACACCCGCGGCGACCGCGAATCCGTCCGCGGCAAGATCGGCGGCCGCACCCACGAGATCTCCCGCCTGATCGGCCGCTCGCTGCGCGCCGTCATCGACTACAAAGCCCTCGGCGAGAACACCGTCGTCCTCGACTGCGACGTCCTCCAGGCCGACGGCGGCACCCGCACCGCCGCCATCACCGGCGCCTACGTCGCCCTCGCCGACGCCGTCACCTGGATGCAGACCAACCGCCTCATCCGCGCCAAGGCCCAGCCCCTCACCGGCACCGTCGCCGCCGTCAGCGTCGGCATCGTCGACGGCGTCCCCCTCCTCGACCTCGCCTACGAAGAAGACGTCAAGGCCGAAACCGACATGAACGTCGTCTGCACCGGCGACGGCCGCTTCGTCGAGGTCCAGGGCACCGCCGAAGGCCAGCCCTTCGACCGCGCCGAACTCGACGCCCTCCTCACCCTCGCCGTCAACGGCTGCGCCGACCTCACCGCCGCCCAGCAAGCCGCCCTGGCGGCCACCGCCTGAACCCCGCTCGACGCCACCCTCCCGGCGGCTGCCGCGTGTTGACAGCTCCGCGCGCCGCACCCGCCGGGAGGCGCGGCCACGGGGGAGGGGGCGCGTGAACCGTCGTCACACGACCGCCTCAACGGCCACGGCATCCGGCCGGAGATAATTCCCCCATGACCCGCCGCCTCGTACTCGCCACCCGCAACGCACACAAGGTCACCGAACTCCACGCGATCCTCGCCGACAGCGGCCTGGACGTGGACCTCGTCGGAGCCGACGCCTACCCCGAGATCCCCGACGTCAGGGAAACCGGCATCACCTTCGCCGAGAACGCCCTGCTCAAGGCGAGGGCGCTGGCGGCCGGTACCGGGCTGCCGGCCGTCGCCGACGACTCAGGGCTCTGCGTCGACGTACTCGGCGGCGCCCCCGGCATCTTCTCCGCCCGCTGGGCGGGCAAGCACGGCGACGACGCGGCCAACCTCGACCTGCTCCTCGCCCAGCTCGGCGACATCGACACCCCCCACCGCGCCGCCCACTTCACCTGCGCCGCCGCCCTCGCGCTCCCCGACGGCACCACCCGCGTCGTCGAAGGCCGCCTCCGCGGCACCCTGCGCACCGCCCCCGCCGGCACCAACGGCTTCGGCTACGACCCCATCCTCCAGCCCGACGGCTCCACCCTCACCTGCGCCGAACTCACCCCCGCGGAGAAGAACGCCATCAGCCACCGCGGCCAAGCCTTCCGCGCCCTGACCCCCCTGGTGGCGGAACTCCTGGCCTGACCCCGAGCATGACAATGGCCTGCGATTCGACCTTTGAATCGCAGGCCATACATGGTGCGGCCGGTGGGATTCGAACCCACACGGGATTTCTCCCACTGGGATCTAAACCCAGCTCGGCTGCCTGTTACGACACGGCCGCGTGCAGCCTCACCATGATATCGACCCGGTGTGGTCTGCGGTACGTGGTCGCGCCCGCCCCCGCGTCCGTGGATACGTGGTCACGTCAGACGGCGAGGTCCTTGAGGAGCTTGGCGACGTGGCCGGTGGCCTTGACGTTGTAGAAGGCGTGGGCGACTTTGCCGGATTCGTCGACGACGACGGTGGAGCGGATGACGCCGGTGACGGTCTTGCCGTAGAGCTTCTTCTCGCCGAAGGCGCCGTAGGAGGTGAGCACGGCCTTGTCGGGGTCCGCCACCAGGGTGACCTTGAGGGATTCCTTCTCGCGGAATTTGGCGAGCTTTTCCGGCTTGTCGGGGGAGACGCCGATGACGTCGTACCCGGCGGAGGCGAGGACGTCGAGATTGTCGGTGAAGTCGCACGCCTGCTTGGTGCAGCCGGGAGTGAGGGCGGCCGGGTAGAAGTAGACGATGACCTTGCGGCCGCGGTGGTCGGCGAGGGAGACGGGCTTGCCGTCGGCGTCCGGAAGGGTGAAGTCGGGGGCGGTGTCGCCGGGGGCCAGGCGCTCGGACATGAGGGAGACTCCTTGTGCAATGGGGCGCATTCGGGGGTGCCGACGGGGCGCGGGCCGCGTCGTACTGACAGACTGTCCGAACGCTACCGAATCAGGCGATGGAGGAACCGCGGTGTCGGAAGGGTCGGAAGTCAGGACGGCCGCCCAGATCGAGGCGGAGATCACCCGCAGGCGGCAGGATCTGGCGTCGACGCTGGACGAGATCGCGGTACGGGTGCACCCGGTGACGATTGTCCGGGACACCAAGGCCAAGGCCGTTTCCGCGGTGGACCGCAGTGTCGGGCAGGCGTTTGTGGCGGCGAACCGCGCGGTCGGCAGGACGCGTGCGCACTTCGTCGACGAGAAGGGCGCGCCCCGCCCCGAGCGGGTCATTCCGGCGGCGGTCGCCGGGGTGGCGCTGGTCGCCGCGGTGGCCGGTCTCACGGTGTGGCGGCGCCGCCGGTAACGTCGTGGCCGTGAGTTCGAAGAGTTCGAAGAGCGAGCAGCACGACAAGCTGCCCATCCGCATGCTGCACGACCGCGTTCTGGTGCGCCAGGACAGCGGTGAGGGTGAACGCCGCAGTGGCGGCGGGATTCTGATTCCGGCGACCGCGGCCGTCGGCAAGCGCCTGGCGTGGGCCGAGGTCGTGGCCGTCGGGCAGAATGTGCGGACCGTCGAGGTCGGCGACCGGGTGCTGTACGACCCGGAGGACCGGGCCGAGGTCGAGGTGCGCGGGGTCGCGTACGTCCTGATGCGGGAGCGCGATCTGCACGCGGTCGCCGCCGAGCGGCTCCAGGGCTCGGAGGATTCCACCGGGCTGTATCTCTGAGACCGGTGGATGACGGACGCTCTGAGGCCGGTGCATGACGGACTCCCTGAGCCCGGTGGATGACGCGAATCCCTGAGGCCGGTGGTTCCCCGGAGCCGGGCCGCTGAGGCCCCTGCCCGCGGCCCGGCCCCGCCCATGCCGGGCCCCCGCGCCCGGCCTCCTCACCCGCCCGGTGAACTGTTCCCGTCCGGCCCCGCCGTACCGCTCCCGTCACCGCCCCCGCCGCCACTGCTCCCGCCGCCCGGACTCGTCCCGCCCGTCACCCCGCCGATCGGGTTGAACGTGTCGGACGGGGTCGGCTCGGTGGTCGGGGGCTGCGTCGTGGGCGGTTCCGTGGTCGGCGGCTGCGTGGTGGGCGGCACGGTGGTCGTCGGGGGAGGGGTGGTCGGCGGCTCGGACGTGGGCGGCGTCGACGTCGGGGTGTCGGTCGGGCTCGCGGTGGTCGCCGGCGGCTGCGTGGGCAGGCCGCTCTGCACGTCCAGCGAGAAGCTCTGCTTGGGCACGCCCTTGAGCGCCGCCGCCGTGTAGTCGGCCCACACCGAGCCGGGCGGCCCGCCGCCGTTGATCCGCGGCAGATTCATCGCGCCGTACAGCTTCTCCTGTTTGCCGTTGTCCGGGTTCATGCCCAACACGGCGACCACGGTGGCGAGTTTGGGCGTGTAGCCGGCGAACCAGGCGGCGATGTCGTCGTCCGCCGTACCGGTCTTGGCGGCCGACGGCCAGCCGGAGTCCTGGGCGACGGTCGCGGTCGCGCCGGGGCTGTCGACGACGCTGCGCAGGATGGACGTCGTGGTGTCGGCGGCCTGGCGGGGCACGGACTGGACGGCGTCGCGCTTGGGCAGGCTCACGTCGTTGCCGTCCTTGGTGATCTTCAGGACGAGCGAGTACGGGATCTCCTTGCCGTGGTTGGCGAGCGTGGCGTACATCTGCGCCATGTCCAGCGGGCTGGCCCCGAAGGCGCCGAGCGCCATCGCGGGTGTCTCGGGGATCTTGACGTCGTCCGGCATGCCCAGGTCGTGCGCGGTGTCGATCACCTTGCGGGTGCCGACGTCCTGCGCCATCTGCGCGAAGACGGCGTTGACGGACTTGTCCATGGCGCGGGTGACGGTGATGTCGGGGTAGGACCCCTGGTCCTCGTTCTCCGGCTTGTAGCCGGTGGGCCCGTCCGGGCCGATCACCTCGCGCTTGTTGGTGCCGTCGTAGACCGTCTTGGGGGTGATCGGCTCCTTGTCCTGCGTCGAGGACTCGTGCTGGACGGCGGAGGCGAAGATCACCGGCTTGAAGGTCGAGCCGGGCGGATACGTGGCGTTGGTGGCGCTGCTGACGTACTGCTTGGTGTAGTCGATGCCGCCGTAGAGGGCGACGACGTTGCCGGTGGCCGGGTCGATGGACGCGCCGCCCGCGCGGACGTACTTGTCGACGGTCTTGTGGCCGAGTTGGTCGTAAATGTTCCTCTGGGCGGCGGCGACGAAGGCGTCTTCCTTGGGCTTCTGGATCGTGGTGACGATGCGGTAGCCGCCCAGGCGCAGGGTGTCGGCGTCGACGATGTGGTTGTCGGAGAGATAGCGGTTGACGGCTTCGATGATGTAGCCGCGCTGTCCCGCCTTGCTGGCGACGGGCTTGGGCTTGTCGATGCCGGGGAAGACCGTCGCGTTGCGCTCGGACTGGCTGAGCCAGCCCTCCTTGACCATGCCGTCCAGCACGTAGTTCCAACGGCCTTTCGCCGCCGGTGCGTTCTCCGGGTGGGCGACCAGGTCGTATTCACTGGGCGCGTTCAACAGCGTTGCCAGATAGGCGCCTTGAGCGGTCGTCAATTCGCTGGCGTTGACGCCGAAGTACGCCTGGGAGGCGGCCTGGATGCCGTACGCGTTGCGCCCGTAGTAGCTGGTGTTGAGATAGCCCTCGAGGATCTGGTCCTTGGTCTCGTTGCGGTCCAGCTTGATGGCGATGAAGAATTCCTTGACCTTGCGGACCGCGGTCTGCGACTGGTTCAGGTAGTAGTTCTTCACGTACTGCTGGGTGATGGTGGAGCCGGATTGCCTGCCCTTGCCGGTGGCGGTGTTCCAGGCGGCGCGGAGCATGGCCTTGGGGCTGACGGCGGACTCGTGGTAGAAATTCCGGTCCTCCGCGGAGAGCACGGCGTGCTGCGCGGTCTTGGCGACGCCGCTGAGGGTGACGTTCTCACGGTTGATCGCGCCGTCGCGGGCGATCTCCGTCGTGCCGTCCGCGTACACGTACACGTTGCTCTGCGCGGTGGCGGCGGCGTTCGGGTCGGGGATGGAGACCAGCGCGTAGCCGAGGAAGAAGCCGCCGATGAGGACGATCAGGACGGCGAGTACGCCGCCGGTGACCATGCGCCAGGTCGGCAGCAGCCGGCGCAGGCCGGTACGGCGCGGCCGTCCCCTGCGGTCGGTGAGCGTCGGGCGCGGTCCCCAGCCCTGCCCGCCGGTCATGCCCGCTCGCCCGTCGTCGGTTTCGGCTCGTGGCTCATATCTGTTGGGACTCCTCCGCCGCTGCCGGGGTTGGTCCGCGGCGGAACATGATGGACCAATCGTTACGTACGCTTACGTAGGCCGCCGCCAAACACTGTCGCACCATTAGCCCGCCGGGGTTCAACGCCGCGCATCCGTGACAGGGCTGTGACAGGCCGGACGGCGCACGCGTGTCACCCGTTGGGGTGGGTCGCCGGGGTGCGGAACGCCGCGGAGAAAACCGGTGGTGGGTGGGGTTCGCCGCGTACTAGGCTCGCCGACTTGCGTCTTTTCGGGGGTGAGTGAGTGATGGGCGGCTTCTACGGGGCCGTGGTGGTGCGCGGTTTCCGGCGTTACGCCACCTACCGGACGGCGACCGCGGCGGGTGTCTTCACCAATACGGTCTTCGGTTTCATTGTCGCCTACAGCTATGTGGCGCTGTGGGGTCAGCGCCCGCACCTCGGCGGTTACACCGAGGCGCAGGCGCTGACGTATGTCTGGATCGGGCAGGCGCTGCTCCAGACGATGGCGTTGATGGGCGGCGGCTTCGAGGACGAGCTGATGGAGCGGATCAGGTCGGGTGACATCGCGGTGGACCTGTACCGCCCGGCCGACCTCCAGGGGTGGTGGCTGGCGGCGGATCTGGGCCGGGCCTCTTTCCAGCTGATGGGGCGCGGCGTGATCCCGATGGTGTGCGGGGCGCTGGCGTTCGATCTGGCGCTGCCGACGCGGCCGGTGACCTGGCTGCTGTTCCTGGTGTCGGTGGCACTGGGGGTGGTGGTGAGTTTCGCGGTGCGGTTCCTGGTGGCGCTGAGCGCTTTCTGGCTGCTGGACGGGGCGGGCGTCAGCCAGGTCGCCTTCCTGGCCGGGCTGTTCTTCTCCGGGATGCTGCTGCCGCTGACCGTCTTCCCGGGCTGGCTCGGCACGCTCGCGCGGTCGATGCCGTGGGCGGCGATGCTCCAGGTGCCCGCCGATGTGCTGCTGGAGCGGCACCGGGGGACGGACGCGCTGCTCGCGCTGGCCTTCCAGGCGGGCTGGGCGGCGGCGCTGCTGCTGACCGGCCGCGCGTTGCAGGCCGTCGCGGCGCGCAGGGTGGTGGTGCAGGGTGGCTGAGGAATCCACGGTCCGCGACGGCGCCGGGCGCGCCGAGGACGGCCGGAGCTTCGGGGGCTCCCGGGGCTTCGACGGCTCCCGGGGCGTCGGGGCCTTCGGCTCCGTCGAATCGGTCGGGGCCGTCGACCCGTACGACACCGCCGGCGGCGCGTGGTTCACCGTCCGTGAGACGTGGCGGACCTACCGGCTGATCGTCGGCATGTGGGTGCGGTCCACGATGGCGTACCGGACGTCCTTCGTCCTCACCGCGTTCGGCAACTTCGCCGCCACCGGCCTGGACTTCGTGACGATCCTGCTGATGTTCTCGCACATCACCGTGCTCGGCGGCTTCACCCTCGCCGAGGTGGCGTTCCTGTACGGCACCACGAGCACGTCCTTCGGCGTCGCCGATCTGGTGCTGGGCTCCATGGACCGGCTCGGCCGCCGGATCAGGGACGGCACGCTCGACACGCTGCTGCTGCGCCCGGTGCCGGTGCTCGCGCAGGTCGCCGCCGACCGGTTCGCGCTGCGCAGGCTGGGCCGGATCACCCAGGGTCTGATCGTGCTCGGCTGGGCGGTCGCGCACGCGGACATCGACTGGTCGCCGGTCACCGTCCTGCTGCTGCCGGTGACGGTGCTGTCGGGCGCGGTCATCTTCTGCGCGGTGTACGTGGCGGGCGGCGCCTTCCAGTTCTGGGCGGGCGACGCCTCCGAGGTGCAGAATTCGGTGACCTACGGCGGCAACACGATGCTCCAGTACCCGCCGGGCATCTTCGCCCGCGACCTCGTGCGCGGCGTCACCTTCGTGGTGCCGCTCGCCTTCGTCAACTGGCTGCCCGCCCTGCGCATCCTCGGCGAACCCGACCCGCTCGGCCTGCCCGGCTGGGTCGACTTCGCCTCCCCGCTGGTCGCCGCCCTCTGCTGCGGCCTGGCCGGGCTCGCCTGGCGCGCGGCCCTTCGTACGTACCGCAGCACAGGGAGTTGAGACGGCCGTGATCGAGCAACGCACAGGAGCAACCGGAGGAACGGGAGCCGCGGGAACGGGCGCCACCGGAGCAGGCGCCACAGGTGCCGGGGGCGGGCCGGGACCCGGCACAGACACCGTGATCGCGCTGGACGGCGTCGAGAAGGTCTTCGACGTACGCCGCAAAGCGGGCGCGCTGCGCAGGGTGCGCAGCCAGGTGCGGGCGGTGGACGGGATCTCCTTCACCGTGCCGCGCGGCGAGATCGTCGGCTACATCGGGCCCAACGGCGCGGGGAAGTCCACGACGATCAAGATGCTCACCGGCATCCTCAACCCCAGCGGCGGCCGGATCAGGATCTGCGGCCTGGACCCGACGCGCGACCGTACCCGGCTGGCCCGCAGGATCGGGGTCGTCTTCGGCCAGCGCACCACGCTCTGGTGGGACCTGCCGCTGCGCGACTCGTACCAACTGGTCCGCCGCATGTACCGGATCGACGACGCCCGTTACACCCGCAATCTCGCGGCCTGCGTCGAACTCCTCGACCTGGGGCCGCTGTTGGACGTGCCCGTGCGCCAACTCTCGCTGGGGCAGCGGATGCGCGGCGACATCGCGGCGGCGCTGCTGCACGATCCCGAGGTGCTGTACCTGGACGAGCCGACGATCGGGCTCGATGTGATCAGCAAGTCCAAGGTGCGCGACTTCCTGCGCACGGTGAACGCCGAACGCGGCACGACGGTGCTGCTCACCACGCACGACCTCACCGACATCGAGCAGTTGTGCCGCCGGGTGATGGTGATCGACCACGGCCGCCTGATGTACGACGGGGACCTCGGCGGGCTGCACGCGGTCGGGGAGAGCGAGCGGACCCTGGTGGCGGACTTCGCCCGCGAGCTGCCCCCGGTCCAGGTCGAGGGCGCCCGCTGCGTCAAGGTCGAGGGCCCCCGCCAGTGGCTGGCCTTCCCCGCGCAGGCCAGCGCCGCCCCGCTGGTCGCCGCGGTCGCCGCCGACTACCCGCTGGTGGACCTGTCGGTCCGCGAACCGGCCATCGAGGACGTCATCGCCCGGATGTACGGCGCGGACCGCACCTGAACGGACCGCACCTGAAGCGGTCCGCACCTGACGGGCGCACCTGAACGGACCGCCCCCGACCGGGCGCACCTGAACGGACCGCCCCGACAGACCGCCCCCGACCGGCCGGGGCGCGTACGACCGCGAGGCCGTACGCGCCCCGGCCGGCGATACGGCTACGGCCGTGCCGGGACGTGGTCGTGCGGATACTCCTCGGCGCGGTGCTGGAAGGCCAGCACCTTGGGGTTCTGCACGGTCCCGCCGCGGATCTCGATCGCCCGCCGCAGGGTGTCGTCCGCGTCCCAGCCCGCCGGGCCCTCCAGGACGCGCCGCAGATACGGCAGCAGCGCCTCGCTGATCTCCCAGGTGGCCGAGTTCCACAGGTACGACGGGCTGTGGTCGACGCCGTAGTACTGGACGTGGTCGCCGACGGTGAACATCGGGTCGGTGAAGGTGGTGGGCCTGGCCCACGCGAAGCCCATGCCCTCGTCGCAGGACACGTCGATGATCAGCGTGCCGGGCGCGAGGCTGGGCAGGTCGTCCTCTATCAGGAACATCAGCGGCGCGTCGGTGTCCTGGAGCACGCAGTTGACGATGATGTCGTGCCCGGCGAGGAATTCGGCCAGCGGCTGCGGGCCGTCCTCGGTCAGGACGACGCTGCGCCGCGGGTCGAGGGTGTCGTCGGCCTCGTCGTGGTCGAAGTGCACGATCCGCGCGGAGTGGATGGGCGAGCTGACGGCTGTCACACCGCGGGCGGTGAGCACGTCCACATCGTGCACGCCCAGCGCGCTGAGCGCGGTGACCGCGCCGCGGGCGGTCGCGCCGAAGCCGATCACGACCGCGCGCTGCCGCCGCCCGTAGTCACCGGTGACCCCGGTGAGCTGCATGGCGTGCAGCACCGAGGAGTATCCGGCCAGCTCGTTGTTCTTGTGGAAGACGTGCAGGTTGAACGAGCCGTTGCGGTGCCAGTGGTTCATCGCCTCGAAGGCGATCAGGGTCAGCCGCCGGTCGATCGCGGCCTGGGTGACCTTCTCGTCCTGCACGCAGTGCGGCCAGCCCCACAGGACCTGGCCCTCGCGCAGTTCCGCCAGGTCCTCGTGGAGCGGCTTGGCCAGCAGGACGACATCGCACTCGGCGATCAGTTCCTCGCGCCGCCGGAAACCGGCGACGAGCGGCGCGAGCTGTTCGTCCGGCACACCGAAGTGCTCGCCGTAACCGGTCTGGAGATAGATGCTGCCGAGCAGGTCGGCGTCGATGCGTTCGAAGTGGGCCGGATGGATGGGCAGACGGTGCTCGTTCTCCTTGCGCGTCTGCGCCATGATTCCGAGCGTGAGGTGCGGCTGCTGCGGGTTCTGCCTGTGCTGCTTGAGCTGCTGCAAAATGCCCCTTTGGTTACTCCCTGTGTAGCACACGGGGAGTGGGCGCGACGCCCCCCGCGTCAGGGGCGGCACGGGGGACGCGGGGGACGTCGGGGGGACAGCCGCTGTGGGCGGCACGCGTGCGCGGGGCCGCCCGCCGCCGGATCAGCGCAGCGACGTCAGGGCCGCGCGGACGCGGTCGACGGCCGCGAGCCGGGTGGAGGCGTGCGCGGACAGCCGTACCGAGTCCGTACGGACCGACGGCGTGACCCCGTGCGCGTGCAGGGCCTTCGCGACGTGCCGCGGGTCGGTGCCGGGCAGCCGGAAGGAGACGATCCCGGCCCGCTCGGCGGGGTCGGTGGGGGACAGGACGTCGCCGCCGCAGGACCGGACGGCGTCGATGAACTGGCCGACCCGCGCGCGGATGTGCGCCTCGACGGCCGGTACGCCGACGCCCTCCACCAGCTCCAGCGCCGTGGCCAGCGCGGCGGCCGTGACCGGGCTCAGATTGGTGGTGCTCCAGCGCTGGGCGCCGGGCGCGGGCGGGTGCTCGACGTCGTCGAAGACGCCCGCGTCCTCGACGCCGGTCCAGCCGCCGAGCGTCGGCTCCAGACGGTCGAGCGCGAGGTCGGAGAGGATTCCGAAGCCGGTCGCCCAGCTCGCCCGCAGCCACTTCTGGCCGCCCGCGACCACCACGTCCGCCGCCGCCCACGGCAGATCCGCCACCCCGAAGCCCTGGATGGCGTCCACCACCAGCAGCCGGTCCGGGCCGATCACCTCGCGCAGCGCCGCCAGATCCGCCCGGTAGCCGGTCCGGAAGTCCACGGCGCTGACCGACACGGCCACGACGTCGTCGGTCAGCGCCGCCCGTACGGCGTCCGCGGTGATCCGCCCCCGCGCGTCCGGCTCCAGCACGCGCGGTACGGCGCGGCCCAGCTCCGCGCTGCGCCGCCACGGGTAGTGGTTGGCGGGGAACTCGCCCGCGGGCACCAGCACCGTGCCCGCCGGGAGGCCGAAGGCCGCGTGGAACAGACCGGTCGAGGTGTTCGGCAGCAGCACCGTGTGCGCCGCGTCGGTGCCCGCCAGCCGGGCGGCGGCCTCCCGCGCCCTGGGCTCGGCGCGCATCAGGTCGTTCACCGTGTCCTGGTCGGCGTGGGCCGACCTCTCCAGCGCCTCGGCCGTCGCGGCCAGCACGTCCCGCGAGGGCGGACCGTAACGGGCGAAGTCGAGATAGCCCTCCGGCTCCTCGAAGTGCTCGGCGTAACCGGGCAGCCCTCCGGTGGCGTGCGGCGCTGTCATCGCGGTGTGCTCCCTGTCGCTGTCTGTCGCTCGTACGTGGCGGTGCCGTGCGGGGGTATGCGTGCGTCGTGGGCCGTTCCCGGTGCCGGGAGGCACCGGGAACCCGCCGTTCGTTCCCCCATTGTCGGCGCGGGGGGAAAGCGCCGGCACGACGGGTACGGGCGCGCGGACGAGGAGGCGCACGGGAGCGGGAAGCGGGAGCGCGTACGGGCTGGCGTACGTGCGCGCGTACGGGCAGGCGTACCGGAGCGCGTACGGGCTGGCGTACGTGCGCGCGTACGACAAGGATCACCGGGCCGTGACGGCCGCGGGCGGCGACAATACCCGGGTGGACACGCGGGCGGAGCGGGAGCGGATGGAAACGGCGAGCACGAGCGGCGGGACCGGTACGGGCGGGGCGGCGGGTGCGGGCAGTGCGGCCCCGGCGGCCCATGGCCCCGCGGCCAACGGCGCACGGCCGGAATCAGGCGGACGGATCGCGCTCGGGCCCGAGGCCGGGGACGCTGCGCCGACGGCCGACGGCTCGGGCCCCGGCGGCGCGTCCCGGAACGGCGCAGGCGGCGGGGGCCACGGCGGCTCCGGGGGCTCCGGCGGCTCGGGCTCCGGCTCCGGGCCCGGTTCCGCCCCGCGCGGGCGGCCCTCACCGCGCGGCGGACTGGCCGACGCGCCCGGCGGCGCCGCGGCCGAGGAGGAGCGCCGCAGGGGCCTGCGCCGGATGAAGCTGATCGCGACCGGCTTCCTGCTGGTCGCGACCGTCGTCTACGCGCTCGCGAAGTGGGCGGACTCGCGGGGCGCGGGCGGCTGGGCCGGTTACGTGGCCGCCGCCGCGGAGGCGGGCATGGTCGGCGCGCTCGCCGACTGGTTCGCGGTCACCGCGCTCTTCCGCCGCCCGCTGGGCCTGCCCATCCCGCACACCGCGATCATCCCGACCAAGAAGGACGCCCTCGGCGCCAGCCTCGGCGACTTCGTCGGCGAGAACTTCCTGTCGGCCGAGGTCGTCCGCACCCGGCTGCGGGCGGTCGGCATCGGCACCCGGCTCGGCGGCTGGCTGTCGGAACCCGCCAACGCCGACAAGGTCACCGAGCAGGCCGCCGCCGCGCTGCGCGGCATGTTCACGGTGCTGCGCGACTCCGACGTGCAGGCCGTGGTCAGCGAGGCGATCACCCGGCGCGCGGAGGCCCAGGAGGTCGCGCCGGGGCTCGGCAAGATGCTGGAGCGGATCGTCGCCGACGGCGGCCACCGCCGCATGGTCGACCTGGTCTGCGTCCGCGCCCACGACTGGCTGGTCGAGCACGGCGACTCGGTCATGGACGCGGTGCAGGGCGGCGCCCCCGGCTGGACCCCGCGCTTCGTGGACCGCAAGGTCGGCGAGCGGGTCTACAAGGAGCTGCTGCGCTTCGTCACCGAGATGCGCGATTCCCCCGGCCACCCGGCGCGCGGCGCCGTCGACCGCTTCCTCGGCGACTTCGCCGTCGAGCTCCAGTCCGACCCGGACACCCGCGCCCGCGTCGAGCGGCTGAAGAGGGACCTGCTGGCGCGCGGCGAGGTGCAGGACCTCATCGCGTCCGTGTGGGGCGCGGTGCGCACGATGATGGTCGCCGCCGCCGAGGACGAGCGCAGCGAGCTGCGGATGCGCGCCCGCGCCTCCCTGCTGTCGCTCGGCCGCAAGCTGGCCACCGACCCGCGGCTCCAGGAGAAGGTCGACGTCTGGCTGGAGGACGCCGCCACGTATCTCGTGACCACCTACCGCGACGAGATCACCTCGCTGATCTCCGAGACCGTCGCGGGCTGGGACGCCGACCAGACGTCCCGCAAGATCGAGAACCACGTCGGCCGCGACCTCCAGTTCATCCGGATCAACGGCACCGTCGTCGGCGCCCTCGCGGGCCTGGCCATCTTCGCCATCTCCCGCCTCGCGGGGGGCTGACGGGCGGCGCCGTACCGCCGTATCGTTGCCGATGTGACGGTTCGTCAGATACGGCACGGTCGGCGGGGTGCGACGTCCAGGCGGGGGTCGGGCCCGCCCCGGCGGCGGCGCGTCGTCGCCTACGGGCACGGCTACGGCCGCCGCTACGGGCAGGCGTACGGCCCCGGTTACGGCCGCGGGCCCCGTCCTCGGCGCTCGCTGACCGGGCGGCTGCTGTGGGCGGCGGCCGAACTGGCCATGACCGCGGGGGCGCTCGTACTCCTGCTCGTCGTCCACCAGTTGTGGTGGACCAATGTGCAGGCGCACGCGACGGCCCGGCGCGAAGTCGCCGCGCTGGAACGGAGTTGGGGCACGCCGTCGCCCTCTCCCGCGGCGCCCTCGCCGGGTACCGGCGCGCCGAGTGACGATCCGGCCGTCACGCCGAGCGGCCCGGCCCCGTCCGCCGCCGCGCCGCCGCCCTCCTCGAAGGGCGGCACTCGCGATCCGGGCTTCGCCGTCATCCACATTCCCCGGATCGGGATCACCGCGCCGATCGCCGAGGGCATCAGCAAGTCCGCGATCCTCAACCACGGTTACGTCGGCCACTACCCCGGCACCGCGGGGCCCGGCGCCACCGGCAACTTCGCCCTCGCCGGGCACCGCAACACCCACGGCGAGCCGTTCCGCTACATCAACCGGCTCCGCGTCGGCGACACCGTCGAGGTCGAGACGGCCGCCTATCGCTACACGTACGTGATCCGCGAAGTCCTTCCCCAGACGTATGCCTCCGACGGCACCGTCATCGCGCCCATTCCCTACAGCTCCGTCCACTCCTCCGCCCGTATGCGCGGGGTCGCGCACTACATCACGCTCACCACCTGCACTCCCGAATTCACCTCCCGCTACCGCCTCGTCCTCTGGGGCACCCTCCAATCCACCGCCTCCCGCTAGGGCCTGTCCGGGGCCCGGGCCCGTGCGGTTCTCCCGCCGGGGCGGCTGTCCCACGGGGTGGGCCGGGGGTTGCGCGGGCCGGGGGCGGAGTTGGAGGATCGGACAAGACATCCGATGACCGTTCCCACCGGGTGCCGACCGATGACCGAGCCCCGGACCGGGGCAGGCCGCCCAGAGGCGACCGGAAAAAAATGGGAGTACCCACGTGAAGCTGCTGCGAGTCGGCCCCGCCGGGGCGGAGCGCCCGGCCCTGCTCGACGGAGACGGTGTCCTGCGTGACCTGAGCGGTCTGGTGACCGACATCGACGGGAAGCTCCTCGCCGATTCGGCGGCGCTCACCGCGGTGGCCGAGGCCGCGGCCGACGGCTCGCTCCCGTCGCTCGACCCGTCGCTGCGGGTCGGCCCGCCGCTGTCCCGGATAGGCAAGATCGTCTGCATCGGGCTCAACTACCACGACCACGCGGCCGAGACCGGCGCCCAGGCGCCGGGCGAGCCCGTCGTGTTCATGAAGGCCCCGGACACGGTCGTCGGCCCCGACGACACGGTGCTGGTGCCGCGCGGCAGCGAAAAGACCGACTGGGAAGTGGAGTTGGCCGTCGTCATCGGCCGCGAACTGCGCTACGCCGCCTCGCACGAGGAGGCGCTGGCCGCCGTCGCGGGGTACACCATCGCGCACGACGTCTCCGAGCGCGCGTTCCAGATCGAGCGCGGCGGCCAGTGGGACAAGGGCAAGAACTGCGAGACCTTCAACCCCCTCGGCCCCTGGCTCGTCACCGCCGACGAGGTCCCCGACCCGCAGGCCCTGCGCCTCCGGCTCTGGGTCAACGGCGAGCTGAAGCAGGACGGCTCCACCGCGAGCCAGATCTTCCCCGTCGCCGAAGTCGTCCGCTACCTCAGCCACTTCATGACGCTCTACCCCGGCGACGTCATCAACACCGGCACCCCCGCCGGTGTGGCGATGGGCCAGCCCGAACCCAAGCCGTACCTCCGGCCCGGCGACGTCGTCGAGCTGAGCATCGACGGACTCGGCACGCAGCGCCAGCAGTTCACGTCCGCCTGACCCCACCGCGCGGCCGTTGACCGGCACGCGCACAGCGGGCCCGCCCCCCGGGCGGGCCCGCCCCGAAGCCCGTCACGCCGTGACGAAGTAGGGCTCACGCCCTGCCGCCCGCTCGTTGGCCTCGAATTCGACCGCGAGCAGCCCGAAGTGATGCACGTCCCGATAGGCGCCGCCCTGGAACACGTGCTCACGCTGCACGCCCTCCGCGGTGAAACCGAGTTTGCGCTGGAGCGCCAACGACCCCTCGTTGCCTCCGTAGACCTCGGCACAACAGCGGTGATACCGCCGTTCCCCGAACATGAACGACAGGACCAGCCGCATGGCCTCGGATGCGTAGCCGCGGCGCTGGTACGCGGCACCGAGATGAATGCCGTAATGGAAGTTGCCGTTCAGCCGGTCGCAGTCGTTCAGCACGACAGCACCCACCGGCTTCCCGTTGTCCAGGGCCTCGATGACGAGCAGGTACTCGTCCTCCGTACGGCTCGGCCCTTTCTCGCTCTGCTCTTGAAGGCGCTTGCGAGCCGCGGCCGCGGAAATCGGCAGCATCAGCCGCTCACCGTCCCGTTGCGTCTCCGCCTCGGACTCGAACGCGGCCAGTTGCTCCCAGTCCTCGGGCTCCAGGCCCCGCAGGCGCACCCGCTCGCCCGTCCAGAACCGCGTCACTCCACCCATGCTCAGCCCCCGCCGTCTGTCGCTGTCTCGCGCGGGCCATGACGTCGACCCGGTCCGGGCTGCCAGCGTACGGGGGTGGGCCGGGCTGAATTCCGGGGTGCGGAGGCCGGGTATGCGAATGGGCAAGGAGAGTGGGTACTCCTTGCCCTTCTTAAGGTATAGCGCAAGGGGGGCCTTGCGGCAAGGGGGTGCTGGGGTCGCACAATGGGCGGCCGGAGGCCAGAGGTGCGGTGAATCTGGCGGAATGCACGGCTTTGTGGACGGGGACATCTGATGGTGGACGTGACCGTCGTCGGCAGTGGGCCGACGGGGTTGATGCTGGCGAGCGAGCTGCGGTTGCAGGGCGTGGACGTCGTGGTGCTGGACCGGGAGGCGGAGCCGACGTCGTTGGTGCGGGCGCTGGGGCTGCACGCGCGGAGCATCGAGATCATGGACCAGCGCGGGCTGCTGGAGCGGTTCCTGGCGCTGGGGACGCAGCACCGGGTCGGGGGATTCTTCGGGGGGCTCGGCAAGGAGTGGCCGCGGCGGCTGGATACGGCGCACGGATATGTGCTGGGGATCTTCCAGACGGTCACCGAACGGCTGCTGACCGAGCACGCGCGGGAGCTGGGCGTGGAGTTCAGGCGCGGCTGCGAGGTCGTGGGGCTGAGCCAGGACGACGAGGGGGTGACGGCGGAGCTGGCGGACGGGTCGCGGCTGCGGTCGCGGTACCTCGTGGGGTGCGACGGCGGCCGGAGCACGGTGCGCAAGCTGCTCGGCATCGGATTCCCGGGGGAGCCGAGCAGGGTGGAGACGCTGATCGGCGAGATGGAACTGGACGTCGACCAGGAGACGTTGGCGGCCGTGACGGCCGAGGTGCGCAAGACCGAGAAGCGCTTCGGGGCGATGCCGCTCGGTGACGGGACGTACCGGGTGGTCGTGCCCGCGAAGGGCGTCAGCGCGGACCGGGCGGTCCCGCCGACGCTGGAGGACTTCAAGGAGCGGCTGACGGCCTTCGGCGGCACCGACTTCGGCGTGCACTCACCGCGCTCGCTGTCGCGGTTCGGCGACACGACCCGCCTGGCGGACAGCTACCGCGTGGGCCGGGCGCTGCTGGCGGGGGACGCGGCGCACATCCACCCGCCGACCGGCGGCCAGGGCCTCAACCTCGGCGTGCAGGACGCGTTCAACCTCGGCTGGAAGCTGGCCGCCGCCGTCAACGGCTGGGCCCCGGAAGGGCTGTTGGACACCTACGAGACCGAGCGCCGCCCGGTGGCCGCCGCCGTACTGGACAACACCCGCGCCCAAATGGAGCTGATGTCCACGGAGCCGGGAGCCATGGCGGTGCGCCGACTGCTGTCGGAACTGGCCGAGTTCGAGAACGTCAACACGTATCTGATCGAGAAGATCACCGCGATCGCCATCCGTTACGACGTCGGCGAGGGGCACGAACTGCTCGGCCGGCGGCTGCGCGACGTGGAGTTGAAGCGCGGCCACCTCTACGGGCTGATGCGCCAGGGGCGCGGTCTGCTGCTCGACCGGACCGGGGGCGCGCTCTCGGTCGACGGGTGGGCGGACCGGGTCGACCACGTGGTCGACGTCAGCGAGGAACTGGACGTCCCCGCCGTCCTGTTGCGCCCGGACGGCCATGTCGTGTGGGTCGGCGAGGACCAGGCGGAACTGCGCGCCCTGATGCCGAAGTGGTTCGGGGCCCCCGCCGACTGAGCGATCACGCCGACTGAGCGATCACGCCGACCATGAAGCTCACGGCGACCGTCAAGCTCACGGCGACCGACCGTCAAGCTCACGGCGATCACGCCCACCCACCGCGCTCGCCGTCAGGCGCCCGCCTCCGCCAGATAGCGGGTGAGCGCCGCCACGACCAGCGCGTGGTCCTCGACCTGCGGGAGGCCGGAGACGGCGACGACCCCGACCACGCCGACTCCCGCCACCCGCAGGGGGAACGCGCCGCCGTGCGCCGCGTACAGGTCGGGGTCGAGCCGCGAGGACTCCTCGAAGCTGCCGCCCTTGGCCCGGAACCGCTCGCCGACCAGCAGTGACGAGGCGTGGTAGCGCTCGACGACCCGCGCCTTACGGGCCAGCCAGGCGTCGTTGTCGGGGGTGGTGCCGTCCAGGGCGTGGTGGAAGAGCTGCTGACCGCCGCGCCGGATGTCGACGGTGACGGCGGCGCCGCCCTCGCGGGCCATCTCGACCAGCAGGGAGCCGAGCCGCCAGGCGTCGTCGTGGGTGAACCGGGGGAACACCAACTCCGCTTCCTGCGCCACGAGTTCGGCGACCCGCTCGCCACCGGGCGCGGTCACAGCGCCACCGTCCGGCCCTGCGTGGCCGAGAGCTTCGCGGCCTCCAGGACGTCCAGGGCGGCGGCGGCCTCCAGCGCCGTGACCGGCGGCGGGGTGCCGTCGCGCAGGGAGGCCAGGACACCGGCGTAGAAGGCGGGGTAGTCGCCGGGCACGGACGGCACCCGGCGCGAGTTGTCGTCGGTGCCGACGGTGCCCCACGAGGACTCCGGCTCCGCGCCCCACGCCGTGCCCTCGCCGGGGCGCAGGCCCTCGCGCAGCGCGGCCTCCTGGGGGTCAAGACCGTAGGTGACGTAGCCGCCGAGGCTGCCGAGGACGCGGAAACGCGGCCCGAGGCGGGCGGTGGTGGCGCTCATCCACAGGTGGGAGTGGACGCCGTTGGCGTGGGTGACGGCGATGAAGGTGTCGTCGTCCGCGGCGGCGCCGGGTCGCTGGACGTCGGACTCGGCGTACACCAGGGCGGCCGGGCCGAACAGCGCGAGCGCCTGGTCGACGAGGTGGCTGCCGAGGTCGTACAGCAGGCCGCCGATCTCGGCCGGGTCGCCGGACTCGCGCCAGCCGCCCTTGGGCTGCGGGCGCCACCGCTCGAACCGCGACTCGAAGCGCTGCACCTCGCCCAACTCGCCCTTGTCCAGCAGCCCTTGGAGGGTGAGGAAGTCGCTGTCCCAGCGCCGGTTCTGGAAGACGGAGAGCAGCAGGCCGCGGCGCTCGGCGAAGGCGGCCAGTTCGCGCGCCTCGGCCGCGGTGCCCGCGAGCGGCTTGTCCACCACGACCGGCAGCCCGGCGTCCAACGCGGCGGTGGCCAGCGGCACATGGGTGCGGTTGGGGGAGGCCAGGACGATCAGGTCCAGCTCGGACGCGCGCGCCCACAGCTCGTCGGCCGCCGCGGCGAAGCGTACGTCCGGGTGCTCGGCCAGCGCCTGGGCGCGGCGCTCGGGGCTGCCGGTGACGATCGTGTCGAGGACCAGGCCCTCGGTGGCGGCGATCAGCGGGGCGTGGAAGAAGGAGCCGGCCGGGCCGTAGCCGACGAGGCCGACGCGAAGGGGAGTGCCAGGGGTGCTCATGCGCTCCACTTTGGCAACAGTGTTGCCAAAGTGCAAGCGCGCGGGACAATGGCGGGGTGAACCCGTCCGCGCCCGGCGCCAACCTCCCCGCCCTCCGCAGCCACAACGCCGCGCTCGTCCTCGGCCTGCTCCGTACGGCCACGCTGTCGCCCGCCGACGCAGGCACGGACAGCGGCGGTACGGACAGCGGCGGTACGGACAGCGGGGGTACGAGCGGCGGAGGCACGGACAGCGGGGGTACGAGCGGCGGCGGCACGGGCAGCGGCGGTACGGACGGCCGCGCGCGGGGCATCAGCCGTCTGGAGCTGGCCGAGCGGACCGGCCTCACCCCCCAGGCGGTCAGCAAGATCACCGCCCGGCTGCGGGCCGAGGGACTGGTCGAGGAGGCCGGGCGGCGCGCCTCGACCGGCGGCAAGCCGCGCACCGAACTGCGGCTCGTCAGCGGCGCCCGGCACGCCGTCGGCGTCCACCTCGACGGGGAACGGCTCACCGCCGTCCTCACCGACCTCACCGGCCGTACCGTCGCCGAACGCGAGGCGCCGCTGGACCTCGGCCTGCCCGTGGAGTCCGCGCTCGCCGCGATCGTCCACGAAGTACGTCTCATCGCCGCCCGCGCCCCCGGCGCCGTCCTCGGCGTCGGCGTCGGCATGCGCGGCCCCCTCGACCACCGCACCGGCACCCTCCACCGCGTCACCGGCTTCCCGCACTGGCAGGGCGTCCCGCTCCGCGCCCGCCTGGCCGCCGCCCTCGGCCTCCCGGTCGCCCTCGACAAGAACACCAACGCGGCGGCCCTGTCGATCCTGGCCGAGGCCGTCCCGGCGGGAAGCGCCCCGACCGGGGCCGTTCTGGCCGGGACCGGGGAGGGCTCACCGCCCCCGGCCGCCGCCCCCGGCGGGTGGTCCGCACCGACGGAGTCCGCCCCGGCCCCCGTCACCGCCCCGGCCCCCGGAGCCGGTCGTCCCGCGTCCGGAGCCGGTCGTCCCGCGTCCGGAGCCGGCGGTCCCGCGACGGAGTCCGACCCCGCCCCTGGCGGCGAGCCGCCGACGGCGGCGGAGTCCGCAGCCGCCCGTCCCCGCCCCGCCGCAGGCGGCCCCCCGGCCTTCGCGTATCTGCACCTCGGGGCCGGGCTCGGCGCCGGGCTGGTGCTGGGCGGGGAGGTGTACCGGGGCGGGCGGACCGGGGCGGGGGAGTTCGGGCACCAGGCGGTGGAGCTGGGCGGGGTGCTGTGCGAGTGCGGCAACCGGGGCTGCCTGGAGGCGCTGTGCCTGGCGGCGGCCGGGCGCGGCGACACCGTGGGCGCGGCGCGGCTGCTGGGCGTCGGGGCGGCGAATCTGGTCGCGCTGCTCGACATCGACCGGGTGGTGCTGGGCGGCAGGACCGTACTGGCCGCGCCCGCCGTCTTCGCGGAGCAGGTCGCGGCCGTGCTGGCCGAGCGCGGCCGGAGCGTGCCCGTGGGATTCGCCGCGGCGGGCCCTCGCGCGGTGGCCGAGGGCGCCGCCCTGCTCGTCCTGGCCCCGCTCTTCGGCAATGTCCTCACCCACGTCTGACGCGTCCCCGCCCGCCCGTGAGCAGGGCTCCGGGACCGGGCACCCCGTCCGGTCTGCGAGGATCGGGCAATGGCCGACGCAGATCCGCAGAGCCCGATCCGGGCGGGCATCCCGGAGCACGGGCGGGTGCCGAAGTACTTCGCCGTCAAGACCCGCCTCGAAGTCGTGCTCGACGAGTTGGGCGAGGGCGGACTGCTGCCCACGGAGCGGGAGTTGGCGGCCCGCTTCGAGGTGGCGCGGGAGACCGTACGGCAGGCGCTGCGCGAACTGCTGATCCAGGGCCGGGTGCGCCGCAGGGGCCGCGGCACCGTCGTGGCCGGGCCCAAGCTGGAACAGCCGCTGTCCACCGACAGCTACACCGAGGGCGTACGGCGGCAGGGCCGCGTCCCCGGCCGTAATCTGATCGCGCTGGAGCGGCTGCCCGCCGACCCCGGTCTCGCCGCCGAACTGCGGCTCGCGCCCGGCGACCCGGTGTGGCACATGGAGCGCGTGCTGCTCGCCGACGAGGAGCGGGTCGGCCTGGAGAGCACGTATCTCGCGGTGGCCCGACTGCCGCACCTGGAAAGGGACTTCGCGCCCGACACCTCCTTCTACGCCTTTCTGCGCGAGCGGATCGGCGTCGAGCCGGTCTCGGTGGACGAGCGGATCGAGACGGTGCTGGCCACACCGCGCGAGGCGCTGCTGATCGGTACGCCGCCCGCGCTGCCGATGCTGCTGCTGCACCGGTCGAGCCGGGACGAGGCGGGCGAGCCGCTGGAGCGGGTGCGGTCGCTCTACCGCGGCGACCGCTTCAGCTTCACCGTCCACATGGAGAAGAGCGACCGGCGAGGCTGAGGTCCCCCGTGGCCGACGTCCCTTTTTCAGTCACGGAATGATAACGGGTCTAGTCCAAGCTTGGAGACCTGTTCACCCGGACGTCGGTAGCCGGACGCGAGACGGCCACCCTCCGCCGCGAATCTCGACGGCGTGAGAGTCACTGTCGTAGGAGCCGGAGCGCTGGGCACGATGCATGCCTGGCACGCAGTCAACCGCGGCCACGAGGTCGTCCACCTGGAGCGCGAGCGGGAGGCCCGCGGCGCGTCCGTGCGCAACTTCGGCCTCGTGTGGGTCGGCGGCCGGGCGGCCGGTGCCGAACTGGAGACCGCGCTGCGCGCCCGCGAGCTGTGGGAGGAGATCGGCGCCCGCGTGCCCGGCGTCGGCTTCCGCGCCAACGGCTCGCTCACCGTGGTCCGCACCCCGGCCGAGCGGGCCGTCGCCGAGGACGTCCTGGGCCGCCCCGACGCCGCCGAGCGCGGCTACAAGTGGCTGTCGCCCACCGAGGTCGCCGCCCACAACCCGGCCCTGCGCGGCGAACTCCTCGGCGCCCTGCTCTGCGAGCGCGACGCCGCCGTCGAGTCGCGCGTCGCCCTGCCCGCCCTGCGCGCCCACCTCGAAGCGACCGGCCGCTACACCTTCGTGGCCGGCCGCGAGGTCCGCGACGTCGACACCGGCCTGGTCCGCGACGACCACGGCACGTCGTACGCCTCCGACAGCGTCGTCGTCGCCACCGGCGCCTGGCTGACCGGTCTCGTCAAGGAACTCGCGCCGAGCCTGCCGGTACGCAGGGTCCGGCTCCAGATGGCGCAGACCGACCCGCTCGGCGAACCGCTGACGACCTCCGTCGCCGACGCCGACAGCTTCCGCTACTACCCCGCCTACGACGGCGCCGCGCTCGACGCCCTGCGCGCGGGCCAGCCGCAGCCGCCGGTCGCCGCCGAGCACCGCATGCAACTGCTCATGGTCCAGCGCCTCGACGGCGGCCTCACCATCGGCGACACCCACGAATACGACGAAGCCTTCGCCTTCGACGTGATCGAGGACCCGTACGACCACCTGCTGGAACGGGCCGCCGAACTCCTCGGCCGCCCCCTGCCCACGATCCGCCGCCGCTGGGCCGGGGTGTACGCGCAGTGCGCCGACACCACCCGGGTCGTCCACCGCGAGCAGGTACGCGACGGCGTGTGGCTGGTCACCGGCCCCGGCGGTCGCGGCATGACCTGCTCCCCGGCGATCGGCGAGGACACCGCGAACGAGATCGGCTGGTGAACGACATGACCGAGACCACGGCGGCTGCCGCCGCCCCCGCACCCACGGAGCCGGGACCCGCCGCCTCCGCCTCCGCCCCAGGCGATACGTCCGACCTGCGGCTTGTCGTCCTCGACATGGCCGGGACCACCGTCGCCGACGACGGCCTGGTCGAACTGGCCTTCTCGCGGGCGGCCGAGGAGTTGGGGGTCGAGCCCGGCAGCGCGGACCACAGCGCCAAACTCGACTACGTACGCGCCACGATGGGCGAGTCCAAGATCACCGTCTTCCGCGCCCTGTTCGGTGACGAGCGGGCGGCACGGCGCGGCAACGCGGCGTTCGAGACCGCGTACGCCGCACTCGTCGACGGCGGCCGGTGCGCGCCGCTGCCCGGCGCGCGCGAGACGATCGACGCGCTGCGCGAGGCGGGCCGCAAGGTCGTCCTGACCACCGGCTTCTCCCGCGTCACGCAGGACGCGATCCTCGACGCGCTCGGCTGGCGCGATGTCGCCGACCTCACCTTGTGCCCGGCCGACGCGGGCCGTGGCCGCCCCTACCCCGACATGGTGCTCACCGCGCTGCTGCGCACCGGCACCGACTCCGTCCGCCAGGTCGCGGTGGCCGGCGACACCGCCTACGACATGCTCAGCGGCGTCCGCGCGGGCGCCCCGCTGGTCGCGGGCGTCCTGACCGGCGCTCACACCGAGGCTCAGCTCATCGCGGCGGGCGCCACCCACGTCCTGGCCTCGATCGCCGAACTCCCCGCCGCCGTCGCCCGCCGGGAGACCCCGCGATGACCGCCGCCGACCACCCGGCGGCGGAGCCGACGCCCGCGCCCCCGCGCGCGGGCACGACCGGCCCCGCGGGCATCCGGTTCGCGCAGGTGACCGTCGCCTACCACGGCCAGACGGTGCTGGACTCGCTCGACCTGACCGTCGAGCGCGGGGAGGTCATGGCGCTGCTCGGCCCGTCGGGGTCGGGGAAGACGACGGCGCTGCGGGCGGTGGCGGGGTTCGTGCGGCCGGTCAGCGGGCGGGTGGCGATCGGGGGACGGGACGTGACGGACCTGCCGCCGTACCGGCGGGGCATCGGGATGGTGGTGCAGCAGTACGCGCTCTTCCCGCATCTGCGGGTGGACCAGAATGTGGCGTTCGGGCTCAAGGCGCAGAAGGTGCCGCGCGGCGAGGTGCCCGGGCGGGTGGCGGACGCGCTGGAGATGACCGGTATGGCCGCGTACGCCCGGCGCTATCCGCGGGAGCTGTCCGGCGGGCAGCAGCAGCGCGTGGCCATCGCCCGCGCGCTGGCGATCAGGCCGGGGGTGCTGCTGCTCGACGAGCCGCTGTCGGCGCTCGACGCGCAGCTCCGCTCCGGGATGCTCACCGAACTGGCCCGGCTGCACCGCGAGTTGCCCGAGGTCTCGATCCTGTACGTCACCCACGACCAGATCGAGGCGCTGACGCTCGCCGACCGTATCGCCGTCCTGGACAAGGCCAGGCTCCGGGACTGCGGCACCCCGCACGACCTCTACCGGCACCCGCGCACGGCCTTCACGGCCTCCTTCGTGGGCAACGCCAATCTGCTGAACGTCAGCGCGGGGGAGGACGGCGCCGTACGGCTGGCGGACACCACCCTCCAGGTGGCCGCGAGCGGTACGGACGGCCCGGCGCCTGGCGCCGAGGCGACGCTGTGCGTCCGCCCGCACGCGCTGCGGCTGGCCGCCGCATCCGAGGAAGGCGGCGGCAACGTCCTGCGCGGCACCGTCACCGCCGTGCAGTGGCGCGGCCACACGCACCGGCTGCTCGTCGCGGCGTACGGGCACGAACTGCGCGCCGACGTAGGGGACTTGCGGCAGCCGCCGCGGGCGGGCGACGAGGTCGGGCTGACCTTCGCGGCCGAGGACGCGGTGCTGCTGCCCGCGGGGCTCGGCGCGGGAGGTGTCGGCGTTGGCTAGGACGACGCAGGCGCCGCTCGTACCGGAGGCGAAGCCGGACGCCACACCGGGCGCCCCACCGGACGCGAAGCCGGACGCCACACCGGACGCCACACCGGCCGCGCGCACCGCCACGTCCGCCGCGGACAAGGGCGGTTCGCGGCGGTTGACCGTGCCCGGCCCGCTCTGGGCCCTGCCGCCCCTGGCCGCGATCGGCTTCTTCTTCCTCTATCCGCTCTTCCTGGTCGGCAAGCAGTCCCTCTCACCGGACAGCGGCAGCCACTCCGTGTCCGCGTACACCGACGTGTTCACGGAGGAGTCGTTCCGCAAGGCGCTGTGGAACACCGTGTGGATCGCGGTCGGTTCGACCGCGGGCTGTCTGGTCCTCGGCTTCGTCCTGGCCCTGGTGATCGCCTTCGTGCCGTTCCCCGGCGGCAAGGCGCTCAGCCGCTTCATCGACATCTTCCTGGCCTTCCCCTCCTTCCTGATCACCCTCGCGCTGCTGTTCCTCTACGGCACCGTCGGCATGGCCAACGGCCTGTGGACGGACGTGACGGGCGGCGCGAGCGGCAGCGGCCCGATCGACTTCCTGCGCACGCCGTGGGGCGTACTCCTGGCGGAGATCACGTACTTCACGCCCTTCGTGATGCGCCCGCTGCTCGCGGCCTTCTCCCAGGTGGAGACCGCCCAGTTGGAGGTCGCCTCGTCGCTGGGCGCGCGGGCGCCGCGGATCGTACGGCAGGTGATCCTCCCCGAGGCGCTGCCGTCGCTCGCGGCGGGCGGCAGCCTCGTCCTGGTCATGTGCCTCAACGAGTTCGGCATCGTGCTCTTCACCGGCGCCAAAGGCGTCACCACCCTGCCGATGCTCGTCTACAGCAAGGCGATCCTCGACGGCGACTACCCGGGGGCGTGCGTCGTCGCGGTCGTCGCCGTCGTGCTGTCGGTGACGCTCTACGGCCTCTACCGGGCCGTCGTGGCCCGTACCACCACCCTCGCAGGAGGCTTCACCGGAGGTGCCCGCCGTGCTGGTGCATAGCCGCAGCGGTCGCTGGACGGCCTGGGCCGTCTTCTTCGTCCTGTTCCTGCCGGTCTTCGCGCTGCCCTTCCTCGTCGTGCTGATGGCGTCCTTCGCCACCAACTGGAGCGGCGCCTTCCCGTCCCACCCGACGCTGACGCACTATCAGGACATCACCAAGGGCGACTCGGCGCACGCCCTGACCACCAGCCTGTGGACGGCGCTGGCCGCCAGCGTGCTGGCCCTGCTCGTCGGCGGCTGGGCGGCGCTCGCCGCCGAACGCCTGCGCGGCTGGCAACGGCGCCTGCTCGACACCCTGTTCATGCTGCCCGTCGCCGTGCCGTCCGTCGTGGTCGGCCTGTCCCTGCTGGTCGCCTTCTCCAAGCCCCCGCTGCTGCTCAACGGCACCCGCGAGATCGTGATCCTGGCCCACACCGTCCTGGTCACCGCCTTCGCCTACCAGTCCGTGAGCGCCGCGCTCGTCCGCCTCGACCCGGCGTACGAGCGGAGCGCCGCGAGCCTGGGCGCGCGGCCCGCGTACGTGCTGTGGCGGATCAGGCTTCCGCTGCTGCTGCCCTCGCTCACCGCCGCCGCCGGACTCTGCTTCGCCCTGTCCATGGGCGAGTTGAGCGCCACGATGATGCTCTACCCGCCCGACTGGCTGCCGCTGCCGGTCCAGATCTACGGCGCGACGAACCGCGGTTCGCTCTACTCGGGCGCCGCCCTGGCCGTCGTCCTCATGGTGACGACCCTGCTCGTCCTGCTCGGGATGTCCCGCGTCCGCACCCGGGCCTCCTACCGCTGCCCCCCCCTTTTCCCCTTTCTCCTTCCCGATTGACCACACCCAGCAAGGAGTTCGACCTGCCATGCGCAAGCGCAGCCCCATCACCCCGCTCACCGCCGTCGCCGGCACCCTCACGCTCGGTCTCGCCCTCGCCGCCTGCGGCGGCTCCTCCGACTCCGGCTCCGGTTCCTCGGACGGCAAGGCGTCCACCGAGGTCACCGTCTACAGCGCCGACGGCCTGCACAACGAGGCCGGGGACGGCTTCTACGACAAGGTGTTCAAGGACTTCACGGCGAAGACCGGCATCAAGGTCAACTACGTCGAGGGCGGCTCGGGCGAGGTCGTGCAGCGCGTGATCCGCGAGAAGTCCAACACCAAGGCCGACCTGATCGTCACGCTGCCGCCCTTCATCCAGCAGGCCGACGCCAAGGGGCTGCTGACCACGTACAAACCCGCCGGTTCCGACAAGGTCGACGCCGCCGACAAGGGCGCGGACGGCGACTGGACCTCGATCGTCAACAACTACCTGTGCTTCATCTACAACACCAAGGAACTGCCGACCCCGCCCAAGACCTGGAACGACCTGCTGGACGGCAAGTTCAAGAACAAGCTCCAGTACTCCACCCCCGGTGTCGCGGGCGACGGCACCGCCGTCGTCATCAAGGCCATGCACGACTTCGGCGGCCAGGCCCCGGCGATGGAGTACCTGAAGAAGCTCCAGGCCAACAACGTCGGCCCGTCCGCGTCCACCGGCCAGCTCGCCTCCAAGGTCGACAAGGGCGAACTGCTGGTCGCCAACGGCGATGTGCAGATGAACTACGCGGACCAGGCGACGATGCCGCACCAGGGCATCTTCTTCCCGGCCGCCGACGCCTCGGGCAAGCCGACCACCTTCGCGCTGCCGTACGCGGCCGGGCTGGTGAAGAACGCGCCGCACGAGGACGCGGCCAAGAAGCTGCTCGACTACTTCCTGACCACCGAGGTCCAGCAGCAGGTCTCCTCGATCGGCGGCGGCTTCGCGGCCCGCACCGACGTGACCGCGACCGACGCCAACGCCGCCAAGCTCAAGCAGATCATGTCGGGCGTGGACGTCTTCACCCCCGACTGGTCCGACATCGACGCCCACCTGACCGACTACGTGGACGCGTGGAAGACCGCCACCGGAAGCTGACTCCTGGCCGAGCGGCAGGTCACCGGTCAGCCGGCCGTTGGCTGACCGGGGGACCTCCGTGACGCGGCGGCCGACCAGCACGCGAGACGGCCGGGGCGGGTGCCATCCGCCCCGGCTACGCTGGTGAGTGAAGCCGTGGGCAGAAGCCGGCGTGCTGAGGCCGTGGGCTGAAGCCGGCGTGCTGAAGCCGTGCGCGGAAGCGGCGCGCGGATGCCGCGAGCGGATGCCCCGGGCGCGAGCTGTGCGAGGAACAGGAGAGCGGAACCCGTGTCGACACGCAGGCCCATCGAGTCGTGGCTCACCGACATGGACGGGGTGCTGATCCATGAGGGCACGCCCATCCCGGGCGCCGACGCCTTCATCAAGGGGCTGAAGGAGTCCGGCAAGCCCTTCCTGGTGCTCACCAACAACTCCATCTACACCCCGCGCGACCTGCACGCCCGGCTGACCCGCATGGGCCTCGACGTACCGGTCGAGAACATCTGGACGTCCGCGCTGGCCACCGCCAAGTTCCTGGACGACCAGCGTCCCGGCGGCACCGCGTACGTGATCGGCGAGGCGGGGCTGACCACCGCCCTGCACGACGTCGGCTACATCCTCACCGACACCGACCCGGACTACGTCGTCCTCGGCGAGACCCGCACCTACAGCTTCGAGGCGCTCACCAAGGCGATCCGGCTGATCAACAACGGCGCCCGCTTCATCGGCACCAACCCCGACGAGACCGGGCCGTCCCCCGAGGGCGTGCTGCCCGCGACCGGCTCGGTGGCCGCGCTGATCACCAAGGCCACCGGCAAGGACCCCTACTTCGTGGGCAAGCCCAACCCGCTGATGATGCGCGCCGGGCTCAACGCGATCGGCGCGCACAGCGAGACCAGCGCGATGATCGGCGACCGGATGGACACCGACGTGCTGGCCGGCCTGGAGTCCGGCATGACCACGTTCCTGGTGCTGACCGGCCTCACCGGGCCCGCCGACATCGACCGCCACCCCTTCCGCCCCTCGCGCGTCGTGAACTCGATCGCGGACCTCGTGTCGGAGATCTGAGCCCCGGCCCGCAGCCCCCAGCGCCGGCCCCCGAGCCGGCGCGCGGCCCTCGGAGCCCCGGGCCCGGGAAAGCCGAGCCGACACACCGATTCGTCACTCTCCGTAGAGCGTCCCTCACTCTGATGGACGATTGAGGCGCCCCTCGGGGTGCGGGCGGCGGCCGTCGCAGGGATGTTCGTAAGCACCGGGCGCGAGTCCCCGCTCCCGGACGAGCGGAGGTCTCCATGTTCGGTCTGAAACTGCCCGTCATCGCCGCAGCCGGTGCCGCCGGAGTGTTCGCGCTCGGTGGCGCCTCGGGGCTGCCCAGCCAGGCGATCGCCGACTCGGGCGGAGGGGGATCGTCGTCCTCTTCCTCCTCGTCGTCGTCCTCGTCCTCGTCGTCCAGCTCCTCGGACTCGATGGACGTGTCGCCCGCCAGCGTGGCGCCGGGTGGTGTCGTGAGCCTGCACCTGGAGACCTCCTGCAAGTCCGGCGGCAAGGCCCGCGCCAGCGCCGAGGTCTTCGTGGACACCGTCACCCTCGCCCCGGCGAGCGACGGCTCCCACTCGCTCGAAGGCACCGCGTTCATCAAGTCCGACGCGGTCGACGGCTCGTACGAGATCTCCGTCGAGTGCAACGGCTCCTCCAGCTCCGCGTCCGCGTCCGTGACGGTCACCGGCGCCAGCACCTCGCTGCCGATCGCGCCCGTCCCCGCGGGCGGCGGCGGTACCGCGCAGCTCGCGGCCGGGCCCGGCACGGCCGGTTCCGACACCAGCGCGCTGCTGGTCACCGGCGGCTTCGCGGCCATCGGCCTGGCGGGCCTCGTGATCCACCGGCGCCGCAGCTCCGACCGCGGCTGACCGGCATGGCGGAAGGGGCGGAGGCCGCGGGCGGCGGCGAGGACGGTCCACGGCCCGACAACAGGACCTGGACGACCGCGGCCGTCGCCCTCGTGCTGCTCGCGGCCTGGCTGTTCGGGCACGACGGCGGCGGCAGCGGCACGGAGGCCACCCCCGGCGGCCGGGCGCTGGCCGCCGCCGCTGCCGACCGCCCGCGCGAGGTCTACGCCCCCCACCTGCCGATGCCCGCCTCCACGCCGCTGCGCATCGACATCGCCTCGATCGGGCTGCACGCCAAGCTCGTCGGCCGCGGCCTGAAGGACGGCGCGGTCGACCCGCCGCCGTACGCCACCCCGGACGTCGCGGGCTGGTACCGCGACGGACCGTCGCCGGGAACGGCGGGCGCGGCGCTGATCGTCGGCCACGTCGACACCGAGACCCGCGCGGCCGTCTTCTACGGGCTGAGCACCGTCGAGCCGGGCGCGCTGGTGGAGGTGACCCGCGCGGACGGCACGGTCGCCGAATTCTCCGTCGAGGGCGTCGAGGTGGTGGAGAAGGACCACTTCGACGCCAACCGGGTGTACGGGTCCTCCGGGCGCCCGGAGCTGCGGCTGATCACCTGCGGCGGCTCCTTCGACAAGGAGAAGCAGGCGTACTCGGCGAACGTCGTGGTCTTCGCGGCGCTGACCGGCAACCGCACGACCTGACGCACGCAGTACGACCTGACGCACGCAGTACGGCCCGAGGCGCGTGCGCCTGACGCACGTGCGGCCCGGCACGCCGACGGCCCGGCACGCGGACGGCCTGACGCGCGTGTCGAGACCCGCATCCCTCCCGGGGTGCGTACCGCGCCCGGCCGGTGGCTCGCCTCCCCCGCGAAGCCGCCCGGCCGGGCGCTCCTCACCCTCGGGCGCCTGGACTGCGGGAGGCGTCCGGCGCGGCCGGGGGAGTGGGGGGAACCGTAGGGGCGTGGGGCAGTTGGGTCCTGAAGCGGATGAGCACGGCGCCGTCCACGGCGTGGTGCACCTGGACCCCGTCGATCGTCACCGGGTGGGCCGCGGCCTCGGCGAGCCGCCTGCACAGGTCCCTGGCCTCGTCGCGGGCCGGTTCCGGCACCGGCTCCGCGCCGTCGCCGGGCAGCCCGTGGTCGTAGCCGTAGTCGGTGACCGCGACCGCGCAGTGCCCGCCGTCCACGCCCAGGGTGACGCGGTAGCGCCGGGCCAGGCTGTGGGCGACCAGGTAGGCGCACGCCAGTGAGGTGGCGTCGGTGATCAGGGCGCCGATCCCGCCGTACGGGCCGCCGAGCGTGTCGAGGGCGGCGCGGGTCATACGGGCCGCCAGTTCGTCGCTGCCGGGCAGGCGGCCGACGGAGAAGGTCCAGGACACGTCGAGCACCGGGCGGTCGGCTTCGCGTGGGGGGAGGTACGCGGATGCCGCGAGCTTGACCATGGGCAAACCAAGTCCTGGCGTCGTCGGGCCGTGCCTGAGCGGACGGGAGAGTACGGGTCTGAGCGCCGCGACCGGGGTCGCGGGCCGCGAAGTGCCCCACACCCTAGAACACCGAACTCCCGTGCACCAGAGGGAATATGACGGTTGGTTACACGTTCTCTACGCAATGCGACGTCACCGGCCGCGGCATGGGCGGCGTCACCGGCCGGGGCCCCCGCGCAGCTCCGCCGCGTCCACCGTGCTGTCGAGCAGGCCCTGCGCCAGGTCGGACAGCCGGATGCGGCGCGTCCTGGCGTGGCTGCGCAGCGCGGTGAAGGCGGCGTCCACGCTCACCTGCCAGCGCTCGGCGAGCAGCCCCTTGGCCTGCTCGACCAGGACCCGGCTCTCCAGCGCGGACTGGAGCTGGTCGGCGAGCTGTTCGCGCTGCCGTCTGACCCGGCGCTGGAGCACCCCGATGGTGGTGACGTCGGCGAGTGCCTGGGCCAGCTCGGCGTAGCCGTCGGGGAGCGGGCCGGGCGCCGTACGGAACAGCGTCAGGGCGCCGATGGTCTCCTCGCGCCAGCGCATGGGGACGGCGAGGACGGCGCCGTAGCCCGCGGCCAGCGCGGCCCCGGTGAAATCGGGCCACCGGCCCGCCGCCGCGCCCAGCACGTCGGCGCGCACCGGCGCGCCCGCGCGGTGGCACTCCCGGCCCGGGCCCTCGGCGGCGACCAGCGCCCGTACGGCCTCGTCCGTGACCGCGACCACCTCAGGCTCCGCGCTCCCGCGCGATTCCGCCACCAGCAGCAGCCCGGCCGCCGCCGCCCCGAGCACCCCGACACACCGCCCGACCAGCACGTCCCCGACCGCGCCGCCCCCGTCGAGCGTGTCGGCCACGGCCACGAAGGCCGCCCCGAGCGCGGCGGCGTACGGCTCGGGCGCCGGGGAGTCGGCGGGAGCGCCGGGCCGGACACCGGAAGGGCCGCTCGTGGCGGGACCGTTCGAGGCGGGGCCGTTCGAGGCGGGGCCGCTCGTGGCGGGACCCTTCGTGGGAGGGCCGGAAGGATCACCTGGCGCGCTGTGGCTCATTCTCGCTGCTCCCCGTTCGTGCCCGGCCCCCGTTGCCGGACTCGCAGCCGAGTATCCGCCGTCGGGTCGGCGCGGCGCCTCCGCCGTAGGTCGGAGACGGCGGAGCAGCGCGGGGCCCGCGGGGCGAGCGGGAACGCGGAGTCCGTCATACCTTGGCAATCGGTGGGCTCCTCCCGAGCACCGAGAGCCGAGTACCGAGCACCCGGAGCCGCCGGCCCGAGAACCGCCGCGAGCCCAGCGCCCACGACCGAGAACCGGAAGCCACCACGTCCCACGGTCCGCCCGAGGAGGTCCGGATGCCCGTGCCCGATCCGAAGGGCGAGGCACTGCGCCCTGTGCCGCCCGCGAGCGCCGCGCCCGACCGGGTGGAGGAGTCGCGGGCCACCGGCACACCGCAGGGCCTCAAGGCCGCGCTGACCGAGCTGCTGGGCGCGGACAAGGTCCTCACCGGCGTCTCCGACCTCGTGCGCTACGCCTCCGACGCCAGCCCGTACCGCTTCGTGCCGCAGGCCGTCGTGCTGCCCGAGAGCGCGCAGGACGTCGTCAGGCTGCTGGCCTACGCCCGCCGCGAGCGCCGCCACCTGGTCTTCAGAGCCGCGGGCACCAGCCTGAACGGCCAGGCGCAGGGCGAGGACATCCTGGTGGACGTGCGCCGCCACTTCAGCGGCGTCGAGGTCGAGGCCGACGGCGCGCGGGCCCGTATCCTGCCCGGCACCGTACTCGCGCGGGCCAACGCCACCCTGGCCCGGCACGGCCGGGTGCTCGGCCCCGACCCGGCCAGCGCCGTCGCGTGCACGGTCGGCGGAGTCGTCGCCAACAACGCGTCCGGGATGGCCGCGGGCACCAGCCGCACCTCGTACCGCACCGTCACCTCGATGACCGTCGTCCTGCCGTCGGGCACCCTCGTGGACACCGGCGACCCCGACGCCGACGCGGCGCTGGCCGCCGCCGAGCCCGAGCTGTGCCAGGGCCTGCTCGACCTGCGGGACGAGATCGAGGCCGACGAGGAGCTGACCGCCAGGATTCGCGCGAAGCACGCGATCAAGAACACCAACGGCTACCGGCTCGACGCCTTCCTCGACGCCGAGACGCCCGCGCAGATCCTGCGCGGTCTGATGGTCGGCTCGCAGGGCACTCTCGGCTTCGTCGCCGAGGCCGTCTTCGAGACGCTGCCGATACGCGCGGCGGCCACCGCCGCCCTGCTGTTCTTCCCGACGCTGCCCGCCGCCGCCGCGGCCGTGCCGCTGTTCAACCAGGCGGGGGCCGAGGCCGTCGAGCTGATGGACGGCAACACCCTGCGGGCCGCCGTGGGCGTGCCCGAGGTGCCCGGGGAGTGGGCCGTGCTGCCGCGCGAGACGACCGCGCTGCTGGTGGAGTTCCGGGCCGCCGACGACACGGAGCTGGCCGCGTACGAGCGGGCCGCCGTCCGGGTCTGCGACGACCTCGGCCTGGTCACGCCCGTACCGTCCGCGGACAACGCCTTCACCCGCGACCCGGCGCGGATCGCCGGCCTGTGGCGTATCCGCAAAGCCTTCGTCGCGGCCGTCGGGAGCGCCCGCCCGTCGGGCACCACGCTGATCACCGAGGACTTCGCCGTACCGCCGGAGCTGCTCGCCGACGCCTGCGCCGAGCTGCTGGAACTCCAGGAGCGGCACGGCTTCGACGCGGCCGTCGCGGGCCACGCCGCACACGGCAATCTGCACTTCCTGCTGACCTTCGACGCGGCCGAACCCGCCGACGTGGAGCGCTACGCCGCCTTCATGGACGACTTCTGCCACACCGTCGTCGAGCGCTTCGACGGCTCGCTGAAGGCCGAGCACGGCACCGGCCGCAACATCGCGCCCTTCCTCGAACTGGAGTGGGGCGCGAAGGCCACCGCCCTGATGTGGCGGGTCAAGCGGCTGCTCGACCCGGACGGCGTCCTCGCCCCCGGCGTCGTCCTCGACCTGGACCCGCGCGGCCACCTGCGCGGCCTCAAGACGATCCCGGCCATCGAGGCCGTCGCCGACGCCTGCATCGAGTGCGGCTTCTGCGAGCCCACCTGCCCCAGCCGCGACCTGACCACCACTCCCAGGCAGCGGATCGTGCTGCGCCGCGAGATGCTCCGCCAGCCGCCCGGCTCCCCGGTCCTCCAGGCGCTCCTGGACGCGTACGGATACGACGCCGTCGACACCTGCGCGGGCGACTCCACCTGCGCGCTGGCCTGCCCGGTCGGCATCGACACCGGCGCGATGATGCGGGACTTCCGGCACGCAGGGCACTCCCGTACCGAGGAGCGGGTCGCCGCCTCCGTCGCCACCCACTGGAAGGCCGCGGAACGCGCCGCCCGCGCCGCGGTGGCCGCCGCCGACGCGGTACGCGACCGGGTCGGCGACCGCCCGCTGACCGCGGGCACCGGCCTGGCCCGCAGGGCCGTACGCCCGGACCTGATACCCGAATGGCTCCCCGAGATCCCCGGCGCCGCCCCCCGGCTGCCCCGCACCGAGAAGGACGGCGCGACCGCCGTGTACTACCCGGCGTGCGTCAACCGCGTCTTCGGCGTCCCGGCCACCCGGTACGGGTCGCTGCCGCAGGCCGTCGTCAGCGTCTCCGCGCGGGCCGGCCGCCCGGTGTGGATCCCGGACGACGTCACGGGCACCTGCTGCGCCACCATCTGGCACTCCAAGGGCTACCTGGCGGGCAACGCGGTGATGGCCAACCGGATCGTGGAGGCCGCCTGGCTGTGGACCGGCGGCGGACGGCTGCCGATCGTGGTCGACGCCAGCTCCTGCACGCTCGGCCTGGCCCGCGACGTCGTGCCGTACCTCTCCGACGCCAACCGTGAACTCCACGGCGAGCTGACCGTCATCGACTCCGTCGTCTGGGCCGCCGAGCACCTGCTGCCGCGGCTGACGGTCACCGACACCGTCGCGTCCGCCGTCCTGCACCCGACCTGCTCGATGCGGCACCTCGGCGACACCGGCGCGCTGGAGACCGTCGCGCGGGCCTGCGCCCGCGAGGTCGTCGTACCCGACGACGCGGGCTGCTGCGCCTTCGCGGGCGACCGCGGGATGCTGCACGAGGAGCTGACCGAGGCCGCGACGCGCCCCGAGGCCGAGGAGGTCGCGGCGCGCGGCTACGACGCGTATCTGTCGGCGAACCGGATGTGCGAGCTGGGCATGGAACACGCCACGGGCGAGGCGTACGAGTCGGTGCTGATCGCGCTGGACCGCGCGACACGCGGCCTGCCGGTCACCCACGCGGCGCCCGCGCCGGACGCCCGGGACACGACGACAGCGGTCACACCGGATTGAGCGGCGGGTCCTGCGGGTGGGCCGGCAGGGGCCGTTGCTGGGGCGCGAGCAGCAGCAGGACCACGTCGTCGGTGAGCGAGCCGCCCGCGTGCTCCAGCAGGTCGCTGTAGACCCGCTCCACGGCGTCGTCCAGGTCGTACGAGGCACCGGCGACCAGGCGGCCGACCCGCTCGGCCAGCGGGTAGAAGGAGTTGTCCCGCGGGCTGCGCGCCTCGATCACCCCGTCGGTGCACAGCACCAGCACGTCGCCCGGCATGAGCGGCACCCGCCACGGGGTGGGCCCCTCGGCCACCATGTCGGCCAGGCCCAGCGGCAGCCACGGCTCGTTCGGGTACAGCGTCTCCACCTCGCCGTCCCGCGAGACCCGCAGCGGCGGCACATGGCCGTAGTGCAGCAGTTCCACGCTGTCCGGCTTGTCGAACTGCGCGAACAGCGCCGTGATGAAGTCCCCGCCGGTCACATGCCGGCCGACGCTGATGTCCACCCGGCGCGCCACCCGGTCGAGGCCGCCCTCGTCGAACGCGGCCTCGCGGAAGGCGCCGAGCACCACGGCCGAGGTCTGCACCGCGCCCAGGCCCTTGCCGCGCACGTCGCCGATCAGCGCCCGCACGCCGTACGGGGTGTCGAGCACCGCGTACAGGTCGCCGCCGATCTGCGCCGCGTCGGCCGCCGACACGTACCGCACGGCCAGTTGGATACCGCCCACGCGCGGGGCGGGCGGGCGCATCAGGGCGTGCTGGGCGGCCTCGGCGACGGAGGTGATGGCGCTGAACGCCTTCGCGCCGGTCTCGCGGCGCCAGGCGATGTAGATGCTGAAGAGGGTCACCGAGCCGTACGCGAAGACCTGGCCGAAGAACACGTCGTGATCGGGGATCTCGGCGATGCCGTCGTAGGGCGCGAGCGCCGCCTGGACGATCAGGCCCAGCACGCCGATGAACAGGGTCCGCCGCCAGTTGACGGTGATCGCGGCCAGCGGCGGCGCGGCGACGATGCCCGGCGTGATGAAGTGGTCCCGGCCCGCCGCGAGATCGGCGATCACGACCAGCGCGATGACCAGCAGGGGGAGCGACATACCCATACGTGACAGGTATTCGTCCTCCACATGCTGTAGCGCCCTGACCACGCGGACATTCTTCACACGGTGAACCTATCTGGCCTTTCCGGCCGGGTCAGCCGCTCGTCCAACTCGTCAAGGACCAGCCGGTCGCCGTCCACCTGGCCCGTGCGGTACGCCGCGCGGCCCACGATATGAGCCGCGACCGGCACAGTCATCAGCTGAAACGTGCCAATCAGTACCAGCGTTCCCAGATCCACCCAGGAACGCAACCGCAGGGCGACCCCGAGCAGCACCAACAGCAGCCCGAGCACCTGCGGCTT
This sequence comes from Streptomyces sp. NPDC087422, assembly GCF_044744145.1. Classification (NCBI taxonomy): domain Bacteria; kingdom Bacillati; phylum Actinomycetota; class Actinomycetes; order Kitasatosporales; family Streptomycetaceae; genus Streptomyces; species Streptomyces sp. NPDC087422. The sequence continues at coordinate 43,067 of NZ_JBIUXT010000013.1, read as the reverse complement.
GGTCGCCGCGTGCATACGGGTGAGGGTGTCGGGCAGCTTCAGCAGCCCGACCCCGGCCACGAAGCTCAGCCCCGCGCCGAGCAGCAGGCACACCGCCGCGGCCCAGTCGCCCACCGCGGTCCAGCTCATCCGCCCGTCTCCTCACCGTCAGCGGCCGTGCCCTCCCGGCCGTCATCCCTTTTCGGCCGCTCGGTCCGCTCGGTCCGCTCAGGCCGCTCAGGCCGCTCGGCCCCCTCGGGCTCCACCGGCTCCACCGGCTCCACCGGCTCCCCCGGCCCTCCTGGCTCCCCTGCCCCCGCCGGCTCCTGCCCGCCCGGCCGCTCCGGGGGCTCCGCGCCGCGCACCGCGATGAAGCGGGCGCTGGCCACCGAGCCGGTGAAGCCGAGGAAGGCCAGGACCAGCAGCACCGGCAGGGTGTACGGGGTGCGTGCCTCGGCGGCCCGCGCGCCGAGTCCGGCCACCACGACCGCCAGCAGCGCGTCCACCGCCACCGCCCGGTCCAGCATCGAGGGGCCGCGCGCCAGGCGGACGAAGACCATCACGCCGGAGGCGACCAGCAGCGCGAGCACCACCCCCGTCACCCAGTTCACGGCGCACCCGTACCCGGCTCGGGGGCCGTCAGGTCCGCGATCTCCGCGCGGGTGCCGAACGCCCGTACCACCAGCTGCTCCAGGCGTCTGACCTCGGCGCGGGCCTGGTCCGTGCCCGCGCTGTCGGAGCCCATGACGTGGACGAAGAGGGTGCCGGTGGAGCGCTGGATCTCCAGTACGGCGCTGCCCGGCACCGCGCAGACCGCCACGGCCGTCGCGGTCAGCATCAAGTCGCTGCGGGAGCGCAGCGGTACGGCGAGCACCGCGCAGGGCAGCGGCGACGGGGTGAGGATCTGCCAGACCGTACGCAGCCCGGCCACCGTCAGATCGGCCAGGAAGTAGGCGGCGAAGCGGACCAGGCCCACCGGGTGCAGCCGCAGTTCGAGTTCGAGCGGCGGGAGGGGGAAGGCCAGGCAGAGCACGACGCCGACGGCCAGGCCGGTCAGCACATTGCCCGCGGTGACCTTTCCCCACAGCAGCACCCAGACCACGGCCAGCCAGAGCACCAGCGGCCACTGGATTCTCCGCAGGGTACGCACCCGCCGAATGCTCGCAGACCGGACACGTGTGACGCGCCTACGACACGGGTGTCACGTTCCGGCCGTTGTGTTGCGCCGGGTGAACGTTCTGCGACAGCAGTGAGTACAGGGGTGGCTGGGACGGTTGGGGCTCCTTAGGGTCGCCGTGTACCTGCCACTCGGCCGCCGCCACCCGCCTCGCGGCGGCGGCCACTTGGCACCTGCCGCTTGTCGTTCACCGTGCTGGAGGACCCCTGTGCGTAAGAGAGTCATCGCGTCCACTGCCGCCGCCCTCGGCCTGCTGCTGGCGATCCCGGCGGCCGCTGCCGACACGGGGCCGGGCGCGCCCGGCATCGGCGACCCGTACTACCCGACCTACGGGAACGGCGGCTACGACGTCTCCCACTACGACCTGAACCTCGACTACCAGCCCAGCACCGACCTGCTGTCGGGCACGGCCGTCATCACGGCGACCGCCACCCAGGGACTGACCAGCTTCGACCTGGACTTCGCGCTGACCGTCAGCCGGGTCACCGTCGACGGGAAGCCCGCCGCCTTCGCCACCAGCGGCGAGCAGGAACTGGTCATCACCCCCGCCAGGCCGATCGCCAAGGGCCACCGGATCACCGTCGCCGTCACGTACTCGGGCGTCCCCTCCACCGTGAAGCGCTACGGCTTCACGTCGTGGCAGCGCACCCCGGACGGCGCAGTCGCCGCCAACGAACCCGAATCCGCGTGGTGGTGGTTCCCCAGCAACGACCACCCGGCCGACAAGGCCACCTACGACGTGCGCGTCAAGGTCCCCGACGGCGACCAGGCGATCAGCAACGGGCTGCTGGTCTCGCGGAAGTCCGAGGACGGCCGGACCAGCTACCACTGGCGCGAGACCAAGCCGCAGGCCACGTACCTCACCACGCTGGCCGTCGGCCACTTCGACATCACGCACAGCCGCACCCGCACCGGCGTCCCGGTCATCAACGCGTACAGCGCCGACCTCCCCGCGGCCACCGCCGCCAACGCCCGCGCCAGCGTGGAGCGGACCGCCGAGATCGTCGACTTCCTCAGCGGCTGGTTCGGCCCCTACCCCTTCGACGCGGCCGGCGGCTACGTGCCCAACGTGACGTCGCACTTCGCGCTCGAAGCGCAGACCCGCGTGTTCTACAGCCCCAGTTCCTTCGCCACCAAGGCCAACACCAACGTCGTCTCGCACGAACTGGCCCACCAGTGGTGGGGCGACGACGTGTCGCTGGAACGCTGGTCCGACATCTGGCTCAACGAGGGCTTCGCCAGCTACGCCCAGTTCCTGTGGGCCGAGCACGAGGGCACCGGCACCCCGCAGCAGCTCGCCCGGGACATCTACGACGCGCACCCCGCCGACGACCCGTTCTGGACGGTCAAGCCGGGCGACCCCGGCCCCGACAACCAGTTCGACGACGCCGTCTACGACCGCGGCGCCGTCGCCATCCAGGCGCTCCGCGACACCATCGGCGACCGCGACTTCCGCACCCTGCTCAAGGCGTGGCCCGCCCTGCACCGCTACGGCAACGCCACCATCGCCGACTTCCAGCGGCTCGCGGAGCGGATCTCCGGGCAGCGCCTCGGCACCTTCTTCCAGACCTGGCTCTACACCGCCGCCAAGCCCGCCGTCTTCCCCTCGGCGCCGTGAGGCACCATTGACCGGTGGACACGCCGACGGGTGAGACGAGTGAGCTGCGGGCCGACTGCGGCGACTGCTTCGGGCTGTGCTGCGTGGCCCTCGCCTTCACCCGCTCCGCGGACTTCGCCGCGGACAAGGCCGCCGGGGAGCCCTGCGGGCACCTCGGCGGCGACCACCGCTGCGGCATCCACCGCGAACTGCGGGGCCGCGGCTACCGGGGCTGCACCGTCTACGACTGCTTCGGCGCGGGCCAGAAGCTCTCCCGGATCACCTTCGGCGGGCAGGACTGGCGCGACGCCGCCGACGGGGGGCGGTCGATGTTCGCGCTGCTGCCGGTCGTCCGGCAGCTCCACGAACTCCTCCGCTACCTCGGCGAGACACTGGCGCTGCCGTCCGCCCGGCCCGTGCACGCCGCCGCCGAGGCGGCCGTCGCCCGGATCTCCGGGCTCACCCTCGGCACCCCCGAGGCCCTGCTCGCCCTCGACGTCGCCGCCGAGCGCGCGCCCGTCAACGAGATCCTGCTCCGCGCCAGCGCCCTGGCCCGCGCCGGCACCCCCGGCCGCGACCGGCGCGGCGCCGACCTCATCGGCCGCGGGTTCCGCGGGGCGGACCTGCGCGGCACCGACCTCCGCGGGGCCTATCTGATCGCCGCCGACCTGCGGCGGGCCGACCTGCGCCTCGCCGATCTCATCGGTGCCGATCTCCGCGACGCCGATCTGCGCGGGGCGGATCTGCGCGGGGCCCTCTTCCTCACCCCGCCCCAACTCACCGCCGCCCGCGGCGACTCCACCACCGTCCTTTCGCCAGGTGGCCCGCCCCGCCCCGCCCACTGGACCTGACGCCCGGGGCAGGACGCGCCCCGTCGGGGGCATGGGGAACCGCGCGCTCAACTACCGCGTTCCCGCGGGTCACCACCCGCCCCGGCGGGCAGTCCGGTTGTCTCCGGACCACCGGCCGGTGGGGACCGTCAGTGGCGGAGGACCGCCGAGACGTACGGGGTTCGGGACAGGAGCTCGCTCGCGGAGCGATCGGCGAGGCCGGTGAGGGGCCCGGCCAGGACGGTGAACGACAGACCGAGCGCGACCATGGCGCAGGTGGCGAGAAGCATCGGCGCGGGGAGGGCCGCCGTGGTGGTGATGGGCCGCCCGCTGAGGGACGCGGCGTGGGCGGCCCCGGCGGGCAGCGGCACGGCGGTCGCCCCGGAGTCCTCCCCGGGCGACGGGGGCGACGGGGGCGACGGGGGCGCGGGTACAGGCCCCGAGCCGCCCTCCTCCGCGTCGGCGGAGTCCTCGTCGGATTCCAGGACGGTGCCGTCCTCGCACAGATCGGGCGGGGCGGCACGCCAAAAGGCCAGGTTCCAGACCTTCGCCAACGCGTACAGCGTCAGCAGGCTGGTGACGATGCCGCCCGCGACCAGGACGTACGCCCAGCCGCCCCCGTTGGCGATGCCGGCGCGCAGCAGGCCGAGTTTGCCGAGGAAACCGGACAGCGGCGGAATACCGGCGAGGTTCATGGCGGGGACGAAGAAGACGACGGCGAGCAGCGGCGAGATCCGGGCCAGGCCGCCCAGCCGCAGCAGATCCGTCGTGCCGCCGCGCCGTTCGATCAGCCCCGCGACGAGGAAGAGCGTGGTCTGCACGGTGATGTGGTGGGCCACGTAGAAGACGGAGCCCGCGATGCCGCCGCGTGAGGCGAGCGCGATACCGAAGACCATGTACCCGATGTGGCTGACCAGCGTGAAGGACAGCAGCCGCTTGAGGTCGGTCTGGGCGACCGCGCCCAGGATGCCGATCACCATCGACAGCAGGGCGACCAGCATCAGCGGGTCGGCGAGCCGCCCGCCGGGGAACAGCAGCGTCTGGGTCCGCAGTATCGAGTAGACGCCGACCTTGGTGAGCAGACCGGCGAAGACGGCGGTGACCGGCGCGGGCGCGGTCGGGTACGAGTCCGGCAGCCACGCCGCCAGCGGGAAGACGGCGGCCTTGATGCCGAAGACGGTCAGCAGCGCCAGTTGCAGCAGCAGCCGTACGCCGGAGGGCAGTTCGGCCAGCCGCCCGGCGAGCAGCGCCAGATTCACCGTCCCGGCCGCCGCGTAGACCATCCCGATCGCGACGAGGAACAGCACCGACGACAGCAGCGACACCACCACGTACGTGGCGCCCGCCCGCATGCGGGCCGCCGTACCGCCGAGCGTCAACAGCACATAGCTGCTGGTCAGCATGATCTCGAAGCCGACATAGAGGTTGAACAGGTCGCCCGCGAGGAAGGTGTCGCAGACCCCGGCGACCAGGATCAGATACGCCGGGTGGAAGACGGACAGCGGTGTCGCCGCGTCCTGGTCGGCCATGCCCTGGCCGATCGAGTAGATCAGCACGCACAGCGTGACCGCGGCCGACACCACCAGCATCAGCCCGGACAGCCGGTCGGCGACCAGCGTGATGCCGACCGACGCGGGCCAGGTGCCGGTGTGCATGACCTGCGGCCCGTCCCGGTCGGCGGCCACCAGCAGGGCGAGCGACGCGCCGAGCACCGCGCACAGCACGCCCGCGCTGATGAACCGCTGCGTACGCGGCAGCCGTTGGCCGATCGCCAGCTTCACCCCGGCCGCGAGCAGCGGCAGCGCCACCGGCAGCGGCAGCAGGTCGGACGCGGTCACCGGTCGGCCCCCAGTACGTGGTCCCAGACCTCGTCGTCGAGGTCCTCGGTCTCCTCCGCGCGGGCCTGCCGCACCCGGTCCGCCCGCAGCACGGCCCGCAACTCCGCCCGCGTGCCCTCGTGTTCGGCGCGCAGCGCGATCCGGATGTCCTCGACGTCGTCCTGCACGTCGTCGTTCCCCGACAACTGCCAGCTCCGGTACGCCATCGCCAGCAGGAACGCCGTCAGCGCCAGCGTGATGACGATCGCGGTGAGCGCCATCGCCTGCGGCAGCGGGTCGGTGACGTCCTTCGGGTCGGTGCCCGGATACAGCAGCGGCGGCTTCCCCGCCTTGCCCGACGTGGCGAGCACCAGCAGATTCGCCCCGTTGCCGAGCAGCACCGCGCCCAGCAGGATCCGGGTCAGCGGTCTGGACATCAGCAGCGCGGTGCCGCAGCCGAACAGCACACCGCCCACCGCGATGAGCGCGATCGTCGCCTTCACGTGACCTCCCTCTCCCCGCGGCCGTCCCGTTCGATCTGGAGGTCGATCTCGGCGCCCAGGCCGCGCAGCACGTCCAGGACGACGCCGAGCACCAGCAGGTAGACCCCGAAGTCGAAGAGCACCGGGCTCGCCAGATGGACCGAACCGAACAGCGGCAGCCGCGCGTGGTACGTGCCCGCGTCGAGCACCGCGCGCCCGAACACCAGCCCGCCCAGGCCCGTACCGACCGACACGACCAGGCCCGCGCCCAGCAGGAAACCGGCGTCCACCGGGGCCGCGGCGGCCAACTCGTACCGCCCGCCCGCCAGATAGCGCACCACCAGCGCCAGGCCCGCGACGAGCCCGGCCGTGAAGCCGCCGCCGGGCAGATTCTCCGCGCTGAACAGCAGGTAGAGGGAGAGCACCAGGATCGGGTGGAAGGTCAGCCGGGCCACCACCTCGAAGACCACCGAGCGGCGCTCCTGCGCAAGGGTGCCGCTCGCGGACAGCCAGGTCCGCTCGGGGGCGAGTGACGCCGGGCCCGGCGCCTCGCGCGGCCCCGCCCGCCATACGGTGCCCGGCTCCTCGCCGTCCGCTGCCCGTGGCAGCGAGCCCGCGCGGCGGCGCAGGAACAGCAGACTCGTCACGCCGACCGCGGCGACCGCCAGCACCGCGGACTCGCCCATCGTGTCCCAGGCGCGCAGATCCACCAGGATCGTCGCCACCACGTTCTTCACGCCGTCGTGCTCGGTTGCCTCGATCAGCGCGGCGCGGGCGTCACTCGCCCGGCGGGCCGCCGCCGTCAGATACGTCAGGCCCGCGACGAGGGCGCCCGCGGCGGCGCCCACCGCGTAGTTCGCCGCGCGGCGGCGCGGGGCCGTGCGCGGGAAGCGCGCCGGAAGGCGGCGCAGCACCAGCACGAACACCACGATGCTGGCCGTCTCCACGGTGAACTGCGTCAGGGCCAGGTCGGGGGCGCCCTGGAGCACGAACAGCACCGCCGTGCCGTAGCCCGTGGTGCCCGCCAGCACCACCGCCTTCATCCGCAGCCGGGCCGTCACGCACAGCACCGCCGCCGCCATCACCGCGACCGCCACGGCGGCCTGCGCCGCGTCGTCCGCCAGGCGGGGGCCGCCGCCGGGGGTGGGCCAGGGGGCGTCGTGGACCAGGGCGTACGACTCGGTGCCGGTGAACACGAGGAGGGCGGTGGTCAAGTAGACCGCGAGGGAGCCGCGTTGCACCGTGCCGGTGAGCTGGAGGGCGAACCATTCGGTGCCGCGGATCATGCGGGCGAAGGCCGCTTCGGCGGTGGGGAGGGCCGTTTTCCGGGCGAGCCGGATCAGGGGGGTGTTCCCCGCGAAGAGGGCTGCGCCCAGGGCCCAGGCGACCAGGGACAGGGCCAGGGGGGTGCCCCAGCCGTGCCACAGCGCCAGGTGGTACGGCGTGGCGCCGTGCGCTTCCGGTACGGAGTGGGCGTACTGCCCGAGCAGCGGTTCGAGGTGGGTGACGTAGGGGCCGAGGACCGTCCCGGCGAGTGCCAGCGTTCCTACGGGCACCGCCTTTTCCCAGCCCTTCAGGTGTGGGCCTGCCGTGTGGGCGCGGGGTGTGTGTGCGCTGGCGCCTGCCGTGCGTGGGCTCGCCGTGTGGGCGCCTGCCGTGCGTGGGCGGGTCGGTCCCGGGCCGGGGTACCTCCTCGAGCTGCGTGCTGCCTGCTCCTGCGCATCCGTCGCCGTCCTGTCGGCACGCAAATCTGCGGGGGCACCCCGGCCCGTCCCCTCCGGTACGTCGGCGGCTGCGGGGGGCTTCGGTGCGTCGGGGGCCGCGGGGGGAGGGGCGGCAGGGGGCTTCGTTGTGGCGCTTCCTCCGAAGGCGCCCCACAGGAAGCGCAGGGTGTATGCGACGGTCAGGGCGGAGCCGAGGACGGACAGGGAGAGGGGGAGGGGGGTCAGGGCGTCGAAGGCGGCTTCTTTGGCGGGGAAGCCGAGGAAGGGGGGGAGGCCGGTCATGGAGGCGGCGGCGAGGGTGGCGGCGGCGCACAGGAGGGGGGAGGTGCGGGCCAGGCCCGACAGGCGGCGGATGTCGCGGGTGCCGGTGGTCTGGTCGACGGCGCCGACGACGAGGAAGAGGGCGGCCTTGAAGAGGGCGTGGGCGAACAGGAGGGTGACTCCGGCGAGAGCGGCGTTGTGGGAGCCGGTGCCGACCAGGGCGGTGAGGAAGCCGAGTTGGCTGACGGTGCCGTAGGCGAGGATCCGTTTGAGGTCGAATTCGCGCAGGGCGCGCCATCCGCCGAGGAGCATGGTGGCCAGGCCGAGGCCGACGGTGAGGGCGCGCCAGGGGCCGACGGGGGCGAAGACGGGGGAGAGGCGGGCGACGAGATAGACACCGGCCTTCACCATGGCCGCCGCGTGCAGGTAGGCGCTGACGGGGGTGGGCGCGGCCATCGCGCCGGGCAGCCACAGGCTGAAGGGCCACACGGCGGACTTGGACAGGGCGCCCGCGAGGACCAGGACGAGGGCGACGCGTACGGCGGGACCGGTGGCGGGCGGGTGGGCGATCAGCGCGGACAGCCGGTAGGTGCCCGCGAAGTGGCCGAGCATCAGCAGCCCGACGAGCATGGCGAGGCCGCCCGCGGTGGTGACCACCAGGGCCTGGAGGGCGGAGCGCCGGTTGGCCTTCTTCTCGGCGCTGTGGCCGATCAGCAGGAAGGACAGGACGGTGGTCAGCTCCCAGAAGACGTACAGGAGCATCAGGTCGTCGGCCAGGACGAGGCCGAGCATGGCGCCCGCGAAGGCGGTCAGGGTGCCCGCGAAGCCGCCGAGTCCCGGCTCGTCGTCGCGGAAGTACCCGGCGCAGTAGACCAGGACGAGGGCGCCGACGCCGCCCGCGAGGACGGCGAGCAGCAGGCTCAGCGCGTCGAGGCGCAGCGCGATCTCCAGGTCGAGGGCGGGGGCCCAGTGCCAGGTCTGTTCCCGGACCCGGCCGTCCGCGACCGCGTTCCACTGGAGGGCCGCCCAGACGGCGGTCGCGGCGGGCGCGGCGGCGAGCACGAGGAAGGCCCGGCGGCCCCACCACCGCGTGAACACCCCCGCGAAACCCGCCAGCACGAAATGACCCACGATCAGCCCCAGCACGGGCCGACCTTCCTCCGCCCGCCCCGCCCCGTACGCCTGCCGCGCCCGCCGCCGCCCAGGACCACCCGTGCGGAGCACACCGGCGGGCACACGGAGAAGGCCCCCCGCTCGCGCGGAGGGCCTTCTGGGCAAGTGCGCCGCCAGGGACTCGAACCCCGGACCCGCTGATTAAGAGTCAGCTGCTCTAACCAACTGAGCTAGCGGCGCTTGCGGGGACCATCATACGTGGTCGGAGGGGGTGGTCTCGACCACCCCCTCCGACCATCCCCTCCGCCCGGTGGGTCAGCCGGTCACCTCAGGCCGAAGGCCCTGATGATCTCCTGGCTCACCGAGCCGCCCGCGCCGTCGGACGCGCTCGCCTTCAGCGACACGGAGCCGCCGGGGTCGCGCGGAGTCCGGATCAGCGTCGTCCAGTGGCCCTTGCGGTCCTTGATCAGCAGCGTCGGCAGCCAGGTCCTGCCGTCGTCGTAGGAGACCGACAGCTTCGCCGAAACCGCCTTCGTCGCGCCGTCCAGCCACTCCTGCGTGGTGGACCCCAGACCGACCGGGATCAGCCGGCCGCCGGGCACATCGCCCGCGGTGTCGGTGGGCACGTCGTAGTCGAGCTGGAGCAGCTTGACGTCGTCCTGGCCGACGCCCTCGGGCAGCGGCCCCGAGACGAAGTTCCACTCGGTGTGCGTACGGATCGAGGTCCGCCACTCCTTGGCGTCCCGCGCCGAGTCGAGCACCAGCCGGTAGGGCAGCTTCTTCGCGGGCTGGTCCCAGATGCCGCCCGCCCGGCCGACTCCCTGGGCGACGAGGGTGTCGCCCTGGTAGGCGGCGTAGGTGGTGCGGCCGTCGTACTCGTCGGCGGGCATGTCGCCCGAGTGGCCCGCGCCGCCGTCCGTCCACGGCGTGATGTTGAACTGGATGTCGTTGTACGACGAGCGGTTCGGCCCCCAGAAGGCAGAGCCGAGGCGCGGCCGGAAGATCCCGCCGAACCAGGAGACCGCGTACGAACGGCCCGGTGTGAACGAGTCGTTGCCGCCGCGCTCCTCCAGGAGCTGGTTGCTGTAGTCCGCGTCGTAGACGGAGTGGTCCTCGTACCAGAATCCGGCGCCGTGCTCGGGCGAGACGTACTCGGTACGGGTGCCCGGGTAGGACTCCTGCTCGGCGAAGCCGATGCCGTAGCCCCAGGCGGGGATGTCGTAGCGGAAGCCGGCGCCCGCGCGGGCGCGGTCGCCGTTGTAGGTGGCGGTGACCTTGGCCAGGTCGCGCCTGGGGTCGGGGGTGTAGGCCAGGGAGCGGTCAGGGATGGTGCCGTCGTGCTGGTCGAGCAGGTCGTAGACGACCCGGGTGTACTCGCGCTGTTCGACGCTCAGCGAGAGCTTGCCGCCCTTGGCGTCGGCGACGAGCTTCGCGCCCGCGCCCTGCTGGACGGAGACCACGGTCAGCGGCGTGTCCTGGTAGCCGTTGTCGGGGTCGGCGTAGGACTCCAGCAGCCTGCCGCGGCCGTCGTTGACGACGATCAGCAGCTTCGCGCCCGCGGCGGTCGCCGCCGCGGCCCGCTGGACCGGCGTGACGGCGTCGGAGCGCTCGACCACCACGACCTTGCCCCTGGCGTCCAGACCCCGGTAGCCGGCCGCGCCGCCCTGCCCGGCGTAGACCGCGCGGAGCGTGCCCTTGCCGTCGGTGACGGTGGCGCCGGGCTGCGGGGTGGTGTCCAGGTCCTGCCCGCGCCCGGTGACGGCGACCTGCCGCTCGCCGAGCCGCCAGCGGGTCAGGAAGTCGAAGGTGCCGTTGCCGACCTTGGCCGTCGGCGACGCGTACAGCGTGTCGTACGTCAGCGGCAGGACCGCCGCGTCACGGACGACCTCGCCGTCGGCGAAGGTGCGGGCGATGTCCACGTGGAGCTGCCGCGTCTGGGTCCGCTGACCCGGCACGGCCGCGCTGACCTTGCGCGCCTTGCTCGCGTCGAGCGTGACGGTGGTGTCCTTGCTGAGCACCGTCTCCGGGTTGATCAGCACGGCCAGGCCCAGCGAGTCCGGGGCGTCGCCTGCCACGTCGATCTCCGCGTACGCCATGTACGTGCCGGGCGCCAGCCGCAGCGTGCGCTCGCCGTCGACCGCGACCGGCGACGGGTTGGGGTTGCCCTCCTGCGCCAGCACGACGGTGCCCGCGGCGGGCTTTCCGTCCCGGCCGCGCAGCTTGACCGTGTAGTCGTACAGCTCCTGTTCCTTCTCCAGCGCGAAGCCGGTGTGCGCGACGACGTGTCCGGTCGCCGCGTCGGTCGCCAGCACCTGGCCGGAGAAGGTGGTCGCCGACGGCACCCCGGCCGGGTCGAGCGTCAGCGTGACGTCCGCGCTGCCGCCCGCGGCGACGGTGACGGACGGCGCCGACAGCGTGTACGCCGGGTCCTTGGTGTCCGTCGCCAGATCCAGCGTGACCGGGGCCTTGCCGCTGTTGCGGTACGTGATCACGCGGGTGGCCGGGGCCGCGCCGTCGTGCGGCCAGGAGTAGACGGCCGTGTCGACCGAACCGGTGGCCTGGACCGGGGAGTCGACCGCGGCCAGTACGTCGACCCGGCCGGTGCCCTGCTCGAACGGCGTGTAGTCGGCGAGCACCTTGGACGTGCTCATCAGCGCGTCCTTGAGCCGCGCCGCGGTCCAGTCGGGGTGCCGCTGCTTGAGGATGGCGGCGGCGCCCGCCACGTGCGGGGTGGCCATCGACGTGCCGGACATCGTCTGGTAGCCGCCGCCGGGCATCGCCGCGGTGATGTCGACGCCGGGCGCCGACAGGTCCGGCTTGAGTCCGTAACCGCCGCTCAGGGGGCCCATGCTGGAGAAGTCGGCGCGCTGGTCTGACTTGTCGACGGCGGCCACGGTCAGCGCGTCGCGCGCCGAGCCGGGGGCGCCGATGGTGCCCGGGCCGTAGGAGTTGCCCGCGGCGATCACGTACAGCGGACCGCCGTTCGCCGACAGGGAGTTGACGGCCTGGGCCATCGGGTCGGTGCCGTCGTCGGGTATCGAGGAGCCGAGGCTCATGCTCACCACGTCGGCGCCCTGGGCCTTGGCCCACTCCATGCCCGCGATGATCCAGGAGTCCTGGCCCTCGCCCTCGTTCGAGAGCACCTTGCCGACCAGCAGCTTCGCGCCCGGCGCGACGCCCTTGTAACTGCCGTCGGAGGCCGCGCCGCTGCCCGCGATGGTGGAGGCGACGTGCGTGCCGTGGCCGTTGCCGTCGGTGACGGCCTGGCCGGGCACGAAGCTCTGCTCGGTGGCGATCCGGTCCTTCAGGTCGGGGTGGGTGTCGTCCACGCCGGTGTCCAGGACGGCGACCTTCTCGCCCGCGCCGTCGTAGCCCTCGGCCCACGCCTGCGGCGCGTTGATCTGCGGCACCGAGTCCTTGAGGTCGGCCGTCACCCGGCCGTCGAGCCACAGCTTGTCGATGCCGGTGGCGCCGTTGAGCGAACGGGCGTTGCCCGCCGGGCCCGCCAGGCCGGTCCAGAAGGCGCGGGACCGCTTCTTGTCGGCCTTCAGGGCCGCGCCGCCGATGCTCGGCAGCGTCCGTACGGTGCTCGCGCCGGCCGGAGCCGCGGGCTGTGACCGTGCCGTGCGGGCGGCGTCGGTCCAGGTGGCGATCAGCGGCAGGCCGGCGCTGTGCGCGTCGTCGTAGCCCATCGCGGCCAGGGCGGACACGTCGAACAGCCGCCGGTCCAGCTTCCCCGCGGCCAGCAGCGGCTCCGCCTCGTCGGGAATGACGTACGTGTCACCGCCGTACTGCTGGATCCGTACGATCCCCCGCGCTCCGGGCGCGCGGTCGACGGTGACGGTGTCCTGCTTGCCGGGGCCGTCGGCGATGTGCACGACATCGCCGGTGAGCAGGGTGACGGTGGTCGAGGTGGCGGAGGGGGTGGAGTTGGCTGACGAGGGCGCGGACCGCGGGGCCGCCGCGGGGGTCGCCGCGGCGGCGGGGCCCGTGGGCAGCAGGAGTGCGGTACCGAGGGCGAGCACGGTGGTGCCCGCCGGTACGGTGATCCGGCGTCGAGTCGAAGTCATGCACATGATCTACCGGCCGTACGCCCGCCACCGCACGGATCGGCGGTGGCGCGATTCCGCCTGGCGGCAATCCGCCGCCGCTTTGAGCCCGGCCCCGACCATCGGGTACGATCTCCCACGTCAGCAGGCGCCGCTAGCTCAGTTGGTTAGAGCAGCTGACTCTTAATCAGCGGGTCCGGGGTTCGAGTCCCTGGCGGCGCACATGCCCACGAAGGCCCTCCGTACACGCGGGGGGCCTTTGTCGTACCGAACCTTCGCCGTGCCGGGTCTTCGTCGTGGCGGATCAGATGCTGAAGGAGAGCAGGACCGGGGCCGCGCGGGTGTGGAGGGTGTCCACGGCGGGCTTGAGGCGGTGGGCCTGGGCGTATGGCATCGACAGCGCGAGGCAGGCGACCGTCTTGCCGATGGTGACCGGGATCGCGGCACAGACGGTGCCGACCGCGTATTCCTGGAGGTCGAGGGTGGGCACCGAGGTCGGCTGGCGTTCGAGCTTGGTCAGCAGGACGCGGTCGTCCACGACGGTGCGCGAGGTCAGCCGGGCCGGGCGGTGCCGCGAGAGGTGTTCCATCCGGCCGTCGTGGTCGAGCTGCGAGAGCAGGCACTTGCCGACCGCGCTGGCGTGGGCGGAGGAGCGGAAGTCCACCCACTCGTTGACCTTCGGCGCGTTGGGGCCGTCGGCGAAGTCGATGACGTGCACCTCGCCGTCGTCGTACCGGCTGAAGTAGACGGCCGCGCCCACTTCGTCGCGCAGTTCGGCCAGGACCGTCTGGAGCTTCTCCGCGAGGGCGTGGTCGCGGTTGGCGGCGCCGAGGAGCACCATGGACTCGCCGATGACATATCCGCCGCCGGGCAGAAATCCGAGATAACGCTCGCGGCGCAGCATTGCCAGCAGATGGGAGAGATAGTCCAGCGGCACACCGATTTCGCGGGCCAACTGTTCGGCGGTGACGCCGTGCCGATGGGTGTCGACGGATTCGAGCACGCGCAGCGCGTACTGGACCGCGTACACCGGCTCGATCTGTCGGTGTTCAAGCGCCACGGTAGCCCCCTGCAGGTATGACCGTTTGCGTCCTGGCTGTCGCCGCCGGTCACGGACGGGTATCCGAGACGACCGGACCCGGCGGCTGGGCCGGTCTCCACGATAGCCCCAATCCCGTTTCAGGTAGAGGCGGTTGGCCGGTTATCCGGGGCTCTTCAAGCGTATATGCAGGAAGGGGCCACCCTGGCATATGCCGACGTCATTACCCGAAAAGGAAACGGCGGGGGAACCGTACAATCCGCGCCCGGGAATAACCGGACGCGGGCTCCGGTTGTCGGTCGGGCAGGGGTGGGGCAGACATGGGCACGGAGACGATCGAGGAGGCGCCCGCCGTGGGTGACGAACGACAGGGCGAACAGCAGGGCGAACGGACGGACGGGCGGTCCGCTACGGACGGCCGGTCCCGTACGGACGGCCGGGACGGCGACACCGGTACGCTCCGCGGCCGGGGCATCCGCGGCCCGGTCCGCGGCACCGCCCCCGTACCGCTGTCCGTACTGGATCTGGCCACCGTCGGCAGCGGCTTCACCGCCACCGACGCGCTGCGCACCAGCGTCGAGATCGCCAGGACCGCGGAGACCCGCGGCTACCACCGGATGTGGGTGGCCGAGCACCACTCGATGCCGGGCGTCGCCAGCTCCTCGCCCGCGGTGATCCTCGCCCACCTCGCCGCCCACACCCGCACGCTGCGGCTCGGCTCCGGCGGGGTGATGCTGCCCAACCACGCGCCGCTGGTGATCGCCGAGCAGTTCGGCACCCTGGAGGCGCTGGCCCCCGGCCGGATCGACCTCGGTCTCGGCCGCGCGCCCGGCACCGACGGCGCGACGGCCGCCGCGCTGCGCCGCACCGACCGGCTGCACGAGGGCGCGGACGAATTCCCGCAGCAGCTCGCGGAGTTGACCCGGTTCCTGGACGACGACTTCCCCGACGGGCACCGCTACGCGCGCATTCACGCCATTCCCGGCCCGGTGCAGGGCACGGCGCCCGGCGGCGTCCAGTCGGCGGGCCGCCCGAGCGTGTGGCTGCTGGGCTCCTCCGGCTTCAGCGCGCGACTGGCGGGCACGCTCGGCCTGCCGTTCTCCTTCGCGCACCACTTCTCGGCCGCCAACACCGTTCCCGCGCTGGCCCTTTACCGCGAGTCCTTCCGGCCCTCGGAGATCCTGGACCGCCCCTACGCCTCGATCGGCGTCGCCGCGCTGGCCGCCGACGACCCGGCCGAGGCGCGCCGCCAGGTGCTTTCCGGCGCGCTGAGCATGCTGCGGCTGCGCACCGGACGCCCCGGCCTGGTGCCGACGCCCCAGGAGGCCGAGGCATACGAATTCAGCCCGGCGGAACGGGACTTCGTGGACTCGTGGCTGGTGAACATCATCCACGGCGACCCGGACACGGTGCGTACCGGACTCGACCAGCTCGTGGACCGCACCGGCGCCGACGAGTTGGTGATCACCGCCAACGCGCACACGCCGTCGGTCCGGCTGCGTTCCTACGACCTCATCGCGGACGCGTACGGCTTCCCGAAGGACATCGCGACGGCCTCCGCCGAGGCCCCGTCGGGCGTCTCCTCCGAAGTCGCCGCCGGTTAAAGACTCATTTCCGGCCGGTGCGTGGTCCAACGTCGCGCGACGGCCCCTGACCAGCCTTAAGTCAGCGTTAAAGCCGCTTGTCACCCGGTTGACGAGCGGCTTTGCCGTTGTCGCGGAACGCTACCGGCCGGTCGCCTTCCGCAGGATTGGTCTAGTCCAAGTCTGGTTCAGACCATTGACGTGCACTTGACGAGGGGTTATCCATTCACCAGCCCCCTGTTGTTCCTCCCTCTCCCCCCGGAGGTACTCGTGCAGTCCAGGAAGAGAGCGATCGTGGCAGCCGTCACGACCGCCGCCCTCACCGCCGGAGCGCTCACCGCGCTCGTCGCCGGAGTGGGCACAGCCCAGGCGGACACCACCGCCGCCGCCAAGCCCGCGGCCGCCGCCGCGAGCAGCGGCGGCGTGAAGATCGCCTATTACGACCAGTGGAGCGTGTACGGCAACGCCTACTACCCGAAGAACCTCGACACGTCGGGGGTGGCGGGCAAACTCGACATCCTCAACTACTCGTTCGAGAACATCGACCCCTCGAACCTGACCTGTTTCGAGGCCACCAAGGCGTCGGACTCCACGAACGAGTCCAACCCCAACGCCGGTGACGGCGCGGGCGACTCCTTCGCCGACTACCAGAAGTCGTTCGGCGCGGACATCAGCGTGGACGGTGTCGCCGACACCTGGAACCAGCCGATCGTCGGCAACTTCAACCAGCTCAAGAAGCTGAAGGCGAAGCACCCCAACCTGAAGATCGTCGCCTCGATCGGCGGCTGGACCTACTCCAAGTACTTCTCCGACGTGGCGGCCACGGACGCCAGCCGGAAGAAGTTCGTCAGCTCCTGCATCGACATGTTCATCAAGGGCAATCTGCCCGTGCAGGGCGGCTACGGCGGCCCCGGCAGCGGTGCCGGGATCTTCGACGGCTTCGACATCGACTGGGAGTACCCCGGCTCGCCCAACGGCCACGTGGGCAACCACTACAGCCCCAACGACAAGGCCAACTTCACCGCGCTGCTCGCGGAGTTCCGCACCGAGCTGAACGCGTACGGCACGGCCAACGGCAACAAGAAGATGCTGCTGACCGCCGCGCTCCCGGCCGGCCAGGACAAGATCGCGCAGATCGAGACCAACAAGGTCGGGCAGTACCTCGACTACGCGAACATCATGACGTACGACATGCACGGAGCCTGGGACGCGACCGGTCCGACCAACCTCCAGGACCCGCTGTACCAGTCGCCGACCGACCCGTCCACGGCGATCCCGCCGGGCACCGAGAAGTACAGCACCGATCACGCCATCAACGCGTGGATCAACGGTAATTCGGCCTACGGCATCGCGGGCGGCTTCCCGTCCACGAAGATCACCATGGGCTACCCGCTGTACTACCGCGGCTGGACCGGCGTACCCGCGGGCAGCAACCACGGCCTGTACCAGTCCGCTTCGGGCCCCGCCCCGGCGCGCGGCATCAGCCAGGTCGCGGGCACCGCGTACTACAAGGAGCTCACCGGGCTCGTGGACAACGCCTCCACGACGTTCTACGACCCGAGCACCCAGGCCAACTGGTTCTACAACGGGACCGAGTTCTGGACCGGCCTCGGCGCCCAGGCGATCCAGGCCAAGGCGGACTACGCGCACTGCCACAACCTGGCCGGCTCGATGATGTACTCGCTGCTCGACCTCGATCCCGCCGCCACCCTCTTCAACAAGATCGTGACGGCGACCAACGGGTCCGCGTCCGGCTGCGGCACGACCACCACGCCGCCGACCACCCCGCCGACCACCCCGCCGACCACGCCTCCCACCACCCCGCCGACGACGCCCCCCACGACGCCGCCGACGACCCCGCCCACCACGCCTCCGACCACCCCGCCGGGCGGCACCTGCACCCTGCCGTCCTGGTCCGCCTCCGCGGTCTACGTCGGTGGCAACCAGGTCTCCTGGAAGGGCCACAAGTGGAACGCCAAGTGGTGGACCACCAATGAGGAGCCCGGTACGACCGGGGAATGGGGCGTGTGGCAGGACCTCGGGGCCTGCTGACGCGGCTCACCTCCTGACCGCATGACCCGGGGCCCGCGTCCTTTCTCCCCCCAAGGACGCGGGCCCCTTCCGCGTGCCGCCGTCCCGCGGCGCGTACCGCCCCGGTCCCGCGGCGCGTGCCGCCTCAGTCCAGCAGCGCGGAGATCGCCGCCGCCGCCACGGGGCGCGAGTAGTGCCAGCCCTGGCCCGTGTCGCAGCCGATCCGCCGCAGGCGCTCCGCCTGCTCCGCGTTCTCCACGCACTCCGCCGTCACCGTCAGACCGAGCCGGTGGGCCAGTTCGACCAGCGCCTCGACGATCGTCTCGTCCGCCGGGTTGGGGTGTTCCGCGGAGCGGAAGCCCTGCACGAAGGAGCCGTCCAGCTTCAGGGCCGAGACCGGGAGGCGGCTCATGTAGGCGAGGTTGGAGTAACCGGTGCCGAAGTCGTCGATGGCGATCCGTACGCCCATCTCGTCCAGGGCGTGCAGCGCCTGGAGGGGGCGGCCGGCGGAGCCCATCACGGCGGACTCGGTGAGTTCCAACTGGAGCAGCCGCGGCGGCAGACCGGTGTCGGCGAGGATCGCGGCGACGTCGGCGACCAGGTCGGAGTCCCAGACCTGGCGTACGGCCACGTTGACACTGACCACCAACGGCGCCTCGGGGTGGGCCAGTTGCCAGGCGCGGGCCTGGCGGCAGGACTCGGCGAGCACCCAGCGGCCGAGCTGGACGATGGAGCCGTCCTCCTCGGCGAGACCGATGAAGCGGTTGGGCGCCAGCCGCCCGAAGTGCGGGTGCTCCCAGCGCACCAGCGCCTCGACACCGCGCAGCTCGCCCGAGTCGAGGGCGACCAACGGCTGGTAGTCCAGGACGAATTCGCCGCGCTCGACGGCCTGCCGCAGCGTACGGGACAGAGCCTGACGGGTCATCCGGTGCTCGTTGCGCTCCGGGTCGAAGAGCGTCCAGCGCGCCTTGCCGTCGGCCTTGGCCCAGTACAGCGTGGTGTCGGCGGCCTGCATCAGACCGGTGGCCGACGTGCCCGCCGCCTCCCGTTCGACCACGCCGATGCTGGCGGAGACCGCGAGCCGGTGGCCGCCCACGTCGAACGGCGGCTGGAGCGCGGCCAGTACGGCCTCGGCCAGATCCGTCGCCTGCCCTGTACCGGTGGAGTCCCGTACCAGCAGGGCGAATTCGTCGCCGCCGAGCCGCGCCACCAGGTGCCCGCCGGGCTCGGCGCAGGCCAGCAGGCGGCGGCCCACGGCGGCCAGCAGTTCGTCGCCGACGCGGTGGCCGAGTGTGTCGTTGACCGCCTTGAAGCCGTCCAGGTCCAGATAGCACAGGCCGATCCGGCCGGTCCGGCTGCCGTGGTCGCCGACGGCGGCCGACAGCCGCTCGAAGAACAGCGCGCGGTTGGGCAGTCTGCTGACCGGGTCGTGCATGCGCAGGTGCCGCAGCTCCTCGCGCAGGGTGTCCCGCTCGCCGACGTCCTCGACGGACAGCAGCAGCGGGCGCGCGCCGGTGCGCGAGAGCGTGATCTCGGCGTGCACGGTGCTGCCGTCCGGCCGGGTGATGCCGCGCGTGCAGCGCAGCCGTTCGCGGCGGCCGGTGAGCACGTCGTGGAAGGCGGCGCGGGCGTGCCGGTCGCCGCTCAGGCCGAGGAGCGCGGCGGCGCCCGTGGCGCTCATCCGCTCGGGCGAGGCGCCCAGCAGCGCGCCGAGCGCGCCGTTGGCCTCCAGGACCGTGCCGTCGGGGGCGAGCAGCGCCATCGCGGTCTGGGCGATGGCGAAGGCGGCCCGGTAGTCGCGCAGGTCGGCGTCGCCCGGCCGCGCGGCCGTACTTCCCTGCCCCGCCGTCCGTCCGGCCGGCTGCGGTTCCCCGCCGCCGCCGGAGTGTGGGGCAGAGGTGTGACTGTGCGTGATGACTTGTGCTGTGCTTTCGGGCTCGACACCTGGGCCGCCCGAGGGTCCGCCCATGGCCCGCTCCCCGCTTCGCGCTCGTCTCGATCGCGATCATATGGGCTGGCGGAGTTGGTGTTCCAGCGCCCTGGTGGTGATTCTCCGCACGTGTGCTGACGGATCGACCGAACGTGTCCGAACGGATCGCTCATGTGATCGCATCCCCGGGGACATTACGCACCGTAGTGACCGCTGCGCGACGCCTGTACGCCTCCCGCACACCGCCCGGCTGGAGCAGTCGGACAGGACATATCGTCACATTCCATAGCAATGTGGGGGAGGTGTCCCGAACGGGTTCACGAATCCTCCCCGGAGGTCCATGTGCGGCGGTCAGCCAGCTCGTCAGGCTCCTCAGGCGTCTCGATAGGCGTACCGCCCCGCGCGCGGCGGCGTGTCCTGCGCTCCGCCGCGGCGGCGCTCAGCGTCTTCAGCGCCGTGGTCGCCTGGACGCTGACGACCGGCCCCGCCGCGTCCGCCGCCGTCGGCAGCGCCTGCCTCCTGCCGCGCACCGGTGCCCACCACTCCGAGGGCGTCGACACCTGGGAGAGCGGCTACGCCCGGCCGACCGGCCACATGAAGGCCCTCATGGTCTTCCTCGACTTCCCCGGCACCGCGCCCGACCTCACCACCCAGCAGGTCGCCGCCGACCACTTCCCGGCCACCACCCGCTTCTTCGACCGCGCCTCGTACGGCCGCTTCGACCTCGGCGTCCACCCCGTCACCCGCTGGCTGCGCATGCCGCGCCCGGCCACCGACTACGCGATCAGCCGCGACTGGAACGCCGCCGACCGCACCGCCTACCTGCGCGACGCCATCGCCGCCGCCGACCCGGTGGTCGACTTCCACGGCTACGACGTCGTCTACCTCGTCGCCGACCCCGACGCGCCCGGCGTCGACTCCGACGCCACCAAGGTCGTCAACCTCTCCACCCCGATCACCGTCGACGGCACCCCGCTGCGCCGGCTCGTCACCGTCTTCGAACGGCACCCGCCGGACCGCAACGTGCTCGCCCACGAGACCGGCCACGTCTTCGACCTGCCCGACCTGTACTACCGGCCGCCCGCGGGCAGCAACGCCGACTGGGACACCCACGTCGGCGACTGGGACCTGATGGGCAGCCAGTTCGGCCTCGCGCCCGACCCCTTCGCCTGGCACAAGTGGAAGCTCGGCTGGATCACCTCCGACCAGGTCGGCTGCGTCACCCGCGCGGGCACCACCTACCAGGACCTCAGCCCCGACGAGACCCCCGGCGGCACCAAGCTGATCGTCGTACGCACCGGGCCCGACACCGCCCTCGCCATCGAGGCGCGCACCGCCACCGGCAACGACCACGCCGCCTGCCGCCAGGGCGTCCTGCTCTACAAGGTGCGCTCCGACATCGAGTCGGGCGACGGACCCATCGCGGTGATCGACGGCCACCCGCACACCTCCGCGTGCCGGGCCACCTCCGTCTACCCGCCGCTGGCCGACGCGCCGCTGGGCGTGGGGGAGTCCTACGCCGTACCCGACGGCTCCACCCGCGTGACGGTCTCCGCCCACAATTCGGACGGCACCTGGACGGTCAAGATCGTCGAGGGGTCGCCCGTCGGCGACGACACCGGCCACAGGAGCTAACGCCATGGCCTCCACCAAGGGGTCTGGACCGCGCCGCCCGGCCACGACGGGGTCGGGGCCGCGCCGGCTGACTCGGACCGGACTGCGCTGCACCGCGCTCTTCGCGCTCGGGCTGCTCGCCGTCGGCAGCACCGTCTCCGCGGGCCCGCGCACCCCCGCGCTCAACGCCTCGCCGCCGCCCGCCGCCCGGCCCTGCGCCCTGCGGGCCGTCCCCGGCGTCGCCATGTCCGAGGGCTTCCCCGACAGCTCCAGCCGCGGCCCCAACGCCGAATTCGCCCCCTCCACCGGCACCCTGCACGCCCTGACCCTGCTGATCGACTTCCCCGACGCGCCCGCCCAGTACAGCGCCGCCGACCGCTACGGCGAGTTCTTCCCCGCGGTCAAGAAGTGGTACGCCGTCAGCTCGTACGGCCGCCTCGACTACGAGTCCACGCCGGTGCTGCGCTACATACGGATGCCGCGGCCCTTCAGCGCGTACGGGATCGGCCGCGGCTACGGCTGGGACGCCCACACCGAGATGATGCGCGACCTGCTCAAGGTCGCCGACCACTCCATCGACTTCCGCGGCTACGACCTGGTCAACATCCTCGTCACCCCCAACGCGGGCCCGCCCGCCGACGAGGCGGTGCTCTCGGTCACCTGGACCGGCGCGTCCGCCGCGACCACCGACGACGGCGCCCACCTCGACAAGGTCTCCCTCATCTACGGCCACGACCAGTCGGGCCCGCGCGTCCTCAGCCACGAGAACGGCCACGCGCTCGGCCTGCCCGACCTCTACGCCGCCGACGACTTCCCGCGCACCGACACACTCGCCGGGCAGTGGGACAGCATGTCCCTCGACTGGGGACTGCAGGGCGACCTGTTCGCCTGGCACAAGTGGAAGCTCGGCTGGCTCGACGACAGCCAGATCGCCTGCGTCACCGGCCGCACCGACACGACCTACGAACTCGGCGCCGTCGAGATCCCCGGCGGACGCAAAGCCGTCGTGATCCCGTACAGCCGCACCGGGGTCTTCGTCCTGGAGGCCAGGCAGCAGCTCGGCAACGACAAGGACGCGTGCCGCGCGGGTGTGCTCGCCTACCGGGTCCGCACCGACGTCGACTCGGGCAAGGGCCCGGTGACCGTCGTGGACGCCCATCCCCGCACCTCCGCCTGCGACTTCAGCAGCGGCGCCTTCAACTCCCTGAACGACGCGCCCTTCAGCGTCGGCGAGGGCTCCACCGACAAGGCGTCCGGGCTGACCTTCAAGGTGCTGGGAAGGACAGCGGCGGGCGCGTGGAAGATCCACGTCACCCGCCGCTGATCAGGCGTCAGAGACCGTGCTCAGTCCAGCAGTTCGGCGTTGAGCGTGATCGTCGTGCCCGCGAGCGCCTTGCTGACCGGGCAGTTCTCCTTGGCGCCCTGCGCCGCCGCCTCGAAGTCACCGGCGGAGATGCCGGGGACACGCGCCTTCACCGTCAAGACGATGCCGGTGATGCCCTCACCCGGCTGGAAGGTCACGTCGGCCTGCGTCTGCACCGACTCGGGCGGGGTGCCCGCGCCCGCCAGACCGTGCGAGAGCGCCATCGAGAAGCAGGAGGAGTGGGCCGCGGCGATCAGCTCCTCGGGGCTGGTCTTGCCGTTCGCCTCCTCCGCGCGGGAGGCCCACGTCACGTCGTACGAGCCGACGCCCGAGGTGTCGAGCGAGACGGTCCCGGCGCCGCCCATCAGCGGGCCCTTCCACTGGGTCGTCGCGGTGCGGGTGGTTGCCATGGTGAAGCCTCCAAGAGGTACCGACGGATGGCGGGAACGCCTCCTGAACGCTACCTCGCGCGCGCCACGATCAGCGCGCGGGGAAGCTGTATGTCCAGCCCTGCGCGTCGAGCCTGTCCAGCAGCCGCGACAGCGCCCGCACCGTCTGGGCGCGGTCGCCGCCGCCGTCGTGCATCAGCACGATGGAGCCGGGGCGCAGTTGACGGTCGATGTTCGCCAGCACCTTGGCGGTGCCGGGCCGCTCCCAGTCGCGGGAGTCCACCGTCCAGCCCAGCGGGCGCAGCCCGTGGCCGGCGGCGATGTGACGGATCGTCGGGGTGAAGTCGCCGCCGGGCGCCCGGTAGTACCAGAGCTTCGCGCCGGCGCCCGCGGCCTTGGTTATCTCGCGCTGCGCGTCGACTATCTCGTGCGTGTTGTACGCCGCGGACCTGCTGCTCTGCCGCTCGTTGTGGTGCACGGAGTGGTCGCACAGCCGGTGGCCCGCCGTGGTGATCTGCCGGACCAGGTCGGGGTGGGCGGCGGCGTTGGGGCCGATCTCGCAGAAGGTCGCCTTCGCGTGGTGCGCGGCCAGCAGCGCCAGGACCTGTGGGGTCCAGCGCGGGTCGGGGCCGTCGTCGAAGGTCAGCGCGACGGACCTGCCGCCGTCCTCGGTGGAGTGCTGGATCGACTCGCCGGCCGGGGCGCCGGTGGCGGGGCTCCCCGAGGGGTCGGCGGGACCGGCCGAGGGGTCCAGGGGCCCGGTCGGCTGCCCGGGGACCGTCTGCGACGGGACGGTCCCGGACGGATCGGTGGGCACGGGACCCGTCCGCGACGGACCGGTCGGTGCGGGACCGTTCTGACCGGGACCCGGTCCGGACGGCTGCGAGCCGGACGGATCGCCCGGCGGAGAGGTCCGCTGGGACGGGATGCCCGCGGCCGGGCCTGACGCCTCACCCGACGCGGTCGAGGACGGCGCGCGCGACGAGGCCCGCGCGTCGTCCGCCCCGCTCGCCGCTGCCCCGCCGTGCTGTGTGCCGCACGCCGCGAGCGCGGTCCCGGCGAGCGCCGCGGTGGCCACCGCGGCGGCGGTCCGCCGTACGGCCGTGCGGCTCAACATCCCAGATCGTCCGGTTTTGTACGTCATGCGGACCACCGTAAACATGCTCCGAACGGGTGATGCAAGGCCCCCCGCCCCGCGCCCGGCCCCGGGGAACCCGCCCCGCGCCCCCGCGAATCCGGCCGCGCACCCCCCGCGACCCGCCGCGCGGCACGGTCAGCGGCGACGTACCAACGGGAATGGCAGCGTCTCACGGATCGTCCGGCCCGTGAGGAACATCACCAGCCGGTCCACCCCGATCCCCAGCCCGCCGGTCGGCGGCATCGCGTACTCCAGCGCCGTCAGGAAGTCCTCGTCCAGCTCCATCGCCTCCGGGTCGCCGCCCGCCGCCAGCAGCGACTGCCGGGTCAGCCGGGCCCGCTGCTCCACCGGATCGGTCAGCTCGGTGTACGCCGTGCCCAGCTCCGTGCCGTACGCCACCAGGTCCCAGCGCTCGGCCAGCCGCGGATCGGTGCGGTGCTGCCTGGTCAGCGGCGAGACCTCGGCCGGGAAGTCCTTGTAGAAGCACGGCGTGGTGGTGCGCTCCTCCACCAGCCGCTCGTACATCTCCAGCGCCACGTCGGCAGGCCCGTCCTCCGGGCCATACGGCACCCCCGCCCGGTCGCACAGCGCGCGCAGCCGCGCCAGCGGCGTCCCCGCGTCGACCTCCTCGCCCAGCGCCAGCGAGATCGCCCCGAACACCGTCCGCACCGGCCACCGCCCCGACAGGTCGACCTCGGCGCCGTCCGGCCGCCGGGCCGTCTGCCCGCCGTTCGCCGCGACGGCCGCCGCCTGGATCAGCTCCCGCGCCAGATCGAGCATCACGTCGTAGTCCGCGAACGCCTGATACGCCTCCAGCATCGTGAACTCGGGGTTGTGCTTGTACGACACACCCTCGTTGCGGAAGGTCCTGCCCAGCTCGAAGACCCGCTCCACCCCGCCGACGCACAGCCGCTTCAGATACAGCTCGGGCGCGATCCGCAGATACAGGTCGAGGTCGTAGGCGTTGATGTGCGTGGTGAACGGGCGGGCGTTCGCGCCGCCGTGCACCGGCTGGAGCATCGGCGTCTCGACCTCCAGGAAGCCGCGGTCGGCCAGCGTCGTACGGACCGCGCCGACGGCCGCGCTGCGGGCGGTGAGCAGGGACCGCGCCTCGGGGGAGACCACCAGCGCCAGATAGCGCTGCCGCACCCGCGCCTCCGGGTCGGTCAGGCCGCGCCGCTTGTCCGGCAGCGGGTGCAGGCACTTACCGGTCAGCGTCCAGGAGTACGCCTCCGCGGTCGGCTCACCGCCGCGGCTGACCGTCATCGCCCCCTCGACCCGGAGCAGGTCGCCGAGGTCCACGCCCGACTCGAACTCCCGCAGACCGTCCCGTCCGAGACGATCCCTGGTCAGCATGATCTGGAGGTCGCCCGACCAGTCCCGCAGCGTCACGAAGACGACCCCGCCGTGGTCGCGCACCCGCAGCACCCGGCCCGCGACCGCCACCGCGCTGCCCGCCCCCGCCGTACGCGCCACCGCCAGCGTGTGCGTCGGCCCCGCGCTCACCGGATACGGGTCGACGCCGTCGCGCCGCATCCCCTCGACCTTGGCCAGGCGCACACGGACCTGCTCGGCGGGGCCGTGCGGGTCCGCGGGAGCGTGACGGCCGCGCTCGGCCGCGGCGGCCGTCACGCTCGCCGTCGTCATCCCCGCCGCCGTACCGCCCACCACGCCCGCCGTCGCACCGGCCACCGCCGTACCGCCCGCCGCGCCCGCTCCGGTACCGCCCGCCGCGGACCGGCGGCGGCGCCGGAAGCGCAGGCTCGGGAGCTCCACGAAACCCTCGGCGATGCCAGAGGCCAGGCCGATCCTGGCCATGTCCTTGCCGTCGGCGTAACACAGGTACCGCGGGTACCAGTGCGGCTGGTACTTCACGTTCGAGCGGTACATCGCCTCAAGCTGCCACCAGCGGGAGAAGAACAGCAACAGCCGCCGCCACATCCGCAGGACGGGCCCCGCGCCGATCCGGGCGCCCTCCTCGAAAGCGGACCTGAACACCGCGAAGTTCAGCGAGACCCGCCGGACACCCAGCGCGCCCGCGCCCGCGGCCAGCTCGGTGACCATGAACTCCATGATCCCGTTGGGCGCCGTACGGTCCCGCCGCATCACGTCGAGCGACACCCCGTCGTGCCCCCACGGCACGAACGACAGCAGCGCGGTCACCCGCCCCTTGTCGTCCAGCGCCTCCACCAGCAGGCACTCGCCGTCCGCCGGGTCGCCGAGCCGCCCCAGCGCCATCGAGAAGCCGCGCTCGGTGTCGGTGTCCCGCCAGGCGTCCGCCAGCCGTTCGACCTCCCGCAGCTCCTCGGGCGACAGGTCGTGGTGCCGCCGGATGCGGGTGGTCGCCCCGGTCCGCCGCACCCGGTGCACCGCCTGCCGGATACCGCGCATCTCGCGGCCCGCCAGGTCGAAGTCCGTCACGTCGAGAATCGCCTCGTCGCCCAGCTCCAGCGCGCCGAGCCCCGCCCGCGCGTACGCCTTCGCGCCCTCCTCGCCCGCGCCCATCACCGCCGGCACCCAGCCGTACGCCCCCGCGTGCGCCAGCCACGCGTCGATCGCCGGACCCCACGCCTCCGGGTCGCCCAGCGGATCACCGCTGGCCAGACAGACCCCCACCTCCACCCGGAACGTCACCGCGGACTTGCCGCTCGGCGAGAACACCACCGACTTGTCGCGCCGCGTCGCGAAGTAGCCCAACGAGTCCTTGTCCCCGTACCGCGCCAGCAGCGCCCGGATGCGGTCCTCGTCGTCCCCCCGCAGCGCCGCCTCCATCCGCTGCGACCTGAACAGCGCCGCCGCCGCGCACAGCAGGGCCGCCGCGCCGAAGAGGCCGAGCCAGAAATTCGTCCAGTACGGCGGCCTGCCGATGTCCGGCAGGTCGTTCACCCCGCCGACCACCTTGTTGACCGCCCACCGCAGCCGGTTCCCGCCCTCCAGCGTCCCCGGGAACAGCGTCAGCAGCCCCCACCCCAGCAGCACCCCGATCGCCAGCCCGCACACCAGCACCAGCAGCGCCCGCCAGAACGCCCCCTTGCGCACCCGCGCCGAGAACTCGCCCCGCGCGGCGATCACCGCGCCCAGCACCGTGCCCGTGATCAGCAGCGCCGGGATCGCGCTCCAGTCGCGCACCGCGATCAGCACCAGATTCGCCACCACGGTCAGACCGAGGAAGACCGCCACGATCCAGTACGCCACCCGTTTGCGGGCCGCCATCGCGCCGCCCAGCAGCACCAGGAACGCCGCGTACGCCAGATTCGGCGACGCCGGCACCGTCAGGATCTCCACCCACCGGCGCACCGGGTCCAGCAGGGGCCGCAACGGGGAGACGACGGCCAGGGTGGCGCAGAACAGGGCCAGAATCCCGAAGAATTCTCCGAACCAGCCCGGAATTCTGGGCGCCACCCGCCCCCACGCCACCTTCCCGGGCATCGGCTCCGCCTCTCCTCCCACGCACCTGGCGCCTTCAGCTTTCCCCAACCCGGCGGGACGCGCCTCTCCAGGCGTACGGCTCCGGGCTAGGGAGCACCGTCCTCAGGGGTGAGGAGGGTGCCGCGGTGGCGGAGACGGGGTCCGGTGAGGAACCCCTCGGCGATGGCATTGGCGGCAGCCACTCGCGGAAGGTCGGCTCTCCGCTCGAAGAGCACATAGCGGGCCTGCCAGCGCGGCGCGAACGCCGCGTAGCCCCGCTCGCGGGCGGCGACCTGCCCGAGGCGGGCGAGAAGCCGCAGCGGGGCGCGGCGCAGCCGCGAGGACAGGGCGCCGCGGAAGGCGGTGAAGTTGAGGGACACGCGGGTGACCGCGCCCAGCGGAGCCCTACCGGCGGCGGCGCGCAGCAGCACCTCGGTGAGGAGGAAATCCACCGGGGCCCGCCCGGACTCCCGGTCGCGCCGGATGAGGTCGAGGGTGAGCCCGTCGGGCCCCCAGGGCACGAACGTGACCATCGCGCAGGTCCGCCCGTGCGGATCGAGGCACTCCGCCAGGAGACAGTCCCCGTCGGCCGCGTCACCGAGCCGCCCGAGCGCCACGGAGAAGCCGCGCTCGGCGGGGTGCCGCCGCCACCTGTCGGCCAGATGCGCCAGCCGCCGCAGTTCGTCCGGGGCGATCTCCCGGTGCCTGCGCAGCACCACCGAGTAGCCCGCGCCGCCGAGCACCCCGTGCGCCTGCCGCAGCGCGCTCAGCTCGGCGGAGCCCGTATCGGCGAAGACGGCGGCGAAGGAGGCCGCCTCCACCACCGCCTCGTCACCGGACGGCAGCGCGCGGAAACCGGCCGCCTCGTACACCACGGCCGCCGCGGGCCCCGCGCTGGTGACGGCCGGGACCCAGGCGTGCCGCCGCGCCGTGTCCAGCCAGTGGTCGACGGCCCGCGGCCAGGCCGCCCGGTCGCCGACGAGGTCACCGGAGGCGAGCGCGACCCCGTTCACCACGCGGTAGAGGACGGCCGCGTCCCGCTCCGGGGTCCAGGACACCGCCTTGTCGCGGCGCAGCGCGAAGTAGCCGAGCGAGTCGCGCCGCCCGTACACCCGCAGCAGCGCCCGCAGCCGCCGCTCGTCCGCGGGCAGCAGCCGGTCCCGGCCGCGCGGCGAGCGGAAGAAGGCGAGCAGGATGAGCAGCATCAGCGCGACGCTCAGGACGTTGATCGCCAGGTCCGTCCAGCCGGGCACCCGGATCTCGGGCAGGTCGAAGAGACCGGACACCGTCAGCACCCGCACCAGCGTGTACCGCGTACTGGCCCCCCACTGGCGCGGCGGCAGCTCGTCCGTCGCGTGCACCAGCAGCGTGCCCAGGCCGATCGCCACCGCGCCGCCGACGACGAAGGTCGTCAGCCCCAGCGCCACATTGCCCCGCTCGCCGCGCACGTTGAACACCGTCCTGGACACCAGCAGCGCGAACAGCACCAGCCCGGTCACCCCCAGCGACACCCAGTTGAACGGATGCCCGCGCGTCACCGGCAGCGCCGCCACACCCGCCAGGCACAGCAGTGTGTATCCGCCGGTCAGCACGGTCGTGACGATCCAGGCGGCCCGCTTGCGGCGGCGCAGGCTCACCGACAGCACCAGCGCGAGCACCGCGCCGGTGAAACCGGGGCTGACCAGGAAGGCGGTGAAGAACTCGCCGTTCGAGGCGGCCCGCACCCGGTCGCGGAACGGCGCGATCACCCCGGTCACCGCGTTGACCGCGCACACCACCCGCAGGTACCAGACGGTGAAGGCCGCACCCGGCTGCCGCAACGGCCGCAGCACGCGGGCCAGCAGCGTCTCGATCCTGGACGGCGGCAGCTCCACGATCGTCGGCCGCCGCGCGGGCTTGCGCGCGGGCGTCGACGACGGCAGCGGCGCGCCCGCCACCGCGTCCATCATGGCCGTCTTCATCGCGACCATCCGCCGGTGGATCCGGTCCTCGCGCCGCTCGGCCCTGGCCATCCGGCGCGGCCGGGAGGTGTACCGCCAGCGCGCCCACGGACTGGCCGGGCGGGCCAGCCGCAGCGCGCCGACGATCGCCAGCACCGGCACCATCACCCCGAGCAGCCCCGTCCAGACCTTGCCCTTGGACAGGCACACCACCACGAAGCCGATCAGCACCCCGGCGCTCAGATACTGCTGGTACGACTCCCCGACGACGAATCCGCCCAGCGGGGCCTGGCCGATCAGCAGCAGCCCGATCACCGACACCGCGAGGATCACCGCGTCGACCGACTGGCGGCCCTGCTCGCTCCAGTAGACGTCCTTCAGGTGCAGCACCAGCGCGAACTCGTCCAGCACCAGGCCGCAGCCGATCCCGAAGACCAGCGCGAGCACGTCGTGCACCGCCGGGCCGCCGCGTACGGCGAACGACCCGATGCCGCCGATCAGCATCATCGCCTGGCCGAACACCACATGGTGGATGTGCAGGCCGCCGGGCTGCACATTGCCCGGCCACCACTTCACCCCGCGCCGGATCATCCGCACGCTGAACCGGATGAACAGGAAGGAGCCGATCAGTCCGACCAGCAGCAGGAAGAGCGGCTCACGGCCGGTGTCCGCGATCCGCGTCCGGTGCGCGTCGGCCAGCCAGTCCACCATGGCTCCAGGGTCGTCGTGGTGCGGGCCGTCGGCCACCCGGACGGCGCGTCCGCATGCCTGGACGTTCATACGAAGAAGGCCCCCCGCTTCCGCGAGGGGCCTTCGACCGTCTGTGCGCCGCCAGGGACTCGAACCCCGGACCCGCTGATTAAGAGTCAGCTGCTCTAACCAACTGAGCTAGCGGCGCCTGCTGACGTCGTAGACCTTAGCATCCGGCCACGGGGAGCGGAAATCGATATGACTCAGGCCGTTCCAGGGGTGCTGACCAGGGCGGGAACGGTCTTCGCGGGCGCCGACCTGGCCGCCCGCACGCACGCCCAGAGGACCACGTCCGCGCCCGGCAGCCAGGGGTGCCGGGTGTCGGGCGCCACCAGCCAGCGGGACAGCCCTGCCCCCGGATCGCAACCGGAGTCCTGGCCGGCCTCGGCGCCGTCCTGCGGCGCGTACAGCGGCGGTACGGTCACCGCGTCGCCGCTGCCGTGACAGAGCATCGGCGGCACCGCCTGGCCCCACTCCTCCCAGTCCAGCAGGTACGGCAGCCGCTGCGCCGTACCCGGCGCGACGAGCAGCAGCAGCCGCCCGCGGTGCACGGCCACCGGGCCGCTGCCGGGGCCCGACGCCCATAACTGCTCCAGGAGTCTGCGGCCGAACAGCGCCGACAGGTTCACCACATCGAACGCCGTACCGCACGGCAGCACGCTCGGCGCCGTCGGACGGGCCGACCACAGCGCCCGCACGCTGCGCGGGAAGGCGCTGGCCGAGGCCAGCCACTCGGCGCCCTCCGGGGTGACGTACGACGTGTGCCGACGCCGCTGGGCTTCGGTGACGACCTCGGTGACGGCATGCGTCACGGCCGCGATGCTTCCGGTCCCTTGCCATTCTTCCATGGCATCTACAGGTACCGGCCGCTTCCGGCGCGGTCGGCGCAATCGGACGAATTCGGGACAGGAGGGTGGGAGAGGGGGTACCTTGCCGCGACGCATATGCGGGGCACGGTTGCGGCGGCCCCCGGCGGCGTGACGGTCACGGCAGCCGCCAGGGGAGCCGGAAGCGCCCGCGGACACGTCCTAGGGGGCGCCGCCGCCCGCGATCAGGCGCTAGGGGGCGCCGCCGCCCGCGATCAGGCCCTCGCCGTACTCGACCATCCGCTTCGCGTAGTCCTCGGTCCACCCCGCGCGCTCGGCCAGGCCCGCGTACGTCAGCCGGTCGAAGCGGCGCGGATCGGTGAGCTGCGCGGCGGCTATCGCCTGGAAGTCCGTGGCCCGGTCGGCGGCCGTACGGAAAGCCGTCGCCAGCTCCGTCGCCCGCGCCAGCATCCGTCCCGGATCGTCCATCGACTCCAGGTCGAAGAAGTGCTCCGGATCCTCCACCGTCGCGGCAGGCTCGAAGCTCAGCGACGCGGGCCGCCTGGGCCGCGGCGCCGCCTCCCGCGACCCACCGCCCTGCGCGTTCTGAGCCGACTGCGGCTCTGACATACGGCTACCTCCGGAATCGATCACGCACACCATTGTCCCGCGCCCACGCAAGACCCCCTCCATTCGGGTGAGCGACCGCGCTCACGGCCGCCAGCTCACCCGGTGTTCCGCGAGGTGCGCCAGGACCGCGTGGTTGGCCTCCCAGCCGTCGGGGAACTTGACCGTGACACCGAGCTGGACCGGCTCGGAGGACGGGTGCTCGTCGAGGAGTTCGGCCACGCCCGCGCGGCACACCACGATGCACGCGTGCCGGTGCCGGGAGGCCAGCACGCACAGCCGCCCGGTCTCCAGATGGAACGCCGTGGCGTCGGGGCGGCCGGACAGCGGGTGCAGCACCACGGTCACGTCGAACTCGCGGCCCTGGAGACGGTTCGCGGTGTCCACCGTGACCCCGGCGACGCCGACGTCGGCCAGCGCGGCGCGCACCGCCGCCGCCTGGTCCCGGTGCGCGGTGCCGACCGCGATCCGGTCCGCGGTCAGCGGCGCCGGGCCGGGATCGGGCGCGGAGTACGTCAGACCCCCGCGGTCCAGCAGCCGCCGCACCACCGCGGCCACCGCGCGTACCGCCTCAGGGTCGGTGCGCGGGGTGTGCCGGGCGGGCAGCTCCAGCAGCCCCCAGCCGCTGGCCGCCGCCTCGTCCAGGACGCGGTCGGGCCCGCCGCCGTCGCCCGGCACCCCGAACACCAGCCGCCGGTCGCCGTGGTCCGTACCGCTCCTGAACGGGGTGTACGGGTAGAAGGCGCGCGACACCAGGGGCGCCGCCGACGCGGGCAGCCGCCAGGACACCGGCAGCCGGTGCTGCGGCAGCCCCGGATTGTGCGCGAGCAGCGTCACCACCGCGCTCGCCGACGGGTCGTAGCTCAGCCCCGCCCACTGCTCCGCGCCGACCACGCTGAACGGGTCCAACTGCCCGGGGTCGCCCACGAACAGCGCCCGCTCGAAGAGCCCCGCCACTTGCAGCAGCGCGTCCGACCGCATCTGGTACGCCTCGTCCACGATGGCGTGCCGCCACGGCTCGGTGTCCTTCACGTACGCCCACTTCGCCGCGGTCGCGATCACCACCTCGCAGGCCCGCAGATCCGCCACCGAACTGGACTTCATCAGCGCCGGGTGCCGGTCGAGCGCCTTGTCGGGCGGCGACTCGGCGCCGTGCAGCCGGCCCACCGGCAGGTCGGGCTCGGCGGTGGCGAGCCGGTCCGCGAGGTCGTCGACCTGCGCGTTGGTCTGCGCGACGATCATCAACGACTCGCCCGCCGCCGCCAGTTCGCGTGCCGCGCGCACCACGAGCGTCGACTTGCCCGCGCCGGGCGGCGAGTCGACCACGACCCCGCGGGCGGTGCCGTGCAGCGTGCTCTCCAGGATCGCGGCCGTCGCCTCGGCGGCGGCCCTGCCCGCGTCGAACCCGTCCTTTCTGTCCCACCTCTCCGGTACGTGTCCGTCCGTGTCCGGGCCGTCGGCTCGCACGGGCTGCGTCACAGGTAGTCCTCCGCGGTCACGGGGTCGGGCGGGTCAGCGGTCGGCGGTGTGCCGGGCGGCGTCCCGGCGTCGGGCGGGCCGCCGTGCGTCCACGGTGTCTGCTCCGGCTCCGGCAGGCCGGGGCCGCCGCGCGGATCGTGCTCGAAGAAGGTGAAGTCCACCCGGTCACCGGCCCCCGGCACCGACCCCTCCTTCGGCGTCCGCCCGCTCCCCATCCCCCCGGTGAGCCGCACCACCACCACGAACCGGCCTTCCGGCCCGGCCGCAGGACCGCCGCCCGGCGCGGTGGCGCCGCTGCCGTCCGGGGCCACCGAGACCACTTCGGCGCTCTGCGCGGACTTGGCGCCCGGCACGGAGCGGTACGCCTTGGTGCCGGGCTCGGCCTGGGGGAGGTCGTGGGTGCGGATGGTCAGGAGGGGGCGGGGCATCGGCCGCTTGCCCTCGGAGTACGTCATCTCGACGCCGATGACCTCGCCCGCGAACGCCTCGCCCGCCAGCCGCCTGGCCGCCATCGTCAGGGGGTCGTCCAGCGCCTCCTGCGCGGAGACCCGCGCCTGGGCCGTCTCGCGGCCCGCGAGCTTCTGCGCGGCGGCGATGGCGCCGTCCCGCTTGGGCTGCGGCGGCTCACCCGCGCGCAGCCGGTCGCGGTGCCCGGTGAACGACCAGCGGTCGCGTTTCCACCGGTCGGCCACATGCGCGCCCTCGGGCAGCGCCCGCAGCAGGTCGAGGCCGCGCCACACGTCGTCCCAGGTCGGCCGGAGCTGGGAGCCGACCAGCCGCCGTACCTCCGCCTCGGCCGCGGCCAGCTCAGCGGCGGCCCCGGCCGGGTCGGCCTCCGCCGCCGTACGCGCCGCGTCGTAGCGGGCCATCGCGGGGGCCAGCACACGGTTGTCGAAGACCGGGTCGGTCGCGGGACCCGCGGGCGGGCTCAGCAGCAGCCCGTCGGCGGCGCGGTCGGTCTGCGCGCGCTCGGCGGCGACCGCCCCGTCCAGCCCGTCCGGCGGGTCGATCCAGCCGAGCAGGCCGCCCAGGTGCTGGTCCTCCATCGAGCTCTGCCCGGTCGCCCAGTGCCGGGTCAGCAGCTCCGTCATGGCCACCAGCAGCGCGCTGCCCGGCGTACGCGCCCGCTCCCCGTAATGCGTCAGCCAGCGGCCGAGCAGCGGCACCGGCACCGGGACGGGGTGCGGCGCGTCCGGGTCCTCGACCGTCCGCAGGAAGCGCGTGGACCGGCCGAGCAGGCGGACGTACTCCAGCGCCGCGCTGTTCGGCACCACGATCTGCGGCGCGTCCGCGCAGACCTCCGACTCTCCCCCAGCCCGGCGGCTGGGAGGTGCCCCCACGCGGTTGCGGGTCGCGGGCTCCACCTCGACGTCGTCCGCGTACGCGTCCATCAACGGCAGTACGGCGCCCGCGAGTCCGGCGAAGAAGCCGAAGCGCAGCTCCCGGTCCAGCGGCTGCGGCACCACCAGCAGCTCGGGCGCCGCCCGGTCCGTGCCCACCATCGCGCCCAGCGGCGCGCCCGCCTCACCGGCCGTCGTCAACGGCACCAGCACCAGCGGCCGTTCGGCCAGGTGCCGGTGGCGTACGGTCGCCGCGGGCACGGCCCGGCCCGTCGCGACGGCCTCGGCCCGCGCGAGCGTGTTCATCAACGACATGCGGCACCGTCCCGTACGGCGGCGTCGTCCGGTGCCTGGTCCCGTACGGCCGCCTGGGCGGGCAGCGCGGGTGCCTCTTCCCGGGCGGACAGCGCCTCGGCCCGCAGGGCCGCCGCCCTGCGCAGGGCCGCCACCGCCGGGTCGGCCGGGTCACCGGCCTCACCGTGCGCGGCCGACAGCACCGCCTCCACCGTCGTCAGGGTGCCCAGCTCGCCGCGCAGACTGCGGCCGAGCGACTCCACGCAGCCGTCCGCCCGCGACCGGTCACGGCAGTGGTACGCCAGCTCGCAGGTCGACAGGCACTCGGGCGCGTACGCGGCGGGCACCGCGTCCACGGCGGCGGTCAGGTCGATCCGCGGCCGGGTCGGCGTACTGCCGTCCGCGCCGTACCGCAGGTCGAAGGTGGTGCCCTCGGGGAGGGCCGCCGCGATCTCCTCGATCCGGGTCAGCCGGGCCAACTGCCGCCGGGTGACCGAGAGCTGCTTGCGGACGTCGACCCACTCGGCGGTCGGCAGATTCGAGAAGTCCTTCGGGCAGACCAGCAGGACGTCGGGCCGGGTCCGGCCGGCCGCCACCTCGTCGAGCGCGAGCACGTACACCGCGGACTGCCGGGCCGCCGCGCCGACCTTCAGCGCGTCCGCGCCGCCGTCCAGGATCGGGAAGGACTTGATCTCCACCACCGTCCAGGACCCGTCGGGCCGCACCGCCACCGCGTCCGGCTCCAGATACGCCAGCGACCCCGCGACCTCGAGGGCCAGCAGCGGATGGTCGAGCAGCGTCCAGGAACCGGCCGGTGCCTCGGCGAGCGCCAGCCGCGTACGGGCCGCCCGGCCCTCGGGCCCCGCCGCCGACAGATCGGGGACCTCGGCGGACTCCGGAATCCCCGCCGCCGTCTCCGCCGCGCCCAGCAGCCGCAGCAACTCGGCGCAGCCGTCCCGTTTGACGCGGGCCTCGAAGGCGTGGCCGCGCGAGAAGGCGAAGCGGGACTGGCCGAACCGGGCGGGCGCGCCCAGCACTTCGGCGACCGCGCCCTTGTCGACCCCGGCGGCGTCCAGCAGCGCGCGGCGGCGGCAGCCGGGGTTGGCGGCCAGCGCGGCCAGCGCCCGTGCGTCGAGCGGCCGTGGCGCGGTGTCGGGGCCGCGCAGCGCGGCCAGCCGTTCCCGCAGCGAGTGGTGGTGGTGCGTAGTGCTCACCCGCGAAAGTGTGGCACTCGGCTACGACATCCGGCTCTGTCCGGCGTGTTCGCCCGCCGCACGCGGGTCGTCGGCGTCGTCCGGCCCGTCCGCGCCGGGCGGTACGGACACGGTCCGCGGCTTCGGTACGGAGGCGCCACCGCCGGGTGCCGGAATGCTCGCGGCGACACCGCTGACGCCCGTGGCATGCGCGCCGTTGGACACCTGCGTGCCGTTGGACACGTGAGTGCCGTTGGAGACCTGCGCCGTATTGGCGACGTGCGCGGCGACCACCGCGGACGACGCACCGGACACCGGCTCCGTCTCCTCGGCCGTCTGCCTGCCCAGGGCTTCCTTCACGCGCGCCAGCAGCCGGTCGGCGACCCGCAGCGCGGGCTTCGCCAGCAGATAGCCCAGGCCCATCACGGCGACACCGGCCACCGCGTCCAGCAGATAGTGGTTGGCGGTGCCCATCACGACACACGCCGTCGTCACCGGGTAGAGCACGCCCAGGGTGCGCACCACCCTGTTCCGCCCGTAGCGCCACAGGATGATCCCGCACCACAGCGACCAGCCCACGTGGAGGCTGGGCATCGCCGCGTACTGGTTGGTGAGATGTCCCATACCGCGCGGCGCGCTCGCGTCGGTGCCCCACCAGCCGTAGGAGCCGTACTGCGCCATCGTGTCGATGAAGCCGTGCCCGCCGCCGATCAGCCGCGGCGGCGCGGTGGGCGCCACGGTGAAGCCGACCAGACCGATCAGCGTCGAGATCATCAGCCACGTGCGCGCCACCCTGTAGTGCGTCGGGCGGCGGCGCCACA
This sequence comes from Streptomyces sp. NPDC087422, assembly GCF_044744145.1. Lineage (NCBI taxonomy): Bacteria > Bacillati > Actinomycetota > Actinomycetes > Kitasatosporales > Streptomycetaceae > Streptomyces > Streptomyces sp. NPDC087422. Next base: position 6,293 of record NZ_JBIUXT010000013.1, on the reverse strand, counting down.
GCCAGATCAGGATGCTCGGCGTCACCACATAGTGCAGCGACGCGTACGCGAAGTCCGCGGGCACGCCCAGGAAGGCGTGCTGCGTGAAGAGCTTGTTGAACCAGCGCTCCGGATCGATGTGCAGGAGCTGCTCGAAGTGCAGGATGTCCGCGCCGTGTTCGACGGCGTCGTCCACATCCCCCCTGACCAGCAGGCGGGCGCCGGAGTAGAGCGCGTAAATCACCGCGATGAGCGGCAGCTCGGTCCACCAGCGCAGCTTCCCCCGGTAGGCGGCGGCGCGCGGCGCGGTGGCGGTGATCGTCATGCGGGCGTCTCTCCAGGTTCTCCGAAGGCCGCGGGCGGGCGGTCATGGTCTTGGCGCGTACCCTCTACCGTACGACGTACGCTAAACGCCACGTACACCGGCCCAGAACTACGGAAGAAACTCCGACATCGTACGGTGTTCAACGTTCCGTAGCAGGGGTATGTGCAGTCGAGGACGCCCGGTCCGCTCTCCGGGTTGCCTTCCTCGGCGTATTCCTCGACGTGTTGGCGACGTTCCGGCCTCGGCGTACCCCGTCGCACGAGGCACCCCAGCGTGACTGTTGTACGACTGAAGTACGACTGAGTACGAGAAACAAGAGAATCGGATGTCCGTCACCCAGCCGGTCCGCTCCCCACGGCGCCGCGCTCCCCGCAACTCGCTCAACCCCGACCGTATCCTCGACGCCGCGATCACCCTCCTCGACCGCGAGGGCGCCGAGGCGTTCACCATGCGCGCGCTCGCCCAGGAACTCGGCGTCGGCACCATGGCGGTCTACTCCCACTTCCGGGGCAAGGACGAGATCAGCGACGCTGTGGCACAGCGTCTGATGGACACGATAGAGCTTCCGCCCACCGGCACGGGCGACCCGCGAGGTGAGCTGCGGGAGGTCTGCCGCGGCGTCTACGGGCTCTTCACCGAGCACCCCTCCGCGCTCCAGCTCCTCACCATCAGGCCGCTGCGCGGCGACGACGCCATAGCCGTCATCGACCGCATGCTCGACCTGCTCAGGCGCGCGGGGCTCGGCCGCGCCGACGCGGCCCACGCGCACGTGGCCCTCATGCAGTACACCGTCGGCTCCGCCCTGTGGAACACCCGGCGGGCCCGCGCCCTGTGCGAGGACGGGGTACGCGACCGGGTCCGCGCCAAGATCGACGCCCTGCCGCCCGACGTCTACCCCGCCCTCGTCAGCCTCGCGCCCGAACTCCTCTGCGCCCAGGACCAGGGGTCCGCGCAGTACGAATTCGGCCTCGAAGGGCTGCTGGAGGGTCTGCTCGGCGGCGGCCAGGGGCTCTGAGGGCGGGGACGGCGGGGCCGTGAGGGCGGGGACAGCGGGGCCGTGAGCGATGATGGGGGCCCGTTTCCTAGGAAAGGCACCGCCGCATGGCTCCGCGCATTCTTCTGGTCAGACACGGCCAGACGGAATGGTCCCTGTCCGGGCGGCACACCGGCCGTACCGACATCCCCCTCACCGAGGAGGGGCGGCGCACCGCCCGGATCCTCGGGGAGCGGCTCGCGCGCGGGCCCTGGAACGGACTTCCCGACGTCGAGGTCCGCACGAGTCCGCTGCTGCGGGCCGCCGAGACCTGTGACCTCACCGGTTTCGGCGGCGCCGCCAAGGAGTGGGACGCGCTGGTCGAATGGGACTACGGCGACTACGAGGGCCTGACGCCCGCCCAGCTCCAGGACCTGCGGCCCGGCTTCACCATCTGGCGCGACGGCGTGCCGGGCGGCGAGGCGCTGGCCGAGGTCGCCGCGCGCGCCGACCAGGTCGTCTCCTGGGCGCGGTCCGCCGAGCGCGACGTCCTCGTCTTCGCCCACGGGCACTTCCTGCGCGTCCTCGGGGCCCGCTGGCTCGACCTCGCCCCGTCCTTCGCCGGCGCCCTCCGCCTCGACCCCGCCTCCCTGTCCATCCTCGGCTGGGCCTACGGCGCCCCGGCGATCGAGCGCTGGAACGACACCGGTCACTTGGCGTGAGGCCCTGACCGCGCCCTGACCGCGCCCCGCGCCGTCCCCTCCGCGTCCTCGGCTCAGGAGGCGGGCGTCGGCAGGGGGCGGTCCAGGAGGAAGGACCGCAGGAGGGCGGTGTAGAGGGCGGGCTGGTCGTGGGAGATGGCGTGGCCCGCGTCCTTGACGTGCACGATGCGGGAGTCCGGGAGGGTCTGCCGGTACTCCTCGGTCACGGCGGGCTTGATGAAGTCGCAGCTTCCCCGCATGACCAGGGACGGAACGCGGATCGCGCGCAGCCTCGGGCGCGGGTCGGGGAGCTGCTCGAAGTCCTTGACGGTCATCTGGTTGCTGTAGAAGCCCTGGGGGTTGGCGTGCGCCTCCGAGGCCGCGGCGTCCGCGCAGGAGGTGGTGTCCTTGCCGAGCAGGGCCACCTCGTGCATCCAGTGGTCGAGTTCGCCGTCGCCCACCAGGGCGTGGGCGGCGCGCGCGTTGATCTGGAGCAGCAGACTGGCGGCGATCAGCCGCGGCTTGCTGTCCAGCCGGTCACGGGCCGCCCGCTGGGCCGGTGTCAGGTGGTCCCAGGGGTCTCCCGCCGCGGAGCCGGGGAATTCGTGGCCCCACAGCGCGCCGGGCGAGGTGAACACGGCCTTGGCGACGTGCGTGCCGTGCGCCAGCAGGTACTGGGCGGCCAGCGAACCGCCCCACGACTGGCCGACGACGATGATCCGGTCCGCCCCGATCGTGCGGCGGATCGCGTCGAGGTCCGCGACCTGGCGCGCCACCGTGTACCCGGTGACGTCGGAGAGCCGGGTGGAGCGTCCGGCGCCCACCTGGTCGTACGCGTAGACGTCGAAGCCGTCCGCGGCCAACTCCCGGCCGCCGGTGGGGATGCCCTCAGACGGGGTGCCGGGGCCGCCGTGCAGGAAGACGACCGGGGTCGGCCTCGGGGTGCCGACGGCGGGTGCGTGCACATAGGCGATCCGTGAGCCGGTCGGCAGATTCCAGAATCTGACGTCCGCCGGGACCGGGGCCGAGGCGGAGGTCGGCATCGGGCGGAAGACCGTACCGGCGGCGAGCGCGCAGACGCCGAGGAGCAGGACGCCGGTGAGGACGCAGGTCGCCCGCAGGCCGCCCTTGCCGAGCAGGGCGAACGCCCCTCGGCCGAGCGCCGCGGCCGTCCCCGCGGCGACCACCAGGCCGCACAGGGCGAGCAACGGGACGTTCGCGGTCGCGAACGCCGCCGCGAAGAAACCGGCGGTCGCGGTGACGGGCGTCAGCGCCACGGTGACGACGAGGAGGACGCCGCCGAATATGCGGCGGGCGAGCGGGGGAAGCGCGGGAAGCGGGGGAAGTCTCAGTGCCATGCCGCCGAGGCTAGGTACGCGCGGGTCACCCGGTCGTCGTGCGCCCGGACGACCGGCGTTCGGCGAAATCCGCTGGTCGGCGGGGTCCCGACCCCCGCCGCGCGGCGGGGGGCCCGACCGGCCGCGGCGGCTCAGATCTGTCTCGTACGGGGGCGGGGGCGGCGGATTCAGCCGGCTCCGGGGCGGACCAGACCCGTCTCGTACGCGGCGATCGTCGCCTGGACCCGGTCGCGTACGCCCAGCTTGCCGAGGACCACGGCGACATGGTCCTTGACGGTGGCCGGGCTGATGCCCAGGACGGCGGCGATCTCGGCGTTGGCCAGGCCGCGCGCCACGTGCCGCAGGACCTCGGTCTCGCGCGGGGTGAGGCGCGCCAGCCGCGCCGGGTCGGCGGGGACGGGCCCGGCGGCGTACCGCTCGATCAGCCGTCCGGTCACCGCGGGGTCGAGCAGGGCGGCCCCGCCGGTTACCACCCGTACGGCGTCCACGACCCGTTCCGGCTCGGCGTCCTTGAGCAGGAAGCCGACGGCCCCGGCGCGCAGCGCGGCGAACACGTACTCGTCGAGGTCGAAGCTGGTGAGCACGATGACACGGGTGGCGGGGGCGCCCGCGACGATCCGGGCCGTGGCGGCCAGACCGCCGGTGCCGGGCATCCTGATGTCCATCAGCGCGACGTCCGGGCGCAGTTCGAGAGCGAGCGCCACCGCCGACTCCCCGTCGTCGGCCTGGCCGACGACCGACAGGCCGGGCTCCGCGTCGACGATCGCCGCGATGCCCGCGCGTACGACCGCCTGGTCGTCGGCGACCGTCACCCTGATCGTGATGGGAACACCTCCGGCAGCCACACGCGCACCGCGTCGTCGTCGGTCCTGGTGAGCGTACCGCCCACCGCGTCGGCCACCGCCCGTACCCGGCGCAGGGCGCCGGGGCCGCCGGGCGGCGGCGCGGTGAGTTCGACACCCGCGTCCAGGCGCAGCACGGTGAGGGTGACGCCCTCGGCGAGCAGCAGCGCCGCGACCCGGTACGCGGCCACCCCCACGACGACGGTCACCGCCCGGTGCGGCCCCCGGTAGCGGACGGTCGCGCCGTACCGGCCCGCCAGTGCGGCGATCCCCGCCACCGTTGGCGGCGGAGTGCTCACGCCGTCCCGGCCGCGCAGGTCACGCAGGAGTTCGCGGAGCGCGCCCAGGGCCGCGCGCGCCTCGTCGAGAACGGTGTCGAGCCGTCCCGCGTCGGCCGCGTCCGCCACATTCGCCGCGTATTGCCGGGCGGTACGCAGCAGGCCCGCCGCGATCAGGCGGCGCTGGTCGCGTACGGCGGCGTCGGCGTCCCGTTCGAGCCGTTCCCGCCCCCGCGCCGCCACCGCCCCGCGCCGCTCCCGCCGCCGGGCGGTGGCCAGACCCAGCCACCACAGCGCGAACGACGGCACCGCCAGCAGCCCGGTCAGCGCCGCCCAGGCCGCCGTCCTGCTGCCGGTGATGCCGTCCGCGCTGGCCAGCGCGAGACCGCCGGTCACGGCCACCGCCACCGGCGCCATCAGCCCGCGCCGCACCGCCAGATACGCGCCCGCGCTGAAGACGAACGTCAGCTCGACCCACCAATAGACCAGGAAAATGTCACTGACCGGCGGCCGGGTCCACCCGGCCCTGTCGCACCCCCACCACAGCACCAGCGCCGACAGCACCGCCACCAGCCCCGCCCCCGGCGCCCGCGACCGCCACCCCAACGGCACCGCGTGCAGCCCGGACAGGACCACCACCGACACGCTCGGCAGCAGCCCGCGAAACGAGTCGGGCACGTCGTCCGAGAGCAGGCTCGCGCCGAGCGACAGCGCGACGGCCAGGACGACCAGCGCCCAGTCGAGCGCGGTGGGACCCCGCCACAGGGGGCGGCGGCGGTCGGGTGTCCCGCCGGGCGTCCGGCCGGACGCGGCTTGTGCGACCGGGAGTTCGGCCCGCACCGTCCAGCCGGGGCCGTCCGGGCCGTAACGGAGCGTGCCCCCGGCGGCGGCCACGGTCGTCCGCAGACCGGCCAGGCCGTGGCCCGTGCCGAGGCGGGGTTCGAGCGCCGTGCCGCCGCTGTCGCCGACCGTGACCGTGACCACGCCGGGGGCAGCCTCGACGGCGATACGGATCGCCGAACCGCGGGCGTAGCGCGCCGCGTTGGTCAGGGCCTCGCGCACGACGCGGTACGCGAGGGCGGCGGTCGGCGCGGGGACCGCCGCGGCGGTGCACTCGTAATGGGCGCCGGCCTCGGCGGCGAGGGCCGCGACGGCGTCGAGGTCCGCCGCCCTTTCGTCCGCGTGGTCGGTGAGGACGTCGAGTTCCGCGATCGCCTGGCGGGCGGCGGTGCCCGCGTGGCGCAGCGCCGCCGCCGTGCGCTCGGGGTCGGCGAGGCGCTGCGCCGCCGCGGCGGAGACCACGATCGCCGTCAGGCGCTGGGCGGCCACGTCGTGCAACTCGACCGCGAGCCGGTCGCGTTCCGCGAGGGCCGCGAAGCGGGGGATCTGGGGTGCGCCGGTACGGTACGCGGCCAGGGCCGAGCGCTCGGCGCGCCTGCGTTTCCGCGAGCGGCCCAGGGCCCATGCGACGGCCGCGGCGCCCGCCGCCACGAGGGCGGTGCCCGCGACGTTCCACGGCCTCAGGCCGGCCGCGGCGGCGGTGGCGGTGGCCATCGCGACGGCGCCGGCCGCGGCGGCGGCGGCGAGGCCGGCGGTGCGGTGGCTGGCGAGCAGGTGCAGCGTCAGCAGCGCCGCGGTGGACGCGGCGACTCCTGCGACGGTTCCACCGTCCACCACCGCCCCTCACCCCCTTCCCGCACCCTAACGAACCCGCCTCCGCCCTTCGTGTCTTGCCTCCTTTTCCCGCCCGCCCACCCGTGCGGGTGTTTTGTCGTCTGCGGGTGCCGCTTGTGCCTGGTCGGTGCCGGGCCGGGGCACCTCCTCGAAATCCGTATCA